>NZ_JBUIOB010000017.1:0-1970366 GCF_056113345.1 Candidatus Arsenophonus phytopathogenicus
TAAAGCGATAAAAGCCTTACAAGAATCAGGCATTGATGAAAAACAAGCTGAAAAAATCGTAGAGGTTATTGCTGAATTTCAAAATGTAGGTACTGTTACGAAGGAAGATTTAAGCGTAGCAACAGAAAGCATTAAGTCAGATTTAGACTGGATTAAAAAACTTATTCTCGCTGTTGGTATTGCTGTCGTCATTGCTGCGTTAAAATATATTTTTATTGGGTGAGCCTTCCTGTGATCTCACTATCTTTCACTTCCTCAAAGACATAGCGCACAAAGCCATAGTCGCTATAGTCTTTGCGGTTAATTGATTTGAATATTTTTCCTTTGTACTCCAAGTAAACACCGAGCAAATCCGCATATTTTGGTTGCACATGCACGGTGTAATACTCCAGTGACCAATCGAGACTGTCCTTGTTAATCGCCTCGTCAGACAGACTGTTAATTACGCCCTCAACGGCTTTTCGTGTTACTGAAAAATGCGGCTTAAAATCCTTCGTGGTGATCACTTCCGTGATGAAGGTTAACGGTTGCGAAAATCGCCGGATGGTTCTGGCCATATTGGGCAGTCTGATTTTTTCACCACCTTGATAGGTTATCGATTTTTTCAAATTGCCGGAACCTAGTAATCTTGCCACATCAGCCTTGCTTACGTTCGACGCCTTTTCTCTTTATCAATTGCGCTTCTGGTGTCTTTCTTGCATGCAAAGGCCACGACCCAAAACCTTGCGTATCAAATGCCTCAACTGACCAGGCAACCGCCTGTTCGCCGATATAAGCCAGAAATGCCGTTGCGCTAATTTCACCTGAAATGAATAAGCGGTATTTTTCTTTACCGCTTTTTCAATGATGGCTTTTTGGTGATCACGAATCGGCATTCGCAAAAAAGAGCGAGGTTTGATTGTTCTCCGTGCCAAATTCGTGGATCGTAGCCACTTCCACCACACTGATATCGGAATCTTTGTACGGTCGGGTATTTTCCAATACGCCCACTTCCACTTGCAGTTTGTTAATTTCCTCAAACTGTTTTTTGGATTTTTCCAACAATTTCGATTTCAGCATTACCAGTTCATCCCGATTGCCAAGGCGTAATTGTTAATGCGACTTTCCAGCTCCAAATATTGCTCACCAAAGGCGGAGGTTTTAAACCAGTCTTTCTCCGTTCCTGAAAAACTCGCACTTGCGGTAACATCACCTACACCGTCGCTCGCATACAATGCGTTTGGATCAGCTGAATGCCCCCCTTTTTTCGGACTGTTTTCATGAAATCCTGCCAAAAAAAGCAGATGCGCGGTTAGATACATCAAGCCTTGCTCATACATCACCCCCCACACTTTCTTGTCCATCCTGTTTTCTGCATCGGTTAAATAGAGGAGTAATTTGTTGTCATCGGCGGTAAAGGTTTTTTCGCCGAAACGGTCACGAAATTTCTTTAACATTTCTTGCAACATTTCTTGCATGATGCCCCCAAAAAAAGCGGATAAAATCCGCTGAATCAGACTTCGAATGAAGGCGTTGTTCCGCTTGGGAAACCGCCGTCTATGACTTTGGGGCAGTTTTGTAATCGGCGTAAACGGCAGATAGTGGTTGTTTCCACATTGCTCCACCGAAAGCGGAACGATAGCCACACTCGTAGGTCAGCAAATCACGCTGGCGAACCGCTAACAACTCCGGCATATGCACTTTCATTTCGACATATTCTTCATCATAGGTGTAAATCGCCAAACGGGTTTTTCCTTTGGTTATCTCTTTGGCATATCCTGCTGGAACTTTCACAAAGGTGATAGTAAAACTGTCATTACCTGATGCCTTCCTCAACGCAGCCATGATCCTGTCCATGGCTGAAACAGGCAGTAAGTCTGTCCCCACAATCGGACTTTGGCTATCAAACTTCTGCATTGCCAGCATGAAATCAGCGGCATCCATCGCTATGTGCGTTGGTTGCACCCGATAATCTGAGTTTGCCCACGCCTTGTTGTAAGCATCCAATACCAGTTTGATAAACTCATTGGCGCTCAAGTCTTTCAGTGATTTACCGGATTCTTCTTGCATCACCTGAATTTTGCTGCCTGTCAACAATCCTTCTTGTCCTTTCACCTTGTTATGTCCCAAGTAACCTGCATATTGCAGTGTAGACAAGGCATTGGCGTACAAATCATCTTGCTTTTTTGCTTTGCAGATTAATATTGATTTTGTTGATTTTCTCAAGCTCCTGCTGTGTCCAGACAACGGCTTTTGCCCACTGGCAAACAGGCGCCTTGTACATTTCAATGGTGCTGTCAATCGTGACCATCGAGTTGGTTTTGTTACCAATAATACCGTCTTTGACAGAGCCTAGTACTTCTGTGATGCCGTATTCCACGTATTCATCGGCAAAATCCAGTCCTTCGGTAATTGGGATTGCCTCACCAATATTGATTTCAGGCCAGCTGTTTTTCCTGCAATTGCGTGTCGCGTTCGGTGAGCGCTTCTTGCAATACCGTTTCAAAATAGGCTTCTTCAATTGCCATCTGTTATTCTCCTACCTTTTGAATGAATCCAAGCGTGACTGCTACGCACTGACTGCCTGAGCTGACATTTTCCACCCAATACCCCAAATCGATATTGCCTTTTGCGGTTTTAGATACCTTGCCAACATCGTCACCTGTTGCGACCACATAAACTTTATCGCCTCGTTTGAAAGTTTCATCTTTTGCCGTTGCCGCACCCACGCAATCACCGTGGGAAAAATGCCCCACATTGACTTGCTTGTTGTGTGGTGCTTTATCGCCGTAAATATCCCGTACAACAATGCCGTGGATGACATCAGTTGCCGCCGAAATCGGCTTCACGCCTCCGTCACGGTTCACCGCCACAAAAACGCCGTATTGAAGGTCAGTCGTCGGTTTTGTTCTCTTCGCCCCATACTTTGTCATTGGAGCTGGAAGCGCGATAGATTGTACCCGCGCGCAAGGTTCCTTTGTCGGAATCCCAATTCGTGAATCCAAATGCCATTAGCGACCTCCTAGGCGTTGTGATGCGGATTTGGTGGGTTTTCTATCGCCAAGATTGAATCTTGGCTTGTTTTGTTCACGCTGACGATTGATGAGATAGTCATACTTGCCGTTAATCGCGGAGTCACCCAATTTCTTTGCCTCTAATTGCGTTACTAGCCCTTTAGCGATAATTACGTTTTCTTTGATTTGCCGTGCGGTTCGCCCGTGACCGATTGCCACGTCGCCAAAGGTCGATTTGGCTTGTGCTTCCGTTTCCGCTAGCTCTTTTTCTGCTTTCAGTCTGGCGTTTTCTTCTTCCAGTGCTTTGAGCTTTTCCGTCAATTCTTCAAGCTGCTTTTTCAGCGTCTCAATCAGCGATTTATCATCGGTAGCCTCTGTGTTTTCAGGCACGGATGTTATTTCACTGTCTGCATCGCCTTGCTTGACCTCACTGGCGGGTGTTGGACTCGCACTCAGACTTTGCGCTTGACCAATTAATCCCGTTAATAGCTCGCCGATTTCTTTGGTGGCTTCATCGGCGGATTCGGTGAGCAACTGGATGTAATCACTCATCTGAATCAATAGAGTATCGAGGGTATCCGGCGTTTCTGCCTCATCCCCAATTTTTTGCTGACCTTTCAAGGCAGCGAGTTTTGCTTTCATAGACACAGCGCTATCTCCTAGTTTGACATCATGTCCAGAGCGACCCGCGTCAACAATCGCCACGTGGTCACCTCTGATATGGGTTTTCTTGAAATCAATGCCCGTTGTGGTGGTAGGCTCGATAAAAGATCGGTAACCACAACTCAGTTCTTTGATTTGGTAATTTTTAATCGCCTCAATGGCCTCAGCGTCATAAAGAAAAACATCCGCTGTCAGATAATCGCCGTCCTGTTTCACATTCTGTACATGCCCAATGGCGGTATTCTTCCAGTTATCACTGGTCACCTCGTTATTGGGCGCGTGAAAAAAGGTGAGCGGTTTTCCCTCAAACGAGGCGATGGTTTCAGCATCAAAAAGGTCCTCGGGGGACACCTCAACTTTGTAGCGTTGGGTGGGTGGCAAATTGGGCACATGACTAGACAGTTCCCACCCCTCAAATTCCTGTGTCCCCACTTTGGCAATTTTGCTCGGGATGCGATAACCCGTTTCTAACTGCTGTGCGCCCTTAATATCAATAGGCAATCGGTTGTCATTGCCGTTCATCTTCCAATCCTTCTATGCTTTGTAAAATCACTTTGCTGACGCAGCGACAATTAAAATCTTGCGAGGGGTGGAGCTTCACGCCCCCAATACGTTTTCGTTTTTCCCACTGCTTGGTTTTTTCGTTGAAATACACACTCGGATCATCAAATCGACAAATTTTGTTGTGCATAGCTGCATGTGAAGGACGGGTTCCGCCGTTTTTTCGCTTATCCATTACCGCTGACCAGCGATATAACTTAATGCCGAGTTTCTGCATTCGAAGATTGGTTAAATCGCCCATCGCTTTACGGCTTTGGTCAATCGCAATTCGCATTCCTCGGTTTTGCTGAATATTCAATGCTGCCGTGATGTCCTTTCCCGCCTCGCGCAACGTTTTATTGCCGCCTATCATCGATTGCACAATTTTTTGTACATTGCTTAATGACTCGGTGTGCAAACCTTTAATCAACTGGACGTTTTCGCCAATCATGCCCTTGAAGAAATCCTGTGTTTGTTTACTGTCCAACACCGCTTCGGGGTTAATCGCCATCACAGACTCAAATTCACGACTTAACCGTTTTTTGTTATCCGCATTGGTGATTTGGGCAAAATTGCGGGCGACCCGTGTCGCAAATGCGCTGATGTCAATCGTTAAAAAACGGTCAACAATGCGGTTAAAGGTTTGGAAACGTTTTTGGATAGAATCGGGGCTGGCATCGCCGAGATTTTTTTGCTGATTTTCACGGTTAATTTCTTGCTTAACAACGAGCTTAAAAAGTGAAATAAGATGCTTAACTGAGGCGGAATAATAGACTTCTGCGCGCTTACTCGGATTAATCGGTTTACATTCCCTACCCGTTAATTTGCCTTTGGGTATTGAATTCACTGTCACTCTCCTCACCAAACATTTTCGCCAACATTGTCACTTCGGGCACATTTTTCACGTCAACCAGCTCACGGCGGTTTAACTCGTCCAGCGCATCTTGCGGTTCAATCACGCCGTGTTCCAGCAATAGCATTAATGCCGTGGTCACGGTATTAAGATTGGTGGCAGACTCGGCTTTGTTTTCCGTTTTGATTTGGACAAATTCAAAGGCGACTTCCGTTTCGCTAATGCCGTGCTTGGCACAAATGAATTTGTCGAAGAAGTTAATAATCGGGCGCAAACGGGATTCTTGGATCTCAAAAATCGTGTCGTAGTAAGATTGCAAGTCTTCCTGTCCGGTGGAAAATCCGGCGGCACTATCACCAAACAAAATGGTTTTCGGTCTGTCCATCGCCACCGCCAATCGGTCTTGCGCTTTTGTCCAGATATCGGATACGTTTGCCAGTGACAGTTCTTTTTGCTCATACTGGCTGTCGGCATCCAGCATCAATACGTTGTGCCGCTTCTTTGCTTGCAACACCAGTTGCAGCCAGTCGATTATCTCTTTGCCTCTGCCACCTGAAATATTCCAATTCAGGTCTTTCAGCAAAAAAATATCGGACTTCATTTCTCGCAACATGCCGAGCACTTCATCGTTCACGTAAAGGTAACCGAGCAAATCGGAGATAAACGCCAGAATATCGCTTTGGCCGTCATTGGCTTTTTTGTCGGCTTTGACGGTGCTGTTGGTGATTTGATTAATGACCGTTAAACAGCAACGGGAGTGATGAACGGCTATTTTTTCTTTATTTTTCAATTCAAACAATAACGGTTTGTTGAAATACGGACTGAAAATGTTGGTGGCAATTTTCCGGATGAGGTATTCGCCTTGCCGGACGACTAAAAAACCTTTTAACTGTTCGTTGTTAACGTTGAGGGGTTTTTCCAGATTTTCTTCATCGGTGACCGCAATTAACAGGCTACCGCCGTAAAGTGAAGCTAGCTTTAAGGCAAGTTCGGCCTGCTTTTCAATGCCAAGTCGTTTTTCTTCGCCCGTAAACAAATCATTAAGCTGCTCCGTTCTCTCATCATCATCACCTGTAAAGCGCACGGTGCGCCAATGCTTGATACAATCGCCTGACGTTTTGTTGATATATTTACGGACAATCGACACGCGCTCATAAAGCCACTCCAAGCCTTTATCGGTTTCAAAATAACCCGCGCCGGATATGCCGAGTGTTGAAAAACTGGCTGGCAACGTGGGAGTGGCTGCACCAATAGCATTTACATCACGCATCAGGTTATCTAATCCACCATCACCCATTTTTGGGGATAATTTTTTTCGAAATTTAGCAAACAAAATGCCCTCCTAAATATAGGGATTTTTCAAAACAAGGGGGGTTAAATAAAAAAAGTGCACACAATCAGGTACATAAAAATTAATTTAATTTTATTAAAATAACTCAATTATTTGATTTTTAATAAATTAATTATTTTTAACATTATTTGTACATAAAATAATATCTATTTTTTCTACAAGGTATCCAGGAAAGAGACCGAGCCTTTTATGTATCCGTCCAGCGAATAACGTACTGCATCCCAACAGTGATTGTGAGCATCAACAATTAACAGGAAGCACGTCACCCGTGTTGCGGTCAACTTTATACGAATACAACCGTGCTTCTTCAATCGTATGTTTACAGCGTGGGTGAATAATGATTTTTTTGAAACCTCGAAGGTGCGCGATGCCGTCTTCTACGCTACCATGCCATTTGGATGCCGGAGCAATATTAAATCCCTGTCGTTTTAAGTAGCTGATAGTCTCTGGTCTGCTGTTGTCTGCTTTAATTGGCCAACGTGTTGCTTCCGGTATCGCCTGATAGAAATGAGGTAGCGCGTCCAACTCCACGCCGACCTTGTAGGCTTCATATTCGACGTACAAACAGTCACCAAAAATAAAGCTACGTATCAAGGTACTTGGGTCATTTGAAAAGCCAAAATCGGCACCAAATAACAATCGGTCGGCTTTTTTCCAGAGATCATCGGAAAACTCAACAACATCGTATTTGCCGTTCAACACTTGCTTATTAGCATTTTCCAAATAAGCTCCTTCCCAAATCCACGCATAGGTATTGGCATCAAGCCGGATCCGGTCGTTTTTTCTGTCTTCCTCCAAAACACCAGGAAACCACGGATTGTCATTGTAGTTGAGGTCAACCGAAATACAGTTACTTGGCTTTTTCTGCCTAAAGCGAACATCGGTTGCGCTCCCTTTTCGCTCGGGATTCCACGTTACCCAAATTTCAGAGCCTTCTTCTCGCACCGTCGGGATTAATTTTTGCCAAGCATACTCGGGTACGTTTTCAGCCTCATCTATCCAGCAAAACAGAATTGATGACTTCGATTTCAAACTATCTAAATTGTGCCTTAATCCACAGAAGACAAAAGAAACACGCCTGTCTTTGGTACGAATGTACCTTTCACCAATCTCAAAAAAGGCATTGAGCCAATTGACGCTTTGTATTGCCTGTTTCACTTCCTGCATACTGGAGTCTTCAAGGGAGTTCATGAACTCACGGGCACAAAGGATCACGCCTTTTTTATCCTCTACGTGCAGCGTTGATACGCGTTAACCGCCAACATCAATGCAAAGGTGCGTGTTTTGCCACTTCCTCGCCCACCGTAAGCGCAACGATAACGAGACACGCCCGTTAAAACACGGTCGGTTAATTTGGGTGGTATTTCAATCGTCGCCACTTTTATCATATGGGAACTTTCCTGCTTCTATCTTTATCACCTGTGGCAAAATAACAACATTTTCATCATGCTCATTTTTTATTTGATCTCGAAAAGCCTGAACAAAAACATGCTTACCTAAAAGCTCAAGGTTTTTGATTTTGTCAGGCCACTTTATTTTTTTGAGCAATGCTTCTGCGCCATCAACTCGTATGACTGCAATGTCCAAACCGCTTAATGTTGTTCGCCACACTTTAGGCCAGTCTTTAATCGGTCTTAAATCGCCTGATTCGTTAAGAATATCCAATACATCCATCTGGTCGATATCAACCAGTCGCTTAAGCACGTAGTCAGCATTAACCTCAATGCGATTCTTGCGTTCTTCCATGAGGGTTTGGATGCGTTTTTGAATGTTGAGTTTTGCTAAGTTTTGACATGCGATATCTTTTGCAGTTTTTTCACTGTACCCGGCTCTAATTGCTGCCTGCGTCGCGTTTAAATCAATCAGGTACTCTCGACAAAATGCCTCCTGCTTGTTTGTGAGAGTCATAACATCTACCTCAATTAATGTTTATGTTTAGCTGCACTCTTCGCCCATCGTTTAGCCTGATTGAGACAATCCGATATCATCTTGCCTCGTTCTGCTAGCTGGCTGTTTGCGGTAATAGCGGATCGCTTCACTTGTTGCCATTGCTGCTATTGATGAAGAAAAGCCGAGCTTTAATAACTCGGCCTTGATATTGACTTCAATGAATTGTTCGGGGGTCATGCTTGACTTTCTCCATTTGGAAAATCCCCCAAATCGCACAATTTAAATTGAATGAGGTTTTTCACCTGTTGCTCAGCTTTATTAATCGCTTTCTTCTCTCTTCTACGGAGCAACATTAGGCTGCTGCCTTTTTGTCCGTGTTCTACAAAGGAATGCTTTTCTGCCAACGCAACCCGATCTTGCATCTGCTTAATCGTGAGTTCAGTTAAACCAGACAAGTCGAGCAAGTTAATATCTTTACCGCCTTCTAACTCGGTCATTTTGTCGAATATTGTTGCCTGTAGTTCATAGCTGTAGCTCATTGCCATCAGGCACGCTTCACGCTTAGGGAATCGGTAAATTCTTCGAGTTGCTTTAGCACCTTTTCCAGCGGTGAAAATATCATCAGAGAAAAATTTCCCTGATGTTTCTCCTAGTACTTTGGGTACTTTCTTCAAAAAATCATTGTGCTGTAGCTTGCGATATTTTTTGCAAGGAAACATTAATCCCTCTGCTTCCGCTTTTGATTTCCGATCAGCATTAATGTAATCAACCATTTCCAGACTGGTCATCGTTGGTAATTCGGTTGCTAAAAAATTGTTATTTTTAATTGTTGCTGTTTTCATCGTACTGTTCCTTATAGAAAATCGAACCTGCTCACACAGAAAAGCCGCCCACAGAAAAGCACCATTTTAAACGGCGATTCTCAGGCTCGACTTTCTGTAAGGTTCTGTGTTTGATTAATGCGCGGTGAGGGCGCAGTGATTATTAAGATTTGAATGTGCCAATTAACAATTGATTGACAGATATTTCATTGTTTTTATTACAAGAGGTCAAGTTGACCACCTGGGTCATTTGATGTGCCAATGACCGATTCAATGACACTGTGTGTTGACGTAACCCTGAAGCCCTAAGGTTTGGGCGGTGACCGTAGCAATCTGTTCTCGTAAGGTGTAATAAGCCTGTTCAGCGTCTGCTGTAAGTCGGGGGGCGGTGCCATCATCCACGCCGGCGGGGAGGCGGTGCCGGACACTTTGGGGCAGGTGGCGTTGACCCGCAACCGCTTAAAACCCCGAGCAACATCCAGCCTGAGTGCCTCAATCGTCTGTTTCGCATGCGGTTAATCCTCTGATAATGCTGTCTGTCCATCTCGGCCAGTTGGTCAAACTGAATTTGTTGTGTCTGTATACTGCTGTTCGGTCTTTTCCACCTGCTGGCGCGCCTGCTCCGGCTTTCATTTGCCAGAGGCTTGGCCTCTGCGCGATAATGCATCAGGCCAATCAGACAGCGCTGTTATCACAGCCAGCAGGACGCCATCACTGTTCCGCGCATCATGACAAAAACACTCTCCCGTTCAACCGCTCGCCGCCTGACCAGATCCAGTCAGTTTTTCCCCGCCCGCATAGACCCAGCGGTTAAATTCATTCGCCGCGCCCGCAACATCGCCCGCATTGAGTTTTGTTAACAGGGTCGAGGTCGCGAATGCTTCCTCACCGATGTTAAAGACCAGTGATACCAGCGCATCAAACTGGAGTTGGGTCAGCGTGACCCACACACACCGGTTAATCACGTCCTCTGTCTGCTCGAGGTCATCGGTTAAAAAGCGTTCCGCCTGTGACGGTGACTAATTGTCATCCGTTCGCGGTCACCCCCTGCGTATGCCCATAGCCAATCGTCCAGCGTCCGGCCGGACAGCGATAAGCCCGAAGGCGACACCCCTCAAACTGTTTAATCCGACTTACCCCTGCGTCGCTGGTTGTCATTTTTTTTCCTTGTGTCCGGTTTTTTGACCGACAACCTCAACCCCCGAAAAGGCAGTGAGTCCGTTAATGCCTCCCCCAGAAAATCAGTGCCAAGGTAACCGATGAAGACACTGGCCAGATAGACCAGACCCGCACTTAACCCGAAAAGCGCCAGCAGGTCACGCGCAAACCACGCAATAATCGCGCATATCGTGGCATCAATCAGGGTCTTGCGCCATTTCTTCTCCTGATATCGCCCGCGCAGCCACGCCATCAGAAACGCCAGCGTTGCGCCCACGCCCTGCTCTTTAATCGACGCCAGGAAAGCGCAAACGCTCTCCCATGCCCCAGTGAACTTTTCCATTATCGTTTTTTCCATGCCTTTTCACCCGTCACAAACGGATTGTGCACACCGGTAATCGCCGCAATACGCCGGTCACGTTCGCGTTCACGCGCATCGGGGGGATATTGCCTGTCCCACTGCATTAAAATTGCTTGCTGCTCAGGGGGTATCACAAAACCATACCGGTCTGACATATAAAACCAGACCCGGGCGACGAGTCCCTTGACGTCATCGCGCGGTTCAAAAACCCGCTGTTTAAAATCCGGACGGCTCTGACACTGCCCGTAAACAAAAGGGACCTGCCCGGCTTCGCCATAGGGCATATTACCCCGGTCGTTATTCACTTCACCTGACTCCGGTGCCAGATTGTGCAAATCGCCTTCCGCTTTTCGAAATTCCGGGTCTTCTTGACGGCAGCCTTTTCGGCCGCCTTTTTCTTTACAGCCAAACGCCTGACCGAATACCGACGCCGGCACGATATGCTCCCACTCAATCCGCTGTGCACGATGACGGTGAACTTCCCGTCTGACCGCCTGACCACAACTTTCAAGGTCAATTCGACCCCCGTTTTTTCCTGTCCACTGCCAGTCACAGCCACAATAGAGGGTGCCACCTGCACCCTGATTGAGGTCGTGGTAAACGGCCTGACGGGAAACCCATTTCGCTTCACTGAAACTCTTCGGGGTATTAACCGGCTTAGTCGCCTGAGCGGGTGTGCTTAACACACTCAACAAGCACAGGATACCGATTACCCAATGTTGTCTGATAATCATCGTATCTCCTTGAAGGTATTACATTGTTTTGGGTCACCGCTATCAAAACCCCGCTTAAACCAGTCATGACGCTGTGCCGATGTCCCGTGCGTGAACGTCTCGGGAACCACCCGTCCATGACCTTCCCTCTGTAGCCGGTCATCCCCAATCGCTTTGGCCGCATTGAGCGCGTCATCCAAATCGCCCATCTCCAGCCAGCCTGCCTGCTGCACAAAATGCCCCCATACCCCCGCGTAGCAGTCCGCCTGCAATTCCAGCTTTACCGATAACTTATTGGCCGATTTTCTTGACATATTCGCCTGTGCCAAGTCCACTTTTTTCAGGACATCCCGCAGGTGTCTGGACATGATGACCCACTTCATGGGCTATCACATAGCCAAAGGCAAATTCACCGTCTGCCCCCAGTCTGATTTTCATCTCGTCATAAAATGACAGGTCGATATAGATCGTGCTGTCAGCAGGGCAATAAAAGGGCCCTATCAGGGTGTAGCCCGTGCCGCAGCCCGTCTCGGTCTCTCCGCGGTACATCACCAGTTTCGGTAACCGGTAACGACCGCCTGACTCAGCAAAAATCTTTCGCCAGGCATCTTCAGTTGATGCCAGAATGACAGAGGTGAACTTAGCGGCCTCGTTCTCATCCACAAAACGATTGACCGACAACGGCGCTGCGCACCTGTTCAGATGCCGCAAAAGCCCAGCGATAGCCACCCAGTAACAGCAGGAGGATAACTAGCCACCCACGCCCATCCAACGCCAGCGGGAAAACACAAAACCTTCTGCTAACAGCGGTTTATATTTCGGTTTTCTTTTCTTTTTCTTTGCCTTTTTCTTCCGGCGCTTCAAGGCTTCTTCCCGGCGGGTATCCGCTTCCTGTGCTTCGGCGGTATTCCGCCGGTCTTCTACCTGCTCACTTTCCCGTCTCTCTTTCCAGTGCATGTATGCCCCTTTTTAATCAATAAAAAAGGCCGCCTGAGCGACCTCTTTAAAAACAGAACGGTAGCCAGCCGCCTTACTCGTTTTAGGTAGTTAATTTGGGAGTATTGCGGTGGCGTAAATGAAAAAGGCTGCCTTAGGCGACTCCGGTGAAAGAATAGTTACAAAAAAATAATAAGTAATAGCAGATATTGTCGATTGATAATATTGGAGCGATAGATTGTTCGTGGTGCCTCGCTCTATTTAAATGCTTTCTAATTTTGATATTAACACCAATCAATGTCATCAGTTGTTTGCGCACAAATCAATTAGCCTGTAGCGCCGTATAAGATTTAATGGTTTTCTTTGTTCTTTGAACCCTTTGGATTATCTAGATTTTTGGATACATCGGTATCACAAATGGCTTTGTAAGGTTTCGTAATACAATCTGTCTGCGTCGTAAGTAAACACAGCGCCTCTAATATTTGGCCGTAAGCAGAACAAGACCAGATACCCCGCACACATATCACCGCAACACATCGAAAAAGCGTAGCTAAACCCATCGTTAACATACACAAAAATCGGCTTTCTGCGTTAAGAGCAACGAAAGCGGAACGCGATGCTCTACTCGTCAAAATGTTCAGCAATTTATATGCGTTTTCAATATTAACCGTATTCGACTTGTAAATTTCTTTAGCACAATCTTCACCTTGTTTTTCCAAAAATGCTAATAGGTCATCATCCACATCAAGGAAATAGTCACTTGGAAGTTTGTTCATTTCCACCTCATAAACAAAAAACCCCGCAAAAAGCGAGGCTCTATGATTTTTTATACAACTGTATCAGCTTACCTAAAATTATTGGCCATTTGTCCATTAAAGTCAAGTCATAATTAGGTAAAATTAACAACTTTAACAACAGTATTTTGATTTTTCATGGCATTTACTAGCGGATTGTGAATTAAATACAGGCTGGCATTGAAAATATCATCAATCTCCCTTCTGCATGTTCTAGGTGATGGCCTTTTCCACCTTCCCCCCGCCCTGGTCATCATCCTTCTCGGTTTTGCTATTTTGTGATAATAGGTGGCTATGCTTAATTTTGACTTTCCGTAAACATAATAACTTAATAGAATCTGGTAGGCTTTCTCATCAATACGCATAACAGCATCAACCACTTGAGAAATGAGCAATCCTTCATCATCGTTACACATTGGCCTCGAAGGTATCACTTCCCCTTTCGCCTTTTGCATAAATCGCCAGATGATATTGAATTGCCATTTGTCGAGTTCTCCTGAGCATACCCACGCCCCCCATAACTCAAGCCAACCATTTACCCAGTCATACTGTGCTTTAGTTAATTCCAATGACTTAACCGCCTTCATCTGTCCTCCGGCAAAAATAGGAATAGGGGCATGGTCTCAATGCCCTGCGTTGAATGTTGGTTTCTTGATTACGCTAATTCCCAAATGGTGATAACCAGTTTCCCGCCCTTAATGATTTCCTTTCGCTCAACGTGCAACACATCTATCTGAGCATCATCAATTATCAACCCACCATGACAGAGTGCATCAATCGGTGCTTTCATCAGGTTATCTAAATCTCGCTTACGACGGTCAGGTGGATACACCCCTATCTCAACCCCTAAACGTTGCGATAATCGCTTACAAAGCTTTTGATGCAGGATTTCTGCAACTACCGACTGGCGGTATAATCTCCCTTTTGCGGTGATGAAGTGTTTGTGTTTTGCGTGATACCAGTAGTGATTTACGGAAGGAGGGAAAGGAACGGTGATTTTAAATTTTTCCAATATTATAAGTTTCCAAATGCGATTAATAACCAAAAAATAATGCAGAAAACAACGAGAGATATTATTAATAACGCATTCATTTTATTTTCTTTAATGTCAGTTCGTTACCAAATACTGCCCCTGTATCTATGTATTCTTGATTGCTTCTACGCCAAGAACCTTTAATTAATGGAGTATGCCCGAATATAAAAAGGTCAGCGCCTTTAATTTCTCTACTTTCCCTTTTGCTAATTCTATCCCTGCTCCAGACAACATCGATTTCATTAATATCCCTTCCAAATTCATATTCATCATCAGGATAGTCAGCATGAGCAATGATTATTTTTTTGTTATTAACATTTAATTCAATAATGAGAGGTAATTTTTCGGCTAATTTTAAACATGTCTTTGCTAATATTTCCTGTTCATAATCAAGCATAAAAAACCATTGGCCACCGTTATATATCCAACCGTCAAGATCGCCTGTTTTCAATGCATTAATAGCCATTTCTTCATGATTACCACGAACTGCCTTAAACCATTTCTCATTTAATAGATCAAGACACTCAACATTCTGATCACCCCTATCTATTAAATCACCAACAGATATAATCAAATCTTTTTCTTCATCAAAATCAAAATGTTGTATTTTTTCCATTAGTAACGCATAGCAGCCATGCAAGTCACCTACGGCATAAATGTGACGATATTGATCACCATCGATTCGCTGATAAACTGCATCGTTTAAAGTTGTCATTATTTATCCTGCTACTTTTTTAATTTCATATACTCCGAGCTTTCCGGTATTGTCACGAAACAACCGATGCCAATCGCCCAGCATTCCACTTTTTGCATAAAGACATGCATTTCCCCCGTATCAAGCTTTGATGTCCTCCTGAGCGTTCTGACGCGCTCTGGCTCCTGTGTGGTCACATCAATACGCTCGACCACTTCATAGCCAAGAAATGTGTGCTTAAGCATTTCCTTCACTTGCTCAGGTGTGAAGTGAGCGCCGTTAGCACACAAATACTTGCTTATCTCCCCTGTCCACAGGTGAAAAAGTGAGTTTTGAGAGAGTGAGCGAGTTTTTCGGTAAGGCTTAATGATGAGTTGATGCGGTTGGTTTGTTGCGAGGATGGCTTTTAGTGTTTGCCAGACGGATTGTTTCGTTGATTCGTGGAAGAGTAGTTTGTCTTCCAAATGCGCCTCCTGCCTATTATCTCATTTTTATGCACCTGAAATTTTTACCTTTTGTCTAATTGTATCTGTGAAGTTACGAATTTCCATTCGGCTCAAGATAGGCACTTTGTATACAGAACCGCTCAAATCTTGAATCTCCCTATTACTTGTGTTTATTCCTATTAAGTAAATTTAAAAGTCTAGCAAAATCATCTTCGTTTAAGTCATCAAACTTTCTAGCGAAAGACATAGCGGCCTTTCTTGCATTGGTACTTTTGCCAGACAAACTTATCTCCACCGATTGCTGGGAATCTCTTGCTGCCTTTCTCAGGTTGATCGACTCTTCTTCATTTTTAGCAAGGTATGAGACAATATTATCTAAAATTTGCGGCGTAATAGCTCTTTTGCCCGTTTCGATTGAGGAAAGATAAGAAGATGTCATACCAATAGATTCAGCCATGCATTTCAAGTTAATACCTAAATCCATACGCATTATTCTTACAATTTTACCAAACGGTGTTAACATAATTTAACCTCTAATCTAACCAGTTGAGTAAAAATTATTTATACTCACACGTCATTATGTTTACATTAAAAAAAAATAATCAACTAAATTCTGTTAATTAATTTCTATTTAACTAATGTTTCATTAAAGTTAAAATGAACAGGCTCGCCACCATTCTTAACAATGGTTGCTTCGATTTGGTATTTCATAATTGTTTTCTTCAATTACCTTGTTCTTGACTCTTAACATTCTGTCCTGTTCAATGAGCTTGCCTATCATCGATAGGATAAATTTAATCTTTTGGTTATCGGATGTCGTTTCATAACGTTGTAACAATGCGAATTCCGGTCTTTCTGAATTTTTTAATATTGACGATATATCTTTTAAATATGGAGTTAAATTACTCATGGGAATGCTCTCTTTTGATATCACCTGCCCACATTGCCTTAAAGACAATGCAGTGTTAGTTGGGTTTAGTGAACACCGTAGAAATGATACAGATTTTTATGATATTCCATTTTATTGTAGAAGCTGTGAACAAACAGGTATTGCTGTTGTGCATTCTTCTTTTCCTAACGGAAGCCCTTATTCATATTGCATGCGTGAAGATATAAATATTGTCTTACCTCATGATGATTCAATTTTTAGATTGGATAAGATTTATCCTGAAAGTGAAAGCTAATACATGCCCTGAAAATTCACCTACTAGAGTAGCTAAATTTTTCATCGAATCGAAAGACGATTTACAGCGTCATCGCTATGAAACCTCCGTGATGAATTGTCGAAAGGTTATCGATATTGCAACCAAAGAACTTTTAGGGGACGAAAGTGAAAAATGAAAAACTATCTCAACGTATTTCCATGCTGCAAGCTAAAGATAGAATCACCGAACAAATGAAAAACTGGGCACATATTATTCGGATTGATTCAAATGGTGCTATTCATTCAGATGAAGAGTTTACTCAAGAAGAAGCGGAAGAAATACTCAATTTTACAGAGTTATTCCTGTTATATGCATTCACACTGCCTGCTATGGTTGAATCAAGAAAACATACTACTACATGTTAGGTCACATACCACCCTTAACAATGGTTGCTACGATGAGGTATTTCATTGGGGGTCCTGATACGAATAATTTAAGCGTAAGACTAAGCGGCTTTTTTGCGTGAACGGTAGCTTTCCCAAGTGAACGTGAGTGTACAACCCCCTCCGTCATTCATCCTGTCCATAACTCGCTCGCCAACAAAGGTTGCTAATTCTTCCTTGGGCAAATTACTAATTAATATCGTTGGCTTTAAGTCTTCATAACGACAGTTAATAATTTCAAATAAAATCATTTTTTCTACATCACTACCGAATTGGACACCCACCTCATCGATGATAAGCAGGTCTGGTGAAGCGTACATTTCAATCACATCTGACTCACGTTCTTCTGAATCCTTCGCCCACGTCGCCTTAAAATTTCGGGCAATTTTAATCGCTGATGTCAGCCTGACCGAAGCCATGAAGTTTTCGATAATCGATTTCCCTATTCCAATTGCCAAATGGTTTTTCCCTGTCCCTGGCTTACCACACATAACCAATCCGCCCCCCTGTTTCAATCTTTCAGGCCATTTTGCAGCATAGGACTTACAAACAGCTAAACACTGTCTGGCGTAACTATTGACAGGTTCATAGTTATCCAAAGAAGCCATATCAAACCGTTTCGGAACATTGAACAATCTTAGTAAATCAAGTTTGTCCTGATGAACTCGCTTGCGCTCAACCGCCCGCTGCTCCTGCTCTAGCGCTGTTATTTTTTCTCTCAGGCATTCAGGACATTCACCTTGTGTTTCTATCCCTCTCAAACTCAACAATTTTCGCTTGTAGGTTTGATATTCTCCGTGTTTCTCACAAGTGATAGTTATCTCCTGCACGACAGTATTTTCTATCACTTTCGGTTTTTGACGTGTTTCTTCCAACCGAGTTTTCAATGATTCTATTTTTGTTCGATAGTCCATGTTAAACCTCTGCCCATGAGGGAATTTCGGTTTGACCATAATCAAAATGCGAAAAATTAGTCACCATACCTGAAACCTTTCGAACAGGATTTCTTACAGCCTGTTTGTTCTGGTAATTCAGTTTCTGACTCGTGGTGATAAACCACTTCTTCGGTTTTTCGTGTCTAATACTCAATATCCAGCCTCAGTAATTCACTGGGCAGATCGAGATTAGGGTAAAGTTTTTGCCAATCGGCGAAGTCTTTGTGATTGAGTCGAATCACTTCACCTTCAAACGCATAACGAGAAATTTTTTCAATCGATTTTTTTCGAACAGTTTTTTGGGTGTTAAATCTTTAGGTTCTATGTTAGGTTCTACTGATAGATTCTGAGTACCGTTTTTGGGATGCTTCAAAGTACCGTTTTTGGGATGCTTCAAAGTACCGTTTTTGGGATGGTTACCAATTTCGGTACTGTTCCCATTTTGGTACTGTTTACCATCCCGTTTTTGGGATTGTTTAGTATCCCGTTTTTGGTACTCTTACTTCGGCTATATTTAACTGTAAAACTTTAACCTGCTTTGTTGAGCCTTTTTCTCTCGCCAGTATCGATTATTACCCCTTCAGCTATCATTTGGTTTATTTGTCGGCAGATAGTTTTTTTATCTAGTCCTGTATCATTGATCAGTCGTTGATGACTTGGTATAGCAGCGATGATGTTCGTCAGCTCTTTCAGTCATGCGCCAGTAATCAGCTAACTTTTGAGGAGCTTCTAGATTAATTCTGGCAGTGCTACCAACTTGTAGCTATTCTACTCATGGCTTGATTACCATCTAATGTGATTCTCATTGCGATGCTCTCGCCTTAAATTCTTGCACTCTGATACAAATGCGGTGTGCGAAACGCTTGCTTTTGAGCGGCTAACTCCGTGAAAGAGCCCATTGGGACTCTCTCTCGAATAACTGTTTCTTCATGGATATTTGACTGGTAAAATCGGCGTTTTTTTGGCATAATGACCTCGTTGAAATTGAAAGAAAAAAGGGAAATTTGGCGTTTCCCTTCTCCTTGAAATACTAACTAAACTCAAAGTTCGATATGATATTTGCAAGCTCCATTGTTTTTTAACTCTGGAGCTTCTTTTTCGGCCATCTCAAATGCTCCAGCATGTCTATCAGCTTGCGTATTTCTTCACCTGATATATTTGTAATAACAACTTCCTGTGTCGATGAATCAGGCACATTCACCACATGCCTTGGCAAGCCGTATTCTGAGACCACCTGACAGGCTAATTTAAAGATTCTGGTTTTATCCCGACTCGCTGTTGAGGGGTGAATCCCGAGTGATTTGGCAAACCCGTTATTACCGCCTTCCGAAGCCATCTTCTGGTAGAAGTAAGATTCTAAATGCTCAGGTTTGCAGGTGATTTTGATAGTTTTTGTATATTCCATGGTTATAATCCTTAAGTAATAAAATTCCCTACCTCGATATTCCTATGAGGTTTGTGAAAAGAATAATAGATAGAGTTAGATTGTGAGTGATTAAGTGGGTTCTGCCGCTTTAGCCATTTAGCAGGAATGCTATCCGGTCGCCCGATGGTATACCGCATCGTCTCGGTGGATTATGGTTATGAATTTAATTTGTTTATAAATCTTTGTGGGTACAAGAATTTGTATTTCGCTTATCTTTCCTTCATAGACATTGTGAGAGTTTGCTCAGCTAATTGCTAAAGACGCAGTTGATTGCCCTTTCTAATCGACTCAAGTTTCCTGCAATCACAGTTTATAGCGGTTGCAACTTGAATCAATTGTTAATTCATTTACAATTCTGATTTTTCGTAGTGGTGCTGCATAAAATCTCCTTAAATGTCGTTATGCGCATAATAATTCAACTTTAAAATATGTGTAAGACGCTTTGTATAAAACGCAAAAAGAATATTTAATTATTATATGAGTGTCAGGTACTAGAATTAGAGAACTTAGAAAAAAGAAAGGTATAACAATTCTTCAATTGGCTACAGCTATTAATAGCGATAGTGGGCAATATCGCTCGTCTTGTAAATGAAACAGAGCAACAGATAAAGTGCAAGATACTCTTTAAGAAATTGCATTAAAGCATTCAAGAGTACATAATCGTCTATATATTAATGGTAATTTGATGATGCTAGTAATTCTCTACATCGGAAAACAATCGAAAGTATAATAATCTTAACAGAAGCATCAAATCAGAACTACTTGAACTATATCGATAGCCTTCCAGAAGAAGAAGCTAAACAAGTTTTATCAAAGAAATGAGAGATAGAAAAACTCACTATGATATAATTTTTAATGAGATGCTAATGAAAAACGAGGTATAAGAGCTCCCTAAATTAATCTTCTTATCTCTATGACCTAAATATAATTCCTCATATTTTAACATTTAAATAAAAAACCTATAAATCAATAAAATGAAAATTCTCATGGTAAAAATTCTAATTGAATTTAATAATGCGCTTGACGCATTTGTCTTTACACATATTATTTGTGTATCAAAGGCAAACAGCCAGACGATTGAAAAAAGTGAACGGCGCACTCTAACGCACAGGCGGACGGCGTATCTCTTAAGAGACAATGTACCGAAGTGGCAGAACCCATTTTCCATTACAAACAGGACTATTTATTCATCTAATTTGTTAAGGGAAAAATATTATGAAAAAAACATCTGCTATATGCCCCGTATGTACTAAACGTTTCAATCCCAACAAATCTTACGAACACATCAAAGAATTCCACCCAACAGCAAGTGACTATCAATTAGCTATCATTCGTGATGTACGCCGTAAGTGCTATGGTCAGAGTAAGCCAGTGAAACATAAAAATGCGGCTTTACTTCCTCACACATCAATCTTTGCAGTATCACGGACAAGAGCGGCAAAATTAAGAGCTGCCTGACAATTTGATAGTCTTTGCAGCAATACTATCCTAAACTTAGTCCATAAGTTTCAGATAATAGTTATCCCTCCCGATGGGCTGGGTATTTAAAAATCTCCCAATTTCAGGGAGGCCAGGTTGTTAAAGAGCTGTTGTTTTTATATAAAGTCTAAATCTCAAAAAATTTACTTATTATAACTCATTAATTTTTATGAAAATACTCGTCTATTTTTTATATAAAAAAGAGTCATATTTAGAGCTTTTTCTTTAGTCAAGCGTTCTAATTGCATGGCTCTTTTTTCAGGGATAACTAATGGCCATCGTGAAACAGCAACATGTGTTATCCCTAATACTTTTGCGGTATTACGAACGCCTCCAAAGTATCTAATTACTTCATTCTTTTTCACTTCTTACCCCTTGAATTACTTATCTGAAAAAATGGTAACAGGAGTTACATTGATTTGTCAATACATGTTTACCATTATTAATGGTAACATTGATTACATGAAAACCAGCATTGGCAACCGCATTCGCGATAAGCGAAAAGAATTAAGACTCACCCAAAACGAGATAGCAAAAGCTCTGGGTGTAAGTCGCGTTTCAGTAACAAAATGGGAAAATGGAGACACAAAACCTGATGGAGAAAATCTTCATATACTGACAAAAGTATTAGCATGCAATATAGAGTGGCTGCTTTATGGCAAAGATTTACGCTCCGAAGATGATACAAAGTTATATCGCTTATCTTCTGCAACCTTTAAAAGGATCCCTTTATTAACAGGGGAGCAGATCGGCAAGTGGGATGGAATAACTCCTTTTGCTGAAATAAGTGACTTAACAGTTTGGAGTGAAGTCATGTCTGATGTATCAGCCAATGCTTTTATGATGTTAGTAAAAGGCGACTCAATGGCAAACCCTCACGGATCACCCTCAATACCAGATGGTTCTAAGATCTTCGTAATCCTAATTATGGTGATTTTGATAATCTCAATGGTAAGATTATTGTTATTCAGTTCGAGAACTCGAAAGAGCCAACCATAAAAAAACTATCTATAGATGGGCCTAATAAATATTTAATCCCTCTAAATCCTTCATTTAAAATAATTGAATTAGAAGGTAACTACACCATTAAAGGACGTGTTACTAAAATAATTCAAGAATTACAATAAAATAAAAATTAAAAGCTTCTTTAAAAGGAGCTTTTTTACCCATCAATACGTAATATAAATTACTTAACAGTTGACATTATTAGTAATTTAAGTTACATTAATCCCATCAACTCACTGCAACAGGCAAACGCCAAGACAATACCACGAGTTATCTTAAGCCGAGCCAGACGTTGCTAAGTAGCCAGCCTGAGGCATATGAACATGAAGGCAAGTGACGACACTTAAGCAGTACCGCTCTTTAACACCCTTTCGCTGAAAAAGCGTAACCATAAAACACCCAAACAGTCGGTTTTAGGGTGTGTGAAATAACCAAAATACAGTCATTAAGTTCAAACCAACACCAGGGAACTACCAATATGACTGTAAATATAATCCGGATACCTCCGGCACACACCACCAAAACCCATTGTCAGGAGGTAATATGTGTAACTTTCATGGTTATGATAATGCTCGTAGTCGTCGACATGAGCGTAGAAGAGCCAGGCAAGCAGCTTATGAATATAACAAAGCACTTAATATGGCATTGAAAGCAGCCTTAAATCCAAGCAAACCCTCTCAGCAACAAACAACACCAAACACCAAGCGCCCTCTCCTTTCTCTGAAAAGAAAAGTGATGAGTCGTGTAGAAAAAGCAATATCAATTCGTCCTACTAAAGTTTATGACGCATTTAATAACTGCTGTCTTCCTATTGCAGCTTTGTACACTTCTAGACGGTTTAACAATAAACCTAAAAAGCAATTTTGGAGTAACCGCTAATTGTTAAGATTATACGTCATATACTTAATTAGTGCTCGAGGTCTCATATGAGAAAAAATTATATAGTTAAAGATGAAATATTCATAAATGCTCTACTATTCATGCTTAAAAATAACAAAATTGAATGTAATCTATCCTATCTATCATCGAATACTTGGCGTTAATTATATTGCGCTTAAAGATAAAATAATGTTAGAAAAAGACTTCCCTAAACCTGTTTGTAACGATGGTGTTCAGATACGTATCTAAAAAATGGCTTCTTTATGATGTTATTAAATTGGGCCTTAAAAAACAAGGAACTGAAATGACAGTTAGCTCAAGTAATATAAAATCAAATATAACTAAATTAAAAAATAAAGCATCGTCACATAAATCCTTCTCACGTCGGGAAGATTGAATTATAACCGATTCCTTCACGTTGGGGAATGTGAAAAACCACTGCCGCCTGAAGTGGCAAAATAATCAGGCAATCAAATCAATTTCAGGATGTGTGAATGCGGCTATGCGCTCGTGGGACAGTCAACACACTATAAATTATCTTTCAATAGCTAAATATAGTTTGATTACGTTTACCCGTCCGTGATGACTGTAATCGGACACCAAGTGGCACTTGGCACACGTCCTACCTCATATACATAAGACCTGATTAGGTCTTTTTTTTGTTACCTAAAGGAAATGAAATGAATAACGATGAATTAAGAAAAATACTTGATGAACATAAAGTGTATATAGAATCGCTTGGTGAAAACGGATTCCGAGCCAACCTATGTGAAACTGACCTACGTGGAACCAAACTACGTGAAGCCGACCTATGTGGAGCCAACCTATTTGGAGCCGACCTATGTGAAACTGACCTACGTGGAGCCAACCTATTTGGAGCCGCCTTGCCAGAACAAACATATGTGATTTTGGGTGAAACCTATCCAATCTCAATCACAAATGGAGACTATTTGCATGCTGGATGTCAGCGTCATTCTGTAGAGAATTGGCGGCAATTTAGCAAAGCAGAAATCGTAGTTATGGGCGGTAGAAAAGCAATTGAATTCTACCCTCGCTTACTTGATATTTTAGACTTTTACTTGGGTAAAGGTGAACGACCTGACTGGTTAAACCAAACGGCGCAATAAGAAGGAGTACACATCATGAGATTGGACAATCCACGCATTGTCACGGCAAAGCACCCAAATATGGGCAATCTGGTTGGGGTGACTAACGGCAGTCGTGATTTAAGCGACTCAATATACTTAAGCAGTATTGATATATGGAATGACGACGACATGGAAACAAGAACTTTCAAAGAAATTATACAGTGCTTAACAAAAGAAAATAAGCGTCTTAAAAAAGATAATTTAAGACTGATGAAGATATACTGGGAAATTGGCGGGCTGTGCAGGATTTGAACCTGCAACACAGGGATTAGAAAAATTTTAGTATTGCCGTTGCCGCACTAATAGTCACAACGATTACACCCCCAAGTTTTAAAAGTAGTCCAGTAGCAATATGTTCAACATCCTTACGGACTAGTGCTATCTCAGAAGATAAATCTTTGCGGACGTTAGAAATCTCAGCCGATAAGTCTTTACGAACTATCTGTTATTTGAGTAGTTAAATCTTTACGTACATCTTCTAAATCTCTCTTGGTGGCTACATCAGCAACCTCATGTGACTTACGTACAGCAATAGAAATTGCTTTAGCCTGCTCTTTTGGCAAACCCGCATTCTCTAATGTTTCGACAAATTCTTGTGTATCAAATGCAACCTGACCCATAGGGAATCCTCCTTTTTGGTAAGTATAACTCAACATTAACCATTGACGAAAGAAGAAATCATGCGCTATAGTTTATCTGCATCTGCAAAATCAGATGTCGGGATTAGAACCCCGTGATTAGCAACCGCGACATATGCACGCCGCGAGCGTGTTTTTTAATGTCGTAATCTGGCCACAATTCAATGGTGGGCTGGATGGGGCAGCTGAAAAGCTGGCCGACGGTATGCTTCGGTAGTTCTAACCCTGTTCAGTTCACCGCCAATATAGAGATTAGAACCTCTTGGTGGTGGTAAATTAAGCAACCATCGGAGGTCATTATGACCACACTATCTATTATTCCATTCTCCTTTGAAATGCATGAAGTGCGTACAGTTATTTTGAGCGGTGAGCCGTGGTTTGTGGGTATTGATATATGTTCTGCTCTCGGAATCAGCAATAACAGAGATGCTTTAAATAAATTAGATAATGACGAAAAGACGACCGTCGCTTTAACCGACAGTCAGCCTGGAATAGGTGCTCAGCGTATTTCCTTGATATCCGAATCTGGTATGTTTACCCTAGTACTGCGTTGCCGTGATGCAGTCAAACAAGGAACGCTTCCTCATCGTTTTCGCAAATGGGTAACAAATGAAGTACTCCCATCTATCCGCAAAACAGGAAAATATGAGCATCCAAAATACCAACCCCACCCTGAAGCGCACGAAAAGTTCAGCAACAAAGATACCCAAAATCTCGCCCGTATCATTGCACTCATGACGCAAAACTTTCGTTTCAGAGATGCATGGAATAATGCTATCTGGTATGCATTAAGAGAAGTCACAGGCATTCCTTCACCTTATCCTATGGAAGTACGGCTAGTCCCTTCTATCGCCTCAGAATGTGAGCGTATCTGGCATGTAACAGAGCATCTGCAAGGTGTGATAGCCGATGCAGAAAAAACAGCGATTAAACGAATTATCCGCAAACGTGAAAATGCCGACAAAGTTATCGCTGAGATTGAAACTTTGTTATCTCAGGCTACACAGGATAATCAGCTAATGCTAAACGGTGCGCTATCAAACTGGCATAAAGCTGAATTGACTCACTTCCTCCAACGTCACTAAATAATCCTAACGCCCCTTTTTACAGGGGCAATCATTAATCAATTAACTTTGAGGGATATCCTTATGTCAAATTTAATCAACATCGAAACAAAAAATATCAATGGTGGATTAATCAAGACGGTTAATGCCCGTGATTTACATGTGTTTTTGGAAATTACTACACGATTTAATGATTGGATAAATAGGCGTATAACAGAATATGGTTTTGAAGAGAACATTGACTATATTATTGTTGAAAATTTGAGCTACTCAAATTTGAGTAGTGCAAAATCTCGCCAACGTCCAATGAAAGACTACTGCATCAGTATCGATATGGCCAAAGAACTATCAATGGTTGAGCGCAATGAAAAAGGGAAACAGGCAAGACAGTACTTTATTGAATGTGAAAGACAGGCAAAAACGGCTACCCATGTTATTCCACAAACACTTCCTGAAGCGCTAAGGCTTGCCGCTGAAATGGCCGAAAAGGTTCAACACTTATCGTTAGTTAATAAAGAACAGCAAACCGAAATCGATTGCTTAAAAAACCTGTTCCAGGTTGGTATGACACCCGTCCAGTTTTGCAAACAACTTAATGGCGTTAACATTAACCAGGTCAACCTTTTTCTCGAATCGCGCCATTTTCTCTACGATGCAGAAAAGGATATCAGCAAATCTCATGTCTGGCGTGTGCATTCCTATGCGAGAGATAAATATTTAACCGAATCCCCCTTCATCATGACAAACGATTACGGGCAACGTCAGTGTTACAAAATCGTTCTGCTCAAAAAGGGGGCTTCATGGCTATATCACCAATACCTCAAAGGTAAGCTACCCATGAAGAAAGACTGGAACGGCGAATTCACTCACAACAAATATAGTCAGGTGGCCTAAGATGACAATGAATCAGGACGTTATTATCGCGCGTATCATTGCCGCATCCAAAGATATTTTTGCCTGTGAAAAAGCCATCGTGACGCTGAAAGATATTTATCATTCGGCCATACGTCAATATTTGATTAAACATGGCGACCCCAGAGCGCATTGTGGTTCACTTCGCCCAGAAAAACCGGAATACGAAGGCGTCATCAAATATACAAATCGCCACTATAGGGCGTTAATGAAGAAAAAGCGTGAACTCTATAACGCGCATCGTCGCCACCGCAGAGCAACACAGGCACTACTCAAGCATCAATCAAAGAAAACGGACGAATAAAGACCGGATTCTACAAATTAATCACATCTGAATATCAATTAAGGGTTAAAAACATGAACCAGCTTAAACAGCAGGAGCTTCGCTATCGTTTAAATAGTGACAGCTTCGTTAAAAAAGATTCCATAAAAATTATCCCCACCTTGCTAATAATTTTGTTGGCAAGCCTCGTTTTACTGTTAGCAAGATAGGAAGTGATATGAACCCTTACGCCATGCAAGATTACGGGTACGAACAACAGCAGGAAATTGCTTATTGGGAAGACAGACTGGACGACGAAATCAGCGAACTTGTCCAGCCTGTTTATGACTGCCTACCTTCATCCGTCATGAGAAAACTCAGTAATGAGGATTTTGACGATATCTGGCAGGCGCTGTTTGACCATTTCAAAAATGAGCACATTCATCGATACAAAGCAATTCGAGCGCCTAAGAGGAAATATCTATGAGCGAAATACAACATACCGAAAAAGAAAAAAGTTTTCAACAGCAAGTTTGGGAAACGCTTTCTGCCATTAATGTTAACGAAAAAATAGAAAAGAAAAACGGACTTTCTTATCTCTCATGGGCGTGGGCGTGGGGCGTGTTAATGGCGCACTACCCAGAATCTTACTATGTCATTGAACCCATGAACTATAACGATGATGGCAGTGCCATGGTGTCATTAACCCTCACCATTAAACAGGGTGATAACGAATTTCCCCGCAAAATGTGGTTACCCGTTATGGATTACCGGAATCAGGCGATTTCTAACCCTAACGCCGTTGATATCAACAAAGCGCTGATGCGTTGCCTCACTAAAGCCATTTCGATGTTTGGATTAGGGTTTTATATCTATGCCGGTGAAGATTTACCCGAACAGGAAAAAGTCGTGATACAACAAGAACAGGCACAACAAAAAGCCCGTTACGAGCAATTAATCAAGGAATTAGAAACAGCAGCAAAAGGGGGTGTTGAGTCGATGAAAACCCATTGGCAACAGTTAACACTAGAAGAGAAAGAAATTATTGGCGAAGAAAACAAAATGGCGATTTATCGCAATATTGCAATGAAAAATGAGGCTCATCATGAAGCAGAAAACGGACGAATGGTTTCAGGCAAGACTGGGGAAAGTCACCGCCAGCAATTTACACAAGGTGTTATCCAAAGGCAAGGGGACAACACAACGAAACTACCTCATGCTGTTAGTCTGTGAAACCCTGACCGGACGACGAGAAGAAATTAAAACCAGTCAGGCGATTGAACGAGGCATTGCCCTCGAGCCTCAAGCCAGAACACGATATTGCCTTAATGAGTTTGATGTCACGGTCACCGAAGTAGGCTTTATTCCCCACCCGACTATTGCGCTATTTGGCGCCAGTCCTGATGGCCTGGTTAATGATGATGGACTTATCGAAATTAAATGCCCCAACACCACTACCCACATTGAAACCATTATTACAGGAAAACCTAAATACGAATACCTGTTACAAATGCACGGCCAAATGATGTGCACAGGCAGAAACTGGTGCGATTTTGTCAGCTATGATGACAGACTTCCCCCCAACCTTGCTTACTATAAAACCCGAATTATCAAGGATGATGATTTAGTTAACGAGATTGAACAGGCCGTTCAAATTTTTATTGAAAAATTAAAATCAGAAATCAACAGAATTAATCAAAAAGTGGAGGCATCATGGCAAACCAGAATCAGTGTCACTTTACCGGACGCATCGGAAAATTAGAAGTCCGCTATACCCAGGATAAAAATCCCATATCCGTATTTTCTCTCGCTATCAGCAAATCAAGAAAAGACAACAGCGGTCAATGGATTGATGACACCACATGGATAAACTGCAAGGCATTTAAGCAAATAGCCGAATATATTGACAAGCATGCACAAAAAGGCACATTTGTTCGTGTCACTGCCTCCTACAAGGAAAATAAATGGACAGACAAATCCGGTCAGCAAAGGATATCCCCCGAATTTTTAGTCAATGACGTTGAAATATTGGGCAACCGGAAAGAAAGAAAACCGCAGGAAAGCCAAGGTAAAACGGGTATACCAACCACTAACCAGCCAAACAGTAACGCTATTCATCAAGCTGATTTTGAAGACGAATATATCCCCTTTTAGACACAGGAGCCCATCATGTGGATTTTAATCCTGGCCATGTACGCCAGCCCTTATGCATCAAGCAACTTTGCAAGTGTTCATACACAGGAATTTGATACTGAAAATATGTGTCAATTCGCTGCTAAACAGTTTGAGCAGGAATTTGAAACTTTCAAGGATATCAACGCCAAATCGATTTGCGTTAAGAAATAAACTAATTTCATCGAGGTTCAATTATGAAACTTAACATCATTAAATTATTAATCACGACATTATTGTTTATTAGTGTAGCGTTTGCCTTTGAGCTGATAGTAGAACATCTATCCCATGTTGATACAACACCACCGGCAATATTCCCCGAGATCAAATGGGGTAATGAAGCATTGAGCGGATTACAGTTAGACGGAAAAGAGATGGAGGACATATTCGTACTGTTAGGCACTATGGCATTGATTTATATCATAATATTATGGCCTAAGCTAAAAAAGTAGTTCACACCAGAACGGCATTATCCCCCCTGATCAATATCGCTTAACAAACATCCATATTCATTCATCAATTAACTTTGAGGGATACCCTTATGTCAAATTTAATTAATATCGAAACAAAAAACATCAACGACGAATTAATCCAAACAGTCAATGCACGTGATTTACATCAATTTCTAGAAGTTGGCAAGGATTTCTCAAATTGGATTAAAGACCGTATTAAGCAGTACGGATTTGTGGAAAATATCGACTATATAGTTTTCGCCAATTCTGGCGAAAACCCCTTCGGAGGCCGTCCGGCAAAGGAATACCACATTTCCCTCGATATGGCGAAAGAACTTTCGATGGTTGAACGCAACGAGAAAGGGAAACAGGCAAGACAGTATTTTATTGAATGTGAAAGACAAATTTTACAGCCGTCATTACCGGGTAATTACATCGAAGCATTAGAAGCCCTGGTTATCTCTGAAAAGGAAAAATCGGTTATTACTGACCAAAGAGATGAAGCACTTCGGACAAAATCACAAATCAGTCGCACTCGTGAAGCTTCTGCAATGGGCAAACTTAGTGTGGCTACGCGTAAAAATAGAGAACTTACCGAACGACTAGGAGAAAGTGTTAAACATGCCACCATCACAGCCGTAAAGAATGCCACAGGGAAAGAATACAAGTTTACCCCACTTCGCAGATGGTGTCGTGAGAACCAGGTGGAAGCAACCGAAGTACCGGATATTCGTTATGGTCAGGTTAAGTCATGGCCTGCTGAATCATGGCTACAGGTATACGGTATCAATCTCAAATCGTTATTTGCTAATAGCCAACGTATTCACTAGAAATTGACAGCTGTTTGGTATTTCCGAGCAACTTTAAAAAAGACCAGCCCAAGGCTGGCCAACACCAGGGAAAATGTTGCTGTTAACCAACACACAACGGCAATAATATTACCAAAAATAATTCACAGATGATCAATTTTTAATCAAATTCACATTCATGTAATCAATAACCGGAGAAATCCTATGAATAATGATAGTAAAATACGAGGTATGACTATGTTATTTAATACCCCACTCAGATATCCCGGTGGTAAAGCAAAATTATCCAATTTTGTCATGAAAATTATTGAAAAAAATAATCTTCACGATCTACATTATGCAGAACCGTTTGCTGGGGGGGCAGGACTAGCATTAAACTTACTTACTAAGGGATATGCGAAGAAAATTTATTTAAACGATATCAACCCAGCTATTTATGCATTTTGGTATAGTATAATTAACCATACACATGATTTTTGCAAAAAAATTGAGAAAACAGATGTCACAATTGATGAATGGCATCATCAACGGAAGATTATGGTACATGCCAAATCTAGCAATATTTTCGAACTAGGATATTCAACTTTTTTTCTAAATAGAACTAACCGTTCTGGTATCCTTTTGGGAGGAATTCTTGGAGGAAAAGAACAAAAAGGTAATTGGAAATTAGATGCCAGATTTAATAAATACAACTTAATTGAACGAATTGAGCGAATATCAAAATATAAAAATAATATAATTATTTCTAATTTAGATGCCAGAGAATTTATACAAAAGACAATTAAACAATTACCAATAAATTCTTTAACATATTTTGATCCACCATATTATGTAAAAGGAAAAGGTTTATATGAAAATCATTACATACATGAAGATCATGAAGTAATTGCTAATATCATTCAGACTGAAATATCAACTCCATGGATTGTTTCATATGATAATGTAGAACCAATACAAAAAATGTATTCAAAATCTAAATTTTTATCATATGACATAAACTACAGCGTTCAAAATAAATACAAAGGCTCCGAAATAATGTTTTTTAGTAAACAATTAAATTTTCCTGTAGAAAAATATCCCACAAAAACAAAAATATAAAATGATACGTTAATAATTTTAGAAAAATTTATCTTTTTAAAATCAATTTATTACATTATTATTTACGCGGGTTCAACTCCCGCCAGCTCCACCAAATTTGCATCTTAAACAATAAAAAATCCGGTATTTACAATAAGTTACGGGGTTTTTATGTACTTTACAGTCTGATTTGATCCCCTCCAAACTAATTCTTTTCGGGTCATTAATAGAACCCGACGAAAAGATCTAATGTTTCTGTTGAATCTAAAAACACAGAGCAACCACTCTGGTAATACCAAAACAAAGCATCAAACAGCGCAGCAAATAAATCCTAATACTCTTCCCCACAAATCATATGCCCTGACCTAACAAAGCACGAAGATAAACTTTTCGCTCTTCGTTATTGGTTTTCTGTGGGGCAATGAAGCGCCTGAGAATAGTGTGAGTTTTTGAATGAGGATAAATAAACATGATTACTTTAGCGGAATGGAACGCTCGAAGGGACAGGCCACGCCGAATGGATACCGTCAGAATTTGGGCAAGAAATGGACTAATTCAGCCCCCACCCATCAAGGACGGTAGAGAATACCTTGTCGAAGAATACGCCGTCAAAGTCAACAGTCTTAACGAAATTAGCCATCAGAGTTTGTTATTACGAAGGATAGGTCATGACCAGAACCAGAAAAATAAAAAATCGGGATTTGCCCCCTAACCTGTACAAAAGAAACGGGTATTATTCCTATAGAGACCCGCGTACACGGAAAGAATACGGTTTGGGTAGAAACAAAGCCTATGCAATTAACGAGGCTATCAGTGCTAATCAGTTATTACTCAATACAGAGAAAGTAAAACCTCTAACAGAAAGGATTGATGGACAAGGAACTGTCTATTTCCATGAATTTTTAGATAGATATGAAGAAATATTGAAAACAAGAGGATTAAGAGAAAAAACATTAAAAGATTATAAGCAAAGAATAGGCGTAATTAGAAAAGGATTTCTAGATACGCCTATTCAAAACATAACAACAAAAAATATTGCGGATTTTCTACATCCTTTTATTCATGAAGGAAAAACAGCAACAGCAAAATTATTGAGAGCATCATTAATTGATTATTTTAAAGAGGCATTAGCAAGCGGTTTAGTGCAATTAAACCCTGCTGAGCTAACAAAAACTCCAAAAATTAAAATTCAAAGAGCAAGATTATCCCTCAAAGATTTTAATGCTATTTTAAACTTTATCAATGACGATAATCATTGGTTAACGCATGCTATGAAATTTGCTTTAGTTACCGGTCAGCGGGTATCTGATATCTCAAAAATGAAATGGCAAGATATTCATGATGATAAGTTATGGATTACTCAACAAAAAACTGGGGCTAAAATAGCTATTTCTTTAAAAGTTGAAATAATAGGTATTAAACTATCAACTATATTAAAAATTAACAAAAACAACTCAGAATATATTATCAATGATTCTGATAAAAAGGTTTCAATAGAAAAAATATCAAAAGGATTTGCCAAGGTAAGAAATCAAACTAAATTGTTATGGGATGGAGTACCGCCCTCTTTTCATGAAATTAGGAGTTTATCAGCCAGACTCTATACAGAAAAAATGGGCGGTGAATTTGTTCGTAAATTATTGGGTCATAAGTCAGCCGAAATGACGGCTAAATATCAAGATGATAGAAATGATAGTTGGATTGAAATTTAAAAATTTATAGTGATTGAATAGTGAATTATAGTGATAATCGCATCATAACTATATGATATATTTATTTTTTTATTCAATCCTGCTATAATTGAAATAGAAGGCGTATGGTGGATATTTACCAATATAACGCAACAAATTATTGAAGTAATAAATCCGTGTTCAGAGAAAACATTAACTTTTCCTCATTATAATAAGCCCAAAAAACCAATCAAATTTAAAGTACTGCTCGTGGCGGAAAAAAAATTAACTGCTAAAAAAATCAAGTTTGGATTAGATTGGTTTTCCCCTTCAGTTCTTAGGCAAAAATAAACAACTAAGAGATATTTTTATACTCGCCAGTGTTGTACAAATATTTGCCCTTACTCACCCAATTCTTTTTCAACATCTGATTGATAAAGTCTTGGTAGGACGTAGCCTAAATAGCTTACATGTTTTAGCATTTGCCATTGTCTCATTAGCAATAGCCGAACCTATTTATAGTTTTATTCGTAATAAAATTTTTAATCATACCTCTGGCCAAATTAATGCTGAATTATCCGGCCGCTTATATCGTCATTTATTAGGACTGCCGCTTGACTATTTTAAACAGCGACAAACAGGGCAAATTATTGCCCGAGTTCGTGAGATGGCGCAAATTAGGCAATTTCTCACTGGCTCAACATTAATGCTGTTTATCGATCTATTTTTTGTCACATTATTTATTGTCGTGTTATTCAACTACAGTGCCCAACTTGCTGGCATCGTCGTTGGTTCATTGGTTATCTATTTTATCTTTTGGCTATTAATTGGCCCGATTATTCGTAAACGGGTAGAAAAAGAGTATGAAGCTCAAGCCGATAATACCACTTTTCTTACTGAAACAATCACGGGTATTGAAACCGTTAAAACAACCGCCACCGAGAATAGGTTTTTACAACGCTGGCAAAAAATCTTAAGTCACCAATTACAAAAAAGCTTCCAAGTGCAAAAAAGCAGTATCATTGCCAGTCAAATTATTACACTGATCAATAAAATAACTACCGCTATTCTATTATGGTTTGGGGTTAAAGCCGTTATGCAAGGCCAACTTAGTCCTGGAGAATTAATTGCTTTTAATATGCTTAGCGCACATGTTACTCAACCGAGCCTTTGTCTGGCACAAGTATGGCAAGATTTTCAGCATACCCTTATCGCACTTAAACGTGTTGGTGATATTCTTGATGAACCTACTGAATTTGGCCAAAAGGGATTAGCCAATACAGCATCTATTAATGGTAATATTGAACTTAATCATATCAGATTTCGTTATGCTAACGACATGCCAGAAGTATTGCAGAACCTATCCTTGTCAATTAAGGCCGGACAATTTATCGATATCACAGGCCTTTCAGAATCAGGAAAAAGTACCTTAACAAAGTTATTACAACGACTTTATGTTCCTCAGCAGGGTCAAATTACTATTGATGGTATGGATCTAGCTGTCGCCGATCCCGTAGCTTTACGTCTTAATATGAGTGTAGTACTTCAAGAAAGTATTTTGTTTGCAGGCTCGATAGCAGTAATATCCGCTTAAGCCAACCCGCAGCTTCTGACGAAGCCATGACCCAGGCAGCGCAAATAGCAGGCGCACTGGATTTTATTCAACAACTTCCTCAAGGTTCCAATACGCAGTTAGCAGAGAGAGGTATGAATTTATCAGGAGGACAACGGCAACGTATAGCACTTGCCCGACCCCTGTTAACACAACCACGTATTTTAATTCTTGATGAGGCCACTTCTGCACTAGATTATGATTCAGAAGCCGCTATCATGAAAAATATGCATTATTTGTCTGCTGGTCGAACTGTTATTAGTTTTGCCCATCGCCTCAATACCATTCGTCATGCTGATAAAATTTATGTGATTAATGAAGGTCAAGTGATTGAATTCGATAGCCATGATAATCTATTCAAGTTAAATGGGTTTTATGCTCAACTCTGGCATCAACAAATAGGAACAATGACAAAAATTAACGCTTAAAAATAACGCCAGTCGCCAGTTTACTGGCTATTGCTAACTTCAGTTACTCACTAATAGGCTGCTTTATCAATTGAGTATATTTTATATGTTAGTAGCGATAGTTATCATGCTAGGATATGATTGGTTTAAGTAACTAGCAAATTTCCATCAACATTTAAATTTATGGCAAAAGAGCAGACTGATCGCACAACCCGGGATTTATTCGCCGATGAGCCTAGACCAGGGCGTCCAAAAACCAATCCTTTATCTCGACATGAACAATTAAAAATTAATAAACGTAATCAGTTAAAACGTGCTAAAAGCAAAAGTTTACGCCGTGTCGAATTAAAAATCAATAAGCGTGCTGTTGCGGCATTAAATATGCTAGCTCAAGAACAAAAAATAAGCCGTAGTGAATTAATAGAACAAATATTGCTGACACAATTAGCAAAGAAAAACCGATGAATTGCAATTTTACTGGTTTATTTTGCCTAAAACACACAAAATTGACAGAATTATGCAGTTATTTTCGTCAAAATAACGGTCATTTAATTATTTATTAATCAATCGTTATTATCTTTGCTATTACTACTGTTAATAACGATAAGATTACAACTCAAATTAAAATTAAGAGGTTTATTTACTTTATGGCAATCATAGGTATCTTCTTCGGCAGTGATACTGGCAATACAGAAAATATTGCCAAAATGATCCAAGAAACCCTTGGCGGCGCCGATATTGCTGAAATTCATGATATTGCTAAAAGCAGTAAAGAGGATATTGAAGCATTTGATATTTTACTATTCGGTATTCCTACCTGGTATTATGGTGAAGCACAGTGTGATTGGGATGACTTCTTTCCGACATTAGAAGAAATTGATTTTACCAATAAGCTAGTAGCTATTTTTGGTTGTGGCGATCAAGAAGATTATGCGGAATATTTCTGTGATGCTATGGGTACTGTGAAAGAGATTATTGAACCTAACGGTGCTATCATTGTTGGCCATTGGCCAACAGAAGGTTACCACTTCGAAGCATCAAAAGGGCTCGCTGATGACTCTAACTTTATTGGCCTGGCCATTGATGAAGACAGGCAACCGGAACTAACCGCTGAGCGAGTGGAAAGCTGGGTAAAACAAATATCCGAAGAGCTAAATTTACAAGCTATTATCGATTGATAGCTGTCAATATTTTTTGTATATGATAATTCCTGCAAATTGTGTAATGATATTATGACAATATATAATTGTAAAATTAGTTTTAAATAAACAGTATACTACTGTTAACGATGTTTTGATATTATTGAATTGACTGCTAATGCAACAAGGTAGGAGCCGCATGACCGACAACAATAAAGCATTGAAGAATGTAGGGCTTAAAGTAACACTTCCACGTTTAAAAATTTTAGAGGTATTACAAGAGCCTGAATGCCATCATGTCAATGCGGAAGATCTCTATAAAAAACTCATTGATATGGGGGAAGAGATTGGCCTCGCAACGGTTTATCGTGTTCTAAATCAATTTGATGACGCGGGTATTGTTACTCGCCATAATTTTGAATGCGGTAAATCGGTTTTTGAGTTGACACAACAACATCACCATGATCACTTAATTTGCTTAGATTGTGGTAAAGTCATTGAATTCAGCGATGAATCCATTGAGACACGACAAAAAAATATTGCGGAACGTCATGGCATCAAGCTCTCTAATCACAGTCTCTATCTATATGGACATTGCTCCAAAAAAGAATCATTGTGATGAAAACGATTTGGGCCACCCTGCCCGCAATAGTAAAGAAGAAAAATAACCCAGCCTATTACTATTTTTGTTATTAATCAGTTAAAAATAAAAGGAGAATTGCAATCCAATTTTTCCTTTTATTTTCAATTTTGTAGCGCATAAATAAGACTATGCTTGACATAATTTGAATGTGTCGCTAAAAAGTTGTCTTTTTTGTTCGTTGCTTGGGGAATAATATTAATTTTACCAATATGATCAACCGCAAAAAATTTATCCATCTTCGGAATAACATCACCTTCGACATAATGATGATTGATATTATGCATAGCCTTCTCTAAATCTAAACTACCATGTTGCTTTAACAAATCGCGCTGTAAACCTCGGCCAAATTGAGCACTGCTAAAACATTCCGCCAAAATAACATTTTCTTTGCTAGATAGATACCTTCAGTGCTGCATAAGCAGCTAAACCATCACCTAATGAATGACCACTGGTTGAAAGCCTGTATCCATTCCCCATCCATTTGAACCAGTTGTTGCAGATTATGCATTAATTGCGCAGCCTGCTTATAGCAAGCTGGAACACCGCCAAATACATTATGAACATTTGCCTCGCATTGCTTAATAAAATTATTAATATTTTTTATATAACGCGGAGCTCCACCGCTCACTCCATGACCGCTGGTTGTCCCACCAAATACCAATCGAATTTTCCGCTCAAACTTATTGTGAAAGATATAAGCCACCAATCCAGTATGACTATCTTCTAATAGACCATCTTGTGGATAAAGTTTTATATTAGTCATTTTAGACACAAACCTTGCCAATTCACGATCAATTCCCCACCGGGTTGCTTCTAAAATTGTAAAGTCACGATTGTAAACAAAATCAGCCAATAGAGCATTATGATAACTTTGCTCACTGCTGGCTTTATCTATTGGAAAACTTAATTTTTTACAAGTATGCAAACCCTTTAATGGTCTTTTTTGTACCGATATAAAGGCATCACTGTTATAAATACTTTTTAATGGACTGGTGAAATTGATCTTAGGTGATATCGTTTGCAGTTCTGCTTGTAAAACCGCTTTTTCTATTGGAAGAGATGAATTAATAAACTGAAGCATGATATAACATCCTTGTTAGTAACCAATTGATTTTTTTGATAAGGATATTGACTACATATTTTTTTGACTTGCTCTAAACGAATAAAAATTTATAACAGAAAGTCATTTTTCTGTTAATAAAAATATCTCGTGAACAATAATGCCGATATTTTTTAATAAAAAGCGTGGCTATAAACCACGCTTTTACCATAACTCTTAACGGGGTAATTTCTTAGCTTGCTATTTTTGCCCAACTATCTCTTAAGCCTACAGTGCGATTAAATACCAGCTGCTTAGCAGTATGATCATGGCTATCAGCGCAAAAATAACCCTCGCGTTCAAACTGATATGCTTTTCCCGGTTGAGCGGTAATTAAACTTGGTTCAATAAACCCATACCGAATCACTAAAGAATCAGGATTAATGGTAGCTAAAAAGTCCTCTTCTGCGGCAGGATTAGGCACAGTAAATAAGCGATCATACAATCGGATCTCTGCTGGCAAGGCATGTGATGCACTGACCCAATGGATAACCCCTTTGACTTTACGTCCATCAGCAGGATCTTTATTTAATGTATCAGCATCATAAGTACAATAAATCGTGGTAATGTTGTCTTCTGCATCGTTATCAACCCGATTAGCTTGTACAATATAAGCATTTCGTAAACGCACTTCTTTACCCAAAACTAAGCGCTTATATTGCCGATTAGCTTCATCACGAAAATCAGCTCGGTCGATATAAAGTTCCCGACTAAATGGTACTTGTCGAGTGCCCATCTCAGGTTTATTAGGGTGATTATACATCGTCAGCATTTGCTCATCAGCAGACATATTTTCAATCACTAACTTTATGGGATCCAATACCGCCATTGCCCGTGGTGCATTTTCATTTAGATCATCACGAATACAAGATTCCAATGCTGCCATTTCAACAGTATTATCTTGCTTAGTCACGCCAATACGCCGACAAAATTCACGAATCGACGCTGCCGTATAACCACGACGACGTAAACCTGAAATGGTTGGCATTCTGGGATCATCCCAATTTTCAACCCTATTTTCCGCCACTAACTGATTTAGTTTACGTTTTGACATCACCGTATAGGCAAGATTTAGACGCGAAAACTCATACTGCCTTGGATGACAATCAATGGTAATATTATCTAATACCCAATCATATAACCGGCGATTATCTTGAAATTCCAGGGTACAAAGTGAGTGGGTAATCCCCTCCAATGCGTCCGAAATACAATGAGTAAAATCATACATTGGATAAATACACCATTTATTACCCGATTGGTGGTGTTCAGCATATTTTATCCGATATAACACCGGATCGCGCATGACAATAAAAGAGGATGACATATCAATTTTAGCACGTAGACAGGCCTTTCCTTCTTCAAATCCACCCGCTCGCATCTTGTCAAATAGCTGCAAATTCTGCTCAATAGTACGATCACGATATGGACTATTTTTACCTGGCTGCTTTAAAGTTCCGCGATATTCACGAATAGCATCAGGACTTAATTCATCAACATAAGCTAAGCTCTTTTTAATCAGCTCAATAGCATATTGATATAGGTCATCAAAATAATCTGACGAATATTTTACGTTACCACTCCAATTAAACCCTAACCACTTCACATCTTCTTGAATAGAATTAACATATTCAACATCTTCTTTAACTGGATTAGTATCATCAAAACGCAAATTGCATTGACCCTGATAATCCTCTGCAATACCAAAATTCAGACAGATTGATTTGGCATGACCAATATGTAAATAACCATTAGGTTCAGGTGGAAAACGGGTATATACATGAGTATGCTTACCTGTAGCCAAATCTTCTTCAATAATCTGGCGAATGAAATTTGTTGGGCGAGTATCTGCCTCATTCATTGTCATAGTCCTCAATGCAAAAGCATGTTAATAACGCTTTTATCATCTACCATATCCTAATTAGAAACAACCGTTTATTAACATATATTATTAGGCTTTATTTAATCAATAAAAAGCTCATAAAGGAAAAACGGGAGGTTCATAACCTTTCCCGTTTTTATTCATTATTAATTATATGGTTATCATATCAAATCATAATGATAAAACACATTACTTCAATACATCATAAACTGGTGTTACTCCAGCGATTACTTCACCAGTTGCAACTATTGTCAATCCCTGATAATCATCAATATTACTGATAACGACTGGACTTATCATTGACTTAGCATGCTGTTCCAAATAATCGAGATCTAATTTCAGGATAGGCTGACCTACCTTTACATCACTATTTTCTTCAACTAAACGCTCACAACCCTGCTCTTTTAACGTTACAGTATCAATACCCATGTGAACGATCACTTCAACACCTTCATTCGTCTCGATGCAGAAAGCATGATTGGTAGCAAAAATTTTCACAATCTTGCCCGATACAGGCGCTAATACCTCACCACTCGTTGGCTTAATCGCTAAAGCATCACCGACAATACGGCTAGCAAAAGCTTCATCCGGAACTTCATCAAGGGAATAAATTTCACCACTAACCGACGCTACCAGCGTTAAAATTGTTTGCCCCACATGCTTATTTTTTTACTTTTACTGCTAACTGTCGATTATATTTCTCAACAAAATTTAACGGTGAAACAACTTCTCGGGCGGCAATCTTTTTCATTGCTTCCGCAATCATTTCTGCTCGGGTTCCAACAATAATTTGCACACTATGTTTATTTAAACGAATGATGCCTGATGCACCCAGTTTTTTTACCAAGTCATCATTAACAATATCAACGGCTTTTACACCTAAACGTAAACGAGTAATACAGGCATCGATTACTGTTAAATTATCGGTTCCGCCCACCGCCGCAAGATATTGGTATGCTTCATGGGTAATATCTTTAGCACTGGTGGTTATATCTTTGTCATAATCATCAACGGCTTGATAGTCGTTTATTATTTCACGACCTGGGGTCATTAAATTGAACTTATTAATCGCAAAACGAAATATGACATAGTATAAACAAAAGAAAATTACCCCGAGGAAAATCAACATATACCAATGCACTGCTAATGGGTTATGGCTCTGCAGTAACATATCGACTAAACCAGCACTAAAACCAAAACCCGATATCCAGTGCATTGCAGCTGCAATATAAACAGAAAATCCAGTTAATAGAGCATGAATGACATAAAGAACCGGCGCTACAAACATGAATGAGAATTCGAGCGGCTCCGTGATCCCAGTAAAAAAGGAGGCGAAAGCACCTGCCATCATGATACCAGCGACTTTTGCTTTATTTTCAGGACGAGCACAGTGATAAATGGCCAATGCCGCACCAGGCAAACCAAACATCATGATAGGGAAAAATCCAGCTTGATAACGCCCAGTAATACCTTTTTCGGCTAAACCTGCAGCTAACGATTTAGCACCAGCCAGAAAGTTAGGAATATCATTAATACCCGCCACATCAAACCAAAATACTGAATTTAATGCATGATGTAATCCAACCGAGATTAATAGACGATTAAAAAAAGCATAAATACCGGCACCTAATGAACCCAAATCTTTAATATTTTCACCAAACAGTACTAATGCATTATAGATAAATGGCCAAACATACATCAGAACGAAAGATAACAGGATCATCAAAAATGAAGTCAATATAGGTACTAAACGGCGGCCACTAAAGAACGACAATGCTTTCGGTAACTCGACACCGCTATAGCGATTATAAAGTTCCGCCGCCAATACACCAACCAATATCCCAACAAACTGATTATTAATTTTACTAAATGCTGCAGGAACTTGCTCGATAGCAATACCCATAATCATCGAATAAGCCGCTGGTGAACATAGGGTTGTTACCACTAAAAAACCGACAAAACCGGTTAATGCTGCCGAACCATCTTTATCTTTTGATAAACCATACGCAACGCCAATTGCAAATAATATTGACATATTATCTATAATTGCTGAACCTGATTTAATCAGTAAAGCAGCAATAGTACTATTAGCTCCCCAGCCATTAGGATCGATCCAATAACCGATCCCCATTAAAATCGCAGCGGCAGGCAGCACAGCGACAGGCACTATCAAAGCACGGCCTATTCGCTGTAAATAACTTAACACATTCATTATGTTTTCCCCTTGAATAACCTCATTACTGAGATCTTATTGCTAAATATTATAAATATTCAATTTTTTGCATATATTATCATTAAGTCACTCACACCCAATTATTTTACATCACAAATTACATTTAATATTAATTAATTGTTTTGTTATAATATTAATATCAAATTAAACATAGATAAATTAAAATAAACAATGGTTAATCTAAACTAGCTATCTACTTGATTGTTAGATGATAAGTTAAAAATTAATTTACTTATTCATTTAAATAAAGGCGAATGTCTTTATTGTTATTAAGTGGCCACATAATATAAAAAAGGTTAAAAAGATAACATTCAGCCTATTTATAGAAAATCACATAAAATGAGTAACGACAGAATTTTTGCTAGTTAGTTTTTAAAGCAATCTTTATCCAGTTATTAAAAAGTTGTTGATGAGCTTTTATCCAACCTTGAGCATGACGTTCAATGTCAGCTTGCGAAGCTTCACCATCATGCATACGAAGATTTTGGGCATTAATATCTGTAATTGGAATTTCCATAATGGCAAATAGTTTTGCCGCCGCAGGATTTTTTGCTGCCCAAATTTTATTGGCGACGATATGCATTGTACTAGGTGGAAAACCATAATTTTTACCATTTGCTAACGTGGTATCACTTTTATCATCATTTGGTTGTGAAGAAAAAGGAACTTGCAACCAAACAACGTCTTTACCCGGTTTAAGCACGGCGTTGCCCCAATAAGGTTCCCAGGTATAATAGAAAATGGGTTTACCTTCTTTGTAACGAGTGATGGTATCCGCTATCATCGCTGCATAATTACCCTGATTATGCTCAACGGTTGTGTTTAGTTGATAAGCATTTAAATGGTTATTAATGGCGGCTTCACAGCCCCAACCTGGATTACAACCAGTGAGATCGGCTTTACCGTTACCATTGGTATCAAATAATTTAGCAATATTAGCATCTTTAAATTGCGCTATGTTGGTGATGTGGTATTTATCCGCCGTTTTTTTATCTATCAGATAACCTTGAACGACATTACTGACATAAATGCCTTTACGGTATAGGCGGTTATCTCCACCAACCGCTGCATATTGGGCATTCTGTAATGGTTGCCAATTGACAGCCATAAACGTCGCATCACCGGCCGCAATTGATGCGTAAGCAACAGTATAGTCGACCTCTTGGATGGGTAAAATTTGATAGCCTAATTTTTCCAATGCTTTATTAACAATCAAAGTTTGGAAAGTCTCTTCGGCAATTGTGCTTTGTATCGGTTGTACTTTTATACCTTTACCTGGTAGTTCAGTGGCGGATAGTTTAATACTGATTAATGTTGTTAAAGCCGCAGCCAGCAAAATAGTTTTACGCATGTGATTTCCTCTCTAGGGGGTATCGACAAAATGAATAAGCTAAAATTGTTTATATGATAAAAATAACATCATGTTTATTTGCAGAAACGAGTTTTAGTTTTTTGCAATAAACAGGTCACTAAGCCAATAGGCCCCGAGTGATACCAAGCGGTATTTTTTTTAATGCAGGCTTTTTCACCTAATGAATGGGTTAGCCGATCCAGAATAATAGCTAATATAACAATACCAGTCCCACCTACCGCTGCTAGTCCCATATCTAATCGACCAATTCCCCTTAGTACCATTTGCCCTAACCCGCCAACAGCAATCATAGATGCAATAACAACCATTGAAAGTGATAACATCAATGTCTGATTAACTCCCGCCATGATAGTAGGCGCAGCAAGCGGTAACTGAACTTTAAACAAAAGTTGATTTCGACTGGCACCAAACGATTCTGCAGCTTCAATAAGATCATCGGGTACTTGCCTTATTCCCAAAATAGTTAGTCGAATAATTGGCGGTAGAGCAAAAATAATCGTGACGACAATACCAGGGACATTACCAATACCAAATAACATAACAATAGGTACCAAATAAACAAATGCTGGCATGGTTTGCATTGCATCTAGTAGAGGCCGAATTATCTGGCTTGCTGGTTTGCTATTTGCTAACCATATTCCCAATGGTAAACCTATTAACAGACAGAAAAATAAGGAAGTTAATACCAGAGATAAAGTTATCATTGCTTCTGGCCAGGCGCCAATAGCTCCAATGAAGACCAATGAGATGAAAGTTGCTACTGCCATTTTTTTATTTGATAACTGCCAGGCTAATAGTGCGATACAAACAATGATAAAAGTAGCAGGTAATGTTGTTAGGATTTGTTCAAAACGACTTAACATAAAATCAATCGGCAGACGGATCTCTTGAAATAATGGGCGGAAGTGTAAAACTATCCAATCGATAACATGTGAAACCCATGAGTCTAGCGGTATGAGTGGCTGTTGAAAGGGATGCATGATATCAAAATGTTTTATTGGTTCATCGGTTATCGGGATGTCTAACCAATCTGTAGAGGTTTCTGTTGTTATAGTGTTCCAAGGATCGTGAATTATTTCTTGATTTATGTGAGTTTGGTTATCCATTTATTGTCTCCTTATCCAATGTTTGCAGTAAGATCCCTTTAGAAATAACGCCAATATAATGTTGATTATCACCAATAACAGGAACTGCACAGGGAGATTGAGCAATAGTTGAAATAAGTTCATTAAGTGGAGTGTTGGCATCAATAGCACAAGGTGAGGTTAAGATTGCCTGTTCAATATTTTTTTTATCGAATAATGCTTGTTCCAATGAGTTGATTGAAACGATACCGACAAATTTTTGACCTCTTTCAATTAAATAACCATAATCACGATCTTCATCATTCAGTATTTTTAGTGCTGAACGTGGGCCAAAACCAGGAGCAATATGTAACAAGGCGTCGGGTCGACGGCGGGCAATATCTTTGGCAGAGAAGACTTGGCTAATATCGACGCCACGAAAAAACGTTTTAACATAATTATTAACCGGATTATTTAAGATCTCATCAGGGGTACCAACTTGGATAATAACGCCATCTTGCATAATTGCGATCCGGTCACCTATCCGCATAGCTTCATCCAGATCATGAGAGATAAAAATAATCGTGCGTTGTTTATCACCTTGTAATGACAGTAATTCATCTTGCATTTCTGTTCTAATTAGTGGATCTAGCGCAGAGAATGCCTCATCCATCAGCAAAATATCAGGATCATTAGCCAATGCTCGTGCAAGGCCAATACGTTGGCGCATACCACCTGATAATTCGTTTGGAAAAGATTGTGTCCATTGTTCAAGATTAACTTGTCGCAAAACGGCTAATGCTTTTTCTGTTCGTTCTGGTTTAGCAACACCAGCTAATTCCATACCAAATGCGACATTATCTAATACATTGAGATGGGGCATTAATGCGAAGGATTGAAATACCATACTAATTTTTTTACGCCGTACTTTACGTAATTTTTCCTGCGAAATATTAGCAATATCTTCGCCGTCAATTAAGACTTGGCCTTTGGTCGGTTCAATTAGGCGATTGAGGAGCCGCACTAGGGTAGACTTTCCTGAGCCCGATAAACCCATAATGACGAAAATTTCGCCTTCTTCAATGGCCAGATTGGCGTCTTTAACACCAATAGCTAAACCGGTTTTATTAAATATTTGTTCTTTAGTTAAGCCTTTATTGATAAGTTTAAAAGCTTGGTTAGGATGATCTCCGAATACTTTGTACAAATTTTTCACTTCTATTTTAAATGACATGCAATAACAATATCCTATGGTTAGTTAATTAATTGGCGTATTAACTTTTCGTATCCTTATTTAAATTTATGTTTTATATAACTTAACATAATGAAATATGCTGGCAACCCTATGTTTAACAAAATTAATCAAAAAGGTGGGTGTGATTTTTAGCAAATATTGCATAAAACGTTATTTTTATTGCCAAATTATTTTTTAATAAATGATATTTTTTTTTAAATTGTTGTTATTAATGGAAATGTATTGACTTTTACTTTGAGGGTGGAATTTTTTTATTATCAAATAATCTTTAATATGATTTTTTATTTACCAATTAAATTAATTTATAAATTTAATTATTTTTTGTTTTTATAGAAGAATAATATGAGTAATTGATTAATATAAAGCGTAAAGATAGATTTGCTTTGTGTTATCAACTAAAAAATTAATTTGCTAGCTGTTATTGATAAATTAAAAGCTCCAATCCTCATCTTCTGTGGTGATCATTTTACCAATGATGTAAGAGGAACCTGAACCAGAAAAGAAATCGTGGTTTTCGTTAGCATTTGGTGAGAGTGCTGACAAGATTGCCGGGCTGACATTAGTCGTCTCTTCTGGGAAAAGAGACTCATAGCCTAAATTCATTAATGCTTTATTGGCATTATAGTGAAGAAATTTTTTGACATCCTCTGTCCAACCAACGTCATCATATAAAGATTCGCTATATTCAATTTCATTATCGTATAAGTTTAATAATAATTCATAAGCGAAATCTTTTATTTCATTTTTTTCTTTATCACTATATTTGATGAGTGATTTTTGAAATTTATAGCCGATATAGTAGCCATGAATCGCTTCGTCGCGAATTATTAATCGAATAAGATCGGCCGTGTTGGTTAGTTTTCCTCGGCTTGACCAGTACATTGGCAGGTAAAATCCGGAATAGAAGAGAAAGGATTCGAGAAAGACACTGGCAATTTTTTTTTTAAGAGGATGAGTGTAACAATAGTGCTCCAATATTAAATGGGCTTTTTTTTGTAAAGCGCTATTTTCTTCACTCCATTGATAAGCATCATCAACATCGGAAGTCAGACAAAGGGTTGAAAAGATAGAGCTATATGAACGAGCATGGACTGCTTCCATAAAGCTGATATTTGACATGACGGCTTCTTCATGCGGTGTTAAGGCATCCGTCATCAGTGCAGGCGCTCCTACGCTATTTTGAATAGTATCCAGTAGGGTTAAGCCAGTAAAAACACGTATTGTTAGTTTTTTTTCCTGTTTTGTTAATGTATTCCAAGTTGGAATATCATTTGAAAGTGGAATTTTTTCTGGTAACCAAAAATTGGTGGTTAATTTATTCCATACTTCTAGATCCTTATCATCCTCAATACGGTTCCAGTTGATTGCTCGTACTATCGAATTTTTTATCGCCATTTGATAAACCTATAAATTATAGTGCACATGAAACGCAGCCTTTGACTTCTGTTCCTTCTAATGTTGATTGGCGGATCCTTATGTAATAAAGGGTTTTAATCCCTTTTTTCCAAGCATATATCTGAGCACGATTAATATCTCGCGTGGTTGCGTCATCAATAAAGAAAAGGGTCAATGACAGCCCTTGATCGACATGTTGGGTAGCAGCAGCATATGTATCAATGATTTTTTCAGAACCTATTTGATAAGCATCTTGATAATACTCTAAATTTTCGTTCGTCAGGTAAGGGGCTGGATAATAGACGCGGCCAATTTTTCCTTCTTTACGAATTTCAATACGCGCAACAATAGGATGAATGCTGGAAGTTGAATGATTAATATAAGAGATAGAGCCTGTGGGTGGAATGGCTTGTAAATTCTGATTATAGAATCCCCTGCTCTATAATAGATTGCTTGAGTTTTTGCCAATCTTCAGTAGTTGGGATATGGATGGCTGAGCGTTGAAATAGCTGTTTTACTTTTTCAGTTTTAGGTTGCCACTGCTGATTAATATATTTATCAAAATATTCGCCAGAGGCATATTTAGAGTGCTCAAAACCGCTAAAATATTGTTGGCGCTCAATAGCTAGCTTATTCGATGCCTGTAAGGCGTAGTAAGTTACGGTATAAAAGTAGATATTGGTAAAATCAATTCCCTCGTCTGAACCATAATGAATATGCTCACGTGCCAGATAGCCATGTAAATTCATTTGTCCTAAACCAATAGCGTGTGATTTTTTATTACCTGCTTGAATCGAAGGCACTGATTGGATCTGGCTCATATCTGAAACAGCTGTTAATGCTCTAATGGCAATCTCAATTGAATGAGCAAAGTCAGGGGAATCCATCGTTTTGGCAATATTCATTGAGCCTAAATTACAGCTAATATCTTTACCTACATGCCGATATTCTAAATTCTCGTCGTAGATGCTGGCATCATTGACTTGTAAGATTTCTGAGCACAGATTACTCATATTAATCCGACCATAAATAGGATTTAGACGATTGGCATTATCCTCAAATAAAATATAGGGATAGCCTGATTCAAATTGAATTTCTGCTAAGGTGAGGAAAAACTCACGGGCGTTGATTTTCTGTTTGCGAACGTTTTTATTATTTACCATTTCTGAATATTTTTCAGTAATGTCAATTTCCGACATAGGGACACCATAACAGCGCTCAATATCGTAAGGTGAGAAAAGATACATATCTTGATTATTTTTAGCTAGATGAAAGGTAATATCCGGGATCACTACACCCAGTGACAAGGTTTTAATCCGGATTTTTTCATCGGCATTTTCACGTTTAGTATCTAAAAAGCTTAAAATATCAGGGTGATGGGCGTGCAGATAGACTGCTCCAGCCCCTTGTCTTGCGCCAAGTTGATTGGCATAAGAGAAGGCATCTTCTAGCATTTTCATTACAGGTACTACGCCAGAAGATTGGTTCTCAATGAGTTTTATCGGTGCTCCAGCTTCACGTAAATTAGTCAATAAGAAAGCTACGCCACCGCCACGTTTTGACAGTTGCAAGGCGGAATTGACAGAACGGCCTATCGATTCCATGTTATCTTCTATCCGTAGTAAGAAACAAGATACCAGTTCACCACGCTGTTTTTTACCGCAATTTAAAAAAGTGGGCGTTGCTGGTTGGAAGCGGCCACTAATAATTTCATCCACCAGTTGACTAGCTAGCTCTTGATTTCCTTGGGCAAGCGTCAAAGCAACCATGCAAACTCTATCTTCATAACGCTCTAAGTAACGCTTACCATCAAAAGTTTTTAAGGTGTAGCTAGTATAATATTTAAAGGCACCAAGAAATGTTTGAAAACGAAACTTGTGGTTATAGGCTCGCTGGAAAAGTTTTTTAATAAAAGTAAATGCATATTGTGCCAGTATTGCCGAGTCGTAATAATTTTCTGCTACTAAAAAATCCAGTTTTTCCTGTAAATTATGAAAAAAAACCGTTTTTTTATTGACATGGTGGCGAAAGTAATGATGAGCCGCCTGCTTATCTTTATCGAGTTGAATTTTATTATCTTTATCATACAGGTTTAGCATGGCATTGAGTGCATGATAATCGAGTTGTTCTTGAGGCTGTACTGTCATAAGGAAGCTCCGTATTACTTCACTGCATTTGTTGTTGCCAAAATTGTTGTAACCCTTGGCGTACTTGTTGAAGATCCCGTTCAGTACCGAGTAATTCAAAACGATAGAGCAATGGTACTTGGCATTTAGCGGAAATAATGTTGCCTGCTATAGCGTAAGTTTCACCAAAATTACTATTTCCTGATGCAATGACGCCCCGTAAAAGCTTTCGATTTTGGGGTTGATTTAAAAAGTAAATAACAGCTTTGGGTACAGCACCGGTTGTACCACCGCCACCATAGGTAGGGAGCAGCAAAACGTAAGGTTGGGTGGCATTTGATAGTATCTCATTCGTATCAATAGGAATGCGTGTAGCAGGGAAGCCCAATCTTTGCACAAAGCGATGGCAATTTTCCGATTTACTGGAATAGTAAATAAGTGACTGATTTTTCATCATATTATGTTAATTACTGGCTAATTGATTGATCATATCAGGGCGAAAGCCTGACCAATGTTGCTTACCGGCTATAATAACGGGTACTTGCTGATAGCCCAATTTGGTAATAAAACGCAATGCTTCATGATCTTGGGTTAAATCCACGACATCATAAGGTAAATTTTTACGTTTTAATGCTAGACAAGTTGCATTGCACTGTACACAATCTGGTTTACTGTAGACGATAATATTCATTGTTGGCTCCTTAATTTGGTAATAACTAAGTTTACAATTGATCAGCCATTATAAATACTATATCTTGATTTATTTTTATTCAACCATACTATATATAGTGTTATCTAATTTGTGGTGGGAATTATATCTAACTTATTATTTCAACAAGAAATAAAAAATTTGTATTTTTATTATATTTTTTAACAAATATTCTAATAGGCAGAAACATTTTTGCCAACAGCGGTAATTTTGTTTGTGGGATAAAATGAATTGTTAAAATAGTTAACTATTTTAAGGAAGTTGTTATGTACCACCATTATTTTTCTACCCCAAAAGGTTTTCCAAGACCTTTCATTCACATTACCGCTGATCATAATGGAATAATCGGTGTTGATTTTGTTAACCAAATAAATGAAAAAGAACGTAAAAATGTTCATACCGAACAGTGTATAAAAGAATTAGAGCAATATTTTAATGGTGAAAGAGACAATTTTTCTGTCATCTTGAATCCTTCCGGTACCCATTTTCAGAAAAGAGTTTGGCAGCAACTTGGTGAAATTCCATATGGCCAATGCTGGAGTTATAAGGAGCTCGCAATTGCACTAGGTTCTGCTAATTTCTGTAGAGCAGTTGGTATGGCAAATTCGCGTAATCCTATTGTGCTTATTATTCCGTGTCATCGTGTTATTGGTCATGATGGTAAATTAGTAGGCTACAGCGGTGGGTTAGATATAAAAAGTTGGCTTTTAGATTATGAAAAGAATAGAAATAGTCGAAAAATTGGCTAAAAATGTTATAATAAACATTTATAAACACTATTATTGGTTTTTTTGATTGTTTTTTTAGGTTTTTATCCTATATTACAATGATAATTTAAGTTTTTAATTAATTTCGTGATCTTAGTAGTAGACAATGAAGCATAATTTTTGCTGTACTATATAAGACACAAACTGTGTGTTTTTATTTATGTAAAGGTAATATTGATGTCAAAAGTTAAAGGTAGCGTTAAGTGGTTCAACGAAGCAAAAGGTTTTGGTTTTATCACTCCAGAAGATGGCAGTAAAGACGTGTTCGTTCACTTCAGTTCTATTACAACCGAAGGTTTTAAGACTTTGGCCGAAAGTCAGGAAGTTGAGTTTGATATTACTGAGGGGGAGAAAGGGCCATCTGCTATAAACGTTGTCGCTATTTGATTTACTATAAGAATTTATAATAGTCCGTCTCAATTATTGAGACGGGTTTTTATGTTGGCATGAAATTAAATGATAAATCATTTAATTTCTATGCCTTTCGCTTGTAAATCTGCATGATAAGATGAGCGTACTAGTGGGCCACATGCTGCATGCGTGAAGCCCATTGATATTGCCTCATTTTTCATTTCTTCAAATTCTTTAGGGCTGACATAACGTTTTATTGATAAATGATGCCGACTGGGTTGGAGATACTGGCCTAAGGTTAGCATGGTAACGCCGTGGCGGCGTAAGTCTCGCATAACATCAACTATTTCTTCATTAGTTTCACCTAATCCAACCATTAATCCTGATTTTGTCGGTATTTCAGGATGCATTTGCTTGAATTTTGCTAGTAATTGTAATGACCATTCGTAATTAGCGCCAGGGCGTACTTGGCGATAGATACGCGGAACATTCTCAAGATTGTGATTAAAAACATCGGGTGGCGCAGCGGCTAAAATTGCTAAGGCGCGATCCATACGACCGCGGAAATCAGGCACTAGCGTTTCTATTTTGATGTTTGGATTTTTCTCTCGAATAGCGGTAATGCTGTCAGCAAAATATTGGGCTCCTCCATCGCGCAGATCATCACGATCTACTGAAGTAATAACAACGTATTTTAATCCCATATCTTTAATGGTTTCTGCTAATTTTGCTGGTTCATTAGGATCAGGAGCATTAGGACGTCCATGGGCAACATCGCAGAATGGACAGCGACGAGTACAGATAGCCCCTAAAATCATAAAAGTGGCGGTACCATGATTAAAGCATTCAGCGAGGTTAGGACAAGAGGCTTCTTCACAGACTGAGTGTAAGCCATTCTTACGCATTGCGTTTTTTATTTCTTTTATTCTGCTGGAATCAGCGGGAAGTTTTATTTTCATCCACTCAGGTTTAGGTAAAATTTCTGTATGATCCGTTCTTATTGTTTTGACAGGGATCAATGCCATTTTATCAGCGTCACGATATTTAACGCCACGCTCCATTTGAATTGGTCTACTCATAATTATGCCAGTTCCATTAGGTTCCTGCTGCGGATCAATAATAGATATATTTTATGCTATCACATATGATCATTATTTATGTCATGTTTCAATTTTTTTTAATAATTATAAAAAAATTATAACAACTTATTCTGCAAGTTGAAATCCTAGTAGGTTGCAGAAATGTTTTATTAATAAAGGTTCGACATCTTTAACCTGGCTGCCAGGGACTAAATCATTTAGTTGCGTCATTTGCATGCCGGCATAGCCACAAGGATTAATACGTTCGAAGGGCGCAAGATCCATATTAATATTTAATGCTAAGCCATGAAACGAACAACCTTTATGGATACGTAACCCGAGAGAACATATTTTTTTTTGTTCAACATAAACCCCGGGGGCTTCGCGCTGTGCGTAGGCAGTAATACCAAATTCGGATAAAGTATTAATTACCGTATTTTCCAGTGTAGTTACCAGCTCTCTCACACCAATTTGATTACGCTTTAAGTCTAATAAAATATACATTATTTGCTGACCGGGGCCATGATAAGTGATTTGTCCACCACGATCAGATTGGATAACTGGAATATTCCCGGGCGCGAGTAGGTGCTCTTTTTTACCCGCTTGGCCTTGGGTAAAAACAGGGTAATGTTCCACTAGCCAAAGTTCATCTGGTGTATCAACCGCGCGTTTTTTAGTAAACTGATGCATCTCATCAGAAATGGGTTGGTAAGCATGCAGCCCAAATTGACGTAATATAATGGTTTTTTTTAACAAACTTTTTCTGCCACTGATAGGAATATGCAATAATTATGCAGTCTAACCTGCATAATTATTCTTTCTAGTATAGTTAACGTAACGCTTGAAACTATAACTTGTGTCTACAACACCATACGAACTAATTCTAGTTTAGCTAATTCTTCGTACAGTTTTTCTATTCGTTCAATGTTGGTTGCTGTGATGGTAATTGATACTGCGTGAAAGTTACCTTTACTACTTGGTTTAACCGATGGTACATAATCACCCGGAACATGTCGTTGAACCACTTCAACGATTTGATCTGTTAACTCAGGTTTAGCAAGCCCCATCACTTTGTAGGTAAATGAGCAAGGAAACTCTAGGAACTCATCCAGTTTGGTTTTCATAGCTTCTCCTAAAATACCACCACCACGCTTATTGCCATATTAAATGTTATATGATTTAGATAGTATATTTATTCATATTTCTTAAATAAAAAATTAAGTTATAAATTGAACATATTTACCATAATGGAGGTTGCAATGTTATTTTTCAATCTTTAGCCAAACCAGCGCTGAAAAAACAATTTAATATAATCTAATATGTTACTAAAAAATCCACCTTCATCGACCTCTTTCAAGACAACAAGCGGCCGTTGTTCAATGATCTTATTATCTAATTGTAAGTTAATGGTGCCAACAACTTGGGTTTTCGCTAATGGTGCCTGTAGTTCAGTATTGTTTAATGTATAGCTAGCTTTTAAATCTTTCATACGACCACGGGGAATGGTCAGATAGAGATCGTTTTCAATACCTAATTTTACCTGATCAGTATTAGCAAACCAAACCGGTTGAGAGGCAAACTCCACCCCGCCTTCTAATGGTTTGACGGTTTCAAAAAAGCGAAAGCCCCAAGTGAGTAATTTTTTGCTTTCGGTTTCCCGACCTTTACTGCTATGGCCACCTAATACAACAGATATGAGTCGCATATTCCCTTCGGTAGCGGAGGCAACCAGGTTGTAACCTGCCGCGGCAGTGTGTCCTGTCTTAATGCCATCTACATTCAGGCTTTTATCCCATAACAAACCATTTCTATTTAATTGACGAATCTTATTAAAAGTGAACTCTTTTTCTTTGTAAATGGCATATTCTTCCGGAACATCGCGGATCAGCGCTTGGCCGATTAGCGCCATATCATGTGCGGAACTATATTGTCCATCAGCCTCTAAGCCATGGACAGTAAGAAAATGGGTGTTTTTTAAACCAAGGCGTTGAACATTGTTTTTCATTAATTTGACAAAACTCGCTTCGTCACCCGCCACATACTCAGCCATTGCCACACAAGCATCATTACCAGATTGTAGAGTAATACCACGCATCAATTGAGATACAGAGACACGATCACCGGGTTTTAAGAACATCAGCGAGGAGCCTTTAAACACGGGATTACCTGTAGCCCAGGCATTCTCGTCGATAGTGACGATATCGTTCATGCTAATTTTACCGGCTTTAATTGTTTGACCAATGATATAACTCGTCATCATTTTAGTCAGGCTGGCAGGGTCACGACGTTGATCGGCATTTTTTTCCGCTAACACTTTGCCTGAATAATAATCAATAAGAATATAAGCTTCAGCGTCAATATTTGGTGCAGAAGGGATCACGTTGATTTGCATAGCATTATTGCTATTAGCAAATAGAGTGCTGGAAAATATAAGGCTAATATTAAGTATTAAGCTACCGATAGAACGGGAGAAAATTGCATATTTCATAATAATATACGGAATCCGCTGGCAATATGTTAATAGAGTCGGCATCATAATATCAGCTTAAAAAGTCATATACTATTTCTGAAACAGAGATGCCTGGTTAGTTGCTTTTTATTTTACTCTAATGAGATTTTATTGATTAATCAATAGAGTATTCGGTATTTATGATAATGCTCGATTGATTTAATTCTATTAATATTTTGTTTTGTATTTGTTCCGCTATTTTAGCATTTTGAAAAGGGCCAAGCTGCACACGGTAGATATTATTAAATGGTTGAATACGCCCAGGTGTGTTTAGCTTTTTTGAAACAGACTGTTGCCATGCTGCTGCTCTAGCCTGATCACTTAACGCGCCTATTTGTACGAAATAACGCTCAGTAGCCACGCTTGCTGATTCCATTGACGACGGATTAGCAGGATTATTTTGACTCACCATATTGGTTGATACCGTACTAGGAATATTTGTTGATTGTATTGATTGAGATAAAGCGGGTTGGTGAGTGTGATTTTCTGCTGTTGATTGATTGCTGCTTGAGGAGTGGGTCTCTAATTTTGGTGGTTTAGGCAAGGCATAACTCTGCTTGGTAATATTAACACCAATCGTGCCAGGCCCAGTTAAGGTGCCGGTAGGGGAAACCAAAATCGGATCAATTTTAATACGTGTTGTTAGCATTAAATTTAACCGATCGGCAGCTGCCTGTGATAGCGCTATATTTTTACCGGCTATATAGGGGCCTCGATCATTAATGCGGACTATCATCATTCTGCCATTGATTAAATTAGTAATACGGGCATAACTTGGAATAGGTAAAGTAGGGTGTGAAGCTGTGAACTCATAAGGGCTGGCTTTTTCACCCGTCGTAGTTGCTTTACCGATAACTTCAGAGCCAAAAATGCTAGCAAAGCCTGTTTCACTGAAATGGGCAGGATCTTTTATTATTTGATAAGTTTGGCCATTAAGTTGATAGTCATTATTAGCGCCAGAGTGATAAGGTTCGTAACGCGGCTCTGCTCCTGATATATCTTGTACCGGCGCCATAGGCATATTGGTATTTTGTTTAATTTGAGAAACACAGCCTGCTAAAAGTGCTATAGTAATGCTAAATATAAGCCAGTGGTAGTGCATTACAGACCTCCTGATTATAAGCTTTTTGACAGAAATTTTCGGTGGGTATGGATTGAGATAATAATTCCAAATCCTGCCATTAAAACGATTAATGCCGAGCCGCCATAACTTATCAACGGTAAAGGAACACCCACTACAGGTAAGATACCGCTAACCATGCCAATGTTGACAAATATGTAGACAAACAGGATTAACATTAAGCCCCCAACCATAACTCTACCAAAGGTATTTTGTGCATCAGCTGCAATTACTAACCCTCGCATGATTAGCAGTAGATATAATACCAGTAAAATAACTACTCCAATTAACCCGAACTCTTCAGCTAATACGGCAAAAATAAAATCAGTATGGCGTTCTGGTAGAAATTCTAATTGCGATTGCGTGCCATGTAACCAGCCTTTGCCAAATAATCCCCCTGAGCCAATAGCAATTTTAGATTGGATAATATGATAACCAGCACCGAGTGGATCTGTTTCTGGATCGAGTAACATGATAACACGATCTCGTTGATAGTCATGCATCAGAAAGAACCATAGAATAGGAATAAAACAAGCGATGCCCGTGGCCGCAATGGCAATCAATTTCCAATTCATACCCGCTAAGAACAGGATAAACAAACCGGAGGCAGCAACTAAAATAGATGTGCCCAGATCAGGTTGAGCGGCAACCAGTAGTGTGGGGAGAAATATAAGTATCAATGCCAGCAGGGTATTTTTTAAGGTGGGAGGGCAGAGATCGCGATTGACAAAACGTGCAACCATCAATGGAACCGCAATTTTAGCAATTTCAGACGGTTGAAAACGAACGAAGCCAAGATCTAACCATCGTTGCGCACCTTTACTGATTTGTCCAAATGCATCGACAAAAATTAACAGCATTAAGCAAAAAATATACAGGTAGGGCGCCCAATTTTCATAAATACGCGGTGAAATCTGCGCCATAACAATCATGACAACAAATCCAATCGCGATTTGTATCAGCTTACGCTGCATCATATCAATATCTTGCCCACTAGCACTCCACATGATCATGACACTGTATATCGTTAAGGCAAGAATAATCAGCAACATTGGAATATCAATATGTAAACGCGTCCAAATAGGTAATTTATGTGATTTATCGGTCATATATTACTGATCTTCTTCTGGAGATACACTGGTATCTGGTGTTTGTGATATCGTTTTTTTACCAAGCAAAACATAATCAAGAATATTGCGGACAAGATCGCCAACGGCCGGTCCAGCTCCACCATTTTCTAGAATAATAGCAACGGAAACGGTCGGCTTTTGATAAGGGGCAAATCCAATCATTAATTTATGATCACGCAATTGCTCAGCCAATTTACTTGCATTATAGGTTTCATAACTGAATACCTGCGCTGTACCTGATTTGACGGCAGCCTTGTAGGGGGTGTTGGCAAAACTTCTACGTGCTGTACCATTTGGTGCATTAGCAACGCCATACATACCTTCTTTAGCTAACTCCCAAAAGCCTGAATGAATATCACCAATTCGGATATGCTCTTTCTGCTCATAAGGCAGCATAGCATTACCTAATTTAGTACCATAAAGTAGATGGGGAATTTTAACCGTGCCGTCATTAATTAACGTCACTAATGCTTTTGCCATTTGGATCGCTGTTGTGGTCCAATAACCTTGGCCGATGCCGACTGGAATAGTGTCTCCTTGATACCAAGGTTTTTTGTAGCGTTTTAGTTTCCATTCCCGGGTTGGCATAATGCCAGAGCGTTCTTCGGCAAGATCAATACCAGTATAATGCCCATAGCCAAATTTCTGCATCCAATCGGAGATACGATCGATACCCATATCATAAGCAACCTGGTAGAAAAAGGTGTCGGCTGATTCGATAATGGCTCTAACGACATTTAATCTACCGTGTCCCCATTTTTTCCAGTCTCGGTAACGTTTTTCGGAATTTGGTAATTGCCACCAACCAGGATCAAATATGGTGGAGTTGGCAGTGACAATGTTTTCACTTAACGCTGCGACCGCCATAAATGGTTTAACGGTTGAGGCGGGCGGATATAATCCCTGGGTAGTTCTATTAATTAGCGGACGATTAGGATTATTTAATAAAGCTTGGTAATCTTTATTAGAGATACCATTAACAAATAGATTAGGGTCATAGCTTGGAGTAGATACCAGCGCCAGTACTTCTCCGTTGCGAGGATCGGTTACAACAACGGCAGCTCGGCTGGTGGTGAGCGACTTTTCGATCTCAATTTGTAAATTGAGATCAATAGTGAGATAAATATCTTTGCCTGCCTGAGGTGCTTGTTCATGAAGTTGGCGTATGACTTTCCCCCGACTATTAACTTCGACCTCTTCATAGCCTGTTTTGCCATGTAAAATATTTTCGTAATACCGCTCTATACCTAATTTACCAATATCATGGGTGGCAGTGTAATTTTTTAGTAGACCATCATTTTCTAGACGTTCTATATCCTTATCATTAATTTTGGCTACATAACCAATAACATGCGTTAGCGCAGAGCCATAAGGATAATAGCGGCGTTGGTAACCTTTGACTTCAATCCCGGGAAACCGGTATTGATTAACGGCAAAACGTGCAACTTGCAGTTCATCTAGTGAGGTTTTTAACGGTATAGAGGTAAAGCGGCGTGAACGTTTACGCTCTTTTTTGAAGTTTGCAATGTCGTCGTCAGTGAGATCAACCACATCACGCAATTGTGCCAATAGCTCTGTTAAATTAGGGACTTTTTCAGGAATGACTTCTAACTGATAAAATGTTCGGTTTAACGCGAGAGGAATACCATTTCTGTCATAAATAATACCTCTACTAGGTGGAACAGGAACTAATTTTATCCGATTATCATTGGAGCGAGTTTGGTAGTCTTCATGGCGAACCACTTGTAGATGATAAAGATTAGCAATTAAAATACTTACTAATATCACAATGATAATAAAAGCTATCAACGCCCGACGAATGAATAGAGTAGATTCAGCGGTGTAATCGCGAAAAGGGGTGCGTTTCTTTTTTTTGTTTCTTTCTTCGCATTCACACTAATAACCTACATAAATATGTTATTCCCGATGGTAAGGATGATTTGTTGTAATGCTCCATGCCCGGTAAAGGCTCTCTACAACAAATATTCGAACTAAAGGATGAGGCATTGTTAAGGATGACAGTGACCAACTTTGTTCTGCTGCTGCTTTACAGGCAGGGGCAGAACCTTCTGGGCCACCAATTAAAAAGCTAATATTACGTCCATCTTGTTTCCATTGTTCTAATTGTTCAGCAAGTTGTCGAGTTGTCCAGCTTGTACCTGGTATATCAAGGGTAATTATACGGTTACCTTTGCCAACTACAGCTAGCATCTGTTCTCCTTCTTTCTCGATGATACGTTTGAGATCAGCATTTTTCCCACGTTTTCCCGCAGGGATCTCAATGAGTTCAAAAGCCATATCTTTTGGAAAACGATGAAGATAATCTTGAAAACCGGTTTGGATCCAATCAACCATTTTGCTACCAACGGCAATCAGTTGTAATTTCAAATTCAACTCCAGAGTTTTTCAAGTTCATACATACGGCGACTATCTTCTTGCATGATATGAACAATTGCATCGCCTAAATCGACAACGATCCAATCAGAAACACCTTGTCCTTCAACACCCAGAGGAATTATTCCTGTCTTACGGCATGCTTCAATTAATTTGTCCGAAACTGATGTCAAGTGGCGATTAGATGTTCCAGTACAGATTATCATGCAATCGGTAATGTTAGATTTTCCACGTACATCAATAGTGAAAATATCTTGCGCTTTTGTATCGACAAGCCTGTCGATAATAAATTGTTGGAGTTCAGTTCCTTGCAAAGGTTCACCTTTAATTTCAAGTTAAATAAAAAAATATTAATGTTATATTTTATTCAGTTATAAAATTCTGTTGAAAGAAATAAGCATAAGATAATCTATATTTTAATCTAATTTTTAGTAAAACCAGCTGAATATTTATAATTAGTTTTAAGATAAATTATCGGAAATTATGCCTTATTTTCATCAGCAATGTAAAAAGCGCCAAGATATTACCAATCACCTTATATACTCACAATAGTTTAAAGGTATTTTTGTCAATTTTTTATATTTATTGGTTAATTATGAGCAATTTTGATAAAGATGATGTTTATCAATATAGCGCAAAACTGCAGGTGGCAATATATCTTTGCAACCTTTTCTATCACGTTTTCGTTCACGAATTTCAGTTGCAGAAATATTTAACAAGGGAGTATCAGCTAGATATATGGCACCACAGGGTTTATGGCTGAGTATTTCCGGTTCATGCACTTGATGATGTTTTAGCCATTGTTGCATTGATGGGGTTGAAAAATAAGTGGTATAGCCTGGGCGAGCGCAGACTAATAAATGACAAAGATCTAAAATTTTTTGCCAATCAAACCAGATATTGATTGATAGTAGTGAATCTTGTCCAATAATAAAGGCTAGTGGTTTTTGCCTACCGATTTGTTGCCGAAAAGAGAGTAGTGTTTCAACGGTATAAGAGGGAGTTTTACGTTTAAGTTCACAGGTATCAATACTAAATAGCGGATTATTTTTGATAGCTAATTTTATCATTGCCAATCTTTGTTGAACGGTTGCTTCAGGTTTTGGGCGATGGGGTGGCACATGATTGGGAAGTAAAACAACCTGTTGTAAACCGACTTGCTTGGCTAGCGCTTCAACGGGCAGTAAGTGACCATAGTGAATAGGATCAAAGGTACCACCAAATAGTGCTTTAATAGATTTAGAATTAGCTGTTTGCTTAGTTTGTTGAGTCATTAATAAAACTCTCGGGCAGTGATTTACCGCACAATAGCATAGATAAAGTTTCTAATTTTGGCCAAATTGACTGGCCATAATCTTGTTTTAAATGTAATTCAGCATGGGTAATTAACTGTATTGCAAGCTGTAGTTCGCGAAGTGATAAACGTTGTAGCGCAGCGCTAATGAGAGGGCGGCGGGCTTGCCAAATTTTATGCTGATCAAATAATTTTTTTAAATCTTTATCTCTATTTTGTTGTGTTAATGTCAAAAGCAATATGAGTTCACGTTGAATTATACGTAATAGAATCACTGCTTCATAATCTTCGCGTTGTAATTGTTGTAGGATATGCCAAACGCGTTTAATTTTACCTGCAAGTAGCGCATCAACCCAATGATAAGGTGTAAAATTAACGGCATTATTTACCGCCTCTTTAACACGAGGTAAGGTGAGGTTACCGTCGGGATATAAGAGTGATAAACGTTCAAGAGCTTGGTTAAGAGCTAGTAAGTTGCCTTCATAGCAGTAACAAAGAAGCTCATTAGCTTGTTTATCTAAGGCAACAGATATGGCTTTTGCTCGTTGGGTTATCCATTGAGGTAGTCTGGACTGTTCTGGTGTCAGACAATTAATATAGACTGCATCTTGGCCTATTTTTTTGCACCAGGCACTATTTTCTTGTGCTTTCGTTAATTTGCCGCCGCATAATATGAGTAATAAATCAGGATGTAATAATTCAGCCAACTTAAGCAGCTTTTCCGCTATGACGGTTGTGGGGCCACTTTCAGGTAATATTAAGATCAGGATTTGTCGGCTAGAAAATAGGCTAAGTGATTGACTAAGATGATAAATAGTGTCCCAGTCGGTGCTTGTATCTAGCGAATAGGTATAACGTTCAGAAAAACCCTGTTGCTGAGCAACTTGACAAATTTTATCCATGCTTTCTTGTGATAAAAGCGGATCATTGCCAAAAATCAGATAACAGGTTCGCAGCTTATCAGTAAGCTGCGAAGTTAGCTGCTCCGGGTAAATACGGATCATTCTGAGTCTACCGATAGCGAGTTCTCGACAACCACAGATTCTTCAGACTCATTCTGAATAGTGCTATGAACTATCAGTAATTTACGAATTAACTGGCGAGCCGCTTGTTCACGCATTTCTTGTTTAACAAGTTCGCTTTCGGCGTCTTTAGCTAGTGTTTCTAAGGGATTGTCGAAGAAAGCGCGCTCGACGCGTGTTTTTATCGGATAAACAGTGCCGTTAGGGAGAATAAGTTGTGCGCTGACCCAGAAATTTAATTGTTTTTCTGCACTTTTACCGTCTTGATAGATGGAAACGGTTTTAGTGTTTTCAGATGAACCCACTATTTTTAAAATTGGCACATTCTGAAGATTTTCATCGATTAAGTTGACATTATTTAGGCGTAATTGCTGTCTAATTGCACGTGCTAGCGGACCGTAGGGATCAGCACTACTTAATCTTAATGTTTTTAGTTCTTCAGGTATTTGCGTCGTACCTTGTAGGCGAAATCCGCAGCCAGCCGTGATCAACACGGCTAAGCTTAGAAGTAAGGTAATTAAATAACGCACATGGTCTCCTTATTAAGTTAGCCGACAACAAGGTTTAACAGCTTGCCTGGCACATAAATTACCTTACGGATGTTCATACCTTCAAGGTATTTTGCCACACCATATTCTTGCGTTGCCATAGCTAACACAGAATCTTGTGATGCATTGATATCGACAGTAATACGCCCACGAACTTTACCATTAACTTGAATAATGACTAATTTAGTATCGTCTATTTTTGCTTGTTCGTCAGCAACTGGCCAAGGCGCATTATCGATATCTTCCAGCTGACCAAGTGCTTTCCACAGGATAAAGCAAGCATGGGGGATAATGGGCGACAGCATCCGCACAATAGCCTCTAAAGATTCTTGTATTAATGCCCGATCCTGTTCACTATCATGGGAAGCTCGCGTCAGTTTATTCATGAACTCCATAATAGCAGCAATCGCAGTATTAAATGCATAACGACGGCCGATATCATCGGTCACTTTAGCGATGGTTTTATGTAGGTCACGCCGCAGGTTTTTCTGCTCTGGCGTAAGGTTGGTGCTATCTAATGGCGCTGTTTTACCCTTTTGTGTATGTTCAAAAACGGTGCGCCAGAGACGACGAACAAAACGATTTGCACCTTCTACACTTAATTCTTGCCATTCCAAAGTAAGTTCCGGCGGAGCGGCAAACATCATAAATAAGCGAACCGTATCTGCTCCATATTTTTCTACCATTAATTGTGGATCAATACCGTTATTTTTCGATTTAGACATTTTACTCATCCCGGTATAGGAGAGTTGATGTCCATGCTGATCAGTTGCTTTGACAATCTTACCTTTTTCATCCCGTTCAACAGTTACATCAACGGGTGACACCCAAACTCGTTGTCCATTTTCACCTAAGTAATAAAAGGAATCGGCTAATACCATTCCTTGACATAACAGGCTTTTAGCTGGTTCATCAGAATTTACTAAGCCAGCATAACGCATTAGTTTGTGGAAAAAACGGAAATATAATAGATGCATAATAGCATGTTCAATACCGCCGATATATTGATCAACAGGCAACCAGTAATTAGCCGCGGCTGGATCTAGCATCCCTTGATCATAATTAGGACAGGTATAACGGGCATAATACCAGGAAGACTCCATAAAGGTATCAAAGGTATCCGTTTCACGTAATACTGCATGACCATTGATGTTAGTCTTGGCCCATTGTGGGTCGGCTTTGATAGGACTTGTAATGCCATTCATTACCACATCTTCAGGTAAGATGACCGGTAGTTGTTGTTCGGGTACTGGCATGACAGAACCATCTTCCATGGTTACCATAGGAATTGGTGCTCCCCAATAACGTTGGCGAGAAACCCCCCAATCACGTAGACGATAATTGACTTTACGTTGCGCCGAAGCTTGTGAAACCAGTTTATCGGCAATCGCATTGGCGCCTGTTTTGTTGTCCATGCCACTAAATTCTCCTGAATTAATCAGTGCATTTTTATCAGTCAACGGACCTGCTTTTAGATCGGGCATCTGGCCTTCATGATCAGCAATAACCGCTTTGATCGGTAAATGATATTTGGTTGCGAATTCCCAGTCACGTTGGTCATGCCCTGGAACTGCCATCACTGCCCCTGTACCATATTCCATTAACACAAAATTGGCTATCCAGATCGGAATTTTATCATTAGTTAGCGGGTGAATTGCGAACATATTGGTGGCAATACCTTTTTTCTCCATGGTTGCCATTTCTGCTTCAGCAACTTTGGTATTACGACATTCATCAATAAAAGCGCTAAGTTTAGCATTTTTTTCTGCCGCGCTTTTTGCTAACGGATGAGTTGCTGCAATAGCGAGATAAGTCACCCCCATAAAAGTATCTGGCCGAGTAGTATAGACAGTTAGCTTTTCATCCATGTCTGCCAGTTCAAAGGTAATTTCAACCCCTTCTGAGCGGCCGATCCAATTACGCTGCATGGTTTTAACTTGCTCTGGCCAGCCATCGAGTTTATCTAAATCATTGAGTAGCTCTTCTGCATAAGCGGTAATTTTCATGAACCATTGGGGAATTTCTTTGCGTTCGACCGGGGTATCGCAACGCCAGCAGCGACCATCAATGACTTGCTCGTTTGCTAACACTGTTAAATCATTTGGACACCAGTTAACGGCAGCGGTTTTTTTATAAACCAAACCTTTTTCATAAAGCTTAGTAAAAAACCATTGCTCCCAACGATAATACTCCGGTGTACAAGTTGTGACTTCTCGACTCCAGTCATAACCAAATCCGAGCATTTTTAATTGATTTTTCATGTAATCAATATTGGTATAAGTCCAAGGCGCTGGAGCAGTATTATTTTTTACTGCGGCACCTTCTGCCGGTAAACCAAAAGCATCCCAGCCGATAGGTTGCAGTACATTTTTGCCTAGCATGCGTTGATAACGTGAGATAACATCACCAATGGTATAGTTGCGTACATGCCCCATATGTAGCTGACCAGATGGGTAAGGTAACATTGACAGGCAGTAGTATTTTTCTTTGTTATTATCTTCTATTACTTTAAATGTTTGTTTTTCTTCCCAATGACGTTGTACGTATTGCTCTATCTCTTCTGGTCGATATTGTTCTTGCATGACACCGATGTTCCTATGGCGATAATGCGGCATTGGCCGCGAATGATATAGTTTATTTTAGATCTGCATAGAATAGCGGATAAATGCCTCTAACAACAACTATTGATAAATATTTAACGAATCAAGTTAAATTAATTTTATTAATGCAAATTGTGGGGTGTTTCAGAGGGTAGCATGTTAGATGGTCAGTCTAGCCCGCTTTAGGCGCTATTTTAACATTATTATTTAGCCGATTGGGCGACGATTTTTGTCACCCAACAAGGATAGAGGGATTAATGTATGATCTTAGCAAGAAATTCTTTAGCACGTTTTGATTTCGGCGCAGCAAAGAAATCATCTTTATTGCTATCCTCAATAATTTTTCCTTCGTCCATAAAAATCATTCGATGAGCAACTTTTTTAGCAAATCCCATTTCGTGAGTGACTACTATCATAGTCATTCCTTCATTAGCAAGCTTTATCATTACATCAAGTACTTCGTTGATCATTTCTGGATCTAATGCGGAGGTCGGTTCGTCAAAAAGCATCGCAATCGGATCCATACAGAGTGCTCTGGTAATGGCAACGCGTTGTTGTTGCCCACCAGATAATTGAGCTGGAAATTTATTGGTATGGTTAGCTAATCCAACTCGTTCTAACAATTTTAAGGCAGTACTTTCAGCGGTTTTTTTATCTCTGCTTAAGACTTTTATCTGAGCTAGTGTTAAGTTCTCAATAATTGATAGATGAGGGAATAATTCAAAATGTTGAAATACCATACCGACTTTTGAGCGCAATTTAGCCAAATCTGTCTTTTTGTTATTAACATGAATATTATCAATATATATTTCACCACGTTGAATCGGTTCTACGCCATTAATGGTTTTTATTAATGTTGATTTACCTGAACCGGAAGGGCCACAAATAACGACAACTTCCCCTCTTTTGACATTCATCGAACAATCAGTAAGCACCTGAAACTGTCCATACCATTTAGAAACATTTTTTAAAGAAATCATTAATAGTCCTTTTTCAGATAGCTAACCAGCATAAATCTATATAAATTAATCAAATATTAATTTTTTAACAAATTATTATAATAAAAGAGCTCATTAACTAAATTTAATGGTAAATATCAATAAACAAGATAAAACCGTATCATCGGTTGTTAAGACATGATGATGATTAATATATGCTAAATTGATTAGTCTTCTTTTTGCTTAATAAAACATGCCAATATGATAAATAGGGCAACCAATGCCCACATAGGCCAGTTACTCCAACGTGCATAAGGTGTAAGACCAGATGTTGGTGTGACCTCAGTATTTAATACTGAGCGATTGAATTGAGGAAGTTCTGCCTGAATATCGCCATTAGGTTTGATTACTGCTGTAACACCATTATTAGTGGCACGTAATAGTGGCCGACCAAGCTCGAGTGCCCGCATGCGCGCCATTTGAAAGTGCTGCCATGGGCCGATAGAATGCCCAAACCATGCATCATTTGAAAGCGTTAATAGAAAATCGGTATCTGACTTAAAGTTATCTCTAACTTGGGAGCCTAAAATAATTTCATAGCAGATAGCAGCAGTTAAATGAATATTACCAGCAATTAACTGCTGTTGCTCATAATCACCACGACTAAAACCTGACATTGGTAAATTAAATAAAGGGGCAATTGGCCGAAGAATATTTTCTAATGGTACAAATTCACCAAAAGGCACCAGGTGGTGTTTCTGATAACGATTACTGGTTGGATATTGGTAAGGTTTATTTTCTCCCAACACAATAATACTATTAAAAAAATTACTCACACCCTGTGTGCTTGGTTTAGCATCAACTATACCAGTAATTAGGCGAGTATTTTGTGAGCGCAGTAGTTTATCTAATAAGGTTAGCCAAACGTTATTATCCAATTCGAACGATGGAATAGCGGATTCAGGCCAGATAACGATATTGGCATTGCCAAAATAAGGTTTAGAGAGATCGAGATAAGTACTAATGGTTTGTTCGAGAAATCCTGGTTGCCATTTTAAGCTTTGCGGGATGTTACCTTGAACTAAAACAATTTGTGATTTTTTTTCTGCGACTGGCGTGAACCACTGATAATTTTTAAATATTAGGGGTAACAATAATAAGATAATTGCTGTAATTAGCGGAATAATTCTGCGTTTTAGGCAAGTAAACACAAAGCAGCTGCTAATGATCAGCAGTAGTAATGTTATCATCTCAACGCCAAATATCGGCGCGATGCCTTTAAGCGGCCCGTCGATTTGACTATAACCAAATTGTAGCCAAGGGAAACCAGTTAGTATCCAGCCACGTAAATATTCAGTTATTTGCCATATTGCTGGTGCGGCAAAAACAAAGCGAGCAATATTAAGGCGAGTAAAGAATCGATTGAGTAGATAAGCAAATAGCGCGGGATAAAGTGATAAATAAGCTGCCAGTAAAATGACTAAAAAGACATTAACCACTAATGGCATACCACCAAAATCGGCAATACTGACATAAACCCAGTTAATACCACTGCCAAATAGACCAATTCCCCAACAAAATGCTATTAACCCTGCTTGTTTGCTTGAGCAATTAACAATTAACAGCTGTAAGCCAAAAAGAGAAAAAAGCGCGGCTAACCAAATATCAAAAGGTGAAAAAGCCAATGTTCCGCAGAGACCGAAAATTAACGCGATCAAAGCTCGTAACCACTGACGTTGATAGAGTGGCATTTTTTCCATTAATGCTATTCTTCTATAAGATTTGGGAGTGGTGCTTCATCAGGAATTTTTACCTGAACTTGAATGATTTTGCGGCTATCAGCCATGGTAATTTTAAACATATAACCATCAATTGTGATAACTTCCCCTCGGGCAGGCAAATGTCCAAAGGCTTGCATCACCAAGCCACCAATGGTATCAACTTCTTCATCATTAAAGCGCGTGCTAAATGCTTTATTGAAATCATCAATTTGGGTTAGCGCACGAACAGAATAAGCATGTTTGCTTAACTGACGAATATCAATGTCTTCTTCATCATCATATTCGTCTTCAATCTCACCAACAATTAATTCGAGAATATCTTCGATTGTTACCAAACCAGATACGCCACCAAATTCATCGATGACTATTGCCATATGATAACGTTGTGAACGGAATTCTTTTAATAACAGATCAACACGTTTACTTTCAGGCACAACAACGGCGGGACGTAATACTTTATCGATTGTGAAAGGTTTAGCATCAGTACGCATAAATGGCAGTAAATCTTTAGCCATTAATAGACCTTCAATATGGTCCTTATCTTCGCTAATTACTGGAAAACGAGAATGTGCTGAGTCGATAATCACATCAAGGCATTCATCTAACGATTGATTTCGTTTTAAGGTTACTATCTGAGAGCGTGGGATCATGATATCCCGAACACGCTCATCGGAAATATTCATTACCCCTTCAAGCATTTCTCTGGTATCAGGATCAATAACATCTTTTTGCTCTGAATCACGAATGAGTTCAACTAAGTCATCACGATTTTTGGGCTCACCGTGAAATAATTGATTTAGGCGCCCGAAAAAACTCTTTTTCGAGTGATGATTATCATTGTTTGTAGGATGGTCGTCGCTCATGGCGTTTTATTAAAATTTCTCTAAGTAGTTTGTCGTATCATAATTATTTAGCATACAAGTAGCATTATAGTTATGCTTTTTCATGCTGATAAGGATCAGGATAACCCAATTTTTGCATAATTTCAGTTTCTATTGTCTCCATTTCTTCTGCTTCAAAGTCAGTTAGATGATCATAACCTAATAGATGAAGACAACCGTGTATTACCATATGCGCCCAGTGAGCATCCTGATTTTTTTGTTGTTCAATCGCTTCTTTTTCAACAACTTGACGACAAATAATCAGATCGCCAAGTAAGGGTAATGTAATGTTTTTTGGCGCTTCAAAAGGGAAGGATAGCACATTTGTTGGTTTATCTTTTCCTCGATATGTCAGATTTAAATATTGGCTTTCTGCTATATCGACAATACGAATTGTGATTTCACTTTCAGATTCAAATTGTGGCAGGAAAGCTTCAAGCCAGTGTTGGAATGTCGTTTCACTGGGTAATCCATTATGATCTCTACAGGCCAGCTGGAGATCAAGAATAACTGATTGCAAGCAAATACCTCCTTTTCTATAGGGCGCTTGATGGTTATTTTTGTTGACGAAATAACTGTTTTCGTTCTTGTTATTTTGTTTCCCAGTTTTCGTAGGCAATAACCACTTTTGCTACTACAGGATGGCGTACTACATCATCACTATGAAAAAAATTAAAGCTAAGCTCTTTAACTTCTGAGAGTACTTCAATTGCGTGGCGTAAACCTGATTTGTGGCCACGAGGCAGATCAATTTGAGTTACATCGCCGGTGATCACGGTTTTAGAGTTAAAGCCGATGCGGGTCAGAAACATTTTCATCTGTTCAATGGTGGTATTCTGGCTTTCATCAAGAATGATAAAAGCGTCATTGAGTGTGCGACCGCGCATATAGGCTAATGGCGCCACTTCAATCACATTGCGCTCAATCAATTTTTCTACTTTTTCAAAACCCAGCATTTCAAATAGGGCATCATAAAGAGGCCGTAAATAAGGATCAACTTTTTGACTAAGATCACCTGGCAGAAAGCCGAGTTTTTCGCCTGCCTCAACAGCGGGGCGAGTGAGTAGAATACGACGTATTTCTTGACGTTCTAAAGCATCAACCGCAGCAGCAACGGCGAGATAGGTTTTACCTGTTCCGGCAGGGCCAATGCCGAAAGTAATATCATGGCTATGTATATTAGCAATATATTGAGCCTGATTCGCTGTTCGTGGTTTGACAACGCTTCGTTTGATTTTAATGTTTACAAATTTGTCGTAACTGCCAACATTTTCAACGGATTGCTCAAGAAATTGACTTTCCATAATAGATAAGTGGATTTGTTCAGGGACAATGTCAGGGATAATGCCACGTATAGGGGCTGTATCAACATATAGGCGGCGTAAAATGTTGCTAGCTGCGTTGATATTCAGTGGTTTGCCAATCAATTTGAAACGGTTATTTCGACGATTAATTTCGATAGCGAGTCTACGTTCTAATTGCTTTATATTATCATCGAACGGGCCACAAAGGCTGATTAACCGTTGGTTATCGGCTGGCTCTAAAAATATTTCGCTGGTGGCAATTTGTCGATTATCTTTTGCGATCACTGAGTCTCTCTACTTAATATTAAGGTTGGTAATTTGCTACACCGAGCTCGTCTTCTTTGAGTGTCCGTTCAATAACCGATTCGGGTGATTCTTGGCTCCTTAATGCCATACTATCTTCTGTTTTAACTACTTTACCGCGTAAAGAATTAGCATAGACATCGACAATTTCGACATCAATAAACTTTCCGATCATATTTTGGCTACCTTCGAAGTTTACCACCCGATTATTTTCGGCACGGCCGGAAAGTTCCATAATATTTTTACGTGAAGGTCCTTCAACCAGAATACGTTGAATGCTACCCAACATTGTTCGGCTATAATTCATTGCTTGCTGATTAATATGTTGCTGAAGTAGATAGAGGCGTTGTTTTTTTTCATCTTCGCTGACATCGTCAGGTAAATCAGCGGCTGGGGTACCAGGGCGTGGTGAGTAGATAAAACTAAAACTCATATCAAAATTAACATCGGCAATAAGTTGCATGGTTTTTTGAAAATCATCTTCTGTTTCACCCGGAAAACCAATAATGAAATCTGAGCTAATAAGAATATCGGGTCGTGCTTTACGTAATTTTCGGATAATGCTTTTATACTCAAGGGCTGTATGAGACCGTTTCATCATCGTCAAAATACAATCTGACCCACTTTGAACTGGAAGATGCAAGAAGCTAACAAGTTCAGGGGTATCTTCATAGACAGCAATAATATCGTCGGTAAATTCAATTGGATGACTGGTGGTAAAACGGATGCGATCAATGCCGTCAATGGCGGCAACCAGACGTAATAATTCGGCAAATGAACAAATTGCACCGTCAAAAGTTGTTCCACGATAGGCATTGACATTTTGACCCAATAAGTGAATTTCACGCACACCTTGCGCAGCTAATTGTGCGATTTCAAATAAAACGTCATCACATGGTCGGCTGACTTCCTCACCACGCGTGTAAGGAACGACACAAAATGAGCAGTATTTATTACAGCCTTCCATAATGGAAACATAAGCTGAAGGGCCTTCTGCGCGAGGTTCCGGTAATCGATCAAATTTTTCAATTTCTGGAAAACTGATGTCTACGATTGGACTACGTGTACCTTTGACTTGATTGATCATCTCTGGTAGACGGTGCAAAGTCTGTGGGCCAAAAATAATGTCAACACTGGGAGCCCGTTGACGAATGAAATCCCCCTCCTGTGAAGCGACACAACCACCAACACCAATAATAATATCGGGATTAACATCTTTTAGATTTTTCCAACGGCCTAATTGATGAAATACTTTTTCTTGCGCTTTTTCGCGAATTGAGCAGGTATTTAACAGTAGAATATCGGCTTCTTCGGCTATCTCTGTTAATTGATATCCATGGGTGCTGTTGAGCAGGTCAGCCATTTTTGATGAATCGTATTCATTCATCTGGCAGCCCCAAGTTTTAATGTATAGTTTTTTATTCGTCAACATTTTTTATATCCGAAGTTTTTAGTAGCAAAATCTGTCATACTGGGAACATTATGTATTAAATTAGAAAATTTTGATATGTATTGTATTCGTTTGGGGCATAGGTGACCAGTATGTTGGATAGATTATTAGTAAATGACTTAAGAAAAACTAGGCCTACTATTAGATTGATGACTATTGATAGCTAAATTGATATGAATAGAATAGATGAAAATTATGACATTGTAGTGGTTGGTGCCGGTATGATAGGTGCAGCCATGGCAATTGGATTAGCCAAAGAAGGTTGGCAGATCCTATTACTTGAACACACTAAACCTGCATCTTTCGATACGTTAGATCAGCCTGATTTACGCGTTTCAGCGCTAAGTTATACTTCGGTGGCTCTACTTAAGCAACTTGGTGTATGGGATAGTGTTTTAAATATGCGCGCAGCCCCTTATCGAAGGTTAGAAACGTGGGAAGAGGAAAACTCACATGTGATGTTTGAAGCAGACAGCCTTGGTTTACCTGAACTGGGTTATATGGTTGAAAACCGTATTTTGCAATTGGCATTATGGCAGCAATTTTCTCAATATCCCAATCTTAGCTTGTTATGTCCCGCCAAATTGGTAGCAATGCAGCGTCAGAATCAACAGTGGGAAATGACTTTAAGTAATAATCGGCAACTATCGACAAAGTTAATTATTGCGGCTGATGGCGCATGTTCTCAGGTGCGATCTTTAGCTGGCATTGGCAGTAGCGGTTGGCAATATAATCAATCATGTCTGCTTATTACAGTTAAGATGGACCAACCGCAACAGGATATTACTTGGCAGCAATTTTTTCCTTCTGGTCTGCAAGCATTTTTGCCGTTATTTGATCATTGGGCCTGTTTGGTTTGGTATGATAAACCTGCCCGAATTAGACAACTGCAAGCTATGTCCCTGGAGCAGCTTAGGCAAGAAATTATGGCAGCTTTCCCTGCTCGCTTTGGCTCACTGCAAGTTGTTGCTAAAGGGAGTTTTCCACTGACCCGCCATCATGCTAATCGTTATGTTGAAGAAGGGATAGCGTTGATTGGCGATGCGGCTCATACTATTAATCCACTTGCCGGTCAGGGCGTTAATCTTGGTTACCGTGATATTGATAGTTTGTTAAAGGTATTGATTAATGCTAAGACCTATTTATTACCTTTTTATGCTCGAAAAACTTTACTTACTTATCAACATGATAGGATGACAGATAACAAATTGATGCAGGCAGGTATGGATGCTATTTATACACTGTTTAGTTCTCAGCTAGCGGGTGTAAAATCGGGCCGAAATTTAGCATTAATGTTAGTACAAAGACTAAATACAGTTAAGAAAAAGCTACTTAAATATGCTTTAGGTTTATAACATAAAGTCGATTATGATATTTTTTGACTGTTATGTTGTGAAACGCTGTTTTTCAGGTTGAGAGAATGTCAAGATTAATTAAATTGTGAGATGGATCAAAAAAACATTATTTTTGTTATTTTTTTATGATTCACGTGTTATACTGTATATAGATATATGTTTTTATTCATAAAGTTTATCGTTTTTACTGGTGTTGGTAGTCCAACTTGGTATATGTTTTTGACTATTTCTGTCATGTTACTGTGATATTAATGGCTGTGTTTTGATACTTTTTATTTTACGCGTTTAAAGTAGATCGCCGCTGTTTTTCAGCGGCGTTATTAATTCTTATCAACCATCTACTTCCTTTTCTTTAACTGGTTATAGAGCTAAGTTTTTGACAAAACAAAAGCGTATTACGATAATTAATAAAAAAGTAATTAATGGCTATTTTGTGATGGTTTGTAATTGTTTGAATAAATTATCAACCAATTCTTAATTAGCTTTTTAGATTATCTCACTTTGGGGATTTTTTACCCTTAGCCATGTTTAACTAAAATGCTAGAGATATGTCGGTAAATCATTATTAACAAAAAATAATTTTTTATATGTAACTTATTATTATTCAATGCCGCTCGGGATTTTTAATTTGCCTAATTTACTAAGTTGGCTGGCTGTTGGTGGTACACCTTCAGTCAGCGACATTTTTAAATCATATTTAAATTAGATAAAAAACACGCCATTAAGTATGCCGTATCGTTGCTTTTAAATTTAATTTATGGAAAGTAAAATATTCTTACTGGATATTCTTTTTGAATTCTTTGCAAAATTATTTAATTTTGTAGCTAATTGAAAGCTGATGGCTGGGGTACCAGGATTCGAACCTGGGAATGCCAGGATCAAAACCTGGTGCCTTACCGCTTGGCGATACCCCAACGAAAATATAAATAATTTTTATAAATAATGGTGCGGGAGGCGAGATTTGAACTCGCACACCTTGCGGCGCCAGAACCTAAATCTGGTGCGTCTACCAGTTTCGCCACTCCCGCAAATATGGTGGCTACGACGGGAATCGAACCTGTGACCCCAGCATTATGAGTGCTGTGCTCTAACCAACTGAGCTACGTAGCCATCTTTTTGCATAACCTTTATCGGCGTTGCGGAGCGCAATTATGCGTATATCGACCCGAGTCGTCAACTGATTTTTTTACGATTTCTACAGAAAAGTATCTGTTTGTTTGGGTTGTAATCATTTTGTCGATAAAATCGACAAAAAATAACGACGTTGTCGCCAAATAATAATAGCTGGATATGTTAAATATAAAAGCTAATTATGTTAAGATATTTTTGCTCATGAAGTGAAGCGATGCTTTTTATTTCAATGGTGGTGACAATTTCCATTAACAACCAAAAGCATCTTATTGGTATCTTGCGGTAAAATGTTGATGGCCATTGAGCAACTCGTCAGTGGACAAAAGTAAACAAATTTGCGCGTAATATTGTATATCTATGCAGCTACTTTGCAGCGATTGTCTATTAAAATAAAAAGATAAATGTGAGTGGCACCATAAATTCTTTATATTCGCGCTAGTAAAAGCATAGATAAATGTATTACAACACTATTGCTATTCAAGCAAATATTGTAAAAGTTCGCCATTTAACATAGCACGTTTAGCTAAGGCGAAAGCGCCAATAGCTGAATTATGTACCAGTTGTGAAGTAACAATCGGTAAATCATTGCGGAAATCTTTTAGCGCTTGGGTTTTGATACAGTTTTGCACGGCGGGTAGGAGAACTTTTTCAGCAGCTGTAATTTCTCCTGCAATGACGACTTTTTGCGGATTGAATAGGTTAATAATAATGGCAATTGCTTTACCAAGATAATGGCCAACGTGTTTAATTACTTCAATTGCTAACGGATCGTTTTTATTTGCCGCCTGGCAAATTGCTTTAATAGAACAATTATTTGATTTTAATTGGCTCGGATAATTTTGGTCAAGTTGTTGCCTAATTCTATTTTCAATAGCGCTATTAGCTGCAACGGTTTCCAGACAACCAAAGTTACCACAATGACAACGTTCTCCTAATGGATCTATTTGTATATGGCCGATTTCACCCAGATTGTAACGGTTGTTCAATAAAATTTCACCACCCATAACCACACCTGCACCAGCGCCATGATGGATGCGTACAAAAATTGAATCGGCGCAATTTTGTGTAGCGCCGAAATAATGTTCTGCCAGTGCAAAACTACGAATGTCGTGACCGATAAAACAGGTTATTTTGAAATGCTCTTTCAGATTACGCCGCAACTGCCAGTTATGTACTTTTATATGGGGCATATAATGGACAATTCCTGCTTGTGGATTGACTAAGCCAGTTAAAATAACTGAAATAGCAATCAACTCGCGATTAGGGCGTTGATGTTGCTGAATGAAATTTTCAATGGCGGCAATTAAATGATTTTCTATTTCTTGTTGACCGGTTTCTGGTAAGGGTGAATGCGCTTCGGCGAGCATTTTGCCGTTTAAGGCGTAAAGTGCTAATGTACAGTCACGACGGCCTAATCTGACACCGATGCTATGAAAAATATGATGTTCAGAAATAATTGAAATTGGTCGGCGACCACCGGTAGAGGCTTGTTGAGCGACTTCTTTAATTAAACCACGCTCCAGTAGTTGGCGGGTTATTTTGGTTACACTAGCAGGCGCCAACTGGCTTTGTTCTGAGATCTGAATTCGAGAAATAGGGCCATTTTGATCAATAATTCGATATACAACAGCACTATTTAATTGTTTAACTAAATCAATATTACCAATTTGCTTCAAGATGTAATTGTGACTCATCAGTATATATGCTCGTTACAGTTCTATTTCACGGCCATTAACAATGGTTTTTCGGGTGATGAAGTCGTGATCAAATACGATAAGGTTTGCAACTTTATCTTTTTCTATGCTCCCAAGTTTTTTGTCGACACCAATAGCACGAGCTGGATAAAGTGTGGCCATTCGTAATGCTTCATCTAATGCAATACCTACATGTTCAACGATATTTTTGACAGCATCTATCATCGTTAAGGATGAACCACTTAATGTACCATTTTTATCAACACATAATCCATCGCGATAATATATGGTTTTACCAGCAAAGGTAAAATAATCCATTTCACTGCCATTAGAATCCAGACCAGCAGGTGCGGTGGCATCTGTTACTAGAACTAATTTATCGCCTTTTAATTGTTTACTGTCATGAATATTAGCCCAGTGAACATGTAATCCATCGGCAATAATTCCTGCATATACATTAGGAGTGTTGTAAATAGCACCAAGTAATCCCGGGGCTCGGCCTGAAATAGCAGGCATAGCATTGAAAAGATGGGTTGAGAATTGAATACCTGCCTTGAAGCCATTTTGTGCTTCTTCATAAGTGGCATTGGAATGGCCTGCTGAAACAACAATACCGGCTTCAACTAATTGGTGAATATATTTTTCTGCAACTATTTCTGGTGCTAAGGTAATTTTAGTGATCACATCGGCATTTTGACATAAATAGTTGATCATTTCGGCAGAAGGCTGACGAATATATTCAACATTGTGGGTACCTTTTTTGACTGGGTTAATGTAAGGCCCTTCAATATGTAACCCTAATGCCTGGTTTTTATATTTGGCCAGGTAGTCACGCATCGTCTCTATTGCTGTTTTAATCAGCAGATCAGGGCTGGTGATCAATGTAGGCAGGAAGCTGGTACAGCCATTTCGTTCATTTGATTTTTGCATAATTTCCAGCGTCTGAATTGAGATATTTGCTGTATTATCATTGAACTGTACACCACCGCAGCCATTAACTTGTAGATCAATAAATCCCGGCGCTAGGATCGCATTTTGTAAATCATGAATTTCAATATCCTGAGGTAATTCTGCAATTGGACAAACTTGTTTTATCTGTTCTTTTTCAATAATAACTGCATGATTGTCCAGTCGTTCATAACCTGTGTAAATAATGCAGTTGATTAATGCATACATGATATTTTACTCTTCTATAATGGCTAAAAAAATAGTATAATTTATAGAATTTTTGGTATTTTTTGGTTTATTATATTGAATTTTGCTATTTTAATTTAACTAGCAAATTGATTAATGATGTCAGATTCTAATTGACGAAAATATTTTAAAGTTTTTACTTTTAGCTCAAGGGTTGCTGGTTCATCACAAACTAAAGCGGATTTTGCATGCATTTGTAGGCAGCTAATCGTCCACATATGTTTAATCGAACCTTCTACCGCAGCCTCAACGGCTAATGCTTTATTTGCACCGGTTGCTAAGATTAAAATTTCTTCCGCATCAAGTAGGGTTCCTACCCCAACAGTGACAGCATATTTAGGCACCCTATCAATATTCTTATCAAAAAAACGAGAATTTGCCTGTCGGGTTTCTGGTGTTAGCGTTTTGATCCGGGTGCGAGAAGAAAGAGATGAAGCAGGTTCGTTGAAGGCAATATGGCCATCACTACCAACTCCTCCCATAAATAGATGTATTTTACCATAGGACTTAATTTTATCTTCGTAACGTTTGCATTCAGCGTCGATATCTTTTGCATTACCGTCGAGTAAATTAATATTATTTTTTGTAATATCAATATGGTTAAACAGATTTTCATACATGAAAGTATGATAGCTTTGTGGATGATTTTTTGGGATGCCGACATATTCATCCATATTAAAAGTAACTACATGTTTAAAACTAATTTTACCTGCTTTATAGAGATTAATTAGCTCATGGTAGGTAGCTAGTGGTGTTCCGCCTGTGGGCAGCCCTAACACAAATGGACGTGTAGCCGTTGGTTTAAATTGATTAATTTTGTTTGCAATGTAATTGGCGGAAAAAAGACCGACATCTTTTGCTGTTGTTAGAGGAATAAGCCTCATTATTTTTTACCTCACTTAATTTTGTTTCATATCAGCTATATTTTAATGATTTTGTATTATTCTTTGTTATTACTTGAGTTTTTATAACTCAAAGATTGTCTATTTATTAACACCTGAATTCTAGTAAAATAAGATATTTTTCATGAAAAAAAGTTTTTTTGTTTAACCACTATTTTAATCAAATAACAGGGTGATATTTAGACTTTTATCACAACTTTAGCTGATATAATTAATTTATTGCAAATGATATTTATTGTTTATTAATTAGATAATGAAATTATTTTGCAAATAAGAAGTTATAGATTATTTAAAGCTATTTTAAAATCTATTTTTCTTATATTAACATTTAAAATATTTATGAATTAAATACCAATAACAAAATAAATTTCGCGATAATAAAATAAATAACTATAATTGATAATTTTAGCTTTTGATATACCATTTAGATTGATTATGACAGTTGCTATCTTACCAACTGAAACTAATAAGGTATATAAATAATGGAAAGCACACAAACACAAAAAGAAACTTCATTTTCTCCCATAGAGCAATTACTTAATGAACGCAAACAGCAACAACAAAAATCAATTATTCCGCTACCCTATCAGCAAATTTTGCTAACGCGTTTATGTATGCATGTGCAAGGGAAATTGTTAGAAAATAGAAATAATATGCTTAAAAAAACAAGGAATTAATGAAACGTTATTTATGGCATTAATCATTCTCGACCCCCAAACAACACATAGTATTCAACCGTCTGAACTTAGCTATGCTTTAGGCTCCTCGAGAACAAATGCAACGCGCATTGCAGATGAATTGGAAAATCGAAAATGGATTGAACGCAAAGAAAGTCACAATGATCGCCGATGCTTATATCTCCATTTAACCAAAGAGGGTTCAAACTTTCTAAAAAAATACTTCCTCGCCAAAATGAAAATTTAGAAAAAATTTGGTCTGTTTTTAGCGCTGAAGAAAAAAACACTATCGAAAAATTGATGAGAAAGTTATTAGTTAAACTTGATGATCTTGACAATCAAACAGTATGTTGATGATTACCCCAAAACCATCCCAAATCATAAAAAATTATTAATAATAACCATACCGTTTCCTGTGGTATAATTATAAGCTACTAGAAACTTTCGCTTATTAAGCATAGATTAAACATTAGTAAAATGAATAATATGGCGTTTAATACAACATGGGCGTTAATGAACAACAATTAACAGCGACTAAAACCCAAAAACGCCGAACTATAATTGCACTAGTTAGCATTTTTTTATCATTACTGCACTAATATGTGGAATTTCTTGGTTTTTAGTGCTCCGACACCATCAAAGTACTGATAATGCCTACATTGCAGGCAATCAAATTCAGATAATGTCTCAAGTACCTGGCAGCGTTATTACCGTTAATGTTGAAAATACTAATTTTGTAAAAAGTGGCACAGTACTGGTTAAACTTGATCCCAGAGATGCTATTTTAGAATTGGAAAAAGCAAAAACTAACTTAGCTAACAGCGTCAGACAAACTCATCAACATATGATTAATAGCCGACAGTATCAAGCCAATATCTCTCTTCGTCGTTCTGAACTGAATAAATTACAGCAAGATCTTCAACGTCGCGAAATACTTAGCCAATCAAAAGTTATTGGTAAAGAAGAATTACAACATGCTCGTGAGGCGGTAACCAGTGCTAAAGCCGCCCTCGATGTGGCTGTTGAGCAGTTTAATGCTAACCAAGCTATCGTGTTAGATACTCCACTAGATAAACAACCTACAGTTTTACAAGCCGCTACTGAACTTCGTAACGCTTGGCTAACATTAGAACGGACACAAATTGTTACCCCTGTTTATGGGTATGTTTCAGGTCGTAGTGTTCAAGTTGGCGCTCGCATCACCCCGGCAACAGCGCTTATGGCAGTAGTACCAACTGACAATATGTGGATTGACGCAAATTTTAAAGAGACTCAACTTGCCGATATTCGTATCGCTCAACCAACAAAAATCACTACCGATTTTTATGGTAAAAATATTGTTTATCAAGGACGTGTTGAAGGCTTAGATATGGGAACAGGTAGCGAGTTTTCACTATTACCGGCCCAAAATGCAAGTGGTAACTGGATCAAAATTGTGCAACGCTTACCTGTTCGTATAACCATTGATACAGAACAATTAAAAAAATACCCTTTGCGGATCGGACTTTCCAGTGACGTTACCGTCGATACAAGTGACAGAAATGGCCCAATACTTTCACGAAAAATTCGTGATAACCCAGCTTATCATACTAATGCGTTTAAAATTAATATGGCTCCTGTCGATCGACTAGTTACCGATATTATTAATAATAATTCAGGAACAAAATAAAAGGAGCTCATCGTGGCTAAAGAGCCATTACAAGGTACAAAACTGGCATGGATGACATTTGCGCTATCACTAGCTACCTTTATGCAGGTTTTGGATTCTACCATTGCTAATGTTGCAATCCCGACTATTGCTGGTAATTTAGGTGCTTCTAATTCACAAGGTACCTGGGTGATCACCCCCTTTGGCGTAGCTAATGCAATTTCGATCCACATCACAGGTTGGCTGGCTAAACACATTGGCGAAGTTAAACTTTTTCTTTGGTCAACCGCGTTATTCACCCTAACCTCATGGCTATGTGGTATTCCGGCAGTCTGGAAACATTGATCTTCTTTCGCATCTTACAAGGAATGGTGGCAGGTCCTCTTATTCCTTTGTCACAAAGCCTGCTGCTTAATAATTACCCTCCTCTTAAACGTAATATGGCGCTTGCACTTTGGTCAATAACAATTGTTATTGCCCCGATTTGTGGGCCGATCTTAGGTAGCTATATTAGTGATAATTATCACTGGGGATGGATTTTTTTTATTAATGTTCCATTCGGTATTGCTATTATTTTCATTATTATGCAAACACTCGCTGATCATGAAACCGCAACGGAGATAAAGCCAATTGATACCATTGGATTAACATTACTGATCGTTGGTATCGGTGCATTACAAATTATGCTTGATCGAGGTAAAGAGCTAGATTGGTTTAATTCAAAAGAAATTGTTGTGCTGGCAATAACAGCAGTAATTGCATTGAGCTTCCAATTATTTGGGAACTGACAGATAATAACCCTGTTATTGATCTTTACTTGTTCAAAGAGCGTAATTTCACTATTGGCTGTTTGTCACTCAGTCTGGCTTATATGCTCTACTTTGGTACTATTGTATTACTACCACAGTTATTACAGGAAGTATTTGGTTATACGGCAACATGGGCGGGTTTAGCCTCCGCACCAGTCGGGATTTTAGCACTATTAATAACGCCATTGATCGGGTGATTTAGCCATAAAATTGATATACGTGTTATCGTTACTTTCAGCTTTATTGTTTACGCCGTCTGCTATTATTGGCGAGCATGGACATTTGAGCCATCGATGGATTTTGCCGCTGCGGCATGGCCACAAGTCGTGCAAGGATTAGCTATTGCTTGCTTTTTCATGCCACTTACCACCATTACTTTATCTGGTTTACCAGCAGAAAAGCTCGCCTCAGCATCCAGTCTATCAAATTTTGCCCGGACACTTGCCGGAGCGATAGGAACGTCTGTGACAACCACTTTATGGACACAAAGGGAAGCTATGCATCATGCCCACTTTACTGAAATTATTACCCCCTATAATCCAGAGTCGCAACAATTCTATGCAAAATTGTCCGCATTAGGATTAAATGAGCAACAGTCATCCGCTTATCTAGCAAAAATGATTACTGATCAAGGATTAATTATCTCAGCCAATGAAATTTTTTGGTTATCAACAGGCGTTTTTATTGCTCTTTTAGTTTTACTTTGGTTGGCAAAACCCCCCTTTCACTGCCGGCGATAGCCAAAGCAGTGGCGGCGCACATTAATAGCGGGACTGATAAAAAATAGGCTAGATAACAGAAATGATAGTTATTGAGATAGTTAGTATAAAACTATCTCAATAAAATATGACTAAATTTTATTTTGTTGCCACCATTTGGCCAATATAATACCAGCAGCGACCGAAACGTTTAAACTTTCCACCTGACCTGTGCCACCAATACAGAGGTTTATACTGTCTTCCTGCCAAGCATTTTCAGTTAACCCATTACGTTCCTGCCCCAATAGTAGTAACATTTTTTCCGGTAACTCAGCCTTGGCAATATCAATATTACTATTACCTTTATAACTAGATGTCGTAACAATGGTATAGCCTGCATGATGGAATTTTTTCAGTGTGGCAGAAAAATTATCCAATTGGATGCTTTTAATGTACTCGGCGCCACCTGCTGCGGTTTTGACTGCAGAGCCTGACTCCATCGCTGCAACATCATGGAGAATAATGCCTTGTACGCCGAAATGAGCGCCACTACGCATAATCGCCCCTAAATTATGTGGATTGCCAATATCCTCAATAGCTAATACACAATCAATGTTAGTCGACTGGGCTAGATAGGCTTCAGCGTCAAATCCGATCCGTTTTTTAATTAAGAAACAAACACCACCATGATGCTCAGTACCAGAAGCTTTTACTAGCTCTTCTTCACTAACCACATGATAAGCTTTACGGTTTGCCGCCATCCATTTAAGGACTTCACGAAAATGCGGGGTAATGGACTGAACAAACCAGGCGCGAACAATTGCTTCCGGGCGATGTTTAAACGTTGCTTGGCAGGCATATTCGCCGTAAATACGCGTCTCTTCTAAACGCTGACGACGAATTTGTTCGGGATCAACCTGGCTTTTACCACTGATACCACTATGGCTAGTAATAGGTTCTTTCCGTTGAGAAACCACTTTCCAGGGATCATCAGTTAAACGTTCATTATTACGATCACTACGGCGCGATGACGATTTTCTATTTTTAGCAGAAAGATGTTCATTATTTGTGTTGTTTTCGCTATTACGAACATACCTCACTTTTACTTTACCGTTTTTACCGCTATATGAGTCGTTCATGAGTCCCTCCAGCCACGTTATGCCAGGCAGATTACATGATGTTAGGATCTAACGCTACTGACTTTTTATACTTTATCATTAGCACAAGATAGAAAGCTTATGCATTAACACAAGATAATTAAATTTAGATTGTTTAGAAGGATTTTTAGCCAATTCAAGCATAAAAGATATTTACCTGACATGTTGTTAACTATTTAATCATTTGATCACGCCTAAGTTACCTTATTTTTAGCTACCAATATGTATTTTGACATAATTTGAAACATTTCAGGTCTACACCTGATCATGATTGATTTTTATTCATTGAATAATTAAACCATCTAATTTGTATTATTTGAAAGAGATAAATATATGAAAGACGAATTTGCGGCTCAATTAACATTACTGTATGAAAATATTGGACTGAAATTGCCGGTAAATTTTAACCAAATTGATTTTTCTATCAGAGTAGATGGGAAATTTTCCGTTAGATTGATTGAATACCCTGTGAGTAGATTAGTTATGTGCACGGTTTTACAAAATATCAGTCAAGAAAAAATTATTGCTTTAATGAAATATAATTTAATAAGCCACCAGCCCTATCAACCAATATTAGCAATTAGTGATGATAAACAGCTAGTTATTTGGCAAGGACTTAGCGATATTGTTTTTTCTGAAAAAAATTTAATCGGCAGGTTCGATGACTTTGTTCAATTTTCTGAATTAATGCTAAAGATAATAATATAATAAATTTGCCACAATAAACTTACTTGCTAGTAAAAATAGCAATCTATTGCCATTACTTAAGAATATTGAATAAGTTTTTTGCGAAAAGTTTAAATAGATATAACTAATTTTAAGATCTACGATTAAATACTTAGCTAGGGGGAAAAATGAAGATATTGAATGATTTTATTGCCGGCGTTAATCAAGCGCTATTTCCAAACCAAGCCACTCCTCAGCAATTAAACCAAACTCGACAGCTGCTTTGAGCAGACACAGAATTACCATCAACCATTTGGCAGAGCAGTTTATAATATAAACACTCATGGCGCAGATATACCCAGCTGGAAAGCCAGACAGTATACGCAAGAGCGCACTGATGTTGAAAATGGTCTCAGGTCAAATACCTCTGCTTTTGCCAGATCATCAGTAGGTTGGGCCCAAATTGGTGATCCTGCTGGCACCATAATGAATTTTGGCGGAGCATTATTAGCCGGCGCAATAGATGGCACTAATTATACTACAGAAAATATTCTCCGTATGGAGAAGTTAGTTTAAGTTAAATAAATAGTCATATACATATATTACAGCGCGTTCTGTGAGTATTAATTCTTATCATTAGCCAATATTTTGGCCTGCATGTTATCAGTATTATGTTAAGGTTTAGCGTTACAACATGACATTGATACTACACCATGCAAATCAAATGTTGATGGGTAAATGGCAATATGAAGATGTACTCTTTTACCCTAACTCAGAGAACTTGCTATTATTATTTGCTAATAACACTATTAAACAATATATAGTTTAAAGCTAAAAAGATTCTATCGGTAAAAATCTAAGATTAACAGTTAATACCAATTAGGCGGCAATACCGTTGCTAATACATTAAAAAATTGCTCTCTTGCATGACATATCATTACACTGGACAATACGGCAGTACAAGAAAAACTTTTATCTAAGCCAAGCAATCTATTTTTCCACTCTTTAATTTGTTGTTCAGAATTAAAAATGGTCGGGCAAAGTTGATAAGCTTTATTCAACATCGCGCAGGAAAAAAATCTTAATGCATTAGGCGATTCCATCTCCGTACCAAAAATAGCACTCGAAGTATATTTGACAAATACAGCTGCTAAGCTAAAAATTTTTTTCTGCTTTTTCTTTATCGGTTGCCTCTTTTAATTCATAGGTATTATGTTAGATAGCCAGGATCATGATGCTATATTACTTATTTATTCATTCACCTAGTACCATTGCTCCCAGTTTATTTACTGCTGAAAGGATTATTCAAACCATTCAATCACATCCCCGCAGCAAGTGGATAACCATATTAACTAACTGGTGTGGCGAATATTCATCACAAGATGCACGTAAAACGTTTTAGTGAAGCGAGTATTCCAACTTATCGAACACCGGAAGGTGCCATTACTGCTTATATTCATATGGTAGAATATCGCCATAACCAAAAACAATTGACTGAAACACCTGCATTGCCTATTGGATTAACGGCTAACACAACAAAAGCCCATGCATTAATTCAAAAAGCATTAAAAAAAAGGATCACCCAACTTGATACACACGAAATGGAACCCATTTTACGCGCATATGGCTTAAAAATTTTACCTACCTGGATAGCTCATAATAGTGATCAAGCAATCACTATAGCTGAAAAAGTTGGCTATCCTGTTGCTTTAAAATTACGCTCTGCAGATATTCCTCACAAATCTGATATTCAAGGCGTTATGCTCTATTTACGTAATGCCAAAGAGGTAGCAGAGCTAGCCAGGGAATTTTTGATCGCGCGGCGCAACACTTTCCTAACGCCATGATCCAAGCTTTATTAGTACACATTATGGCAAATAAAGCAGGCGCTCTCGAGTTAAAAATAGCCATTGAACAAGATCCTATTTTTGGTCCTTTGATCTTATTAGGTGATGGAGATATCGAATGGCAGCCAGAAACCCATGCTGCGGTGGCAATCGCTCCTCTTAACATGAAATTAGCCAGATATTTAGTTATTCAAGCAATTAAAAATCACAAAATAAAATCAACCAATTCATCCCATCAATTGAATATTGATGGTCTCTGCCAATTACTCGTCCGCGCTTCAAACTTACTAATAGATTGCCCGCAAATTGTACGACTAAATATTCACCCACTTTTACCATGTGATGAAGAATTCACTTTACTGGATGTTGCTATGGAACTCTGTTCAATAGTCGGTGATCCTAAAGCAAGATTAGCAATTAGACCCTATCCTAATGAATTAGAAGAAATTATCTCTCTTAAAAAGGCATAAAATGTCAACTTAGATCTATCCTGCCCAAAGACGAACATTTACTCAAAGATTTTATTACTCAGGTAACAAAAGAAGATCTTTATTATCGTTACTTTAGTGAAATTAGCGAATTTACCCATGATGACTTAGCGAATATGACACAAATCTATTATGACCGAGAAATGGCCTTTATCGCTATTAAAAAAATTCCGAGATTATTGGAGTGGTTCGTGTGGTAGAAGATCCTGACAATCAGCAAGTAGAATTTGCCGTTTTAGTACGTTCTGATATGAAAGGTAATACACTTGGATATCAGTTAATGGACAAAATTATTAGATATAGCCGTAGTCGAGGCACTCGACGACTTACTGCAATCACAATGCCTGAAAATAAAAAAATGCTACAGTTAGCACAAAAATTAGGTTTTAGTCTCGATATTCAATTTGAAGATAGTATTGTCAATCTTGATCTAACACTATGAAGAAAATAATCTTATAACTAAATAAATAGAGTTAATAATGCAATAGATAGTGGCTGAACAATCGGTCAACATAGCTAGGATTAATAGATACAAAAAATTAAACTAATGGTATCATGAATCACCAATTTTCAATAAACCTAAACCAGAGTATGTAATCTACTCCTTTAATGAAAAAGAGAAAATTTATACTGTGATGTTGTCCAAATTAAAAAAAGCAAAGCATCAACAATATCTTGAGCAATTAGCAAAATTACCTCAGTCTGCTGCTGGAGTTGTCACCCTATACCAAACAGAAAGTTTTCGAAAAGCTCTGTTGGACAAAATTGCCAACACTCAACGGTATATTTATATTACTGCACTTTACTTCGAACATGATGATGCAGGACGAGGCATACTAAATGCGCTTTATCAAGCAAAAATGGCACGACCAGAATTAGATATCAAAATAATGGTTGACTGGCATCGTGCTCAACGTGGTCGCATTGGTGCAGATGCCAGCGCAACTAATGCCGATTGGTATTATCAAATGGCAATGGCACACCCAGGATCAGGTATCGCTTTTTTTGGTATCCCCGTCAATACACGTGAGGCATTAGGTGTTTTACATCTAAAAGGTTTTATCTTCGATGATACGGTTATTTATAGCGGTGCCAGCATTAATGATGTCTATCTCCAGCAACACCAACGTTATCGTTACGATCGTTATCATATATTAGATAATGTCCAATTAGCTGCGACGATGAAAAGCTTTATCGACCAAAGCTTGCTATCTTCACCCGCCATCCAGCGTCTAGATCAAGCACATCGCCCCCGCAATACTCAAATTAAAAGTTTAATTAAACAATTTCGCCATAGCTTAAAAAGTTGTCACTATCAATTGCAAAATAATGCTACAAATGAAGAGTTAGCAGTAACTCCATTAATCGGTTTGGGCAAAAAAAACGAATTAAATAAAACTATTACACATTTAATGAACAGTACAGAAAAGAAAATGACTATCTGTACACCCTATTTTAATTTACCCACTATTTTAACGCGTATAATTAGTAAATTATTGCGTGACGACAAACAAATTGAAATTATCATTGGCGATAAAACGGCTAATGACTTTTACATTCCACCAGACGAACCTTTTAAAATTATCAGTGCATTACCTTATTTATATGAAATTAACCTGCGCCGTTTTATCTGTCGGTTACAACGCTTTGTAGATAACCAGCAATTAACTATTAGATTATGGAAAGACGGAGAAAATAGCTATCATTTAAAAGGAATTTGGATAGATAATAACTGGCAATTAATAACCGGTAATAATCTCAATCCTCGTGCATGGGGACTGGATTTGGAGAATGCAATATTAATTCATGACCCCCGAAAAGTTTTGTTACAGAAAAACAACAAAGAATTAAAATCTATAACAACTAATACTCATATTGTAAGTCACTATCAAGAGCTTGAAAATATCCAGCACTATCCAGTAAAAATTAAAAAACTTATTCGCCGTTTACGCAGGATCCGCGTTGATAGGCTAATACGTCGCATTCTTTAATAGGTTAACTCTATTTCCGACTACAAAATAATAAGCTTTTTTAAATCAATGCGCTATCAATAATTAAAACGACAAAAAGCCACCCAAGGGTGGCTTTCTTAACATAATCAAAGTCTGGCAGCTCCCTACTCTCACATGGGGAGACCCCACACTACCATCGGCGCTACGGCATTTCACTTCTGAGTTCGGCATGGGGTCAGGTGGGACCACCGCGCTATTGCCGCCAGACAAATTCTTTTTTATTTATCCCATCTTATTTCGCGCCTTCAGCAAAATCCGACCAGATTCAATCTCAAAACAAGCTAAAATTCTCTCTCTCAAAACACCTTCGGTGTTGTCAGGTTAAGCCTCCCGGGTCATTAGTACTGATTAGCTCAACGTATCGCTACGCTTACACACCCAGCCTATCTACGTCCTCGTCTCGAACACCCCTTATAGGACATTACTGTCAGGGAAGACTCATCTTGAGGCAAGTTTCCCGCTTAGATGCTTTCAGCGGTTATCTCTTCCGCACTTAGCTACCAGGCGATGCCATTGGCATGACAACCTGTACACCAGTGGTGCGTCCACTCCGGTCCTCTCGTACTAGGAGCAGCCCCCCTCAACCTTCCTTCGCCCACGACAGATAGGGACCGAACTGTCTCACGACGTTCTAAACCCAGCTCGCGTACCACTTTAAATGGCGAACAGCCATACCCTTGGGACCTACTTCAGCCCCAGGATGTGATGAGCCGACATCGAGGTGCCAAACACCGCCGTCGATATGAACTCTTGGGCGGTATCAGCCTGTTATCCCCGGAGTACCTTTTATCCGTTGAGCGATGGCCCTTCCATTCAGAACCACCGGATCACTAAGACCTACTTTCGTACCTGCTCGCACCGTCACGCTCGCAGTCAAGCTGGCTTATGCCTTTGCACTAACCTCACGATGTCCGACCGTGATTAGCCAACCTTCGTGCTCCTCCGTTACGCTTTGGGAGGAGACCGCCCCAGTCAAACTACCCACCAGACACTGTCCTCAGCCCGGATTACGGGCCCAAGTTAGAACATCAAACATTAAAGGGTGGTATTTCAACGTTGGCTCCATGCAGACTGGCGTCCACACTTCAAAGCCTCCCACCTATCCTACACATCAAGGCTCAATGTTCAGTGTCAAGCTATAGTAAAGGTTCACGGGGTCTTTCCGTCTTGCCGCGGGTACACTGCATCTTCACAGCGAGTTCAATTTCACTGAGTCTCGGGTGGAGACAGCCTGGCCATCATTACGCCATTCGTGCAGGTCGGAACTTACCCGACAAGGAATTTCGCTACCTTAGGACCGTTATAGTTACGGCCGCCGTTTACTGGGGCTTCGATCAAGAGCTTCGCCTTACGGCTTACCCCATCAATTAACCTTCCAGCACCGGGCAGGCGTCACACCGTATACGTCCACTTTCGTGTTTGCACAGTGCTGTGTTTTTAATAAACAGTTGCAGCCAGCTAGTATCTTCGACTGGCTTCAGCTCCGGATGCAAGACCCTTCACCTAATGCCAGCGTGCCTTCTCCCGAAGTTACGGCACTATTTTGCCTAGTTCCTTCACCCGAGTTCTCTCAAGCGCCTGAGTATTCTCTACCTAACCACCTGTGTCGGTTTGGGGTACGATTAATGATTACCTATCGCTTAGAGGCTTTTCCTGGAAGCTGGGCATCAACTACTTCACCACCTTAGTGGCTCGTCATCACGTCTCAGTGTTATAGCAGTGCGGATTTGCCTGCACTACCCTCCTACTCGCTTAAACCGGGACAACCGTCGCCCGGATAGCCTAGCCTTCTCCGTCCCCCCTTCGCAGTAACCCTTAGTACGGGAATATTAACCCGTTTCCCATCGACTACGCTTTTCAGCCTCGCCTTAGGGGTCGACTTACCCTGCCCCGATTAACGTTGGACAGGAAACCTTGGTCTTTCGGCGAGCGGGTTTCTCACCCGCTTTATCGTTACTTATGTCAGCATTCGCACTTCTGATACCTCCAACAGACCTCTCAGTCCACCTTCTACGGCTTACAGAACGCTCCCCTACCCAACAACACCTAAATGTCGCTGCCGCAGCTTCGGTGCATGGTTTAGCCCCGTTACATCTTCCGCGCAGGCCGACTCGACCAGTGAGCTATTACGCTTTCTTTAAATGATGGCTGCTTCTAAGCCAACATCCTGGCTGTCTAAGCCTTCCCACTTCGTTTCCCACTTAACCATGACTTGGGGACCTTAGCTGGCGGTCTGGGTTGTTTCCCTCTTCACGACGGACGTTAGCACCCGCCGTGTGTCTCCCGTGATAACATTCTTCGGTATTCGTAGTTTGCGTCGGGTTGGTAAGTCGGGATGACCCCCTAGCCGAAACAGTGCTCTACCCCCGAAGATGAATTCACGAGGCGCTACCTAAATAGCTTTCGGGGAGAACCAGCTATCTCCCGGTTTGATTGGCCTTTCACCCCCAGCCACAAGTCATCCGCTAATTTTTCAACATTAGTCGGTTCGGTCCTCCAGTTAGTGTTACCCAACCTTCAACCTGCCCATGGCTAGATCACCGGGTTTCGGGTCTATACCCTGCAACTTAACGCCCAGTTAAGACTCGGTTTCCCTACGGCTCCCCTATGCGGTTAACCTTGCTACAGAATATAAGTCGCTGACCCATTATACAAAAGGTACGCAGTCACACCCTTTCGGGTGCTCCCACTGCTTGTACGTACACGGTTTCAGGTTCTATTTCACTCCCCTCGCCGGGGTTCTTTTCGCCTTTCCCTCACGGTACTAGTTCACTATCGGTCAGTCAGGAGTATTTAGCCTTGGAGGATGGTCCCCCCATATTCAGACAGGATAACACGTGTCCCGCCCTACTCTTCGAGCTCACAACACTTACCGTTTCAGATACGGGGCTATCACCCTTTATTGCCGGCCTTTCCAGACCCTTCTCCTGCAGTAAATATTGATGTTGACTCTGGGCTGCTCCCCGTTCGCTCGCCGCTACTGGGGGAATCTCGGTTGATTTCTTTTCCTCGGGGTACTGAGATGTTTCAGTTCCCCCGGTTCGCCTCGTTTGACTATAAATTCATCAAATGATAGTGCATTAATGCACTGGGTTTCCCCATTCGGACATCGCCGGCTAGTACGCTTCATATCAGCTTACCGACGCTTTTCGCAGATTAGCACGTCCTTCATCGCCTCTGACTGCCTAGGCATCCACCGTGTACGCTTCATTCGCTTAACCTCACAACCCGAAGGTGTCTCTTATCAAATAATACGGAAGCGCCATGGCTGCGCCGTGCGAAATTTTTTGTTGTGCGGTACTCGTCATGCTCACGTACTTATGTACACTGCGCTGACTGCGCACCTACGCCGCAAATTTCACCCTGCTCGCTCATGCCATTCGTCTGCCTATTTGAATAACACTTCAAATTGGAGTTTGAGAGTTCCCCACACTATTTTTTCAATAATGTGTGTTTCAATTTTCAGCTTGTTCCAGATTGTTAAAGAGCATTATTAGTAAACCAACTCACTAAATTGGTTTAATCATTATTGCGTAAAGCACAAACAGTGCACAACACTAAAAGGGTGATGCACCGCCTTTCTAAATTACTAAAGTGGCGTCCCCTAGGGGATTCGAACCCCTGTTACCGCCGTGAAAGGGCGATGTCCTAGGCCTCTAGACGAAGGGGACTTCAAGCTCTTCAGTCAATCTTAGATTGGTTTTACGCGCTATTTCATCAGACAATCTGTGTGAACACTCACATTCCATCTATCTAGGTAAGGAGGTGATCCAACCGCAGGTTCCCCTACGGTTACCTTGTTACGACTTCACCCCAGTCATGAATCACAAAGTGGTAAGCGCCATCCAAAAGGTTAAGCTACCTACTTCTTTTGCAACCCACTCCCATGGTGTGACGGGCGGTGTGTACAAGGCCCGGGAACGTATTCACCGCGACATGCTGATCCGCGATTACTAGCGATTCCGACTTCATGGAGTCGAGTTGCAGACTCCAATCCGGACTTCGACGTACTTTCTGAGTTCCGCTCCCCATCGCTGGCTCGCCTCTCTCTGTATACGCCATTGTAGCACGTGTGTAGCCCTACTCGTAAGGGCCATGATGACTTGACGTCATCCCCACCTTCCTCCGGTTTATCACCGGCAGTCTCCTTTGAGTTCCCGACTCTACTCGCTGGCAACAAAGGATAAGGGTTGCGCTCGTTGCGGGACTTAACCCAACATTTCACAACACGAGCTGACGACAGCCATGCAGCACCTGTCTCAGCGCTCCCGAAGGCACTCCTCTATCTCTAAAGGATTCGCTGGATGTCAAGAGTAGGTAAGGTTCTTCGCGTTGCATCGAATTAAACCACATGCTCCACCGCTTGTGCGGGCCCCCGTCAATTCATTTGAGTTTTAACCTTGCGGCCGTACTCCCCAGGCGGTCGATTTAACGCGTTAGCTCCGGAGGCCACAGTTCATGACCACAACCTCCAAATCGACATCGTTTACAGCGTGGACTACCAGGGTATCTAATCCTGTTTGCTCCCCACGCTTTCGCACATGAGCGTCAGTCTTTGTCCAGGGGGCCGCCTTCGCCACCGGTATTCCTCCACATCTCTACGCATTTCACCGCTACACATGGAATTCTGCCCCCCTCTACAAGACTCTAGCTAACCAGTCTTGAATGCCATTCCCAGGTTAAGCCCGGGGATTTCACATCCAACTTAATTAACCGCCTGCGTGCCCTTTACGCCCAGTAATTCCGATTAACGCTCGCACCCTCCGTATTACCGCGGCTGCTGGCACGGAGTTAGCCGGTGCTTCTTCTGTCGCTAACGTCAATTGCTAAGGTTATTAACCTTAACACCTTCCTCACGACTGAAAGTACTTTACAACCCGAAGGCCTTCTTCATACACGCGGCATGGCTGCATCAGGCTTGCGCCCATTGTGCAATATTCCCCACTGCTGCCTCCCGTAGGAGTCTGGGCCGTGTCTCAGTCCCAGTGTGGCTGATCATCCTCTCAGACCAGCTAGAGATCGTCGCCTAGGTGAGCCCTTACCCCACCTACTAGCTAATCTCATATGGGTTCATCCGAAGGTGTGAGGCCAGAACGGTCCCCCACTTTGCTCCTTAGAGATTATGCGGTATTAGCCACCGTTTCCAGTGGTTATCCCCCCCCTTTGGCCAGATCCCCATACCTTACTCACCCGTCCGCCGCTCGCCGGCAAGGAAGCAAGCTTCCTCCCGCTGCCGCTCGACTTGCATGTGTTAGGCCTGCCGCCAGCGTTCAATCTGAGCCATGATCAAACTCTTCAATTAAAAGCTTGATGCTCAAAGAATGTTTTACTGACCGTAACGCGCTTTTGTTCAACTCGCTTTGCCGATATTTGACCACCTTCGCCGCTGCCGACCAAAATAACGTTACTGCATATTAGTTCATATATGAATTAACTGTTTTGTCACTCTTCAAGACTTTAAAATCAAATATTTTTTGATGATGTCTTGCAAGTGCCCACACAGATTGTCTGATTAATTGTTAAAGAGCGTGCGACCTGGGCCGCGAGGTGGCGTATATTACGCTTTTCACCTGTAAAGTCAAGTAGTTATTTCTACTCTTCTTTACCCTGCGTCAAGAAAATTCAATTCAATTGATTCGTTCTATACTGACTCAGTGGGGGCGTATTATAGGCAGTTTTACGCAGCTGGCAAGCTTAATTTTGCATAATTTTGTTTAATTGATTAATTAAACAGCAAAGCATTATATTATACCGAATTATTAACAGAGTTATCCACAAAAATAAAATGACAAAAATTATAGCGAAATACGCAAACGTTTGCGTTACAATTGCGTTTGCGACAAAAAATATTTGATTGAAACTAGTTATTTTCGAATATCATTTGTAATAGCGAATAGCCATAAAATTTAATTAATGTTTTAAAATATTTTATTATTCCAAGGGATTTATTTCATGCCACAACTCCGCCCTATTCAGCGTGCTCTACTGAGTGTTTCTGACAAAGAAGGTATTGTTGAATTTGCTAAAGCTTTATCTCAACGTAAGGTTGAACTTATCTCTACCGACGGTACAGCTAAATTATTGCTAGCGGCCGGGTTAACTGTTATAGAAGTTTCCGATTATACCGGATGGCCAAAAATGATGGCCGGCCGTGTCAAAACGCTTCATCCGAAAGTACATGGAGGTATTCTCGGACGGCGCGGGCAAGATGACGAAATAATGAGACAACATCAAATTACGCCAATTGATATGGTTGTTGTTAATCTTTACCCTTTTGCAGAAACTGTTGCCAAGCCAGATTGTACGCTAGAAAATGCCATTGAGAATATTGATATTGGTGGGCCAGCCATAATCCGTTCTGCTGCCAAAAATTATAAAGATGTGGCGGTCGTGGTTAATAGTCAGGATTATCACAAAATCATCGAAGAGATGGATAATCAGCAAAACTCTCTAACTAACATGTTCCGCTTTGACTTGGCAGTTAAGGCTTTTGAACATACTGCCGCTTATGATGGGATGATTGCTAATTATTTTGGTAAGTTAGTACCTTCTTATTATGGTGAGATGAACCAGCCTTCAGGTAAATTTCCTCGTACATTGAACCTGAATTTTATTAAACAGCAGGATATGCGTTACGGCGAAAATAGTCATCAAGCTGCGGCTTTTTATATAGAGGAAAATAGAGTAGAAGCCTCTGTCGCTACAGCAAGACAGCTACAAGGCAAATCGCTTTCTTATAATAATATTGCTGATACTGACGCAGCCTTGGAGTGCGTAAAAAGTTTTTCCAAACCGGCTTGTGTCATTGTCAAACACGCTAATCCTTGTGGTGTTGCGGTCAGTACTGATATCTATGCGGCTTACGATCACGCTTTTAAAACTGATCCAACATCTGCATTTGGTGGTATTATTGCATTTAATCGTGAATTAGATGCAAATACGGCTAAAACAATTATTGAGCGTCAATTTGTTGAAGTCATTATTGCACCTGCGGTTACTGAAGCTGCCCTCGCAATACTTGCAAGCAAGCAGAATGTGCGTGTTCTGGATTGTGGCCAATGGCATTCACCTATTGCAGGTTTAGATTTCAAACGGGTAAATGGTGGCTTATTGGTGCAAGATCGCGATTTAGGTTTAGTGACCAAAGCTGATCTGCGTGTCGTTTCCAAACGTCAACCAAGCGAACAAGAAATAGATAATGCCCTATTTTGCTGGCATGTGGCAAAATTTGTAAAATCCAATGCCATTGTTTATGCCAAAAATAATATGACAGTCGGTATTGGTGCAGGACAAATGAGCCGAGTTTATTCAGCAAAAATCGCGGCATTAAAAGCTCAGGACGAAAATTTAGATCTTGTCGGATGTGCAATGGCATCTGATGCTTTCTTTCCATTCCGAGATAGTATTGATGCTGCCGCTACCGCAGGCATAACCTGTGTTATCCAACCAGGCGGTTCAATTCGTGACGATGAGATCATAGCCGCAGCTAATGAACATGATATCGCGATGATTTTTACTGATATGCGCCATTTCCGCCATTAATTTAGGGAGCAATAACATGAATATTTTAATTATCGGCAATGGTGGTCGTGAGCATGCTTTAGCATGGAAAGCAGCACAATCACCTCTCGCTGACAAGGTTTATGTTGCACCCGGTAATGCCGGAACTGCACTAGAAAAAAATCTAACCAATATTAATATTTCAATAACAGATATTACTGGATTAGTCGATTTTGCCAAAAATAATAATATTGGTTTAACGATCGTTGGACCAGAAACCCCCTTAGTTCTAGGCGTTGTTGATGCTTTTCAACATGCTGGTTTAACGATCTTTGGTCCCAGTCAAAAAGCAGCACAATTAGAAGGCTCTAAAGCTTTTACGAAAGATTTTCTTACACGTCATCATATTCCGACCGCCACTTACCAGAATTTTACCGAAGTTGAGCCCGCACTCGCCTACCTAAACAAAATGGGCGCCCCGATTGTTATTAAAGCTGATGGGCTAGCCGCAGGTAAAGGCGTGGTTGTTGCTATGACTTTAGAAGAAGCCAAAAATGCTGTTCATGATATGCTTGCCGGTAATGCATTTGGCCAAGCGGGTCACCGTATCGTTATTGAGGAGTTTCTTGACGGCGAAGAAGCCAGTTTTATCGTAATGGTTGATGGTGAAAATGTCATTCCTATGGCAACAAGCCAAGATCATAAGCGTGTTGGTAATAATAATAGCGGGCCAAATACAGGTGGAATGGGGGCATATTCTCCTACTCCAGTTGTCACAGACATTATTCATCAAAGTGTAATGGATCAAATTATTTATCCTACGGTAAAAGGTATGGCGCTCGAAGATCGGCGATATCAAGGATTTTTATATGCGGGATTAATGATAGATAAACAAGGAAATCCAAAGGTTATTGAATTTAATTGTCGATTTGGTGATCCAGAAACACAACCCATTATGATGCGCTTACAATCTGATCTGGTAGAACTTTGTCTAGCCGGCTCTAAAGGAGAATTAGCGGGTAAAACATCATGTTGGGATGAACGCTGTGCCTTAGGTGTTGTCATGGCCGCTGAAGGTTATCCGGCCAATTATCGTAAAGGTGATATTATTGAAGGGATCAATGATAAACCAGCAGAAATGTGTAAAGTTTTTCACGCCGGAACAGAATTAAAACAAAACCAAGTCATTACTGCCGGTGGCCGTGTACTGTGTGTTACCGCGCTTGGAAAAACAATTCTTGATGCCCAAAAAGCAGCTTATCAGAAAGCAGAAAAAATATCCTGGACGGGTTGTTTCTATCGGGATGATATCGGTTATCGAGCACTCGCTCGTTTAAAATAAAAAATTTAAAGTTTCTCTTTTGTTGGCGCCCATAGGCAGAAATTCTCATTGGCAACGAGCAATAACTCGTTGCCTTCTGGTGCTTCTAACCAGGCAATAGCCAAGTCATCTTAACTAGTCTTGGCTCTTTGCAACAACCAATTTTCAGCTTGAGCGGTAAACGATGTATCACGTTTTTCACCACTACAAGATATAATTTGTCCTTGACGCCAATGACCTTGGTAAAGATGAACATTACCAGCAATAAGTGTGTTGCTCAATTCAATTAAACGCTCCGATTCAAATCGCCAGCGAACAATATCATCCTTAGTTAAAGGAATTTTGTTATTATTTATTATTCGCTGCATAAAAATAATATGCTCATTTTGATCAAATCTTAGCTGTTGTTGCTGTTTATTTTTATAGTCAAAAGATTGATACCGAATTTGCCAAAGTTTATTTTGACGATATTCAAAGAAAGTAATGGTAGTATTTTTGCCTTGGTAAGGACTATATACAGCGACAATTACTTGATGGTTGCTTTTTTGATCATTTAAGCGCCATAGCCTAACGACACCGGCGTCAGAAATAAATCCACTTGCGCTAAATTCGGGCATTTTAGGTTTACTGGTGCAAGCGCCAAGTAAAATGAGGATGTGCCCAATCAATAAAAGGGGTTTAATACCCCCTCTGAATATTCTCTTTCGCAACTGAATTACTTAACTGCTTCTTTCAGTGATTTTCCAGCAACAAATACTGGTACATTAGCGGCTTCAATTTTGAGTTCTGCACCTGTTTTAGGATTACGACCAGTACGAGCTGCACGATAATTAATCTTAAAAGTACCAAAACCAACGAATTGAACTTGCTCACCTTCTTTCAATGCATCTGTAATACATTCAATCACTGCTTCTAACGCACTTTTAGCTTGAGTCTTAGTCAAGTTTGCCTTTTGCGCGACACATTCAATTACATGACCCTTATTCATGTTTTTATTTACAGTCTTATTCATAAGTTATCCTTACACAGTGTGTTTATCATTTGCATAGCATCGAGTACGTTGGATATGTAGAACCTATTAATTCTTAATATACGTCCCGAAAGTACTCCTCTCGACCTTCACTGTAGAGCATGGTACCAAATCACGTTTTTAAACACTATGAACGGAAATTAGGTAACCTTAATGCCAATATTGCTGATCCCTACTTCACGGAGGTCGGATTTTAATCCTTTAATCAGCGCTACATCCCGCTTTTCACAAGCGGCAAGTAAACGGTAAATATCCCATTCTTCTTCAATGGTAATCAATTCTTTCAGTTCTTCATCAGACATCTCTTTACCTGTCTGAGTCATCTCAAACATTGCGATAGTTCAAATCGAAATTTTACTTACTTCAATAGGACTTTCTAATGTTTCCCCACTTAAGTAAGAATGAATTATTTCACTTAACGCAATACATGCATCAATAGCAGGATGAACTCCGTATATATCAAAATCATTTGCGACGGGAATAACTTCCTCTAACTTTTCCAACTGATTATCAAAATCAATTTTACTATCTTTAATAATCAGTGATTCCCAGATTAAATCTAAAATAATACGATAACGTATTGGATTTAAAAAGCTTGTTTGTTTACAAAACAATTGATAATTAGGATACATACGCTCACATAAACAGGCCATGAAAGTAATATGCCGCCAACTATCTAATTTTGCCAACCGCAAATGAATTGGGTTTCTTAACATCAAATTTCTACTCACTTACCTTTTACGCCGAAGTTTACCTGAAAATCAACAGGTTCCACATATTTTAACTTTAATTATGCCAAATTCTGTTTCATTCGATTAAAAAACGCTCTATTAGAAGCGATTCCATCAGCCCAACGAGTAGGTTCAGGTAAACGATAACCTTTAATACAATGCTTAACCCATAATAGTGAAGCATCTAAACTGATTTTATGGCCAGGTGAGATATAAAGTGGTTTACATCTTTTTTTACTACGAAACACCCAACCAATTTGCTCATTATTATCATTCAATGGTTGGCAGCTTTCCACTATTTCATCTAAAGCTTCATGGTGACCACATAGACGACTTTTTGCTATACCAATCGTTGGAATATCTAATAAAAGACCCAAATGACTAGCTACTCCAAAACGACGAGGATGGGCAATTCCTTGGCCATCAACCATAATAAGATTGGGTTTATGTTGCAGTTTTTCCCAAACCGTCAGTAGTGCAGGATACTCTCGAAAAGAGAGTAAACCTGGAATATAAGGAAATTCAGTCGGTATACGGACAATATGATATTCAACAATAGCAAGTGAGGGCCAGTGCATAACAACCATTGCGGCTCGGGTTATAGTACCTTTTTCTTCAAATCCAACATCAGCACCAGCAATAAGATTAGGGGTAGCAAAATTATCCGTAAGAATAATTTGTTTAGCTTTTGTGGTCTGTTCCTGACGTAATAATTTGGTATCAATCATATTTATTTTTACTTAAAAAATTTTTATATAAATATATTTTATTATTTGTTTTATAACACAAATTTTAAAAAAATATATTTAAATAATTGTAAATATTTAATTTAGATTTAATAATGAATAAAAAAATATAACAATTATTATTTATCAGCATTTTCTTTGTTTGGATAAACCTTACTTATTGATGATATTGCTCTGATAATTTGTGTACTGAATTAATAAAATTTTTAACATGCTCAGGTGGAATATCCTGGTGAATGCCATGACCTAAATTAAAAACATGGCCACTGCCCTGACCGAATTGCTTTAAAATTGTTTTGACCTCAAACTCGATACGTTCTTTTGATGCATATAATATAGAAGGATCCATGTTTCCCTGTAAGGCAACCTTATCTCCTACACGAGAACGCGCCTCTTCAATATCTGTCATCCAGTCGATCCCTAACGCGTCACAACCGGTCGCAGCCATTGCCTCTAACCATTGGCCACCGCATTTAGTAAATAAGGTCACCGGGACTTTACGCACTTCATGTTCTCGCTGTAGACCATCAATGATCTGATACATGTAATGTAAAGAAAATTGATGGTAATCAGGCCCGGTTAATACACCACCCCAAGTATCAAAAATCATCACCGATTGAGCACCAGCCCGAATCTGAGCATTTAGATAAAGAATGACACTTTGGGCCAACTTATCCAATAATAAATGTAACGCTTTTGGCTCCGTATACATCATCTTCTTAATATGGGTAAAAGCCTTACTACTTCGTCCTTCGACCATATAAGTTGCCAATGTCCATGGGCTACCAGAAAAACCGATTAATGGCACTTTTCCTTGTAACGCCTTGCGGATAGCGCGTACAGCATTCATTACGTAAACCAATTCTTGCTCAGGATCAGGAATTGGCAGTTTCTCTATATCAGCCACACAATCAATTGGACGCTGAAACATAGGCCCTTCTCCGGCTGAAAAATAAAGGCCTAAGCCCATCGCATCAGGAATAGTAAGAATATCTGAAAACAGGATCACCGCATCTAATGGAAAACGATGTAGCGGTTGTAATGTCACTTCACAGGCTAACTCGGTATTTTTGCACAATGAAAGAAAATCACCGGCTTGCTGACGAATTTTTCTATACTCCGGTAAATAACGACCGGCCTGGCGCATCATCCATACTGGGGTTTTATCAACTGGCTGCCGTAATAGCGCACGTAAGTAGCGATCGTTTGTTAATGCAGACATCATTAGCTCCATTAAATGGCAATTAGAAATTGCCAATTATCATCGTGTATTTGCCTTTTTCTTGTTGCTTAAATCAGCAACAACTTAGATATAGCGTGATTAATATTATTCGTATAAGTTATCATTTTCTTGCCGACATAAAGCCAGTGTATCTTCAATTAAACGGCGATCTATGGTATCAGGAGGCGGTATAAGCGGTAATTTATCATGATGATACCAGTCCGCACTAATTAACTCATCAGGATTAGCCTGGATTTCACCACTGGCATAATCAGCCAAAAACCGATCATTAATGAATGAGGAAAAGGCCATGGCTGTGAAGCAATATAGCGAATGTTACTAATGATAATATTACTCTCTTCTTTTACTTCTCTTTTCACCGCTTCTTCAATAGTCTCACCTAGTTCAACAAATCCTGCTAATACAGTAAATATTGGCTTTTTTTTATGACGCCGATGTTGAGCCAATGAGATATGATCAGCACGCCGAATAGCAACAATAATACAGGGCGCAATTTGCGGATAATAGCGCTCATGACAATGACTACACAAGCATGCCCATTCGGTTAAGCTGGCTGTCATTTTGTTGCCGCAATAACCGCAATAATGGTGCGAACGATAAAACTCTGCCAGTTGAATACCGCGTCCAACTAGTTTAAATAGCCCCTCATCTTGACTGGCAATCCATCGCGGCGAACAAATATCCGTTGGTGATTTTGCTATAATTAACCAAATCGTTTCCACTTGCCATTCACCAATAGGGAGTGCCTCTTTTCCTGTTAGCGACCAAAATTGGGCGGAACCTTTCGGTAAATCACCATTTGGCAACCAAATTCGACCACCAGAACTAACCACTCACCAGCCTGTTTCTGTTCCTGTTAACTTTTTTCTAATCATATAGCTCAATTCTTCTATATTTTATTGATTAGTGAATTTTGAAAATATGCCTTATTCATCAATATCAAGTGTCTATTTTGATTCAGTTGTTTGATGAAGAAGTTATCCATTGCAGTTTTCATTATCTCTCTTATATACTGATATCATCTTGTCGGAGTGCCTAGTCGGTTTAATAATACCTACAGGCTGAGACCGTTAATTCGGGATCCGCGGAACCTGATCAGGCTAATATCTGCGAAGGGAACAAGAGTAATCAACCTGCGATTTTGACTTATCAAAAGTAAACAGCGCAATTATTATACTATTACTCTCACCTAGCTCCAGACAAGCAATTTCTCTCTTACGTGAACCATTTGTAATGATTTTAGGAATTTGCTATGTCGAAAATATTATTGCAACCAGCGATATTACCGTTAAAACCAATACCACTTCGCCACGAAAAGCACAACGTGAAGCGGCACAACGTTTTCTTGATAAGCTACAAAATATCAACTTTCCCAATTCAAAACGGATCTATTTAACAGGTTATCACTATAATACCCAAGTTCCTATGCGTGAAATTCAGCTTTCACCGACCTTGGTTGGCGGTACAAAAGATAAACCCTTGTTTGTAGAGAATGAGGCAATACCTGTCTATGATACTTCTGACGCCTATGGCGATCCTGATGTAACTATAGATATTAAGGAGGGTTTAAAAAAATGCCGCCAATACTGGATCCTCGATCGCGATGATACTGAGTTAGTTAAAAAACCAAGCTCTTATTTTACCCAACAACGACTGGCTGATGCAGGATTGAATCATCTTCGCTTCAATTACCGACCACAACCATTAAAAGCCAAAACCGGAAAAACAGTCACGCAGTTGCACTATGCCCGTCAAGGGATAATCACACCTGAAATGGAATTTATTGCGATCCGCGAAAATATGGGACGCGAGCGTATCAATAGTAAAATATTAACTCAACAGCACCCAGGTCAAAGCTTTAATGCTAACCTGCCAAACAATATTACCCCTGAATTTGTTCGACAAGAAGTTGCCGCTGGACGTGCCATTATTCCAGCCAATATTAACCATCCTGAATCCGAGCCGATGATCATTGGTCGAAATTTTTTGGTGAAAGTCAATGCTAATATGGGTAATTCCTCAGTAACTTCATCGATTGAAGAAGAAATTGAAAAACTAATCTGGACTCACTGGGGAGCTGATACCGTGATGGATTTATCGACAGGCCGCTATATCCATGAAACGAGAGAATGGATCTTACGTAATAGCCCAGTTCCTATTGGTACAGTGCCAATTTATCAAGCACTAGAAAAAGTCAATGGCGTGGCAGAAAATTTGAGCTAGGAAATATTTCGCGACACCTGACTTGAACAAGCCGAACAAGGCGTAGACTACTTTACCATCCACGCCGGTGTCTTACTACGCTATAATACCAATGACTGCTAATCGATTGACTGGTATTGTTTCTCGCGGTGGCTCTATTATGGCCAAATGGTGCTTGTCACATCATCAAGAAAATTTTTTGTATACCCATTTCGACGAAATCTGTGCAATCTGTGCCGCTTATGATGTCTCTTTGTCCCTTGACGATGGATTACGGCCTGGCTCCTTACAAGACGCTAATGATGAAGCGCAATTTGCTGAACTATATACATTAGGCGAATCAACCAAGGTAGCCTGGCAATATGATGTTCAAGTTATGATAGAAGGCCCTGGCCATATCCCAATGCAAATGATCCGCCGCAATATGACGGAAGAATTAACTCATTGCCATGAAGCGCCATTCTATACCTTAGGGCCTTTAACCACCGACATCGCACCAGGTTATGATCACTTTACCTCTGGTATCGGTGCGGCTTTAATTGGTTGGTTTGGCTGTGCCATGCTCTGTTATGTTACCCCAAAAGAACACTTGGGCTTACCTAATAAAGAAGATATAAAACAAGGACTTATTACCTATAAAATTGCCGACCATGCCGCTGATCTGGCTAAAGACCACCCTGGGGCTCAAATTCGTGATAACGCCTTATCCAAAGCCAAATTTGAGTTTCGTTGGGAAGACCAATTTAATCTGGCTCGCGATCCTACAACCGCACGTGCCTACCATGATGAGAAACACTACCGCAAGCCGCTGGTAAAGTCGCACATTTTTGCTCAATGTGTGGGCCTAAATTTTGTTCCATGAAAATTTCACAAGAGGTCCGTGAGCATGCAGCTCAAATGGCACAGATGTCGGTAAACATTTCGCGCCCACGGTAGTGAGCTATACCACGATATGGAGACGATTTCCGATGACAAAATGGCCTGATCACGCATTTGCAACTACGGAGCATAAACTTGGCTTGTATCCAGTGGTTGATTTCGTCGAGTGGATAAGGCGCTTGCTTAGCGTCGGTGTTACCACTATTCAATTAAGGATCAAAGATCGATTAGCCAGTAACCTCGAAGAAGATATTAATCAGGCAATTATGCTAGGCCAGCAATATCAAGCTCGCCTATTTATTAATGACTATTGGCAATTAGCCATAAAATATGGCGCCTATGGCGTCCATTTAGGGCAAGAGGATATTAATTTCGCTGATCTGAATCACCTACAAAAAGCGGGATTGCGCCTAGGAATTTCGACCCATAAACAAAAAGAACTCATCAGAGCAAAGCAGTTAAAACCCTCTTATATAGCATTAGAACATATTTTTCCTACTACTACAAAATTAATGCCCTCTTCACCGCAAGGTTTAGTAACCCAAAAACATCAGGTTAATGACACACCAGATTATCCCACTATTGCAATAGACGGTATCTCTTTAGCGTGTGTTCCCGCAGTGCTTGCAACTGGCGTCGGGGGTATTGCTATGGTTAGTGCGATCACCAAATCGACTAACTGGCGCAAAGTTGTTGCTCAGTTACTCTATCTCATCGAAGGTAAGGAAATGATCGATGCTTGATGATGCTATTTTTATGCGCTATAGCCGCCAGCCATTACTTGAAGAAATCGGCAATAAAGGACAACAAAAATTAACAATGAGCAAAGTGCTTATTGTAGGATTGGGGAGGGGCTGGGTTCACCGACGGCACTTTATTTAGCGGCGGCCGGTGTCGGCGAACTCTGGTTGACCGATAACGATAAGCTACATATTTCCAACCTGCAACGACAAATTCTTTACCATACGCAGGATGTTTCTCAGCTTAAAGTCACATTAGCAGCAAAACAGCTTAATCAGCTCAATCCACAAATCAAGGTGAAAACATTTAACACCAAACAACATTATCATTCTCTCCGTCCACTTGTCCGCAATACAGATCTGGTATTGGATTGTACTGATAATATGTCAACCCGCTAGGCAATTAATGCAGCTTGCGTGGCAGAAAAAAACCACTCATTAGTGATAGTGCAGTAGGGTTCAATGGTCAACTGTTAGTACTTGAACCTCCCTATAACCAAGGCTGCTATGCTTGCCTTTATCCTGATACCAATGAACCCTATCAAAACTGCCGCACAGCAGGAGTTGTCGGACCGATTGTTGGCGTTATCGGCACCCTGCAAGCCTTAGAGGCGATTAAATTATTAATCAATTTACCTTCTTCGCTCAATGGAAAACTGAAATTATTCGATGGTAAACAACACAATTGGCATACCTTGCTTAGCAAAGCAAAAAGCTGTTTAGTTTGTGGAACCAGGAGATAAATATGCACATTATGCTAAATGATCGACTGATCGAACTTAACAGTGCGATCACAATCAGCCAATTATTTGATCATCTGAAACTTAACTCATCAAGTATTGCAATAGCAATTAATCAGATCATTATTCCCCGTGAAGATTGGAACCATCACTATATTAACCACCAAGATAAGATCCTGCTATTCCAGGCCATTGCCGGAGGCTAATTTATGTTAAAAATTGCTGATACTGTTTTTCAATCACGTTTATTTATTGGTAGCGGAAAATTCGCTAATTCATCATTGATGACTCAGGCTATACAAGCTTCTGGCAGTCAGTTAGTCACCATGGCGATGAAGCGGCTTGATTTAATAAATAAAAATGATGATATTTTGGCGCCATTACAAAAAATCGACGTCAAATTATTACCTAATACTACTGGTGCTAAAAATGCCCAAAAAGCTTTATTTGCCGCTCGTCTAGCGCGTGAAGCCTTAGCCACAAACTGGGTAAAACTTGAGATCCACCCCGATACAAAATACTTATTACCCGATCCGATTGAGACGTTAAAAGCGGCTGAACTATTGGTAAAAAAAGGTTTTATTGTTTTACCTTATTGTAGTGCCGATCCTGTCTTGTGCCGGCGTTTAGAGGAGGTAGGTTGCGCCGCTGTGATGCCGTTTGGCGCACCTATCGGTACCAATAAAGGATTAATTACCTACGATTTTTTACAAATTATTGTTGAACAAGCCTCGATCCCAGTTGTTGTCGATGCAGGGCTCGGAGCACCCAGTCATGCATTAACCGCTTTGGAGATGGGAGCCGATGCTGTACTGGTAAATACCGCCATTGCCGTTGCTAATGATCCTGTTGCAATGGCTCACGCTTTTCGCATTGCCACTGAAGCAGGTGAGATAGTACAAGCTGCTGGACTCGCGGCTCAGCAGCATCGATCGGCATCCACTAGCCCTTTAACTCAATTCCTCGAGGCATTTCAATAATGACGGCTTTTACTGAAGTTTATCAGCAACTTGATTGGCAGCAACTAGCGATACAAATTAATAGCAAATCGGCTCAAGAGGTTGAAAACGCGATTTGCTCAGACAGACCGTCCCTGAATGATTTTATGGCTCTCATTTCACCCGCTGCCTACCCCTATCTGGAAGTTATCGCTCAAAAAGCGCAAAAATTAACCCGCCAGCGCTTTGGCAATACTGTTGGTCTTTATGTACCGCTCTACCTGTCTAACCTGTGTGCTAATAATTGTACTTATTGTGGTTTTTCCATGCACAACCCAATCAAACGAAAAACACTTCACGAAACAGAAATTATTGCAGAATGCGAAGCGCTACGTTCCATTGGATATAATAATCTCTTGCTGGTAACCGGTGAACATCCAAGCAAAGTGGGGATGAATTATTTTCGCCAATATATTCATTAATTAAAAAATATTTCAGTACGCTATTGATGGAGGTTCAACCATTAACAATTACAGAATATAGGGAACTGAAAGAAATTGGCTTAGATGGTGTACTGGTTTACCAGGAAACTTATCATCAACCAACTTATCAGCAGCACCATTTACGGGGGAAAAAACAAGATTTTTTTGGCGTCTAGAAACACCGGATCACCTTGGCCAGGCCGGTATTGATAAAATCGGCTTAGGTGCACTAATCGGATTATCCGATAATTGGCGAGTTGACTATTATCTCGTCGCAAATCATCTATCTTATCTGCAAAAAAATATTGGAAAAGCCGTTACTCTATTTCTTTTCCTCGAATACGCGCTTGTATAGGGGGTATTCAGCCAGCATCAACCATCCACGAAGCAGAATTAATTCAATTAATTTGCGCTTTCCGTTTATTGGCACCCGAAGTTGAGCTTTCATTATCAACCCGTGAATCTCCTTTTTTCCGTGATAATATTATTCCACTGGTTATCAATACCCTTAGCGCTGGTTCAAAGACTCAACCCGGTGGTTATGCTGAAATCATCAAGCACTGGAGCAATTTACTGTCTATGATAATCGCAGCGCTGAAACCATGGCTAAGGTTATTATCAATGCTGGACTCCAACCCGTCGGGAAAGATTGGGATCACCATTTAGGCCGTTAATAAAACACCGCCTTAATCGGTGGTGATAGCCGGTCTACTCGATCAAATGGTTAATTTTTAATTCATTTTTTTCTAGCAACTAAATAGAATAAAAATTTGCCTAGCTATGATCTTACCTATGGTGATACCTACAATGAGTCTTTATTGATCAACAATAATGTCTTTATTAATAATTTTGTTGCTCGCCATTGCCCACCATTTGCGCAAATTTTTCCATTGGATCATTCCGCAAGGCATATAATCGTTTCAAAGCATACGGATTATCACCCAGTTTCACTTTACCTTGAATAGTCGTCAGTGCCAACATCATTCCAGCAGCTTTTGCCGCATCCATGACCTGTCCATTATAGGCACCAAAAGGATATGCCAAGTAACGTTGAAATGGATTAAATGGCGCTAATACACGACGAGAATGGGCAAAATCAAGTTTTACTGTACGATAAGATCGGCTAAAAATAATCGGTTGAGTTTTATTATCTAATCTATGCAGAAAATGGGAGTGAGATTGAATATCAAAGACATCGAGACTGTTTTTCAACTCATGTCTACTCATAAATTGTAAACCATTCGGATCCCATTTTTGATCATGAAATTTAATCCGCGAGGAGATAACAAAAAGCGTTGCCAGCTTGCGCATGCGCTTTCAAGATTGGATAAGCATAGCGATAAACCGATTTTAAGCCATCATCAAAAGTTATACTGACTACCTTACCCGGTAAATTAATTTTTTTCTTTAAATAACCATCAACTTCATCCAAGGTAATTGTCTGATAACCCGCTTGTTTTAAGTAATCCATTTGAGCTTTAAAAGCTGTTACCGAAGTAGTTGTTGAAGTATGGCGAAATAATTTATTTTCATTATCAGGAAGTAAATGATGATAGGTGAGAATTGGGATCCCTTTATCTAATGAAACATCTTGACCATCAATAAAAGCCAGTCTACCACCAAGATCAATAATAAACCAAGAGCTCATGGATGATGAGTCAAAACCAACTTTCTTCGCTATTCGACTTAGTACTGGATAACGTAAATTGGCGGACAGAAAACCAATAACCGTGCTTTTCTCATCTGCATTTTCATAGATAGGCGTTTTTTCAGTGGTCACTAAATAGTCATAAACTGGCTGATCTAATTGTTTTAAAGTATCAGTCGGAAACTGATTTTTTTTGCCTCAAAAGCTTGTTGCTGAGTAATATAGCCAACACTATTACCAAAATGAAAACGGTAAAAATTATTTTTCGCCGGTTGCATAAGTAAAACCGAATTTTTCAATAACCAACCAGCTGGCCGTGTTTTTCCTCCCACTACCGCATAAATCACACTATCCTGGCTAACTTTCATTGGTTTGTTGAGATCAGCATCAAGACGTTTTTCTAACAATGGAACCATGCTGTTTTCCGCATAAAGTGGAAAACTGAGAAAAAAGAAATAAAAATACTCAATACATATAAAGTAATAAAACGACAGCGTGTCATTATTTTAATTTTCTCCATAATATAACTATAAAAATGCCCTCGTTATGAGGGCATTTTTTACAATCAAGCTGCATTATTCATGGTCTCGGTTACCAAAACCCGCATTGAGCAATTCTGCAAAATTAACCGTTGCCTCATCAGCGCTAACTTGTGATGATTCAACAGGTTCATTAACCATATGACGACGACGCATCCGATCTTGGTGATATGCATAGCCTGTACCGGCAGGAATTAGACGGCCAACAATGACGTTCTCCTTCAAACCACGAAGTTCATCACGTTTTCCAGCCACCGCAGCTTCGGTAAGCACACGTGTTGTTTCCTGGAATGACGCTGCTGAGATAAAGGACTCTGTTGCCAGAGACGCTTTGGTAATACCTAGCAGATCACGACTGAAGGTAGCAGGCACTTTTCCATCTTGCTCTAATTTACGGTTCGCTACTTTAACGCGTGCATACTCTACTTGTTCACCTTCCAAAAATTCAGAGTTACCAGCATCAACAATTGTGACTTTACGTAACATCTGACGAACGATAACTTCAATATGCTTATCGTTAATTTTAACGCCTTGTAGACGATAAACTTCCTGGACTTCATTGGTGATATAACGAGCAACAGCATGCGCTCCACGCAAACGTAAAATATCATGCGGTGATTCCGGGCCATCAGAAATCACATCACCACGCTCAACTCGCTCACCTTCAAAGACATTAAGCTGACGCCATTTAGGGATCATTTCTTCGTATGCATCATCACCATCTATCGGTTTGATAACTAGGCGACGCTTACCTTTAGTTTCCTTACCAAAAGAAATAATACCGCTAATTTCAGCCAAAATAGCCGGCTCTTTTGGTCGACGTGCTTCAAATAGATCAGCAACCCGTGGTAAACCACCAGTAATATCCTTGGTACCGCCCGATTCTTGTGGAATACGAGCTAAAGTATCACCAATATTAATTGTTGCACCATCATCCAATTGAACAATCGCTTTACCAGGCAAGAAATATTGTGCTGGCATATCAGTACCCGGAATTAATACATCATTGCCTTTCGCATCAGCAACACGCAATGCAGGACGAAAATCTTTACTACCCGCAGTACGCTCAGCTGTATCGAGCACAACAATTGATGATAAACCCGTTAGTTCATCTGTCTGACGTATAATAGATTGTCCATCTGCCATATCAGAGAAACGAATAATACCCGCAACTTCACTGATAACCGGCATGGTATGTGGATCCCAGTTAGCAACGGTTTCACCACCATCAACGCCATCACCATCACCTTTATTAAGGTGTGCACCATAAGGAACTTTATAGCTTTCTTTGGTTCGACCAAATTCATCTACCACTCGCAATTCTGTATTACGAGAAGTGATAACCAAGTGACCTTCAGAATTTGTTACAAACTTAGCATTAACTAGTTTGATATTACCTTTGTTACGTACCTGAATACTGGATTCCGCAGCAGCACGTGATGCCGCACCACCAATATGGAATGTACGCATTGTCAACTGTGTGCCAGGCTCACCGATTGATTGAGCAGCAATAACACCAACAGCTTCACCTTTATTGATGATATGACCCCGCGCTAAATCACGTCCATAACATTTCGCACAAACACCAAAGTCAGTTTCACAACTTACAACAGAGCGTACTTTTACGCTATCAACAGAGTTAGCTTCCAGCTCATCACACCATTTTTCACTTAATAAGGCGTTACGCGGTATTAAAATGTCCGCTGTACCAGGTACTAATATATCTTCCGCGGTGACTCGACCCAAGACACGTTCACGTAAAGGTTCTTTAACGTCACCACCTTCAATAACTGGTGTCATTAAAATACCGTCGTGGGTACCACAATCATCCTCAGTGACAACCAGATCTTGTGCAACATCAACTAAACGACGGGTTAAATAACCTGAGTTTGCTGTCTTCAAGGCGGTATCGGCTAGACCTTTACGTGCACCGTGAGTTGAAATGAAGTGTTGTAATACGTTCAAACCTTCACGGAAGTTAGCGGTGATCGGAGTCTCGATAATTGAACCATCCGGCTTCGCCATCAAACCACGCATACCCGCTAACTGACGGATCTGTGCGGCAGAACCACGTGCTCCAGAGTCAGCCATCATAAAGATGCTGTTAAACGAAACTTGTTGTTCGTCTTGGCCATCACGGTTAACAACGGTTTCTGTGGATAAATTCTCCATCATCGCTTTTGCGACACGCTCATTAGCCGCAGCCCAAATGTCAATAACTTTGTTATAACGTTCGCCCGCAGTAACCAGACCTGATTGGAACTGTTCTTGAATTTCAGCAACCTCAGCTTCAGCTTCAGCAATAATACTGGCTTTCTTCTCCGGTATTACCATATCATCAATACCAACAGAAGCACCAGAACGAGCTGCATAAGCAAAACCGGTGTACATGATCTGGTCGGCAAAGATAACGGTTGGTTTTAAACCTAAAACACGGTAACAAGTATTAAGCATTTTAGAAATTGCTTTTTTACCCAACGGCTGATTAACCAATGAGTATGGCAGGCCTTTAGGTACAATCATCCATAAGATAGCGCGACCAATTGTGGTATCAACTAACTGAGTTGCAACCTCAACATTACCTTCACCATCACGGACTTCTTCTGTAATACGGACTTTAACGCGAGCATGTAATGATGCTAAGCCTGCACGGTAAACCCGCTCAGCTTCTTTCGGGCCAGACAATACCATGCCTTCACCTTCAGCATTTACACAATCACGTGTCATATAGTACAAACCAAGTACCACGTCTTGAGAAGGTACTATGATAGGTTCACCACTGGCTGGCGACAAAATATTATTTGTCGACATCATTAAGGCACGCGCTTCTAACTGTGCTTCTAAAGTTAACGGGACGTGAACAGCCATCTGGTCACCGTCAAAGTCAGCGTTATAAGCAGCACACACAAGTGGGTGTAATTGGATTGCTTTACCTTCAATCAAAATAGGCTCAAACGCCTGAATACCAAGACGATGCAGCGTTGGAGCACGGTTTAGCATCACCGGATGTTCACGAATCACTTCATCGAGAATATCCCAGACAACAGCTTCTTCACGCTCAACCATCTTCTTGGCTGCTTTGATCGTTGTCGCTAATCCACGTAATTCCAATTTACCATAAATAAATGGCTTAAATAATTCTAATGCCATTCTCTTCGGCAAACCACATTGTTGCAGGCGAAGATAAGGACCAACCGTGATAACAGAACGACCTGAGTAATCAACACGCTTACCCAGTAAGTTCTGACGGAAACGACCTTGCTTACCTTTAATCATATCGGCCAAAGATTTCAGCGGACGTTTATTCGAACCAGTAATCGCACGTCCACGACGTCCATTATCCAGCAGTGCGTCAACCGCTTCTTGTAGCATTCGTTTTTCATTACGTACAATGATATCAGGTGCAGCCAAATCCAATAGACGCTTTAAACGATTGTTACGGTTAATAACGCGACGATATAAATCATTTAAATCAGAAGTTGCAAAGCGACCACCATCTAGCGGAACAAGCGGACGCAAATCCGGCGGTAATACCGGTAGTACATTTAGGATCATCCACTCAGGCTTATTACCAGACTGAATAAACGCTTCTAGCAGTTTGATACGCTTGGTCAATTTCTTCCGCTTAGTTTCAGAGTTAGTTGTATTTAACTCTTCACGTAGCACTTCACACTCTTGCTCCAAATCGAGATTTTTTAGTAAAGATTGGATAGCTTCTGCACCCATTTTAGCGTCAAATTCATCACCAAACTCTTCCAAAGCATCAAGATATTGCTCTTCAGTCAAGATTTGCCCACGCTCTAAGCTTGTCATACCCCCTTCGACCACAACATAAGATTCGAAGTAGAGTACTCGCTCAATATCACGCAAAGGCATATCAAGTAACAAACCAATACGTGACGGTAATGATTTTAAAAACCAGATATGTGCTGTCGGTGAAGCCAACTCAATATGACCCATACGTTCACGACGCACTTTAGTCTGAGTAACCTCAACACCACATTTCTCACAAATCACACCTCGGTGTTTTAATCGTTTATATTTACCACACAAACATTCATAATCTTTAACTGGCCCGAAAATACGTGCACAGAAAAGACCATCACGCTCAGGCTTGAACGTACGATAGTTAATAGTTTCTGGCTTTTTCACTTCACCAAATGACCATGAACGGATCATATCTGGAGAGGCCAGAGCAATCTTGATCGCATCAAACTCTTCTGTTTTAGTCTGTGCTTTCAGAAACTTTAATAAGTCTTTCACGGAATGGCTCCTGTCGGAGTTAAACCTACGAGGAAGTGGTTAAAACCGCTTCCTCCTAAACCCAGTGTAACAACTTGTAAAGCTTAGTCGCGACTAAGCTTTACAACATCACTTATTACTCGTCTTCCAGTTCGATGTTAATACCCAGCGAACGGATCTCTTTCAATAATACATTGAAAGACTCCGGCATCCCTGGATCCATCTGATGGTTGCCGTCTACGATGTTTTTATATATCTTAGTACGTCCGTTCATATCATCGGATTTAACGGTAAGCATTTCTTGCAAGGTGTAAGCGGCGCCATATGCTTCCAGAGCCCAAACTTCCATCTCACCAAAACGCTGACCACCAAACTGTGCTTTACCACCCAACGGTTGTTGAGTAACCAGACTATAGGAGCCTGTTGAACGTGCATGCATTTTATCATCAACAAGATGATTCAGTTTTAGCATATACATATAGCCAACTGTCACCTGACGTTCAAATTTCTCGCCTGTACGACCATCATACAATGTAATCTGACCGGAAGTCGGCAACTCAGCTAAAGTCAATAGTTCTTTGATTTCCTTTTCTTTTGCACCATCAAAGACCGGTGTCGCAATTGGCATACCTTTCTTCAAATTATGTGCTAACCGCAGAACTTGTTCATCAGAAAAGGTACTGAGATCAACTTTTTGACGAGGATCATCTCCTAAGTCATAAGCTTTCTGAATAAATTCTCTCAATTTGGCTACTTCACGCTGTTGTTTCAGCATGGCATTGATTTTATCACCAATACCTTTAGCAGCCATCCCCAAATGGGTTTCCAGAATTTGACCAATATTCATACGTGATGGTACGCCCAGTGGGTTCAAAACGATATCAACAGGGTTACCACTTTCATCGTAAGGCATGTCTTCAACAGGGTTTATTTTTGAAATAACACCTTTGTTACCATGCCGGCCGGCCATTTTATCGCCCGGTTGGATTTGGCGTTTTACTGCCAAATAAACTTTAACGATTTTCAATACGCCTGGCGCTAAATCATCACCTTGAGTGATCTTACGACGTTTAGCCTCTAGCTTCTTCTCAAATTCAGCTTTCAGCTCATCATACTGCTCAGCTAATTGCTCTAGCTGATTTTGTTTTTCTTCATCCTTTAAGGATAATTCTAACCAACGTTCACGCGGTAATTTATCTAGTTTTTCACCTTCAATACCGCCATTAGTTAGTACTGCTCGGATACGGGCAAATAGACCTGCTTCAAAGATACGCAACTCTTCAGTTAAGTCTTTCTTCGCATCACGAAGCTGCATTTCTTCAATTTCTAACGCACGTTTATCTTTCTCTACGCCATCACGGGTAAATACTTGTACATCAATAACCGTTCCTGATACCCCATTTGGTACCCGCAGTGAAGAATCTTTAACATCAGAAGCTTTTTCACCAAAAATGGCGCGCAACAATTTCTCTTCTGGCGTTAATTGCGTTTCACCTTTCGGTGTTACCTTACCAACCAGAATGTCGCCGCCCGTTACTTCAGCACCGATATAAACAATACCTGATTCATCCAATTTGGATAATGCAGCTTCGCCTACGTTAGGAATATCTGCCGTAATCTCTTCTGGCCCTAACTTAGTATCACGCGATACACAAGCTAATTCCTGAATATGAATGGTGGTAAAACGATCTTCCTGTACCACTCGTTCAGATACCAAAATAGAATCTTCAAAGTTGTAACCATTCCAGGGCATGAACGCCACGCGCATATTTTGACCAAGCGCCAATTCACCTAAATCAGTCGATGGTCCATCAGCCAAAACATCACCGCGTTCAATCGTTTCACCGAGCGAAACACATGGCATTTGATTAATACAAGTGTTCTGATTAGAACGCGTATATTTAGTCAGATTATAGATATCAATGCCGGCCTCACCAGGATACATTTCATCTTCATTAACTTTGATAACAATACGTGAAGCGTCAACATACTGAACGGTACCACCACGTTTAGCTACCGCTGTTACCCCAGAGTCAACAGCAACGGCACGCTCCATACCCGTTCCAACCAATGGTTTATCTGAGCATAACGTCGGTACCGCCTGACGTTGCATGTTCGCACCCATCAATGCACGGTTTGCGTCATCATGCTCAAGGAATGGAATTAATGAAGCACCAACAGAAACAACCTGCTGGGTTGAAACGTCCATATATTCCACTTGATCTTGGCTGAATAAACTGGATTCACCTTTATTACGGCAAGTGATTAATTCTTCAACAAACCGACCATCATCATCTAAAACAGTATTCGCCTGAGCAATGATGTAGTTACCTTCTTCAATCGCTGACAAATAATGAATTTCATCAGTAACGATACCATCTCGTACCAAACGATAAGGTGTTTCCAAAAAACCATACTCATTGGTTTGTGCATAGACAGACAATGAGTTAATCAAACCGATATTCGGTCCTTCAGGTGTTTCAATTGGACATACACGTCCGTAGTGCGTTGGATGTACGTCACGAACTTCAAAGCCAGCTCGTTCACGTGTTAATCCACCTGGCCCTAATGCTGAAATACGACGTTTATGTGTGATTTCAGACAGTGGGTTATTCTGATCCATAAACTGCGATAATTGGCTAGAACCAAAAAACTCTTTAACCGCAGCAGAAATCGGCTTCGCGTTAATCATGTCCTGAGGCATTAATGCATCTAAATCACCTAATGATAAACGCTCTTTAACCGCACGCTCAACTCGCACTAAACCAACTCGGAACTGATTTTCAGCCATTTCGCCAACCGAACGAATACGACGGTTACCTAAATGGTCAATATCATCAACTTCACCTTTACCGTTGCGAATACCAATGAGTTTTTTCATCACATCAATGATATCTTGTTTACTTAAGATGCTTGAGCCTTCAATTGCTTCACGATCTAGTGAGCGATTAAATTTCATGCGCCCTACAGCGGAAAGATCATAACGTTCTTCAGAAAAGAATAAGTTCTCGAACAGATTTTCTGCCGCTTCGCGAGTAGGTGGCTCGCCTGGACGCATCATACGGTAAATTTCAACTAATGCACTTAAACGATCATTTGTTGGATCAGTACGCAATGTTTCTGAAATATATGCACCATGATCTAAGTCATTAGTAAATAAGGTCCCAATGGTTTTATGACCGCCTTGACTTAGACGTGCCAACATATCCAGAGAAAGCTCTGTATTAGCTATACAGATTAATTCGCCGGTACTTTCATCAATGTAATCTTTAGCTACCACTTTACCGGCAATATACTCAACAGGTACTTCAATACTGCTGATTTGGTCTTTTTCTAGCTGACGAATGTGACGTGCAGTAATACGGCGGCCCTTTTCAATATAGACTTTACCGTTGGCTTCAATATCAAAAGAAGCCGTTTCACCACGCAAACGTTCAGGTATTAACGTCATCAACAGTTTATTATCACTGATTTGAAAAATCGTTTTCTCAAAAAAGAGATTGAGGATTTCTTCGGTACCATAATCCATCGCACGTAGAATAATGGTCGCCGGTAATTTACGACGGCGATCAATACGAACGAAAAGATTATCTTTAGGATCAAATTCAAAATCTAACCATGAACCACGGTAAGGAATAATGCGTGCATTATATAATACCTTACCTGAAGAATGGGTTTTACCTTTATCACTATCAAAAAATACACCAGGGCTACGATGTAATTGAGAGACAATAACACGCTCTGTACCATTGATAATAAAAGTACCATTATCCGTCATGAGTGGGATTTCACCCATGTAAACTTCTTGCTCTTTTATATCCTTTACTGTGCCTTCTGGTGCTTCACGCTCGTAAATAACAAGGCGTAGTTTAACCCGTAAGGGAGCAGAATAAGTGACACCACGGATCTGACATTCTTTAACATCAAATACAGGTTCACCAAGACGATAGCTAACATATTGCAATTCAGCATTGCCACTGTAGCTTTGAATTGGAAATACAGAACGGAATGCTGCTTCCAGCCCATTCTTACCTTCTAAATCTTGCACGATAAATTTAGCGAACGAGTCAAGTTGGATAGATAAAAGATAAGGAACATCCAAAACTTGCGGACGTTTGCCAAAATCCTTACGAATACGTTTTTTCTCGGTATAGGAGTAAACCATAGGGTTCCTCAGCTTGCTGATCAGTGGCCCACTCTGTCCGTCCTAAAGGACAGCATCTGCAACACTATTTTTAGGAACGGAAACAGATTATTTTCCATAATACTTATTGCTATTACCCTTAAATCATTTCATTGCATTGTATAACTACCAAGCTTTAATTGTCAGAGTCATAAACGCAGTATATTAAGTTGTCAATAGCAAAAAGCATTGAAAGGATCACTCAGTAACTAAACAGTGTGAAATATTACTGATACCCTAATACACTTTATATCGCAAAAAGGCTGGTGACTAAAAAATCACCAGCCGTCAGCCTATAAAATTAGGCTGCCAACTTAAAGCAAAGCTTATTTAACTTCAACAGAAGCACCCACGTCTTCCAGCGATTTCTTCAATGTTTCAGATTCGTCTTTGCTTACTGCTTCTTTAATTGTTGCTGGCGCTGATTCTACCATTTCTTTGGCTTCTTTTAGTCCTAAGCCAGTTGCTGTACGAACAGCTTTAATAACCGCAACTTTGTTAGCACCAATAGCAGACAAGATAACATCAAATTCAGTTTTTTCTTCAACTGCTTCAGCTGCACCAGGTGCAGCAACCGCGACTGCTGCCGCAGCAGAAACGCCAAACTTCTCTTCCATCATAGTGATCAGTGCAACAACGTCCATTATAGACATCTCTGCAACTGCATCAAGAATTTGTTCTTTAGTTATTACAGACATAACAAGGGTTCCTAAAATTCAGAAATATTTTATACGTTAAAAAGCAACAACGGAAATAGCTTTAAGCAGCTTCTTTCTGATCGCGTAGTGCCGCCAGAGTTCGAACCAATTTACCTGCAGAGGCTTCTTTCATGGTTGACATCAGAAGCGCAATTGCTTCTTCGTAAGTTGGAAGAGTTGCCAAACGATCGATTTGATTCGCTGGCATAAACTCTCCTTCAAAGGCTGCGGCTTTAATCTCGAATGCTGGATTCGCTTTCGCGAATTCTTTAAACAAACGAGCTGCTGCGCCCGGATGTTCATTAGAAAAAGCAATCAAGGTTGGACCAATAAACGCTTCTTTAAGGCACTCATAAGCAGTACCTTCAACAACACGGCGCATCAACGTATTACGAACAACACGCAGATAAACACCAGCTTCGCGACCTGCTTTACGCAGTTCAGTCATTTTATCTACAGCTACACCACGAGAATCCGCGACAACTGCAGACAGCGCACCTTTGGCTACTTCGCTGACTTCAGCAACAATCGCTTGTTTGTCTTGAAGATTTAGTGCCATTAGCTTCTTGCTCCTGGATTAACCGGGTTACCCCGGGACTCACATCACTCAAAACATCCCATATGTTTGAGCGTTAAATACGGTGAGCAGAATCCAGAAATTAATCTTAGTGGCTCTGTCACCGTCTACGTAGGATATTAAGTAATCACTTACACCTACGGTCTTGGACGGGGCCTGGATAAGGCCAGGCACCAACCTAAATTCAGCGTTTGCTATTTTCTGTTTAAAATAGAAATAGCAAACATAAGGCGCCAAATTCTATACAAATTTAACACAAAAGTAAAGCTAAAAATGATACTCAAAAATTATGCTGGCGCAGATAATCCTGCTTGATCAACAGCAATTCCTGCTCCCATCGTGGTAGATAGGCTAATTTTCTTAATATAAACACCTTTAGCAGAAGAGGGTTTTGCTTTTTTCAACGCAACCAATAGTGCTTCAAGGTTTTCTTTTAATTTACTATCGTCAAAATCAACTTTACCAATAGTGGTATGAATGATACCGTTTTTATCATTACGATAACAGATCTGACCCGCTTTGGCATTTTGAACCGCTTCAGCGATATTAGGCGTTACTGTACCAACTTTAGGATTTGGCATTAAGCCACGAGGTCCTAAAATCTGACCTAACTGGCCAACAATGCGCATTGCATCTGGCGAAGCAATAACAACATCAAAGTCCATTTCACCCTTTTTAATTTTATCAGCCAGTTCTTCCATACCAACTAATTCAGCTCCAGCAGCTGTTGCCGCTTCAGCATTCGCTCCTTGAGTAAATACCGCAACACGAACAGAACGACCGGTACCATGCGGCAAAACAGTTGCCCCACGAACATTTTGATCAGATTTACGTGCATCAATACCAAGATTAACTGCAACGTCAACGCTTTCTACAAATTTAGCCGTCGCTAATTCTTTCAAGAGTGTAATTGCTTCAGTAATATCATATTGTTTAGTTGCATCAATCTTTTCACGGATATTGCGCATACGCTTGGTTAGTTTAGCCATTGATTAACCCTCCACCACCAAGCCCATGGAACGAGCAGTACCTTCAATTGAACGCATCATCGCTTCAATATCAGCCCCTGTCATATCCGCAGCTTTAGTTTCAGCAATTTCACGAATTTGTGCGCTGGTTACTTTACCAACTTTCTCTTTATTTGGTGTACCTGAACCTGATTTAACACCCGCTGCTTTTTTCAGTAATACCTCGGCAGGTGGTGTCTTGGTTATAAATGTAAATGAACGGTCTGAATAGACAGTAATTACAACTGGAATTGGCAAGCCTTTTTCTAAGCTATCTGTCTTAGCATTAAACGCTTTACAAAATTCGATGATATTCACACCTTGCTGACCCAAAGCTGGACCAACAGGAGGACTAGGATTAGCCATGCCTGCTGCAACTTGCAGCTTAACATAGGCTTGTACTTTCTTAGCCATGCATATTTCCTCTAATTGGGTAATGTCGCTTCAATTATGAAGCTCCCCTGTGTATATAATGACCTGTGCAATTTTCAGACCATAAAAAATAAAAGCGCGAAATTGTAGCTAAATTTCCCACCTTTAGCAAGTTGTCAAGTGTATTACACTTTTTCTACTTGACTAAAATCTAATTCTACCGGTGTTGCGCGACCGAAAATAGAAACCGATACTTTAAGACGGCTCTTTTCATAATCAACTTCTTCAACCACACCGTTGAAATCTGCAAATGGACCATCACTAACACGAACCATTTCTCCTGGCTCAAACAGTGTTTTGGGTTGCGGCTTATCCCCTACTTGCTGCAAGCGATTCATAATCGCATCAACTTCTTTATCGCTAATAGGAGCTGGGCGATCTGGTGTACCACCAATAAAACCCATAACACGTGGTACACTGCGCACTAAATGCCAGCTAGCATCATCCATAGTCATTTGAACTAAAACATATCCTGGAAAGAATTTTCGTTCACTTTTACGACGTTGGCCACTTCGAATTTCCATAACTTCTTCAGTTGGCACCATCACTTCACCAAACTTATCTTCCATATCATGCAACTTGATATGTTCACGCAATGACTGGGCAACTCTAGCTTCAAAACCAGAAAATGCTTGAATAACATACCAGCGTTTTTTAGGGGATTCAGACATCTTAGAACCTCAGGCCTGTAATAAATGAAACTAAACGCACCAGTATACCATCTAATCCCCAAAGAATTAGTGCCATAACGGCAGTAACTGCCGCAACAATTAATGTTGTCTGTAATGTTTCCTGGCGCGTTGGCCAAATGACTTTACGCATTTCAATACGAGCTTCGCGAGCAAATGCTAAAGTTGCTTTTCCTTTTGCTGTCCACAATGCAATGCCACCAGCAAGCGCGGCAATAGCAACAACTGCTATGACACGTAATGCAAGATTGTATTGTCGGAAATAATAATTACCAACAATAGCAATAACTAAAAGAATCGCGACTAATACCCATTTTACTACATCAAAACTACGTCCGCTTTCTTTAGCATCGCTATTCACACTCATAAATCAACCCGTTACTATGATATAATAAAAAGTCAATTTGCCTCGTAAAACAATTCAAATTTGACCGAAATAAAACATACCACTATTGTATCTCACTTTACGCCATAAACCAGTATGACATTCAACCATTGAGAGACATCCAATAATTCCTTAATCAGAGCCTATCTCACCAATAATTAAACTACCATATAAACTATTGATGAGATAGGTTCTTAAATTATCCAAGCTAGTATAAAAAAGGCACCAGATGATGCCCTTTTCACAATTATTGCTCTAAAGATTAAGCAATAATTTTAGCAACGACACCGGCACCGACTGTACGGCCACCTTCACGAATCGCAAAACGCAATCCTTCATCCATCGCGATTGGCGCTATCAACGTCACTTTCATGTTGATATTATCACCTGGCATTACCATCTCTACGCCTTCTGGCAACTCGATTGTGCCCGTTACATCCGTCGTTCTAAAATAAAACTGTGGACGGTAACCTTTAAAGAATGGCGTGTGGCGACCGCCCTCATCTTTGCTCAAAATATATACTTCTGATTCAAATTGAGTATGCGGATTGATTGAACCTGGTTTTGCTAATACTTGACCACGCTCTACATCTTCACGCTTGGTACCACGTAATAATACACCTACGTTCTCACCTGCACGACCTTCGTCCAGCAGTTTGCGGAACATTTCTACGCCCGTACACGTCGTTTTGGCCGTCTCTTTAATTCCAACGATTTCAACTTCTTCACCAACCTTAACTACACCACGCTCTACACGGCCTGTTACTACGGTTCCACGGCCTGAGATTGAAAATACGTCTTCGATTGGCAACAAGAACGGTTTATCTATCGCACGTTCTGGCGCTGGAATGTAGTCATCTAATACTTTCGCTAACTCTAGAATTTTCTCTTCCCACTCAGCAACGCCTTCCAGCGCCTTCAACGCTGAACCTTTGATTACCGGCGTGTCGTCTCCTGGGAAATCATACTGAGAAAGAAGCTCACGCACTTCCATTTCAACCAGTTCCAGCAACTCTTCATCATCAACCATATCACACTTGTTCAGGAAAACGATGATGTAAGGAACACCTACCTGGCGACCTAATAGGATATGTTCACGTGTTTGTGGCATTGGACCATCGGTTGCCGCAACCACTAAAATTGCGCCGTCCATTTGTGCCGCACCGGTGATCATGTTTTTTACATAATCTGCGTGGCCTGGACAATCAACGTGGGCATAATGGCGGATTGGCGTATCATATTCTACGTGAGAGGTAGAAATTGTGATACCGCGCGCTTTTTCTTCCGGTGCATTATCAATTTGATCAAATGCACGTGCACTACCGCCATAAGTTTTCGCTAATACGGTGGTGATTGCTGCAGTTAAAGTTGTTTTACCATGGTCAACGTGGCCGATTGTACCAACGTTAACGTGCGGGTTTTTACGTTCAAATTTTTCTTTAGACACGACTCTATTCCTTATAGAGTTCTCTCAAACAATAGGAGAGAACCAGATTAAATAGTTAAACCGAAAGCCAATTACTTAGCTTTACGAGCTTCAATAATTGCTTGAGCAACATTGGTTGGTGCTTCATTGTACTTCAAAAATTCCATTGAGTAAGAAGCACGACCTTGAGTTTGTGAACGCAGATCTGTGGCATAACCAAACATTTCTGATAATGGTGCTTGAGCACGAACTGTCTTACCAGTTGCTGTATCTTCCATACCTTCAATCATACCACGACGACGGTTCAGGTCACCAATTACGTCACCCATATAAGTCTTCAGGCGTTTCAACTTCAACTTTCATGATTGGCTCCAGTAAAACTGGACCTGCTTTCATGAAACCTTCTTTGAAAGCCATAGAACCTGCAATTTTGAATGCCATTTCCGAGGAATCAACCTCATGATAGGAACCATCATACAATGCCACTTTGACATCAACAATGGGGTAGCCCGCCAGAACACCATTTTTCATCTGTTCTTGAACGCCTTTATCCACCGCAGGTATGTACTCTTTAGGTACAACGCCACCAACGATTTCGTTGTGGAATTCATAACCAATTTCATGGCCTGCTTCCAAAGGTTCAACGCGTATCCATACATGACCAAATTGACCACGACCACCAGACTGACGAACAAACTTACCTTCCTGCTCAACAGGCTTACGAATAGTCTCACGGTATGCTACTTGTGGTTTACCAACGTTCGCTTCAACTTTAAATTCACGACGCATACGGTCAACCAATACTTCCAGATGCAACTCACCCATACCAGCAATAATTGTCTGACCAGATTCTTCATCTGTTGACACGCGGAAGGATGGATCTTCTTGAGCCAAACGACCTAAAGCAATACCCATTTTTTCTTGGTCGGCTTTAGTTTTAGGTTCAATAGCAACCGAGATAACAGGCTGTGGAAATTCCATACGCTCCAAAATAATCGGCGCATCCATAGCACATAGCGTATCACCGGTAGTCACATCTTTGAGGCCGATAGCGGCAGCAATGTCACCCGCTCGGACTTCTTTAATTTCTTCACGTTTATTAGCATGCATCTGAACGATACGGCCAAAACGCTCTTTTTTATCTTTAACTGGGTTAAGAACGGTATCCCCTGAATTAACTACACCAGAGTAAACCCGGAAGAAAGTCAAATTACCAACAAATGGATCAGTTGCAATTTTGAATGCCAATGCTGAAAAAGGCTCATCATCACTTGCATGGCGTTCTGCTGGTGTATTTTTACCATCGGTTAAAACACCATTAATTGCCGGAATATCAGTCGGTTCGGGTAAATATTCAATAACCGCATCCAACATTGCTTGCACACCTTTATTTTTAAAGGCTGAACCGCACGTAACCAAAATAATTTCATTATTCAATACGCGCTTACGCAATGCTTGTTTGATCTCTTCTTCAGACAGCTCTTCGCCACCAAAATATTTTTCCATCAATTCATCTGATGCTTCAGCCGCAGCTTCAATCAGCTTACCATGCCACTCTTCAGCTTGAGCTTGTAAGTTTGCTGGAATATCTTCATAAACGAAAGTGACGCCTTGATCACTATCATTCCACTGGATTGCTTTCATTTTAACTAAATCGATGACACCAGTGAATGACTCTTCAGCGCCAATAGGTAACTGAAGTGGAACTGGTATTGCTGCCAGACGTGACTCAATCTGTTCAACAACACGCAAGAAATTTGCACCCATACGATCCATTTTATTAACAAATGCGATACGGGGTACTTGATACTTATTTGCCTGACGCCAAACTGTTTCAGATTGTGGTTGAACACCACCAACTGCACAATAAACCATTACCGCACCATCAAGAACACGCATAGAACGTTCTACTTCAATAGTGAAGTCAACGTGTCCTGGGGTGTCAATGATGTTGATACGGTGTTCGTCAAACTGTTTACCCATACCAGACCAGAAAGCAGTAGTTGCAGCTGAAGTGATAGTAATACCACGCTCTTGCTCCTGCTCCATCCAGTCCATCGTTGCTGCGCCATCATGAACTTCACCAATTTTATGGCTCACGCCAGTATAAAATAGGATACGTTCAGTTGTTGTGGTCTTACCAGCATCAATATGGGCACTAATACCAATGTTGCGATAACGCGTAATGGGAGTTTTACGAGCCATTTTTTCCTCTCTCGTGACCGTTCAGTTCGTACAAGGGTAACACCATGCTACCCTTACGAAACATAACTAGCGAATGCTACCAACGATAGTGTGCAAACGCCTTGTTAGCTTCTGCCATACGATGAACATCTTCACGTTTTTTAACAGCAGTGCCTTTATTTTCAGCCGCATCAGATAATTCGTTTGCTAAGCGCAAAGCCATCGATTTATCACCGCGTTTACGAGCAGCTTCAACAATCCAACGCATTGCTAATGCATTACGACGGACAGGACGAACTTCAACAGGAACCTGGTAAGTTGAACCACCAACACGGCGTGATTTAACTTCCACTGTTGGACGAACATTGTCCAGAGCTATTTCAAAGGCTTCTAAATGATCTTTTCCAGCACGTTGAGCCAGGGCCTCAAGCGCACTATATACAATTGCTTCTGCAGTAGATTTTTTACCATCTACCATCAAAATATTAATAAATTTAGCCAATAATTCTGATCCAAACTTTGGATCTGGTAGAATTTTACGTTGACCAATTACACGACGACGTGGCATGGATATACTCCGTTTTTAAATTCAGGGTTGTCCAAAACTCTATGAGTTTATTTTGACATTAAAAAAATTAAATGTTTGGCCTTACTTAACGGAGAACCATTAAGCCTTCGGCCTCTTAGCGCCGTATTTAGAACGACCTTGTTTACGATCTTTTACACCAGAACAGTCCAGTGCACCGCGGACAGTGTGATAACGCACACCTGGTAAGTCTTTAACACGACCACCACGAATCAAGATTACTGAGTGTTCCTGCAAGTTATGGCCTTCACCACCAATGTAAGAAGACACTTCATAACCATTAGTTAAACGAACACGGCATACTTTACGCAATGCTGAGTTAGGTTTTTTAGGGGTAGTAGTATATACGCGAGTACATACACCACGTTTTTGCGGGCAAGCTTCCAGTGCAGGAACGTTGCTTTTCACAACTTTCGAGCTACGTGGTTTGCGAACCAGCTGATTAATTGTTGCCATTAAAAAAGCTCCTGGTTTTTGCTTCGTAAACACGGATATTTTCCTCGCTTATCGCCATGATAAAACACGAGGACGCGAAATTCTATTGCTGACAGAGGCAGGTGTCAAGAAATATACAAAGGATCATCCATTACCAAGCAAAATATTGTGGATGTTTTACCGTTAATTGCACAAAATCAACATAAGATATCTGACGGACATAAGATGACATATATGGCATTAATCCTCTTGCTTCTACATCATTTTGTAAAGCAAAAACTTGAATCCCTTTATCTTTTAATTGCATTAAAAAATTATTATCTTTATTACCCGATGAGATTTTATGTCCCAGCAAAACCCCATCCTGTAATAATAATACCTCATCCTGCTCCGTTAATAAGCTAATGAGTGAATCAAAGTCACTATAATAAGGGGAAGTAGAAATGGTATATAGCATGTTAGTCTTCTGTTTAACTAGAAAGTCAGAATTACATCATAATCTGCTAAGTTACGTCTAAGCCTGTCAGCAGGAATAACTGTTGCCGGTAGGATAAAGCTACTGTCAGCAGAGAATCCCCTTGCTTCAAGATCTTCCTGACAAATATAACAAGCATTAATATCATATAATGGCAGTAATTTATAGGCTGAAATGTAATCACGCGCCAGGAGTTTACTGGGATTTTGTTTGGCCAGTAATTGGCAAACACCATCAGAAATAAAGAAAACACCAATCTTTTCAGTTAATGCAGAAGTGGCGAGCAAAGCATCTAATCCTTCACGACCACTTGAAGTTCCATGAGGTATTTTCATAAATACAAATGCTATTTTTTTCATATTTATCTCAAAATTGAACTGTGCGATCACAGACAAGCACCGCCTCAGCCAAACTACCTAACCCGATCAATACAAAATCTTCATCCAGATTAGCACCGGGTAAGTGACTATTTTTGGCTTCAGTTTCATCAATAATACCCCGTCGCAATGCAGCAGCAACGCAGACATTCAATTGACATCCTGTCTGCTGTGCTAATGTTTTCCATCCTATAAGTAAATTAAATTCATCACTAGCTGGTGAAATTAATTGATTACCATTATAAACACCTTCTTGATAGAAAAAAACGGTTTTTAGTATATGTCCTTCCATAACCAAAGCATTCGCGAATTGCCAAGCATTAGTGGACTGCTGAGTTCCATAAGCAGGCTCTGTCACTAATAGGCAATAAGTCAAAGGCTTATTTAAAGTAAAAGCCCCCATTTATTTACTCACCACTTTTAAACTGCCGTATATAAAGATAAACAGTGTGCTTAGAAATATTCAAACGATCAGCAACCTGATTAATCGCATCTTTAATATCAAAAATCCCTTTTTCATATAAATTGAGCACGACTTGTCTGTTTTTCATATTATTTGGCACATTGCGATCAGCATTAACTTCTTCTATGGTAAATTCCAATGCCTGAGCAACAAGATCATCAACACAAGAGGCAAAATTAACGTTGGAAGCAACCTCATGGTTTTTTTCCGGCACAAATGTTTTGACTATCTCAGAAAATGGCATATCTAAATTCATATTAATACAGAGTAAACCAATAACTCGCCGTTTGGGATTACGGATAGCAATAGTGACTGATTTCATTAAAGCGCCACTTTTTGCGCGCGTAAAATAAGCTTTCGATACACTGGAATCAATATCGGTCATATCATGTAGCATACGTAAAGCTAAATCGGTAATTGGTGAACCAATCTTACGACCTGTATGTTCACCATTAGCTATTCTGACCGCTGAACATTTTAAATCTTCAAGTGAATGAAGAACAATTTCACAATGCCCACCAATTAACATAGCCAAACCGTCAACCATCGATTCATAAGATGTCAAAATCGCGTAATCAACACCATCAAACGGTTGATCATCCAGTAAATCATTATCACAGCTATCATTAGAATATAATAGGTTAGACATTCAGACTCCATCTTCTACATATTGACGAAACTTTATTAAACGATTATGTGAGTAAACACCGATCTTATTATTAATGTGCAATTTATTTAGCAATCATCAATACGCTAAACTTACGGTAAAAGAATCTAAGACGTTAAAACCACAAAGACCGATCGTCAAGGGATCTCGTGTCAGACCTTTGGCCTGCCTCACAGGACATAAACAAAAAAGTAACTTAATCATTAATTTAGACAAAAATCACAAAAAACCTGCTAATAATACTTTCAGCAAATTGAATAATATTAACATTTATAAAAATACTTTAAATTATATTCGATGTATTTATTGATAATGCGCAATTTCTATTACCGCATTTATATTGCCACTCATCATAAATTAATATAAATAAATCTCGACTATCCTTGATATATAAGAAAGTCAAAGGCAAAGTTTAACTCTGCCTCTTTTGCCTCTCAATTATTTCTTAACCGGTTTGATATCTAATAACTCAACATTAAAGATCAAAGTTGAATTTGCTGGAATTGCCGCTGCTGCAGATTTTCCGTAACATAATTCTGGTGGAATAATCAGTTGAATTTTGCCGCCTTTTTTCAATTGTTGCAAACCTTCGGTCCAACCAGGGATCACTGAATCAAGCGCAATTGTTAACGGTTCATTACGCTTATAAGAACTGTCAAATACTGAGCCATCAATTAAACGACCTTCGTAATTTACCACTACAGTATCTTTACCTGTTGGTTTTGCTCCTTGGCCTGGTTTTTCAATTTTATAAATTAATCCACTTTTTGTTTTTACTGCACTTTTCTCTTCTTTAAGATATTTAGCTCGATAATCATCACCCAATTTACCATTCTTTTTACTCTCTTCCTCCATTTTTAGCTGGGCTGCAGTTTGTATTTTTTTTTCAAGTGCTTTTAAGGTTGTTTCTATTTCTTTATCACCAAGTTTACTTTTATTAATAAACGCATCCTGTACGCCAGCTAAAAGCTGTTGCCTATCAAGATTAATACCGATAGATTTTTGCTGCATTAAAGAATTATCCATGTAACGACCCAGCGAAGCCCCTAATGCATAAGCGCTACGCTGATCTTCATTATCAAATTTCTTATTTGCATCAGCAGCGAATACTTGCGAGGTATTTAGCAACATAGACAAAGACGTAACTAAAAGAGTTGTTTTAAATAATGATTTCATTCAATTCTCCAATTATGTTTATTATTCCTAATCAGTCATAGTAAAGTGTGTTAGCTAATCAACTGCGAGATAATACAATAAGTTAAGGGGTTAAATATAGTTAAACCAGGCCAATAAAAAGAAATTACCAGGTAAATCATAATAGAAAAAACTTCTCTAAGGCTTTATCAGTAGGCATTATATCGAATATCCAATCTATGTATTTCACTCCCGACAGGAGGTTCAAGTGGATTTACTTAAAAAATATGAAGAAAGATTAGAAGACTTGGAAAGTAAATTATCTTTTCAAGAGATCAGCCATTGAAGCGCTTAATCAAGTGGTTGTCGAACAACAACTTGAAATTGTTAAATTAAAAGAACATATGCAACTGGTTACTGAACGATTAAAAGCCACACAATCATCACCATTAGCGCCAATTAATGAAGAAACTCCACCACCACACTATTAAGCAATCAAAAAATCAGCGAGCCTATTATTTCTCGCTGATTTATTTCAATCTAGGTGATTATTATGCCAACTTAATGACAACCACAACCACCATGTCCATGAGAACACCCTTTATCACCATTACAGCAACCACCCTCGTGACCATCCTCACTATGAACATGGCCGTGCGCTAATTCTTCTTCAGTAGCTTCCCGGATAGCGATAATTTTAACATTAAACTTTAAATTCTGACCAGCTAACATGTGATTACCATCAACGATAACCTCATCACCTTCAATACCGGTAATTTCTACCGGTACTGAGCCCATATCGGTATCAGCTAAGAAACGCATACCAACTTGTAACTCATCAACACCAACAAAAACATCTTTTGGTACACGTTGAACTAAATTCTCATCATATTGACCATAAGCGTCATCAGCTTGGATCTCAATATCGAAATGTTCACCAACACTGCGTCCTTCGAGTGCCTTTTCTAAACCTGAAATCAAAGAACCACGACCATGCAAATAATCAAGTGGCGCAGTGTCCAACGACTCATCAACTAATACATCATCTTCTTTTCTCACTTTATAAGCCAGGCTCACCACTAAATCTTTCGCTACTTTTTCCATTACATCTCCTACAACGTCGTGGATAAAAAATTTTCCGATTGTACAAAAAAAAAAGTACAGCTGTATTAAAACTTATAAAAAACATTATTTTTATTTCAAAGTAAAAATTTCTATTTGCAAATTTTTATCTTTGATATGACTATCAAATCCATCTACTGTCTGAGATTGCCTATAGTGACACTTTTTACATTCAAGGTAATCAAATGCATTTTTTTGCCAAAGCATCAGCGTATCTTGAGATTGGCACTTAGGACAAACAGCGCCAGCAATGAATCTTTTACGTATTACAGACATTCACTTTCTCGTTAATTAATCTTATGTTAATCCCAACTTTTTGGTTGTCCACGCTCTTGCGTTATTTCTATTTCAAACAATTCTTCAAGCTCTCTACGCGCTTCTTTGATTCGAGTCGCTTGGCCAATCTCACCCTCACCGGCTTTAGGCGAATTTTCTTTAAATATTTTAACATCTAGTCGACGAAAATGCTGTTTTGCTCGATGAGCCTGATGAGGATGTACACCTAGATTTATCAATGTCCTTTCACCCATCTCAAGCGCACTGACAAATGTCTCTCGACAAAAATCGGTCACACCATTTTCTCGTAATTGATGCGCTTCAAAACGTCCTCGTGCTCTTGCTATGATATGAAGATTGGGAAAATTAGCCTGACATAAATGAACTATCCCCATCACTTCTTCCGGATTATCGCTGGTAATAACAATCACGCTGGCTTTCGCCGCTCCGGCCGATCGCAGTAATTGCAAATCTTGCGCATCGCCATAATAAACTTTATAGCCATAGCGTCGCATCGTATAAATTGTACTGACATTTTGTTCTAATACCGTAATACGAATTTTATTGGCCATTAATAAACGACCAACAACTTGGCCAACACGTCCAAACCCTACCAAAATAACTTGTGGATCGGTATCCTCAACAAAAGGTTTTTCAATCGGCTCATTACGCACATTGTACCAATGAGTCAGTAATTTGCTGATTAGCTGCATCGTCGGTGGCGTTGTCATCATAGATAAAGTAACGATAACTAATAACAGCGACATTTGCTCGTTACTCATTACTTTCACATTAATAGCGGTCGAAAAGATAATAAATGCAAATTCACCAGCCTGACTCAATACGCCAGCAAACAGTAGGCGTGAAGAACGACGCACCCGCGCTAGCCAACCTAAAATATAGAGAATAGCAAATTTTAATATTACCAGGATCACAACACCGAAGACTATTTCTAATAAATGTGACCAAAGGATGGCTAAATTAAGCGACATGCCAACAGAAATAAAAAATAAACCGAGTAGCAAACCTTTAAAAGGTTCTATCGTGATCTCCAGCTCATGACGAAATTCAGTATCAGCCAGTAGTACACCCGCCATAAATGTGCCCAACGCCATAGAAAAGCCGAGTTTTTCCATAAAAAAAGCCGCACCTAATACGACAAGCAACGAAGCGGCAGTAAATATTTCATGAATACCGGACTTAGCAACCAGATGAAATAATGGCCGTAATAAATAGCGCCCTCCTACCCATAAACCAACAAAGGCAACCACTTTTAGTCCAATTCGATACCAATCGCTATCAGCCGTTCCACTGGCAAGAAATGGAATAAGTGCCAATATCGGGATCACTGCCATATCTTGAAAAAGTAAGACAGAAAAACCCAATCGCCCACTTTCTGTATTACTCATGTTCCTTTCATGCATAATCTGTAAGGCAATTGCCGTTGATGACATCGCTAAACCTAGCCCACCAACTAGTGCTGCTTGCCAAGAAAAATGAATAATAATCAGTAAACCGGTAAATAGTGCGGCTGTTATGATCACCTGAGCGGTGCCAACAACAAAAATTGAACGCCTTAATGTCCATAATTTAACTGGATTAAGTCCCAGTCCAATTAAAAACATCAAAAAAACCACACCTAATTCAGCGAAATGCATAATTTCATCAACATTTCGGATAAACCCCAGCACAAATGGCCCAATGACAATACCAGTTAATAAATATCCTAATACCGCCCCTAGCCGAATTTTTTGGGCAATAGGTACCATAATGACACCTGCCAGCAGGAATATCATAATAGAACGGAATGAACTAAATTCTTCCATAATTATAAACCTCCATGCTCCATGGGTGATTTTAGCCAATCACGATAGGCTTTTGCACACTCCTGCATGTCTTCAAGCGACTGCCTTCTTGCCATATAAATAATCACCGGTGATAACCATTGCATTTCACACATTAAAGCAATAAGTTCAAAAGGACGTAACAATTCAGTTAACGGAAAACGGTTATAACCACCATATTGATAAGCTTCCTGAGGCTCTCCGGTAGTAATAACCGAACGCCAATATTTGCCTTTAAGTTGTTTACTTTGTTCACAAACAAAATTTCGCGTTAGTACTCTATCAAACCACTCTTTCAAAAGAAATGGACAACTATAGGTATAAAACGGATGCTGAAAAATGATAATTTCATGCTGACAAAGCAACTTCCGTTCATAACTGGCATTAATAAAATAGTCCGGATAAGTGCCATATAAATCATGGATCACAACATTGTCTAAATCCTGAACATATTCAATGAGCATCTTATTCGCCACAGATTCAGTAGGTTCAGGATGTGCATAGATAATGAGAATCTTGGGTGGTAGCGACATAATTAGCTCCTCAAAAGTGTGCCAGAAGCACAATTTTTAGTTAACATACACACCAAAGGCCATTTATATTCTTTAAAATTATAAATGATTTAATATATTATCAAGATACGGTTTATATGATTGTATTTTCATAGCTACAAATGCGCTGTGGTATTCGGGTTTTACTAAATAGTGCGACAGCTTCTATCACACCAGGTAAAAAAGTGAGCTTAATTGGCAAAAATGGCTGTGGAAAATCGACCCTATTTTCGTTAATCAAAGGTGACATGCAACCTGAAGCAGGAAGCATTACTTTTCCAACAACTTGGGCTCTCGCTTGGGTCAATCAAGAAACACCTGCACTAAAAAAATCTGCCATTGAATATGTGATTGATAGCGATCACGAATACCGCAAATTAGAAAAACCACTACAACTAGCAAATGACAAAAATGATGGCCATGCTATTGCATTAATACATGGTCAACTGGATGCTATCAATGCTTGGAGTATTCGTGCTCGTGCTGCTAGTTTATTACATGGTTTAGGTTTTTCACCATTACAAATAGATGAACCTGTCAGCGCCTTTTCGGGCGGATGGCGGATGGCGGATGGCGGATGCGATTAAATCTGGCACAAGCTTTAATTTGTCGTTCTGATCTATTATTTCGATGAACCAACTAACCATTTAGATTTAGACGCGGTTATTTGGTTAGAAAAATAGCTTAAAAAATTATACTGGCACTCTGATCCTGATTTCCCATGATAGAGATTTTCTCGATCCTATCATTGACAAAGTGCTGCATATCGAACAAGAAAATTTATTCGAAGATACCGGTAATTATACTTCCTTTGAGCAACAAAGAGCGACTAAAACTGGCGCAACAACAAGCACTTTACGAAAACCAACAAGAAAAAGTTAACCATTTAAAAAAATATATTGATCGTTTTCGTTATAAAGCAACAAAAGCTAAACAGGCACAGAGCCGGATCAAAATGTTATAGCGTATGGAACTGGTTGCCTCTGCCCACATTGATAACCCATTTCACTTTTCGTTTCGAGCACCAGATTGTTTACCTAATCCCCTGCTTAAAATGGAAAAAGTTAGCCCTGGCTACGGCGATAAAGTCATCTTAAAATCAATTAAACTCAATCTGGTTCCCGGCTCAAGAATTGGTTTACTCGGCCGTAACGGAGCAGGTAAGTCAACCTTAATCAAGTTACTTGCTGGTGACCTATTACCCCAACAGGGGGAAATTTCCTTAGCGAAAGGCATTAAACTCGGTTATTTCGCACAACATCAATTAGATTATCTGCGCATGGATGAGTCGCCATTACAACATCTTTTCCGCCTTGCTACGCAAGAAACTGAACAACATTTGCGCGACTATCTTGGTGGCTTTAGCTTTAAAGGCGACAAAGTAAATGAGCCATGCATGCATTTTTCCGGCGGGGAAAAGCGAGGTTAGTATTAGCCTTGATTGTCTGACAACGACCCAATCTTCTGCTGCTCGATGAGCCAACTAACCATCTAGATTTGGATATGCGACAGGCATTAACAGAAGCATTGATTGTACTTGATGGCGCCTTAATTGTTGTGTCCCATGATCGCCATTTACTGCGCTCAACAACAGATGAATTTTATCGCATTCATCAAGGTCAGGTTGAACCTTTTGCGGGTGATCTGGACGACGATCAAAAATGGTTAACCGAACAGAATAAACAACAGCACCAACAAATTCGTCAGGAACAGTTACAAGATAAAATGCTATCAGCTAACTTAACTGCCCAAGATCGTAAAGAACAAAAACGACGTTAGGCAGAATTCCGCCAACGCACGCAGCCAATTAGAAAACAGTTATCAATGTTAGAACAAAAGATCACAAATCTATCTAATCAATTAGCTCAAATTGAACAAAAACTGGCTGATAGTGATATTTATAGCCACAATCGTAAATCTGAACTCAATAATTACCTAAAACAGCAAACTGAAACAAAATCGACATTAAAGGAAACCGAAACTGAGTGGCTAGCACAGCAAGAAACACTGGAAAATATGATAAAAGAGTTCGAATGTCAGCATAATTAGATTCAAGACAGATTTTTTTAACAATATAATAAAACTTAACTAAGCGAAGCTGGCATTAATGAGGCTACGCTTAGCCTCATCGTGCCGTCAGCCACTATTCATCTAATTTGTTGATCATTAAACGGGCATTTATGATTAATGAACGGGCTTTTACCTCCCGTTTTTGTAATAGCTCCAAGAATAACAAATCGGTCAACGTATTTTGGGCGGCACGAGAAGAAATTGACGAACTTCGCCATTCATTTTCACCAGCAATACTTTCCAATACATAATCAGCTAACTGCACTAATGGTGTCTGTTGTTTATTACCAACAATGGCAATCACTTTCGCTCCCTGCTACTTAGCTATTGCTGCCGCTTCACAAATATTTTTTCGCTTTCCACTAAATGAAATAGCAATCTGAATATCTTTTGCAGTAAGGGTTAGCGCTGTTGTTATTTGAACGTGGTGGTCTAAATCAACAAGAGTAGTAATACCTATTTTTTGCAATTTATAATAGAGATCTTTTGCCACTAATCCTGACCCACCAATGCCAACAATTTGTACTCTTTGGGCATGATTGACCAATGTGGCAACTTTGTTAAAAATCTGATAATTAATTCGCCGAGTTGTTTCGGTAACCGAATCAATTTTTTCTTGCGCCAATTTCTGTGCAATAACCATCAAACTATCGTTACTGGCAATCTGACTATGAATAACTTTATGTTATTGCTCAGTAAGTACTTGCTTACGTCCTAACTCTTCACTAATAGCCTGTTTTGAAGCCGGAAATCCCTTGACCCCAACTTTCTGGCTAAATTTAACAATTGCTGATTGACTGACACCTATTTGTTCCGCTATTTGTTGTGATGAAAGCAGTAATACCGCTTGTGGTTGTTCAAAAATAAAGGTTGCGATTTTCTGCTGATTTAACGCTAACTGAGGTAACAACCATAAAATAAGAATAGATCGCTTTGTGATCAATAACACATATAAAGAATAAATAATTCCTTAATATCTCCCCAAAATGACATATAGGAAACATTCGATGATATTAGATCTTAATAAAATGATAACAGAAAGCCGTAACCCAGCTAGTAACATTATCAACCTTAGAAATGTTGAAAATCATTAACCAGGAAGATAAAAAAGTGCCGATTGCTGTTGAGCAGACACTAACTGAAATTGCGCTTGTTATTGAAAAAGTTGCCTATGCTTTTCAACATAATGGTAGATTGTTTTACAGCGGTGCTGACACTTCAGGCCGTTTAGGCACTTTAGATGCAAGTGAGTGTCCACCAACATATGGCAGCCCTCGTGACATGGTAATCGGCCTAATTGCTGGTGGACACCAAGCAATTCTTCAAGCGGTAGAAAACGCTAAAGATAATCCGCAGTTTGGGGCTGATGATCTTAAAGCTTTTAATTTCAATCAAAAAGATGTTTTAGTTGGTATCGCCGCAAGTGGCCACACACCTTATGTAGTGGGCGCGATGAACTATGCTAAAACGACAGGCGCAACCGTTGCCTGCATTACTTGTAATCCTAACAGTGAAATGGTCAACATAGCAGATATCGCAATAATACCGATTGTCGGCCCTGAAGTAATTACTGGCTCCTCACGAATGAAAGCCGGCACGGCACAAAAATTAGTCCTTAATATGATCACTACAGGTGCTATGATACGGATTGGAAAAGTATACGGTAACCTGATGGTAGATGTAGAAGCAACCAATGCTAAACTTATTGAACGTCAAAAGCATATTGTCATGGCTGCGACAGAGTGTGATCGAACAACAGCAGAACAAGCCCTTATTGCATGTAATAACCATTGTAAAACTGCTATCGTTATGATCCTTATCGGCTTAAATGCCCAACAAGCTAAACAAACACTAGCTGACAATGATGGTTTTATTCGAGCCGCCTTAAAACAGCAAACTGGCTATCAATAATCGTTTTACAGGAAAAGTACCATGGCAAAAATAACTAATGAAATGTTAAGTCAGATACTGGTGGCTATTGGCGGCGCTAAAAATATTATTCAGCACGGCAACTGTATGACACGCTTACGCATAACGTTGCATGACATACAATTAGTTGACAAAAATCGTCTCAAACAAATTCCCGGTGTGTTAGGAATTATCGACAGTGATAAACAACTACAAATTGTATTAGGCCCAGGTAATACTCAAACTGCTAGCGACATGATGAAACAATTATTAGCAGACAGCTCTAAGACAGAAACAATATTACCCACTAATAATGATTTGCAAGAAATTGCCGCCGACAACAAAAAACAATTAAAAACGAAACAAACTAGTGGCGTTCATAAATTTTTATCCACTTTTGCCACTATCTTTACCCCACTCATACCGGGTTTTATTGCCGTTGGTTTATTACTTGGCTTTACAACATTGGTCAAACAAATATACTATCCAGCCGATCTGCCAACTGAGGCAACGCAACAGACTTTTCTTGTTCATTTAATACTTTATATCTCTGTCTTTAGCAAAGGCCTTTATGCTTTTCTAGGGATCTTGATTGGTTACAATACGCAAAAAGTTTTTGGTGGTTCAGGGATTAATGGTGCCATTATTGCGTCACTGTTTATTCTGGGCTACGATCCACACGCCACAACAGGCTTCTTCTCCAATATGAGTGCCTTTTTCAATTACACCATTGATCCTCAAGGTAATATTATTGGTATTCTACTTGCTTGTATTTGTGGTGCCTGGATTGAACGACAAATCAGAAAAATTATTCCCGCCAATTTAGATATGATACTGACTTCAGCAATCACATTGCTAATTGTTGGCGCCATTACTTACACGATTATTATGCCAATAGGTAGCTATTTATTTATTGGTATGTCTTGGCTATTTATTCACTTAAATGGCAATCCATTTGCTACCGCTATATTAGCTGATCTATTTTTGATCGCTGTTGTTTTTGGTGTACATCAAGGTTTTATTCCGGTTTATTTCGCTTTAATGGAAACACAAGGGTTTAATCCTCTTTTCCCGATCCTGGCTATGGCTGGTGGTGGTCAAATTGGTGCAACATTAGCGCTCTATATCAAAGCAGCCAAGAATTCTGGCTTACGTAATCAGATACGGGGGGCAATTATCCCGGGTTTATTAGGTATTGCTGAACCTTTAATCTATGGGGTAACTTTACCGCGCATTAAACCTTTTATAACCGCTTGTCTTGGCGGAGCCGCTGGTGGTTTTTTTATCGGATTAGTTGCCTGGTTGGGTCAACCAATTGGCCTCAACTCGGTTTTCGGCCCATCCGGATTAATTGCTATTCCACTGATGACATCTACAACCGGGATTCTTAGCGGTATACTTATCTATATTGCTGGCTTACTGATTTCCTATTTATTCGGTTTTATTTTTACCTATTTGTTCGCTAGTAAAAATGTCGATTTAAGTTAATGCAACCAAATAAAAGGGATACAAGCGAGTGTAAAAATACTCATTGTAATATTAAAAATAAACCAAGCATTACGCCCACGAAGCAGAATGCCGATTAAAGAACCAAAACCAACCCAGGCAAAACCTCCGATTAAATTGACAATCAACATAACAAAACTTATGATCAAAATCGAGTTAGCGTAGTTATCAGCAACACTATAACTACTAACCGCACCTAAGCCCATTATCCATGCTTTGGGATTCAGGAATTGTAATAAACTCCCTTGATACCATTTAATTGATTTAGCATTGGACTCTGTATTAAGTTGCATATGGTGGGATGTAGCGAGTTTCCAAGCAAGCCATAATAAATATAAAGTCCCAACGATTTTCATTATAATTTGTAGCACCGGCGAAAGCAGTAAAAGAACAGCAAGCCCAGCAGCAGAAATAAATAGAATACTCTGGATACCTAATATTACGCCGAACATTAAAGGTATTGAACGCCGCAAACCATACTGAGCACCTGATGACGTAAATAATAAATTATTTGGCCCAGGAGTAATCGCCACAATGAATAAAAAAGTAAATAACGCAAAAATCAGCCCATAACTCATTTAAGATCCTTTGATTAACTATTATTAATCTTTTTTTCATATTAAAAATAACAATATATTATCAGAATATATGTAGAATTAATTATTTAGATTTACAATTATGAGTAAAAATTTTCAACCAATAAATTGGGCTAAAAATCCTCATTTACAAACACTACTACCGCGTATTGTGAGGAAAAAGCCACAAATCAAACCGTTATGGCAACGCCTAGAATTACCTGATGGCGATTTTATTGATCTGGCTTGGAGTGAAGATCCTCAATCTGCGAAGCATAAACCTCGACTGGTCATTTTTCATGGCTTAGAAGGCAGTTTTAGAAGCCCATATGCTCATGGCATGTTAGAAGCGACTAAAAGACGAGGATGGCTTGGTGTAATTATGCATTTTCGTGGCTGTAGTGGAGAACCGAATCGACAAAAACGCATTTATCATTCCGGTGAAATTACCGATGCCCGCTACTTCCTCAAATGGCAGAAAACGATTTACGGTCAAGTACCAATTGCCGCGGTTGGCTACTCACTTGGTGGTAATATGTTAGCTTGCTATTTAGCAGAAACCGGACAATATGCTGATGTTAATGCAGCAGTCATTGTTTCCGCCCCTTTAATGTTAGAGCCTTGTTCAATTCGTTTAGAAAAAGGGATTTCACAATTCTATGAGCGTTATTTACTAAACGGCCTTAAACGTAATACAACACGCAAACTCATTCGCTACCCAGGTTCATTACCGCTTAATTTGCTACAACTAAAAAAGCTAAAACGGCTGCGTGATTTTGATAATGTCATCACGGCTATAATACACGGTTTTAAAGATGCAGCGGATTATTATCATCAATGTAGTGCTCTACCTCGGTTACCGAATATCCGTGTGCCAACACTAATTATTCATGCAAAAGATGATCCTTTTATGGCGCCTGAAGTTGTACCGGATATCAACCAATTACCAGCTAATATTGAGTATCAAATGACAGAACATGGTGGTCACGTTGGGTTTGTTAGTGGCACATTAAAACAGCCTAAAATGTGGCTTGAGCAACGCATACCTGATTGGTTAACCCCACATCTGGAGCCGTAATTTATGATCATTCGATGGCAACAGCTAGCAGCAGATACTTTAAATAATTTGATTGAAAGCTTTGTGTTACGAGAAGGAACGGATTATGGTAAAGATGAGAAAACGCTGGAAGAAAAAGTTGAGGATATTAAGCAACAATTACGATTAGGAAGTGTTGTGCTTGTCTGGTCTGGTCTGGTCTGGTCTGGTCTGGTCTGGTCTGGTCTGGTCTGGTCTGGTCTGGTCTGGTCTGGTCTGGTCTGAATTACATGAAACGATAAATATTTTGCCAAAAACACAATTACATTCTTAAATAACTGTATACATCGCTATATAAAAATAAATTTTACGTTATTGTAATTAATTTGTTAAAATATTGTGTTATCTGAATGCGTAATGGAAGCCACTTATTATGTCAGCTAATCATCCGATCATTCCAGTAACAGGCGCCAGCACCACCAGCCTTACATTTCAAAAAACCTTTACTCAGTTAAAGCTTTCGGCAGCAACCATTGAAGGTGATAGCTTTCATCGTTATACTCGCCCTGAAATGGATGTTGCTATTCTTAAAGCTAAAGAACAGAATCGTCATATTAGTTATTTTGGACCTGAATCCAATGATTTTGGTCTGCTTGAACAAAGTTTGATCGAGTATGGAGAAAAGGGATAGGAAAACGCCGGCGCTATTTGCACACCTACGATGAAGCCGTCCCTTACAATCTTCAACCTGGGACTTTTACACCATGGGAAGCATTACCTAAAAATACCAATATACTATTTTATGAAAGGTTACATGGTGGGGTTGTAACATCAAAATATAATGTGGCTAAACATGTAGATTTGTTAGTCGGTGTCGTGCCTATTGTTAATCTTGAATGAATCCAGAAACTAATTCGTGATACATAAGAACGGGGTCATTCAAGAGAAGCTGTGATGGATTCAGTTATCCGCTCAATGGGAGATTACATTAAATATATCACCCCACAATTTTCTCGCACCCATATCAACTTTCAACGTGTTCCAACCGTTGATACCTCTAACCCCTTTGCCGCTAAAGCGATTCCTTCACCAGATGAAAGTTTTATAGTGATCCGATTTAATGGTCTGACCCGGATCGATTTTCCCTATCTTTTATCCATGCTACACAATTCATTTATTTCTTCAATGAACACATTGGTTATTCCAGGTGGCAAACTAGGTTTAGCATTGGAGTTAATTATGACCCCATTAGTAAAAAAGCTTGTCACTAATAAAAAAATTATCCATAAAATAAGCTAACAACACAGCATTATATTTTTACTTATATCAATTTTTTATTCTTATAACCATTTTAAAGTTCAAACTATGCATAAAATTATCTTTTCCGTATATCATAATAATCGCGGTAATATTTTCTGGTAAATTATTTAATAACGTAATTATATTATAATGTTAATATTTATTTTTGCTATAATTTGATAACTTATGAAATAATATATTATTATTTCGGTTTAATTTTCAAATGTAATATTTACTTTGTCATACTTATTAATAAACACAATAAAACTAATCAACTTATTGCTAAAATATGGATTATTTGGTCTATACAACATGACTGAATCGAGACAGTAGAGACAGGATGCTTTTATTATGCTACAAAGCAAAAGCACATTTATAGTATGGTTAAGATCAATACCAAAAATTCCGAATCAATATACCCTATAGTTAATATTAACTTTTCCAAACTAAACAAGTTAGTATGCTATGTTAGAATTTTATAAGATAAGCCAGCCTTATCAAGATTGGTATTTTCATATTTAGGCTGCAATAACATTAGAGGATTAAGCGAATGGTTTTCGGCAAACCACACACAAACCCGACTCTTGAATGGTTTTTGTCACACTGCCATATTCACAAATATCCATCCAAAAGCACTCTTATTCATCAGGGCGAAAAAGCAGAAACACTTTATTATATTGTAAAAGGTTCTGTTGCTGTTTTGATTAAAGATGAAGAAGGAAAAGAGATGATCCTTTCCTATCTGAATCAGGGGGACTTTATTGGTGAACTTGGATTATTTGAGGAAGGGCAAGAGCGAACAGCTTGGGTTAGAGCTAAAAGCGCCTGTGAAGTCGCTGAAATCTCTTATAAAAAATTTCGCCAATTAATACAGATAAATCCAGATATTTTGATGCGATTATCAGCACAAATGGCTAAACGCTTACAAACAACTTCTGAAAAAGTCGGTAATCTAGCTTTTTTGGATGTTACAGGCCGTATTGCGCAAACATTATTAAATTTAGCAAAACAACCTGACGCGATGACGCATCCAGATGGAATGCAAATTAAAATAACTCGCCAAGAGATAGGTCAAATAGTAGGATGCTCACGTGAAACAGTGGGACGTATCCTAAAAATGCTAGAAGATCAAAATCTGATTTCTGCTCACGGTAAAACCATTGTCGTTTACGGTACACGTTAATATTCTATAAACCAGTACCTACTTTTATGTAGTGTATTGGTTTTACAAACTTATTTATTGTTATTAATATACAATTAAATTATGAATATATAATTACAATAGTAATAAAAAATCGAATAGCTGAATAATGATACAACTTTAATATGATATTTGAAATTAAAAATAACCGAACTATCTATCATAAAATTTACTAGATAGTCAGAGTATAATAATCAAACCTTATTAAGTTTATTTTCCAAAAACGATTTTAATACTACCGCATTATTATGATCTTCGTCTTTGTTAGAAAAAAGAAGTATCAAACAGTCCCATTTTACTTTAAGCAATAAATGTTGCCAACTATCAGGGATTATTTTCTAATTCTTCAAAATAAAGTCGCTTAAATTGAGTAAAATTTGCTGGATATTTATGAAACCATTTTCTTAAATCATTTGATGGAGCAACATTTTTATTCCATTCATCATAGCGAAGATCTTGTTTTTTTAATACCTCTTGGCCATATCCTATCAACCAATACCCGATAGCCATCATTACCGGTTTTATCCGCATAAATGCGTTTACAAATTATCATCTTTGTACCATTTTTTGATAATAAAAAATTTAACAAAAATTTCTTTTATTATGTTTAATAGTAGTCCTGTATCGATGATAAATACAAAAAACATATTTACTTTCTATATACTGCTTTTCACCTATTGAGATTTACATTTCAAGCAAAATAAAACTATTTTTCCAACGTTGATAGTTATACTTATCATTGAAATAAATAGCCAGACATGATCTAATTTGTAATAAATTAATACTTTAGAAAATTATTTAATAACTCATGTCCTTGCTCACTCAAGATGCTTTCTGGATGGAATTGGACGCCCTCAATAGGTAGTGTTTTATGCCGAATACCCATAATTTCATCAATATTTCCATCATGTAGCGTCCAGGCAGTAACTTCAAAGGTAGCGGGTAAAGTTCCAGCAACAATCACCAAAGAATGGTAACGAGTAACCTGTAATGGACGATTTAATCCTTTAAAAATACCTTGCTGGTTATGATGAATTGCAGATACCTTGCCATGCATTACTTCTCTCGCTTTGACAATTGAAGCACCAAAAGCCTGACCAATCGCCTGGTGACCAAGGCAAACCCCCAAAATTGGGATCTTACCGGCAAAATATGAAATTGTATTTAGTGAAACACCCGCCTCATTAGGTGTACATGGACCCGGTGAAATAACTAAATGTGTCGGCGCTAATGTTTCTATCTCCGAGATAGTTATTGCATCATTACGTTTAACTACAACATCAACTCCTAACTCACACAGATATTGATAAAGGTTATAGGTAAACGAATCATAGTTATCAATTATCAAAAGCATAACTAGCTATCCAAATGATTTTTATAGTAATAATTCCTTAATTATGAACTTTATTATTAAGGCAAATTGTACTGATTATTATACCATAACAATAACGTGAGCTATCATACCATAACCGTAGAAAAAAATGGCTTACAAAAATCAATCAAAATGTTTCGTTTTAATAAATAAACACAATAATTATAAATGAGAATAATGATAAAGGATTACTATAAACTATTATAAACTTCGTGATAATATTGACCATAAGGTTTTAAATTATTTGATGTTATTTCGATAAATTTCACCAATATATTTAGTTGCTTCATCAAATTTGTTATCAATAAGATAATTATCATAGACTTCATTATAACATTCTATATTTCTTGGATTTGCCATAATTCCAATATCCACTGCCATGTGATTAATAATTTCTCGTTGGATCTCAATATTTTTAATCGTCTCAGCACCTTCACTGGCTAAAAAATGAGAAACAAAATTTGATTTAGATTTTATATTTGGCTTTGCTGCATAAAAAATATGCCCAATTTCATGGGATAACGCTTGAATAGTCAAATTAGGATGATTCAATACTCGATTTGAAATAAATACAGTTTTCCGTCGTAAATCGGTAGCGGTTCCTTGCTCCCGTTGCGCTACAACTAATTTCCAACCATCAATTTCTAATGTTTCCAATGCCCGACTCAATGTAAGTGAACTTATAATAAGCGCTTGTGTTTTTTCAGAAAATCGAACCATTTTGCCCGGAATATATTCAATTTTCTCATCCAAAAAATAAGTAGACATAGGCGCCATATTCTGTAAGTCTGAAAATTGATTATTTTTATATTCTATTTTCGGCTCAACAATATTTTCTATTAATTTCTGACAACTAGGTAATAGCTTACTCAAACAATAATTCCTCATTAACAACAAGATAACGATATAAATTAATAAATTGATTGATGGAAATTTTGTTTTATTATAAAGTAAAGTCCTGCCATTAATAGCAAGATAAAGACAGGTAAATTATTTTAGTTTTCTTATTGTAATTAAATATCGGTAGGTATGTTAAATTTAATAGCAGAAAAATATTTCCTGCTATTAGATAACTTATTCAATACTGGCAGAAATAATTTTTATTTCTTGAGTTGGCACATTTTGGTAAGGACCAATATCTTTTGTTTTTACTTTCGAAATTTTGTCAACAACATCCATTCCTTTAATCACTTTACCAAAAACAGCATAACCAAAATCACGTTGGCCATGATCTAAGAATGCATTATCTGCTATGTTGATAAAAAATTGGCTAGTAGCACTATCCTTAGCTGTTGTACGCGCCATTGCAATGGTTCCACGTAAATTACGTAACCCATTATCAGCTTCATTTTTGATTGACGAGCGAATATTTAATTGAGGTTGCAAATCACTAATAAAACCACCACCTTGAATCATAAAACCTGGGATCACACGATGGAAAATAGTATTTTGATAGTAACCTGCTTTTACATACTGAATGAAATTCTCCGTTGTTATAGGAGCTGCTTTATTATTTAATTCAAATTCGATCTCACCTTCCGAAGTCACTAATTTAACGATAGTATCTCCTACTACAACAGCAAATGAAGAAATACTAACCATATACGCTACCAGTAGCGGCACAAAAAAACGTTTTAACATTCAAGTTCCTTTTAATTATATTTTAGATGAAAATGTAAGCTAAAATTTAGTACCGTCAGGTCATTATACTAAGTAAAAATACATAACTGGCCTAAATTGACCTAATTAAATAATAGGATCTATTCTGTCACATTCCATATTTTTTTTCTTATGTAAAAAATGTTATTTTTAATAAAATTCATTAACACATAATAATCTATCTTTCATGTAGCTATCACTATCTTAATTTATCCTCTTAAAGGTATAATTTCTCTAATTTAAGCCGAAATCAGCGAGAAACAATGATGACAAACAAAAATTATAATTATCACCAGACAAAATTTGTCACAAGCGCACCTGATATTCGCCATTTACCAAACGATCATGGTATAGAAATTGCCTTCGCTGGACGTTCTAACGCCGGTAAATCCAGTGCATTAAATGCACTTACCCAACAAAAAAATCTAGCCCGTACCAGTAAAACACCTGGCAGAACACAGCTAATCAATTTGTTCGAAGTTGCAGAGGGTATTAGGCTGGTTGATTTACCTGGCTACGGCTATGCAGAAGTCCCTAAATCGTTTAAACGCCAATGGCAACAAGCATTAAGTGAATATTTACAAAAAAGAACATGTTTAAAAGGATTGATAATATTAATGGACATTCGTCATCCATTAAAAGATATGGATATACAAATGATTGAATGGTCTGTAGCAATGAATATCCCGATATTGGTATTGCTAACCAAAGCAGACAAACTAGTACCCAATAAACAAAAAGCTCAAATCATAGCAGTACGTAATAGATTAAAAACAGTGGCGGGTAATATACAAGTTGAAACCTTTTCTTCATTGAAAAAAATAGGTATCGATAAATTACAACTTAAATTAGATGAATGGTTAATGGTTCAATGAGCACCATTCTGAGCATAATTAGTCTACATGATGGATAATTAGAGGGCTTTATCTATCACTACTGTCACATTTTCTTAAAAACAAATAAAAAAATGCTCCAGTCAATTATTTGACTAGAGCAGCTTAATAATTAGCTTATCTTATTACATAAAGTAATAGATTTTAAAAATAGAACATCTTACCTCTGTACCCTACGTCAATTACTTTACTTTATTTCGCGAATAAAAAAAGTTTTTTGTTATTTTTTTCGATTGAATTTAAGTCATAAAATAACTTTATGTAATAAAAACTAATTGCTTGATAACTTTGGCACATAATTAGCAAAAACTATATATTTTTAGTGATAAAGACTGCCTAGTTTACTAAAACAGTTTGGTCGATCATCCTAACAAAAGTAAGTTATTATCTACTACGTCATTTTGTCTCGAGTAAAATAAGTTAGTTTACTTAAAATTCTTATCGACAATTAGCATAAATGCCGCTTTTTCTTTTTAATGTGCTTCATCCCAATTATCACCAATACCAATATCAACTTTTAGTGGAACGGTTAATTGCATACTGTATTCCATTAACTGACGGATTTTTTGTTGTGACCGCTCAACAGCAGACGCTTTTACTTCAAAAACTAATTCATCGTGTACTTGCATCAACATATAGAGATCAGGCTTTACCGTTTCAATCCATTTATCTAATGTGATCATCGCTTTTTTTATAATATCTGCTGCCGTTCCTTGCATTGGTGCATTAATGGCTTCACGTTCAGATGCTTTACGTCGCATTGCATTGCGGGAATTAATATCGGGCAAATAGAGTCGGCGTCCTGCTAGCGTTTCGACATAATCATGCTCCGCAGCTTGCTTGCGGGTACGTTCCATATAACTTAAAACACCAGGATAGCGCTCAAAATAACGATCCATATAATGCTGTGCCTGGCCACGAGTAATTCCTAACTGACGGGACAGCCCAAAAGCGCTCATACCATAAATTAAACCAAAATTAATTGCTTTTGCGCTACGGCGCTGCTCACTATTCACATCGGTCAACAATACCCCAAAAACCTCTGCCGCTGTTGCTCTATGAATATCTTGTCCTTCGGCAAAAGCATCAAGCAATCCTTTATCCTGCGAAAGATGGGCCATAATACGCAATTCAATTTGCGAATAATCTGCGGCTACAATTTTATAACCTTCGCGAGCGATAAACGCTTGACGGATCCTTCGCCCTTCCTCAGTCCTAACTGGAATATTTTGTAAATTAGGATCACGGGAAGAGAGTCTACCAGTCGCTGTTACTGCCTGATGATAGGAAGTATGTACCCGTTTCGTTTTTGGATGGATCATCATGGGTAGTTTATCGGTATAAGTCGATTTCAATTTTGATAAGCTACGGTGTTGCAGAATAATTTTTGGTAGCTCATGACTAAAGGCCAGCTCTTCTAGAACTTCCTCATTAGTGGAAGGTGCCCCACTAGGGGTTTTCTTCACCACTGGCAGTTGAAGTTTTTCAAACAAAATAGCTTGTAATTGTTTAGGTGATGCCAAATTAAATTCTTGTTCAGCGATAGCATAAGCTTCTTTTTCAATTTCCATTAATCGGCTTGCTATCTCCTGAGATTGCTTAGCCAGCTTATTTGCATCGATAAGCACCCCAACCCGCTCCATACGGGCTAAAACCGGTACTAACGGCATTTCTATCTGTTGAAAAACTTCTTTTAATTTAGGCTCTGCCTCAAGTTGAGGCCAAAGCGTTTGGTGTAATAATAATGTGACGTCGGCATCTTCGGCTGCATAAGTTGACGCTTGCTCAAGTGCGATTTGATTGAATGTTAACTGATTTTTTCCTTTGCCGGCAATCTCTTCAAAAGTTATGGTTTTATGATTGAGATGCCGTTGCGCCAAACTATCCATATCATGACGACCAAGTCCGGCAACACTATTTAATATATAAGATTCCAGCATTGTATCAAAGGCCATATTCTTTAATTCAATATCATAATTGGCCATCACGCTGTAATCGAATTTTAAATTCTGACCAATCTTTTGAATATTTTGGTCAATTAATACCGGTTTTATCGCCGCTAACACCTCATCTAAAGGTAATTGTTGTGGCGCATCAAGATAATCATGCCCCAGCGGAAGATAAGCAGCTTTACCTTCTTCAATGGCAAAAGAGAGCCCAACCAAATTTATCGATAGTATATCAAGGCTGTCAGTTTCAGTATCAAAGGCAAAACGCTTTGCCGATTGCAATTTTTCAACCCATTGCATCAAATCAGCTTTGGTCAATATCGTTTGATAATGCTCTGTTGATAGTACGGCTGCAGGCTCTTTAGCTAAAGAAATATCGCTATTGTTATCTGAAATAGAGGTTGCAGATTTAGCTGTTTTTTTCGTTAGCCAACTACCATTTTGTAAATCAGCTAACCAACGCTTAAATTCGTAATGACTAAAAAGCGCATGTAACTTTTCAATATCAGGCGCCTGCATAACCAGTTCATCATAATCTGTAGTTAAATCAACATTAGTCTTAATTGTGGCTAATTTATAAGATAAAAAAGCAATGTCTTTATGTTGTGCCATTTTTTCTGCTAATGTTTTCGAGCCACGAAACCCTAACGGAGTAATTGCAGACAAATCATTATAAATCGTTGCCAGATCGCCAATTCCTTGCAATAAAGCTAATGCCGTTTTTTCTCCTACACCTGGTACACCAGGAATATTATCGGATGAATCTCCCATCAACGCGAGAAAATCAATCATCAACTCAGGTGGCACACCATATTTATCAACAACCTCTGTTGGCCCTAAGATAGTGTTTGTCATGGTATTAATGAGTGTTATATCAGCGGTCACTAATTGAGCCATGTCTTTATCTCCTGTACTGATTAGTACAGGCAATCCTTTCTTACTAGCCTGTAAAGCTAATGTCCCTATTACATCATCTGCTTCGACACCAGCAACAACCAATAAAGGAAGCCCCATGGCAGCAACCATTTCATGTAGCGGCGCTATCTGTTCACGCAAATCATCGGGCATTGGTGGTCGTTGAGATTTATATTGCTCAAATAATTCATCCCGAAAATTTTTTCCTTTAGCATCAAATACTACCGCAATATGACTCGGCTGATATTGCATAATTAAACTACGCAACATGTTAAGAACACCATACATAGCACCGGTTGGCTCCCCTGCACTGTTGGTTAATGGGGGAAAAGCATGATATGCACGGTAAAGGCAAAAGGAGCCATCAACTAGGATAAATGGGTTTTCTGCAATTTGAGCCATAGTCTTTTTCATCATCAAAATAATTAATAGTGATAGAATGCCACACTCATGCGAGAGAGACGAATTTTGCCTGAATTTATTTTCAATTTGTCACTTTTCCACCGCTTATAGCACTAGAACATCCTGTGGATAAACTTGTGTGTAAATCTTCTTATTATACTATATTCAATAGTTCAACAGATTTAGCTTAGAAAACAATATTAAATGATAATCAAGACGTTACGGATAAAAATAATATCGCGCGGCTATTTCTGTCGGTTAACATTTTTTTGTGGATATTACAGAATAATATGTCAAAAAATAGGAAAAATCCGCTGTTGTACCAATATGTTAAACCGTTGGTACAACATGGCGCTATTTAAAAAAAAAGTGGAAAAAAGGCTTACTTATTTACTAATTAAAAAGTTTACAACATCAGAATAAGCTTTAGCATAATTATTGACATCTTCAATCGTGATGCCATTGTTACGTATCATATATCTACCATTAACAAAAATAGCCGGCACACCACGTAATTGAAACTCTTCCACTGCTTGCTGTTGTTTTACAACCAACGATTTAACGACAAAACTATTTAGCGCTGCATCATATTCTTCACTTTTGACACCAGCTTTAATGAACACAGCTTTAATATCAGCAGGGGTATTTATCGATTCTGTCTTTTGGATCCCTTCAAACAACAATGGTGACACTTTATCTTCAACCTTCAACACCATTGCTACCGTCCAAGCTTTTGTTAATTCAGCGCCTAATGGCCCCAAAAAATCAACATGGTAGCGTTCCATTTTAATGTCTTTAGGTAAATTTTTTGCTACGGTTTGGGATACATGATAGATGGATTCAAATTGATAACAATGTGGACAGTAAAAAGAAAAAAACTCTACGACGCGAGGCGCATTTTGTACCGCTTTTTCTATTTTGATAAATTCAGTACCCTCCGCGTAATTAGCGGCAGAAACACCATAAGACAGTACTAACCCTATTAAAGCTAACCAAAATTTATTCATATTACTCATTCTCCAAAAATATTTTCCATTTATTAATATATTAAACCGGGTTGCAAAGGCTGCTCATTTAGCGCATTGATCTGTTCAGAAAAAAGTAACTGCTGTTTACGCCAAAAATCATATTCAATCATCCAAGGAAAAGCTCGCGGAAAAGCCGGATCTTCCCAACGCCGAACAATCCATGATAAATAATGAATCATTCTCATTGCTCGTAAAGGCTCAATCAGTGCAAACTGTTCATTATCAAAATGCGTATGCTCAGTATAAGCTTCTAATAATATTTCAAGTTGAATTCGTTGTTCCCGACGTTCGCCGTTTAAAAGCATCCATAAATCTTGTACTGCTGGGCCATTACGAGCATCATCAAAGTCGACAATAAAAGGGCCATCTCGCCACAAAATATTACCAGGATAACAATCACCCTGTAAGCGAAGATAACTATGCGGTTGCGACCAACGCTTTTTTACTTCAACAATAAGCTCATCAAGGACAAATAGAAAATTTTGTTTTAATTTACCGGGTAGTAAAGGAGTATTCGCTAAAATGTTACGAGGAGTAATTAAATATTCATCAATTCCAATAGTTGGCCTGGTAGAAAAATGGTGCTGATGTCCTATTTGATGAATGCGCCCAATTAATCGACCTACCTCTTCCAACTGTAACAAGTTATCAGTCTCATATTGCCGTCCCCCAACACTCGGAAAAACTACGTACAAAAAACCTCGATACTCCAATACAGTTTGCCCGGCGAAAAATAGAGGAGCAATAACCGATAAACCAGCTTCATACAAAGACAACATAAAATCGTGTTCTTCTTGGATCTGAGTCCGATTCCAACGCGTTGGTCGATAAAATTTCACAACGTAACGTTTATGCTGCTCATCTAGAAACTGGTAAACTCGATTTTCATAACTATTCAACTCGATTATCCCTGAATCAGGGTATAATCCAACTTCTATTAACGCATCATGAATTAAATCGGGGGTAATCGTTTTGAAATGAAAAGCACTTTGCTGTGTCACTTTATTATCTCTATCAGGTTAATCTTTAATGATGCCACGAGCGCGTAAAAGCGCTGTTTTGAAATCGTCTTCGTGATCTTTTTGCAAACCAGGTATCGCGGCTTCCGTTGGAGAGTTACGCATTTTTAAATGATAGATCAAAGTATCGTCAGTCAAATCGCATAAATTCCCTTTAAAACCAGCTTCATCAGCTAATTTTTGCAATAATTGCCCAAATTTAATTCTCGATATTCCTGCCATAAGGGTTGCAGCAGTTCAATAACTTCGTTTAACCGATGATATTTCATTTTTCAATACCTTACTAACAAATTATTTATACAAATTACCAAGGATTATCTACTAGAGAAAGCATTACTTTGTCAGTTAACATAAAAATTATTTTTTTATTAGTTACTATTATGTATTGAGTTAAAATATCAACTATCTAATAGATAAACATATTTATAATAAATCAACTTAACAAATTTAATTTTGATCATATCGCATTAGCAATAATGAATAAAAATCACGGTTTTAACATACATTATCTATATATAAAATAATTAACTCATTGTGATGTATTTTCTACACAATTTAGATATAACTAATTTTTAAATTCACATATTTGTTCTACTAATTAACACTCGCTCAAGAAGCCGTTTTTAATTCCTTTCATCACATTTTTATAAAGGTGGTTACCCATGATGCAACAGCATTTAAATGAAGCAACTTCAGATCGCAATAATGAAGGTATTCGCATTATTCTCTGTACAGCACCCGATGAAGCAACGGCAAAAAACATTACTAAGCAATTGCTTGCCGAAAAACTCGCTGCTTGCGTTACGATATTACCAAAAGCTATCTCATTTTATTGCGGGCAAGATGAGCTAGAACAACAAACTGAAATACAAATGTTCATCAAAACACATGTCACTTTACAAGAAAAAGTTTTTTCACACATTAAAACTCATCACCCTTATCAAGTTCCCGAGTTGTTAGCAATAGCAGTAACCGATGGCGATAGCAATTATTTGTCATGACTTAAAAAGTCTTTAAATTAAATAAATATCACCAAATTTTTAGCACAATATACTGATGAGAACGCATTAACTATCTATTGTGTTAAAAATAACCTATTTTGAGAAAATAAACCTTTTGTTACCAAAAAAACGCTAATAATAATTATCAGCGTTTTTCTTTAGTGCAACAAATATGATAAATCTATCATTAACGATATTACATACGAGAATTAAATATAAATTCTTTAATTAACTGTTGTTTCGTGTAAGACAATTGGGTTCGGTTCAAGTAATATTTACGTCAGGAAATTCTAACAAACGAGGTTTTACCTCCTGCAAATCTATACCCAACTGATAATTGTCACTTTAAAATGAGGGATCAAAAATGTTTGTTAGTTTTATGCATATTTGGCGTTTCATCAACGTTAGTAATAAGTTACAAAAGAACAGTGCGAGCCCTTCAGATATTTCCTCAAAATTTAAAATAAATTCACAAACATTATCAAATACCTCTATTCAATCATATTCAAAAAATAAACAAATTATTACTGAACAATTTAGCATTCATCCCTTTAAAATGTGGCCAAATTACTATTTAAATATGTCCTTCCGTAATCTTATTGTAAAAAAATTAACGCTGCGCCCTGCGCCACTAAATTTAATAAAAACTTAAAAATCAAAGCAAAAGATATTATTTTTTCATAAAAAAGGTTTCGCCATTTAAAAATAAAAAGGTTACTCCAATGGGAAAAACTATATCAAGCAAAGAGTTAGGTAGCTTGCACTCATTTTTAAAACATGAGAAAGATCCCTGGGGAATTAAAGACTTAAACTCAAGATATGTTTATGTTAATAACTTTAGTCATTTAGGGATAAAGCTCGATTTTAACATATAAGGTATGGCCAAAATTGTAGTCACTGGCATAATATTAGCAGGTGGGCAAGCTCGTCGAATGAATGGGTGCGATAAAGGGCTGATCCACATTGCAGGCAAATCACTTTACCAATATGCAATTGCAAAACTGTTGCCACAAGTTGATTATCTATTCATTAATGCCAATCGAAATATCACAAAATATCACAAAATATCACAAAATATCACAAAATATCACAAAATATCAACAAGCAGGATATCCTGTTATTGTTGATACCATAGTCGATTTTGCTGGCCCCCTAGCCGGCATGTTAGCAGTTCTTTATGCCGCTCAAACATCTTGGGTTGTCTTTGTACCTTGTGATGTGCCATTTCCCGATGACCTAGTGATGAAACTTTGGCAAGGTCGCAAAGAAAATGTCGGCAGTTATGTCGCACGCTGGCTTTAACCATCCAACTTTTGCATTACTTCATCGTTCTGTTATCCCAACACTAGAAGAAAATTTAATTAAGAAACAGCACAAATTGCTGTATTTTATGGAAAAAATTAACTCTTCAGCAGTAAATTTTGCCAGTTATGACAAAAATTTTGTTAATCTGAATACGTTGGCAGATTGCTATCAATGGGAGCAACAGCAAATAAATGACAAATAAAATGTTATTCCACTACTTGGAATAACAGCTTATAGTGGCACGGGAAAGACAACGCTATTAAAGAAAGTTATTCCTCTACTAACTAAAAAAATATTCAAGTCGGAATTATCAAACATACCCATCATGACATGGACATTGATAAGCCTAATAAAGATAGCTATCAATTACGCCAAGCAGGCGCTAAGCAAACATTAATTGCCTGTCAACAACGTTGGCGTTAATGACAGAGACATCAAATAATACCGCTCTTGATTTAGCTTATTTAGCCAATCAATTTGATCCCCAACAGACCGATTTAATTTTAGTTGAAGGATTTAAAGAAGAAAGTATCCCTAAAATTGCGCTATATCGAGCGACTTCCAATCGCCCTTTCTTGGATATCATGGTTCAACACGTGATAGCAGTCGCAAGTGATGACAAACAAGCTACCCAACTTCTGCAATTGGATATTAACTCTCCTGAACAGATAGCCGATTATATCGCTAATTGGTTAACAGACAAATGATAAAAATAAATAATAAAACAGACTATTTTATTAATAATAGATTTTTATTGTAAGTTCTGGATGAATTAAATAGGTACTATTGCGATAGGCAAGTAACAGTACCATCAATAAATTCAGCTATATTCTCAATCATCGAATAGCGTTAGTTTTCCGCCGATAATCCTTAACCAATAATCTAATCCACGGGTTAAAAATCTATCAATCAAAATAACCACTGACAAGACAGTGATTATTTCATAGTAACAAATTCTTCTGCCGCCGTTGGATGAATAGCCACGGTATTATCAAAATCTTGTTTAGTAGCTCCCATTTTTAATGCAACAGCAAAACCTTGCAAGATTTCATCCATACCAAAACCGATACCGTGAATACCGACAATTTTCTCTTCTTCACCAACACAAACCAACTTCATACAGCAGGGTTGACGATAAGCGGTTACCGCTGTGTACATTGAAACAAAAGACGATTGATATACTTTAATCTTATCACTGCCAAATTTTTCTTTTGCTTGTGGTTCAGTCAAACCAACGCTGCCTATTGGCGGATGACTAAATACTATTGTAGGTATATTGCTATAATCCAAATGCTCATCAGGTTTATTATTAAACAGACGTTCTGATAATCGACGGCCAGCCGCTACAGCAACTGGGGTCAATTCGACCGCTCCGGTGTTATCACCGACTGCATACACTCTTTCTATATTAGTGTTCTGGAATTTATCAACTTTAATATAACCTTTGCTATCCCGTTCTATACCAGCCAGATCAAGAGCTAAATTGTCTGTCATTGGCTCACGACCAATTGCCCATATTAATGTATCAACAGTTTGAGCTTGGCCATTTTCTAACTGTAAAGTTAAACTACCATCAAAGTTTTTAATCACAGCTTTAGGGATAGATTCAGTATGCAATGTTATACCTTCATTTTTCATGATCACTAGCAATGATTTAACCACCATAGGATCAAAATGACGCAAAGGAGCATGTTGGCGAACAAACAAATGGGTCCCACTACCCAAAGCATTCAATACGCCAGCCAATTCAACAGCGATGTAACCAGCACCAACAACTGCGACTCGTTTAGGTAAAGATGTTAATTGAAAAAAACCATCTGAATCGATCCCATATTCCGCGCCAGGAATATTAGGCCAAGCAGGTCTGCCACCGGTGGCAATTAGAATATGATCTGCGGTTAGCCTGCTGCCATTAACCTCAATGATATGAGCATCAATAAAACGCGCAACGCCATTAATTACCTTAACTTTGTTAGTGCTCAAACCAAGTTCATAAGACTGATGGATACGATTAATATAGCTTTGTCGGTTAGTGATCAGTTTCTGCCAATCAAATTGATTAATACTCGTATTAAAACCATAATCAGGCCCATAAGCTTGAATCGCTTCTGCAATTTGTGCGGCATACCACATAACCTTTTTGGGTACACAACCAACATTAACACAAGTTCCACCTAATGCTTTTGCTTCAATAAGCGCACATTTCTGACCATAAATAGCAGCACGATTTATTGAAGCAATTCCACCGCTACCACCACCAATAGCAATATAATTATAATGCTCATTCATCGTTAATTTATTCCATTTTATTAATTAAATTACAGTTTAACTAACATTCTTAGGGCTATTTATTAATAACCCGTTAAAAACCACCAAACTACAATGAGGAATAAAAAATCTATTCCGGCACAATCCACTCTACGCAGGTATGACCTATTCCTTCGGGCACTAAAACCTTATGTAACCATGGTAACAACGTACGCATCTGTTGTTCTAATTTCCAAGGTGGATTAATGATTATCATGCCCGAAGCCGTCATTCCTCGCTGATCGCTATCTGGACGTACTGCTAACTCAATCTTTAGTATTTTACGGATCCCACTATTTTGCAGTCCGTGCATCATTCGCTTAACTTGCTGTCGTAAAACTACCGGATACCAAATAGCGTAAATTCCAGTAGCAAACCGCTTATAACCTTCTAAAACAGCGTTAACCGCTGATTGATAATCTGATTTTAATTCGTATGGTGGATCAATCAAAATAATGCCTCGACGGCTTGATGGCGGGAGCTTAGATTTTAATTGTTGAAAACCATCTTGCCGTAAAACTTGTGCTCGTTTATCTTTGGCAAATTCTGATCTTAGTATGGAATAATCACTAGGGTGTAACTCCGTCAATAGCAGTTTATCCTGCTCGCGTAACAAAAACTTAGCCAATAATGGCGATCCTGGATAATAGTGAAGATCACCTTTGGCATTCAGTTTAGTCATTACTGTTAGGTAAGCAGCTAACTCTGTAGGCAAATCATCTCGTTGCCATAAACGCGCAATTTCCTCAAGATATTCTTCCGTCTTACCAGCATGCTTACCTGTTAGTTGATAGCGACCAGCTCCAGCATGAGTATCAAGATACAGAAAAGGCGTTTCTTTTTCCTTGAGAGACTCAATAATCAAACTTTGTACAATATGCTTTAATACATCTGCGTGATTACCAGCATGAAAACTGTGACGATAACTTAACATAAATTTATTACCATTTAATGTAAAAAACTGTTTTTGCGGGGGCTAAATATAGCCACTATTATACTTATATTACCGCACATTTTATCATAGTAATATTAAACTCTGATAATGACATAACATATTTATAGCATTATGCTAAATAGACTATTAACAATAAAAGGTGAATAGACGATGAGAAAAATATCATTATCCATATATTGTATTGCATTTATGCTTGGTAGTAACCTGGTATTTGCTAACCAACATATAAATTTGTGTGAAATAAAAAAAACAAACATTACAGACCCAAATCGAATATGCTAAAAAAGATAATAATCAAGATAAAATTGATGCGTTAAAAACGGCTTTAAAAAATTTAGAGAATAATTGTAGCTCTGAGTTTATATATCAAAAAAATAAAAATGAAGTTGAGAAAAAACGCTTAAAAGTTAGGGAACGTGAAGTTGACTTGCAAGAGGCACAAGCAAAAGGAGATAAGAATAAAATTAGTAAGCAGCAACAAAAACTGCAACAAGCCAAAATTGAACTGCACAAAGCAGAGGAAATATTAAAAGCAAGCAAGTAAATAAATCATCAGTAAATTAAACGGATTTAAATAAAAATAGGTCATGCTTAAAAATAATTTTGAGCAAATGATAGCCATGCAGCCTAAGGAGAGCAAAAAGGTGAAAAACACATTGAGCAAAAGCGTTGTTAGTGGTAAAAAAGCATTAACCTATTCAAAGAAGTGGGTTGATGTTATCTGTAATATTCCATTTATTGCCCATTTGATCCGCGCGGCAGAACGTTTTAATGACCGTATGGGCAACCAATTTGGGGCCGCTATTACCTATTTTTCTTTTCTCTCTTTGATCCCTGTCCTTATGTTTTCCTTTGCTGCAACTGGCTTTATATTAGCCTCCAATCCCGATTTACTGGAAAAATTGATCCGTGACATATCAAAAAGCATTAGTGATCCAACATTAGCCCAAACGCTGGAAAGAAGTATCGATACTGCTATTCGCCAACGTACAGCCGTCGGTTTGACCGGTTTAGCGATTGCACTTTATTCTGGTGTTAATTGGGTTAATAACCTTCGTCAAGCTATTTTGGCGCAATCTCGTGATATTTGGGAAAGAAACGAAGATGAGAAAGAATCCATTTTTTTTCGCTATCTTCGTGATTTTCTTTTTCTTATCGGCTTATTAATTGCCTTAGTTATCACCATTACATTAACTTCTATTGCCGGCTCGGCACAAGCAACACTGGTTAGTCTATTGCATCTTGATGCTATTGAATGGTTACGTCCAATTTGGACAATAGTTGGCTTAACCATCTCAATTATGGCAAATTATCTATTGTTCCTGTGGATTTTTTGGATCTTACCTCATCAACAATTTTGCCGTATTTCGTTACTGAAAGGAACATTAATTGCCGCTATTGGCTTTGAAATACTCAAATCTATTATGACTTGGGTATTGCCTAACCTAGCGAGCTCACCATCAGGTGCAGCATTTGGTTCAGTTATTAGTCTTATGGCTTTTTTCTACTTTTTTGCCCGTTTGACCCTTTTCTGTGCTGCCTGGATAGCCACAGATAAACCAGCGTAATAATAAAACTATTACTTAGTAATAGAAAGTTAGCAATGAAATCCAACAATTCTGCTATATAAATATTGCTGAAAAAAATAATCATCAGTAACTATTTGCTGCGTAACCCTATTTATTTAAGATGATAGGCTACCTGTTCATGATATCCAAATATCTTTATTACCATTGAGTTATGATTTTTTATCATGATTAATTAAAGCTGGTAACAGGTGAGCTGTCATTTACTTCCTGTTCCGTTGCGGACGCAGCCACTGCTGACCAAAGAGCCTGTTTAAACTTATTTCTAAGCTGTTCAATATCTAATCGCCTTTTATCCACTGGTTGAGATAAAATAAAGGTAGGCTCTTGCGCAACCAACCGTTTAGCATCTTCAGTCATTACAGCTAATGTTAATTTTGCCAGGAAAGCTTGCCTTAAACGTTGAAACTGTTCCGGGGCAATATCTATGACACCATTTTGTTGTGAAATCAGCCGCTGATTAATTAATATATCAGTACTTACTCTGGCATAAGCCGCAAACAGCTGATCTAATTGCTGCTGTTTTTCTTGTACTATTTGCTCAAATATGGCCTGAGAAATACCTTTATTGTTAATAGCAGATAACTCTGCTAACAAGCTTTCGGTTACACTCTTCACTTTTTCAGGCGCAGCCGATACTAATAATGCACAGCTCGCTCGCTGATATTGAATACGGCAATCCATATTCAATCCAACAAGTTTGCCATATTTTTTGTCAAAAGACTGTTTAATTGAACGAAAAATAGCCTCTCTGGCTAAATCATCAAGCCAATAACGCTTTAACATTTCAGAATCGTTAATCGTTCGCCAACCAAAATCCCAAGTCAACGATAAAAAATCTTTTGCTGGATCCAAGCTGGTTAAATTAATTATTTGTGGTGGAAGAACTGGTAGCGCCGACACAGTAACCGGCATAGAACGTTTTCCACTAAGTGCTGAAAAAATCTGATTAATATTTTCGGTCAATGAACGGTTATCAACATGGCCAGCGACATAAAGCGTCATTATGTCAGGTGTATACCATTGTTGAGCAAATTTGTTAATTTCTTCTAACTTAACCGGTGTAACTGGCATCACTCCCGGTTCATGACCAATTAAGGTTGATCCTTTTATTCTCGCTCGCCATAAAGGATCTTTTACATTAGCTGGATGTGTTACTACCATACGCTTTGGTAACGACGTTACCATCATTAATGATTTTTTATCAAATTGGCTACCCGCTGCCGAGCCTGCCAACCATTGCAGTGCCTCTTTCAGTAACTCAGGTCGATTGTTAGGTAAGCTTAGGTTATAAAGAGTTACGTCATAAGAGACAATCGCCGGAGGGATCGGTGCTGCTGGATCAATCGCATTGTGCCATAACTGTTGTAATTGCGAACTGCTTAAGGTTTTGCTGTGAAACAGTGCCATTTTGGGAATCAAATAGGTAAACCCTCTCTGACTTGCTGTTTCTACCATTGAACCCGTTTTGACAACTAACCGCAATTGGATCCTATCATTCGGCCGCTGTGGAGTTTGCAATAGTTGCCAGGAAAAACCATTATCTAATTTGCCCTGCTGCCAGGCAGGATCAGGTTGCAAAGTTTCTGCCGGCAGTTGGCTGGACAAAGCCATTAGTGCGCCACCAATAAAATACCGAATTTTTATGCCCTGCATGCAAACCTCTTGTTGTTAATTGTTGGATTTAACCGTCAAATGCCACATTTATTTTTAACGGAAAGTACCACCTCAGGGCTTAGACAGCCAATCTCTGGTTAAATCTCATAATATTTGGGATTGTTTTTAGATCTCTAAGATTACCATGTTAAGCTTAAAGTTCACCACTACGTTTTTTGACAGATTATTTGATATCTATCGAATTTTATTAACTACATTATGGTCAAAAATAGTTGTTTAATACAGATTACTGATATTATCACTTTAAATAATATAAAACATATTAATAATTAACTACGATTACAATCAATAAAGTTGTTAATTATTTTATTATATTACAAAAATAAATTTCAACAACAAAAACTGTCCATCAAATTTTCACTTTAGATATTAAGAAAATTTCAATTAGTTTAACAGTTAAGTTTATCATTCATCCCGTTAATTGCTAAATAAAAAAATAGCGCCTATCTTTAGTTGGCGCTATTACTAATAAATTATTTATTGGTAAACAACTAATTTATTTTTTTATTTACATCTTTCAATTAAAGTCAACTTTATTACTATTAATAAATTTTCAGGTTTCAACACGATTAAAGTTGAGTAATTCCCGCTACACGAATAACAGGTTTAATATTTTTATTTTCATCAATAATGCTAGGCTTTTAATTGCTGAGTATCAATTTTTAAACCCTGATTAGCAGCTATGCTACTTCTATATGTATCAGGTACTCCATTAAATCCTATCGTTACTACTCCATTTTTATCAATAGTATTATATATTAGTTTTTTTGCTTTCTGTATCACTCCACAATTACTCAAAAATTATCCCAGAACGTCTAATGAATGCATCAATAGGCAGTAAGCAGGTGAGCAATACTACCATCAGCAACAACATTGTTATTCTTTCTCCAGTAGATAGAATTAGCAAGGTAAATAAAACCACCTATTTCTGAAAATTTCTCATTATCTGGAAAAGTGAGTTTATTTACAAAGTGGTCAGTACTGATAATAACATTAGAATCTTTAAACCTTATCTCACTATTAACACTGTTAAATTTATCAACAACAAGCGTCATATCAGCGTTATTTACATTCAAAGATGCATCATCAAAGGCTAATTCTCTTGCCTTGAAATTCGATTGACTTAACTCCTCATTTTGCCAACAAGGTTAAATTCAGCACCTGGATAATTTAAAAAATCTTCTTTCACATCTATATTCACACTATTGGCATTTAATTTGCCTTAGTTAAAAACATTACCAGTAATATTCAGATTTAATTGATCAAAATTGAGTACTACATTGTTATAGATAGATAAATAATCACTATTTATAGTCACCTTCTTAGCTAGAATCGCTTTATTATCCCCATATTGCCCATTATGATCGCCTATATCTACGCTATAAGCATCTAATGTGATTGGCCCATACATATTCATTGGCTGGGTAGCATTTTTAATTTCAATCCGATCATCCAAATAATCATCTCTATAAATACGATCCGTTGCTGCTCCCCTACCCACTAGATCCGCTTTATTTCTTGATTGCAGAGTGAATTCAGATGCATTAGTAACTGAACAACCATCACATACAATACCGTATGGATTTACCAACATTAAATGTTCAACACCACCCATAACGAATAAATTCCCCTTAAGCAAACTTGGATTTGGAGAAGTAACTTCATTAATAATGATTTTGGCGTGTTGCTCACCTATGCCGATAGAAAGCGTAATATTTTTGTCTCGGAAATTGATTTTAACTTCAGAAATGTGTCCTTTGACAGGATCTATGTTATTTATTATTATCCCTTCTTCAGCAACATTAAATTTTTCAAAATAATTATGGGAAATACCTTTTTCATTCGGTTTTTCAATATCAATATATTCACCACCATATTTTTGTCCAACCTTTAAATCGGTTTTTCGCTGATTATCAACAATTATATTTTCACTGGCAGTAACATGGAAAGAAGAAAGGATGCAAGCGATACTTAAAGGGATAAAACTCAATTTTTTTTCATATAATACTTCCCTGTAATTAATAAATTAACACTTAGACTAAAGCGTTTTCATCTTAAATAAAAATTTAATTATTCGTCAAGCAAAATTACAATATAATCATCTATTATGATACATTTAATTACATTATTATATAATATCATGTTATTAAAAAAATAAAATTCGACAATAAAAATGCCACTATATTTTTTAATTTATATATTCAGCAATAGCTTAATAATGCCAAAGATAGTTATCTTCATATTAATTCTGGTAAATTAGATAATCACGGTGTTATTAATAGTAGTGGAATTATGAATATTTCTAGTATAAATGGCAATATTTTTAACCAAAAGGAATTAATTGCAAATAACCAAAATTACACATTTATTAACACTAATTTTGCAAATTTTGGCGTAATTAAAAGTAAAGGGTCTTTAGCCATCAATGGCCAAGATTCCGTAATTATCAATAAAGACAAGATAGTCGCTAACAATCAAGATTACCACTTATTATATTCACGCCTCATAAATAATAAAACTACTCAAGGTGATGACTCTGTTAAAATAACCGCACTAGATACAGCTATTGAAAATAATGATCAATTGATCGCTAAAAACCAAAAAATATCAGTTGGTAAATAGCCAATTTAAAAATAATGAGGAGGGAACGATAACTGCATATGATAGCAACAATATTGATAACTCTAATCGCGATGCTGCGGCTAAATTAGATATCTCTTTAATTAATAAAGCTAGCTTTGTTGATGAGGGACAAATCGCTATTGGCGCTCAAGAAAATGATAAGCCAACAGTTTTCCCAATTGGTAAGGCAACACGCTATTAATATGGTACTTTAAATATCATTAAAGACAACACAAGCCAACTTCCTGCTGCTTGGGAACAAGTTTTCACCGCACAATAAATTGCACCAAATCAGTAATCATAGCAAGTATGGTTACTGGTGATTACCTACAATAACAGGTCCCAATATAGATAATAGCAGAAATAAAAATAATTAATTATAAATAAAATCCCTTGAAGATTAATTCAAGGGATTTTTAATCGCTGAATAGATTATTGCAATAAAGAGATATCAGCTACCTGTAAAAATAAATCACGCAACTGACTTAGCAAGGTCAGACGATTGATCCTGACTATTTGATCGCTATCCATCACCATTACATTATCAAAGAAAGCATCGATAACCTCACGCAGTGAAGCTAATTCAGTTAATGCGCTTTGATATTGTCCGTCAGCCAATAATGGTGCCAGTTTATCTTGTAAAACAACCAGATGAGCCGCTAGGGTGACCTCTTCGGGCGCTTTTAACACTGTTGCGGCAACATTGTCATTCAATTTTTCATCTGACTTATTCAGAATATTGGCAACCCGTTTATTAGCCGCCGCCAATGCTTCTGCCGCTGGCAAAATCCGAAAATGGGTAACGGCTTTCACACGAGCATCAAAATCTGCCGGTTTAGTTGGCCGACGAGCTAAAACAGCCTGGATAGTATCAATGCGGTAACCTTGCTCTTGATACCAGACACGAAAACGCCCCAGCATAAACTCAACAACATCATCGACAACATTTTTATTGGTTAGCTTATTAGCATACAACTGGGCCGTCTGCTGTGTTAATGCTAATAAATCCAGATCGTAACCCTTTTCAACAATAATACGTAACACACCAAGGGCCGCACGACGTAAGGCAAAGGGATCTTTATCGCCCTTAGGCGGTTGGCCAATACCAAAAATACCTACCAGAGTGTCCATTTTATCGGCCAGCGCCAACGCAACCGCGATATGATTAGAAGGTAACTGATCACCAGCAAAACGGGGTTGATACTGCTCCTTGATTGCCACCGCCACATCTTCCGCTTCACCATCTCGACGGGCGTAATACATCCCCATAACACCTTGTGTGTCGGTAAATTCGAACACCATATTGGTCATCAAATCACATTTGGATAACAGACCGGCACGAGTAGCATGATTAACATCGGCACCAATTTTAGCTGCGATCCAACCGGCTAACACTTCTAAACGATCGGTTTTATCACGCAATGTACCAAGCTGTTTTTGGAATAAAACTGTTTCCAGTCGGGGTAAATATTCTTCTAAACGCTTTTTACAATCGGTTTTAAAGAAAAATTCAGCATCTGCCAAACGTGGACGGATCACCTTTTCATTACCAGCAATGATTTGCTGTGGCTCAGAAGATTCAATATTGGCAACAAAAATAAAATTAGCCATCAAATTACCAATCTGATCATAAACCGGGAAGTATTTTTGATCGCCTTTCATGGTATGAACTAACGCTTCCGCTGGTACAGACAAAAATTTCTGCTCAAATTTTGCGGTTAATACTACCGGCCACTCAACCAATGATGTTACTTCTTCGAGTAAACTATCGGACAATTCAACAGTACCGCCTAATTGCTGTGCTACCTTATTCGCCTCATGCTTGATTAAGGACTTACGCTCTTCATAATCAGCAATAACTTTACCACGTTCACGTAAGATCGCAGGGTATTGTTCCGCTGAGTCAATAGTTAGTTCAGCTTCTCCCATAAATCGATGGCCACGGATCACGCGATCGCTCTGAATACCCAATACTTCACCTTCGAGCAGCTGATCACCCAATAACATGATTAAGGTATGAACAGGCCGGACAAATTGTGTTGCCTTGTCTCCCCAGCGCATCAGTTTTGGGATCGGTAACTGATTCAATGCATTCGCTACCATATCAACAAGCAACTCTTTTGCGGCACGGCCTTTACTGATCGCACGATAAAATAACCACTCCCCCTTATCGGTGACCAAACGTCCTGTCTGCTCAACGGTGATGCCACAGCCACGAGCCCAACCTTCAGCGGCCTTCGTCGCTTTACCTGTCGCATCAAAAGCCTGACTAATTGCCGGGCCGCGCTTCTCAATTTCACGATCAGACTGATGTGCGGCCAAATCGGTGATTTTTAATGCTAAACGACGGGGAGAGGCATACCAAAGCACTTCACCATATTGCAGTTCAGCCTGTTCTAATTGACGTTTAAAATTTGCCGCAAATGATCCAGCTAATGAACGAAGAGCCTTCGGCGGTAACTCTTCTGTGCCGATTTCCACCAGGAAAGTCTGTTGCATAATGACAGCCTCTTAATTCTTATTTTTACAGATTGGAAAACCTAATTCTTCACGAGCAGCATAATAAGCTGCTGCAACCCCTTTGGTTAAGGTACGAATACGTAAAATATAACGCTGCCGTTCAGTGACTGAAATAGCTTTACATGCATCCAATAAATTAAAAGTATGGGCAGCTTTTAAAATTCGTTCATAAGCGGGTAAAGGCAGTGGCGTTTCTAGTGACAATAAATATTGTGCTTCTTTTTCATATTCTTCAAAACATTTGAAGAGAAAATCAACATTAGCATACTCAAAATTATAAGCCGACTGCTCAACTTCATTTTGATGATAAATATCACCATAGGTTGTTTTGCCTAACGGACCATCAGACCAGACTAGCTCATACACACTGTCAACCGCTTGAATATACATAGCCAAGCGCTCAAGGCCGTAGGTGATCTCGCCGGTAACCGGTTTACACTCCAAGCCTCCGAGTTGCTGAAAATAGGTAAACTGGGTGACTTCCATCCCATTTAGCCAAACCTCCCAACCAAGTCCCCAGGCTCCCAAAGTTGGATTTTCCCAGTTATCTTCAACAAAACGGATATCATGAACAGTGGGATCTACCCCTAAGGCTTTTAATGAACCAAGATATAACTCTTGAATATTATCCGGTGAAGGCTTAATAATGACTTGAAATTGATAATAGTGCTGAAGACGATTAGGATTTTCACCATAACGTCCATCAGTTGGCCGACGAGATGGTTGCACATAAGCAACAGCGATTGGCTCCGGGCCTAGTGCCCGCAAGCAAGTCATCGGATGGGACGTCCCTGCACCAACCTCCATATCCAATGGTTGAACAATGGTGCAGCCTTGACGCGCCCAGTAATCCTGTAATGTCAGGATCAATCCCTGAAAGGTTTTGGTATCAAACTTTTGCATGTTAGATTCGCGCGATAGATAGATTGTGATTTAAAAAAGTGGTTCAGTATACCCTTTGGCGAACAGATATGAAGCACTGATTACACATTGATGTTATTTTACATGAAAACAGCCTAATAAATCTTTAGTAATTTTAAGTTAGCTGATTGATTAGCCCCATCACTAGTTAATAACTAACATTGAAAATTAATTCAAAGGTTATCAGCAAAAAAGATATTTTCAATTTGGCTTACTGCAATACTTTTTCTGCCATATTCATATGACAGCGCAAGGTTATTTATAAAATAAAATCATGTCATGTCCGCTACAATTTCATTGCAATTTTAATAACAAAATTTGGCTCTAAATCATTAGTATTGATACAAATATAATAAAAATAGTCTTTACTACTATAAGATATGACGGTTTCACCAGGGAACACGGTGAAATTTCCCACAAAATGCATAAAATTTGTATCATTGCCGGCAATTTTATGACTGGCATTATTCAGACGTTAATTGATTAAGTTCATCATAACGTCCAAAACGAATAAACTATTTCACCATTTTTAAACTGTAAACAAAGGTTATTATTCGCTATTGTAGAATATAATATCTGTTGACTTACTTCATAGGATCATAAAATTGTTTAGCATTTCTTATATCCTCATTCCCGCTTTTATTAGAATCAAGCAGAGCCATTTCCTTATTGATAATATTGTGAAGTTTTTTTAGTTAGATAATTTTTAATCATGAAAAACTCTAATACATATCAACAAGATAATGTAATAAGATTGATATTAATATAAGAAACACTGTTTTTAAGTAAAAAATTAATTTTATCAGTTGGTTAATTTGAAAATCACATCCAAATTACAGCTTTGCAACTTTTAATACTTACTGCATGGAATAATAAAAACCGCCAATATAGCCAATTATTATACTCTGGCTGAGTCGTTAATTATTTAGTATTTCCTGGCATCGAAAGGAGCCTAAAAGTTAATGTTTATTTGGCTTTATTGCTAATAAATTCACACTATGTCTTATTGTTATTAATACTCAATAATGGCTCGTTCAGCTTAACTAACTCATTTTTCAAAAAACACTCACTTTCAAATATTATCATAATAAGATATGATATTTACTCATTTATTTTCTATTAAAATAATCAATATAACTTTTTGATATAACAAATTTTTGTTCATTAGCGTCGAATAAAATATTGCAGTAAAACGATTCAATATGAAACAATCCGTTAAATTAAAGTTGCAAAAACAGATGTAATTAACATGAAAATATTATTTTTAATGCTGACATTATTAACTCTAACCAGCTGCACTTCACAGCCACAATCAACATTGATTCAGCTTGACAAAAAAAATCGTGAGTTTAACCATTCAGCCCTGTTAAACATTAGTCATATTCAGCAGCTCAAGGCGTCTTCTAATAGTAGCCAGAAATGGCAATATTCGACATTTTTTCCTACCACAGCTGAACAAGCATCTCCTGTTTATTATTATGCACTCGCCAACGCCCATAAAATTATTATTTATACCGACAATGCTAATTTTTGGCTTACTGTTAAAAATAAACTGCAAGCACAAGGAGCAATGGCAGTTATTGAATGGCAATTTAAAAAAATGTTTTTAGCAAAACAGGCTCAAATTACGTTTATTAAAAACTAAAATAGCTAAAAATAAATTAAATAATCTTGATTAAAAATCATTGATTAATAATTCCCAAAGTAATATATTTTTATAACCTTTTGTTAATAAATTAAATTTATTGATTTCTTATATTAAAATATGTCTTTATGAAAAAGATAACTAACTAATTCAAGATTAACTTTAACACTCAAGTTACAAAAACAATTCTCTTTTAATAACGAATAAAATAAAAATAATCATAATAAAAAGGCATTAATAGACTCGTTTGAATAATTTATTGCCAAATTTATAAAACCTAGCATAAATTATAATTTTCCTCTTTTTTTTTAATTAATTAAAGTATCTTTTTTTAGCAATCAAAATGCATTGCCTATTTAATATTAGCGTCTATTTTGAAGAAAATTTATCGATATTATTGTCCTGGCAAGTAATAGCAATACTGATTAAAATCCCTATCATCAATTTATTAATATCCGATAATAGACCGATAGCTCACAATAGGAGTAATGAAAAAATGACGCCACGACGTTGCCATTGGGTCACTAGCGATGAGGAATATATTGCCTATCATGATCAAGAGTGGGGAAAAGCAGAAAAAAATAGTCAGAAATTATTCGAAATGCTTTGTCTTGAAGGTCAACAAGCCGGTCTCTCTTGGTATACTATTTTGAAAAAACGTGTTAGCTATCGTGGCTGTTTCTACCATTTTAATCCAACTAAAATTGCCAAAATGACGCAACAAGATGTTGATCGTTTAATGCAAGAACCCCGTATTGCGCGTAATCGCCTGAAAATTAATGCTATCATTACCAATGCTCAAGCTTACTTAGCCATGATCCAATCAGGTGAAGATTTTAGCCAATTTCTCTGGCAATTTGTCGATGGAAAAACACAAATCAACCATTGGCAACATCAGAGTGAAATACCTACTCATACCAATATTTCTGATCATCTTTCGGTTGCTTTAAAAAAAGTGGCTTTAAATTTGTTGGTAGCACCATCTGTTACGCCTTTATGCAAGCAATCGGTATGGTAAATGACCATTTGAGCGATTGTATTTGTCGACAGAAAAAAACGAGTAATAAAAATATCATTATGATAAATTTATAATCACAAAAATATAAAAGAATTATAATATCGTCTAACTAATTTGCTAATCCAGCCATTATTCTAGCGATAATAGCAGAATATTGTTGCCATTTATTTAATAGTCACCTGCAAAGCTGATAAAGAAAAATATGATACATTCACAATTTGGTAAAAAATTTTCCAGTTCATCCAATATCTCTCTGTTAATGAAAGATCTAAATGAAGGTTTACGCAAACCTGACGTTATTATGCTCGGTGGCGGTAATCCAGCACACATTCCTGAAATGGATCAATATTTTCAGCAATTATTGATAGAAATGGCTAAAAATGGTCAGCTCAATGAAGCATTATGCAACTACGATGGCCCACAAGGAAAAGATGCCTTACTGGAAGCATTAGCATATACGTTAAATGAGCAAGTAGGCTGGAATATTAGTGCTAAAAATATCGCATTGACTAATGGCAGTCAGAGCGCTTTTTTTTATCTATTTAATATCCTCGCAAGCTGTTGTGAACAAGGAATAAAACGTAAAGTTCTTTTTCCTTTAACACCAGAATATGTTGGTTATGCCGATACTGGGCTTGATGACGATATTTTTGTTGCTAATAAACCGCAAATTGACATCTTGCCTAATGGTCAATTTAAATATCGGATTAATTTTGAATCGTTAAAAATAACCGATGATATCGGTGTAATTTGCGTTTCCAGACCCACCAATCCGACTGGAAATGTCATTACCAATTAAGAAATTATGCAATTAGATGCTTTAGCCAAACAGCATGCTATTCCGCTTTTGATTGACAGTGTTTATGGTATTCCCTTTCCAGGTATTATTTTTTAATCAAGCAACACCTATCTGGAATGAAAATATTATTCTTATCTATGAGCCTATCCAAATTAGGATTACCTGGCTATCGCTGCGGTATTATTATTGCCAACGAATCGATTATCAACGCGATCAGTAACATGAATGGCATCATTAGCTTATCCCCAGATAGTATAGGCCCAACATTAATGTTAGCGATCCTTAAACGTAATGATCTATTCAAACTTTCACAAACAGTAATAAAACCTTTTTATCAACAACGCGTTACTGAAACGGTAAAAAATTATTCGCCGTTATATACCAGAAAGCGGCTGCCTGATCCATAAACCAGAAGGCGCGATATTTCTATGGCTTTAGTTTAAAGATTTACCAATTGACAGTCAAACACTTTACACACGTCTTAAAAAACGCGGTGTATTAATGGTGCCCGGCGATTATTTTTTCCCGGGACTTAATGAACACTGACCTCATTCGCATCAATGTATGCGAATGAACTATATTCTACCACTAGAAAAAATTGGACAAGGGATTGCGATTTTAGCTGATGAAATTGAAATTGCCTATCAATAGCATAAATTCAATAAACTTTATTAAATATATTGAGTAATAAAATTCTATATACATAAAAAAACCTCTTATCATATACAAGATAAGAGGTGATAAAATAATAACGAGGACTTTGAATTGTAAAATTAACGGGATCATATTCAAACATATTGCTAATGAAATGATCTATATCCCGAGCTCTTTAACACCGCAATTATTACAACATATTAAGTATTCTTTTAATTAAGCAATAAAGCGATATTTTCACCACTATACCAAACTATTGCTTGTTAATTTAATGAAAACTATAAAACCTAATCACTTTACGAATAATACAGCTATAACAATTGACAGAATAAAAGGTATTAAAGTTGACTATTGACTTGATACGGTTGCTATCTCATGTTCAAACCTGGAGAAATGCTTTAAAAAAGAGGTTGAACTAACCCCGTAGAAATAAAGAAATCGTTAATCAATAATTCTATTTAAACAAATAGCTCATTCCAACAGTAAATAAGAATTTTATGCGACCAATTTTCCATTAATTGTGCCATATTTAGGACATACGACAGAAAATAATTGTTAAAAAATTTTATTTCTATTAATAGACTGGTATTTTTAACATTAATGTTTATCATTAAAATTCATACTCGCTTGGAGAAGCTAGGCTTATACCCTTAATGAAACGATTAATCCTCGTTATTTGTAGCATTAGTTTAAATATGGTTGGCTGCCTGATATTGTTATGTGGCTGTTCAAGTATTATGACCCATGTCGGTCCCCATCAAAGTTACTATTCAGGCCCAAAGCTGATACCCGAATACTAAAAGATAGCGATACCGGCTGGGTGATAAAACCCCTTGCCATGATTGACTTACCTTTTTCTGCACTGCTCGACACTGTTTTACTACCCTATGATTATTTCCAGGCAGATATGATATTGCATCGCAACCGTCGCCCAAAAAACGTGTTCAAGATTGGAAAAACTATCAAACTACAGATATCACTTATCAAACCACCAGCAAATAAGCCACCTGAATAACATCATTTGCCGTCTATTTTTCAATCAATTCGGTGATTAATTGCAGTAATGCTTTGATATTGTTTATAAATATATGATATCGATTATTGTATTCAATAATCATAACTCAAATTTATTTTATTAAATTAATTATATTAAAAAAATATCATTATATTACTGTCAATTTTTCTGCTTATTTTCATAATTCATCTAATATATAAATTATGCCTACCATATAAATACAATCTTTTTAATTTTATTAATATTAGAGAAATAAAGTATGAGAAAAACACTATTAGTATTATTAACTACCAGTTTAATTCCTTCAACGTTGTTAGCAAATGAAAGCAAATCTGGTATGTACGTAACAGGTAAAATGGGGGCATCGATTATGCAAATGTCTGGACAATTTTACCCATTTAGCAGTTTCGCGACTAAAATTAGGGATAGAATAGAAGGAGAAACTCATAGAACTGCAGTATTTGGTATCGGCCTTGCTTTAGGTTATGATTTTTATGACAACTTTAATCTTCCGATCAGAACCGAACTAGATTTTACTAGTCGAAAAAACACTAAATATAGTTATTCAAAAGTTGATAGAAGCTCTCCTAATTCCACTAAAATTACAATTAACAATCAAATAGATTTAAATACATTAATGTTTAACGCTTATTATGACTTTAAAAATTCATCTGATTTAACTCCCTATCTCTCTGCCGGTCTGGGTTATGCTTATATAAGTCAAAAAACATCCCCACACATTCGACTCAAGACGATACAAGGTATCTTGTGGAAACGCTCTCATGCCACCAACAACTTCGCCTGAAGTGCTGGCGCAGGGATTAAGTACAGGGTTAATCAGATTTTTCATTTGATCTTAGTTACAAATATCTAGATGCCGGCCAGGCTGAAGTGTATAGTAATACCTCAAATTCTGGTATACAAAATTACTCAAAGACCAAGGTTAAAACCCATGATATTATGTTAAGCGCAACTTATCATTTTTGATATGAATAACGTTGGATGGTATTGGGGTATAATATAAAACTATAATCTTTATAGCAAATAAAGAAATTACCTGCTTTGATCAGCATTTGTGTTTATTGACAAACACTCTCAATATATCAGCCAGCAGACTAAAAATTAAGAAAGCGGGATACCCCAATCCAATGCACTATTTTGCTATAAAACGAATCGGTCATTAAACAGTAAAATATTATTCAATTGAAACTTAAAATTGCATCTATATAAATCAAACAATCCCAGTCGCCACAATAAAAATTTGCTGATAGCCAGCAATATTACGCAGATAAGCAACATAGCTGTCATCCGGGGAAATAACCACTGCATCACCTAATGGCGGCAAATCACTGCGATCAGTCAAACGAATCAGTTTGCCGCAAGGAATTTCACATAACATCACGCTATTATCACAAATAAACGCCACATACCGACCTTGGCTATCCCAGCTAAACGCTGACTGAATATGCCATGCAGACTTGCTAATTTGTTGCATTACCCCACGAACCGGAGAAACTAACCAAAACTGAACAATCCCCTTATCATCTTTCATTAAAAAACCAATTTTACTGCCATCAGGCGAAGATCGCAGCCAATGGCGCGGTTGATTAACCACCCCCGGGTATTTGCGTTCATGGGTATAGGTTAAGCGGCGTTGTTTAATCCCTTTTGGTGGTGAGGGCATAGCGGTTTCCGTACCCTGTATTGGATTAACTCCTGCAATGGCATACTTTTCAGCAGCTTCGGGCAAATCGACAATAAAAATTTCGGCCACTATTTTTCCATCTAGGGAACAGGTATCACCTATAAATGCAATCGCCCAACGTTGCTTTTCACCATTCGCTCTCTCATACCCATTTCGACCTATCCAACCCTCTTCATAAGCACGGCTGATTTCATTACTACCTGGTGTTGGTACAAGCGTTGTTTCACTAATCACAACACAATAATAATGGCCATTATATTCACGGTGATGTTTTTTCTGACCCGAAATGCCTACATTAATAACATGATAAGGGATGGCAATTGCAACATTACGCAAATCAAGCGCCGGATCACACTCATGCATCACGTGATCATTATAGGTAAAACTCAGCCTGCTATTATCTGAACTAAAAACATGGACATGCGTGCCTCCTCTCAATGCACCTGCTAAAAAAGCCGGCATAATACACATGGCCTCAATATTTTCTGCAATATTAGGGGCCATATCGTTGACAATCTCACCTCGACGATGATGAAAATCGTAATGCCAATTTTTATCGGGATTTTCCGGGCCATGAATAAAAGCATATCTGGGTGGATTTTCACTACTTACCGTAACAACACCAACATACGCGCCATTTTTCGCACCATAGATCTGTTTTTGTTGTTGCGTTTTAATATTAATTTTTTCTATCGTTAACCCAGCAAAAGAGGCACTATTTGGCCGTACATCAAAAACTAGTTGGCCGTACATCAAAAACTAGCCACTGGCTATCTGATGTCCATACGTTTATATTAGTCAATTGATGATTACGTTTACCCAAAGTAATCTGCTGTTCTTGATAAAACATTTTATTATCCGCACTCTTTTATGGTGAACGATAAAAAATAATATAATTCTGTGAGCATGACAAAAATATTAGTCAATACTTTATTTTTATAATACAACTTTAAACCTTAAGGGTTATCGTATCTAAAAATCATTATGTTACTTAGCATACTTTATATCATTGGTATTACAGCTGAAGCTATGACAAGTGCTTTAACTGCAGGTCGTCGTAAGATGGATGTTTTCGGTGTCATTATTATTGCATCAGCAACCGCAATTGGCGGCGGTTCTGTACGCGATATTTTATTAAGACACTATCCTCTTGGTTGGGTTAAACATCCTGAATATATTGTCATTGTTGCTTGTGCTGCAGTTATTACTATCTGGCTGGCGCCAATGATAAAACATTTACGACGTTTATTTTTAATTTTGGATGCGATTGGTCTTATTGTCTTTTCCATTATTGGCGCTCAAATAGCGCTCGATATGAATTACAGTTATATTATTGCCGCTATTGCAGCCGTCGTCACGGATGTTTTCGGTGGCGTGCTGTGCGATATGTTATGTAATACAATTCCGCTGGTTTTCCAAAAAGAGATATACGCTGGCATCTCCTTTGCTGCGGCATGGCTTTATATCGGATTAATACTACATACTCCACTACCTAAAGATATGGTTATTATCATCACCTTAATCGCTGGTTTAACCGCACGTCTACTTGCCATTCGTTATCGATTAGGATTACCAGTATTCAATTATGAACATAATGATTAAGATCTCCATATGTCTAATTAAATCAGTAACTTTTTACTTAAACTGATTATCATTGGTAAATCCATTTATATTAATTTGGCGCAAAATTTTTACCAGCTGTTTAACATCTTTATGCTCAATAAACTGCGCTAACTTTTTTTGTTGTTTACGAGATAAAATATCACTATTTATCTCTTTAGATGATAAATCATCCCAACAGGTTATTTTGCTAAAAATCTTTTCTGGTAGAGGAACTCCAAGCCCTTTTAACCAATTAGAAAAAGGCTGTTTTTGAGCTGATAAAAATTGTTGATAAATAGATTTTCCTTTAATGGCGTTAAACATTGCCACTTCATTGATTTGCTCCAGGGTTAAAGTAGCCCAATCTATTAAATTGGTTATTTTTACAGCTCTTATTAATACTAACCAGCCTTTCTCATTGATCCCTTGCATCTTAAGCTGTTTTGCCAACCAAACTAAGCGAGCAACAAATTGACTTTCGCATCTCATTGAATAATAGAAGCAGCTTAATGGATGATAATTTTTTGCTCTGGTACGGACAGCATTTTCTGCTGTTTAATTCGCCAAACAATTTTGTCAAATTTCGGGATCCCATGACCAGATAATGAAATTTATAACGTATCTCCAGGCAAAATTTTCATCCCTTGCCAACGGTTTAATGACCCCATACTAATATGCCGGATTTGTTTTCCATCAATTTCCACGGGTAAAACAACAATGACAGGATTAATTTTTCCGGTTCTGCTTATATTAAATTTAACGGTTTTAACTTGAGCAGCCTTATGTGGTGTCGGATATTTCCAGGCAACAGACCAGTTATTTATGCCCACTTGCCAATATTGGCCTAAAGTATAGGGGAGTTGTTTTAATACAATACCATCTGTTGCAAAAAGCATTGGTTGATTGTAATAATAGCGTTGCCATTGTGTAATTTGATCAACACTACTAACCAAATGAGAATAGCGTTTCGTTAACGGAAAACCCCAACTTTCTAATTGTTCAAATTGTGTTTGCATGTTCGATGGCCCATTAGGCCAACTCCAAATAAATATTCCAATTTGTTCCTCTTGTTCAACCAATAAATTCTTTCGCATTAACCAGCCAGCAACTTTATTGCGGGAATTGGTGCCACCCATAATGGCTTGTTGGTGACCAGGCTGATACCAAAACAGTTCACCTTGTAATATTAATTGAGAGGCATGATTTGGGATCTTTTTGGGAATTGCTGGCAGAAAATCAGCTTTTTTAGACCAATCAATCCCTTCGACACCATTACCCCGACTAATTAATGCAGCCAATTTACCCTTTCGATAAACCAATGTAACAGCCACACCATCGACTTTAGGTTGTAACCAAACTTCATGACGACCCGCTATCCATCTAGCGGCTTCATCAACGGTTATCTTTTTTAAGCCAGTATGAGCAACTGGACGAACTTTTCTTCCTTTAACGGGTAAAGAAAGCGAATGAGTTTTATCTATCGGCTGATGAAGGCAATTTGACCAATGTTTCCATAACGCATAAATTTGATCGTAAGTTTCATCATTAGCCAAGCTTTGGCCATTAATATAATATGCTTTATTCCATCTTTTTAATTTTGAATTAACTGCTTTAATTTCCCTGTTTAAAATTAATTTAGGCCAATCAGGACATTTCATGCTTTCCGCTATTGATGAGTTTATATTTAGCAAAATCAATAATAAAAAAAAGCTCTGACGACAGTAGACTGAAATTAAAATAAAAGATTCTCATAATAAACAGCATCCATGCATAATTTTAATCATCTATTTATTTCATTCACGAAAAATACTTTCAATATACAATTCCCATTATTGGGAAGTCGTAAATAGAAAATAATTATGAAGATATTTATTAATCATTTTTTCTCAAAGTACTTCGCAAAAATGGTAATTATTTTCAAAAATAATTCAGATCTTTCATTAAAAATGTTACTAAAGCTGTATGTTACTGATTGCATGTATATACTATTAAAGAGCTTTTGTACTTTTTAAAAAATTTTTATTAATTAATTAGCCTATTAATCAAGAAATCATCATGATCCAAGGAACGTTATATATCGTGTCTGCCCCAAGTGGTGCAGGCAAATCGAGTCTTATTCAGGCTTTATTAAAAGCTCAGCCTTTATATGACACACAAGTTTCTATTTCGCATACCACTAGAGCGATACGCCCTGGTGAAAAAAACGGTGAACATTACTATTTCATTACTGAAAGCAAATTTCAGCAAATGATTGAGCATAATGATTTTCTTGAATATGCCTGCGTTTTCGGCAATTATTATGGAACTTCCCGGGCAGTTATTGAAGAAATTATTAATAATGGTGTCGATGTATTTTTAGATATTGATTGGCAAGGCGCACAGCAAATTCGCCAAAAAATGCCTTCCGCTCGCACTATTTTTATCTTACCGCCTTCTAAAAATGAGTTACTACGCCGTTTACGTGGTCGCGGGCAAGATAGCGAAGAAACGATTAACCAGCGGATGGCACAAGCGGTCGCTGAAATAAAACATTATAACGAATATGATTACATTATTGTTAATGATGATTTCAATGCTGCATTGGGAGATTTACAATCTATTATTCGATCTAAGCGTCTACGTTTAGAACGTCAAATTCAGCGACATAATACTTTAATTAATAAATTATTGGCAGACTGAGTAAAGGTTCAGTATTATATCCGGTCATTTCTTTATCTTTGGAGTCATATTATGGCACGTGTAACAGTTCAAGATGCAGTAGAAAAAATTGGTAATCGTTTCGACTTGGTTTTAGTGGCGGCGCGTCGTGCGCGTCAATTACAAATTAATGGTAAAAATCCTTTAGTTAAAGAAGAAAACGATAAGGTCACTGTTATTTCACTGCGCGAAATAGAATCAGGGTTGATTAATGCTCAAATTCTTGATGTCCGCGAACGTCAAGAACAGCAGGAACAAGAGGCGGCAGAAATGCAAGCAGTGTCCGCTATTGCTGAAGGTCGTCGTTAACTGAAAAGGTAGGCCTACCTTGTACCTGTTTGAAAGCCTCAATCAAATCGTTCAGGACTATCTGCCAAAAGAGCATATATCGTTACTGAAACAAGCTTATCTTGTCGCCCGGGATGCACATAAAGGCCAAACCCGTTCAAGTGGTGAACCTTATATTACCCATCCAGTCGCGGTGGCATGCATTTTAGCGGAAATGCGTTTAGATCATGAAACATTAATGGCCGCATTATTACACGACATTATCGAGGATACCCCGACAACTTTTCAGGATATAAAACAGCTTTTTGGTAAAACCGTTGCTGGCCTGGTTGAAGGGGTATCAAAACTCGACAAACTCAATTTTCGTGACAAAAAAGAAGCTCAAGCAGAAAATTTTCGCAAAATGATTATGGCCATGGTGCAAGATATCCGTGTCATTTTAATCAAACTCGCCGATCGAACGCACAATATGCGTACTTTAGGTTCCCTTCGTGCTGATAAGCGCCGCCGGATCGCGAGAGAAACATTAGAAATTTATAGCCCGCTGGCACATCGTCTTGGTATTCATCATCTCAAAACTGAATTGGAAGAACTAGGCTTTGAAGCGCTCTATCCCAATCGCTATCGAGTTATTAAAGAGGTTGTAAAAGCCGCTCGTGGTAACCGAAAAGAGATGATACAAAAAATCTTGGCAGAAATTGAAGGTCGATTATTGGAAGCCAAGATCCCTTGCCGAGTATGTGGTCGAGAAAAACATCTCTATTCAATATATCGCAAAATGCACCTGAAAGAGCAACGCTTCCACTCAATTATGGATATTTATGCCTTTCGGATTATTGTTAAAAAGGTTGATACATGTTATCGCGTTCTTGGGCAAGTACATAGTTTATATAATCCTCGGCCAGGGCGAGTGAAAGATTATATTGCGATCCCAAAAGCAAATGGCTATCAATCTTTACATACATCAATGATTGGCCCACATGGCGTACCTATTGAAGTACAAATTCGTACCGAAGATATGGATCAAATGGCAGAAATGGGTGTCGCTGCTCACTGGGCATATAAAGAACAAGGAGAATCTAGCACAACCGCTCAAATTAGAGCACAACGCTGGATGCAAAGCCTATTAGAACTTCAACAAAGTGCAGGTAATTCTTTTGAATTCATCGAAAGTGTAAAATCAGATCTTTTTCCTGACGAAATCTATGTTTTTACCCCCGAAGGTAGAATTATCGAATTGCCTACTGGCGCAACCCCGGTTGATTTCGCCTATGCTGTTCATACCGATATAGGTCATGCTTGTGTTGGAGCCCGCGTAGATCGCCAACCTTATCCTTTGTCTCAATCGTTAAATACCGGGCAGACCATAGAAATTATTACCGCACCTGGCGCAAGGCCAAACGCAGCTTGGTTGAATTTCGTTGTTAGCTCCAAAGCCAGAGCAAAAATACGCCAATTACTTAAAAACCTTAAACGAGAAGATTCAATTAGTTTAGGCCGCCGTTTACTAAACCACGCTTTAGGCAATGGCAACAAATTGGGCGATATTCCGCAAGAGAATATCAATAAAGAATTAGTAAGAATGAAACTTCACTCAATTGATGATTTGCTCGCTGAAGTTGGCCTTGGCAATACCATGAGTGTCGTTGTAGCGCATAATTTGTTAGGTAATGCTAGTATAAATAACGTTATCACAGATAATAGTGATAGCCGTAGTAAACTACCAATCAAAGGAGCAGAAGGGGTATTAATTACCTTTGCTAAATGTTGTCGCCCTATCCCCGGTGATCCGATTGTTGCTCATATTAGCCCTGGTAAAGGTTTAGTCATACACCATGAGTCTTGCCGTAATATTCGAGGCTATCAAAAAGAGCCTGAGAAATTTATGCAAGTAGAGTGGGATGAGGGCGTTAATAACAACTTCATTGCTGAAATTAAAGTCGATATGATCAATCACCAAGGGGCATTAGCTAATTTAACAGCAGCAATTAATAGTGCAAATTCTAGTATTCAAAGTATGAATATCGAAGAGAAAGACGGGCGTGTCTACTGCGCATTTATTCGCTTAACCGCTAAGGATTGTATTCAATTAGCTAATATTATGAAAAAAATCCGTATCATGCCTGATGTCTTACGCATCAGCCGTAACCGAAACTAAGTTATGAATTCAAAACGTTATGCTCGCATTCGTCAAGTGATCGCCATGCGCCAACCTGATCTGACGGTTTGTCTTGAAAATGTCCATAAACCACATAATATTTCTGCCGTGATCCGTACCGCTGATGCGGTTGGAATACCACAAATTCATGCAATCTGGTGTAAAAATAGCAGCAAAAGCTTATCCGCAGCAGCAGCCGGCAGTAATCATTGGGTAAAAATAAAGACTCATGCCACTATTGAAAATGCAATATCTACCTGCAAAGCTGTGGGCATGCAAATCTTAGCCGCTTATCTTAACAACCAAGCGATCGATTTTCGTCAAATAGATTATACTCAACCTACTTGTATCATCTTGGGACAAGAGCGAGCGAGCATTTCCAAACAAGCTCTCGCACTGGCTGATCATAATATTCATATTCCGATGATGGGTATGGTACAGTCATTAAATGTCTCTGTGGCTTCTGCTTTAATTCTTTACGAAGCGCAACGGCAAAGACAAGATGCCAGTATGTATGACAGCCTTTTTAGTCAGCTACCAGAAGAAGAGCAACAGGAGTGGCTTTTTGAGGGCGGTTATCCGGTATTAGCCGCCGTTTCAAAACATAAAGGACTTCCCCGACCACTAATTAACGAACATGGCGAAATTGTTGCCAGTGATGCATGGTGGGCAGCTATGCAATCATCTAAAGTACCAGGTAAAAAACGCACTCTGGAGAACTAACCGTATGAGGGGGAAATTACTTGATGCTATCCCATTAACATCATTAAACGGTGTTGGTGAAACGCAAGCAGAAAAGCTCAATAAAATGGGACTTCGTACTATCCGAGATCTCCTCTTTCACCTACCTTTGCGTTATGAAGATCAAACTCAGCTTTATGCGATTAGTGAAGTTCAACCGGGCAGCTCTATGACTGTAAGCGGAGAAATATTACAAACTAAAATCGCATTTGGACGTAAGCGAATGATGACCAGCCACATTAGTGATGGATCAGGAGCATTGACCCTGCGGTTTTTTAACTTTTCTACCGCTATGAAGAATAGTCTGGCAGTCGGCAAATACGTCGTCGCTTATGGTGAAATCCGGCGAGGTAATTTAGGACCAGAAATTATTCATCCCGAATATAAAATAAAACCTAATGCCGATCATATTGAGTTACAAAATACATTAACACCCATTTATCCAACAACTGAAGGGATACGTCAGATAACTTTACGCAAACTTATTGCTCAAGCGCTAACGCTACTTGATGCTTGTGCGATCAATGAGTTGATCCCGACGCCATTTAATCAAGGATTGATAAGTTTACCACAAGCTATTCAAACACTTCATCGTCCACCGCCCGATATCCCTCTGGATCTACTGGAAAAGAGCAAGCATCCGGCGCAACGTAGATTAATATTTGAAGAGTTATTAGCCCATCAACTAAGTATGCTAACGGTTCGGAGTGAAACTCAACAATTTTCCGCCCAGCCATTACCAGCAGAAGAAAAATTAAAACATCAATTGCTGGCACGGTTACCTTATTCTCCCACCAAAGCCCAACAACGAGTTGTCAGTGAAATTGAAGCAGATCTGGCTAAAGCAAGCCCTATGATGCGTTTAGTGCAAGGCGATGTTGGTTCAGGTAAAACATTAGTAGCGCTCTTTGCCGCAATTCGTGCTATCGCACATGGTAAACAAGCAGCACTCATGGCACCTACCGAGTTATTAGCAGAACAGCATGCCAATACTTTTCGCCAATGGCTAGAACCACTTGGTATCCAAGTAGGTTGGTTATCAGGAAAACAGAAAGGAAAATCCAGACTGAGTCAACAAAAAGCGATTGCACAGGGCGAAGTCGCAATGATAATTGGTACTCATGCCATTTTTCAACAACAAGTCGAATTCAACGCCTTAGCATTAGTGATCATTGATGAACAACATCGCTTTGGTGTACATCAACGTCTGGCGCTATGGGAAAAAGGTCAGCAACACGGCATTTATCCTCATCAGCTAATCATGACAGCAACGCCAATCCCACGTACGCTCGCGATGACAGCTTATGCGGATCTGGATAATTCAATCATTGATGAACTACCTCCAGGCAGAACTCCTGTCACAACAGTTGCCATTCCTGACACCCGCCGCAATGAGGTTATTCAACGAGTAAAAAAGGCCTGCCAGATAGAAAAGCGACAAATTTATTGGGTATGTACATTAATTGATGACTCTGAAGTGCTTGAAGCACAAGCCGCTCAAGCGACACAAGAAGAACTCACGCGCCTATTGCCTGAATTAAATATTGGTTTAGTTCACGGACGGATGAAATCGGTAGAAAAACAAAAAGTGATGGCAGATTTTACTGCCAATAAACTACAACTATTAGTCGCAACGACAGTTATCGAAGTGGGTGTCGATGTGCCAAACGCCAGTTTGATGATTATTGAAAATCCGGAGCGTTTAGGGCTTGCTCAGTTACATCAATTAAGAGGCCGGGTTGGCAGGGGGAGCGTTGCCTCACATTGTGTTTTACTATATAAAACCCCACTCACTTACGCAACTAAATTACGTTTACAGGTACTTAGAGATAGTAATGATGGTTTTATCATTGCGCAAAAAGACTTGGAAATTCGTGGTCCAGGAGAGTTGTTAGGTACTCGTCAAACAGGAAATGCAGAATTCAAAGTGGCTGATTTAATGCGCGATCAAGACCTATTGCCTGAAATCAGAAATATCGCCCAATATTTGCAGCAACATTATCCCAATCATACCAATGCGCTGATTGAACGTTGGCTACCTGAACGTTCACAATATAGCAACCCTTGAGTTAATTAACGATTACTTGCTAAGGCAAAAACCGCTGAATATCAGCGGCTCAGTTATATTAATTACATTCCTACTATCCATTCATTATTGGCGTTGAAAAAATGGGGAGCCACAGATAAAATTTAATCACTAATGCATTAATAATATCGATAAAGAAAGCACCAACCATCGATACCACAAGAAAAGCCAAATGAGAAGAACCAAACCTTTCTGTTACAGCTTGCATATTAGCAATTGCTGTCGGCGTTGCCCCTAAGCCAAAACCACAATGACCGGCTGCGAGGACTACAGTATCATAATTTTTACCCATAACTGGAAAGGTAACAAAAATAGCATAAAAACCCATCACAATCGCTTGTATTATCAAAATGATGAGCATTGGTATGGCTAACGAAGCAAGTTCCCACAGTTTTAAACTCATTAATGCCATCGCCAAAAAAAGTGACAAACTAACATTACCTAAAACTGAAACTACGCAATCAAATACGCGGTAGAAACCAACCCATGATAAGCTATTACTTAAAATCACTCCGGTAAATAAAACACAAACAAAAGTAGGTAAAGTAAACTGATAACTGTCCAATAGCCATTGCGAAACCAATTTACCCACCACCATACAAATCGCAATCATGGCTAATGTTTCTATTAACACTAAAGAACTTATTACTCGCCATGTTTGTGGCTTTTCAAATGCCACAGGGGTTTCTTTATCATCCTCTGAATTTTGGCTCACTCCTGGTGTTTTCATATTACGAACCAAGAAGCGCGCTATCGGACCGCCAATCAATCCACCAAATACTAAACCAAATGTTGCACAAGCCATCGCAACTTCAGTTGCACTCTGAAAACCATAATATTCGGTAAAAATTTTACCCCAAGCACCACCGGTACCATGGCCTCCAGACAACGTAATGGAACCGGCCAATAATCCCATCAATGGATCGAGACCCAATAATTTTGACAAAGCAATACCAACTGTATTTTGCACCAACAGTAAGCCAACAACCACGAAGATAAAAATAAGTAGCGTTTTGCCACCCGCTTTCAGACTCAGCAAATTAGCATTGAGGCCAATTGTGGCGAAAAAGGCTAACATCATGGGCTCTTGCAAAGATAGGTCAAAACTTACCCCCCAATCTAAAGTTGTTTTCAATAACAGAAGAACTAGTGCAACAAGTAACCCACCGGCAACGGGCTCAGGAATAGTATATCTTTTTAGAATAGCAACCGATTGTACAAGTTTACGTCCAAGTAATAATACTAAGGTGGCAGCAACAAAGGTGCCATAGACATCAATATGATACATTTACGTACCTTATTTTATTGTTAGTTTTTATGAAAGAACAAATAAGATGTTGTGGAATGTTTTGTAACAACACAAAAAGCAGGCTCATTGATTAAAGCTAATTTTTTATTTGAACACAAGTAAAAAACCCAAAAATTTGATAAGACTGACAGTTTTTAAGAGTATTTTGACTTCTAATGCATAATGAAGTTGTTAAATAACATGCTGTTTTTTGTGGAAAGAAAACATCAACCCTAGACCAAGCTCACAAATTGTTATATTTATGGTGAAAATTGACGAAGTGTTCTATATTAAATTTATTCTATGAAATTTTATGAGAAACACTAATCAAAATATCAAATAATCTTGATGAAAACTATATTTTAGTAAAAAATAAGATAAATAATGAAAACAGATTATTTGAAGAAACCGAACATTATAAAAAAACAATTAATAATAGAAAATTAACAGAAATCGATTTAGATGAAAATAGAATTAATATCGATAAAATTTCTTATTTAACAAATAATAGTGTTTATAAAGAAAAGTTAGAGATAGCTCTCTTCTCGAACCAGGCTTTCAATAAGATGCTTTAATTAAATGTTTAAAAAATAATACCACTAATTTAACAGACATAAAAAACACCGCTGTGTATTTAAAATTAAAAAAGACAATCTATCTTCTCCAAGTAAGAGTAGCGGATGATAAAATATTACTTTTCGTATTGAATAATAAAAATGATTTTAATGAATACTAAGCAATTTTTATATATGTAAAATAGATTATATTTTCGGTTATTAAAGAGATTAACATATAATTAATTTTTGCTAAACAGAAAAAATATTGGCAGATATTAAAGTTTTTATGGTTTAAAATAATTTAACTAATGTAGCTTCATTTTGGTATTAAAAAATAAACAACTCTACTTAATTATCATAACGAAGATTATGGTACTGTAACCACTCTTGTGAGTTCTGTTGCATTAACACCAACAACTCTACCTTTGCTGATTTACTGTCTGGTGTTAATGCAACAAAATCCTTTTTTGTTGACAATATCAAAAATTTCATTAGCCAAATAATTTATTTTTATTTTAATATTAAGCCAAATAATTCATTACAGCATAAAGCAAGATTATTACTAAACAATTATGATAAAGAGGACATCCGGATGCGCTGGCTAAAAAACCTGATTCTTACGCTCCTTATACTGATTATATTTATTTATCTGATCATACAAACCCTGTGGGGAGCAAAACAGTTAAGTGACTTACTCAGTAAATATACCCAATATGATGTAAAAATAGGTGTGATAAGTCACCATCTCACTACGCCAGGCAAAATTGTATTGCAAGATGTTGCTATCCATAATAAACAAAATAGCTTTAAGCTAAATACCAAACAAATTACTTTTGAATTGCTCTGGCAAAAAATATTTTCAGGCTCATGGTTACATCGGTTGGTTGTTACTGAAGGTGAGTTAACGCTACCCTCTTCCCGCCAGATTTTTCCTTTTAGCAGCAAAATATTGCAACTTGAAAACATGAACGTTAGCTATCGAATCGGTAATATTGGCTTGCTGGCAAGCAATATAACGGGTGGAATAACCCCCTGGCAACCAACTGCTGATAACCCATTTGGGGAGGGAAATTTTCAATTCACTACCGAACAGTTTGAGATTAATAATATTCATTTAACAAGCCTGCTAGCAAAGGGAAGTTATAAAATCAATTCTCTTTTTATCGATGAGCTTACCGCTTACCTCAATAACGGGGTTATTAATGCCAAAGCTGTTCAATACACCGATCAAGCAATTACTTTAGCAAAACTGATGTTAACCAATACCGGGTGGCAATTTTCTTCATCACTCTCCCAATTGTTCAATAAGCTACGAGATATTAAAACATTGTCCATAAAAGAGCTGAATTTGACTAATACCCACTTCCAAGGAAAAGATTGGGCGATTGCCGGTTTATCAGGTAAAGTGGCTGATATAGTCGTTTCCGCTGGCAATTGGAACAGCCCTAGCAGTCAACTTAGTATAAATGTTGATGAATTAGTATATAAAAATCAACAAATTAATCAATTAATGGCTGATATGACATTTACCAATGATATTTTGCATTTTAACCGTCTTGCTGGTTATTATGACAAAGGCCTTTTTAACATTGAAGCAAACTGGCATACCAAACAGCAATCTATCAATATTATTAATGCTCAATTAGCAGGTATACGTTATCAATTAGCAGATGATTGGTTTAATTTTTTTAAAACACCCGTCGACAATTGTCTGAATTTATTACATATTACTAATTTTAAATTAACTAATTCCTTACTGATGGATATCAACGCCAATTTTCCCTTTGAATTGACTAATGTTAATGGTTACTTAACCAATATGGATTTGATCAAACAAAAAAAATGGGGATTATGGCAAGGAAAAGGCGCCTTTACGGCGAGCAGTGGTACCTTAAATAAAGTTATGTTACGACAACCCTATATACAAATTTCTCCCGATAGCGATCACTCTTTTGCGGTCGAGCTCAATACCAATATCGAAAATGGCTTAGTAAAATTCACCACTAATATTCAGCAGCAGGCCAATGATAATGCTTTTTCATTATCAGCCAATGGAATAAATGTTGATTTAGCAATATTAAATCAATGGGGATGGAAAAATTTACCCATACAGACATTAGCGGATTTCAATTTCACTCTGAAAGGCAACTTGTTGGCCAATCCAATCGCGCAAACATTGACCGGAGAACTATCCTATCAAACACTTAGCGGAGAAAAAAAGGCTTACTCTATGAGCAAAGGCGAAATAACAGCACAAAATGATAGTCAAATACCACTGACTACCGACAACGACAAAAAACCTTAGTTGCATCGATTAGCTGCCAATTTTGGCATCATGGCCAGGCTGTCAGATCATTTCTGTTTTTTGCCATCAGCTAATACCATGTAAGTACCGGTAAATAGTGAGGCGCGAGCGCTTTTATCACTACCAATATCGACATCTAACTCAATTACCGCTTGACATCCTCTAGCCAGTCGATCTAAAGCACCGCGTATATTACAAAGATCGACGACTGCATTTGGACGGCCAACAATCGGTTTATGGTAACGAATATGACCATCAACCAAAATAATATCACCACCCAGGTGTCTTTCCTGTAGTAATAACCATATTAACCCCCCTAGCCGGTTAAAGTGGCTAGTGAAAACTGACTACCAGCAAAAATGCTATGGTGAGGATTTTGATTTCTACCTTCAGACATACTGGTGATAAAACTCTGGCCGGTATACTGCACTATCTTTATTCCCATCTTTTCACTTAACGGAATTTTTTCGTGCCAAATTTTCTGTAATTAATTACACCAATCAGGTCTACGTAAAATTTTATCCAGGGTTTGCACCTTTTTTATCATCAAAAAATGCTTCACCGGTGTAAGAAGCTGGCTTGCAATAGGACCACGATTTTTAAATCCTAAACAACGAAAAAAAGGAACAGCCTCTTCACGGACACTAGAAACAATTCTTTTTACACCTTCCTGCCGTGCAACTGATTCCAATGCCATGGCAATCAGTTTTCCTAATCCTTTGCCTCGCATACTCGGTCGGATGAACAGATAAAAAACGGATAGCACCTTCATCATCTGCATTTATATACAAGCGACCAATGGCAAGTATTTGACCGGCTTCATTCACTATCATCTAATGATGCGCTGTGGAATCATAACCATCTTTTTCAGAGCCGGGTGGTTGATGGAAAGGTTTACGCAACATCTCCCAACGAAACTGATAATAATTTTTAAAATCGGCTTCTGTTTTTGGTACTCGTAGATGGTACATAAAATTCTCTCCTTTTAATAAATAATGGCAGAGTTTATAATTAAATCTGCAAGTAAAATGTTACTGGACCATTATTCGTTAAACTAACTTGCATATCAGCAGCAAACTGTCCTGTTTTTGCTTTTATTCCTCTCAATCGGCACTGCTCAATAAAATAGTGATATAGTCCATTAGCTTTATCGGCAGTTGCACTATTTGAAAAGCTAGGCCTCATTCCTTTTTTAGTATCAGCTGCTAAAGTAAATTGCGAAACAACCAGCAAACTGCCACCTACTTGCTGAATACTCAAATTCATTTTATCCTGCTCATCGTTAAAAATACGATAACCAATTATTTTTTTCACATAACCGTTGAACTTTTTGCTCATTATCCTCTTTTTCAATAGCCAAAAACACTAATAAACCTTCTGCAATTTGGCCAACACATTTTTGTTCAACTATCACATTAGCCTGAATCACACGTTGAATTAAGACAATCATACAAATCCTGTACTAAAAACAAAAATAACATTAAATTAAGTATTATTTCAGTCATATTGATAACTACTGTTTGGCAGGGATGCTGAAATCATAGTTAGCAAAATATTTTGCGACAGTATTTTTATCGCTAACATGCCAGCTTTTAATACCCAACTGTGCGGCAGCAGCAACATTTTCCTCGCTATCATCAAAAAAAATAGCGTTTTCAGCAGCAAATACCTCTGATTGTAAAACATATTTATAGATTGCCAGATCAGGTTTACGCATGCCGAGATCTTGGGATAAGTAGAGAAAATCTGAAGAAGCCGCGATTTCAGGATAATGACTAGGCCAATAATTTTGATGTAAACGATTTGTATTGGACAAAATAACCACACGATGGCCTTGCTCACGTAAACGGGTCATAATTTCGATTACATCATAACGCAATGAAATGAAAATAGCGTTCCATCCCAGTGCAAACTCTTCAAAACTTAATGATAAACCTAATTTTTCACTGGTAAATTCAGCAAATTCAAAATCAGAAATTTTATCACATTCATGTAGTTTCACTGTTTCATCTAGCTCAAAATTTTTCGCCAAACTGGCGGTAGGAATTTTACTTAATTCGCTCCAAACCTGTAGCGCTCGATTAAAGTCGATATTAATAATTACATTACCCATATCGAAAATATACAACATAAATTCTCTCCATAGTGACTGATATACCTTTACTATATCATTATTAAAAGGATCAAACAGAAGAAAATAATTTATTCAAATAAAATATAATTAATGCAATGAAAATAAATTTAAAACCAATCATAAATTATATTAAAAAAATATATATGTATGTTGATTCTCAAATTAGAAGATAATTTTTATTTCTGATAAAAATTAAAATACTTATCACCATTTGTGTTAGATAAATATATGCTAAAAATGACGATTATCAATTTAGTAGTTATTTAAAAACAATACGTTTAATTAATCTGTATAGTGGGGTTATAACGATGCTTTTTTGCTATTTGATTTATTACTCTATAGCCATAATAGCTAGTTTTACGGTTATCCATTATTGATTACATTAGGTATAATGTTATCGATAAAATTATTTTTGTTAACCAAAAAATTAAATCTTTATTTTATATATTATTTAAATGAAAATTTTATTATTGCTTTCGTTATTACTTAAATATTAAAATTGATAATTATATAAAAATTATCAATTGAAAAATTTATTAATTATTAAAGCAGCTAACTAACCAAATAGTTTTATTTAATAACAATTGTAATCGTACCAGATTTGACACCACATGAAGCAGAAATTATGTTATTAAATAAAGACATCGGCTCTGTTAGCGAAAGGCACATCGTCATTCTAAAAATAAATAAATATCTATCATGATACAAAGCACATTATTTAAACCGAAAAATAAAAAGTCTCAATTAAGATACACAACTAGACGAGAAAAAAAGATTAATCTATTCTGCCTTGGTGAGATTAAATAAATCTCATTTCTATTCCAGCCGCCAATTTTTTCTAATAAAAGTAGTATAGCATTTAGAACCGCAATAAAGACAACAAAACGTCGAGTGATTAACTATTTACTCACTTTATTACAAACCCTATGTAAGAAAGTTTCTACCGACATTGACGATAACATAAACTTTTCAAGAATGATTCATTATGGAAGAAATAAATCATTATCATATTCATAAAGTTGAAGATATGAATTTTCATCGAGAGCTAGATACATTTGATTTTACCGAACTGAGTCGGCCTGAAATAACTATCTTTGTTGCTCCTTCAGGGAGTCCTATTTATGATGATAACGGAAAAGAAACAGAAGTTACCTCAAAGCCAGGACATATATTTATCGGTGTTAAAGGTGAAAACCCCATCACTGGTAAATATGAAGCAATAAGCATTGGACTTAGTCCAGGTGAGGATTGGGGGACAACTAATGATAACCTTTCATTTAATGACCATCTTCGTTATAAAGAGACATCTACTCTCTCAATTACATCCGATACCCCAAATTTTCATACTGATGTTAAAAATCTTTTTACTGTTATTAATAATTATAAAACTGGTAAAACATCAATACCTGATTACGGCTTGCTTCGCAATAATTGTGGTCAATTTATTGAAAACTATGTACTAAAGCAAGCTAATATTACAGGAATAAATATACCTTTCACGCCTAATGGCACCAATAATCAGTTATTGCATATTGCCGATGATTACAAAACTCCATTAATTATCGATTTAAATGGTAATGGAGTACAAACGGTCGCTGATAGTTTCGGAGTCAGTTTTGATTTTGAAGGAAAAGGAAATAAAGCTCAAACTGGTTGGGTACATGCTGATGATGGATTATTGGTTTGGGATAAAAATAATGATGGAATTATCAATACAGGAGAAGAGCTATTTGGTGAAGATAGCCTTTTGGCCAATGGTACACAAGCAAAAAATGGTTTTTCAGCTTTATTTCTATTCGATGATAATTTGGATAGATCTATAGATAAAAAAAGACAGTTTATGGTATTAATTAAATTAATGGCAGGATAAAATACCGATGTAATAACTCAAAATAGTGAATTAACCTCATTGGGCTCAATCGAAATCAAGTCAATTGAACTAAATGTCAAACAAACTGATATTTCTGATGTGTTATTTCATCAAAATAACCCGAATAACCATACTAGTGATTTACAGCAAACACTCAATCAAATTATCGATGCGATAGCCAGTTTTTACCTTTCCACCAATAATGGTGCAGAATTAATGAGATTTCAACATCATGAATATAAAAATAGTGTCTTTCTTGTTCCTAATAATTTGGGCTAATAACAATGAAAGTTTTCCGTATATTGATAATGGGAGTGTTGATTATGTGCAATTCAGCATGGGGGCAAAACTACCCTATTATGCCTGTTATAAGAGATAAATTACTAAATGCTAATTATAGCGAATTAGAACTTCGTTATTCTCCTGAATTACCAACGTATTCACTTATCCCAAAACACAAGAAGAGGTGGCTGCTCTCTTTAAAAAGGCAGAAATAGAAAATGATGAATACAGTAATTATACCTTATTTTCTTTATTCTCTATTGGTTGTTTTGATTTACGTAACTCAAATCATACACCTAGTGCCAAGGAAGAATGCCGTTTAGCTAACTTTTTTTTAAAAAGAGCATTAGAAATAAACCCAAATAATGGATTAACACTATATTTTACTGGTTCTAACTATCGGGCCGGTTCTGGTGTTAAGCAAGATATGTCTAAAGCTGTTTATTATTATGAAAAAGCCTACAGTGTTGGTGGAAATAAAATTATTGCTGCTGGCAGTTCACTTGTTATTATTTACTTATATGGGATAAATGGATTCCCGCAAGATTTTAAAAAAACTAAATATTATCTAGAAATGATAGCGAAGGATAATCCAAAGGGCAAAAATCAGTATTACCTTAGGAACTTTGATTCACTTGTTTTTCTAGCAAAGGACTCTAAGAAAATAGATGAATGTAAACAAAAAGATAAAGACAGTTACGTATGGGTAAAAAATGTGTAAACGAATCGGAGAAAAGAATAGCTGAGTACATTGAAAAAAACCAAGCTACTCAATCTCAAAACTGGAAAGAAAACCCATCCAAAGATGCATCTGAGTAATAAGCGGATATATTGTAGTACATATCAAATTCATATCTTTAATATTTGCCCCCCACGGCAGTGGGGAAGGCAGAAATAATGACATTACACAGCCCTAAGAATGATTATATTCAACAACTCAACACTCATATTAAAAATAGTGTCTTTCTTGTTCCTAATAATTTTGGAGTAATAGCCATGAAAATTTTCCATACATTGTACATTGATGATGGGAGTGTTGATTATGTGCAATCCAGCATTGGGGCAAAAATACCCTATTGTGCCTGTTATAAGAAATAAATTATTAAATGCTAATTATAGCAAATTAGAATTTCGTTATTCTCCTAAATTACAACGTATTCAACTTATCCAAAAATACAATAAGAGCTGACTGCTGTTTTAAAAAAGAGAACAATAGAAAATGATGAATATAGTAATTATACCTTATTTTCTTTATTCTATATTGATTATTTTGATTTATGTAGTTCAAAATTTTTTCGACAAACGGGCGATAGGGATCTTACTTAATTCACTCCAAACCCGTAGCGCTCGATTAAAGTCGATATTAATAATTACATTACCCATATCGAAAATATACAGCATACATTCTCTCCATAGTGACTGATATAACTTTACTATATCATTATTAAAAAGATTCAAACAGAAGAAAAAATTATTTATCAAAATAGAAGTTTTTTATAATAAATAAAATTGAGCCCATAGGTAATAACATATTTAACGACTAGCTGTGACAAGTATTACAATTTTAATCTTTTTTTAGCTTGAATAAATTAAAATAATTATCAGCAAAACAAGAATAATATATTGAACAAAATAGATAACATTTTCAGATTATATCGAATTATTTATATCCAATCGGCCAATCTCATTTATCAATAAAATATTTGTTATAGACAAAACTATCTATCATTTAGTTGATTATAAATGGTATTTAATTGGTTTTTTGGTTAAATCTTACACTGCTTTTTATTCGTGACAGAAAAAAAGCATCTCAAATATTCAAACCACCTTAATTTAAAATTATTATTCTAAATTAATTAATTTTAATTAACTCTTATGATACTAAAGTAATAATTTTATTATTTTCAATATGAAATAATATAAATAAAAAACCATTTTAAAATAAAAACAAAACTCACAAAATATATTTTTTATATAAGTAAATTTAATTTAAAAAATAATTGTTTTTATTAAAATTTCATTTTTATTTTATATATATTCTTCAATCAGTTACACAACACTAATTATTTATAATTTTATTTAAGATTTTAAATTATGGAAAATAAAATTGAAGCACTTAATTCTTCATACAGTATTTTTGTTATGTCAGATCCACAAGCTTGGCGTTTAGCATTAGCTGATAATGATCCTAATGATGATAGAAGTAGATGGCATAGTAAATTAAATCCAGTTCGCAATAGTATTGTTTCACTGAATAATTCTCTTCATGTCCCATTTGGAATTATTAATGGTGATCTCACTGAATATGGACGTAGAAGTCAAAGAGAAAGTTATCGTGAATTTTTTTCGCCAAACGCATTAAATTTCGATGTTTACGTTGGATTAGGTAATCATGATTACCAAAACAATGTCGGTAGTTGTAGTGAATCCAGCAATTCTGATTACAGTATGAATGCCTGTGCAAGAGGAATGGTATTCGACATGCATTATCGAATAGAAGAATACCGTCAATTTTTCATACGACAGTAGTGAGTATTCGGGAAGTAAAGCATATTCATGGGATTATGGTGATATTCATTATGTACAGTTACAAAATTATCCAACTTATCACGTAGTGCTAAATCACCGGGCGGCGGTGACCATCAACGTAACCCAATCGATGGATTGGTTAGAATCTGATCTAAAAAGCGCCAAGCAAAGAGGCAAAACTATCGTATTAAATATTCATGATGGCACTGATCATTTTATCCATCAGAGTAGCACTGAAGAAAAAAATAGATTTAGACGTTTTATGAGTGATTATAATGTTAAAGCTGTTTTTGTTGGTCATACTCATCAAGTTGCACAAGAGAATCCTTATGGCAATCATGAACTCTTTGGCAATGTTAAGGTTTATAATAGCGGAGCATTATTTAAAGGTGACTTTCTGGTCGTTGATGTAAACGGGCGCAATTTAAAGGTCAAAGTTTATAATGGCTCATCTGGCACTGCTAAACATATAAAAACATTCTAATTAAATTAACCGTAACTTTATTTTAACATTTACTATTGAACAATTGATCGCAGCTGGTTAGACAAATAGTCTGATAACAGATGCCCAATTTTTACCAATATGTATAGAACAATAGTAGTAGTACTATTATCAGTGAAATAACAAATCACTTATGTTTTACATAAGTAGCTTGACTGACGGTTACTAAGCGATGACGATATTTTATTAGTGATCTACGATTTTAATCAGTATTAGCCAGTATCAATATGAAATATAAATGATACTGCCACACTGCACTGATTGAACATTTAAAGTATTTTCAACAGGTCGCTGACAGTAAATTTTGTCGTTATGCTAAATAATAATTGGATTTGAGCAATCAATAGATAAAAAAATAAAGGCGTTTAATACGCCTTTTATTTATATTAAATCAAACAATTTTTTGTTATTTAAACTTCTTTATTTCGATAGGCACGACGGCGATCGTTTTCGGTCAAATAACGTTTTCTTAAACGAATTGATTGTGGCGTAACTTCCACTAATTCATCATCATCGATAAATTCTAACGCCTGTTCTAATGTTTTTTTAATCGGCGGCGATAAAGTTGTCTCTTCATCTGTCCCTGAAGCACGCACGTTGGTCAATTTTTTACCCGTTAAACAGTTGACAGTTAGATCATTAGAACGAGAATGAACGCCAATAATTTGTCCTTCATACACTTCAGCACCATGACCAAGGAATAATTTACCGCGATCTTGCAAACTATAAAGTGCATAAGCTACCGCTTTACCTTGGCCATTTGAGATCATGACACCATTTTGGCGGCGACCGATTTCACCAGGACGAACATCATCATAGTGACTAAAGGTTGCATACAGCAAACCGGTCCCTGATGTCATGGTCATAAACTCAGTTCGAAAACCAATTAGTCCACGACTTGGAATAATATAATCAAGCCGTACCCGTCCTTTACTATCAGGCAACATATCGCGCAATTCACCTTTACGTTCACCTAATGCCATCATAACATCGCCTTGGTGCCGCTCTTCAATATCGAGTGTAACCTGTTCAAAAGGTTCCTGTTTACCACCTTCAAATTCACGGAAAATAACCTTTGGTCGAGAAACAGCTAATTCAAAACCTTCACGGCGCATGTTTTCAATCAATACCGAAAGGTGCAGCTCACCACGACCTGAAACACGGAAAGCGTCAGAATCTTCAGTCTCTTCCACACGTAATGCAACGTTATGCACTAACTCTTTTTTCAGGCGATCTAAAATTTGACGGGAAGTAACATATTTTCCTTCACGACCACAAAATGGTGAAGTATTAACACAAAAATACATACTTACCGTTGGCTCATCAACAGCCAGTGCTGGCAATGCCTCAATATTATTTGGATCACATAAGGTATCTGAGATATTTAATTCTCCCAGACCCGTTAAGGCAATAATATCACCAGCTTGGGCAATTTCAGAATCGATACGCTCTAATCCTAAATGCGTTAATACCTTACCCACTTTACCACTACGTGTTTTGCCATCACTGTCGATAATAGTGATGGTTTGATTTGGTTTGATTGCGCCACGCTTAATGCGACCAATACCAATAACACCCAAGTAATTGTTGTAATCAAGCTGAGATATTTGCATTTGGAAAGCACCCGCCAGATCAATCTGCGGCGGAGCAACATATTTTACAATTGCTTCATAGAGTGGCGTCATGTCTGCCGCCATATCATTGTAATCGATTCCAGCAATACCATTTAAGGCTGAGGCGTAAATGATAGGAAAATCCAGTTGCTCATCAGTCGCCCCTAAGTTGACAAACAGATCAAAAACCTGATCAACAACCCAATCAGGTCTTGCGCCTGGGCGATCGATTTTATTGACTACCACAATTGGCTTTAAACCATGAGCAAAGGCTTTTTGGGTAACGAAGCGGGTTTGCGGCATCGGACCGTCCATTGCATCAACCAATAGCAGCACACTATCAACCATTGACATAACCCGTTCGACTTCACCACCAAAATCAGCATGCCCTGGTGTATCAACAATATTAATTCGATAATCATGCCATTGGATGGCGGTATTTTTTGCCAAAATCGTGATGCCACGTTCTTTTTCCAAGTCATTGGAATCCATCACACGTTCATCGAGGTTATTACGTTCACCAAAGGTGCCAGATTGTTGTAATAATTTATCGACCAGTGTCGTTTTTCCATGATCGACGTGGGCGATGATGGCGATATTTCTTAAGCTATTGATAATTGATGACATATAATCTTATCTTTATGGTTTTAAAGGAGTAATATGGACATGTTAATGGACACAAATAAAAAATCACTTAATCCTAGCCAGTAATATTTAACCCATTTTATGAATTAACATCCTCCATGCCCTAAAGGACGTGGATTCCTACTACGCCCAGACCGAAGCCTGAATCATTTCGGGGGGTTCCTGCTGCTGACGGCATTACTGCGCCGTTCACTTCACAGGCTAACACGGCATGCCCTGCCGCTAAAATATTACGAGCGCCATTTACATCGGCATTCGCGGTATGTCCACATGCCAGACATTCGAATTTTCTTTGTGACTAGCGGTTTGCTTTTACGGTATGACCGCAGTATGCGCAATGTTGGCTGGTATATGCCGGAGGCACTGCTAATACCTGGCCACCGCGCCAAAGTTGTTTGTACTCCAGCTGACGGCGCATTTCATACCAGCCCTGATCCAGTATCGAGCGATTTAAACCTGACTTGGCTCTGACGTTGCGTCCGTGTTGTTGTTCTGTACCTTTTGCCGATTTAGACATGTTACTAACCTTCAAATCCTCAATGACGATCATTGCATGGTTTTTGCTGATGTTCGTTGTGACTTTATGAAGGTAGTCTTTGCGGATATTGGCAATATCGGAGTGCAGACGCTGGATTTTTCGCTTCTGTTTTTGCCAGTTGGCACTAAATTTGACTTTTCGGCTTAACTGACGCTGAAGTTTAGCCAACTTTTTTTGATTTTTTTTAAAACTGTTTACAGGCTCGAACAGTGTGCCATCTGACAAAGTCGCCAGTTTGGTGATACCGTCATCCAGACCCGCTATCGCGGTTGAATCGTGTTGTGGCTCTGGGGCTTCATATTCAGTCTGGATGCTCACATACCACTTATCGCATGACTGACTCACCGTGACACTCTTTACGATACCAATGACTTCACGACTGTTGCGATAGCGTATCCAACCCAGTTTGGGAAGAAAGATACGATTGTTTTCCTGATCCAACTTCACACCCTGCGGATAGCGGAAAGCATCATGCTGCCCCCGTTTTTTAAATCGCGGGACTTCAGCTCGTTTCTGGAACAAGTTTTTGTAGCCCCGCTCCAGATCTTTAAGAGATTGTTGAAGTGCTTGTGATGGCGCGTCTTTCAGCCAATCCACATCGGCTTTCCATTCAATGAGCCATGAGGTCATTCTGGTATAGGGAGTATACTTGTTTCCTGCCTCATAATTTTCATTCTGAAGTGCCAGTGCACGATTGAAAACAAAACGACAAGCCCCTGCGAAGCGTCGCATATCACGCTCTTGCTGACCATTTGGTCTTAACTGGAATTTAAAGGCTTGAAGTCGTTTCATTCTTACTATTATACTTTGGTCTATGAAAAAAGAAACTGATATTCGCCGTGGTAGACATTGTGTTTTCCTGATACACGTCCACTTGGTATTCGTTGCTAAATACCGCCGAAAAATATTTGATCAAGATGTCATCAAAAAGCTAAGGAGTTATTTTTCCAGCGTATGTAATGATTTTGATGTTGAGTTAGTTGAAATGGAGGGTAAGCGTGATCACGTGCATCTACTGATTAACTATCCGCCAAAATTATCTGTATCAAATTTAGTGAACAGTCTCAAAAGAGTATCCAGTCGGTTGCTTCGCCGTGACCGCCCCGATATTGCGAGTCGTTATTACTACAAAGGAGTGCTGTGGAGTCCGAGCTATTTTGCAGGCAGTTGCGGCGGAGCGCCTCTTTCAATCATCAAACAATATATTGAACAACAGGAGACACCTGACTGATCTTTAAAGCCCTTCGGGCTTTTCGCCTTATATCCCCGCCCTGAACCACGGGGCTTTACGGCATGTTGGGTAAGGATGAACGTACTGTCACTTTACGCTCTTTATCTTCGCTATTAGTGATGATTGAAGATCTATCGCGTTCTACCAACTCGCGAGAATCCATAACAGCACGCCAAAACGTTGCCAGATCAGCACATTGGCTGACATTGATTGCCATGCCAATCACCGCAATGGCTTCCTGGTCCGCTGAGGTTTCGTTTAACGTGGCTTGTTCAGTTACTGTCGATGCGATTGAAGGTGGTGACATAGATTCACCGGCTAAAAAAGAGCTTAGCTCATCAATACTCGCATGCTCAAACAGAGCATTAAGTTTGACAGTACTAGCGCAGGCCTAAATCAATGCTACATGGATTTTTATCAGTCGTAGCGATGTTAAGCCCATAGCAAAAAATTTGGTCTGCCCACTGTTATGCTTTCCACCAAGCTCTTTCACTATTAACTGGCTTAATAAATAGTGCCAGTCTGCTACCGAGCGCTGATTTGTTGCTTGCCGTTTATAATCGGCTGAGCACTAAGATTATCATCTGGCAACGGATACCATGACAGCCCGGCTAAACCAGCCCGGTCGATTTTGCCGCTCGGTGTCGTACTAAGTGCATCTACCACGCGGAATTCCATTTTTAAAGCACCTGCTGGCAAGCACTGCTGCAATCGCTGATATAACTCCGTCGTTGAAACTCGGGTATCTGCCGATTTAAGACGCAAATAGGCTACTAATTTCTCTTGCTGAACCGTCACCGCCACTGAATGGAAATAGCCACTTTCTAGCAGCAGTGTTTCCAACTGCCCGCATTCCACTCGGTAACCATTAATTTTGACTTGATAATCGCGTCTCTCAAGGTAATTAAGACGCCCCTGGTTATCATAATGACCTATGTCTCCGGTCAGATAAGCTAACTGATGTTGTCCGTTCAGTGAGAGCTGACAGAATTTCTGCTGATTAGCGCTGGGATTATTTTGATAGCTGTGCCATACGTGCATTCCAATGATCGCAATCTGCCCGATTTGTTGTTGATCGGCCAGCAGCTGGTTGGTTTCATCAACGATATACACGCCACAATTATCTGCCGGATAACCGACCGGCACAGCTGTTGGCCAGTTATCGTGCTCACCCTGCAAGGTATAGCTAGTGACGACGTGAGTTTCTGAAGTACCATACATATTAATAAGCCGGGAACCCGGTGATTTGCGAAATAGATCCTTAATGGCCTCAGTACAAAAAAGCATCTCTCCAGCACTGACTATTTCACAAAGACAGTCTGGCGCCATTTTCAACGCTTGGGCAGTCTCGGCTAAGGATTGCAAAACAATATCAATATAGGGAATATACAAACGCTCAACACGCTCAGTTTGTATAAATCGCAGTAAAGCCTGATGGTCACGACGAAAAGCGGGTGGACGTAATAACAATGTACCGCCGGTACATAAGCTTGTACAGATCTCCTGATGAGAAATATCAAAGGAGAGAGAGGTAAACTGTAAGGTACGTGCCGGTTTGTCCAGCCCAATACCATTTTGCCACTGAATAATATTCAACATTAGGCTGTGGCGTGCTGCCAATTCTTTAGGCAACCCGGTGGAGCCAGAAGTATATACCTTATACATCAAGGTATCTGCATTAATAGCCTTATCTGGGGGCAACGGCTGCCAATTAGTCACTTGCAGATAACCGTCAATCGGGATTAACGGCAACTCGGGTTGAGCGGTTAATAATGGCGAAGCGGCATTGGCGCGATCAACCATCACGGCATCGATTCCTGCCGTGGTTAAAATATGCGTAATTAGTTTATCTGGGTAGTTCACATCCAAACCGACAAAACAAATACCGCGACTGGCAATCGCTAAAATGGCAATAATTGCATGACGGTCAGCATGAGCGTAAATCGCTACCACGCTGCCATAAGACAATTTCCTCTGTTTACTAAGGAATATAATATTTCCATGCGCGCTACCTGTTCCATTAAGTCGGAATAGGTTAGCGTCATACCATTATTATCAACCAGTGCCAAAGCTTCGGGGGTCAGGTTCCTTTGATGATCGCGCCAGGCTCGCAACGTAGCAAACGGGAGCGTCTGCTGCTGCCCCTGATTAGCAATAACAGAGGGAGCGAATGAAGGGGAAGAGAGAAAATGAGTTGAAAGTGTGTTCATAACAGCTGGATCGCAGGTTAACTTTTGTAACAGACTGATCCACTGGCTGGCAAAAAAATGAGCCTCCTCACGACTGAACAACGCCGTCTGATATTCCAGAATCACTTCTGTTGCCATTCCCAGTGGTGTCAAACAGACCAAAAATGGAAATTTGGCGCTACCGATGTTTGGTACACTGCTTTTCATCTTTAGGCCTGGCAATTCAAGGCAACAAAAATCGGTATTCTCCATAACAAATACTAGGTCGAATAGCGTTTGTCCTGCCGCCTGCATAGTTGAAGCAAGTTCAGTTAAGTCTGCATAGTTCACCGTGTGATGACGGAAAATATTTTTCAGCTCTTGTCCCGAACGATCCAAGAAGCTAGCCAATGTATCATCGGGCAATATCTGCTCATGCCAAACCAGCGTATTAACTAACATACCAATGATGTTTTCACTACCTGGTAAAAAGCGACCGGCGTCAGGGAAACCAATGGTGACAGCACTCTGATTTTGCCATTGTCCCCAACTCCATCCCAACACTCTGAGCAACAATCCGGCAAACGTCATCCCTTGTTTTTTTGCCAGCACTTTAATGGCCTGGTCGTCTGTTGGTCGATCATCAGCTGCTGACGCTCACCAGCCATATCAGCAGCGGGAATTAAAACATAGCGTCGCCGTATCGCCAGTATCTCTGTCAGCCTTGCGCGCCAAAAATTTAGGCTCTTGCTTATAACTATCCTTTTGATAGTAAAAATTTAATGCTGCTGTATGGTGTAACAGTGAGTAATTTAGTGGCACAAACCCTGGTTGCTGGTTGTGCTGTAGCGCCGCATAACAGTGGCTCAGCTCTCGTAGTAAAATATTGATCGACTCACCATCAATCAGTGCATGGTGCATATTTAGCAACAGTACTCGCCGATCACTCTCTATCGTGAGTAAACAAGCACGCAGAGCACACTTTTGACCTATATCGAAAGGCTGTCTGAACCACTGTTTAGCCCAGCGGGACCAAGCAACATCGCTCACTTGTCGATGCTGAAGGCTAAAATCACTTTGCGGAACAACGCGTTGCATTAGCTGTTGCGAATTTATGTCAAACTCAAACAAGGTACGGAAAGCACCATGGCGTTGTACCAATATCCGTAGTGCCTGCTCAAGACTCTGCTCGTCCATCTGACCCTGAAATTCAAATTGAAAAGGCGTCGCATAAGCATAAAGACTGGGATCACGCTGCTGTAGAAACCACATGCGCAATTGTTCACTAGAGGCCAGATGACTAATATCGTTATCAAGCACAATGGTTGCTTGCGCAGCAACTGGCTGTAGCCTGGCTAATACCGCACTGACGGGGTTGGTATAAAGTAATTCAGCAGCTGTCACTGCCACCTGACCTTGTGGCGCCTTGCCAGGCTGATAACATTATCATAGCTGTCAGCGAATCACCGCCATTTTCCATTAAGGAAAGTTGCGGGTAAAAAATTATAGTGGCGCAACAGACATAGCAGTGCCGCCTCAGCATCGTTTTCACTAAACGGTTGTAACTCTTGTGACCGATTTTGCACAGCGTGTGATTGAAATAATGCCTGGCGATCAATTTTGCCATTTGGCGTCAAAGGCGAGCTGGTAGCCTGTGCACTTGATGGGGGATCATCCAGCCGGGCTCTCGTGACTTAAGAAAATCTATCAGTCGATCGACCACTACCACTGACAAATGCGATTAACTCAATGGAAACCTCATTTTCACGCGTCAGCACCGCTGCCGCCTCAACATCCGGTGCCAAGAGAATATGCTGTTCCAGCTCATTGATATCAAAACGAAAACCACGAACTTTTACCTGATTATCGATACGCGCCAACCACTCCTATTGACCCTGCTTATTCCAGCGTACTTTGTCACCGGTGCGATAACAACTAACAGATGGTACAGTAAAATGACCGTCGACAAACTTCTGCTGAGTGGTTTGTTCATCTGCGTAATAGCCTAGTGCCACGCCAGGACCAGAAAGATAAAGCTCACCACTTTCTCCCTCGCTAACGAGTTCCCCCTTCCGGTGTCAAAACCCAGCACTGAGTTTGTCCGATCCCTTGCCCGATCGGTAGCCGGTCACCTATGAAATTCTGCGGAACTGGCCAAGCAGTAGCAAAAGTGCTGCATTCCGTCGGTCCATAAACCTGGATCAGCTGAGGTGGATTTGGCATAAACTGACGGTAAAACTGACGAACCGCTTTCGGTCTTAATGCTTCTCCCCCTACTAATAAGTAGCTTATCGAGGCCAGCAAAGGGGCGGTACCGACGACTAAGGCGTGAAATAGTGCAGAGGTGATAAATAGCACATCGACTGGAGCAGCAGGTTTAAAATCACTGTCTGTTCCCTGATAACAGAGCATATCCGGCGTGATCATTACCGTATATGCCCCATTGGTTAATGCTGCCCAAAAATCGAAACTGAAAGCATCAAAAGCGGGAGTGGAAAGCGAGCCTATCCCTTGGCCAGGGGCAATAGTGACATAATCTGGCTGAAAAGCCATATGCAAGATCCCTTGGTGGCTAATTGCTACTGCTTTCGGTTTCCCGGTGGTGCCCGAGGTATAAAACAGGCAGGCACAAGTCTGCGGTGTTGAATGGTATCCCCAAAATGTAGAGATAGCACTAGCTTCAGGTAACTGACTGTAATCAACACAGCGTGTGGTCTGCGGTAAAGCACAATTTACAACAGTTGTTCTAAACGGGCTTGAGGTGTATCGAATTCAACACAAAGATAACTGGCTCCAAGCTTTACTATCGCCATATCGGCACCTTTTTGCAAATGCAGAACAATAATGTCACCAGGTTTTCCAACTAAAACAGCCAATTTGGCCGCCAATACGCTACTCTTGTCCTCCAGTTCGCGATAGCTCAAGCTTTGCTGTGCATCGACCCAAGCATCGGCTTCAGGCACCGTTTGAAACCAATGGTGAAAAGCAGCAAGTAAATTTTGCGGTTTTTCGGTGTTCATATGCATACTTCCTCAGCCATCTCGTGGCAATGTTCAGCCATGATATTTTCCACCATCGTCGCCACTTTTTGCACGTGAGGTGGATCCATCAACGACCAATGATTACCTGAGGTGGGCAGCGCAACTAATTGGGGCATCGCCCGACGCCATGCTGCGGCGCCACGTTCAATATCAAAAGTGTACTCTTTGTCGCGTACCTGAATTAACCAGGCACGGCCAGAAAAATGGGTAACCTCAGTTATACCAGTAAGTAATAGGCGGTGATGATTGTATAAGCGGTGATAACGATCAATATCTTCTTCACGAATATCTGGAAATATGCCATCAAAACGACATAATTTCTGTTTAAATTCGTCCAATCCCATTTGTGGGATACAGCGCACCATTTCGGGATAAGGCTAGCCTGTATCAAACATAATAATTTTGCTATGGTGAAAACCTCGTTGTTGAAGCTTACGCGCCATTAATAATACCATCAGCCCGCCTAATGACCAACCACATAGTATATGAGGCTGACTAAGCAAATGTTCAATTTGAGTCAGGTAATGGTCTGCCATTGCATCAAAACTGGGTAAAAATGATTCTCCCTCTTTTAAACTTTGCGCCTGAATACCATGTATGCCGAGGTCACGATTGAGAGCATTCGCCAGTTTTAGATAACAATAAGCGGTACCGCCACCAGCATGTATACAGATAAGATGGCGCTTGCCATCACGAAAGGTCATTAAATTGTCTGCCCGTACATTTTGCTGCTGGCTACCTCTGGTGCGTGTCCGTAGTAAAACCGCTAATTGCTCAATAGTAGTTGGATAACAAATTAATTCAGTCAGTGAAAGAATTTGGCCAATCTCTTTTCAACCAGATTTACCAGTCTTAATGCATCCAGCGATGAACCACCAAGTTCAAAAAAGTGGCTATGGGTATCAATCGTTACGTTAAGAAAAAGCTGCGAAAAAAGAGTATACAGCTTCATCTTAATATCATTACGAGGTGCAATAAATTTGTCATTGCGCGGTCGATAAATCACCCGCATAGCCTCTAGTGCCCGCAAATCAAATTTACCGTTCACCGTCAGTGGCATTTTTTCAATTTGCTGCAGATAACGTGGAACCATATATTCTGGCAATTTATCAGCTAGCTCTTTACGCACTTGGCTGCTATCCAACGGATTATTACTAATATAAAAACCATGTAGTTCCCGATGACCGGCTTCTCCAGGCGCTATTACCACCCCAAGAATGACACCCGGTACAGCTTCCAGTGCCAGGCGCACCTCTTTTAATTCAACACGATAGCCCCTGATTTTAACCTGATCATCACGCCGTCCGACAAAAATCAATCCCTCTTCGCTCCAATAACCGTAATCACCACTGCGATAAGATCTAACCTTTCCTTTCTTAGAACCGGGAAGGGTAATTTCAACAAACGCGTTTTCATCTAAATCTGGCCGATTATGGTAACCACGTGCTAATCCCTGACCGACAAAATAGAGTTCACCAATGGCGCCATCAGGAACATGTTGCTGCTGCGAATCAAGAATATAAACCTGCATGTTGTTGGAAACCCAGCCAAGAGGAACCGGGCCGTTGATTTGGCGATGTATCGCATAAGCAAAACTGTAAACACACGTTTCCGCCGGACCATAGATATTAAACAAATTTTTGACCCCAGCCTGCTGGGCAGAACGCACCGCTGTAGGGTTAACAACATCACCACCAAAAATCACCGTATCAACCGTTGAAAAAAGCGCGGCCTTAACAGACTGCATGTAGCTATCAAATAATCCTGTCGCTAAGAAAATATTATCTGGTTGATAATTAACAATCAGCTTCTGCATTCGCTGTGGATCAGCAATGGCTTTTCTTTCTGGGGTAATGACCGTCGCACCATGGATCCAAGCTGACCACAACTGCAGAGTTGCACAATCAAAAGTTTCATTCGCAGAATAGAGAACACGCTGTGAGACTGGCAGGTGTCGAGGCTGATATAAGGTACTCATCACTGACTGATGAGATAATGCCACACCTTTGGGGGTGCCTGTGGTACCGGAGGTAAAAATTAGGTGACTCAGATCTTCGACCGACCCTTTTGGCCTCTGGCTCAAGGGAGATATGGCATCAAACAAAGACGTTTGAGCTTCCTCCAGCAGAAGGGATATCTCTAATTGCGGTAATGCCAGAGCGAACATTTGGGGTTTGATCGACTAACAGTAAATCAGGCTGTACCACCCCCTTCATCACTGCTTTACGCTCCTCAGGTGCACTACGATCAATACAGTAATAAATCATTCCTGCATACTGCACCGCCAAAATAGCAAGCACCAACTGCGCCAGAGGTTCAATATGCAACATGACAATCATTTGGCGCGGATCAGTAAACATGGTATTTAAATGATTAGCGATATGGGTTGCAATCTGGTGAAGTTGGCCATAACTCCACTGTTGACCGGTCACATCATCAATAAGCGCAATATGGTCAGGTTGTTCTAACACATGAGTATAGAATTGTTGTGCCAAAGTATGGTCAGGCCAAGCGACGGCGGTAGCATTACGTTGATCTATCTTCGCTATCATAGCCGGCGTAAGCAGCGGTAAATCGATGATACGCTGATCAGAATTTACCAGCACCATCTCTAACGCTGTTTGATATTGCACCATAAAAACGTTAAATAGCCCATCCTGATTAATGGTTGGAGCGATATTTAAACGTAAATGGATTTCACTATTTTCTGCCTGCAATACAGTAGTTGTAGGTCATTACTACTTTCGATAAATTCATAATTTTCGCAGACGGTGACGCCATCACTGAAACGATAGCTGTGGTTTAATGCCACCGTTTCACCAAACATCAGATTGAACCTTTCTAATGAATGTTCTTTTTTCTATTTACGCAACGCATTAATGATATTTGCTAAAGGAATGTGTTTTGCCGCTTTCCAGCGTTTGCGTTGCAAAATGATTTGTTCAAATAAGTTAGACCAACTCAAATCTGCGGTAAAATGGTGACCTAAAATGACAGTGTTGACCCAACATCCACCTTCTTCGCCACAAGAGATCGGACGCATACTCACTGGCGAGAGCATGAAAATATCATTTTGACCCGATAAACGGTGAAGTAAGCCAACAAAAATTGCCTGTAAAATAATGTGCCGGGTTGCATTATGCTTATCCGCTAAAACCTGGATACTTTTCACAAGAGATTCAGGTAGCGATAACATTTTACTTTCTACCTTTTCATTCTTATGCGAACTGCGAGGTAGCATTAATTGACACGGTTGCCCAATTAAATCTTGTGCACGTTGTTCCGCCAGCGCCAATTCTGATTGAGTTAAACTATTTTCTGGCTGTTGATTGATGAAATAACATTCTGGCGATGCCCATTGCGGTAATGGTTGAGACTCTGTTAATAATTGATAAAAGCGCTGGACATTTAACATAAACTGACGAAATGAGGTGCCGCCAATAATTAGATGATAAATAACAAGATTTAATACATGATCCATCTGCTGATCGTTTTTACCCAGATAGCATAAGCACCATTTAAATAATGGTGTCACACCAGGGATCAGTTGGTAAAGGGTATTAAGATTATCTTGGCCAGACTGCTGCGGTGAATCGTGTTGTGAAAAATCATAATATTCACCTTGTGCCGGTACCTCAACATGGCATTTTTTTAATTCGTTTTGCCATAAAAACGTCCACTGAAAACTTGGTTGCTTTAGTGCATGGGACAGAGCCAACATAAAAATGTCACGATTAAGTTCACCTGTTAATTTTATTGAAAAAAGTGTATTGGAAATTTCAGCGTTATCAGATGATTTATCGGATAAATAAAATGCATTTTCCCACTTAGTCGCAATACATTGTTTCATGGTATATTTTTCCTTCTTTGTTGTGAGAAAGGGTAATTCCACTGCCTTAGTAGATTTTTATTGATAGTAAGCAGCAGCTGGTTATTACATTTGCTCAGCAGCAAAAAACTGCTATCAATCAGATGTATGATCAGTTAAGTGAACTTATTGCGTCGCAGGTACGGTAATGGTCAGCAAATCGAGACAATCTGGTATTTCAACACTTCTTTTGTATTTGCCCAGTCAACCGACGATATCAAGCTCCTTCAAACCTTGCTTGTGCAGGGAAGTGTTAGATGTTAGCGGTTTTTAGGTTGTCGCGTTACAACCTCTAAGAATTAAGAGTTTTCATTTTTATTACCCATTTTAAACGCGATCAGTAACCTGGAACAAAATGGCAGATATCGTCAGTATTTTTAAAAATATACATAGATATCATTAACCTACCATAACTAATGGTTTTAATACGTTATCTTCTTTATTGGTTTATTTTCGTGCGGGGTTTCACATTTTCCAATTTATTTAGAGTTTTATGACCAACTAAAACTGACCACCACATTAAATTGTTAACGGAAATAACTGACCTGAACCATTCAGAGTTAATACATCGTTATAGTTCTATCATATTAAGATAATTAAGTGTTATTTGCTTCGTTTCATTGATTTTCCGATAGATAAAATCGCGGTTAAACTTAATCAAAATTCCATTAGGGAGATATTGGTTTGTTTAGTAAATATTTAAGTGTTAGGTAACCTAAAACGGATGAAGCGGGAAAGAGGGATTAAAATTGACTACTTGATTATTTATTAATTATCAGGTTTTACACTTAAGCACAAATTGTCCTCGATTTATTGCCCACTAAGAAAAGAAAAATTTATGGTAGCAGTGGCTATCTGGATAAAAACCGATATCAGGATAAAAATAGCATTCTCTTTATCAGAAAGTCGGGGACCACAGGTGTCGAACCTGCCAAGGACCACTGGCGGCCCCATCTGGATTTGAAGTCCAACCACCCCAGCGGGGACGATGATCTTCCATGGAAAAATTGGCAATCATTATAATCTTATTTTCAGAAATTCTAAACCTAGGTATTTAAACAATCTGGTAAAAAAACAGATAAAATATTTGTCTTCATATTGAACTCAGCCGTTTGTAGCCATATCTTAATCACATCTCTTATTTAATATTTAATTGTACCTATCAAGTAGTATAATTAATCACAGGATGTTTTTATTATGACAAATCCTTTACTAACGAAATCTGTGTTACCTCATTTTTCAACCATTACACCGCAAGATGTTCTCCCTGCGATAAAAACCGTATTAGACAACTATCGGCAGACAATTGAGACCATAGTTAAAGAAAATAGCACCTTTAACTGGCACAATTTATGTCAACCATTAGAAGAAGCTAACAACAAACTCTCTCGAGCCTGGTCACCCGTAGGTCATCTCAATGCAGTAAAAAATAGCACCGAATTACGACAAGTATATGATACCTGTTTACCTATGCTATCAAAATTTAGTACCTGGATGGGACAACATACCGGTCTTTACCAAGCTTATAAATCGTTAAAAAATAGTGCTGAATTTGATACCCTCAATCAAGCACAACGTAAATCAATTGAAAATACGTTACGTGATTTTGAATTATCCGGAATTGGTTTACCAGCAGAAAAAAAGAAACGTTATGGTGAAATTGCTATTCGAATTGCCGAATTAAAAACTAAGTTTAGCAATAATGTGTTAGATGCAACGATGGGTTGGACGAAACTGATTAAAAATAGTGATCAGTTAACTGGCATACCGGAAAGTGCTCTTTTAGCAGCAAAAGCATTAGCTAAATCTAAAGGAGAAGAAGGCTGGTTATTCACGTTGGATATGCCAAACTATCTGCCAATTATGACTTATGCTGATAATCGTCAACTACGCCAAGAAATGCATCACGCCTATAATACCCGTGCTTCTGATCAGGGACCAAACGCTGGTAAATGGGATAATAGTGACATTATGGATGAAATTTTAGCCTTACGTTACGAATTAGCACAATTACTTGGTTTTAATAATTTTGCTGAAAAATCTTTAGCCACTAAAATGGCCGAATCACCCAAACAGGTTCTGGATTTTCTTACCGATCTTGCGCAACGAGCCTACCATCAAGGTGAAAAAGAGCTTGCGGAATTGACCCAGTTTGCTAAGGATCACTACGGAATTGAGAAACTTGAGCCCTGGGATCTGGGTTACTATAGTGAAAAACAAAAACAGCATAAATTTTCAATTGATAATGAACAACTACGTGCTTACTTTCCAGAACAACGGGTTATTAACGGTCTGTTCGAAGTCATTAACAGAATTTATGGTTTGACAGCAAAAGAGCGTCATGATGTGGAGATATGGCATCCCGATGTACGTTTCTTCGAATTATATAATGAATGCGGTGATTTATGCGGCAGCTTCTATTTAGATCTCTATGCCCGAGAACATAAACGTGGCGGTGCCTGGATGAATGATTGCGCGGGCAGATTAAAGCATATCAATGGCAGCTACCAAAAACCTGTGGCTTACCTAACCTGTAATTTTAACCAACCTGTTGGTGATAAACCCGCGCTGTTTACCCATGATGAAGTTATTACCTTATTTCATGAGTTTGGCCATGGTTTACACCACATGTTAACCCAAATTGATGTAGCGGATGTAGCTGGTATTAATGGGGTGCCGTGGGATGCTGTCGAACTACCCAGTCAATTTATGGAAAATTGGTGTTGGCAACCTGAAGCACTTACCTTCATTTCAGGTCATTATGAAACAGGTGAACCATTACCAAAATCAATGTTAGATAATATGTTAGCAGCCAAAAATTATCAGGCCGCAATGTTTATTCTTCGTCAATTAGAATTCGGTTTGTTTGATTTTCGCTTACATACTGAGTATTCTCCGCAAAAAGGCGGCCAAATTTTATCAACCTTACGATCGGTTAAACAACAGGTTGCTGTAGTGCCGTCACCCGAGTGGGGCCGTTTCCCTCATGCATTTAGCCATATTTTTGCCGATGGTTATGGTGCCGGTTACTATAGTTATTTATGGGCCGACGTTTTAGCTGCCGATGCATTTTCACGATTTACCGAGGAAGGTATTTTTAATCGCAGCACTGGGTTATCATTTCTTGATAATATTTTAAATCGTGGTGGTTCAGAGGAACCGATGGTACTGTTTGAACGTTTCCGCGAACGAAAACCTAAGCTGGATGCAATGTTACAAAGTTATGGTATTAATGTATAAATGGCAATTGATATTCAATTAATTTGTGACCCTGGCGCTTCTCAAAGTGCCTTATCGCTGATTGCCGATAAATGGCAACTTAAACACACGCCTACTGCATTAATAACATTAGTGCTAACACCCCAGTATTTACAATTAAAAAAATTAGACGAACCTAAATTAGGTGGCATTTATGTTGATTTTGTTTCAGGGGCAATGAGATACCGACGTAAATTTGGTGGTGGTCGAAATGAAGCTATTGCTAAAGCAGTTGGCATCAAAAAATCCTATTTACCCACGATTGTTGATGCTACTGCCGGTCTTGGCAGAGATGCTTTTGTCCTTGCTGCACTAGGCTGTGAAGTCCGGCTGTATGAACGTCATGCCGTAGTTGCGGCACTTCTTGATGACGGATTACAACGGGGTTACGCTGATGCTGAAATAGGAGGCTGGTTAAGACAGAGAATGACATTGCTACACGCTTCAAGCATCGATGCATTGACAACGCTGTCACCCGCACCAGATGTAGTTTATCTCGATCCGATGTATCCCCATCGACAAAAGAGTGCCTTAGTAAAAAAAGAAATGCGCGTTTTTCAATCGCTTGTTGGTAATGATGACGATGCTGACAGTCTTTTAATTCCGGCAATGACAATAGCTAAACGCCGGGTTGTGGTGAAACGACCCAATTATGCATCCCCCCTAGCAGCAATCTCTCCACAAGCGACAATCAAAACTAAAAATCATCGTTTTGATATTTATTCATTTTCAACTGATTTACTCCGTTAAATATTCTCAAAAATAATAAATAACCAAAAATGTTGATAAAAAAAAATATTATATCAATATTAACTCTTCTATAAAAATATCTCCTATTTATTGTTCTAAAAATACCATTTTTTAAAATAATATTCATATTATAAACATTAAAATAAACTTTAAATAACCTTAAAAAAATATAATTTAACAAATGTTATTGTTTAAATGGATATTGTTAATAATATTGGAGATAATTTTTGGATCATAAAATAAAACAACAGGATACATTTTATTATTATTTCAACACCAAAACCTCAAAACAAGAAATAACCCTAACAGAAAAAATAAAAGTTATTCTTAATTATAGAAATCCCTCCCTCAAAAAACAAAATAAAATAATTGAAGAGCTCCAACAGGCTGTAAATGATTTTAAACTTTTTGCTGATTTAAAAGATATTAAATCAAGCGAAAAGCCACTTGAAATATATATATATTCGATAATAACGAAGATTACCAACATTATGGTAAAGAAAAAGTTTTAGGAACCGAAGGTGGTAAATTTTATTCAGGAAATCCACCGACCATATATGTATATCAACAGGGGAATGTTTTTAATCTTAAACATGAATTTACCCATTATTTAACTAATATAAATATAGCTAATGAAGCTCACTTACCTACCATATTAAAAGAGGGTATCGCTGGATTATATTGAATATTTTTCCGATAATAAATTTAATGCCCAAGAAAATAGCATTAACCTAACTGAAGATGAAATAAAATAAAAAAATATATCTGAATTCTTAAAATTAAAACATTCAAATGACTTTCATGAAAATTCCAAGGTTTATAAAGTGGGTCTTGCTCTTACTATGTATTTAAAAGCAAAAAAACCTGAATTTTTAAAAAATCTTTTACATAATTAAAATCCAGAATAATATTTAGAGCTAATTAAAAATGAAAATTATAATTTTAAAAATTGGCTTAATGAAAATAATAGATGGTGAAGTTAAAAATTTAAATTATTATACCGATGATATAAAAAGTTTAGAAACAAAAGAATTTGTTGGTAAATTTTCTACTGTAGAATACACAGGTTATGGTAATTATATTCGTTGCTATAATGCAGCATCTAGAGACTATTTCTATATCAAAATAACCGGTAATTATCACTATTTAAAATTAATTGAAAATAGTAACAATGAAATTAAATTAGTGTTTACCAATGAAGATGGCACTAAATATTTTACCGATAGTTATGAATATCAACATAAACTCAAAATACAATCAAAAATTTTTTGCGGGAAAAATAACTGAAGAAAGAGTAAATGAAATAATTGATCAATTAACAGAAATTAACCCTAATGCGCTAACTAATATGAACTTAGACAATAAACCTTTAGGTACTATTTTCAATGTAAAAAAACTCGATAAGGGTATGGTCAGTGCATTATCTTTATATGATGGAGAAGAAAAAGTTAGCGAAACCGGTTTCTTCAAACAAATTGATGGCCAACAGCAAGAATCCTTTGTTTTTTCCAATGCGCTTCATAATCTCCATACAAGTTATGGTGGCAAGGTTTATTTGGCTGTTGAAAAAGAGGAGCAACAATATAAAGCTTCTTTGATAGATGGTAGAAAAGTTCATAAAGACCCATATTTTGATCAGCCACATTTACATAAAAATGAGTTACTAAGCCCAGTATCAATCATATTCAGCAAAAAGATCTGCCATCATCACAACTCAATGGTACCAAAATATACAATCATAAAGATTCCCCATTAGCCCAATATACAACTTCACAAGAACAACCGCCGTACACGATTAAAAAGGGTGAATTATTAGACAATAAAGGAAGTTCAAACATAGATGATGATGTATACGAAGCGGTGATTTATAAAGATGATAAAGTAATTTATAATTTCAAGACTACCGGATTTTATATTACTGAAGAAATAACCGACCAAAATAATAATATTATTGATGGCAGTGATTTATTTATTCATGATCATGGCAGAAATATTCGCTATCAATTACCAAAGGAAATAACATATCTAAAATTAATAAAAAAAGACGACGCCTATAAACTTGCAGTTTGTGACAAAGAGGGTACTGAATATACTGATATACCCGATGAATATAGACTTATCGATTCCATTTTTGCCCATCGATACGAAAAAAAAGATCACTCAAATAACCATCTTAATATTGGCTTAATAAACTTTGACAAATATCCAGAGGGTTCTCTTTTTCAACTTAAATACGATCCAAATGATTATCAAATTGTAAGAAATGAAAATAATGATATAGTAAGAATTTCTGATAGTTATAAATATTCTACTAAAGTAAAAATATTTTATAATGGCACTGACATTGGCATGTTATCTAATGATCACCATAATTTTCAAGGTCATATTTTCTTTTCCATTGATTATAACTACAGTTTCAAGGATTTTCTCGCCTCTTATTCTCCACAAGTTGATATTATTGAAGAGGTAATAGTGTTCGAACAAGGTTATGATGACATTGGCAATACAAATCACGAATATACCGACTATAAAAAACTCATTTAACAACAAATGACCATCAGCCAGTTAATAAAGGTCCTGACAATAAAATTACCACTGACATTCTTTATAAAAACAAATCTTTTAGCCATAACCCTTCCTATCAACCATTATCCGATAATAAATATAATGAAAATAATATTTATCATAGACAACATTCGGATATGGGCTATGCTGATTATCAGGTTGAAATTAATAAAAATATAGGGAGTGATAATGGAACAGTTATTTATGAAAACGCTATTTATCCATAGGAATAGATAATATAACCTAATAAAAACAGCGTCGTTTACTAATTTTAAAATTGTCATATTAATTTTAACCGGATTGGATAATGAAAAACATTTTCCAATATTTTAATTATTTACATAATGAATATTAGGATTGAATCTTATAAAAATAAAAATGGGAATAGCATGACAAATAATTCAAAAACTAAAAATAGCAATATATTAATTAATGAAATAAAAACATATAAAAAAGCGTTTTATAGTATTGGAATATTTACCGCTATCATTAATATACTGATGCTAGCCCCCCTCTATTTATATGTTACAAGTTTATGATCGTGTCTTGGCGTCAAATAATAAAATGACGTTATTAATGTTGACACTACTTGTTATTTGCATTTATTTATCGGCGTACTCGAATGGGTGCGTAATCTGATTGTTATACGTATTAGCACAGGCCTAGACCTATCAGTTAATCAATCGGTATTCAATACAGCTTATCAGCAAAGCTTAAAATATAATGATTCACAAGCCTGCCAAGCGTTAAGTGATCTCACAACACTACACCAATTCGTAACAGGGAACGCTTTATTTGCCTTATTTGATGCGCCTTGGTTTCTCTTTTTCCTCTGTGTCGTGTTTTTACTCCATCCATGGTTAGGCTATCTAGCCTTAGGTGGCGCAACTTTTATTTCCCTACTCGCCTGGCTGAATCAACGTTACACTCATAAACCACTGGCGCAAGCCAATCTAATGGCTCGCAAAGCCATTAATCAAGCCTCTAACCACTTGCGTAATACAGATGTAATCGAGGCAATGGGCATGTTGGGTAATATACGTCGCGGCTGGTTAGTCACTAATAATGAATTGACCGCAGGTATGATGATCGCCAGTTCTATTCTGGTGGGACGTGTACTCAGCCCGATCGACCAACTTATTGCTGTTAGCAAACAATATAATAATGCCAAACAGACTTATCTACGCTTAGATCAGTTATTCAAACAGCATCCCTCCCCCGTAAACAAGTGATGACTTTACCTGCGCCAACTGGCGAATTAAGCGTTGAAAATGTTCTCTACCGCCCTGATCCTGAATATCCACCGCTGTTATTTGATATCCAATTTTCACTCTCTGCCGGCCAAACATTGGCTATTATTGGTACATCTGGTGCAGGGAAATCGACATTAGCTCGGATACTTGTCGGCGCGCTTCCTCCTACCTTGGGATACATCCGGTTGGATGGTGCAAATATTCACCAAATCGATAGAGAAATTTTAGGGTCTCACATTGGTTATCTACCGCAAGATATACAATTATTCGATGGTACAATCGCAGAAAATATTGCTCGTTTTGCTGAAATTGACGTAGACAAAGTAATTACTGCCGCCAAAATTGCCCATGTGCATGACTTAATTCTGACTTTACCTAATGGATATGACACTCAATTAGGCGAGTACGGCCGTGGCTTATCTGGCGGATAAAAACAGCCATTAGCTTTGGCGCGAGCTATTTATGGCCTTCCCCGTTTAATTATTCTCGAGAACCTAACTCTAATCTTGATAGCGAAGGAGATAAAGCCCTGTGCCTTGCGATTGAAGAACTTAAAAAAACAACATTGCACCCTTATTATAATTACCCATCGCCCTTTTCTGCTCAGATATGTAGAGCATGTGCTAATTTTACAAGCCGGAATGTCACCACGTTTTGGAACACCACAAGCATTATTAAATGAACATAAAACGTCACAACTAACAACGTGATCCTTCAATATTTCAGTCTGTAAAAATAATAGCAATTAATGGAAAAAAATATGTCAGCACAAGGTAAATATCACAAATCATCTCCTATCTTAACAGACAAATTAATCAGTAATGAAAAACGAGCTGTATACTTAGGCTGGTCATTAGTGACTATTGGATTTGGTGGTTTTTTATTATGGTCAGCACTGGCTCCTTTAGATAAAGGGGTTCCTGTATCAGGTAATGTGATTGTGGCTGGCAATCATAAAACTATTCAACATCAATACGGCGGAATCATCGAACAACTATCCGTTAATAATGGTGAAAAAGTACACTCAATACCGTTGAAGTGCATGCAGAATACAATATAGAACTAAAACAATACCACGAACTGTTAGTAAGAGAAGCCCGCTTATTAACTGAACAGCAGGGCAAAAAACGGTTGATTTTCTCACCCCTTTGCAAGGTGAAATGAAGGAACATGATGTAAGCGAACTTATTCAACTAAATCAACAATTGCTGGAAAACCAATATCGAATTTTACAATTAGAGTTGACCAGTATTAAAGAAAAAATAACTGGATTAAACGCTACTTTATATGCCCAACAACAAAAAGCAAAGAGCCAAAAAACGCAGCTTACTATGTTATTGCAACAAGTTAGAAGGATTGAGAGAATTAGAAAAAAACGGCTACATTGCTCGTAATACATTACTAGAAACTGAAAATAAATATACCGAAGTTGATGGTAATTTAGCGCAAACACTTGGTGATATTAGTCGCATCCAACATCAAATATTAGAACAAAAACTGCTTAGCGAAAAACTCCAACAAGAATATCAAAAAGATGTTCATGCCCAACTAGCAGACACACAAACTAAGATTAATCATACCAACAGTCAGCTCGTTAAAGCAAAGTTCATGCTGAGTAATTCTCAAATACGTGCCCCGGTTGCTGGCACCATAATTGGTATGTCAATTTTTACTGAAGGCGGCGTAATCTGCCGGACAAATTATGATGGAGATTGTTCCCGATGATCAACCACTATTGGTTGATGCACGGGTTCCGCTACATTTGATTGATCAAGTGAAATTAGGTTTACCGGTAGAGTTACAATTTACTGCATTTAATCAAAGTACGACTCCTAAAGTGGAAGGCAACGTGACGATGATTTCTGCTGATAGGCTACTTAATGAACAGACTGGCTAGCCCTATTATTTATTACAGGTTCAAGTAAATGATGAAAATCGTCAACGCCTAAATCAGTTAACCATCAAACCAGGAATACCAGTAGAAGTTTTTATTCGTACTGGCGAACGGTCGCTACTAAATTACTTGTTTAAACCTTTAATTGATCGCCTACATATGAGTCTAAATGAAGATTAATATAACTATAGGTCAGCTGATAGGATAAATAATAATCGACAAATTTTTGCTAACAACATCGCCTGAAAAGGATAGCTGCAGGCGATGCTCAATAAGCAAAATAATATTCAGAATTTTACTAGCATTAAGCGATATAATTAGTTTTTAATTTGCCCTATCGCTATTGATTTATTACAGGATACCTTGTGCTAACATCGCATCGGCGACTTTAACAAAACCGGCAATATTAGCGCCTTTAACATAATTAGTCTGCTTATCTTCTCCACCATATTTCACACAATTCTGGTGAATATCTAACATAATATGTTTCAAACAGCTATTCACTTTTTCTGCTGTCCAACTCAAATGCGCCGCATTTTGTGCCATTTCCAAACCTGATGTTGCAACCCCTCCGGCATTAGCCGCTTTTCCCGGTCCAAACAGAGCCTCAATAAACGCTTCAGTAGCTTCAATTGTTGTCGGCATATTTGCCACCTTCAGCAACCACTTGAACACCATTTTTAATTAAAATTTTCGCATCTTCTATATCAAGTTCATTTTGAGTGGCGCAAAGTAAGGCAATATCAACTGGCACCGACCAGGTTTTTTTCCTTTAATATAAGTCAAACCAAACTCTTCTGCATATGACTCAACACGACCATATTGATTTTTAATTGCTTCCAATCGTTTAAGTTTTTCGGTTGTAAAGCCTGCTTCATCAACAACGGTTCCATTTGAATCGGAAGCGGTAACAACCTTAGCACCTAAAGACATACATTTCTCAATAGCATAAACATTTCCTGAACCAGAAACGGATACGCGTTTTCCTTCAAACGCTAAACCATGATGTTTTAACATCGCATCAGTAAAATAGACCAAACCATAACCGGTCGCTTCAGGTCGAATTAAGCTACCACCAAAAGACAAGCCTTTACCGGTAAAAACACAAGAAGTGTTGTTAGACAAGCTTCTTCATCATACCTGCCATAAAACCGACTCCACGCCCACCCACGCCAATATCTCCAGCAGGAACCAGTATAAGGACCTAAATGTCGGAAAAGCTCTGTTATCAATGCCTGACAAAAACGCATAACTTCTTCCTGAATTTTTCCTTTAGGATCAAAATCTTAGCCACCATTACCGCCACCCATAGGTAAAGTGGTTAACGCATTTTTAAAAGTTTGTTCAAAGCCGAGAAATTTTAAAATTGATAAATTAACTGAAGGATGAAAACTCATTCCACCTTTAAAAGGGCCAATTGCCAAATTAAATTGTACCGCCAGGCTCGATTAACTTGAACATTTCCCTTATCATCTACCCAACAAACACGAAACTCAATCACCCTTTCAGGCTCTACTATTCTTTGCAGTAATGCCTGTTCACAATATTGAGGATTATCGCGTAAAAACGGCGCCAAGGAAGTAAAAACTTCACGCACGGCTTGTAAGAATTCAGGTTGATGAGCATAACGTGATTGGATTGGTGTTAGGAATGTCTCTAAAGATAAACCATCTTTCATACAAAATTCCTTAGATTAAAAGATAAATTATGATATTTTCATACTTATTAACATTTATTTTGCAGAATGACCTGCTAGGTGTGAATTTACTTATTGATATATCAATAATTTATCTCTATTTTTAATGAGATTTTTTGTGTCTTAATCACATTTTCTGGCAAAATATAAGTCGATTTAATTTATCGAAAATTAATAAAAACACTTGAATAATCAAGTGTTTTTATTGAAAAAATTGATTTACCAATAAATATTATCAATCACTATCTTTTAATGGCACAATTAACATATCAACATGAACAGTATTAATCAGCTGGCGAGCCGAGGACATTAACTTACTCCAAAAATCTTGATGATGACCACAAACAACTAAATCTACCTTGTATTTCTTGATTGTATCAACCAAAACCTGCCCAAGATCACCTCGTCCACTCAATTCTTTTTCAAACTTATAATCAGCTTCTTTGGCTAATTTGGTCAATGCATGGTGAGTTTCCTTAGTGATACGCTGCTCCATATCACCAAGATTTACATCAATCAAGCCGGTATAAAGATCAGAATAATTTACATCAACATGAATTAAAGAAACTTTTGCATTATAAGGTTTTGCCATGGAGACAGCTTTATCGACTAAAACTTTACTTTCTGGGGATAAATCAACTGTAACAAGAATATGTTTGTAAGCCATATCTAGCTCCTTTCAAACGTAGCTCTTAAAAAAGAACACCTGTTTTTATGATAAATACTTAGCGGTCAAACCTGATAGTTTAATAAAAATTTTACCCATAAATTATGAAAAATAAATACCTTCAGAATAATTAGCATAGACCAAATTAGTTAAATTTTCCATAATTTAACATAAAAATCATAGTGTTGAAGATATCAATTATTTGTTAAAAAATATACATCATAAAAATTAAACTGATAAAAATAATCCCAATGGGTCATTTTGTTAAGTTGTTAGATTATTCTACAATTAAAATAAGCCGGCAACTGATAAGCAAATATCTTTTTTTGCACTTGCTAAAAACAATATCAGTGGCTAAATCTGTATTTTTTGAGGTCATTATCTTAATATGCATGTATGGTTTTGGGCATTATGTATACTTTGTATCATAAATATGATGCGATATTTTTACTCAATCCGAGTATTACTTTTTATTTTTGAGGGAATCTGATCCATTGCTCTATCAATCTGTTGATGGCAACGGATTCTTTACCGCCCATGGCCAATGGACTAAGCATATAAAACTAATCCGTTACATTAATACTCAACAATACACTAATCATCACGATCCCGAAGTTATTTTACGTTGTGAACTTATTCGCAAACAATTCATGTTAATTAGTGGATTAAGTATTATTGTTTTTATAAGTTTAATATGGAACATTTGGTGATATTAATGGACTCAAGTAATATTTAAATGATATAGATAATATATTATTCAATGAAAAAAATAGCGATGCCCAAATTAAGCATCACTATTTTTTGTTATATATAGTTTATCTGATATGTCTATATAAATTTTAATGATATCCAATAAAACAAACCAGAAAGTATAATAGAAATAGGTAATGTAAATAACCAAGCGAGTAATATATTTTTAATTGTTTTAGCTTGTACCCCACCACCATCAACAACCATTGTACCGGCTACCGCAGAAGATAAAACTTGTGTTGTTGATACAGGCATACCAGTATAACTTGCGACACCAATGGAAACTGCCGCAGTAACTTGAGCAGAAACACCTTGCGCATAAGTCATACCTTTTTTACCAATCTTTTCACCAATCGTTATAGCAACACGTTGCCAACCAATCATAGTACCGACAGAAAGCGCCAAAGCAACGGCAATAATAATCCACAGTGGCGCATACTCCACTGTATTAAGTAAATCGTTACTCAAGTTACGCAGAAAACGAGCATCCGAAGAGGACGTCTCTGGTAGTTTAGCTACATCTAATGATGTATCAGATAAACACATTAATAATCGGCGCATTTGATTACGTTGTTCAGGTTTTAGTGCTGAATAACTTTGAATATCCGTCAACATCAGTGATGTCTGTTTTAGCACAATAATAGGACGTGAATTATCACAATGGAATTTCTCATCTAAAGTTTCCAATTCCGACTCATGTTGTGACTTATTAACAATATGTTTTACCGCTGACTGATGCTCTTCATAATAATGTTGTAGATGCACTATCGCGTCATGGGTACGAGTTATATCATAACCACTGGCATTCATATTAAGCACAAACCCGGCAGGCGCCACACCAATTAACACCAGCATAATAAGACCAATACCCTTCTGACCATCATTAGCACCATGAGAAAAACTGACGCCAACGGCAGATAAAATCAATGCAGTACGTGTCCAAAAAGGGGGTTTTCTTTTACCATCTTTCTTCTCTCGCTCAGCCGGTGTTAAATGAATACGACGACGTTTTTTCGTACCGCTCCAATAACGGCATAAAAAGAAAATTAGCAATCCAGCTATAACAAAACCAATAGCAGGAGAAAGGATGAGGGAAAGAAAAATTTCAATCACTTTTGGGATGTTCAATGCATCCACTATAGAGGAGTCGGTCACTAATGCATTGGTTAAACCAACACCAATAATGGCGCCTATTAATGTATGTGAACTAGAAGCCGGTAACCCCAAATACCAGGTACCCAAATTCCAAATAATGGCCGCCAATAGCATGGAAAAAACCATTGCCAGGCCATGAGCAGAACTTACATTCAAGAGAAGATCTGTTGGCAACAAATGCACAATAGCATAAGCAACACTCAAGCCACCTAAAATAACGCCAAAAAAGTTAAAAACACCAGCCATAACAACCGCAAATTGAGCTCGTATTGCTCGAGTATAGATAACCGTTGCTACTGCATTTGCGGTATCATGGAAACCATTAATTGCTTCGTAAAATAGCACAAATAATAGCGCTAGTATTAATAACAGACCGGTGTAAAAATCCAAACCAGTAAATAAATGTAGCATAAACCTTAAGCCAATTTGTTGAATATGAACTCAATGCATTATCAGTGACAAACGTTAGCGGTGGAAGCAAAATCTACATCTTTTTTGACTTTAATTGACAAAAAAACAAATAAAACAAAAATATTCTTTACTTTCATTAAGTTAATAAAATAAAGAATCTGTAGATTTATAGTGCTTACTAACATTTGTCCACACAAATTTAAATCGTAATAAATATTTTACGCTATTTAATAAAAAACGCGCTATTTGTATTATTAATAAATATCTTTTCAGATAAAAGAGAAATTTTGTGGAAAAATTTGACGTAATAATTATAGGTGCAGGAGCGGCCGGTCTATTTTGTGCAGCCAATGCAGGCCAAAAAGGGTTAAAAGTACTGATATTGGATAATGGCAAAAAAGCGGGTAAAAAAATTTTAATGTCTGGTGGCGGACGATGCAACTTCACCAATCTTTATGTTGATCCTAATGCTTATATATCTACTAATCCCCATTTTTGTAAGTCAGCACTGGCTCGCTTTACTCAATGGGATTTTATTGAGTTAGTACAAAAACATCATATTCCTTATCATGAAAAAACATTAGGCCAACTTTTTTGTGACAATAGCGCACAAGATATTGTCGATTTACTATTAACTGAATGTAAAGTAGCTGGCGTTAGTTTACGCTTGCAAAGCGAAATCACTCAGATAAAAAAATAGATAATAAATTTTTAGTCCACGTTAATGAAAAAATTATTAGTTCAAACGCACTAATTGTTGCTAGCGGTGGCCTTTCAATGCCTAAATTGGGGGCAACTCCTTTTGGTTATCGTATAGCTGAGCAATTTGGCCATACCATCCAACCGACGCGAGCAGCTTTAGTGCCTTTCACATTACATAAGGAGCTGCTTGACGTTTTACACACACTTTCTGGCATTGCTATTCCAGTAAAAATCAGTTCACAAAATGCCATGACATTCCAAGAAAATCTTCTGTTTACACATAGAAGATTATCAGGTCCAGCTATTTTGCAAATCTCAAGTTACTGGCAACCTGGGGAGCATATAAGTATTAATTTATTTCCCAATATTAATCTTATCGATTGTTTAATCTATGAACAAACCATTCATCTTAATCTATCGTTAAAAAACTTATTAACAAAATATCTACTAAACGACTTATCGAGACATTACAAGTATTAAAAAAAATCCCAGATAACTCGTTAAAACAGCTTAATATGAAACAGATAAATACAATTGCGGAAATGCTACACAACTGGCAAATACAACCAAATAGCACAGAAGGTTATCGTACCGCAGAAGTCACTCTTGGAGGCGTTGATACAAATAGTATTTCCTCAAAAACGATGGAATCAGAAAAAGTAGCCGGACTCTACTTTATTGGTGAAGTGGTTGATGTTACTGGTTGGTTAGGCGGATATAACTTTCAATGGGCATGGAGTTCAGCTTGGGCGTGTGCTCAACACCTGACAAAATCATAACTATCTCGTTATAGTTAAATTCTTAATATTGTCAGCTAAAGTGATTTAGCCATTTGCTATCAACGATAAAACCAATTGTTTTGAAATTGTGAATTAACTATCATGTAAATATATTATCACAATGAATGATTTTTTTACATTTATATTAAAAAAATCACTTTACAAATGATAGTGATAACCATTATCATTAAAAGACTTTCAGATGAACCTTTCTGGGATCATATGAAAGGACGACAAGGACGACATTGCTCACATTGCTTCCAGTGTTTACTTATGCCAGCCTAGCGCTGGCACTTTTTTAACTTTTATCAATTTTTAACAAAATGTTTTAATAGACCTCACTTCTTGATTTATATCCTATCCGCTCTAATAGAACCGAAAGACGATAGAGAAAATTTAAGCAAAATTTTGCCGTTCCTTTTCAGTTCATGAATATTCACAACTAAATAAAAAGTGCACAGCTTTTATTATATTCTATGCACTTTTTATTTTACTATTGACAACTCTTATTGAAAATTACAGCTCAGGACCAGCTTTCACAAGTACCGCCCCAACTGGGGTATCAGTATATTTTTCAAAGTTATTAATAAATCGCTTAGCCAAATCTTTAGCTTTAACTTCCCATTGGCTGTTATCTGTATAAGTATGACGAGGATCCAGAATATTGTTATCAACTCCTGGCAAATTGGTGGGTACAGCTAAATTAAAAATGGGTAAATTTATGGTTTCTGCTTTATCTATATCCCCATTTAAGATCGCATCGATAATTGCACGAGTATCTTTGATCGAAATACGTTTAGCCGTTCCATTCCAACCGGTATTAACCAGATATGCTTTTGCACCAGCCGCTTTCATTCGCTTACCTAATACTTCAGCATATTGAGTAGGATGTAATGTCAGAAAAGCCGCGCCAAAACAGGCTGAAAAAGTTGGCGTTGGTTCAGTTATACCACGCTCAGTGCCCGCTAATTTAGCGGTAAAACCCGACAAAAAGTGGTACTCAGTTTGTTCAGGCGTCAAACAAGATACCGGCGGCAAAACACCAAATGCATCAGCTGTCAAAAAAATAACTTTTGTCACATGGCCTGCTTTTGAAATCGGTTTAACAATATTATTAATATGATAAATAGGATAAGAAACGCGGGTATTTTCTGTTTTGGGTCCATAATTAAAATCAACAGAGCCATCAGTCAAAACAGTGACATTTTCTAATAATGCATCGCGTTTGATCGCATGATAAATATCAGGCTCTGCCGCTTCAGACAAATGTATGGTCTTAGCATAACAACCACCTTCAAAATTAAACACACCATCATCATCCCATCCGTGTTCATCATCACCAATTAATTTACGTTTAGGATCGGTAGAAAGAGTTGTTTTTCCTGTGCCAGACAAACCAAAGAAGATAGCCACATCACCTTTTTCACCAACATTAGCGGAGCAATGCATTGACGCAATTCCTTTTAATGGCAGCAAATAATTCATGATCGAAAATAACCCTTTCTTCATTTCACCGCCATACCAAGTACCGCCAATCAGTTGCATACGCTCAGTCAAATTAAACGCCACAAAATTTTCTGAGTTTAAGCCTTGAGCCTGCCAGTTGGGATTAGTACATTTTGCGCCATTCATTACAACAAAATCTGGTTGAAAATCAATCAATTCTTGTTCGGTAGGTCGAATAAACATATTTTTGACAAAATGTGCCTGCCAGGCCACTTCGGTAATAAAACGCACTTTCAAACGGGTATCTGCATTTGCGCCGCAAAAAGCGTCAATGATAAATAAACGCTTACCTGACAATTGGTTAGTCACCAAATCTTTTAATGATTGCCAAACCGCTTCGGTCATCGGTTTGTTATCATTTTTTCCTTTACCTTGATCCGCCCACCAAACAGTATCCTTAGAAACGTTATCACGAACGATATACTTATCCTTTGGTGATCTACCAGTAAAAATACCGGTATCAACCGCTACTGCGCCTAAATTGGTTTCAATCCCACGTTCATAGCCTTTTAAAGAAGGTTTTGTTTCTTCTGCAAATAGTTGTTCATATCCTGGGTTATAAACGATTTCAGTTACTTGATGAATACCATATCTAGCCATCTCTTCTGGAGTAATCTTTTTTTTTGCACTCATTAATTTATGCTCCTAAATGAATATTAACCTTAATTAGGACATATCATAAATTTTTACTCGAAATTAACAGCGATAAAAATCAATAAATTTCATCTAAACTATTTTCTGAACTAAAAATGCGATTTAGAGCACAATCAACGCTACAGTAAAAAAATGTATTTATATCCTTTATTACGGTATAAAATAAGCACTATCCACTCAATGAATTTGCTGTTTTTTTAATTCGCTTCAATTCCTCTATATCTTATTTATTAAACAGATAGACAGCCCCACAAAATTCACATTCAATATCAATTTCACCACGTTCATGCAATATATGCTCAATATCTTCATAAGAAAGAGATAGCAAAATGTTTTCACAACGCTTTTTTGAACAACTGCAATGAAAGGCAACTAGCTGTGGATCATATAATGTCACATCTTCTTCATGATAAAGACGATGAAGAATTTCCTTTGTCTCTAAAGTAAATAGTTCCTCGCCCTTAATCGTAGCGGTTAATTGCACCAGATAATCAAATTGATGCTGACTTTCAATACCAGCAGAGGGCAATACCTGCAATAATATTCCACTAGCAGCAGGCTCACCATTTATTTCACCTGAATGAATAAACGTGTCTGCAACTGTTCTGATTGTTTAAAATAATCATCCAAACATTCCGCTATTGTATTACCTTCCAATGCAACAACACCTTGATAACGCTTACCATTTGTTGGTGATTATTTCCGTTTATTACCAACATTTTTACCGGGCCATCTCCCTGAATTTGTATGGTAATATCACCTTCAAATTTTAAAGTTGCTGTTAATAAACTAGTGGCAACTAACAATTCACCCAATAATAGATTAACTGCTGACGGATAATCGTGTTGATCGAGTATCTTTTTATAAGTTTCATTAACTGAAACTAGCTCACCACGAACAGCATCATCTTGAAACAAAAAACGGTGTAACTGGTCATGTTTAGACATATCTTCTCTCATTGCTAAAGTTGTCATCAAAATGACTCATTTAAATTTGTATGCTTAAATTTAATCAGGTTACGTCGTTCTTTCTTATCAGGACGACGTTCTGGGTTTGGCATGGTTAATGAATTAGTTTTACGCGCTAAAGCCAATCTTTCTCTATTAACAATACTGTCTTGTGTTTCACGATATAACGCTCTTGCTTCTGATGCGCCCCGTCGCTGATCGCTAATGGCCAATATTTCTATAGTTAACTCATCATTTCCTTGTCTTAATTTTATAATGGCATGCTTTTCAACGACTTTACTTGGTTTACTTCGCTGCCCATTATAGTGAACTTTGCCACCCTCAATCATTTTACGAGCAATTGCTCGAGTTTTATAAAAACGTGCAGCCCATAACCATTTATCTAAACGAATAATCAAATCCATATCTGACTGTGTTTTCATACTCTTTTCATTAGGTTAAATATTTTTTGCTGGTCAGTGGAAGAGACAATATTAAAACAATGCTCATAATATTGCCGAATACTTTTTAATCGCCACTTATTTATACGCTTACATGTAATAACCAGAATAAGATTTAATATAAAAGTTGCCATTAAAACCAAGTTTAATAGAAAAGCACTAATATAGCGTAAAAGTAACATAGAACTAGGTTTACTATGTAAAATAATATGACGCGTACCTTTTGCATCGACAAATAATTTAGTAATAATACCTTCTGCTTCAAAAGGAGTATGCATTAAAATATCTGACAATTTTTGCAGCTCTTGCCATTTTTGTAATGGAGAATAAGAATCAACAACAGGAGAGTGGAATGAAACTAAATCTACAAACGGTTTTCCTTCATCACTGATAAGTAATACACCTCTGGTCGGTGGTGTATTCAATAACGCCGCTGCTTTTTCTATTTCTCTATTAATATAAAAAGATGTCGTTTCATTAACCAATTTTTCCAAAGTTCTGCCCCACCTGGCCGCAATATCACATTGGTATCCTCTAATTTTCCATTTTTAGCTCTGGTGACAAGTACCGACCATTCATAGGTATCACTTAAATTAACTAACGCGCTCTTTAAACGAGAACACTCATTATTAAGTGAAGTGGGCATAATGAATTTGTTTTTAAGATGATATCAGCAAAATTATCAAGTAAATTCATACCAGACTTCATAATCTCTCGTCGGAGTTGCTGATTAACTTTACGATCAAAATTATTAAAATAAAGCTGCTGTTTAACCGTTGTTGAAAGAGAAAAGACTTTTTCAACTATATCAGATTCAGGTATAGGAGATGGGTTTATATTATTCCAGTAAATACCGGAACAATCAAAAGGAAGAAAATCAAACCTATTTCTTTTTTCTATAAAATCAATAGGTACATAGCACATACCCACACCTTTAGCTACAATATAGTCACCAATCTGTAACGGCATCACTTCCAATTCGGCATAATTTGTTGTCTGTAGATAATTTTCTCCATTAAACTAATGAAATATTATGTTTTTTTACCTTTATCAAACTCGTCAAATAAACACCATCGTTTAGGTTTACCTACCACACAACGAATATCCTGTTGATATCTCTTACGAAAAATATATGGCCGATAAAGAAGATAAACTCCAATAATAAAAGTTAGCCCGCCAAACAACATTAACCAAGGAAAAAAATAGTAATAGCGAATAACGAAAGTGCACAAACAATTAGCCCAACACAAATAACACCACCGCCCCACAAACTAAATGATCGATTAAGTTTATACTCTTCCAATGTCTCTTTTCTGACCTTAATAAACTTTACTAATTGCTGACCACTCTCTTGAATAATGGCATTAACTGGTGGAAATGTTATTTCTTTAGTTAAATGAAACTCTTTAAAATTTTGCTTAAAATCACCCAAGAAATGATTATTTACTGAGATAACAAGCGGTAAGGTATCCGTATCAACAACATCCATAACATCTTGAGTTTTTAAGTAAGGTTCTAATTGTCGGGGTAAATGAACTTCTTTATAATCAATAAAATAGCGCCATAAATTATCTTGATCGTTGATTAAAGAGAAGCGTGTTATTGCATTACAGCCAGTAGAAACCCATGCATTTCTTTTAGGAAAATCAAATAATTTTCTTATTGTAGCCTCTTTTGTCTTTATTAAGATTTGTTCAGAATTGGTATATTTAAGATAGTCACAAATTATCTGATATTCATCAGACGTAATTTTACGATAATTAGCTTGTATTAAGAAAGCTAATCTATGTATATCATTACTTTTTTTCCTTTCATAAACAAAAAGAAAATTAATATAAACAAGCAAATAATTAAAATAACCAATATAACAAAAGGTAAGCCCATTTCTTCCCCGATGTAACGAATAACGCCTGTGCAGAATAACAACCCTTTCAATAGCCCTAAATAAGGTAATCCCTATTCTAGTTTTCTGTTTTTAATATTAATAACAATTAGTTACGATTTTTCATTATTTATTTTAACAACATAGTCGTTCAATTAATAAGTAATATAATAAAAATATTACTAAAACTCTCTTATTATAATAATCACCTCTGGCTAAATTTATTGATATATTATCACTAAAAAGATAGATTGAATGACAATTGATTTCAGTAAAAAATCAAAAGATTATCTTCGCTCTTAATATAAAAAGTTATAATCTATTCAACAAATTTTGTCCGGGACACAGTATATGAAACAAATCAAAAAAACCCAAAATTTTGAATATAAAAAATATTGCTGAATCTAGACTTTTCGTATCCAATCTGTTGATCTTGAATTTAGTAATGGCGTTAAGCGTCTTTATGAACGAATGCAGCCAACAATAAATGAAGCCGTACTGATCGTTCCTATCATTAATGACGAATTAATTTTAATTCGTGAATATGCTGTTGGTATTGAAGAGTATGAACTAGGTTTTCTAAAGGAGCTATTGATAAAGGAGAAACTGCCATACAAGCTGCTATAAGAGAATTAAAAGAGGAAATTGGCTATGGCGCAAAACATGTTGAATTATTAGCAATAACTAACAATATCACCCGCCTATTTTTCCAACAAAATGAATATATTCATTGCACAAAATCTCTATGAAGAAAAACTGGAAAGCGATGAACAAGAGCCATTAGAACAAATTCGGTGGCCAATCGAAAATATGATGCAACTTATTGATGTTAAAGACTTTAACGAAGCAAGAAATATTAGTGCCCTATTTTATGCTCAACGTTATCTCAAAAACATTTGCTAATTTTAATTAAGTCCTAATATTGTGAAATGAAATAGGGTCTATCTAATAACCCTAATTTCAACGACAAAAATTAAAGAATATTTTTACTGTTCAAAAGAGTTCTTGGCTATTTCCATCTTCAGAAATAACGATTGTACCTACCTCTCGAATAGCCGCTGTTTTAGGTTCAGTTCCTTCAATAAAATATTCCAAATTTTTACTTACTGAATTATTCGTTGCTAATTTACCTGTTTTGCTATCAATAGTAATAGAAATAATTCCATCAGGAGGTTCTATGTCATTCTCACGAACTCCATCGAGAACAACTTTCATAAAATCATTCCAGATAGGTTGGGCACTTTTTGCTCCCGCTTCACCACCTGTAATAGTACGCCCTAAACTGCGTTTATTATCATCAAAACCTATCCAAGCTGTAGCAACAATATCGGGGCCATAACCAGAAAACCAAGCATCTTTAGAACTATTAGTCGTTCCTGTCTTTCCGCCAATATCTTTACGCTTAAAATCTCTCGCACGCCAGCCTGTCCCCATCCAACCTGGCTCTCCATAAATATTGGTCATCATTGCATTACTAATCAAAAAAGCTAGGGGTGTACTAATAACATGAGGAGCATATTTTTTTTGTTCAACCGTTATTGGAATTTCACTATTAATATCTACACTAGGTTTAAAATTCCTCATTGGCGTTGTAGATTTAACTATATCCTCAATAGATTCTGCATTTATTTCTTTAATTTTTGGCACATCATCATAAATAACAGGTATATCGTTACATTTTGGACAAGCGATTTTAGCTTTAGCTTCAAACACAACTTCACCTTGTAGCCCTTCAACGCGACTAATGAAATAAGGATCGATAAGGTAACCACCATTAGACATAACGGCATAACCTCGAACTATTTGCAGCGGCGTAAATGACGGAGCACCTAATGACAATGACTCGGTTCGATTAATATTTTCTTCAGGAAAACCAAACCGTTTTAGATAATCCGCCGCATAATCAACACCCATCGCGCGCATTGCGCGTACCATCACAACATTTTTAGACTGGCCTAATCCCTGACGCAAACTGATTGGACCAGAATATTTGGCGGGAGAATTTTTAGGTCGCCAATCTGAATCCGCTCCAGCATCCCAACGAGTAATCGGCATATCATTTAATAATGAAGCTAACGTTAATCCTTTATCTAATGCGGCAGTATAAAGAAAAGGTTTAATATTGGAGCCAACTTGACGTAACGATTGGGTTACTCGATTAAATTTACTTAATTCAAAATCAAACCCGCCAACCAACGAGACAATAGCGCCATCTAATGGATTAAGAGCAATAAAAGCTGAATTTGCTTCTGGTATTTGAGCTAACCACCAGCTATCTTCAACCTGTCGTATACGAATTAATTCTCCCACTTTAACAACTTCGTTAACCGTTTTAGGTGCTATGCCTTGACGCTCATCAGAAATATACTTACGTGCCCAAGAAACACCATTCATTGCCAACTCAACAGAAGCACCATTCGGCATTATCACTTCAGCTTTATTTTTATTTGTCGCAATAACCACTGCAGGAATTAATGGCCCATAAGTAGATATTTTTTTCAGCTGTTCAATAATTTGTTCATGAGTCCAAGGTGTTTGTAGCTGAGTCCAAAGAATTTTTTCTGCTCCTCGATAACCATGACGAATATCATAATTAATTAGGTTATTACGCAAAGCATTAACTGCTGCTATCTGATCTTTACCGATGACTGTGGTATAAACTTTATAACCATTTGTATAAGCATCCTCACCATAACGGTTATAGAGCTCTTGCCTAACCATTTCTGCCAGATAGGGAGCTGAAAACGAAATTTTTGGCGCGTGATAACTAGCAATAATGTTTTTACGCTTTGCTTCATTATATTGCTGTTGAGTAATATACCCCTCTTCTAACATACACAATAGTACGGTATTTCGACGATTTATCGCTCGTTCATGGGAGTAAAGGGGGTTAAAAGTAGAAGGTGCTTTTGGTAAACCTGCAATCATAGCAATTTCACTTAAACTTAATTCATTTACAGACTTACCAAAATAGACATAAGCCGCTGCGCCTACACCGTAAGCGCGATTTCCTAAATAAATTTTATTTAAATAAAGTCCCAGAATTTCATCTTTTGACAACAATTGCTCAATCCGGATAGCTAAAAATACCTCTTTAACTTTACGCATCAATGTTTTTTCTCGACTTAAGAAAAAATTTCTTGCTAACTGCTGCGTTATTGTACTTGCCCCTTGCGAAGCATGACCGGAAGCAGCCATCACCGATACAGCTCGAAAAATTCCTATAGGATCAAAACCATGATGTTCATAATATCGACTATCTTCCGTCGCAACAAAAGCTTTTATCATTAGCGGGGGAACTTGTTTTAATGACAATGGAAGACGCCGTTTCTCTCCAAATTGTGCGATCAACTCACCTTCTGCACTTAACACCTGCATAGGTACTTGCAATCGAACATCTTTTAATGTTGCTACATCAGGTAATTCTGATTCGACATATTTGTACAAACCAAAAATAAATCCTGCCCCCAAAAATAGACAGCAAACTATAAAAAAAAGAAAAAACTTTACGATCTTCACCTGAAATTCCCATTTACAATTTATTGGGTGGTTTATAAACATCGAATATTTAGCATAAATGTTTGAAATTACCTTGAATGTGGAATTTTATACATTAACAATAGGGAAATCGTCTATGTTTTTACAAAAATGGCAGATTGGCCTTGATATACATCATAATAAAATTCAACTTGTGGCTGCTACTCGACACAGGCATGGCTGGGAACTTCGCGAATGTTGGCAACATTCTTTACCAATCACTAAAACCCAAGATACTGAAACCCAAAATATTCGTATAACCACGCTAAAAAATATCCTGCAACAATGGTACAAAAAACTACCTAACAATTGTGATACAAGATTCTCTTTATCATCATTACAAATCCTAAAATCTCACTTCCTTTTACCTGAAAAAATCACACTAACAGAACCAGAACTTGGTTGGTTCGTCCACAGCAAAGCTGAAACGCTATTTCCTATCGGACATTCGTGAGCTTGTTTTGGATTATCGTATTTATCAAAAGCAAATTTACCTTTGTGCTACCAGACATAGTGATATTGCTTTTTTGTCTGAATTATTACATGAGGTTGGTTTTTCACTTTCGGTTATCGATATATTTCCTAATGCTCTTCGTTATTTAGCACATAAAGCCGCTATTCCTGATAACACCTGGCTTATTTATCGGCGACAACAAGAGTGGATATGTGCAGGCCCTTTATATCAATCAATACACTACCAAGCTGTTGAGATAACTGAAGTAGACTCTATAGAAAAATTGATACTATTACTACCTAAAGAAACTCAACAACAACCTAATACTATTTTTTACCTCGGTAACGATATAAAGCATCATCATTTCTCCACCTGGTCTCTGTTAGATTCTTTTCGATATTACCCTATCAAGTTACCAAAAAATTTTCATAATTTTGCAATCGCAGCAGGTTTAGCACTTCGTGAAAGAGACAAATGATGTATCAAGTTAATTTTTTGCCATGGCAGAAAAAACGCCTTAAACAACGTTATTATGGTTGGTTATCTCTCTTTTTTATCCAAATTTCAAGTTTGATATTAATTCTTTTTTTATATTTGATAGGCATAAACACATAAACAGCAATACCTTCATCAACAATATTTACTTGATAATGAAAAAATAGAAATTGCAGCTATTGAACAACAGCTTGCTAACATTGAGCAACAGCGACAACAACTTAAACAATTAACGCAACAACTTAATACGTCAATTCAAACCGCTAACCACAACAAACGCCAACTTTATTTACTACAACAAATTCCGCATATTTTCCCAACAGGCAGTTGGTTAGAGGCACTTTCAAGCCAAATAGATAATTTGGTAATTAAAGCAAATAGCCATGATTATCATGAAATTTTACAGTTCATGCGCCAATTAACCGAGGAAAAGATAGTAACTCAAATTCAATTACAAACAATACAACTGACCTCTCAGAATATTCAAAAAACCACATTAAATGCAAAGTGGCTATTTTCGGAGGAACAATATGATAAAAATAAAATATATGAATGGTTTTATAGACCATTATGGAAACAACTTATCCCACAATGGTTAACACTTTTTTGATTTTTCTCTTTTTCTTTATTTTTTATTGGTCAAAAAATTCTTTAATCATTAATGAATTGAATCAACAGTGGAAAAACAGCAGACAACATATCAACACATTAAAAACCCAACTCATAAAAAATATAACAAAAAACAAATTAAATACCTTGATAAACCAAAGGAAACAACAAATAACAGACTTACTAACTTCAATGCAGACTACCACCCATGCTTTTGAGCAATTTAAATTTCCACCAACTACTTCAGGTGAAAAACTTATCTACTGGCAACAACAAAATCAAAATAATCGTGTAGATTACTATTTCACAATTTTAGCAAGCTACTATCAATTAATAGCTTTTATCGAAAACTTACAAAAAAACACATCCACTACTACTTATTCATCAGCTAAAAATAACACCCAAAAAAATAATTTACATTGCGAATTCATTCTTTCATCCATGACAAAAAGCCTAACATAATGAATTTACTTACTTTAATATCAATTGTCTTATTAATAACATTATTTAGCGTTAATGTCATAGCCGCCAGAGAGCCATTTACACCGCCAAAAACAGAGGAAATCATTGAAAACAATGTTACCCCACAATATCGATAGCTGAAGAAAAGAGTGATATACATTATCTAAGTTATCCCCTGCAATATGTAGAAGCGGAATTACTAACATCTCAACTTTCACAAAATAATCCGCCTTTACTCTCAAAAAAAGGAAAAGTTTTTGCCGATAAACAGACCAATAACTTAATTTTTTGAGGATACACAGAGACATATTGAGCGTCTTCAATCGTGGCTAAAAAAATTGATATACCTCAACAACAAGTCCAAATCACGCCTATATTAACAATACAAGTCGAGAAGCTTTGTATGAGCTGGGTATCTTTTGGGAACTTAGTACAGATAAAATCAATCAAGTAGGGATCAATCGACTTAATATTCATCAACCAGCACCGTCTTCAATTCCACATATCGCATTTAATATTGCTAAAATTAAAAGTCACTCATTGTCACTGGAATTAAGTGCTTTAGAACAAGAAAATCAGCTATCTATCATTGCCAGCCCCAGATTAATGGCCTCTCATAATCAATCTGCCAGCATTAAACAAGGCACAGAAATCCCTTATGTCATTCAAAGTAATAAAAAAGTCAGATAAAATTTAAAGAAGCAATTTTAGGAATGAAAGTTACTCCTACTATTTTACGAGGAGGTTAAGTTCGTCTATCGCTAAAAATCAGTCAAAATAGCCCCAATACCACTCTACTAGCAAATACTTACCAACATATTGCAATTAATAAACAAGAAATATCAACCCAAGTTACTATTAATCATGGAGAAACACTTATTTTAGGTGGGATTTTTCAGCAGAAAAAAACAGTCAACAGCAAAAAATCCCCTACCTGGCAGACATTCCTTTTTTTGGTCATTTATTAACCAAAGATGGAAAACAAACTTACCATAGAGAATTAATCATATTTATAACACCACAATTAATTAATATTTAACAAAATATAGTAACTAATAATTATTTTTTATAATATAACTTCATCCTAAGCAGCACCCAAGAGAGCAAAATCATCCGATTATTGTGAATAGTGGATTATAAATTTGACGATAAGAAAAATTTAGCTTAAAAGGTTAGCTATTTAGCGAAATAAATATTGTTGTGCGCACACTCTATAATAAAACCTTTATATGTACGATTAGAGTTGCATTTTTAGCTAATCTATTGCGATAATTTTTATATCCAATTTAATATCATTCATAATTAGCAGCAAATAATACATTTTCCGTATAGATATCGACGTGGTTTTCAAATTGATTGATGTTAAACTTAGTGCGCAAACAAACTTAAAGACGAATACTTGAGCTTCGTATGTATATTACGTATTACGAGACATTCGGGATTTTAAACCTGTGAAGAAATACTGCTATCAGTTATGTTCCAAAAACAGGCCCTTCCGATATAATTCAGAAAAAACTGAATGTATTTGGGATTTTTTTGCTTTTATATGCAAGAAAAGATGTCAATACTCATGAGGTTTCAATTATAGGTCCCGTTGCTAATTTGATTGGCGGGGCGGGTTATCATTAACGAATAATCTTAGTAATACCAAAAACATGGCAGAGAAACGCAATATCTTTCTGGTTGGGCCTATGGGCGCCGGGAAAAGTACTATTGGTCGCCAGCTAGCGCAGCAACTTAGTATGGAGTTTTTTGATTCCGATCAAGAAATTGAACGACGTACTGGTGCTGATGTGAGTTGGGTATTTGATTTGGAAGGCGAAGAAGGTTTTCGGGAACGTGAAGAAAAAATTATCAATGAGCTTACAGAAAAACAAGGCATTGTTTTAGCAACAGGGGGGGGATCGGTAAAATCAAAAGAAACACGCAACCGTCTTTCTGCTCGTGGGGTAGTCGTTTATCTTGAAACTACGATTGAAAAACAAATGGCACGAACTCAACGCGATAAAAAAAGACCTTTATTGCAAGTAGATCAGCCTGCTCGTGAAGTATTAGAAAAACTCGCTCATGAACGTAATCCACTTTATGAAGAAATCGCAGACATTACTATTCATACCGACAATCAAAGTGCAAAAGTAGTTGCTAACCAAATCATTGGATTATTAGAAAATACTTAATTTCAATAAATCAATATGAATGACTGATTGACCATGCCATAAAGGTAAAATCAATATGGAAAAATTGACAGTTACACTCGGTGAACGGAGTTACCCTATTAGTATCGCTTTTGGTTTACTTAACTCACCTGATGCTTTTTTGCCGCTTAAAAGTGGCGAATACGCAATGATTGTAACGAACAAAACGCTACATTCCATTTATTCTGCAAGAGTAAAATCTACTCTTACAAAAATGGGCGTCAAAGTTGATGAGATCATTCTACCTGACGGAGAACAGTACAAATCATTAGCTACTCTTGATACTGTCTTCACTGCTTTATTGGAAAAAAATCATCCTCGAAGCACCACCCTTATTGCTCTTGGGGGCGGTGTTATTGGTGACTTGACAGGATTTGCTGCCGCCTGCTACCAAAGAGGCGTTCATTTTATCCAAGCACCAACCTCGCTTTTATCTCAAATTGACTCATCTGTTGGAGGAAAAACAGCAGTCAATCATCCATTAGGTAAAAACATGATTGGTGCTTTCTATCAGCCAATATCAGTTATTATTGATTTAGATAGTCTAAAAACATTACCAGTACGCCAGTTTTCTTCAGGCTTAGCTGAAATTATTAAATATGGCATTATTCTAGATTATGATTTTTTTTGTTGGTTAGAAAAAAACATTAATAAACTATTTGAATTAGATGAAAAAACAATAAGTTATTGCATACGACGTTGTTGTGAATTAAAAGCAAAAATCATTGCTATAGATGAAAAAGAAACCAATGGACAACGTGCATTATTGAACTTAGGACATACCTTTGGTCATGCCATTGAAACTGAATTAAACTATGGTTATTGGCTACACGGCGAGGCAGTTGCTGCAGGTATCGTGATGGCTGCAAAAACCGCAGAGTTAATTGGCCAATTTGATAATAATGATACTCAACGCATTTTAAACTTACTGAGGCAAGCAAATCTCCCTATTAAGGGACCAGCAAAAATGGCTGCTGAAGCCTATTTACCTCACATGATGAGAGATAAAAAAGTAGTTAATAATCAACTCAATCTGGTGCTACCCAAATCTATTGGCAACGCAGAATTATATACTAATATAAGCCATGAGATTGTTTTAAAAGCAATTAAACAATGCCTACATACAGATTAAACCGTGATTGAGATAGCAAGATAGCCATAGTGACACTATAATAAATATCCGTATTTTAGAATCAAATTGTACAAAAAATCATCTTTATCCATGATATGAGGTCATTCACCTTAAAGGGAGGGGAAATGGACGAGTTTAAACCAGAAAGAGATCCTCAAGATCAGAGTAAGTTCCGGCCAGACACTTCAGACAGGCCTGTATTACGTTCACGTCAGCAAGGATCTAAACACCATCTAGCTTCTCGTCAACATGTCATGATTGGTATCGCTGTTTTGGTTCTATTATTACTCATTATCGCGATTAGCTCAGCACTTAAAGCGCCAACAGATCATGAGAAACAAAATACCTCTACAACAATAAATGAACGTAACATTGATATTTCTAAATCAACATCACTATCAAATGAGTCCCCTTTATCCCAAGAACAAAACCAACCACAAAACGTAACCATGCCTTCAATTAGTGATACACCGACTGAAAGTTCCTTACCTCCAGCCAACCAAGGGCAAGGTAAACGTATTGAAATCCCTGGTGACGTTGTTGATGCTTTACGCCAGGGACAAACATTACCTAATGCAAAGCAACAACTCGTTGAAAATCCAACATCAACGCCATCATCAACAAAACTTCCCGCTACTACACCACCTAAAATCGTTGAACCAATTAAAACTAATCCTGAAACAAAAACAAAACCTATAGTTAGAACACATACAAATCAAAGTGGAGATTTATTATCGGCTCCAGCAAGTAATTACACACTACAATTAAGTAGTGCGAGCCGTTCTAACTCACTAGAAGCATTTGCTAAAAACAATCGCTTAACTAATTATAAAATCTATAAGACCATACGCAATGAACGACCATGGTATGTTCTTATCCTCGGTAATTACCGCTCAGTCAGTGAAGCAAAAAACGCAATTTCAACTTTGCCCGCTTCTATTCAGGAAAAAAAACCCTGGGTTAGAAAATTTCAGCAAGTTAAGCAAGATCAAAAATAAAGAATCATTAGGCGCAAATATGCTGTCCTAAACAGAGGTATATCAAAAACTCTGGAACATTTAGATAAAATATGGCGGCATGAAGAAAAAACGCGCTTTTTTAAAATGGGCTGGCGGTAAATATCTTCTGGTAGAAGAAATTAAAAAATATCTACCAGAAGGTGATTATCTGGTAGAGCCATTTGTCGGGGCAGGTTCAGTATTTTTGAATACCAACTATAATGCTTACATCCTAGCTGACATTAATAATGATCTCATCAATTTATATAATACTGTAAAATATCATACTGATACATTTGTGCAGCATTCACGTCAGCTTTTTAACAACGAGTTTAATACGCCTGAGCAATACTACCGTTTACGTACTGAATTCAACTTATGTAATAATCCTAGACGTCGTAGTGAACTATTTTTATATCTTAATCGTCATTGCTACAATGGTCTTTGTCGTTACAACTCAAAAGGGGAATTTAACGTTCCATTTGGGCGTTATAAAAAACCTTATTTTCCTGAAGATGAACTCTATTGGTTTGCAGAAAAAGCACAAAAAGCTATTTTTGTCTGCCAAACCTATCAAGAAACATTACTATCAGTAAACAAAAGTGCTGTTGTTTACTGTGATCCACCCTATACACCTCTTTCTAATACGGCTAATTTTACCGCATATCATACAAATAGTTTTGGCAATAAAGAACAATACAATCTGGCTCAAATTGCTTATCACTTATCATCAACTCGCGGAATACCCGTATTAATATCAAATCATGATACACCAGCGACTAGAGAATGGTATCATCACGCCAAGCTAAATGTTGTTAAAGTACGTAGAACAATTAGTCGTAATAGCCTTGCTCGTAGAAAAGTCGATGAACTTTTGGCATTTTATAATCCAACTTATAAAAAAAACGCAAAAGGTAAAAAAAAAATCGGAGACAATAATGAAAGACTTTCTGATTGCCCCCTCTATTTTATCCGCAAATTTTGCATGTTTAGGTGCAGATACAGGGAAAGTCATTAAAGCTGGAGCTGATATCATCCATTTTGACGTAATGGATAACCATTATGTTCCAAATTTAACTTTTGGCCCAATGGTATGTAAAGCATTGCGAGATTATGGTATTAAGGCACCCATTGATGTGCATTTGATGGTAAAACCAGTAGATCGACTGATTCCTGACTTTGCTAAAGCTGGTGCAACCTATATTACCTTTCACGTTGAAGCAAGTGAGCATATTGATCGCACATTACAATTAATTAAAGATAACGGTTGTAAAGCTGGTTTAGCTTTTAATCCTGCTACACCATTAAACTATTTAGATTACGTAATAGATAAATTGGATATGATCCTAATCATGTCGGTAAATCCTGGTTTTGGTGGACAATCTTTTATTCCACAAACCCTAAATAAATTGCGTCAAGTTCGTAAAATGATCGATGAAAACGGTTATAATATTCGCCTAGAAGTTGATGGCGGGATCAATGTTAATAATATTATTAATGTTGCAAATGCAGGTGCTGACACCTTTGTCGCAGGTTCTGCAATTTTTAATCAACCAGATTACAAAACTGTCATTGATGCTATGCGTAAAAAGTTAACTGAGGCAATTTAATGGCATTTAAAAAATTAACCATTGATTGTTATTTTTCTTTAATATTAGGGGGCGATGACGTAAAAGAGAAAAAACCCCATCCGGCTACACTGTATCTTACAATGGAAAAATTTGGTCTACATAACGATCAATTATTATTTATCGGTGATTCTCATAATGATATCTCAGCCGCTAAAGATGCAGATTATCCTTGTGTGGGTTTAACTTACGGATATAACTATGGTGAATCTATCGCATTAAGTAAACCAGATTATGTATTAGATAACTTTGCCGATCTAGTTCCTGCGTTAGGACTACCACCTTTGACAACTCTGGGATCATAACATGAATACACCCCCTATAAATTCAACTAATACCGACAAAAAGCCTATTGTATTCAGTGGGGCTCAACCGTCTGGGGAATTAACCATCGGCAACTATATTGGCGCATTACGCCAATGGGTTCACATGCAAGATAATTATGACTGTATTTATTGTATTGTTGATCAACATGCCATTACAGTTCGTCAAGACCCCAAAGAATTAAGAAAACGTACGCTTGATACATTAGCCTTATACCTAGCTTGTGGGATTGATACTAAAAAAAGTATTATTTTTGTTCAATCTCATGTTCCGCAACATACTCAACTTAGTTGGGCGCTTAACTGTTATACCTATTTTGGTGAATTAAGCCGCATGACACAATTTAAAGACAAATCAACCCGTCATGCTGAAAATATTAATGCTGGATTATTTGATTATCCAGTATTAATGACTGCCGATATTTTACTTTACCAGACAAACCAAGTCCCGGTTGGTATTGATCAAAAACAACATTTAGAATTAAGCCGCGATATTGCTCAACGTTTTAATTCGCTCTATGGTGAAATATTTATTGTACCCGATCCCTTTATTCTTGAAAAAGGAGCGCGGGTTATGTCTCTACAAGAACCACAAAAAAAGATGTCAAAATCAGATGATAACCGCAATAATGTAATAACTTTATTAGAAAACCCTAAATCAGCGGCTAAAAAAATAAAACGTGCCCTTACTGATTCTGACGAGCCACCGCAAATTTATTATGATACAGAAAACAAACCGGGTATTTCTAATCTGATAGATATCCTTTCTGGTGTAACAGGCACATCTACCTCTGAGATAGAAAAACAATTTACCGGAAAAATGTATGGCGATCTTAAAAACACCGTTGCTGAAGCTGTTTCAGATATGCTAATAAATATTCAAAGCCGTTTTGATGAATTTCGTAATAACGAAAAACTATTGAATGACATTATGTCTGAAGGTGCTAGCAAAGCAGAGGCTCGCGCTCAAGTAACCCTTAGTAAAGTTTATGACGCGATAGGTTTTATTAGTCCTATAAAAAAATAATGCCCTTCTCCCTCCTAAAACTCGAGGGAGATTGACATTAAGAATAAATTTAAAAATTAATAAAAATAAATAGTTAAAACAAATATCAATCTTTATTTTATTAATATATTTATTGAATGATATAGATAACAAAATACCATTTAGCGAAACAAAAAGTTTCTTTTATTTGTTTATATATAATTAATTAGAGGTAAAATTTTTTTATTACTATAATTTTAATTGGTCATTAAAAAATATTAGTAGGCCAGTAAATAATCTGGCACCACTAACATTGATAATAAACAAACAGATAAAGTCAATGCTATTTTACTTTTTCTGCAAAACGTTTTGCCGCTTCATCCCAATTAACAACTGACCAAAAGGCTTTAATATATTCAGGGCGACGATTTTCATATTTAAGATAATAAGCATGTTCCCAAACATCAAGCCCTAAAATAGGATAACCGGAAACACCAGAAATAGATTCCCCCATTAATGGGTTATCTTGATTAGCTGTCGAAACAACTACCAGCTTTCCATCCGATTTCAATACTAACCACGCCCAGCCGGAACCAAAACGAGTAGCTGCTGCTTTTTCAAAGATTTCTTTAAAATTCTCAACGCTAGCAAAATCATGTTCAATCGCAGTTTTCAACTCACCCTTTAGTTCCGTACCTATTTTCAAACCGTTCCAAAACATACTATGATTGGCATGCCCACCTGCATTATTGCGTAAAAAAGTACGCTTATCGGCAGGCACCTTATCTAAATTTTGAATTAAATCATCTATATCAAGTTTAGTAAGCTCAGGAAAATCTTTTAACGCATCATTAGTATTATTGACATATGTTTGGTGATGTTTGGTATGATGAATCTTCATTGTCCTTTCATCGAAATGTGGCTCTAGTGCCCCATATTCATAAGGCAGGGAAGGTAATGTATAGCTCATCCGCATTAACTCCTGTTACTTAAATATAAAATAATTGTTTCAATCAATCCTTATTTTACAAGGATTACCATAATAATGAAAACTATTATAAACAATATATTTTTTTAAGGTTTTTATTTCTCTATAAAAAAATCGATATATTAGCTCATTAGATTAAAATAAACTTTTTTCATAAAAACCATCAATTAAAACAATTTAAATAGAATAATTAATTAATTAATTAATTAATAACAAATATAAAATAAAACATCATCATTTACGTGATCACTTACACAAAAAAAAATTCTTTTTCATAGGTTTAGTTAACTGCTCTTTGACATATGATTAACACAAATGAGGAGAAGAAAATATGATATCAACGTTCAAGTACCCCATTCCTACTGAAATTGCCGCACATGCCTTAGTTAATAAAAAAACAGTACCAACAAGATTATCACTTGAAGATCCTGACGCTTTTTGGCGAGAAAAAGGTCAAATTGTTGACTGGATAAAACCCTATACCAAAGTAAAAAACACTTCATTTGATCCAGGGCACATTAACATCCAATGGTTTGAAGATGGTACCTTAAATTTAAGTGCTAACTATCTAGATCGCCATTTACAATTACGCGGTGATGAAACTGCAATCATTTGGGAAGGCAATGATCCATCACAGTCTTATCATATAACTTACCGCCAACTTTATCATGATGTCTGCCTATTTGCCAATGCATTAAAAAATTAGACATCAAAAAAGGGGATGTTGTTGCTATTTATATGCCGATGATACCTGAATCAGCCATCGCCATGTTAGCATGTACCCGCATTGGAGCTATTCACTCTGTTATCTTTGCTGGTTTTTCACCAGAAGCTATTGCAGGTCGCATTATTGACAGTAAAGCTAAACTGATAATTACCACAGATGAAGGGTTAAGAGCAAATCGTACTATACCACTGAAAAAAAATGTTGATGAAGCGTTAAAAAATCCGGCAATTGAAAGTATTAATAATGTTATTGTTTTTAGACAAACAGGTAATCAAATCGATTGGCAGGAAAAACGTGATCATTGGTGGCATGAAGTTATTAAAGGCCTCAACGCTGACTGTCCCGCTGAAGAAATGAATTCTGGTTCAACAGGCAAACCCAAAGGCGTCTTACACACTACTGGTGGCTATTTAGTTTATGTTTCTATCACTTTCAAATACGCATTTGACTACCAGGCAAAAGAAATTTATTGGTGCACTGCTGATATAGGCTGGGTAACAGACCATAGTTACTTAATTTATGGCCCACTATCCAATGGAGCCACCACGCTAATGTTTGAAGGTGTACCTAACTATCCAAGTATAAATCGCATGGGCCAAATAGTTGATAAGCATAAAGTAAATATTCTTTATACCGCACCAACCGCAATTCGTGCTTTGATGGCAGAAGGAGATAAAGCTATTGAAGCAACTCTCAGCGTAATTCTTTAAGGATTTTAGGCTCTGTCGGTGAATCTATTAATCCGGAAGCTTGGGAATGGTACTACAAAAAAATAGGTAATAGTCATTGCCCTATTATTGATACTTGGTGGCAAACAGAAACCGGTGGTTTTATGCTTCTTCCCTTACCGGGAGCAACTGAACTTAAACCGGGATCGGCAACACTACCTTTTTTTGGTGTTAAGCCCGCGCTTATTGATAATTTAGGTAATTTACTTGAGGGTATTGCTGAAGGCAATCTTGTCATCATGGATTCATGGCCAGGACAAGCTAGAACCATTTATGGTGACCATGAACGCTTTGAGCAAACTTATTTTTCACTATTTAAAGGTATGTATTTCAATGGAGATGGTTATTACTGGATAAGCGGTCGTGTTGACGACATTTTAAATGTTTCTGATCATCGTTTAGGTACGCCGAAATCGAATCTGCACTTGTAGCGTTCGCTAAAATTGCTGAGGCTGCCGTCGTTGATGTCCCACATAATATTAAAAGACAAGCTATTTATGCCTACATTACATTAAATCATGGTGAAGAATCTTCAGTAGAACTTTATAATGAAGTACGCAATTGGGTGCGTAAAGAAATTGGACCAATAGCAACACCAGATATTCTTCACTGGACTGATGCATTACCAAAAACACGCTCAGGTAAAATTATTCGACGTATTCTAAGAAAAATTGCCACTGGTGATATAAATAATCTTGGTGATACATCAACGTTAGCGGATCCTAGTGTTGTTGAAAAACTACTAGAAGAAAAGGATTCGATTAATATTTCTAGTTAGATTAGTTAATTACCTATAATAAATGTCAAAAATATTAATAAAGCTCGTCGATAAAATAGATATAATTCAACTATAAAATATATTATTCATTAAGTTAGATTTATTATTTACATATACAGAAAAGCCACTTTAATTAGGTGGCCTTAATATTTTAAGCTTAGCAGTTCCCTACTCTCACATGGGGAGACCCCACACTACCATCGGCGCTACGGCATTTCACTTCTGAGTTCGGCATGGGGTCAGGTGGGACCACCGCGCTATTGCCGCCAGACAAATTCTTTTTTATTTATCCCATCTTATTTCGCGCCTTCAGCGAAAATCCGACCAGATTCAATCTCAAAACAAGCTAAAATTCTCTCTCTCAAAACACCTTCGGTGTTGTCAGGTTAAGCCTCCCGGGTCATTAGTACTGATTAGCTCAACGTATCGCTACGCTTACACACCCAGCCTATCTACGTCCTCGTCTCGAACACCCCTTATAGGACATTACTGTCAGGGAAGACTCATCTTGAGGCAAGTTTCCCGCTTAGATGCTTTCAGCGGTTATCTCTTCCGCACTTAGCTACCAGGCGATGCCATTGGCATGACAACCTGTACACCAGTGGTGCGTCCACTCCGGTCCTCTCGTACTAGGAGCAGCCCCCCTCAACCTTCCTTCGCCCACGACAGATAGGGACCGAACTGTCTCACGACGTTCTAAACCCAGCTCGCGTACCACTTTAAATGGCGAACAGCCATACCCTTGGGACCTACTTCAGCCCCAGGATGTGATGAGCCGACATCGAGGTGCCAAACACCGCCGTCGATATGAACTCTTGGGCGGTATCAGCCTGTTATCCCCGGAGTACCTTTTATCCGTTGAGCGATGGCCCTTCCATTCAGAACCACCGGATCACTAAGACCTACTTTCGTACCTGCTCGCACCGTCACGCTCGCAGTCAAGCTGGCTTATGCCTTTGCACTAACCTCACGATGTCCGACCGTGATTAGCCAACCTTCGTGCTCCTCCGTTACGCTTTGGGAGGAGACCGCCCCAGTCAAACTACCCACCAGACACTGTCCTCAGCCCGGATTACGGGCCCAAGTTAGAACATCAAACATTAAAGGGTGGTATTTCAACGTTGGCTCCATGCAGACTGGCGTCCACACTTCAAAGCCTCCCACCTATCCTACACATCAAGGCTCAATGTTCAGTGTCAAGCTATAGTAAAGGTTCACGGGGTCTTTCCGTCTTGCCGCGGGTACACTGCATCTTCACAGCGAGTTCAATTTCACTGAGTCTCGGGTGGAGACAGCCTGGCCATCATTACGCCATTCGTGCAGGTCGGAACTTACCCGACAAGGAATTTCGCTACCTTAGGACCGTTATAGTTACGGCCGCCGTTTACTGGGGCTTCGATCAAGAGCTTCGCCTTACGGCTTACCCCATCAATTAACCTTCCAGCACCGGGCAGGCGTCACACCGTATACGTCCACTTTCGTGTTTGCACAGTGCTGTGTTTTTAATAAACAGTTGCAGCCAGCTAGTATCTTCGACTGGCTTCAGCTCCGGATGCAAGACCCTTCACCTAATGCCAGCGTGCCTTCTCCCGAAGTTACGGCACTATTTTGCCTAGTTCCTTCACCCGAGTTCTCTCAAGCGCCTGAGTATTCTCTACCTAACCACCTGTGTCGGTTTGGGGTACGATTAATGATTACCTATCGCTTAGAGGCTTTTCCTGGAAGCTGGGCATCAACTACTTCACCACCTTAGTGGCTCGTCATCACGTCTCAGTGTTATAGCAGTGCGGATTTGCCTGCACTACCCTCCTACTCGCTTAAACCGGGACAACCGTCGCCCGGATAGCCTAGCCTTCTCCGTCCCCCCTTCGCAGTAACCCTTAGTACGGGAATATTAACCCGTTTCCCATCGACTACGCTTTTCAGCCTCGCCTTAGGGGTCGACTTACCCTGCCCCGATTAACGTTGGACAGGAAACCTTGGTCTTTCGGCGAGCGGGTTTCTCACCCGCTTTATCGTTACTTATGTCAGCATTCGCACTTCTGATACCTCCAACAGACCTCTCAGTCCACCTTCTACGGCTTACAGAACGCTCCCCTACCCAACAACACCTAAATGTCGCTGCCGCAGCTTCGGTGCATGGTTTAGCCCCGTTACATCTTCCGCGCAGGCCGACTCGACCAGTGAGCTATTACGCTTTCTTTAAATGATGGCTGCTTCTAAGCCAACATCCTGGCTGTCTAAGCCTTCCCACTTCGTTTCCCACTTAACCATGACTTGGGGACCTTAGCTGGCGGTCTGGGTTGTTTCCCTCTTCACGACGGACGTTAGCACCCGCCGTGTGTCTCCCGTGATAACATTCTTCGGTATTCGTAGTTTGCGTCGGGTTGGTAAGTCGGGATGACCCCCTAGCCGAAACAGTGCTCTACCCCCGAAGATGAATTCACGAGGCGCTACCTAAATAGCTTTCGGGGAGAACCAGCTATCTCCCGGTTTGATTGGCCTTTCACCCCCAGCCACAAGTCATCCGCTAATTTTTCAACATTAGTCGGTTCGGTCCTCCAGTTAGTGTTACCCAACCTTCAACCTGCCCATGGCTAGATCACCGGGTTTCGGGTCTATACCCTGCAACTTAACGCCCAGTTAAGACTCGGTTTCCCTACGGCTCCCCTATGCGGTTAACCTTGCTACAGAATATAAGTCGCTGACCCATTATACAAAAGGTACGCAGTCACACCCTTTCGGGTGCTCCCACTGCTTGTACGTACACGGTTTCAGGTTCTATTTCACTCCCCTCGCCGGGGTTCTTTTCGCCTTTCCCTCACGGTACTAGTTCACTATCGGTCAGTCAGGAGTATTTAGCCTTGGAGGATGGTCCCCCCATATTCAGACAGGATAACACGTGTCCCGCCCTACTCTTCGAGCTCACAACACTTACCGTTTCAGATACGGGGCTATCACCCTTTATTGCCGGCCTTTCCAGACCCTTCTCCTGCAGTAAATATTGATGTTGACTCTGGGCTGCTCCCCGTTCGCTCGCCGCTACTGGGGGAATCTCGGTTGATTTCTTTTCCTCGGGGTACTGAGATGTTTCAGTTCCCCCGGTTCGCCTCGTTTGACTATAAATTCATCAAATGATAGTGCATTAATGCACTGGGTTTCCCCATTCGGACATCGCCGGCTAGTACGCTTCATATCAGCTTACCGACGCTTTTCGCAGATTAGCACGTCCTTCATCGCCTCTGACTGCCTAGGCATCCACCGTGTACGCTTCATTCGCTTAACCTCACAACCCGAAGGTGTCTCTTATCAAATAATACGGAAGCGCCATGGCTGCGCCGTGCGAAATTTTTTGTTGTGCGGTACTCGTCATGCTCACGTACTTATGTACACTGCGCTGACTGCGCACCTACGCCGCAAATTTCACCCTGCTCGCTCATGCCATTCGTCTGCCTATTTGAATAACACTTCAAATTGGAGTTTGAGAGTTCCCCACACTATTTTTTCAATAATGTGTGTTTCAATTTTCAGCTTGTTCCAGATTGTTAAAGAGCATTATTATTCGTAGCATACTGTTGCCAGCCTGCTCTGAATAACTTTTTTTCTATTTTTATCTTGCAATATGGTGGAGCTAAGCGGGATCGAACCGCTGACCTCCTGCGTGCAAAGCAGGCGCTCTCCCAGCTGAGCTACAGCCCCATTAAGATTGTCGTATCATTACACCTTACTGCTAACCTTGCCTTTCAGCCACTTCCATCAGCAATGTTGGTAGGCCTGAGTGGACTTGAACCACCGACCTCACCCTTATCAGGGGTGCGCTCTAACCACCTGAGCTACAGGCCTAATGATACTTTCTGCTCAATCTTCATCAGACAATCTGTGTGAACACTCACATTCCATCTATCTAGGTAAGGAGGTGATCCAACCGCAGGTTCCCCTACGGTTACCTTGTTACGACTTCACCCCAGTCATGAATCACAAAGTGGTAAGCGCCATCCAAAAGGTTAAGCTACCTACTTCTTTTGCAACCCACTCCCATGGTGTGACGGGCGGTGTGTACAAGGCCCGGGAACGTATTCACCGCGACATGCTGATCCGCGATTACTAGCGATTCCGACTTCATGGAGTCGAGTTGCAGACTCCAATCCGGACTTCGACGTACTTTCTGAGTTCCGCTCCCCATCGCTGGCTCGCCTCTCTCTGTATACGCCATTGTAGCACGTGTGTAGCCCTACTCGTAAGGGCCATGATGACTTGACGTCATCCCCACCTTCCTCCGGTTTATCACCGGCAGTCTCCTTTGAGTTCCCGACTCTACTCGCTGGCAACAAAGGATAAGGGTTGCGCTCGTTGCGGGACTTAACCCAACATTTCACAACACGAGCTGACGACAGCCATGCAGCACCTGTCTCAGCGCTCCCGAAGGCACTCCTCTATCTCTAAAGGATTCGCTGGATGTCAAGAGTAGGTAAGGTTCTTCGCGTTGCATCGAATTAAACCACATGCTCCACCGCTTGTGCGGGCCCCCGTCAATTCATTTGAGTTTTAACCTTGCGGCCGTACTCCCCAGGCGGTCGATTTAACGCGTTAGCTCCGGAGGCCACAGTTCATGACCACAACCTCCAAATCGACATCGTTTACAGCGTGGACTACCAGGGTATCTAATCCTGTTTGCTCCCCACGCTTTCGCACATGAGCGTCAGTCTTTGTCCAGGGGGCCGCCTTCGCCACCGGTATTCCTCCACATCTCTACGCATTTCACCGCTACACATGGAATTCTGCCCCCCTCTACAAGACTCTAGCTAACCAGTCTTGAATGCCATTCCCAGGTTAAGCCCGGGGATTTCACATCCAACTTAATTAACCGCCTGCGTGCCCTTTACGCCCAGTAATTCCGATTAACGCTCGCACCCTCCGTATTACCGCGGCTGCTGGCACGGAGTTAGCCGGTGCTTCTTCTGTCGCTAACGTCAATTGCTAAGGTTATTAACCTTAACACCTTCCTCACGACTGAAAGTACTTTACAACCCGAAGGCCTTCTTCATACACGCGGCATGGCTGCATCAGGCTTGCGCCCATTGTGCAATATTCCCCACTGCTGCCTCCCGTAGGAGTCTGGGCCGTGTCTCAGTCCCAGTGTGGCTGATCATCCTCTCAGACCAGCTAGAGATCGTCGCCTAGGTGAGCCCTTACCCCACCTACTAGCTAATCTCATATGGGTTCATCCGAAGGTGTGAGGCCAGAACGGTCCCCCACTTTGCTCCTTAGAGATTATGCGGTATTAGCCACCGTTTCCAGTGGTTATCCCCCCCCTTTGGCCAGATCCCCATACCTTACTCACCCGTCCGCCGCTCGCCGGCAAGGAAGCAAGCTTCCTCCCGCTGCCGCTCGACTTGCATGTGTTAGGCCTGCCACCAGCGTTCAATCTGAGCCATGATCAAACTCTTCAATTAAAAGCTTGATGCTCAAAGAATGTTTTACTGACCGTAACGCGCTTTTGTTCAACTCGCTTTGCCGATATTTGACCACCTTCGCCGCTGCCGACCAAAATAACGTTACTGCATATTAGTTCATATATGAATTAACTGTTTTGTCACTCTTCAAGACTTTAAAACCAAATATTTTTTGATGATGTCTTGCAAGTGCCCACACAGATTGTCTGATTAATTGTTAAAGAGCGTGCGACCTGGGCCGCGAGGTGGCGTGTATTACGCTTTTCACCTGTAAAGTCAAGTAGTTATTTCTACTCTTCTTTACCCTGCGTCAAGAAAATTCAATTCAATTGATTCGTTCTATACTGACTCAGTGGGGGCGCATTATAAGCAGTTTTACGCAGCTGGCAAGCAATAATTTGTAAACTTTAGTCGTTTACTCTTTTTTTCGACAAAAAGCAGAAAAAATAGCAATTTTTAATCAAATTTTTATTTAACCGCATTAAATTCACGCGCAAAGTATTCAACTTTTTGCCAATCAGTATATTCAACCTCTTTATTTGTATTCGTTTCTCCACCTGTTATTTTCATAATAAATTGGATAATAATACGATCTAACCATTTATATTGGGGATAACGTAGCGCTCCGGCAAACACATTAGTAATAGTTGGTTGCCACGGAATTTTAGCTAAAAATTTACGTACATAAACATTTGTTTCAGGCGTATCTTTGCCCTGTTTTCTGGCCGTTAAATTAACGCCAAAAAATGCACTTGGCATAGTATTCAACTCTTTTTGGTGATTTTGCACAAAACTCAACACTGCAGGATTAAAATGACCATAACGGATTGAAGCACCGACTAATACTTTTTGGTAGACAGAAAGATTAAAATTTTTATCCATATTTAAATCTCTAACATCACATTGCTTACCTTCTTTACGTAAATATTCAGTAATTTTAAGTATTATCTTTTTAGTCTGACCATTTTCACCAGAATAAAGTAGCAAATAGCTCATGTGTTACCTATAAAATTATATAAATGATTATTCCCGCCAAAAGGTTGGAGTGAAAAGAACAAGTAAAGTGAACACCTCCAATCGGCCAAATAGCATAGTGACTATTAGGATCCATTTTCCCGTTGGATTCATGGTAGTAAAGTTTTCAGCTACCGAGCCTAATCCTGGCCCTAAATTATTCAGTGTTGCCGCAACTGCGGCAAAAGCAGAAAACTCATCTACTCCGGTAGCAATTAACAATAATAAACTTATAATAAAAACCAATGCATAAGCAGAAAAAAACCCCCAAACAGCTTCAATAATACGTTCAGGCAATGCCCTAGAGCCTAATTTTATCGTGTAAACAGCATTTGGATGTACCAAGCGTTTTAACTCTCGTGAACCCTGCAAGAATAATAGTAAAATTCGAATAACTTTTAATCCACCTCCAGTTGATCCTGCACACCCACCGACAAAAGCAGCACAAAGTAACAATATCGGTAGAAAAAGCGGCCAATTTGCAAACCCATCGGTACTAAAACCGGCTGTTGTTGCCACAGAGACAACCTGAAAAAAGGCTTGATCAAATGTTTGTAATAGTAAGTCATAAACTGAATGATATAGAAGTACTAACGTACAAATGATTATCAAAACTATTTGAAAACCAATAAATACTCTAAATTCAGGATCACGACAGTAAATTGTCAGACTACGCCCAGATAAAACGGCAAAGTGAAGACCAAAATTACAGCCAGAAATCAGTAAAAAAATAGCAATAATGGTATTAATTGCAGGGCTATTAAAGTAGCCAATACTTTGGTCATGAGTAGAAAATCCACCAATAGCGACAGTAGAAAAACTATGGGAGATAGCATCAAAAACATCCATGCCAGCGCCCCATAATGCTATCGCACAGACTATAGTAAGCAAAACATAGATTAACCAAAGTGTCTTTGCCGTTTCTGCAATCCTTGGACGCATTTTATTGTCTTTAAGTGGGCCAGGCATTTCTGCCCGATAAAGCTGCATTCCACCTACGCCTAATAAAGGTAATATGGCTACCGCTAAAACAATAATTCCCATACCACCTAACCACTGTAGCATCTGTCGATAAAAGAGTATTGCTTTGGGTAAAGTGTCTAACCCAACCAATGTGGTTGCTCCAGTTGTTGTTAAACCGGAAAAAGATTCAAAAAAAGCATCGGTAACCGAAAGATGAGGCCGATCAGAAAAAACAAAAGGTAATGCTCCAACACTACCTAACACGGTCCAAAAAAGGGCGACTATCAGAAAACCTTCTTTAGGTTTTAGATCATGTCGATTATTTCTGTTTGGTATCCATAGTAACAATCCGATAATTAATGCCGCAACAAAGGTTTGGCTAAAGGCGCGTCCTGCTCCATCTCGATAAATCAATGCCACTATGCCTGGAATAATCATAGTGACAGAAAATAAGATAACAAGTAGCCCAACAATTCGGGTTATTGCTCGAAAATGCATGAGTGGTTCCTTGAGAATCTAGTCATAACATTAAGATTTAGGGGTTAAATTTAATGCGCCTCTACTTAAATTACGTAATTTATCCGCAAACTTTTGTTCAACATTGATAGGTAGTGAAATTTCTAATATCACATTTTCACTATATTCTCGCGCTAGGATCTGCCCTGCTGATTGTTGTATTAATTGCTCAATCATTTTTATATGCGCATATTCACAATGTATTAAATAATATTTTTGTAGCACTTTTTTCTGAGTGTTTAAGAGGTTAAGTGCATGTTGAACACTGTTACCATAAGCTCTAACCAAGCCCCCAGTTCCCAATTTAATACCGCCAAAATAACGCACCACAACGACAGTAATTTCACCAATATGGCTAGCTAATAACTGAGTGATCATCGGCTTACCTGCCGTTCCTGTTGGCTCACCATCATCGGAAAAGCCTAATTTTTGGCAATCATCAGGCCTACCAGCAACATAGGCCCAACAATGATGGCGAGCATCAGGGTATTTATGTTTGATAGTTTGGATAAAATTTTTTGCTTCAGCAATTCCATCAGTATGTTCCAAATAAGTAATAAAACGGCTTTTTTTAATCTCTTCGGTAACAACAACCGACTCTGCGGGTATCAAATAAGCATTCATTATTTTAAATGTAAATTACGTGTCATATTTTCAACTTTATTCTCATATATGATGATATTATCTTCGATACGAATACCACCATAGGGCATAAAGGACGCAATTTTAGACCAGTTAAAATATTTACTAAACGATCCTTCACGCCAAGGAGCTAGTAGTGTCTCGATGAAGTAGAGACCAGATTCAATAGTTAATACCATACCAGATTGTAAGATCCGAGTGCAACGTAAGAAAGGATAACATTCTGGTGCAGCCAAAGACGCTCCCGTTTCATCCTGCATCAATCCACCAACATCATGAACTTGTAATACCAAAAGATGGCCTAAACCATGCGGGAAAAATGGTGTTGTAAGCCCTTTTTCTATCATTGTCTCTACACTGATATTGCAAATAATGCCATGATCTAGCAATAAAGATGCAATATGTTGATGCTATTCAGTATAGCGAATACCGGTTTTAATTGTATCGATCAATATCTGCTGTTTACTATCCAAACCGTTAATCAAATTAGCAAATTCATCATTATTTTTAGCCGCATAAGTACGCGTAATATCTACTGCATAACCGTGATATTCAGCTCCCGCATCAATTAAAAAACTATACATTTTCTTTGGTGGCTGATATTTCAATTTAGTGTAGTGGAGTACTGAACAATTTTCATTGAGTGCAATAATATTACTGTATGGCACGTCGATATCTCGCTGACCTGTTGCCTGCAAGTAACTAACATTAATATCAAATTCACTCGCTCCCTGATAGAAAGCCTCACTAGCGGCATGATGACCAGCTATTGCCATTTTCTGTGCTTGCTGTAAGCAACTCAATTCATAATTGGTCTTATAAGCCCGATGAAAATGAAAATAATCTAATACCGATTTGCGATTAATATTAACCGCTGAAATACCTAATTCTTTAACTAGATCAATAGATTCACCAATATAACCAGTATGTTTTTTATCTAACTGAAATAACCATTTTTTAATATCATTAGCCTCCTTTAAATGGAACAACTCAAACTCTTTTAGCCAAAAGCTGTCCGGTAGAAGATCAATACTATGCCAATAATCAATTGAAGAATAAAACCACAGTTTAGGTTTGCTAACTCCATCAACTAATAACCAACAATGGGCAACTTGAGTAATAGGTAGCCAAGCTTTGAATGGATAAGTAAGACATTCAATTTATTATTTTTCAAAACATTCTGGGTACGTTGCTGTAATGTTTTAATATGTTCTTGATATTGACTAGCAAAATTTTCCATTTTTAGTTCACCTGTTATTTTTACCTCTAATATTCAGCAAAATATCAGATTAAATATTATCATTAATTTAATAAATGCTTTTCCCCAACTAAAGTGTCTAATTTTTATCAATAAAAACAAATAAGTAAGTATTAGCGCGGTTTTCAATAACCCATAGAATTTGTTGTGATCAGGCTGGCATATTTTGTATACTTAATTTGCATTTTTTTAACAAAAAAATCACACTGCTAACCCCTGATCGTACCAGATGAAATCATAGGAGAACAGTATGCTCTATCAAAGTAATACTATTCAGGTTGATTGGATAAAACCCGGTATCGTAAAATTGATACTTAACTCGCCAAATACCATTAATAAATTTGATTTAGAAACCGTTGATTCACTGGAAAACAAAAAGACCCTAAATCAATTAAAAGCGCTTATTCTGATTTCACAAAAACCCACTTTCATTGTTGGTGCAGATATTAAACAATTTCTCTCGCTATTTAATGCACCAAAGTCACAACTTCAACAATGACTTAATTTTACTAACAGCATCTTTAATCGTATCGAAGACCTACCCATTCCAACCGTAACCGCCATTAATGGTTACGCTTTGGGAGGAGGCTGTGAGTGCGCATTAGCAACAGATTACCGTATCCAGAAGTTAAATTGGGTATTATGCCTGGGTTTGGTGGTTCAGTACGGCTACCGCGCTTAATTGGTTTAGATAATGCACTACAAATGATCACCACAGGAAAAGATATCGATGCCGAAACCGCTTTAAAAAATGGTCTAATTGACGCGATTGTGGCCAAAGAACAGTTACTAAATTCAGCCTGGTACTATTCTGGTAGTATTGGAAAATGCGATTGGCAGCAGGTACGGCAATCTAAAACCCAACCTTTAAAACTGAATAAAATAGAACAAACGATGAGTTTTAATGTCGCAAAAGGTTTAGTCATGAAAGCGGCAGGCTCACATTACCCCGCACCATCGAAAGCGTTAGAAACTATCGAAAAAGCGGCCAATTGTGGACGTAAAGAAGCGTTATCATTGGAAACTGAAGCTTTCATTCCACTGACTGACACCCCTGCAGCGCATGCTTTAATTAGAGTTTTTCTCAATGATCAATATGTTAAAAATTTAGCTAAACAGAGAAGCCAATCCATTGAAGCCCCCATAAAAGCTGCCGTTGTTGGCGCTGGTATCATGGGTGGAGGTATTGCTTATCAATCAGCACGTAAGGGTATATCTATCATAATGAAAGATATTAATGAAAAATCTCTTCAGTTAGGTATGAAGCCGCTAAATTGCTAAATAATCAATTTGAACGTAAGCAAATTTCAGCGCTGGAATTGAAAATGCGCAAATTATTGTCGAAGTGGTGGTTGAAGATCCAAAGGTCAAAACGGTCGTTTTAGCCGAAACAGAAAAATTATTAAATAAAAATGCTCTATTAGCCTCCAATACTTCAACTATTCCCATCACAAAATTAGCTAGTGTTTTACAGCGGCCTGAAAATTTCTGTGGCATGCATTTTTTTAATCCTGTTCATCGAATGCCATTAGTGGAAATCATTAAGAGCGAAAAAACTAGCACCAAAACTATCGATATGATAACTGCCTACGCGAATAAAATGGGTAAAACAGCTATCGTCGTCAATGATTGTCCAGGTTTTTTTGTTAACCGTGTACTATTCGCTTATTTATCTGGCTTTAATTTACTATTACAAGATGGTGCTGATTTTTATCAAATCAATAAGATAATGGAAAAACAATTTGGCTGGCCGATGGGGCCGGCTTATTTGATTGATGTTATTGGTATTGATACCGTGCAACACGCCCAACAAGTTATGGCTGACAGTTTTCTAGAACGTATGGCAAAAATTGAGCAAGATGCTATTACTGTTCTATTTAATCATCAGCGTTTCGGCCAGAAAAATGGCGTTGGTTTTTATCAATACGTTACCGATAAAAAAGGAAAAATACAGAAACAACGCGATCCTAAAATTAAAGACTTACTAAGCAAAATTGGCGCTACTGGCAAACAATTTACTGAGCAAGATATTATCATGCGCATGATGATACCGATGATTAATGAAGTGGTTCGTTGTTTAGATGAACACATTATTGCTAGTCCTGCAGAAGCCGATATTGCCCTGGTATACGGTTTAGGTTTTCCGCCATTTCGAGGTGGTGCGGTCTGCTATCTTGATAATTTCGATATCCAAAATTTTATCGAAATGGCGGAAAAATATGCCTCTTTAGGCCCTTTATATGCCATTCCTGACAGTTTAAAAAACAAAGCAGAAAAACAAGCAAATTATTATCCAACGCCAGAACAAATCACCTTCAACAGCAAATAATAGGCTTAAGGTCGTGATCATGGAAAATGTTGTAATTATTGATAGCATACGCACCCCAATGGGGCGCTCGAAAGGTGGGGCTTTTCGCCAGGTCAGAGCAGAAGAGTTGTCCGCCCATTTAATGACGCAATTACTAAGCCGTAATCCTGCCCTCAATAACAATAAAAATGATATTGACGATATTGGGGGTGTGTACAACAAACCTTAGAGCAAGGATTTAATATTGCTCGTAATGCTGCGCTATTAACAGATATTCCCCATACTGTACCCGCCGTAAAGGTTAATCGGCTAAGCATTACATGATGCCGCCCGATTTATTATGTCAGGTGATGCCAATGTTGTGTTGGTCGGTGGTGTCGAACATATGGGACATGTTCCTATGACCCACAGCATCGATATCAATCGTAAACTTGCTATTCATATTTCTACCGCTTCAGCTACAATGGGATTAACTGCCGAGATACTCGCCAGACAAAATCAAATCAGTCGCACTGAACAAGATGAATTTGCTTTACGTTCTCATCAAAAGGCAGCTGGGGCAACTCATCATGGATGGTTTAATAATGAAATCGTAGCAACTGCCGGCCATGATATTGACGGCAATCTGGTTGCCATCAAGCAAGATGAGGTGATTCGATTTGATGCAAATTTAGCCAGCCTGACGGCTTTACCTCCGGTCTTTGATCCTATTTCAGGCTAAGTTACCGCCGGAAATTCATCGGCGCTATCAGATGGTGCAGCAGCCATACTTGTTACTAGTGAAAAATATGCTAAAACACAGGAATTAAGAGTAAGAGCTAAAATTCGATCTATGTCCGTTATTGGTTGCGATCCCGCCATTACGGGATATGGACCTGTTCCTGCAACCAAAATTGCATTACAACGGGCTAATTTAACTCTCCAAGATATAAATGTTTTTGAAATTAACGAAGCTTTTGCTGCACAAGCTCTGGCTTGTTTAAAAGATTTACAGCTTATCGATAAAATGGAAGAAAAAGTTAACCTGCATGGTGGCCCGATTGCCTTAGGTCACCCTTTAGGGTGCTCTGGTGCGCAGATCATCACTTCTTTACTAAATATTATGGAACGGAAAGATGCTCAGTTTGGTTTAGCTACTATGTGTATTGGTTTTGGACAAGGCATCGCTACACTTGTTGAGCGGATTAAATAACTAGTCTGCACTTTATGGTATGTTGTTGCTATTTGCCCGCCCAGAAGGCCGTTTTTTTTGTTTTGTTATTATATTTAGATAAATTCGAATGCATCACCATAAAGATATTCAGGGCTGATCCCTCTTTCACTACAAAAACGTTCCCTCGCGATTTTTGCCATTTCAAAACGCCCGGCAATGTAAATTTCATACTTTGTAAGAGAACCAAAGTCATCCAGTACAGCACTCAAAACCGTACCTGTCTGTCCTCGCCAATCTGATTCAGGTTGTTCAACAACAGGAATAATTTTTATGTTGCGATATTGCTCTAAAAGAGACTGCAATTCACCCAAATCATAAAGATGCTCTAATCTTCGTCCTCCCCAATAGAAGGTAATATCTCTGTCAGGGTTTTCTTCCAATGCAGCATATAAAATAGAGCGGGTATAAGAAAATCCTGTTCCCCCGGCAATAAGAATTATTGGTTTTTTACTTCCCTGGCGAAACCAAGCTTTACCATGAGGAATATCAATATTGATACTATTTTGCGCAAAAATACGCTCCATCACCGCCATAGCATAAAGATTAAACTCTGACGCACCGATATGAAGCTCAATTAGTTTTTTTTCTGAAGGAATTGAAGCCAAGGAAAATGGACGCTTATCACGCTCATCCATAATGACCATTAAATATTGACCGGCACGAAAGGAAAATTGACCATCAGGTAATAAGCGAACTCGATAGACCGTATCAGTGATAGATTCTATAGAAACTACCTTACAACTTAATGTCGACATTCACATCCTCTCATAATTTAAAAATATCTAATTCATGCCAAATGTCATCTATCCGTTTTTTTATTTTTTCTGTCATAACAATTGGACGACCCCACTCTCGTTGTGTTTCACCCGGCCATTTATTGGTTGCATCAAGTCCCATTTTTGAACCTAAACCTGAGATAGGTGACGCAAAATCAAGATAATCGATCGGGGTATTTTCCATCATAACGGTATCTCGTGCTGGATCCATTCTGGTTGTTATTGCCCAGATAACATCATTCCAGTCACGTGCATTAATATCTTCATCACAGACAATGACAAATTTTGTATACATAAATTGCCGTAAATAAGACCAAACCCCCATCATAACGCGCTTAGCATGCCCAGCATATTGTTTCTTTATTGTTACCACGGCAAGCCGATAAGAACAGCCCTCAGGAGGTAAATAAAAATCAACAATTTCTGGAAACTGTTTATGTAATATAGAGACTAAAACCTCATTTAGTGCAGCACCCAAAACGGCGGGCTCATCAGGGGGCCGGCCGGTGTAAGTTGAATGATAAATAGCATCACTACGTTGAGTAATATGCGTAACGGTAAATACCGGAAATTTATCAACTTCATTATAATAACCAGTGTGATCACCATAAGGCCCTTCCGGTGCAAATTCTTCAGGATCAATATAGCCTTCCAGAATAATTTCTGCACCCGCCGGTACCTCAAGCTCATTAGATATACATTTTACAACCGTTGAACGGTGCCCGCGTAATAATCCCGCAAATGCATATTCGGAAAGCGTATCCGGAATAGGTGTCACCGCGGCTAGAATAGTAGCAGGATCAGCCCCTAAAGCTACTGCGACAGGAAAAGGTTTAGCGGGATATTTATTACACCATTCTTGAAAATCCAATGCCCCACCCCGGTGAGATAACCAACGCATAATCAACTTATTTTTAGTTAATAGTTGTTGCCGATAGATACCTAGATTTTGCCGTGTCTTATGAGGCCCTCGAGTAACCGTCAATCCCCATGTTATAAGTGGTGCGACATCTTCTGGCCAACAATGCATTATGGGAATACGAAATAGATCAACATCGTCACCTTGCCAAATCTGTTCTTGACAGGTTGCCGACTTTAACCTTTTGGTTGGCATATTAAGAACTTGCTTAAATTTTGGTAACTTGTCGATTAAATCAGCGAATCCCTTAGGTGGATCCGGTTCTTTAAGAAACGCCAATAATTTGCCAACTTCATGCAATGCTTGGATATTTTCTTGCCCCATCCCCATCGCAACGCGTTCAACGGTCCCAAACAAATTACACAGAACTGGTATAGAAAAACCTTTAGGGTTTTCAAATAACAGTGCAGGCCCACCGGCCCGCAGAGTTCTATCTGCTATTTCTGTCATTTCTAAATAAGGATCGACTTCATAGCTGATACGCTTCAGTTCTTTTTTTTGTTCTAATAATGATATGAAATCTCTCAGATCACGGTATTTCATTATATATTTTCTACTTTTTAATTTGCTGGAGCTTCATTATAAATTGTTCCATGCAGGTTACCAATAAAGGTTCAATCTGTTCAGATTAGTGAATATTTTGAATTAATTACAATGCAATTAAATACATTGATAAGGAACCCATTTTTTTAATATTTTTGTATCAAATTGCTCTGGAAAATGTTGGTTATACTGAAAAATCTTAAATCCTTCATTTTTGCCACTAAAATAATGTAGTTCATTATCTTTAATCTGTAAGCCACTACCTTCACGTAAGGCAATAACAATTTCATGGGGATTGATCACACAAAACTCAGCAATACGATCATCTCGTGTTTCTCCCATATGCCCACTAATATGACTATCAATATAGTGCGGATTAATTTGTATTGGAAATAGCCCCAAGGAAGGCATTACAACTACATTAGTTACAGGCATATCATTGGTGGTTCTTATACTAGGAGTGGCGACATTGCATCCTGCACTCCAGCCAATATAGGGAATATTACGTTCAAAAACAGCACGCTGAATAGCTACGATCAATCCATTTTCATGCAGGCATTTATTTAGCCACCAAGTATTTCCTCCACTAACTAAAATACACTCCACTGACTCAATCGCCTCTACAGGCGACTCAAAGTGTTCAATCGAAACCACTTCAATACCTAATGATTGACTAAGCTCAGCAGCACGTTGATTATGATCACCGCGTAAGACAGCATAAGGGACTAATACCGCTTTGCGGATCTGACGACGTTGAAACATCTCTTTTAAACGTGATGTTGCATAATTTAGCCATTGAGAATTCGTAGTTAATCGACCATTGCTAAGAAGAAAAATATCCATCTATCCCTACCTTTTATTAGATCATCATATAAAACTATATTAATTGAATCATAAAGAATTAATCATGCTGGTTCTGGCGACATATCTTAATAATTTACAATTTGATATAATGATAAAGTGTAATTTTATTTTTGAGCCATAGCATGGAAAATTGGTATCTTCTTTACTGTAAACGCGGGCAAATAGAGCGAGCAATAGAAAATCTAAAAAGATAGCATGTTATCTGCTTAACGCCAGAAACTAAAATACAAAAAATGGTGCGAGGCAAACGCATCACAATTACTGAAGTATTATTTCCAAACTACCTTTTCGTTAAATTTAATCCTGAAGAAATCCATACCACAACGATACGTTCAACTAGAGGGGTTAGCCATTTTATTCGATTTGGCCTCTATCCTGTGATCGTACCAAATAATATTATTAATGAACTAAAATCCGCATCTAAACAAGAAATCGTGGCACCAAAGACGCCAGTATCAGGTGATACTATCATCATTACTGAAGGTATTTTTGAAGGCCTAAAAGCAATTTATTCAGAACCTGATGGTGAAAATCGTTCAGTTATTCTTCTTAATATCCTTAATCAAAATGTAGCTAAGCTAATAGATAATAAACAATTTAAGAAAAGTGATTGATTGTAATTAAAAAAAATAGCGTTTTATTCTATTATTTCATTCGAATTTTTATCATCTGCTGCTTTGCGGCCCTTACCAACATAAAATCGTGACAACAACAAGCCCAATTCAAATAATAAATACATTGGTACCGCCAATAGGGTCTGAGAAAACACATCTGGTGGCGTCAAAAACATACCTACAATAAAAGCACCCACAATAATATAAGGACGCTTACGTTTTAAAGAATCGGGCGTCGTAACGCCTGTCCAGCAAAGTAGAATAATAGCAACTGGAACTTCAAACGCCGCACCAAAAGCCATAAAAAGTGTCATGACAAAGCTGAGATATTTACTAATATCAGGAATGAAATTCACACTTTCTGGTGTGGTTTTTACAAAAAAACCAAATGCTAAAGGAAAAACAACAAAATAGGCAAAAAGCATCCCCAGGTAAAAAAGTACACTACTGGAGACCAGTAAAGGCAACATTAAGCGCCGCTCATGCTTATAAAGGGCAGGAGCGATAAAAGCCCATAACTGATATAAGATCACTGGAATAGAAATAAATACCGCCACCATAAACGTCAGTTTAATCGGGGCAAAAAAAGTTGATGCCACATCAGTCGCACTCATGCGAGAACCGACGGGGAGCTGTTCAATCAAGGGTGCAGCAACCAAATGATAGATATCATTGGAAAAATAGACCAGAGCTAGAAAAACCACTGCAACAGTAAGTAAGCTATAAAGAATGCGTCTACGTAATTCAATCAAATGGCTAATAAGTGGTTGAGGATCATCAATAGACATAGACTAATTTTCACCGTTAGTTTGATCAGAGCGCTTTTTTACTTTCTCTGGTGGAGATTTGAGCGTATTTTTACTTTTAGTAGAACTATCTGACGCGGTTACCAACTGATCAGTCTGTGCTGGCTGAGATTGTTTATTGGTTGTTATCGGTATTTCTTCATCTATTTTAGCGGCGCTATTTTCATCAAGATCGCTAGTGAATGCTTTTACTTTAGCCAATTCTTCTTCGATACGACTGTTCGATGATTGATAATTTTTCTTTAATAGCTCAGTAGATTCTCTCAATTCTTCCATCGATTGTTTAAGTTCCGGTGAAAGGGTCTGTAATTGTGCTTTTTCTTCTGCCTTCCTCAAGGTTTCCTGCAATTCCTGCAATTTTAACTCTTGTGAGAGTTCATGCTGAACATTAGCAGCCAATGAACGCAACGCACGTATCCAACCGGCAACCGTTTTGACGGCTATCGGCAAACGCTCCGGACCAAGAATCGCTAGGCCGATAATCATAACCAATAACAGTTCACTAAAACCAATATCAAGCACGGTTTATACCTACTCTTTATTTTTTTTACTTTCAGCCGTTTCTTTTGTCTGACTTGTTGTTGTTTTCTCAGTAATATTTTTGGGTTCAAAATCAGCATCAGTATGCTGTTTTTCTGCTTCGTTAGTATCATCAGTTTTACTGTGATCATCACTCATCGCTTTTTTGAAGTTTTTCAATGACTCCCCCAAATCTGAGCCGAGTGAGCGTAACTTCTTAGTACCAAAAATTAAAACAACCAGTAAAGCAATAATAAGAAGCTGACCGGGACTACCAAATGTAGCCATAGCAATTGTTGTTCCCATTGATATATACCTCTACGAAATTAGGTTCAACTATGTATAACCATATTATATACAACTAACTTTATCTAAGAAACATGCAGAGCCTAAGATAAATGTGTTTAAAGACGAACTTTAGCCAATTTTACCTGTTCGATACCATCCTATAGCCCATGAAATTATACCGAAAGATATAAACCCAATAGCAGCAATTTTTGAATCGAAAATCTGCAATAAAGTACCACATAACAAGCAAGTTGCTCCAATTCCTAGTAAATATTGGCCTTGTCTTTGCTTTACTTGTCGCCCTTGTAGCTGGACTGTGAATTTATCGATACTATCTTGTAAATATTTATGCTGCTTAAGCGCTCCGTAAATAAGATCGGGAATTTCTGGCATTTTTTCTGCCCAATAAGGTGCTTTTTCCTTAAACGCACTAATAATCGCGACTAAACCCATTTGTCGATGTAGCCAATCTTCAAGAAAAGGTTTAGCTGTTTTCCACAAATCTAGTTGCGGATAAAGCTGCCTTCCCAATCCTTCAATATAGAGCAAAGTCTTTTGCAGTAATACTAGCTGAGGCTGAACCTCCATATTAAAACGACGGGCGGTATTGAATAAATTGAATAAAACATGACCAAAAGAAATTTCAGCTAGCGGTTTCTCAAAAATTGGCTCACAAACGGTTCGAATGGCAAATTCAAAATCTTCTACATTAGTATCTGGTGGTACCCATCCCGAATCAACATGTAATTCAGCTACCTTACGGTAATTTCGATTAAAAAAAGCGATAAAATTTTCTGCCAAATAACGTTTATCTTCTTTATTTAGCGAACCGACGATACCACAATCAATACCAATATATTGCGGATCTTCAGGATGTTCTCGACTAATAAAAATATTACCAGGATGCATATCAGCATGAAAAAAGCTATCGCGAAAAACTTGGGTAAAAAAGACTTTTACTCCGCGTTCAGCTAATAACTTCATATTAATTCCCTGTTTCTGTAACGCGTTAATATCAGAAACTGGAATACCATAAATACGCTCCATAACCATCACATTTTCCCGACAGTAGTCTGAATAGACTTCAGGAATATAAAGCATGGAGCTATTTTCAAAATTACGCCTTAATTGGAGAGTATTCGCCGCCTCACGCAACAAATTTAATTCATCAATTAATGTTTTTTCATACTCTCGAACAACTTCTCGTGGACGTAAACGTCGTCCATCCGGGAAAAGAGGGAGCCAATTAGCCAGCCGATACATCAAGCCTATATCGGCTTTAATAACCGGCAATATACCTGGGCGAATAACCTTAATTACAATTTGTTTATTATTTTGTTTTAATTTTGCAGTATGTACTTGAGCAATCGATGCCGAGGCTAAGGGCACCTCATCAAAATCATCAAACCAGGTTTCAAGTGAACCACCTAATGACTGTTCTATATGTCGGCGAGCCAATCGGCCATCAAAACTAGCCACTTTATCTTGTAATAACGCTAACTGATCAGAAATTATCGTTGGAAAAAGATCGCGACGAGTAGATAACATCTGACCAAACTTAATCCAAACCGGGCCTAAATCTTGTAGAGCTAAACGTAAACGTTCACCAAGGGATTTGTCTTTATGCTTATTTGATAACAAAAAAAAACAACGGCGTCCAATCCTTAAGGGTAAAGTAAATTTAATTTTGGGAATGAGTTCATCTAAACCATAATTTAGAAATACTCGAACGATAAAATAGAGACGTTTAATTTCTCCTGGTCTCATATTTTTCCTCCAATTTAGCTAAACGTTGTTCCAGTGCTGAAATATCTGCCGCCACCTTCTCAACCTTATCAGCAAAACTTAGAACTTCCAATGTATTAGGAGACATTCGCCATTCTTCCACCAATACATTTTTAAACTGTTTTTTTTGTTGCTTTAGCAACCCATTTATTCCAACTATACCTTTTTTAACCCAACAACTCACCCCTTCGGCAACAACATCACCGACATAAGGAGCAAGATAATGAGCAGGATCCCATTCAGTCGCATCTAGTAATGCAGACCAATGCTGCACAACTTGCATATCACCCTCTATAACAACCCTACCGTCGTTGATCAGAGTCGAAAGTTGCTGTTTATCTTTAAGATGCCTCAAGGTCACTAACGCGGTTTTTATCACGCAATCTGCCGGTGTTGGCCACTGGTTTACTACATCAACTCGTTGCTCAGAGAATATAAATATCAATGGTTGAGATAATTCTTTTAAATCAATCGCCAACACTTTGCCAACCAACCTTACTCTGGCTGATTTCAACGCCACTTCCTGATAAAAAAATCTATTCAACATAAGCTGTAAAAAGGAAGCAATTCCGTCATGTAATAGCGGGATTTTTGAATAGCTTTTGGTTGACGGGGTATCCATCTTAAAATTTGAACCCTCTGTGTAGGGCCACAATTCCACCGCTCATATTGGTATAAAAAACTTGTTCAAAACCGACTAACTCCATCATTGCTTTTAAAGTGTCCTGATCCGGATGCATGCGAATAGATTCAGCCAGATAGCGATAGCTATCAGCATCTTTGACTATCATTTGACCAACTCGGGGTAAAATATGAAAAGAGTAGACATCATAAGCTTTAGTTAATGCTGAAAAAATCGGTTTTGAAAATTCTAATACTAATAAACGACCACCAGGTTTTAACACCCTAAACGTTGATTTAAGCGCTTTATCTTTATCAGTAACGTTGCGCAGGCCAAAAGAAATACTTATACAATCGAAGTAGTTATCAGGAAAAGGTAGTTCTTCAGCATTAGCCTGAACATAATTAACATTACCAACAATACCTCGATCGCGGAGCTTTTCGCGCGCCATTTTCAGCATAGAATCGTTGATATCAGCCAGAATAACCTCACCTTTTTCGCCAACTATTTTGGCAAATTTAGCGGTCAAGTCTCCAGTGCCACCAGCGAGATCTAAAATATGTTGCCCACGGCGAGCACCACTGGCTTCTATCGTAAAACGTTTCCAGATTCGATGGATCCCTAATGACATCAGATCGTTCATAAGATCATATTTGGCAGCCACCGAATGAAAAACAGCAGCAACCAAATCCGCCTTCTCATCCTTGGCTACTTTGCGAAAGCCAAAATCAGTGCTTTCTTTAATTGGATCTACCATAATTTGCGCTCATTTAATCATTAAAATAATCGAAATTGTAATCATGTTTATTGTAAGATCTTATTTACGATCTAACGATTCTTCTTAATTATGATTTAGCAGTCTGTTTGCTAAATTCAATATCAATCGGGCGTTTAACTTCTATTCCTAATTCTTTTAAACTTTCCGCCTGGCTAATCAAATTACCTTTTCCTTCCGCTAATTTTTTGATCGCCGATTGATAATTCACCTGTGCTTTGTTCAAGCTCTGACCTAACACCTGTATATCATCGACAAATAACCGCATTTTGTCATACATTCTAGCAGCACGCTCGGCAATTACTTGTGCATTTTGACTCTGTCGTTCATAACGCCACAAATTATTAATTGTACGAACTGCCACCAATAAAGTTGAAGGACAAACGAGTAAAATATTATTCGTCAAACCTTCGTCAATAAGTTCAGGCGCTTCGCGTAAAGCAATCAAATAAGCCGGTTCGAGTGGAATAAACATTAATACATAATCCAGCGATCTTAACCCATTTAATTGATGATAATCTTTTCGGCCAAGTTCTTTTATATGATTGCGTACTGAATTAACATGCCCTCGTAATGCCGTTGCCCGCTGTTGCTCATCTTCGCTATTAAAATAGTGCTCATAAGCTGTCAATGACATTTTGGCGTCAATAACAACATCTTTACCTTGTGGTAGACGAATAATCACATCAGGTTGATAACGACTATTGGAGGTATTAATACTGACTTGAGTTTCAAATTCATGCCCCTGCCTTAGCCCAGAAGCTTCCAATATGCGAGAGAGAATTGTCTCACCCCAATTTCCCTGAATTTTATTATCTCCTTTTAACGCTTTAGTCAGATTAATCGTTTCTTTTGCCATTTCTGCATTTAATTGCTGAAGTTGACGAATTTCATGAGCTAGAGTATGGCGCTCACGCGCTTCCTGACTAAAACTGTCATGTACCTGACGGCGAAAACCGTCTAGTTGTTCGCGGAAAGGAGTTAATAGTGCAATTAAACTTTGACGGTTCTGCTCAGAAGCTCGACGTTCATTTTGTTCAAAAATACGATTGGCTAAATTCTCAAATTGAACATTTAACCGCTGCTCACTATTGAGTAACAGCCTCTGTTTCTCTTCAAAAGCCAGCCGTGTCTCTTCAAGCCGAGTCATGACTTCACGTAGTTCAACTTCTTGATTACGATTAATTTCCCTTTGTGACCTTAATTCTTGGTCACGGTGCTCACACTCAATTTTCCAATATTCAAGATGGGTAATTTTTTCCTCATAGCTAGCTTGGATACTGTAAAAATCTCGCAATTCAGATTCTTTTTTATTCATTTTTTGCACGATAATTAGCCAAATTAAACTACCACCAAAGAGTGTGCCGGTAAGAAAGCCAATAATTGCATATAATAACTGAATATCCACCTTGGTTTCCTTAAAATAGTCTTTATTTTATAAAGTAACTTAGTGGTATACTGTATAAATGTCCAGAATAAATTTTGCTTATTTTGGTCAACAAATAGCACCAGGATGAAATTTAACGGCTATTTTACCCCATCCACCGAGCAAGCCAAGATAAACCAAATGCCCCTGGCGCTAAAATAGCAAATGCCCAGACCATAGCAGAAAGTAAATTAGCGAGTTGAAAATAATGTTTAGGCATAGCACAGATGCCCGCTACCAAGGGAATTACCGCCCTTAAGGGACCAAAAAAACGGCCGATAAAAACACTCCATACTCCCCAACGTTCAAAAAAAAGATGACCTTGATCGAGCACTTCAGGACGACGAGAAATTGGCCACATATGGCGTACGCTGTTCTTATAATGAAAACCAAACCAATAAGATAACCACTCGCCCAAAAAAGCACCACAGGCAGCAGCTAACCATATTGGTAAAAAAGTGAGCCCATTATCACCAATTAATGCGCCTAAACCAAGCAAAATCACTGTCGCGGGGAGTAATAATGAAATGAAGGCTAACGATTCACCAAAAGCTAATATAAAAACAATAAAGATAGCTAATATTTGATGGTCACGAGCAAATTCGGTAATAACATTAATAATCTCTGACAATGTCAATTTATTATTCCTATTTCAGTTAAACATTCGTTATTATGCAGCCAATAATGTAAATTATTGTCAGATTAAAATATAATAATGCGGCAAATTTAACTTACAAAATATTAAATCTAAGTTATTTTATTCTATGCTATTATCCGGCTATTAACATTCATTAGTTTACTAAAAAATACCAAATAACAAAAATTATCCGTTAATTTATCAAAATAAAAATTACTGAATACATTCGATAAAAAATAAAACGAGAATCACTTAATACAAATAAAAACAGCGATTAAATAAAAAAAGATATAAAATAAATTTATCTCTATTTTCATAAAAATAACAATTAGTTATACTCGTTTTATCGAAAAATTAGCCAAACCTGCAGCACTTATTAATTTAATAACCGGCGAACAGCATCAACCACGATCCCTAAAACATTCCCTTCTGTTTGGCGTAATAATGTTTTATCTGGTGTTTCTTGTTGTGTACGGTTAACAATCACGCCAGCTATCATACTTGCTGATAATCCCTGGCTTGCACACATAGTAAGTAAGGTGGCCGATTCCATTTCATAATTAATCACTCCCATCTTTTGCCACTCTTCCATCGATCCGCGAAAACGACGAACAACGCGCCCACTATAGGTATCATAACGTTCCTGACCAGGATAAAAAAGTATCCGAAGGCGCAGTAATACCAACATGGGTTGTGCTCCCTGCTGCTTTAGCTGCATCATAAAGCGCATTGGTACAATTAAAATCAGCTACCGCAGGATATTCTAAAGGCGCAAAATGTAAGCTAGCACCATCTAGACGTACTGCGCCAGTAGTAATAAGTACATCACCGACATTGATATTTTTTTGAATTGCCCAGTAGTACCGATACGAAGAAAAGTACGTATGCCTAATTGTGCTAATTCTTCAACGGCAATAGAAGTCGAGGGGCCACCAATACCGGTTGAACAAATAATAATCGATTTACCATTAAGTTCAGCACTCCATTAGGTAAATTCACGTAACGAAGCCAGATATACCGGGTTATCCATTAATTTGGCAATTTTTTCTACCCGATTTGGATCGCCAGGCACAATAGCAAGCGTTGCACCTTGTAAGTCATTTTTAGTTAATCCCAAGTGAAAAACATCAGACATAATTACACCATACTGTATTTTTAATTTATTTAATCCATTAATTTAATAATAAAATGATAACCTTTTAATGATAGGGATCATTTAAAACAATAATGAAAAGCTGCTTTTACACAAAAATATGATCAAATTATTTATGCTAGCTTGATCATATCGTATTTTTAATAAATAAAAATCACTTATTTAATTAAAAGGATCCGGTAAATCTTTTAAGGCTTTTATTGTATTTTTAACTTATCACTCACTATTATTAACGTATGACTAGCAAAGATTTTAATAATTTCTAAACTTGTTGAATTTAAAGATTGGAAGATACCAATCGTTTAACCAATTTTGATGTTGCAAGGGGGTTACCATGGGATTTTTAGATCAACTTACCGATATGGTTGGTGGTGAAAAATTTAATCAATATAAAAATATTTTAAGCTGGATTGAAACACAAGGTGGCATTCGGGGCTTAATTAATAAATTTGAGCAACAAGGATTTGGTGGAATTATTCAATCCTGGATAGGCTCAGGGGAGAACTTACCCGTAAGTATGGAGCAAATTAGCTCAATATTTGGTACAAGTAATATTTCTGCCTTAGCCAGTAAAGTCGGTTTAAATTCAGAAAAAACGTCTTACTTAATAGCAGAGCATTTGCCTAAATTAGTTAATACAACAACCCCAGATGGTAAAATACCGGAAAAATTAGATTTAACGTCGATTGGTCTTAAACTACTAAAAGATAAATTTTTTGGTAGTTAATCATTATTGCCCATCCCTGTTACGATGGGCAAATTTCGTTTAATTAGCGGCGACCATTTCCGTCACTCTGGATCCAATCGTTGGCGTTCAATATATCTTGCTTAAAGTTGATCGATAGAGCCAATGCCGATGTACCCAAAGAGATAACAACAGTAGACTGCTACCTAAAATAAAGCTAAGCCAATCGGGATGCTGTTGCCAGACAACAAAATTGACCAATAGTCCGGCTGGTACCAACATATTATTCATAATCGCCAACGTACCAGCATCTACCTGCGTCGCGCCATAATTCCACATAAAGTAGCCAATACCAGAAGCGCCCACTCCCAACCAAATTAAAACACCCCACTGTATTTTTGTGGTGGGTAATTTACTAACATCACCAAATATCATCCAACCGAATAGTGCTATAGTACAGGCTCCGATATAGAACCAAGAAAAGGCTTGCTGCTGTGGAATTGGATAAATTTCCATCATTCTTTTGTAACCAACTTGGCCAATCGCAAAGGAAATATTCGCCAATTGCACATAAAGTAAACCTAGCCAAAAAGATCCGCTCAAATGATCATAACGAATGATAGCCGCTCCAATCACTGCCAGCATTGCACTCAACAAATATCCCCAGCGTAGATGCTGCCTTTCCAATAAATCATAAAATAACGTTATATAAAGCGGGGTTAACACTGTAAAGAGTAAAAATTCAACGACGCTAAGATAGTTATATGCCTGAAAAACAAATAGATACATGATGCCTAACTGAAAAGCACCGACTAGCATATAAAGTAAAATAATTTTCAACGACAATCCACGCCAACGTAGAAAAGGTAAAAAAACCATTGTCGCCAGAGCAACCCGGACTAACACAGCAAACCAACTATCAACTTGGCCTGCTAAATATTCGCCGATTAAACTAAAAGACGCAGCCCACAGCAGCGTCGTAATAACTAACAATCCCATGGTCTGTCTCTTAGTAGATTAATGCTCTTTATCAATCAACAAAGCTTCCATCAAATCAAGATCTAATAATAGTGTTCGCATGGTTTCATTACTGATCTCTTTCGTTGCACGTAAGTGATATAACTCTGCCCGCTCGGCTCGTAACGCCGTTAAACGAAAACGACGCTCTAAATCTTCTATTAACAAATTATGCTCCATTTCATCCTGAACGGCGGTTCTACGACGCAGATAACCAGTAACACGGGAAGCAACTTCATTAATAACGTCAGGATCTAGCGCTTCTTGAGCATCGGCCGAAAGGCACTCTTCCATTTTATTTAAGCTCACAATAGCCACTTCCGCCATCGCCGCTTTTGCCATTCGCATCTCATTAATATCTGCCAGTTTGTCACCCACTTTAAAGTTATGCAATAAAAGCGGCAAAGCAAGCACGCCAATAAAAATCGATAGCATAATAACCCCAGCGGCAATAAAAACTAACTGATAGCGAGCAGGGAAAGGAGTACCATCGGTAAGAAATAGCGGTATGGAAAGGACACCTGCCAAAGTGATTGCTCCACGTACTCCGGCAAATGACGCTAACCACAATTCACGATAAGTATAAGAAGCAAATTGTAACGGCCGTTTTTTTAATAACAACCGACTAAATCGCTTCATCAACCATAACCAACTAAACCTTAACAATAATAAAGCGGTATAAATAATGAAAACGGCGACAAATAGCATCCAAGTTTCAACACTAGGATCAAGCTCAGCTTGAATAACAGAGGTTTCCCAGATACCTGGTAACTGTAAGCCAAGCATGATAAAAACTAAGCCATTAAAAACAAACTCCAGCATCGACCAAACATTATCCGATCTTAACCGCATGGCTAGTGGTGCATTGCGAATGACCCCAGCTTTACTGATGGTTATGCCCGAAGCAACAGCCGATAAAATACCAGAAAAACCAATATGTTCAGCAATAAGATATGAGGCAAAAGGTAATAATAACATTAAGATCAACTGGGTTGCCGGATCATCACCACTCCAGCGACTCATAATGCGCAGTGATTTGCTATAAATCCAAGTCACTGCAATGCCTATCAATAAACCACCGACAGCAACTTTAAAAAATTCAAGGGTGACACCAGATACAGTAAAGATCATAGTTCCCATAGCAATGGCAACAGCAAATTTTAGTGCCACCAAGCCGGAGGCATCATTCATCAGTGCTTCACCCTCTAACACACTCATCATCCGCTTCGGTATTCGACCTCGACCGACAATTGAGGAGAGAGCCACCGCATCAGTAGGGGAAAGAACTGCCGCCAATGCAAAAGCCGCAATAAGCGGGATACCTGGTAACAGCCAATAGATCACGTAACCTATTCCAACTACCGTTACCAATACTAAGCCTAAAACTAGGATAAAAATTTCACGTCCATTTTGAAAAAATTCACATGTTGGAGTTTTCCAACCATCAACAAATAATAGCGGCGGGATCAACAGAACCAGAAAAAGCTCTGGATCAAAATCAACATGTAAACCAAAATGCGGCCACGCTAACAATGCTCCTATCGCAATTTGCATAATAGGCAACGGTATACGAAACGGAATAACTTTTGTAATAACGCCAGATACTGAAACCACCAAAATCAAAATGAGGATGGTAAAAAATATTTCCATATTATCCTTACTTATAAGTCTGAGTTATAAGTCGAGCAAAGTATTATGCTTAACAGATATTGATATAAAATAAGACTGTGCTAGAGAAAAAATGAACTAACCGTCGTAAAACTACTATATTTCGCCATATTCTATCCTTAACAACAAACTATCAGTGACAATATTTTTGACTTTAAGATTAATCGTATCAGTTAACTTTATATTCCATTTTACGTTGGAATTAACATCAACGTCTATAAACTTAAATAGCTAAGCCACTAATGTAAAAAGCGACTAATATTATTGCGATCAGAACGGTACCAATATTTAATTTACGTCACTCTCCGGCACAAATGCGGCCAATCACTAAGCCAGTAAAACCAAGCATGATACCAGTGACAATATTACAGGTTAAGACAATGAATACTGCACACAGTAAACCGGAAACGGCATCAATGAAGTCATTAAAATCCAGTTGAGCAACATTACTCAGCATTAACAAACCAAAAGACATCAATGCTGGGGCCGTTGCATAAGACGGTACTAAATAAGATAAAGGGGACAAAAATAAAATTACCAAAAACAACAAGCCAACCACTACCGCAGTTAATCCTGTTTTGCCACCCGCAGCCGTACCCGCTGCCGATTCAATATAAACTACTGCTGGTGAAGCGCCAATGACACCGACAAAAATACTGCTAACTGAATCTGCGGTTAACGCTTTACCACCATCAATAATTTGACCATTTTTGTCCAACAGTTGAGCTTGACCGGCTACTGCACGGATTGTTCCTGTGGCATCAAAAATAGCTGGCATAACCAAGGCAAATAAACTGGGTAAAACAACTGGCTGTAATGCGCCAACAATATCCATACTAAACAATAACGATAAACCGTCTTCACCCAGGGTTGGTAATTTAAAGAAACCTTGGTATTTCACTTGCGGATCGAAAATTAAGCCAATAATAGAAATCACAATAATCACCATTAATACCCCACCTGGAGTTTTTCTTCTTTCCAAACCAAAAATAACCGCCAAACCAATCAGTGACATGATCACAGGAAAAGAAGTAAATTGTCCAAGCGCAACCGGCAAATCGGCCTGCTCATTTTTTACCACCAAACCAATGCCATTGGCGGCTATCAAAAGCAAAAACAGCCCGATACCAATTCCTGTCCCCTGAGCAATCCCTTTTGGCATACTGCGTAGAATAAAACTACGTACACCAGTAATGGAAATAAAAGTAAATAAACATCCCATTAAAAAAACGGCACCTAAAGCAACAGGAATGCTCACCTGCTGACTAAGAACCAGACTAAATGCGGTTAATGAAATAGCACAACCGATAACCATCGGTAAATTAGCCCATAACCCCATCAATAATGAGCCAAATCCTGCTACCAGGCAGGTTGCAATAAAAACTGTTGTGGGTGGGAAACCGGCTTGACCTAACATACCAGGTACCACAATAACAGAGTAAACCATGGCCAAAAATGTGGTGACCTGCAATAATCTCGCGACGAATTGTTGAGCCTCGTTACTGTATTTAAAAAAATGATTTAATTTGCAATTCAAAGGAGTTTGCCTAGCAGACATGTTGATCCTCTGTTTAGAAATTCAAGATAACTTTCAACTATGAAAGAAAAAAAGAGATTTTAGAGACGCAATTATCTGGTGATCCTAAGGAAATAATCAAGCATTTTTCACCACAAAGATAATTAGCGCCATTTTATTGTTATGAAAAACCAGGCAATTTTTCTGTTTATTTTTTATGATAAGGCAACAAAAAGTAGCACCCTATTGTAGATAAGATAATGATATTATTTTGTCAGGCAAAAAAATTTTATTGAATGAAATCAACATTGAGTAATTAAAAATATTATTTATCAATATAAAATGTGCTATATCAGGCTTCTATCCCAGCATACTTTTTTTTCTGCTGTTTAAAGATAAACACCAGTCTATGCCTTCTACATTGTGAAGTGATGGTGTAGTCGACAAACGGACTATCAAAATGTGCTGTACATCAATCCATCATCAGCGTCATTTGGTGATCACTGTAATGAACTTGGTATTGTTGACCATTCCTTAAATAAAGCAAAACTGAACATTTGGGGAGAAATTTACAAAGCATATTTTTTATTTACATTTTTATTATTTTTAATCTTACAAAAAATAATTATAGTAATTTCATTGTCAATTATATGCATTTTTATAAATCCAACTGAAAGACTCCAAATAGGATTAATTATATATGCTTACTCCACCCGTCAGTTCCTCCACGACAAACACCAATTACTTTACAAATTTACCCACTACATCTGCCAGTAGAAATTTGACAGCAGAAGATCTTCTTATTAAAAGTTTAGGTGGGATTGATAATGTAGAAAACAGAAGGTGGGCACAAGAATTACTCGCCAGATATGACTTTCCGCCAAACAGTTTTCATAGCCCATTGGAGTTTGCTAGGCATTACATTGAATGGGACCAAATACCACTATGGGCGGAGCGATATGAAATACCACCCATTGAAACTCGCGTTTTAGATAAAGCCGGAAATTATCATACCTTATGTTATTTTGCTAATCACACTATCAACGCAGGCTGTGACGGTGAAGTTTATCAAGACCATGATGAAAATTATGTGATAAAAAAATATTATGAAAAATATGACTGTCAACGTGACAGTCATATCGTTAGTATTAGTGGAAGTGGAAGTGGAAGTGGAAGTGGAAGTGGAAGTGGAAGTGGAAGTGGAAGTGGAAGTGATATTAAATCAATTGAAAAATCGATCGTATTTTTTTGTCATTACTATGGTGAAAACACCGCCAAAATTTATCACGATGATGAGCAGAATTTATTTGTCAGGATGAAAAAAATTGCCGGGAAACCATTAAGTCAGGTTGATTCATTTCCAGCAGAAGCAATTGAAAAATTTAATCGTATGTTAACTGAGCTGACAGAAAAAAATATTTTTCACTCAGATTTACAAAAAAATAACATTTTGTGGGATAGCGAAACAGGAAAATTCAACCCCATTGATTTTGGTAATGATCCTCGTAATCTATCCAAACTAAGTCAAGAAGATCTTTCTGATGCACTGCAAAATTATGCAAAAGATTGTATTGAATTTATCATGCAAAAAATTGAACCGCCGCCCCCTGGGCCAAATTTATTTTGGCCATGATAGTTAACATTTGATTTAAAATATTATCAACCTGTTATTAACATTCTCCTCGTCCTAGCAGGACGAGAATATTTATTATAATCAGAATATAACTTATGCAACCAACACGCCATAGGTTTATTCACCAATAAACTGGCTGTTTCATATTATGATTTTTTTTAAAATTTAATTAAATGTAAAATATTTATTTTTATTTCCGACACGAGTAAAGTCCGCCAATTTTAAACCAACAATGTTATTAACATTTATGCTAATATATTTATCGATGATCATTATATTATGCGAACCATTTGAGTATATTATAAACATAAGTCATTGCTGGTCTTAATGACAACGGTATTTATTTAATTAACTAATCTAATTTCATGGAAATAATAAATAACAACCCTTTATCCAAAACAGATATAAAAACGCTATTCGGTTTCTTACTGTTTATGTTAATTTACCTGCTGCCAGGTATCTTTGGACATAATCCTTGGAAGCAAGATGAAAATTATAGTTTTGGTATTATACAAACTATGTATGAAACAGGTAATTGGCTGATACCCACTAATGCCGGCCAACCTTTTATGGAAAAACCCCCACTCTACTATTGGGTTGCAACCACTGCTGTCCACCTGTTTTCCTCTTGGTTACCCATGCATGATGCAGCCAGAACGGCCACGCTATTTTTTTCTGCTTTGAGTTTATCTTTTTTTGTTTTGTTAGCTCGCCGTTTCTTCTCCGCTGACAGCTTCTCTGATTATCGTATCTGGATAGCATTGGCATTATTTGCTTCAGCGCCGGGTATATTACGTCATAGCCACGATATGTTTACCGATACTGCTTTGATAGCAGGCACTATTATTGGTTTATATGGCTTATTAGGTTTGATTAAGCAGGAAAAAAATCTCTTTTCCACCTTTTGGTTAAGCGCCGGTACCGTTATTACCATGCTATCAAAAGGAGTTTTTATCCCTGGCTTAATTTGGATCTGTTTAATTTTAGCGCCGATTTGTTTAAAAGCTTGTCGCAATAAACACTATTATTCTCTAGCTATTATTGCTGGCTTGCTGTCTTTAATTTTAATTTTACCCTGGCCAATTTTACTTTTTCGTGATAGCCCTGAGTTGTTTAAAGTTTGGTTTTGGGATAATAATATTGGCCGTTTTTTGGGTTTTTCAGTTGAACAATTAGGTGCAAAAGCAAAAGCCTTCCGTATCCCTGAAGCAATACTTCTTTTTGCCTTACCATCAGGTATCTTAGCTGTTATTTTTATTTTGAAACAACCAATAAAAAATCTAACAGCCAATAGGCTTTTTTTACCAGCCTGTTTTGTATTGCTAGGCGTTATTTTGTTACAAATCTCAGCCTCTGGCCGCGCGTTATATTTATTACCTTTTATCGCACCGATGGCATTATTAGCGACCCACTGTTTTTGTCTATTACCATCGCTGTTATATAAAATTGGTTATTACTTCAGCCAAATTTTGTTTTCCCTACTCATCCCTCTCTTATGGATTGGCTACGGGTTATCTTTTTCGACTAAACACCACCAATTGCTGCCAATTTTTAGCCAATGGTTGCCAAGTGGCTATCAGCCGCACTTTTCTTGGATGGCCTTTTTATTTGCGTTAACCATTACGTTGATCTGGTTGTTTAAAAAATGTTTTCTGGCCGACCAGCTGGCTTTAAAAGCGACTCAAATATGGTGTCTGGGACTCACTGTTATCTGGGGATTAGTCTTTACACTTTTTATCGGCTGGATAGATTACGCCAAAGGTTATCAAAATGTGTTTGCCGATCTAAAACAACATATTGCCAGCGAATTTCTCCCTACCGACTGTATGGTCTCCCATGAAGTGGGGGAATCAGAAGCGCCAATGCTTTACTACTACACCGGAATTTTACATCAATCACAATATCACTATGAAACACCGCCTAATTGCCGGTGGCTGCTCGATCTTTCAAAAGAGGTCAGAGAACCGCCCCCTGGTATGGAAATATTCTGGATCGGCCATCGCCCTGATGAAACAAAAGAGAATTTGGTGCTATATAAGAAGATCGATCGTTGATTAGCCAGTGTTATGGTTATGATGGAGAACCGCTATTATCAAATAGCGTTTTTAGGTTGTTGTTGCGTCACACAATGAATACCACCACCGCCAATAGCGATGGTATCAATATTAACAGGAACAATTTTATGGTTGGGAAAACAGTCCGTTAATATTTCTACCGCGGCGCTATCAGCGTTTTGATCGCCAAATTCCGGAATTATCATTGCCTGATGACAAAGATAATAATTAACATAACTGGCAGCAAATTCAGGATAGCGCTGACGGTCAACTCTGACATTTTGCGGCGTATTTAATGTGGTTATATTTTTAATTTTATTCATCGCTATTAAGCTGTTTTGATGCTCTCTGGTAACGCGATAATCAAAAGAATAAGTATCGTTTTCCAGACTAATAATACTGTTGTAATTAATAAAACGAGCATAAAAATCGATATGGCCATCGGTAATATCATAACCTTTAATACCTTTTAACCAGATAATATCCGTCAATCCTAAATAGGTTTTTAACTGATATTCTATTTGCTGTCGCGTACAATTAGGATTACGATCACTATTTAAGATCGCACTTTCGGTAAATATTCCTACTCCTGAGCCATTAACTTCAATGCTGCCACCTTTAAGGTTAATATTTGCTTTAATTAATTGGCTTTCTGTGTAGTTCGCCATAATTGTGGCAACATGACGATAAAAATGATACCGCTGTTTATTGCCCCAACCATTAAAATTAAAATCGATAGCCACCAGCTGCCCTGAGCTTTTATCCAACACAAAATTAGCGCCACTATCCCTGATCCAGATATCATTAAGTGGTGCTTTAATATAGTTCACCGAGCTGCCAAGTAAATTCCAGGCAACAGGATAATTTTCAGGCGTAACCAATAAATTAACCAGTTCAAATTCTGCAATTGCTAATGCAATATCGGCTAAATTCTGCTGTAAGCTGGCAATTAATTTTTTTGGCCAAATAGTTGTAGACATGCCAAATGGCATCCAAGTGCAAGTATGTACATGCGATTCGTGCGGGAAATAATACATTCTTCACGCTATCCTATTAAAATAGTTTAACAAACAAGTAACTAGCTAAAATAAATCGCTATTTAACGTTAACCGGTGAAAAGCGCTTTATTTCTGGCTTTAAAATAGATAGAGTAATCGGTCTAAAAATTATTGTCTACTTATTTGGAGATCAATATGACTGAACAAACGGAAAAACAGCGCGCTAAGAAAAAACAGATCATTGCGGCAGCTATCCGCTGTTTTGTTGAAAAAGGCTTTCATGCCACTTCAACGGCGGAAATATGTCAAGCCGCTGGAATGAGTCCCGGAAATTTATTTCATTACTATCCAACTAAAAATGCCATTATTGAAGCTATTGCCTTACAAGATCAGGCCAATTTTGCCACACTACTACAAATCGAACAGGTCACCGATTCGACCATCGAAACTGTTATCACGATTATGACCAGACTGATACAACTTTATAATGAACCAACTTATGCCCGACTAAGCCTGGAAATTATTGCGGAAGCCAGTAGAAACCAGGCAATTAACAACACTTTTATTAAAAATGAAAAAATTGTCAGACAACGACTGGTTGATATTCTAAAGCATGGCGTCAGTAATGGCCAAATTGATCCAGAATTACCGATTGAAAATACTGCTTCCTGGCTGATGACCATCGCTGACGGTGCAATTGGTCGTGATCTTATGGAGCCAGAGTTCCATTTAGCTGATCGTTTAGGATCATTTATTTATATAATCAAAAAAATATTGATACCAATTAAATAGCGATTAATACCATAATTGTTATGTTGATAAAACCTAATAAGATATTCGCAAGCGAGGAGATGGCTTCGGTGATATATGGAGTTTAGATGGATAAATTGTTACTTAATTTAATAGGCTTTTGTAAATAAAAGGCTGCTTAAAATGTCTACCGATTAACAACAAATCGCGAATGCTAATAACTCAACTCCGTTGCATCCAATTACTTTAATTTGTCAGATTTTGGTAACTTTTGTTGCAGTGGTTCACAATAATGACCACTCATATCTTATAGCGCACTTGCAAATTTTTTATTTTATCAAACAGACAGATCAATTTTCCCAGGCACATCAGCAGGGGGTAAAACGGGGCTGTAAGCCCCCGTTCATCATTAATACTGCATGAAATATTGTTGGATTTTGTTTGGATCTTTCGTTTGTGTCAGCGCTAGCATAAGTAACACGCGGGATTTATAGGGGCTTAGCGTTGCGGAAGCAACGAAGCCGTATTTGTCATCATTAATTTTGCCATTACCAACGCCCGCACTGACAATGCCCTGATAGCCGTTGGCAATAAAGGTCTTGGCAGGAATGTCAGATGCATTAGCGTAATTGTAGACAATACCCACCTCTGGCAGTTGGGTTAGCTTGCTAACGTCGAACGATGTTTGGGTAGTGTGCTTTTGCACAGGCGTGCAGGTATAAATGACTTTGCTGTCGGCGATAGCCCCTAAAGCACCATAATGGATCGACTGAAACGCTTCCAAATTCTCCGAGTTCATCTTCGTCACATCCCGAGCATCAAGGATCTTATTATTCATCACAAGCAATACACCTCGCCCGGCGCTAGCCGGTGATGCTGCCGTCAGAATTGCACCATACAAATTTGCCGGTGCGTCAGAGCTAAGCTAAGTAACCGGACGCATTGCCCCTGTCAGCACAACAGGTTTCTCACACTTCACCCTCAGGTTTAGAAAATAGGCAGTTTCTTCAATGGCATCAGTACCGTGAGTAATAACAAAACCATCAGTATCCTGACACTGCGTGTTTATTTTATTCGCCAGCTTGAGCCATACAGAGGTATCCATATCTTGCGAACAGACATTAACCACCTGTTCGCCTTTAACATTGGCAACCTGCTTTATTTGTGGCACCAGTTCCAAGCGTTTATCGACTTTGATTGTTCCTTGAGTGTAACTGGCTTTGACCGGAGAATATCCGCTGCCTGCGATAGTCCCGCCGGTTGCCAGGACAGTAATATTGGGTAATGCCTGCGCTGCATAAGAGAAAGAAACGCCGATGGTCAGCGCCAAAAAGCTCATTTTCATTTTTACTTTCATTTTATGTACTCCTTAAACAACGAAATTGCCAGCGCATCATACAAGGATGCAAGCACAAGGAATGCCTTTTGAGATCAAATAATTAAGTGAAAAACGAGGAGAAACAACGGTTCTGTCACATTAAAAGAATTTGTTTAATAAAATAAAAGTTTGGATAGGGGGATGTAGAAACGCTGTGACTTTAATGCCCTTAAAATTGTGATGAAAAATCATTCATCACCAATCAACTCCTTGATAGAAAATAGCAAAAAGCCTCGCAAAAGCGAGGCTAATAATTTTTTTAACTTCACACTTGGCGGTAGTGACTCACCGATTCTTTTAACTTCACACTTATCATAAACGTGGCTGATAACCAAAAAGTTTTCAAGTGGGTATTACATTTATAAATAAAGGAGAACCCCTAATCACGGGGCTTACAGATTGAAATTTAACAAATAACTCTATGTATTTTTTAAAACGGAATATCATCATCGAAATCGATGGGTGGCTCAGCTGGTGTAGCTGGAGAAGTTTTACCGGAACGGGCAGCAGGCGCTGGCGCGTTACCACTAAAATGTTGAGTTGGTTGTGGCTGTTGTGGTTGCCCCCAACCACCCCCTGGATTACTTTGTGGCATACCTTCTTGTGAGCCACCACGCGCACCTAACATTTGCATGGTACCACCAATATTCACCACCACTTCGGTAGAGTAGCGATCCTGGCCATTTTGATCTTGCCATTTACGAGTTTGTAGTGAGCCTTCTATATAAACTTGTGAACCTTTACGCAAATATTCACCTGCCACTTCCGCCAGCTTGCCAAAGATCACAACGCGGTGCCATTCTGTTTTTTCCCGCATTTCACCATTTTGCTTATCACGCCAACTTTCAGAGGTTGCCAGAGTAAGATTCGCAACCGCACCACCATTTGGCATATAACGAATTTCAGGATCTTGTCCCAAGTTGCCGATAAGTATGACTTTGTTAATGCTTCTGCTGGCCATTCTCTACTCCTGATGAATTAATTTTTAATATTGCTAGTTTAACATGCTAACACGTTATTGAATATGCAAACCAAACCGTTGCCATTACGCTTTGCGAAACGCCTTAGAAAATTATACTGCAATATTGCTAAATTTTTTCAAGTTTGGCTATTAAATTGCAGAATATGACTCCCTATACTATACTGTATATTCATTCAGACAAAATTGTGTAATAATAAAAGTTTTATTTATTGTTTGAATATGTTCTCATCCGGGATGTAGTATATGGATAACATTGAAGTCAGAGGTGCGAGCACCCATAATTTAAAAAATATCAATTTAATTATTCCTCGCGATAAGTTAATTGTTATTACTGGGTTATCAGGTTCAGGAAAATCTTCTCTGGCATTTGATACCCTGTATGCAGAAGGTCAGCGCCGTTATGTTGAGTCACTGTCTGCCTATGCTCGGCAGTTTTTATCCTTAATGGAAAAACCGGATGTTGATCATATTGAAGGGCTGTCACCAGCCATTTCAATTGAACAGAAATCCACTTCACACAATCCACGTTCAACGGTAGGTACCATTACCGAAATCCATGATTATTTACGTTTGTTGTTTGCCCGTGTCGGCGAACCCCGCTGTCCAGATCACGATATTCCGTTAGCCTCCCAGACCGTTAGTCAGATGGTTGATAATGTCCTGGCTCTGCCGGAAGGTAAGCGACTAATGTTGCTAGCACCGGTAGTTAAAGAACGTAAAGGTGAACATATCAAGCTACTGGATAATCTGGCAGCCCAAGGTTATATTCGCGCCCGCATTGATGGTGAAGTATGCGATCTATCCGATCCACCTAAATTAGAACTACATAAAAAGCATACCATTGAAGTGGTGGTTGATCGTTTTAAAGTTCGTGCTGACCTGGCACAACGACTAGCTGAATCGTTTGAAACCACGCTTGAGTTATCAGGTGGTACTACAGTTATCGCTGATATGGATGACAACCAGGCAACCGAATTAGTTTTCTCCGCTAATTTTGCCTGCCCTGTCTGCGGTTATAGCATGAGCGAATTCAGAACCGCGCCTGTTTTCTTTTAACAATCCAGCAGGTGCCTGTAGTTCCTGTGATGGGCTCGGAGTACAACAATTTTTCGACCCAGAACGCGTGATCCAAAATGAGGAAATTTCTTTAGCTGGCGGGGCAATTCGTGGTTGGGAGCGCCGTAATTTTTATTATTTCCAGATGCTACAGTCGTTAGCTAAACACTATAAATTTGATGTTGAAGCCACGTTTAGTTCGTTAGAACCATCGATCAAGCAAATGATCTTATATGGTTCCGACAAAGAAGCGATTGAATTTAAATATCAAAACGATCGCGGCGATGTTACTGTCAGATGCCATCCTTTTGAAGGGGTGATCCATAATATGGAGCGTCGCTATAAAGAAACCGAGTCGATGGCGGTGCGCGAGGCGTTGGCAAAATATATCAATAATCGGCCATGTATTGCTTGCCATGGCACCCGCTTACGGCAAGAAGCCCGTTATGTATTTATTGAAAATACCAGCCTGCCTGAAATTTCCGATTTTAGTATCGGCCATGCGATGACATTTTTCCAAACATTGCAGCTCAGTGGGCAACGGGCACAAATTGCGAAAAAAATTCTGAAAGAAATTAACGATCGGTTAAAATTTTTGGTCAATGTGGGATTAAATTACCTGTCTCTTTCCCGCTCAGCTGAAACATTATCCGGTGGCGAAGCACAGCGCATTCGGCTGGCAAGCCAAATCGGTGCCGGTTTAGTTGGTGTCATGTATGTATTGGATGAGCCATCAATTGGTTTACATCAACGAGATAATGACCGGCTGTTACAGACCCTGTTGCATTTACGTAATTTAGGCAATACGGTTATAGTGGTGGAACATGATGAAGATGCGATCCGTGCTGCCGATCACATTATCGATATCGGCCCAGGCGCCGGCATACATGGAGGACGCATTGTTGCTCAAGGCAACCTGGACGATATTATTAGCAATCCAGATTCATTAACCGGTAAATACCTTAGCGGTGAACGCAAAATCGCCATCCCGCCCAAACGAGTAGCTATCGATGCAGAAAAAACCCTGAAACTGATTGGTGCACAAGGTAATAATCTAAAAAATGTCACGCTGGAGTTGCCTATTGGCTTATTTACCTGTATTACCGGCGTTTCCGGCTCAGGTAAATCAACTCTAATTAATGATACGTTATTTCCTATTGCTCAGCGTCAATTAAATAAAGCTACTAATGCCACTCCAGCATCTTACACCGATATCGAAGGTTTACAATATTTCGATAAAGTGATTGATATTGACCAAAGCCCGATTGGCAGAACGCCACGTTCCAATCCAGCCACCTACACTGGCGTATTTACGCCAGTACGTGAATTATTTGCCGGCGTACCCGAGTCTCGTGCGCGGGGTTATACACCAGGAAGGTTTAGTTTTAATGTCAAAGGCGGTCGCTGCGAAGCCTGCCAGGGTGATGGCGTGATCAAAGTTGAGATGCATTTTCTGCCCGATGTCTATGTTCCCTGTGATCACTGTAAGGGCAAACGCTATAATCGTGAAACGTTAGAGATCAGATATAAAGGTAAAAATATTCACGAAGTATTAGAAATGACCATTGAAGAAGCACGTGAATATTTTGCTGTGGTTCCAGCGTTAGCGCGTAAATTGCAAACATTGATCGACGTTGGGCTTTCCTATATTCGTTTAGGTCAATCCGCAACAACCTTATCGGGTGGTGAAGCACAACGGGTTAAGTTATCTCGCGAACTTTCCAAACGCAGTACCGGCCAAATGCTCTATATTTTGGATGAACCGACTACCGGTTTACATTTTGCTGATATTCAACAACTGTTGCATGTATTACATCAACTCCGTGATCAGGGCAATACTATTGTGATTATTGAACACAATTTAGATGTGATTAAGACCGCCGACTGGATCGTTGATCTGGGACCTGAAGGCGGTAGTGGTGGTGGTGAGATTTTATTTGCCGGTACACCCGAGCAGATAGTCAAATGTAAGCAATCACATACTGCTCAATTTTTAAAACCGATCCTAAAACGCGGTTACTAATCAGCAGTAATTTCCGCTATCAAAATTGAAAAATAGCCCGGCGTAGCTGCCGGGAAAAATATTTGATAATAAGAAATTCTTTTTTATGCTAGTTCCATGCTCATAATCGGTTTGGCTGCTGTTTTTGATGGCATAAATGCAAAAATTCTCCATCTATTCTATTATTAACAAAAAGTTAACGATAAGAACGAATTTTCAGCAAGAATAATCTTAGGCTGATTCTTTCTTCTTCACCTTATTTTTTTATCCACAGTTTCAAGTGTTAAATATAAACAGCGTCTTACTGCACAATTTTAGCAAACGCTATTATTACCGTGTTGCACTATCGCTAATTAAGTTGCTATTAGACTCTGTTAAAACAAAAATTACCTTGTTAAGTAATTGCGGTTTCTGGTCAAAAAATTAATAAATACTTTAGTTAACACCCACCAAAAGAGAGTGAAAAATGAACAATTTTGAAAAGCATGATTTAACTAATTTGGTTGGCAAACATCTCATATATACTTATGAAAACGGTTGGCAGCATGAAATTTACATAAAAAATGACAGCACCCTTAGATTATCGGGTCTATAGCGGCTCGGCAGTAACCGATGCGTGAAAGATCAATCTGCCTATATCGTACAGATCGGATAAAATATTTATAAAGCATCCTGGACAGAACCGACTGGCACGAGTATTAGTGTCATTTTAAATATTTTAATCCTATTGTTGCACTGTACCGCATTCTTTCCACGCTGGGTAATGGATGATCCACAAAAAACGGCATGTTTTCAAAATAACCATATAAATGAAATGGAAGCTTATCGTGCAGCTGGCCCAACCTATCCTATCGAAATAATGGATGAATTTGCCACTATTACTGCTGTAGATGATTGTGGCTTAAATAATGACAGCGTAATTTCCGATGCCACTAATGAACTAACAAAATAGCGCTATTAAACATTTCAATACGCCATTTACCGACTGATATGACAAAATATAATATTGATATTTAAAGTTCATCAATATGATAAATATCTTGTTAGCAAATGGCGATAATGAATTTAATAAAGAAAAATTATTAATCAATTAATGACCCGAATTAAAACAGTAATACATAAATAACGTGCCGCCTTTTTTGCTTATAGCTCCAGCGCGATAAAATTATTAAATTTTTGTTATTTTTTATCAATCAGTTCTATACTATCAGTTCACTAATTTTTAAGGAAAAAGTCAGCTTTTACTTTTTATACCGCCTTCCTTATTACACTGGATGCGAAAATGGTGAATGGGGTTGCAAATAATCATTAAGGAGTAACTGCCATGCTTAACATACTCTGCTCTATCTGTAGAGGGTAAGTATAAAATACTTTCACTGGTGATTTAAATTACAACTGTTTTTTCAGCGACTCAGAACCTGTTAAGAAGATGAAATAATGGTGTTGGTTATAGTTTGATTTCTACAAATCATACGAAAAAATTAAGGTACTGGGTCAATTAACCCAATAAATATTCTAACCAAAATAAAATTTACGAGAGCTATCAATTATGTTTGATAACCTTTTTTACCCCGATAATGAAAAAAGAGCGGTCAGACTGACAGAACTTGTCGCTGATAATTCCACTCCAGTCGGTAATATTTCACAGCTACATACTAAATACGAAATAGCAATAAATAACGCCAATGAGGCGATACGCAAGGCTTACAAGGTTGTTGGAACACCAATAAAATTTCATGATATCGATTTTGTTGCCGAGTCAAAAACGCACAAAATTTTAATTAGTGTCGCTGATGTTATTACGCCGATGCTTACATATGGCTTCGCTAACAAAGCATTATCGCTCGCAGCAAAATCATATCTTCTACAAACAAGGTCGTATCGGGGAAGGCGCCTTTATTAAACTGGTTGGTCTACCAAAATGGTTTAAGCTAGGCACTGTATTAGGTGGGATCGCAGCGGTTGTCTTGGTCTAAGGGATCCTGGATTCAGTCACTGGGGCGGTGCAACGGAAAAATTTGCAAGACAAAATTAAAGAGTCGATTGATTCCAGATTCCAATTAAAAAAAGCTGAACTGACGAATGACATTGTTATCAATAAATTGAATGTTGTTACTACATCAGTTTCAGTTGTCTTAGACTCCTTAGGATCCGATGTATCTAAAGAGCAGATCGACAAAATCATTAGTAATTCCATAAAACGAAACCAAGTTGAACTCGATGAAATCGACACTTTGACCAAAACCACCCTGGCTAAACTCGATAAATCCAGAGGCTCTTGGACCGATGAAGGCTAATTGGCTTAATCTGTATTAAATAGATGTTATTGAATAACAAACCTAATCGCACCATTTTATTGACTGAAACTGCAGTTCAGTTGATTGTCACGCTTATTGCGTTAACGAAAACCAAAGGTGCTCGAGATGTAATTTTGATAAAATTTAAGCTGCTATTGCCACTAACATAATAGCAAAAATTAACGCTTTTAAATTAAAAACGGCCAATTGAATGAGGTGAAAATGAGTTTTTGGAGTGATTTTGCTGATGGCTTTACCAGTGCTTACACAAAATATCTTCCTGGCTTATTTACTGGCTGATACCTATTTCCCAGATAACCCGGTTAGAGAAGCCAGAGCGCATGAAATAGCGGTAGATTGCCAAACCTATGCCAGTAAAAATGCACTATTGATTAAGGAGATCCAAAACAATGTTGTTGAGTTAAATAATCATCTTAAAGAATTGTACCAAAAAGAAATAAACGACGAAGAAATTAAATTTGAGAAATTCTCCTTTGACACATTAAATTTTGAGATACCAAAAATGCTCGCCCCTATCATTACCGCAAATATTGTTTCAGAGTCGATAACTGTTGGTGCAACAAGTGATTTAGTTTCTACAGGAGAAATAGGCGCAACGGCAATGGTTGAATTAGTTGGATTATCTGCCTCCTTCGAAATTGCTTCTATGGCAGCATCTGGCGGAGCTACTATCGGGGTTGTACTTGCTATCGGCTCTGTCGTTGGAAAGATTAAACGAGATAAATTGGCTATTCATGACGGCTATCAATCTCGATACAAACTTGCGAAAGCAGCCAATATCAATCATTCAATTTCTTCAATCGATAAAAGTAATCAATGCCAGTATTTCAGAATTAAAGGAGATCAAGGTACCTTTTGCCGCAATAGAAGAACGCATTTCTGTATTAATAGAAAAACAATTAAACAACATTAACGAAAATAGTCAATCATCGACAATAGTTGAACTACAAAATTTGGATGTAAACCGAGGCTCTTGGACAGACGAGGACGGATCTATTTAAATACCAAAATAATGTCTGTACAGATCTAGCAGCCTGTCACCTTAAGGAAAATTAAACTACCTGCATTAGTCGCTAGATAGACCTACTGCAATTAATTACTCTTTTCCTTTTGTTACACTATTTGTGACTATCACTTTTTTGCTATCACGGTTACCGGCCAAAAGGTCAGGTATGATCACTAGCAGGGTTATATCACCTTCAGTGATACTTTTTCGCAAAAATTTCAAATCTATTCCATTAAGATAATTCACTATTGCTGCCGCATTTGGATCTTTTAGCTTTTCATCTTTTATGTGTAATGGATGGGTATCACTGGCTTCGTTAATATACCCTGTAATAAGCTTTTCCCTAGTCAGGCAAAATACACTGCCACCGGTACAATTTTCTACTAGTTCTTAGCTATTCTTATACTAATATCAATGGACTCTTGAATAACTGAACGACAATCCCCTTCGGTTGCTTTACCAGCCGCTAAATCTTTCTCTAATTGCTGAAATTCTTTAATCGTAAGAGTAATTATTCTGCACCGCTATCCCCCCTATATCTGCACCACTATAGGTACTTTCTGCGGTTCATAAGGTAAGGGCTCCAACTAGGCCACTTATCACTCGGCTGATTAATGGGTATTAAGGTGTCTTAATGTCAAGAGTAAATGATGCATCAGGTGCTTTGTCTGCCGGTATAAAGGAAAGATATTGGTCCTGATCGATAGAATAACGGATACAAACGTCATCCTAATCATTATCTTGATAAGTATAATCTGGCAGGTATCCAATGCTACAGCTGAGGTAAGGATCCGTACAGTAAAGTATACATCTAGCGCATTTTATAAACCTACCCAGACAAATTTTTCACCCAGTTTTTGATTAATAACGGTAATATGCTTCCTGTGCAAATAATTATCATTGACTAATAGATTACTTTTAATATAGCGATGGTTACTGGCAGAAAGACGACCAAACATCAGAGGGGAAGCTAATGTGTAGGCCGTTTTCTCCAATTGAACAAATTGCGTAAACACAGCATCGATTTCACCAAACCAGCGCTGTTTTCCATTAATCTGATAATTAGGTTTTAGATTTTTGTTGACACTTGTATTCAGGCCACCGCCACTTGCCCTGACAACATACGCTTTAACCTTGTTACAATCCGGCGTTATTCGTTGTTCCATGATTATTGCTTTAGTTAATCACTTGTTTAGCTTTCAGGAACAGGTCACTGGTTTGCGTTGAGATAGTCGCCGCGCTATTTTCAAACCTTTTACTTAAAGTTCACCCTGAGCATTTTTTTGTAGTCAGAGATTATTATAAGCTGTAATTTTAGCGCTTTCACCTTGATTACTGATAACATTACTAAATAGATGAATATAATGTTTAGCCGTTACTTTACCTTGATTAATCAGGCTATCGCTTTCAAGTAATAGCTTTTGCTGAGATAAAATTTCACTGGTTGCCGGAATTATAATGGCTGGCGCTTTGGCGATTAAATGCCTGTTAGTGGTAATATGACCTAGCGTCAGTTCCCCTTTAGCAGAAACAAATAAATCACTTTCGCTGGTTTTAATATTATCCAGCTTAACTTCACTGTCTGGTTCGGTAGCAATGATTTTAATGCGATTAGCATAAATCCCACCAGGCTCTGTAATGTTAACCGCAAATTGGGGTTTTAGGCCCGGGCTAGTTATTTGAGAAACTATTCCAGTCTGATAGTCAATCGCATTCATGCCTAGCAGCAAGCTAATATTTTTGCTCAGAATACTGGCATTGATAGTAACAGTACGGCTGATCATTTCAGTATACTGTTGGCTACCACTATAGAGCCCTTTATTACGGATGGTAATATCACCTTTTTTCACCCTTAAATGAGCGAATTCGCCTCGTTAATTCAGTGTCGGCCGGCCGCTAGTTAAGGTTAATCCACCAATATTGCTGAAACGACAACCATCACAACTGATGCCATTAGGATTAGCGATGATCACATCCGCTTTCTTGCCTGCAATTTCCAACTTGCCATTTAGTTGGGAAGAAGATGAACCTGTTACTTCATTAATAATCAAAGTGGCCGTCTGTTCACCAAGCTGCCCATTTTTAGCCAGCTGTCCGGCTAGTTCACTTTTCGCTGGTTGGCTAGCATTGTTCAGCATGCACCTTGTGGCGGTACATTAAATTGCTGATATAGATTATGAGAAATACCCACCCGATTAGGTGCCGCTATATTGATGACAGCAATTTGATTTTTAACCGTTAGTTGAGTTTTTTCATCCGCTGGTTGGACAGTGGAACTGAAAACCGGTAACAGAGGATAACTGGCGATGAAATAAATTATGTTTCTGCTATAGCGAATCTTTTTATTTTTCATAGCATTACCTATATTTTATTTTTACATAAATATGTGGATGAAAGTTACCTCTTCAAAATAGAAAAGAAAAATTTAATAGGCAATATATAATAATCAATAATTTAATTAGCTATCAAAATATTAATAATTATTTTTTATTTGTAATTCAATATGTTAAATTTAATTAATACTATTTTATTTTTACTCCTAAAATTAAATCTGATTTTAATATTTTTATATTTAATAAATTAAAGCCAGTGATTAAATAATCACTGGCTTTAATAGAATTATTGATTGTAATTAAATTCAGTTAACGACTTACTGCTGCAAAACCCTGAGCAATACGTTGAACATTATGTTCATTAACACCCGCCATACAAATACGCCCAGTACTAACCAGATATATGGCAAATTCCTCACGTAGACGCTCAACCTGTTCTGCGCTAAAACCAGTGTAACTAAACATACCATGCTGCTTTAATAGGTGATCAAAGTTTTTTTCAGGTAACGCATTTCCCAAATTGCTAACGAGCATTTTCCGCATGGCAAAGATGCGCCGACGCATCGATTCTACCTCACTTAACCATTCAGCGCGTAATGTGTCATTTGTCAAAACATGTTCAACAATTTTTGCCTCATTTGATGGTGGGCTCGAGTAGAGACGACGCACACCCGCCTTTAGTTGGCTAAATACCCGCTCACACTCCGGTTGATTTTGACAAATAATCGATAGGCCGCCAACCCGATCACCATACAGACCAAAAATCTTGGAAAATGAATTACTGACAAATACCAGTAATCCGGCCTGAGCCATAGTGCGAATAGCATAAACATCCTCATCCATACTTTTAAATCCTTGATAAGCCATATCAAGAAAGGGAATAAGGCGCCGCTCTTTAGCCACTTTGGTTATTTGATCCAACTGTTGCGGTGTTAAATCAGAACCGGTTGGATTATGACAACATCGATGCATTAAGATAATGCTTTTTTCTGGCAGCTGTTTGAATGTTGCCAGCATTTCAGCAAATTTTATCCCTTTAGTCTCGGCATCAAAATAGGGGTAATAATGGACGTTAATTCCTGATCCCATGAAGATAGAAACATGATTTTCCCAAGTAGGATCACTACACCAAATCTCTGACTCAGGGAAATAACGATGTAAAAAATCGGATCCCAGCTTTAACGCCCCTGAGCCACTAATAGTCTGTACTGTTGCAATTCGTTGTTCTTTAATTAGTGGGCTGTCAGCGCCAAAAAGCAGGAAATTGATTAAGCTTGGTTTTCGCTTTACCGACAGTTCCAAGTTGGGGAGTATTACCCTTGGCGTCATAATAAAGGCCAATGCTAAGGTTAATTTTATTTTCACGCGGATCTTTATTAAATTCATCCATCAACGATAGGATAGGATCACCGGCAAAAGCATCAACATTCTTAAACACTTAAAATTCTCCCCACTATCATCATATCTATTTTTCTATTAAATAACCGACAACAAATTTATTTGTCCAGGTATTCCATTGCAACCCGTGAGGTTAGCTTGGTCAGTAATTCATAATCATTGACACCAGTATATGCCGCCACTTCTTCAACAGGCAATGGATCTCCCCATATAATTGCTTCATCGCCGACCTTATCGTTGGTTTCAATTCCTAAATCGACTGAAATCATATCCATGGAGACTCTACCTACAATAGGCACTTTGCGCCCATTTATTAATACTGGTGTGCCTGACGGGGCATTAAGGGGATAACCATCGCCATAGCCAATTGCCACTACACCAAGATTGGTATCCTGCTCACTAACCCAAACTCCACCATAACCGACCGGCTCTCCGGCTTTATGTTGACGAATAGCAATTAGATTAGATTTGAGGGTCATCGCTGGCAGGAGACCAAAATCTTTGCCTTGTTTACCTTCTTGTGGTGAAGCGCCATACATCATGATGCCAGGACGCACCCAATCAAAATGTGATGTCTGCCATAGTAGAATACCGGCAGATGCCGCGATCGATTTTTCTCCTGGTTTATCTTTTATAAAAGCATTAAAACAAGCCAATTGCTGCTCTGTCGCTGCGGGTAAACCAGGCTCATCAGCACGACTAAAATGACTCATAATATTGATAGGTTTTTGAATATTTTGACATGCCATCAAGCGCGTATAAGATATTTTCGCCTCTACAGGTCTGAACCCCAAACGGTGCATACCGGTATCAAGTTTCATCCAAACTTTTATCGGCTTTTCTAATTTAATCTGTTCTAATGTTTCAAGTTGTTCAATACTCTGTACAACAACATCAATCTCATGCCTGGTGATAATAGGTAATTCAGCTAGCTCAAAAAAACCTTCTAATAATAAGATGGGGTTGTTGATACCATTTTCACGTAATGCGATTGCTTCGCTAATACGAGCAACACCAAAGCTATCAGCCAGATCTTTAACTGTGTGCGCTGTTTCTAGTAAACCATGCCCATAAGCATTAGCTTTAACGACAGCAATTATGCGGCTATGAGGCGCAATTTCCCGAACTCGTTGTAAATTGTGACGCAGAGCGCGGCGGTGAATGACAGCGGTTGCCGCTTTCATTTTACTCTCCGTATTAACGTATTAAAATTAAATAGATAGATTATTCGTCGTGGTAGATTGGCCCAGCATAGTTATCAAAACGTGACCATTGTCCATTGAAAGTCAGACGTACTGTTCCAATCGGGCCATTACGCTGCTTACCGATAATAATTTCTGCTACCCCTTTAAGATCTGAATTATCGTTATAAACCTCATCTCGATAAATAAACATAATTAAATCGGCATCCTGCTCGATGGAGCCGGATTCCCGTAAATCTGAATTGACCGGTTTTTTATCCGCTCGTTGTTCCAGGCTACGATTAAGTTGTGACAATGCGATCACAGGCACTTGTAACTCTTTTGCCAATGATTTAAGCGAACGGGAAATTTCGGCAATCTCAAGTGTACGATTATCAGACAGGAAAGGAACTCGCATAAGCTGAAGATAATCGATCATAATTAGACTTAAACCACCATGTTCACGGTAAACCCGGCGAGCACGTGAACGAACTTCTGTCGGCGTTAACCCAGCAGAGTCATCAATATACATATTGCGTTTTTCCATCAACAACCCCATGGTACTGGAAATACGCGCCCAATCTTCGTCATCAAGTTGGCCAGTTCGAATACGAGTTTGATCAACACGCGATAAAGAAGCTAACATACGCATCATGATTTGATTAGCCGGCATTTCCAAACTAAAAATCAAAACCGGTTTTTCTTCTATCATGGCCGCATGTTCACATAAATTCATCGCAAAAGTGGTTTTACCCATAGAAGGACGAGCTGCTACGATAATCAGATCAGAGTTTTGTAATCCTGCCGTTTTTCGATCCAGATCCTGGTAACCGGTAGAGACACCGGTTACGCCATCATGAGGCTTCTGATATAACTGTTCAATTTTTTCCACCGTATCAGACAGGATCTCTTCAATCCCTTTCGGACCGTCATCTTTATTAGCACGAGTTTCTGCAATTTGAAAAACACGTGATTCAGCTAAATCCAGTAACTCTTCGCTGCTGCGACCTTGAGGATCATAACCCGCATCAGCAATCTCATTTGCCACCGCAATCATGTCACGAACAACAGCACGTTCGCGCACAATATCTGCATAAGCGTTAATGTTGGCAGCACTTGGGGTATTTTTGGCTAATTCTGCTAAATAGGCAAAACCACCGACGCTATCCAATTCGCCTTGCTGCTCTAACGATTCAGATAAAGTAATTAAATCAATTGGTCTACTCTGTTCAAGCAGACGTTGCATTTCAGCAAAAATTGTGCGGTGTGGTCGGCTAAAAAAATCTGCGTTGGTCACGCGTTCTGAGACATGATCCCAACGCTCGTTATCCAACATTAATCCACCCAGTACCGATTGCTCAGCTTCTAAGGAGTGAGGTGGCATTTTTAGCCCATCTATTTGACGATCTTTCTGACCAATAAATACGGTTTCTGCGGAATACTTCTTCGCCATAGCACTTTCTTTACCCATTAATCAATAGAGTCGCTCATTAGTATATGCTATTTACTGCTATTTCGTGACAATTTGATCATTTAATGTGAGATAAAACCTCAACGATTCTTCACTGTTATCTTTTACAGAAAATCTGAAAATGTTGCAATGTTCCTCAATCAAATCATAGCAAAATATTGGCAATAAATCTGAACTTTCCGAAAAATATTGCAATCATTGCTAATAAGCGACTAGTTAAACATAACCATTAACCAACTGCACTTTCAGATTGTTTTATTCGCGAATATTTATATAGTTTATTAATTCTTTAATAAGGAAACCTTTTAATTAAACGGAGTTTAATTGCTATGAATAGTTATCAAGAGATCAATACATTTATTAATCATGTTTATGGCGAAAACCGCTTTTCTAATGATGAATTTCAAACTATTTTTCATTATGCCAATCATAAATTTAACACTCTTCTGACACAATTTGATAAAAATTAGGAATTAGCCGATTTTCAGCAATCAATTAGTCATACTGTACAATTGATGCAAAACAGTCTGGAAAAAATTGGCCAAAACGGGGACATAAAATGCGAACAAAAAAATAAAATAAAAGTCGCTTTTATTAGTCAAATGCTCTATTTATTCGCTAATTTTGATCGCGCTTTTAGTTCTCTTTAATTAAACGCGCCCCAGGTATTGCATAGATAAAATACCTGGGTTAGTCAATTATTTACCGGTAATAAACTCAAGTGCTTGCTTAACCACGGTTACATCGGCGCCTTTTTTATGGGCATTTTCACTCAAATGACGGCGCCACTGGCGAGCGCCCGGAATAGCTTGAAATATTCCCAACATATGACGAGTAATATGACCTAAATAAGTTCCCTGTTTCAACTCTCGCTCAATATAAGGATACATTGCTTGTACTGCGACAATCGGATCAATAACTAGGTTACTTTGGTCAAAAAATTCAACATCAACCTGAGTTAATAATGCAGGATTTTGATAAGCTTCTCGCGCTATCATAACACCATCAAGATGGTGTAAATGCTGTTTAGCCTGATTAATGCTTTTGATACCTCCATTAACCACAATGGTTAACTGAGGAAAATCTTTTTTCAATTGATAAACGCGTGAATAGTCTAAAGGTGGTATTTCCCTATTCTGTTTTGGACTTAACCCCGATAGCCAAGCTTTACGAGCATGAATGATAAATAAACCACATTGACTCTCTGCCACAATTTTATCAATAAAATCGGTTAAAAAAGCATAACTATCGTCATCATCAACGCCAATACGGGTTTTTACTGTTATCGGGATCGTAGTAGCATCCTGCATTGCTTTTATACAATCCGCTACTAGTGCACCTTCACGCATCAAACATACACCAAAACGGCCATTTTGGACCCGATCTGAAGGACAGCCAATATTTAAATTAACCTCATCATAACCACTTTGCTGAGCCATTTTTGCACAATCGGCCAAGGCCGCAGGCTCATTACCACCCAACTGCAAAGCAACTGGATGTTCCTCTTCACTACAAGCCAGATAATCACCTTTACCATAAATAAGCGCACCAGTTGTCACCATTTCTGTATAAAGTAACGCTTCTTTAGTCAATAAACGGTGAAAATAACGGCAATGGCGATCTGTCCAATCAAGCATCGGTGCCACGCTAAAACGGTGGTGATTAAAATTGCCTGTCGATGCCATTAATTCGTTGCCCGGCGTTAATTCTGCATTAGTTGTGTTATCGTGCATTTTTCGGTTTTTTGGTGTATTTTTTCTTTATTAGCAACCCATTTAGTCCCCCAGGAATTTGGGGTGCCATAAAAATAAAGTAAATCATGATGGCTCATTATACCATAGAAAAACGTCAATGTTCAGATGGCACCTATCGCTACAGATGTACAGTTGGGATAAAAGAAAAAGGGAAATATATCTTTAGAGAAAATAGGATTTTTGCTAAACACGCACATGCAAAAACGTGGGGCACTAAAAGAGTCCTTGAGCTAGAACAAAATGGTGCCCCAAATCCGAATAGTATAAAAACTTTAACTTTTGGTGAACTTATATTCAAATATATGAATGACAAAAATCTTGGTGGAGTGGCTGGACATACTAAAAGATATGTACTTAATATGCTTTTAGACTCAGATATTTCAAGATTATCCCTTAACGAACTGTCCACCAATCTTATTGATCATTGTAGACATAGAAACGCTACAGGCGCTTCTCCTTCAACAGCCAATCATGATATTAGCTATATTGCGTCGGTTTTGAAATCAGCTAAGCCGATTTATGGAATAGATTACTCTTCAAATCCTGCTTATGAAGCAAAACCATTATTACTGCAAATGGGATTAATAGGTAGTAAATCTAAACGATGCACTAGGCGACCTGTAGAATATGAATTGAATAAACTGAAAGTTTGATTGCAAAAGAGAAGCGAGCAACGAGAAAGTAAAATACCTTTTGTAGATCTCCTTGATTTTTTGATATTATCTTGTATGAGAATTGGAGAGATATGTAAAATATTGTGGACTGATGTTGATGAAGAAAGTCGTTCAGTTGTTGTTCGTGATAGAAAAGATCCTCGAAAAAAATCGGGAAATCATATGATTGTTCCGTTGCTTGGCGAAGCATGGAATATTTTACAAAAACAACCAAAAACAGCTGAGCGCATCTTTCCATATAACTCACGTTCAGTAACAGCCGGATTTCAAAAAGTTAGAAATGTATTAGGTATTAAAGATCTACGTTATCATGATCTACGAAGAGAAGGAGCAAGTCGATTATTTGAAGCTGGCTTTAGTATTGAAGAAGTCGCTCAGGTTACAGGACACAGATCTCTTAGCGTTTTATGGCAAGTTTATACCGAACTTTATCCCAAATCTTTACATGAAAAATACAATATGCTAGTAAATAAAAAAAGAAGAAAAATAATGTAAGTGAGTAACGTTAATTTCTTTCTTATCACTGTCCTATCTTTGCCATAACGCTAAGAACAAAACCGCAATCTTACACATAACCCTCTACCCGCAACCAACAACTAATAGTTAACAACTTCCTCCAACGCTGCTAATATGATGCCCCTGTGATAGGGCTGTTTTGTTATTATAAAGATTGAAATATATGAAAAAGATAAAAAATAATCTTAACTATATAATTTTTTTATTAATATTTTTAGTATCGATACCTTTGAATATTTTTGTTTTTGAAGAAGATTCCAGAGTCCCACATGTATCTACTTTTACTATCCTCTTAATAACCTTTGTATTAATTATTAGTAATAACAAAATAAAAAAGCTCATAGGGTTATTTCTTCTATTTTTAATAAATTTTAAAATTGTATATGCGTTATACTCTAATGGAAATGTAACAACTGCTGTCCTACGTTCAATTCTTGAAACAAATACTCATGAAACGCTCTCTATGATCAGTGCTTTATTTTTGAAGTTGATTTTACCTTCATTTATCATCACTGCTACTTCATTTTATTTCATCCATAACATCAAGAAAAATGTAAAAAACACATCTCTATTTTTGTACTCGATATTATTCTCTACAATAATTTCTATTATCCTGATTGCTTTAGATATAAAAAATGATCAAAGGTTAATTTCTCATATTAAAATAGATAAATTAGAACTTGGCGTTTTTTTTCAACATAAAATACCTTTGGTATTTGGTGATGTTGTTTATTTGATAATATCAGCAAATGATGATAAGTATTTAAATACCGCAGAAATTGAGAAATTTAATTATTCAATTATTTCTAAGAGAAGAAAATAATAATAAAAATATAATACTAATCATGGGTGAGTCTTCTTTATTTTCACGTTACAGCGCGTACGGTTATCATTTAAATACAACACCACATATGAAAAAAATATTTTCTACAGAGAACAGTTGCATAATTAATAATGCACATTCTAGCGCTCCAGTAACTAGAGATTCAATTCCTATGACTTTAGCATTCCATACGCCCGAAAGTGCTAAAAACTTGTCAGAAAATAAGTCCATTATCGAAATGGCTAGAGCTAATGGATACAAAACTTATTGGTTAGGTTCTCAAGAACTACAAGGTATTTATAGCTCTAAATATGGTTTTATTGCTGGAAATGCCATTATATCAAGTTAACTAATTATAAAGATAATCAATTACCTGGCAATTTAGCAAAAGTGCTATCAGACAGTGCTCCAAAGCGATTTATCGTTATTCATCTCTATGGTAATCATATGCCATATAATAACTATGATGAAATTGATAAAAAAGCGTTACCAAAAGCCGAAAAATATGATTTAACTATTCATTATACTGACCGAGTCGTTAATAATATAATCAATGTTCTTAACGAAAAGAATATTGATTATAATTTAATTTATACATCGGATCACGGTGAGAAAGTAAATGTTGGTCATGGATCATTAAAAGGCAAAGAACAATATTTAATTCCTTTTATGTATAAATCTACTAACCCTATCTACGATTGTCAGTTTATCGAATCTTTTCGTAATAAAAATGGATATCTTAGTGGATTGATGAATAAGTATATTTTATCAGAACTTCTTGGTTATGAAATTGATAAAAATATTCTTAAAAAAGAAAGAGAGTATGACAGAATATTAAATGCTAATGAAAAGCCAATGCTGTACGTAGAAATCTCTGAATAAGGATAACAAAATTAACCCGCCTTTTGTGACAGGTTTCATATAAAATCCAATTATTTTATAACACTGGATTTTTTAGGCCATTCAATATCTGGTGCAGCCGATGTGTCTATACGATTAAGTTGCACACGATACTTTTTCCATTCTTTAAGTTTCACCTTTTCCTCTTCAGTCGCCATATCTAAATCAATCGCATCCTGCAAAGGGATAATCTCCATGTTTGCGTTATTCATTAATAATGATTTATTTTGCTCAGATTGTTGAATTAATTATTTTTTTGTTAATTGATAACGTTCAATTTTACCATTGATGTATAACCTTTCTTCATGCTTTTTATTGATAAACCGGCGCTTTTCTGGCATAATGGCCTCGCTGAAATTGAAAGAAAAAGGGGAAATTCGGCGTTTCCCTTCTTCTTGAAATGCATAATTAAACTCAAAGTTCGATATGATATTTGCAAGCTTCATTGTTTTTTAACTTTGGAGCTTCTTTTTTTGGCAATCTCAAATGCTCCAACATGTCTATCAGCTTGCGTATCTCTTCGCCTGATATATTTGTAATAACAACCTCCTGAGACTGCGAATCAGGCACATTTATCACATGCCTAGGCAAGCCGTATTCTGAGACCACCTGACAAGCTAGTTTAAATATTCTGGTTTTATCCCGACTCGCTGTTGAAGGGTGTATCCCTAGTGATTTGGCAAACCCGTTATTACCGCCTTCTGATGCCATCTTCTGGTAGAAGTAAGATTTCAAATGCTCAGGTTTGTAGGTGATTTTGATAGTATTTGAATATTCCATGATTATAATCCTTAAGTAATAAAATTCCCTACCTCGATATTCCTATGAGGTTTGTGAAAAAATAATAGATAGAGTGAGATTGTGAGTGATTAAGTGGGTTTTTCCGCTTCAGCCATTTAGCAGAGTGCTATCCGGTCGTCCGATGGTATACCGCATCGTTCGGTGATTATGGTTATGAATTTAATTTTTTATAAATCTTTGTGGGTAAAGAATTTGTATTTCGCTTATCTTTCCTTCATAGAATCGTGAGAGTTTCTCAGCTAATTCTAAAGACGCAGATTGAGTTCCCCTTTCTAATCGACTCAAGTTTCCTGCATCACAATTTATAGCGGTTACAACTTGAACAATTGTTAATTCATTTTCAATTCTAATTTTTCGTAGTGGTGTCTGCATAAAGATCTCCTTAAATGCGTTATGCGCATAATAATTCAACTTTCAAATATGTGCAAGACGCTTTGTGTAAAACGCAAAAAGAATATTTAATTATTATATGAGTGTAGGTACTAGAATTAGAAAACTTAGAAAAAAGAAAGGTATGACCATTCTTCAATTGGCTACAGCTATTAATAGCGATGTGGGCAATATCTCTCGTCTTGAAAGAAACAAGCAAGGATATAGTGAAAATACTCTTTTAAAAATTGCTTCAGCATTAGGAGTACAAATAGCTGATCTATTTTTAGATAGTAATGAAGCTAGTAATTCTCTACACAAAAGCAATCGAAAGTATAGTAATCTTAAAGAAGATCAAATCGAATTACTTGAACTATATGATAGCCTTCCAGAAGAAGCTAAACGTTTTATCAAAGAAATGAGAGATAGAAAAACTCACTACGATATAATTTTTAATGAGATGCTAAAAAAACGTGGTATCAGAGCTCCCTAAATTAATCTTTTTATCTCTATGGCCTATTTATAATTCCTCATTTTTTAACATTTAAATAAAAAAACCTACTGGCTCCCCTCCCACCTTATGTCGGTGAGAGTACCCTTTGGAGGTAAAGATGGTAAAAATTCTATTGAATTTAATAATGCGTTTTACGCATTTTCTTTTTACGCATATTATTTGTGTATCAAAGGCAAATAGCCAGCGATTGAAAAAAGTGAACGGCGCACTCTAACCCACAGGCGGACGGCGTATCTCTCAAGAGACAATGTACCGAAGTGGCAGAACCCATTTTTCATTACAAACACGATTATTTATTCATCTAATTTGTTAAGGAAAAATTTTATGAAAAAAACATCTGCTATATGCCCTGTATGTTCTAAACGGTTTAACCCCAACAAATCTTACGAGCATATTAAGGAATTCCACCCAAAAACAAGTGACTATCAGTTAACTATCATTCGTGATGTGCCCCGTAAGCGTTATGGTCAGAATAAGCCAGTGAAACATAAAAATGCAGCTTTACTGCCTCACACATCAATCTTTGCAGTATCACGGACAAAAGCGGCAAAATTAAAAGTTGCCTGACAATTTGATAGTCTTTGCAGCAATCTTATCCTACACTTAATTCCATCAGTTTCAGATAATAGTTATCCCTCCCGATGGGCTGGGAATTTGAAAATCTCCCAATTTCAGGGAGGCCAGGTTGTTAAAGAACGGTGTTACTCAGATAGTATTTCGCTTATCAGCAGGGATAACATCTGTTGGGTTTGGATAAAGATCAGTGTTTAATTCATGTGAAGTAACCTTCCAATTACCTAAGTAACAGAGTTTTATCACTCTATTACTTGGTACCTGATTATTTATGATCCAATTTGCTACTGATTGAACCGATTTTAAATTGAACTTACGTGCAACCATTGACATTGATCCAACAGCTTTAACGGCTTTATCAGTAATGTTTTTATATTGATCAGCCATTTCATTGATTCTCCTTTTAAGTCAACAAAAAAATACTATATAAAGTAGACATTATCAACTACTTAAAATAGAAATGACCAAAATACTTTTATCAAATAAACTTCTACCTATGGTAGATAAAAATATAAAACACTTAGATTTCGCAGATAGACTTAATCAATTGATGAAGCATAAAGATATAACCATCAAAGAATTAAGTCAGATCAGTGGTGTCACTTATGAAATGGCTCGACGTTATACTCTTGGGTCTGCTAAGCCACGTGATGAAAAAATGATAAAAATTGCTAATTTATTGGACGTGTCCGCGGCATGGCTTGATTACGGAATTGAAAGCGAAGTTACAAAAATAGTTGGTATGCCAGAATCTCAAAAACTAACACTAGAACAAGCTGAAATGCTGAGAATATTTAGTTCGTTCCCTGAAAAAGAACGTAAAGAATGGCTTGAAACTATGAAGAAACAGAAAATGGAAGCTGATGAATTTATAAAACGCTGGACAAAAGAGCAAATTAATAAAGGTTAGTCTTTTGTAGCATTTAATACTTAACTTTATTATTGATAATACAGATTTAAAAATAGACAAATTATCCCTCCTTCACTCCCAATCTTACTAGCTTTTAACCTTAAATAGCTTAACTACTTTCTTTATTTTTTGAATAAATCCTATTTAATCGTTATTACTACTTTTAGGTTTGCTATTTTAAGTAGTAAATCAACCTCATCAACTCACTGCAACAGGCAAAACGCCAAGACAATACCACGAGTTATCTTAAGCCTAGCCAGACGTTGCCAAGTAGCCAGCCTGAGGCGTATGAACATGAAGGCAAGTTACGACAATTAAGCAGTACCGTTCTTTAAGACTATTACGCTGAAAAAGCGAACAACCTACAACAGTACAAAATACAGTCGATAAGTTAAAAACCAACACCAGGGAACTACCAATATAACTGTAAATATAAACCGGATACCTCCGGCACACACCACTAAAACTTATTTAGGAGGTAATATGTGTAACTATCATGGTTATACCGTCGTCGACATGAGCGTAGAAGAGCCAGGCAAGCAGCTTATAAATATAACAAAGCGCTTAATATGGCATTGAAAGCGGCTTTAAACCCATCTAAGCAATCGAATCAACAAACAACTCCAAGCAAAAAACGCCCTGTTCTTTCACTAAAAAGAAAAATGATGAGTCGTGTTGAAATAGCAATATCAATTCGTCCGACTAAAGTTTATGACTCGTTTGATAATTGCTGTCTACCTGTAGTAGCTTTGTACACTTCTAGACGGTTTAACAATAAACCTAAATCAAACTTTGGAGTCACTGCTAACTGTTAAGACTAGCAATATAAATATCATGAAATTTATTGATTTTATTCAACTAACCCTCAATCGAATCAAAATGAAAATCTCGTTTTAAAGGAGAAGTATCTTGGATAACATTACATTCACTTACAATGCAGAACCGGCGTTGGCTGCGGGTAAAAGCGGATTTATTACGGAATCTGGCGCTTATATTGTTACGATTCAGGAAGCAAAATATGTCACCAGCAGCGGCCGCGCTGAATCGATTGAATTTTCGGTTGAGGCGGATGATGGCAAGAAAGCAAACTATCTCAACGTCTATTGTAAGAAAAAAGACGGCTCGCCAAATCAATATGGTATCAACATGATCCACGCCATTATGGGTTGTGCTGATGTCGGTCAATTAACAACGAAAATGATTAATGTCCATACACTCATAGCCCCAGAGCTTACCAATAAGCGTATTGGATTAGTACTACAAAAAACACTAAAGACAAAAACGAACGGACAAGATACTTACAGTTTCGACATTCTCTTGCCTTTCGTTGCGCAAACTCGTCAGACACTAGAAGAAAAATTAAAAGGATTTCCCCCTGAAATCATCGATAAAAAGTTTGCCAGACTACAGGATAAAGACCAACGCAAGAACTCCCCAGTAACCTACCATCAACAATATCAATCAGAATATCCTGGTGATGATGTGTTTTTTAGTGAATAAACCCTAAATCACATTTCGGAGTAACCGCTAATGCTTGATAATGACGAAAAAGATCGCAAAGAATGCAAATGGTCATGGATTGACTCAGATTATTTTTGGGAAGCATCTTGTGGTTTTTTTTATATTGATGGATGATGGTCCGAAAGAAAACGATATGAACTACTGTCCAGGATGCGGAGGTAGATTAATTGTCAAAAACGCCTTCGCCTTATTCTAAGGTCTGGGTGTATGACGGCAAGGAATTAAAACGCAGAAGATGATGGAACATGAATATCATCACTACCAAGATAATCCATCAAATAATTGGAATCACAGCTATGACAAATAGAGGTAGAAAATATCTTTTCATTATAATTAGTCTTGCCTCCCGTTGGTTGAAGTATCGATATTACTCTATTTTGGTAGCAGTGTGCACAAAGATAGTGAAGATCGATCTCATCACTAGCAGAAAGCTTAGACCGATATACTATCGACCCCGCGGAGTCTTATGCATTTCATAATTAGCAGACTGGCTCGTAAACATCTTGATTTTAGCATTTTCATCTTCAGCTTCATTGTGATTTGTGATTTGTGATTTGTTTCTCTGAATGATAAAGGCTAACAAGCTCTGAATTAATCATCTGTAAATCTGTAATTTTTTCTCTGAGTTCTCCAACCTCTTGATTAATTATCACTGTAGGGGTGAGATTATTTTAGCTTATTTTTCTCTGTAGGGGTACAAGAGAAACCAGCTTGCCTTACGTGGTTAAAAGCAGGCAATGAATATATTTAAATTAAGTTAAGAAGCACCCCGCTGTAGCACTTTTTAAGGTGAACAAAATGATTAAATACATCAACATTTTTATCCGATTATTATTCCTCATCTTTGTTATCCCAATCATTTTATACCTTAGCGCCATTCGATATTTAAATGAAAATATTGATATTGGGGAAAGTAAAGCTGAGGACATAATTTCATCAATCCAAAAGTTTTTAGATAAATATTTCCCTACAAAGTCTGAATGAATCGGTAGGATATAATGTCAAAGAAAGAACTTTTTTATGCTATTTCTCTCGATAGAGGTACAATAGAAACCACTTCCGCCTGGTAGCTAAATAATCAGGCAATCAAATCAATTTAAGGATGTGTGAATGCGGCTCTGCGCTCGTGGGACAGTCAACACTATAAATTATCTTTCAATAGCTAATTATAGTTTTATTGCACTTACCCGTCCGTGATGACTGTAAGCGGACACCGAGAGGAACTCGGCACACATCCTAACACTCTTCAGCAAATATCAATATGGACATGAAATCAACAAGGAGTAAACATCATGAAACTGGACAGTCCACGCATTGTAACGGCAAAGCATCCCAACATGAGAAATCTGGTTGGCGTAACTAATGGCAGTCGTGATTTAAGCGACTCAATATACTTAAGCAGTATTCATATATGGAATGATGACGACGACAGAGAAACACGCACTTTCAAAGAAATTATACAGTGCTTAACAAAAAAAAACGATCGTCTAAAAAAAACAGAATCGAAAGCTGATGAAAATATATCGTGAAATTGGCGGGCTGTGCAGAATTTGAACCTGCAACCAATCAACTATAGGTGCTCAGGAAAGTTAACACCTATAACCAAAGTTAACCGCCCCATAATTTAGGGATGATTTCTTTAAACAGTAAACCAAGAATACCCGCCAATAAAAACCATTGCAGAAGGTCAAATTTTTGTTCCAGTCTGTCAAAACGCTTTTCTGAAAAATCGAGTCGCTTATCTATCTGAGCAATCTCAGCCGATAAGTCTTTACGGACTTCTGCAATTTGAGTCTCAATTTTCTCGAAGCGAGCATCAACTTTATCAAATCTGGCATCTATTTCTTTACGAGTATCGCCTAAATCTCTTTTAGTTGCTACATCAACCGCTTCATGTGATTCACGAACAGCCAGAGAAATAGCTTTAGCCTGATCTTTAGGTAAACCAGCGCTTTCAAGCGTTTCAACAAATTTTAGTGTATCAAATGCAACCGGACCCATAGGGAATCCTCCTTTTGGGTAAGTATAACGGGTTTAGGCTGCAATCTGCAAAATCTTTCATCAATTAACTTTGAGGAATTTCTACATGCAAAATTTAATCAACATCGAAACAAAAAATATCAATGATGAATTAATCCAAACGGTGAATACTCTTGATTTACATGCGTTTTTGAAAATCGGTAAAGATTTTACCACATGGATAAAAGATAGAATAAAGCAATATGGATTTGTTGAAAATCAGGACTACATAATTGTAGAAAATTTGAGCCCCCAAAATCGGGGAGTCCAAAATCTCGCCAACGTCCGATGAGCGACTACCATATTTCCCTCGATATGGCGAAAGAACTTTCAATGGTTGAACGCAACGAGAAAGGGAAACAGGCAAGACAGTATTTCATTGAATGTGAACGACGAATTTTACAACCTCAACTTCAAACATTACTACCGACAAAAAAAGAACTCGCTCTCATGGTCATTCGTTCTGAGGAAGAGAAAAAAAAGTTATTACTGGAAAATAAAAGCCTGTCAACGGAAGTTGATTGCCTTAAAAATCTCTTCAAAGAAGGTATGACCCCTACCCAATTTAGCAAAATGCTTAACGGGGTAAACAGTCAGCAAATAAATCATTTTCTGGCAGAGCGCAAATGGCTCTACAACGAAAGTCAATCAGGTATACGTTGGCGTGTTGCTTCTTATGCACGGGATAAATATTTAACCGAAAAACAAAACGAAATAAGCCCTCATGGTGCTGACAGATTCATCAGTTATCAACCTGTCCTACTCAAAAAGGGGGCTCAACGTCTCTATGATTTGTATCTGGATTACAAGCTGCCCATGAAGTTGACGTGGAATGGATCACATACTCATGACAAATCCATTCAGGGTATTTATCTGAAACACTAATTACTTTCGTCTGTTCAATCTTCACAATTAACCAAGAGATAACAATATGAACCAGCTTAAACAGAGGAGCTTCGCTACGTCTTAAATAGTGACAGCTTTGTAAAAAAAATTCCATAAAAATCATCCCCACCTTGCTAATCATCGCGTTGACAAGCCTCGTTTTACTGTTAGCAAGATAGGAATAATTCATGAACTTATTTGAATTGACTCAGTTGCTCAAGGAACAAAGAAAAAGCAATGAGCTTAAGGAACATAACAAATATGAACATCAACGTGAAGTGCTTGGACAAAAAAACGTTCCTGTCAGCTGGCAGGATTTCAGGGGAGACTTCACATGAAAATGCCACGATTGACTGACGAGAGAAGATGTCAGTCGAAAGAGGAAGCTATTGCCTATGCAATGCAACAAATAGAGTTTATTAAACAAGGTGAAGAGCCCTTATCTCCATCGATGAAAGAAAAACGCCAAGCGATGGAAATGTATGTCAAAGAAGTAAAAGAGCTTCAACAATTTATTAGCAGCCTACAGCCTACAGCCTACAGCCTACAGCCTACAACCTACAACCTACAACCTACAACCTACAACCTACAACCTACAACAGAAATAATAACACAAAAATACAATCCTACAGAAGACACTAGTGATAGAGGGTATGACAAAGGCCGGTACATGGGAGATTAGATATGGGAACAGCAACATTAATCCTAGGAGAATCAGGGACAGGTAAAAGTACTAGCTTGAGAAATCTTGATATAAGCAAAACGCTAATTGTTCAATGCATAAACAAACCTCTGCCATTTCCAGCAAAAGAATGGAAATTAAGAGCTGGTGATAACCCTGATGGCAATGTATATCGAACCGACCAAACTGATAAAATCGTAGCAGTCCTAAAAAGAGCCCCGCATGAAATTATTGTTATTGATGACTATCAGGCTGTGATGGTTAACGAACTTATGGCAAAGTGCAACGAAAGAGGATATGACAAATTTACTTCTATTGGTAAGAATGCCTGGGATGTGTTTAGAGCTGCCGGTGAAGGTTCGGATAGTCGCCGTGTTTATATTTTATCTCACACTCAAACCGATGATTTTGGCAGTGTACGAATGAAAACAATCGGTAAACTGGTTGACTCAACGCTCGTGCCAGAAGGATATTTTACTATCGTTTTGCGAACACATGTATCAAACGGCTCTTACTCTTTCTCAACTCAACCAAATGGCAGTGATTGCTGCAAAAGCCCCATGGGAATGTTTGATTCTCAACTCATAGAAAATGACCTAAACGAGATAGATAAGGTGATCTGTAATTATTATGGAATTGAAACAGTTAATGTGGAGGATAAAGCAGTATGAGCAACAATATTATTTTTTACTTACAATGAAGAGTCGGCAATATCATCATGCCAGGGTGGTTATATTAATGAAACAGGCGCTTATGTTATCACGATAACTGAGGCTAAATTAACAAGAAGTGAAGAAGGTGCAGAGTTTATTGAGTTTTCGGGCAAAAGTGATAACGGGAAAAAAGTTAATTATTTAAATATATGCTACAAGAAAAATGATGGCTCAGTAAATACATTTGGTAACAATATGGTTAATGCAATCATGGGTTGCTGCGGAATAAAACAATCAACTGTTATCTATCAAGGTAGTAATGCTTTTTCACCAGAGTTCAATAATAAAAAAGTTGGATTAGTCTTACAGAAAATTTTAAAGACGAAAAAAACGGGTGAAGACACCTATTCTCTTGACATAAAAATGCCATTTTACCCTACTACATGGCAAACCATTTTAGAAAAAGTGGAAAATAAAGAGGCTATGGCAGTCAAAAAACTTCTTTCAACATTAAAAGATAAAGATGAAAGAAAAAACATTAACTCAAATAGTAATCAACCCCCGTTTTGGGGAGAGAAAAGAAAGCAACAGCATGATCAAAATAACATCCCTCAATCAGATTTTGAGGAGGATGATATTCCTTTCTAGATATATTCATTCGAGGTAACTATCATGTGGATTTTAATCCTGGCCATGTACGCCAGCCCTTATGCATCGAGTAACTTTGCAAGTGTCCATACTCAGGAATTTAACACTGAAAATATGTGCCAAACTGTCGCTAAACAGTTTGAGCAGGAATTTGAAACTTTCAAGGATATCAACGCCAAAGCGATTTGCGTTAAGAAATAAACTAATTTCATCGAGGTTCAATTATGAAACTTAATATCATCAAATTATTAATCACGACATTATTGTTTATTAGTGCGGCATTCGCCTTCTAATTAATAGTGGGATATATTGCCCATGCTAATACAACACCACCGGCAATATCCCCCTGATCAATATCGCTTAACAAACATCCATATTCATTCATCAATTAAATATTGAGGGATAACTGTATGCAGAATTTAATCAATAGCAATATTCAAATGACTTCATTAGAAGTTGCGGAACTAGTTAATAAACGTCACGACAATGTAAAACGGACTATCGAAACGCTAATTAGCCGAGGGGTAATTACTTCCCCTCAAATTGAGGATGGGATTAAATCAGCTAATGGAGTGACACCTAAGCTATACATTTTCAAAGGCGAACAAGAAAAGCGAGACAGTATCATTGTCGTTGCTCAGTTATCTCCTGAATTTACCGCCAGATTAGTTGACAGATGGAAAGAATTAGAAGAAGCAAAACCTAATTTACCTCATCTTTCAAAAATGGAAATGATAGCTGCCATCGCAACTAATGCTGTATTGAATGAAAAGCGCCTAATGGCTGTAGAACAAAAGATAGAGCAGATGGAGCAAGGTTCTATTCCATCTGGCTACCAAGGATATAGTTATCTCAAATCAACGTATGATTTAAGTGATGGAAAATGTAGACAACTGGTTATTGGATGGGAAGTTGAAAATAAAAAAGTTCCTCATGTTATTCCTAATGGTCAAGTTTCCCAAATGTCCATCGTTCACGAAGAGTCATTTAAACATGCGATCGATGACATGATGGATGAAGCTGAACAACGCGGAAGTCAATGGTATCACCCCAAAATGGGTAGATTTTCTATTACAGGATGGAAAGATAAATAATGACTAATTTTATACCTAAACCACAAGGAATTTTAAATGATAAACAAGAATGTATTAGTTACGGTGATGCTATCAATATGCTTGATACTGGCGAGTTTGATAAAGACTTAAAGTCAGGATTTATACTCATAGGCGTTATTTCAGAAGGATGTATACTTGAACACTTTTCTCCTACTGTAGACCAGCGTGTAAGTATGTGGCGCTGGATGGTAGCTGCCTGCTTCATTAACGAACAACTAGAAAAGTACGGCACAGTTGAGGTTAAAAATGAAGATGGCGGTGTGGGTATTGCCGCTATTTATGTAAACAAAGCCTCATCAATGGCTGTTTATCCTTCTGCTGAAAGAATAGCTTTATCTAACCATGTTGAACGAATAGCTATTGAAAATTATGGCAGAGAAAAAGGTCTGAAAATGGCTATCATGATGTATCACGATTTCATCTCTATCTCATCTGAAAATGGAACGAAGCTTTCTGATATAGGTCGTGAGAGAATGAATATGCTTCAAGATGATTTTTTAAACATGCTAAAAGATAAAAATATGCCGTCAACTACAACAGTTCACTAGAAAGTTACCATCAAAAAAAAATGCCAGCTCAAAGCTGGCCAACACCAGGGAAAAATGAATTTGACCACAAAAAAAACGTGAAAAGAATAAAAATTACCATCTGCAATAAGCATAGAAGAAAAATAAAGAATTAACCTTAAATTTACAAAAATTTATATTTTTAATATCAAATAGTTATCATTAACATTACCATTCTCATTAACAACGGAGAGCCCACCATGTGGATTTTAATCTTGGCCATGTACGCCAGCCCTTATGCATCAAGTAACTTTTCAAGTGTTCATACTCAAGAATTTGACACAAACAATATGTGTCAATTCGCCGCTAAACAGTTTGAACAGAAATTTGAAACTTTCAAGGATATCAAAGCCAAAGCCATTTGCGTCAAGAAGTAAGCTAATTTTACAAAGGTTCGACTATGAAACTTAACATCATCAAATTATTAAGCACGACATTATTGTTTATCAGCGCCGCGTTCGCCTTCGAATTGATAGTTGGTCACATTGCGCACGCTGATGCCGTCATTGACCCACAAATCAGGTTTAAACGTGGTGAATTAGGCAATATTCATTTAGGCGGGCAAGAGCTATTGGTTATTGGCATTATGATAGCGCCTGCTCTTATGGTTTATTTGGGGGTATTTTTCGATACCTTGAAGAAATAGTCTAAAGCAAATAGCCATTATCCCACCTGAGTTTACCTAATCAAATTAGCAATATCAGAAATACTAGGCAAAGAGGTTATAAATGACTCAGATGAACAAAACACGAGAAAAATTTGAGCTGTTGAGCAATGCAGTACCTGAAAATAGTTTGTATTTTTGAATAGAAGTGGAATAAATATGAATACTTTATTTTTATTAATGGCAGAATATGAAAGTTCTCAAGTACCAATATCAATAGTTGCCGAAAAGTTTTTAAATCTTACCGCTGCCTATGCAGACAAAAAAGCTAGTCTAGGTGAGTTACCATTTCCCACGTATAGGAATGTTAGTCAAAAAGCCCCTAGAATGGTAGATATAAGAGATCTTGCTGAATGGATTGATAAGCAACGTGAGCTAGCCAAAAAAAGTAGATCAAATAAACAAAATTTAGCACCCCTAAAGTTTATAACCAATTGATTTTTATTAATAACTGTTCCAATCAAGCCTCGGTGCCACGCTAAAACGGTGGTGATTAAAATTGCCTGTCGATGCCGTTAATTCTGTGTTAGTTGTGTTATCGTGCATTTTTCGGTTTTTTTGGTGTATTTTTACTTTATCAGGACACCTCATTTTTAGTGTCCCCATATACTGCTACGGTAGAGTTATTAAATAATGGCTTATTATAATATAGATAAAAGAATAAAAGCAAACGGAACATTAAGATATCGTTGCATGGTATCTATAAAAGAAAAAGAATGCTATTTTTAAAAATCCGTTTGAATCAAATGTTGTATTCGTATTAGTTAAGATTTCAAACCATTTTAACCACGTTTTAGCGTCTCCATTTTTTGCTCTATATTTTAATTTTTGCATTTTGATATGAACAAACGATTTGGCATCTATAGTCAGTTCGACCAAAATTTATCCCTGGCCCTACAATACCAGGTCCATCAGGAATGCCGGTTTTGTAACCGAATGCAATAGAGGATATAAAGCAGTTTTGAAAGGTAAATTTGCCATGATCTCATCCTTACTTAGATAATGAACCTTTGCCACATAGGAAATCAGCCCATCGAAGTGACATCAGCAAAACTGATAACCTCAAAGGATCATTACCTAAATAACGGGTTCGATGTTTAAATGAATTGAGCGCATGTGGTACGCTTGATCTATCCAGAAATTCCAGATATTGAGTTATGCATTGAATGTAACTAGTTGAATTAATTACGATATCGGAATTCCGATATCGAAAACTGTCACCTTCAATGATGTGGGTGACATTAATTAATAAATTGATTTATTTACTAATTTTTATATGAATGTTTTTATTTTGATTCTGATGTTAAAGGTAATATTTCATCTCCAAAAAGCCACTTGTCAACCACGCATCCATCAGACGCTTTATAACAAAGTAAATACTGACGATCAGAGTTAACATATTCAGCACGGCCTTTGATGTGTCCTTCTTCATCACTAACCAATATTTTAACAAGCTGATTTAATTAAAATTTAAACATATTTAATATTCCTGTTTTTGTTTATAAATCTCCTCAACCCTCTCGCTCAATCCCAAATACTGCGCCTCTAAGGTTTCGATCTGACGTCTGAGACGGAGATAATTTCGCCGAGCGTCAAGCGCCAATTCGGTGGGTCTTGCATCATCCACGCTGGAGGTGGAGGCGGTAATACTGTCGGCCTTTGCACACACCGCTTTGACATACAACCGCTTAGTACCATTGTGCAGATCGTCAGTAAGCTTACTGATTTCAGCTTTGGCATGATTAAGTTCCTGTGTCCGTTTAGTGTCCAGTTGATGCAGTAATTTTACTTCTTTTAAATAGCTGTTTTTGAGTTCTGTTTGCTTATCAAGTTCATCCACCAGCTGGTTATATTGATATTTAAGTTAGGCATAGTAGTTATATAAAACCACAAGCGACGTAGAAGCCAATATGGCGATAAAAAATGGCAAAGTATTTAATTTCATATATTGCCTGCACATATGGCTGATTCAATATCCCGACGCGTCATCAGTCCCTGCCACTTTTCATTGCCGACATAAACCCATTTCATCGCTTCACATGGCCCCATCCAGATCACCGATATTAAGCTTTTTGAGTAACGTGGAACGCTGAAAATTGCCGATCCCAACGTTATAAACAAAAGAGTAAATAGCGACCTGGGTTAGGTTATTAATTTTGACCTTAATCAGTGGATCGACCTGTTTTTTAACTCTCTGTAAGTTACTATTAAGCCATTGTTCACACTCTTCTTGGCTATAGATGGTGTTGGGTTTTATATCCTTTCCCGTATGGCCATAGCATACCGAAAGCACACCACCGCCATCAAAATAAGGCGCTAATCTTAGCCCTTCAAAATGCATTATCATGGTAGAAGCGAGTAACATCACTCCGCCACCTGTCGCCACTATAATCTTTTTAGGTATCTTCACCATAATGATATTCCTTCAATTTATATTCCTTGTGCTTGTAATACCAATTAACTAAAAAAGTGTCTATCGTGCAGACAATACCGACAATAGCCACCCACTGTTCAAGAGTAAAAAAACTTAAAATAGTGATCAGGATGCTCCATAGATAGGCTATTGGGCTGGAGTATTTTTCAGGCGCGCATATCCACCCCTAAGGAGTGTGTCCATGTGTTTAGTACAATAAGTTAAAAGTTATACGCTAAGCCAATAGCTTAACAGGTGGAGTTATCTTAACGTATTAGTTTTCAAAAACAGGAATAACGATATCGAATAAAAGAAATAGAGATGAAAAACAATGATAAAAATTACAAAACTAAAAACCACACTCCAGAAGAGTAAAGTTTAGTATTATTACTTTTTTATTACTAATTTTATTAACCATTAAGTACTACAACATTTGTTGCTGTATTTCCTTTCAAGCCTTGAGAAGGCGTATAACTAACTTCCTGTCCTTCATAAAGAACTTGAACCACTATCTTTGATTTCTGAATAGTGTACAAACACTTCTTTACTACCATCCTTTGGGGTAATAAAACCAAATCCTCTATTACCATCAAACCATTTAACTAAACCGTGAATGATATTTGACATTATGAATCCTTATAATTGTTTATTTATGGTTTTAGTAAAAGTAGATTTGAATAATTATTGTAGTTAAATTAAAAGGAATCCATAGAATAGAAATGTATCGATAATATTGTTACCCTCTGAATTAATTTAAATTTTTTTAATAAGAGATAATTCCAGACCAGGACTACATTAAGGCATACTTTTTAAAATTAAACAACATTTATTTAATTAAACGTTTAGTATTGGCTATATATAAGGCTAAAATCATCACTAAAATTGATACTGAATAAACCAATACGCTTATTGGTTGTTTATGTTCGACGATAATTAATCTAATAACTGCAGTAATACCTATATAAATAAAGTATTGAAGTGGAAAATGGTAAACTGATTGAAAGTATTTGATTATTAAAGCAATAAACTCAAAATAAAGAAAATAAGTAATTATCCCTTCAAGTAGAAGATAAGGCGGCAATGATTCTGAATTTTTAAATAATAATGTAGCTAAGACGATAGTTTCTTTAACTAGAAAAATAATTAATATTATTGCAATTATTAACAAGCTAAAACTGATTATCCATTGCAATAAACGTGCTATTAATTTTGATTGAGATAAGCCAGACAAATAAACCTCCATACAAATTTAGCTATCATGCCAGCTTATTTCTCCACTAAAAACAAGTTTTGTTAAAGGAGTATATAATATTTATACACAATTATAGCGACATGAAATAATATTTTAACACTAAGCATATTAATTTATTTCCCTTTTAATATTTCCGTAATTTTAAATTCTAAACTTTACTATCATAAGAAAACTAAAGACAAACTACTTACAATATTATTAATATATATAAATTAATAAAATTATTTAGTATAAAACATGGCTTTTCACATAAAATAAGCCAATATACTAAATTCCTTTCAAATATCACCTATTTTGCTCACTTTTGCAAGCTAAATCAAATCCCTTATCTTTTTACTCTTGTTTTATATGTTTCCAAGCGAATTTCTATCTAACTCTCAAACAAGGAAGAAAACGATGAAAAAACCAGAAATTAAAAAACCCCACTCTAAACAAGTGAGGCTAAGCACTATCTATCCAGATTTTTCAATGAGATGGCTAATTTATTCCGACAGTTTTTTAATCAGCTCATCTTTGTGAATAATCACATAACCAGATCGGAGACCAATTTCAAATAGCGTATCGAGAGAAGAAACATACTCATTGTCATGTACAACTCGTGCACTATCCACTTTACCATTAGGAAGCAAGGTCAGCAGGATCTTATTAGCTGTTCCAGTTACAGAAATAGAATTATGTAACTGAGCTTCTATACGGTTGAACTCAGAAATATATGCCTCTTTGAAGGCAGCTGCTTTTTTGCCGGTGAAACCCATTACCAAGAACACAAACCCGTCTTTGGTCATGTGGTAAATTTTAGATTCACGAGCTGCTCCATTACCAATGTCTATTTTTTGAACATGGGCTGAAAAATTAGCTGATGTAAATTCAGGCGAACATTCTAGTGATTCTATTTTTTGAATAACATTTTTGTGTAATTTACCAAAGCAGTTTGCGACATCTTGAGATGTGGTGATAGCTTTGCCATTCAGAAGTGTAACTTTTGGATTTGTAGTAATGCTAATAGACAATTTTGAAATGGTCATTTTCATGTTCCTATAATTGTTGATTTACCCTAGTTGATAGGGTGGTCGGGTACTTCAACACCGTATAGGACGGCCAACAGTTTTTCCCAAAAGGTATTGTATATACTGTTCGCTACCCGACCATAACAAATTTCGGATATAAAAAATCCGCTTGATTCAGTCGCGGTATCTGCCTATGGTGTGTTGAGCACCTGATTTAAAATATAACTTATGACATCATTCTCGTCTAGCGTTATCATCACATCCTTTAATAACAAAAAACCTCAAAAATGAGGCTAAATACAATTCTGGCAAGATATCAATTTAGCCTTAAATATCCCCCATTTTGTTGACTGTTGCAAGATGTAGAAATAATTTTTTTGTTATTTTTTCATATTATTATACACATTTAGCCATCTGACATAATGCTTCTCTATCCAACATCCTACAGATTGAAATCATCTTTAACCAAAAATAGTTATAATTCTTTTTCCAGTTGTCCCTCTTAATCCCCATTAACCTAGCAAGATCAGGCTGACTATATCTCTGATTAGCTGAATCGACAAAACTTTCTGCGCATTGTTGAGCACATAGCTAGACCAATATTTTTAATCTTTCTTTGACCTTTTTAGTTATTTTTATATCTGCAGTCTGATAAATAAATTTTCTCCACAGATAAGAGCATATATTCACTTGATGTTGAAAATTCATTTCATGGCAATAGCAATACAGTACCCAAGAGCGTTGATGATCTGCTAATCGTCTGATTGCTCTTCTCCGATCACAAAAAAAGATACGCCAAAGGGTGAATCAGTGGTGTCTCTCTACCTGAACGATCCTCTAATTTAACGTCACGGTTTTTTAATCTTGAATGCCATTTCGTTTCCGTCGCACTAGTATGCATGAATGCTTCTAATTGTCCTTTTGTGGCAGGAAAATAATAAAAAGCTTCCTTAACCATGTTCCTTAAATAACTTAAATCATACTCTCTCATAAACTGTTCCTTAACTCAATGCTCCAAGCCCCAATGACTCATCAAGAAAACCAAATAGCAGCGCTAACTGGACTACCATGTTTTACTTCCCATGTCTTAGTATCGTGATGCAATTCACTGTGATGTCCCCTACATAGTGGAATACTAAATAAATCATGGGCTTTGACGCCTATACCACCATAGCCATAACCGATAATATGATGGGCATCATCCGCTGGTTTCTGGCAAACACAATATGGACGCGACTTAACCCACTGCAGATATTTTTGATTTTCCCAGCGTTTCAATTTCTGAATTTTCATTAAGCTCGCTGGTGGGTTAGTATCAATGAGTAGATTTAGTACCTGTTTATCTATTTCACCTATCTTTGCATCACTTAATTCGGATGGCGCCGGCATAAGTAACATCCGACCACTGAAATATGGCAACAGGTTGTTACCCGGTTTAAACATCACAATACCAAGCGCCTGAACTGGGATTGTGGTAAGTAAAAATCCGGTGCTCATGCTACAATACCCTCCCATTTTTGGACTAACCTCATTCGTCATCAAATATTCCCCTTGCCTGTTCGGTCTTTATCACCAACTTCAACAGCTGATATTTCTGTTCAAAACCGGAAAATGTTAACTCTCTATCTTGCCAAAATCCTCTCAGCTCACGGATCAACAAATAGCGACACAATCGACGAATCACACATAGCAACGGCAACACTTCCAGCCCATAAATTCGTTTTACAGCTAAGCACATGTTTCCTCCTTCGCGACCTGCTCCGCCGCTTTTGCCCAAATTCCTCGCCATACGGCCTGTGCGGAAAATTCAGTCATTCGCTTGATCCCTGATTTGCCAGCTAATTGGGCTGCAATTTCTTCAAGTCGATTTTTAGGCTTTGAACTACTACAGATCAATCGTCGAAACGCTTCATCACAGGCAACGGTATCGACACTCACCGCTACCTCACCGGGTTTTAGCCAGCGGCCATCAACACAGACGGGTCGTCCGGCTTCTTGCCATTTTTTGGCCTTGTCAAAATACTCAATGCAATTCTCAGGGCTAAACAACGTTTTTGGCCGTAAGTAATCTCGCATCCGTGGGTCTTTCGACCATTTAGCTACCAAGTAATCAGTGACTAAAATCAGATCATCAGCGATATAATCCTCCGCCAAACGCCCGCGGATATAACCCATGGCAGTTTTCCCTTCACGGTAGCTTGAGTAGGTCACTCGATTGAAATGATTTAAAACCTGCAAGGCTGGATTTGTGTCGTCGGGTTCGTCATGAACCTGACAAGAGATATCTGTTGTACTCTCTGTAAGAGAACGGGTCATTTTCACTCTGTCGATCAGGACAATTTGACCCTGTCGATGAGGTCATTTTGGCCTGTTCGATCGGGTCATTTTGACCTATTCGAATTTTACTCGGCTTCCGCGGTTTTTTAGGCTGTTTTTCATCTAGTTCAAAATGGAGTACTTCGTGGTCATAATTGATGGCGTAATAATTTGTTCTATCGTGATTACGCTTATTAAGCTTCTCAATGTACAAGACGCCGATTTTTTTAATGACGTGAACGCTCTCTTTAACGTTTTCTCTGAAAAATACGGGAATTGTTCTAACCATTTTTCGAAAGTATTATAAATCCAGCGACGACCATCATGCTTAATGCCTGAGTCCGTTTCTGTCAGCCAATACTGAACTTGTTGAAACACTAGTGACTCATTCAGGCCAATACGCGCGGCAAGTTCAGGGATCACAATCTGAGGCCGAGTTTTTAACAGCAATAAACTCATTTATCACCTCGCTTTTGACTGTTTATTGTTAGCAATGATGACATTATTGACATCATAACAATAGTGATGATTATAATTGTCATCAATATAGAGATCTGGTATATGCCGTCTGAGGATGAATACACTTATTGTTAAAGTGATGTCTGAACAATCGGCCTGGGGGGAAAATGACGGCTGACTTCAAAAAAACGCTGTCGGGAAAACAGATAGCCGAACCTTTCGTACATATTTTTCCAAGCATTGAACAGCTCACAAAAGTGATGTTGCAACCAAATCGGTTGAATATCATCAATGCTATGGCGGGAGCGGAACCAATATCGATAAGAGAGCTGGCTCGCCGCTTAAATCGTGACTTTAGAGCTGTCCACCGTGATGTACAAATGATGCTTGAATCAGATATTATTGCACGTGATGGCGATAAAATTGTGTTCCCTTTTAAAGCTATACATTTTGATTTTACTATCGAAAACAAAGCCGCCTGAGCAACTATATCACTACTCCACTTTGTGTCAGTTCTATCAGCCCGAATTAATGGGCTGATAGCATAAGTCGGTTTATTCGCTATCAAATCATACGCCATAACTGCACAGTTAAATAACCTTGCCATCATGACGTCACCTCAATACGTTTATAATCCTGATGGAATTTTCTTATCGGTGAAAAACATTGCGAACCATCATCGCGGGTGAATAGTATCCAACCTTTTGTCGAGTCATAGCCAGTAAACTTCACAACACGGCCGTTTTTATCGCGAAAATATTGGCCAAAAAGCTTCTGTTTTTGATACAAATGATTGACATGATCAATCGCCCACTTTGCAAATCGTTGACTAACTGGTATCCAACGATCCACCAGCCTGACTTCATAGCAATAAAACCAGTTTTTAGCTGCAATTGGCCAACAACGTAGTTGCGAAATACCGTGATTTTTAGTTAAACTAGTCATGCGTTAAATACTCCACACTAGTGTTTTTGACGCACGAAGCCTCAGAGTGCAATTCTGAGGCTTCACCCTTTTTAGATTTGGAAAACAGCATGATAATTGCCCTGATTTCTGCATCACGAGCAGCAAGGTGCTTACGGTGATACTTCAATATCTCCTGCGCTTCATAATCGGTAATAACCCCATTCTGTAATGAGTTATTGATAATTTGCTCGACATAACCGCCATGCGCCGCTGTGCGAATACTTTTAGTAAATAACTCAACCTGATCTAATTCATCTAGTTTTGGCGTTTCCATCAGCAGGCAATCTCTGCGTAACGCGTAATATTCGGCTAGATAATTTGTTCCGGACAAATCCTCAATCGCTTCCAGTTCATCAACTTCAAAAAATCGACAGCCGTTTTTCTCGTATAAATTGTTATTGAACGTCTCAGGCGACCATACCCAATGCGCCCGCCATCGCCGACCTGCCGCCTGGCATTGATTTACACATCTTTTTCACTACTTCTTTTAATGATGCTTTACTCATGACTACCTGCCCGAACTTTAATTAGTAGTTAATTAACTCGCTGTTTTCGTGTATTTTTGTCTCAAGGTTTTTAGATGGATTTAGTCAATACTCCTGGTGGTTTATAGGAGGTTGAATTGTGAAAAAGCGATAGTTAAATTTATTTTGGTGGAAATAAATCATCTAAAGTACAATTGGCGCCGAAATGCTTTAGTGGTTTCACTATGTTCCGGCAGTCATCAAGTTTTGGTTTTCTTTTGTTTAATTCATAGTTAGCTATTCTTGTTTGCTTCCAACCAATAGATGCTGCTAAGACAGATTGAGAAATTCCTAACTTTTTTCTCTCGTTTGCAATATTGTTCATTATCTCCTCCTTATACTATTAAACACAAAATGTGTTAAAAATTGTATTATGAATAACGTACATGTAAGAATTGGAAACTATGAGCTAGGCGATAGAAAAATCAGTGTTGATGACGCAATTAGAATAGGGCCTGCATTAGGAATTTCAGCTGCAGATTTGCTTTTTGGCAATGATGATCCATTAGATAAACGCACAAACAAAGAAAATTTCTTATCTAAAATAGAAGAAAATCTATTAGAAATGTTCAATGAATTGCCACAAAAAGAAAAAGACAATTTTATAAAGGCAATTAATACGCGTAAAAACGAACTCGATCAGCTTTATGAAGAAATGAAAGCTGTTAAAGAAAAACATCTAAAAGAGCATCGTGATGTGAGTGGGGTAAGGTGAGCTAAAACAATATGCTTTAGGTAAAATAATATAATTATAACATTTTATATAGATTATAAGCTGTTTACCCTGATTTATAATAATTTTAAATAGTACTGGTTATGGCTAAAATGTCTTAATTATACTAACTAAGATAAAAACTCTATCTAGTACAAAAAAGGTTCAATGAATAAATTATGAATGGTAATAACCATCTTGAAGTAATTGAATTAATAAAAATTATGAATACAGGAATGACAGAACCAATTCTATGCAAATGTAACGATGGAAATCTATATGTAGTTAAAAGTACTGCTTCTGTACCAAGAGTTCAATTAATCCATGAGTTGGTAGCAGCAAAACTAGCTAAAAGTATAGGTCTTCCCATTCCAGACTTTGCTATAGCTTACGTGTCAAAAGATATAATTGATTTTCTACCTCCCAACTTTAAAGGAAAATTAGCAACGGGTATGCCTTTGCTTCCTTTTACATTGAAGAGACATCTCCTATCAAATTCAATGAAGCTCATAGTGTCATAGATCGACAAAAACAAAAATATATATATTTCTTTGATAGAATAATTAATAACTCTGACAGATGCTTATCATTGCGAGGCGACAATGTAAATATTATTTATAACCACCAAAAACAAAGCTATTATATTATAGACTACAACCTTGCATTTGATCCCAGTTGTGATGCTAATGCGTTCAGTGAACACGTGTTTTCACCCAAAAATAGAGATTGGGTATATGATATGTGTGATGAACTAACAAATACCCAGATAGCCGATACGTTAAATAGTCAATGTGCTACTGCTATTGCGGAATTACCTGAAGATTGGATTAATGATCAAGCACATGTCATTGAAAACATTATAGCATTACTATGTAAAGGTAGTGAGAAAGATTTTCGGAGAGAGATATTATGACTACGCCAATGCTATATAGCATTATAAGGTTTGCTCCTTACGTGGAAACTGAAGAGGTTGCCAACGTTGGTGTAGTTATTTGTACACCGAAAGAAGGTCAATTAATCTTCAAATTAACTCAAAAAAATGATGCAAAAATCAAGAGTTTTTTCAAAGATTTAACTCTTTTCAACGCAATCAAACCTACGATTGAGAAGGAATTGAAAATTGCATCAAAAATAGCAAATAATTTAATCTACCCAGAAAAAGTTCGTGATTTTTTCTTCACTTTTACTGAGCCTAGAGAATCATTACTTTTTTATAGCTCTGCAAGGTTATTAATGGCGCTCGATAGTCACGTTGAACTAGATAGATTATATAACCAGTTTGTAAGACAGCCAGTTTACTCAGAAAAAAGAAAAGAGGATACTTTAGTAATTGAGTTAAGAAAACGTTTTCAATCATATAGTGAACTAAAAAATATCTTTAAGAATGAAGAAATTGGTGGTGAATTAACTAAATTCAGAATGCCTTTTGTAGCAAAGGCAGATGAAAAAATATTATGTGCCGTAAAACCACTTGCCTTTACTCAAAATGAACCAAGTAAAATGTTAGAACATTGTGATAGTTGGGTATCTCGCATAAAAAGAGCAGTTCGTGAAAATGTATTAAGTAATAAAAATGTATTATTCCCAATTTATCATTCAAATAATTTAAAAAAAGCAGAACAAAAAGCTATTGATGAAATAAAATATACATTAGATAAAAATAAGATATTTCATTTAAACTCAGATGATGAACATTCCATTATTGATTTTGCAAAAAAATCATTAACAATATCGTAGCAAAACCCTCCTCGGCGAGGGTTTTTTATTACCCTCTTCTCCATTCTTTCCATTCCCCTAAAAAATTTAAAATAAATAATTCTTTTTAAATCATAATGTTGAGTTTAATTAAAGACCACAATACGTGTTTGACAACTAAAAACACATTATGTAATTAATAATTATAGAACTACAACAAAGTTAGTTTCAATATGTGTGATACGACTAGCGTCGTGGCAGTCAAACATCTCTTATGTGTTGTTGGGAATCGCCCGTAATGACTGTAAATCGAACACCGATTAGCGATCGGCACACATCACTAAACCTGATTTAACTAGTGATTAAAAATAGTGGAAAGGCGGATTTATGAATAAACAAAAAATACTGACATCGCTTCATATGGATACCAGTATTGTCGAAGAAAAACTCAAAAAATTATTTGATGCCCTTCCCAAAATATCCCCGACGATATCTGCTGCATGATCAGAGGTTTAGTTGACAATATCTTCCTCAAAAATAGTCCGGCTACAGTGAATGCAAGTGATGCCCTCAATGTCATCTTCACTCCAGATTTCGACGAAGGGTTTTACAATCAGGTCATGGCCGCAGCCAGGGCACTTAAATCTGATATTACACATTCTTAAATATCCTTCTTCTTTGTTGTTTGGGACTCCAAGGATACCACCGAGCCTGAAGTGGCAAAAAGACGGGCATCAAATAATTTTGATGTCGTTATGTAATATGCTCTTTAACAATACGAAACCCATGTGATTAAGCGCTGAAAAATGAAGAATTAAAGTGAAAATTGATGATACCACTAAACAAAAACCAGAAGGGCAGCAAACGCTACCTTATGGCGAAAAACCTTTTATTTATGCTGTATTAAAAAAGTAGGAGCTTTTTTATGTCTCAATTAGATGGAACAGCCATTTCACAAATTCAAAATCTAACAATCGCTGGTATTCATTTAGATCCGATTAAAACAACAGATTGCCCGGTTATTGTTGTGCCCAAAAACCATGAAATCAGATCACTTGAGGCGCTTAATTTAACCCGTTATCGCTTTCGTGGTGTGATGAAGACTATCAGCATTCTTGATTTTGTTAATTATAGCACGGGATATGCGCAAACTGCTAGTGTCCGTTGCTTTATTGATGCAGAGACAATGACAGCAAAAACAATTTTTAATGTTGGTACACTCGATGAACCCGGTCATGCTGATAATCAGGCGCTTGTCAGTCTTAAAAAAACCTCTCCATTTAAATCTCTGCTAAAAATAGATGGTGAGAGACAAAGGCAAAAACAACTTGCTGAGTGGCTGGAAGACTGGCGAGATTATCTCACCGCCTTTGATGCTGAAGAAGATGCGTTAGATATCAAAAAAGCGATTAGCGCTGTTCGCCTCATCACTATTGAAGCAACCCACTCGTCTGATCATGAAGATACCGATTTTAGCACTAAGCGTTCTGTGCTTGAAAACGTCGAAGCGAAAAGCAAAGACGTGATGGCCGCTTATTTTGAATTTACTTGTGTGCCATACGACGAATTAAGTAAACGTCGAATAAAACTACGCTACAGCATTCTGACCGGTGGTGAAGCTCCTGTCTTTGTCCGGCTCATTGTTCAACTTGAAAACCTTGAAGAAAAAATAGCGCAAGAATTCAGTGACTTGTTATCAACCTATTTTATTGATTCAAAAATAGAAACCTTTATTGGCTCTTTTTCCGCAAGTTAAAGTTGTTTAATAGAGTGGTCTAATTGTCAACTATTTTGAATTTCGAACAATTAAAAAAACCTGACCTCATTTAAGGTCAGATAGCCAAATTAGCCAAACACCAGGGAAAAATGTTGTTAACAAACACACAACATAGGCAACATAACACAACATGATTAAATAACAAGCAAAATTTACACTAATTATGATGGAAATTATTAATAATAACTTATATCGCAACTTATACTAACAAGCATTTTAATTATATCGATGTGACCGAGGAGGACATTACTCTCGGGGATATCGCCCAAGGTCTTTCAAATGAATGTCGCTTTGCTGGCCAAATCTCGCATTTTTATTCTGTTGCGCAGCATGCCGTTTATGTGAGTTATCTGGTGCAACAAGAATATGCCCTTGAGGCGTTGCTGCATGATGCTAATGAAGATTACTGCAAAGATTTACCTACCCCACTTAAAGCGTTATTGCCAGAATATAAAAAAATCGAAAAACGGATTGATGGCGTTATCCGTAAAAAATTTAATTTGTCCGCTGAAATAAGTGACATCGTTAATTATGCCGATCTTGTTATGCTCGCCACTGAACGTCAGTTCTTTGCTTTGGATTGTGATAATAAATGGCCTGTCCTGGAAGGAATACCAGAAACCGATCTGATAGCCATCTGTCTTGTTCCGCCCGCAAAAGCAAAAAAACTTTTTATTGAAAGATACAAGGAATTGACGGGTAAGGAAATTCATTATGATGCAGAAATTAAACTCAGAGATATTTCACCCTATTATGCGTATGGACGTATTTATCACGATACTGAAGGCCGGTTTAAAGATGGCTATCTTATACATACAGCGCCTGTTTTAAACTATTCCACTTACCAGTCTGATGGTTTTGTTAAAACACTAAATTCTGTTTATCGCATTATTATATGAAATACAAAAAAACTAACTGAACAAGAAATTAAAGTAAAACAATAAATATATAAATAAAAAAACTAATTAAATAATTATTAAAAAATAACTTTCAAATACACATGGAATTAACTCTTAGTGGAGGATTTATGTAATTAAATAATGGGGGGAAAGTTATGAGTCGGCATTATATTGATAATAAATTTAAATACCACCAAACAACTGTTCACTGTTTATAAAAAGGAATGTTCGCCCTTTACAGAGGAGAATTAATTAAAGTCATTAAATTAGCAAAAAAGAAATTAACCAACAAAGGCTTTATATATGAATTTGATATAGAAGGAGGAAATGGGAAATTAATTGAAAAATGTGAAAAAGAAACAAAACAAGTCAATTATTTTGGCATTGAATTAACTGTTGATGCTGACATTAATTTTTTAGCTACTGATGATTATGGTTTTGTTTATGGCTATATTTTTAAACCCAGATATTCTCGTGTAACCAAAGTATGGGCGTCTAAAGGTGTATATGTGCCAGGTCCTGTAGCAAAAGTTGATCTTGGCGATAAAGACTGGAAAAAAACGCGGGTCGAGGTGTAGATGAAATTCAAACATCTTATGCTCGATCTGGAAACAATGAGCACCCAGCCTAATACAGCAATTATTGCTATCGCTGCTGTACCCTTTGAACCTTCAACGGGTGAAGTTTGTGAAGGTCTGTTTTATGAAATCGTTGACTTGCGTAATCAGGCGTTATTTGACCTCCATATTAGTGGCGACACTGTCCTCTGGTGGTTTCACAGTCTGATAATGCACGCCATAAAATAACTCAAGCTAAAACTGAATCATTACCTGATGTATTGACTAAACTAAATCGCTTTGTTGCACTTGAATGTTGTGAACATGTTCAAGTCTGGGGTAACGGCTGTTGTTTTGACAATGTCATTTTGAGGACTGCTTTTGAGAATTGCGAAATAAAACCCTTCTGGCATTTTCGTCACGATCGCGATGTTAGAACGATGGTTGAACTTGGTCGACAAGCAGGTATTGATCCTAAAAATGATTTTCCTTTCTCCGGGGTTGCGCATAACGCGCTTGATGATGCACTTCATCAGATTAACTATGTGTCAGCTATCCACCAGCATTTAATTAAAGCTATTCCATATCAGTTAGGAAAGTAACATGAATACCCTATTTTTATGAAAGTTCACAGATTCCTCTGAATGTTGTCGCTGAAAAGTTTCTTAATCTATCACCTACTTATGCCGACGAGAAAGCAATTAATTCATTTAAAATAACTTCATTTTTTGTCCATTCTATTTTAGATATTTTATGATTTTCTGCCTATCAAAGATAAAAATATTTTATAAAATACAGATAAAAAACAAATCATAATAATGTCTGGATTTTATGGCTTAATTTATTAAATTAAAATCAATAAGGTCCAGGTAAGCCTGCTTTACGTGCGTTGGTTGGATCACATAAACTTAAATCTACAAGAGGATTAGCTTGGCTTGCGATACAGTATTGGGTGAAAGAGCTGCCGCACAGTCAGCACCATTTGCGATACATTTTAATAATTTGTTGTTGCAATTGCTGCTGAGAAACTTTTCGATTGCTATAATCATAATGCCGCCAGAAATAAGCACCTGATACTTCTACGTCATCAATGGCTATATTGGCTTTTTTGAGCAGGTTATACTGTTTTTCAGTCAGTTTCTCTCGCTGCCAATCAAAATTACCTTTAATGATATGGACTGCATGCTGCACATTTTCTTTCCAGCCCTTACCAAAACCTACTCCAGTCCAATTATTAATAACTCCCATCTTTTACCCAAAGTTCATCTTGCTGAAGATTTCCACTTCCAGGACCATCAATAATAATCCATTCTGCAAATTCACGACCTAAATTATTTGATGCCAACATCGAGACTAATTCACCTTGCCAATACTGCTTATTTGAATCCTCAAATTTAGTAACTCCTGTACCACAAAAATAGACCGTTAATATTGTCATAAAAACCTCGATAAAATTAATTAATAATTTTTATTTTTAATCTCAATAATTATTTGATCATGCTTTGCTATCCAAAAAATGGATAAACAACGGGTTTAACCGGACCGGTTATTTTTGTCATACCGATGATGAGATAATTATCAAGAAAAACCGACAAGAGAACTTTTTCTTAACCGTTCACTATATTGATATAATAATTTATCAGCAGATGGGCACTAATTTAATCACTTAATCGAGGAAATTATTTTTCAAATATAGCCAAATGTACCTAGTAGTAAAAAATTATAATAAGATTTTTATTATTAATTAATATTATCTTTTTTATGATGTAAAAATAACATTTTCCAAATTTAGTAATAAAATAAATAATATTTTCTAAATAGTTTATTAATTTATTTTATTCTGATTATATTTCCAATTTTCCATGCCGATTTTTTGCATAAAACACCACTAACAACAATATATAAATAAATTAAACTCACTTATTATCCATGCAAATTTTACTTATGATTAGCGGAATTCAGTACTAAATTAATCAGGGCATGAATAAATATCCACGCCCCGTATTAAATATGCCATGACAAAATAAATATTTGGCTATAATAAATAACTTTAAAATTAATGTGCCAGTTTTAGCCCAATAATCCCAGAAAAAATTAGCCCCAGGCTTAATAAGCGGAATAAACTGGCTGATTCACCAAGAAAAATAATCCCAATTATCGCCGTGCCAACTGCACCAATACCTGTCCAAACCGCATATGCAGTACCCGTCGGCAATGTTTTCATTGCATAAGCTAATAACACTAGACTAAACAACATGGCAACTAAAGTAATAATACTGGGGGTTAATCTGGTAAATCCTTGGGTATATTTCAATCCTATTGCCCAAACGATTTCAAGTAAACCGGCTATTAATAAAATTAACCAGGCCATCATTCCTCCTAACAACTAGGGTCGTCCCCAACAAAATGATATTTCTCAGGTCCTCCTGAGCAACAGAATCAAACTGAAAAATTATACTAGGCAATATAATAACTGCAACACTATGTATATTTACTTAATTACCATTGAAGATTAGTTTAGTTAAAAAAATTAGACGTTCCATTTCTGTTACTACACTCCCTGATAATGTCATAAAAATTAGCCAACTTGCTGAGTTCTATCGCATTCAGGATAATAAATTATTCATACTTACCTAACAGGGTAATGGCAACGGTACTTTTGGCAGTTTGTTACTGTTGCTACATTCTGTAGATATCTATCTTAGTCAGGAATAATAATCGGTCTGACTAGCCGTTGATACTGATTGAATAGTATATATTTTTTCATAGCGAGTTAATGATCATAATCTAACGTGATGGCTTAAAGCAGGTTAAAATGAGCCTGTCACATTGAGGATGGTGGAGACAAATGAATATTAGACTAATAAAGCTAACAAGCGTTACTGAGGATAGTTGTATATTTTTATACCGCCAGCCGTCAGGCTTTATCCTGCATATTTACCATAAGGTTATCAAAAAGTAACGATATTGAATTTATACCGAAATGCGATTGGCAGCAAAAAAATAGGCCTGTACTAAACGCTACTGAAGGGCTCTAAAGACAAGCCAGCAGCAGCGTATGTACAAGCAATTATCAGGAAAAGAAAAACTAATTTATACTATATAAATTAGTGCGCTAAAATATAGCTCACGCTTTTTTATCGGAAATTGGTTTACCTTGTTCAGCAGCTAACATAGCCAACGCTTGCATTTGTGCTGGTGTTTGAACCATTTGTCGATCACGTGTGGTACGCATCTCTCTAACAATACTTTTTAAACTTAGATTACTTTCTGGGTTTATTAATTCCCTTGTGGCAAGTAGTTGACCAGTACGCCCAACGCCAGCTCGACAATGTATTACTGGTAATAATTTATTTTTATCCCCTATCGCCCTGCTTCCCTTTTTATCATACATATCATTTTTTTTATTGATAACGGCATTAACAGGCTCAGCTAATTCTTTTAATCCTTTATTACCAGAGGAAGTTCGATCCGGACAATTAGGAACATGAATAACAGGTATGGTAACTTTAGCATCTTGACCTTTACCGGTGACTTGTAATAAGTATTGATGATAATCCAATCCGTCAGCTAATTTACCCTCACCGTTACCTTTTGCAGTGACTAAAACATCACCATATTGATTGCTTTTTCTAAAATATTCGGGCAATTTCTCGCCAAATTCTGGATTAATATATTTTTCTGATGCCAATACAACCAGCGCAGGTGTCCGATTAGCCACCAACATCTAAAAATAATCTTCCATTGATTTTGGTTTTGGTTTTGGTTTTGGTTTTGGTTTTGGATATTGGCAAGCAATAGCCACATTCTTACCAGCAATTTGTACCCGATTGGCGGGTAGAGGCTGACCATTCGGGGCTGTCACAGCCGTTGCTTTTGCGGTCCAGATATTGCCAAATCGTTGATTCTCAACTTTCTCAATATATTGTGATTTGTCTATGTTGGTATTGCTAAATTCGTCTGTTAATTTTTTTAAATAAATTTTCAGCTAACTTAGCGGTTTGCTGTTGGTCTTCTGCTGACATTCTACGTGGCGGTAATGGCGGTGCGGGTAATAACTTACCATCCGGCGCTTTAACTAAAGTTGACTCAGCCAACAAAAGCTTATTATTTCGTTGGTTACTGAGAAGGATACCATCATCGCCAATTATGCTTGCCGCACTCGATACTTCACCAGCAACCGCTTTTTCTGATGGTATATTCAGGGTTTCTGTCGCACCTAACTTTGGCTTAGGAGGAAGCTGCGGTGGGTTGGTTAACTTTTTTTCCGCCACAATAGGTTTTGCTGGAATTTCCGGTGGCGTTACATCAACCTCAAAATTCATACCAGCATGACGCCGCGTTTGATTACTGTCTAGATTCGTTTCAGTATCAAAATGGGGGGTTGTGCCGTAACAAAATGGACGACGATTCGCTATTCTTGATAATATTACGCCCTTGATACTCAGTTTTTTGCGTCCCATTTTGGCCGCCAGATGCCTCATCTGAGGCATAATTGGTATTAGGCATTACATTATTATAAATCGGTAAAATATTAGGCATCATAAAACCCCTTATTTTTAAGTTAATCTATGACTTTTCAGCTACACATTGTTCTGATTTTTCAAGCAATAATTCAAAAGTATCAATAATTTCATATGTGTTGATCTCATATAAAGGCAATTTCACCCATAATATAAGATGTTGTTCTTCATTAAGTGCGGCAATTGGTTGCCAACGTAGCTGGGTCAAATTATTAAAATGCAATAAAGATAAGAGAGTAATATTTTTTTGCGTTAACTCATTTAAATGACCTAAATCAGTAAAAATATACCAATCAAACTGATCAATTAACCCCAAATAAAAGTCAAATTTGTTATCAATAGTTAAACTGAAAGTTTCCTGTTTAGATGTTTTTTCTATTGGTTCAAGACCAATATGATTAAAAAGTAATGATATTTTTTGGTGGAAAATAGCAAATTGATGCACTAAACAATACTCTTATTAAAAAATAACTTCTGTGCTTGCTGCACAAATGGGCTATTTGCCTGGAATGCTGTGGATATTAGCGGGAGTTGTTTTTGCTGGTGCAGCGCAGGATCTGATGGTGCTGTTTGTATCTGTTCGCCGTGATGGACGTTCACTTGGTGAATTGGTAAAACCGTAATGGGAAATATCGCAGGGATCGCGCTCCTTATTGCTTGCTTTATGATTATGGTGATTATTCTTGCTGTTTTGGCCATGATTGTCGTAAAAGCCTTAACGCATAGCCCTTGGGGAACTTACACGGTATCCTTTACCATCCCGCTAGCCATTTTTATGGGGGTGTACATCCGTTATATTCGCCCTGGCCAAATTGGTGAAATTTCAATTATTGGTTTTACTTTCTTAATCTTTGCTATCGTTTCAGGTGAATGGGTTAGCAAAAATGAAAGTTGGGCCTATTATTTCGATTTCGATGGTATTCAGCTAACCTGGCTACTGATCATTTATGGCTTTATCGCCGCAGTGCTGCCTGTCTGGTTACTATTGGCGCCACGAGATTCTCTATCAACTTTCTTAAAAATTGGTACGATTATCGGACTGGCTATCAGCATTATCATTAGTCGTCCTACGTTACAAATGCCAGCACTGACCCAATTTATTGATGATAGCGGACCAGTATGGTCTGGAGAACTATTTCCTTTCCTCTTTATTACCATCGCCTGTGGTGCCGTTTCGGGCTTTCATGCTTTGATTGCATCAGGTACAACACCAAAAATGTTAGCAAATGAAAATCAGGCCTGTTTGATTGGTTACGGTGGCATGCTAATGGAGTCGTTTGTCGCTATCATGGCATTAATTGCGGCTTGCATCATCGATCCAGCGGTCTATTTTGCAATGAATAGCCCAATGTCAATGTTAGCGCCGATTGGAACCTCTGACGTGGTGGCTTCCGCGGCGCAAATAATCAGTAGCTGGGGATTGCATATTACAGCAGAAAACCTAATCAACATTGCTAACGAAGTTAGAGAACAATCTATTATTTCAAGAGCCGGTGGGGCACCAACCCTGGCTGTTGGAATGGCTTATCTACTACATAGTGCATTTAGCGGCTTACTCAATGTATCGTTCTGGTACCATTTCGCGATCTTGTTCGAAGCGTTATTCATTTTAACCGCTGTCGATGCTGGAACAAAAGCTGCACGCTTTATGTTGCAAGATTTATCAGGTGTTATATCACCACCGCTAAAAAGAACCGATTCATTACTTGCCAATGTTATTGCCACAATACTTTGTGTGTTAGCGTGGGGATATTTTCTTTATCAAGGTATAGTAGATCCATTAGGCGGTATCAATACATTATGGCCACTGTTCGGTATTGCTAATCAGATGCTAGCAAGTATGGCGTTAATGCTCTGCACCGTCGTTTTATTCAAAATGAAACTACATATTTATGCTTGGGTAACCCTATTACCTACCAGTTGGCTGATCATTTGTACGATGACAGCGGCTTGGGAGAAAGTATTTAGTAAAAATAGTAGTATCGGTTTTTTGGCCATTGCCAACAAATTTCAGTCGCTGATTAACAGCGGTAATATTCCGCCACAATATAGCCAATCTCAGTTAGTCCAATTAGTTTTTAATAATCGTGTCGATGCAGGATTGGCCAGTTTTTTATGATCACGGTGGTGATTTTAGCATTGTTTTCAATCAGAACGATTTTAACCGCGCTCAAATCAGCCACCCCGACCAACCGTGAAACACCCTACTTAGCAATAGCGGCAAATGATGAGAACATTATTGTGAATCCACAGTGAATTATTAATACCTAAGTCCTAAATCACTAATGGCTAATAGCAAACAGATAAATCAATAACTAAGATAATAGAAAATATTGCGGAAACAATAATAGCCTGAAAATTTCAGGCTATTATTAGCAATAAAAAATAATGCTCTATCACTCCATGCATTGTTAACAAACAACCTTCAACTAAAAGCGATAGATTAACTAAATATTATTTCACCCGAGAAACATATTCACCAGAGCGGGTATCAACTTTAATTACCTCACCAATTTGAACGAATAGCGGAACTTTTACCACCGCACCGGTACTTAATGTTGCCGGTTTTCCGCCCGTACCTGCGGTATCCCCCTTTAAACCCGGATCGGTATCAACCACTGCCAGTTCAACAAAATTCGGTGGAGTGATAGTAATAGGCTGTCCATTCCATAATGTAACAATGCAATCAGCTTGATCGATTAACCATTTTGCATTATCACCGACCGCTTTTTCATCAGCAGCTAGTTGCTCAAAAGTCTCATTATTCATAAAATGCCAAAACTCACCATCACTGTATAGATAGGTCAAGTTCAGATCCATAACATCAGCACTTTCGACAGAATCAGTTGACTTAAATGTTTTTTCTAATAACTTATTAGAAATTAATTTACGGATCCGTACGCGAGCAAACACTTGCCCTTTGCCTGGTTTGACAAATTCGCTTTCCACAATTGCACAAGGCTCGCCATCTAACATGATTTTAAGACCTGAGCGAAATTCATTGTTACTATAGGTAGCCATAGAAATCCTCTAAATTTTTTAAGTAAAAATGGCATAGCCAAAAAATGTTTAATATTGTAACTCAAAAAAGCCCTGCCAGAGAAGTCTGGCTACAACAACTTGCAGAAGCTGTCACTGATCCTGACGAATTGCTACGATTACTGTCACTACAAAATGATCCGGAATTGCGTGCTGGAAGTGCTGCTCGTGCTTTATTTCCGCTGCACGTACCTCACCCTTTTATTGCAAAAATGCGGATCGGTGATGCTAATGATCCCCTTTTACGGCAAGTTATTACGCTAAAATCTGAATTTAATCTTACGCCAACATTTTCGACTGACCCGCTAAATGAGCAAAATAGTCCAATTTCAGGATTATTACATAAATATCAGGATCGCGTCCTACTATTAGTGAAAGGAGGTTGTGCCGTTAATTGCCGCTACTGCTTCCGGCGTCACTTTCCGTATGAAGAAAACAAAGGCAACAAACAAAATTGGCAGACTGCATTAAATTATATTCAACGCCATACTGAGCTTAATGAAGTTATCTTTTCAGGCGGCGATCCTTTGATGGCAAAAGATCATGAGTTAGATTGGCTGATGTCACAGTTAGAAACTATCCCTCATATCAAACGGCTTAGGATCCATAGCCGATTACCGGTAGTTATTCCTGCTCGCATTACCACAACACTTTGCCAACGTTTCAATATTTCTCGATTACAGATTATTATGGTGACTCATATCAATCATGCCAACGAAATTGACAGTGAGTTTAGTCGCGCGATGGAACAGCTAAAACAGGTAAGTGTTACCTTATTAAATCAAAGTGTACTTTTGCGCGGTGTGAATGATAATGCTGACTGTCTCGCTAAATTAAGTAATAAACTGTTTGAAAACGGCATACTACCTTATTATTTACATCTATTAGATAAAGTCCAAGGTGCCGCCCATTTTATGATAACGGATGAAGAGGCTCGCATCATAATGAAAGAACTGCTTACCCGTATCTCAGGCTATCTGGTACCGAGATTAACCAGAGAAATAGGTGGAAAATTGAGTAAAACACCGATTGACTTACAATTACAATAACGATTTAGCTACATGATAAAACGCATGATCCTATATTATTCAGGATCATGCTTAGCATGCGTTATGGACACTTATAAACTTGTCCTATCATTTTACTGTCAGTAGGAATAAAACTCGAGAGTAACGTTTCCGTTGGGCTATTAGCGCCATAAATAACATTGCCTCCCATCTCAGCAGCTTTATTGCGTAAATCATTTGCTGCGCCACGCAGTGAACTAGACTCATTATGTACGCCACTAAGCCAATTACTTTGGGTGCCGGTAACCGACCCTAAATGCCGACATTCATTTCCAGGCTGGGCATTAACGAAACGAACTTTTTCACCCGCGGTGGTAATTTTATTGGTTGTTGAACAGCCAGCCAAGACAAATAGTGTGGCACCAAGCAATACTTTAATTCGCATGTTGTTCCTCATTTACTTTTAGCTATATATTAATATCAACGCTTACATTACCGAATTTTTTTGCCAAATTAAGCTTATTATCAATAACAACATAATATCCAGCAAAATAGTTTGGCCATCAATCTTTTATACCAGCGTGTTAACAACATTTTACCCTATTCTAGTAAATATACTCGGTTAAATCATATTATCGCAAAATTAAATCATCTTATGTGAAAAAGTAGACTTAAAGCCAATAACCAGCCACTAGCAAACCCTTAATGAAATCAAATTGCAAACAGATAAAAATTTGATAATAAAAAACCCCGAGTCAAAAGTTAAACTCAGGGTTCTTCTCGTGATAAGGATAACGATGTTAGGATTTTAATACCTTACATCATACCACCCATACCACCCATACCACCCATACCAGCAGCACCTAGATCAGCTTTATCTTCTTTTGGTAAATCAGTTACCATAGCTTCAGTTGTGATCATAAGACCGGCGATTGAGGAAGCAAATTGTAAAGCGGAACGAGTAACCTTAGTTGGATCCAAGATACCCATGTCAAGCATGTCTCCATACTCTTCAGTTAAAGCGTTATAACCGTAGTTGCCTTTACCTTGCTTAACATTGTTAACAACTACAGCTGATTCTTCACCCGCATTCTCAACAATTTGGCGCATTGGTGATTCCATCGCACGAAGGGCGATATCAATACCAACTTTTTGATCTTCGTTGTCACCTTTCAACTTATCTAATGCAGCTGCAACACGAACCAGAGCAACACCGCCGCCAGCAACAATACCTTCCTCTACGGCTGCACGAGTTGCATGCAACGCATCATCGACACGGGCACGTTTCTCTTTCATTTCAACTTCAGTCGCAGCGCCTACTTTAATCACCGCAACACCGCCTGATAACTTGGCAATACGCTCTTGCAATTTTTCACGATCATAATCGGAGGTTGCTTTATCACGTTGTTGCTTAATTTGTTCGATACGGCTTTTAATCGTGCTTTTCTCACCGGTACCATCAATAATAGTGGTGGTATCTTTGTTAATAACGATACGCTTCGCTTGACCTAAATTTTCTAGCGTTGCTTTCTCCAACTCCATACCGATCTCTTCAGAGATAACAGCACCTTTGGTTAGAATAGCAATATCCTGCAACATGGCTTTACGGCGATCACCAAAACCAGGGGCTTTTACCGCAGCAACTTTTACAATACCACGTAAGTTGTTTACTACCAATGTTGCCAGGGCTTCACCTTCAACATCTTCAGCAATAATCAACAGAGGTTTACCTGCTTTAGCAACAGCTTCTAATACAGGTAACAATTCACGGATATTAGAAACTTTCTTATCTACTAATAGGATATAGGGATTTTCTAATTCAGCAGACCCCATATCTGGCTTATTAATAAAATAAGGAGACAAATAACCGCGATCAAATTGCATACCTTCAACAGTAGCTAGTTCGTCTTCTAAACCGGAACCTTCTTCAACGGTAATAACGCCTTCTTTACCAACTGCTTTCATTGCTTTAGCAATTAATTCAGCCGACGGTTTTATCAGAGTTAGCCGAAATCGTACCGACTTGTTCAATCTCTTTATTATCAGCACACGGTTTAGATAATTTTTTCAATTCTTCAACTGCCGCAGAAACCGCTTTATCAATACCGCGTTTTAAATCCATTGGGTTCATGCCGGCAGCAACCGCTTTTAAACCTTCGCTAACAATCGATTGAGCAAGTACTGTTGCTGTGGTTGTGCCATCACCCGCTGCATCATTCGCCTTAGATGCAACTTCTTTTACCATCTGGGCACCCATATTTTCGAATTTATCTTCTAATTCGATTTCACGCGCAACAGACACACCATCTTTAGTAATTGAAGGTGCTCCGAAAGATTTATCCAGAATTACATTACGGCCTTTCGGACCTAAAGTAATTTTAACTGCATCAGCAAGAATACTCACTCCACGAAGCATTTTTGCACGGGCGTCAATCCCAAATTTTACGTCTTTAGCCGCCATTGTTTCTTTCCTTTAAATTCATTCATTCATTCATTCTGAAGATCTAAGCGAGAAATTATTTTTCAACAATTGCCAGAATATCGCTTTCTGACATAATCAATACTTCGTCGTTATCAATCTTTTCTGTCTTCACGACATAGCCGTCGTTAAAAATAACAGTATCTCCAACTTTCACATCTAACGGTTTATTTTCACCATTTTCTAAAATGCGACCGTTACCAACAGCTAGCACTTTGCCTCGAGTTGACTTACCAGCAGCAGAGCCCGTCAAAACAATGCCGCCAGCAGATTTAGCTTCAACTTCTTCGCGCTTGATGATAACCCGATCATGCAATGGACGTATCTTCATTAATAGATCTCCTATAAATAAAATCCATATAAGGTAAATAAGAATGATACTAGCATGTTTTATTAAACCAGTACCCTGTTTGAAGAAATGGGGTCAATTAAAATCAGTTCAAGGGGAGTATACAAAAATTTTTCATTTTTTTTTCTACTTAAAAACAAAATCGTTAGTATTATTTATAATCATGATCTTCTTTTTTAGAAAATTTGTCTTCATGTTTAATGCTGTTTGATGGAGAATCAGATTTTCTATCAAATTCGCCTTCATAGGTATGCCCTTTTGAAGAACGGTTAAAATTATCGTTAGCTGCCCCAGCAGAATAAAAATGAATATGCGGCATAAGCTTTACGACTATCAGTTTTTGGATCGGAGAAAATAGTAGTAACAAACCTAAAAAATCCGTAAAAAAACCGGGTATGATTAACAGAATACCTGCAATCACTAAGGCCACATTCTTAATCATCTCCTCGGCCGGATTTTCACCGTCAGCTAATTTTTGACGTATTAACAATAAGTTCTTAATTCCCTGACTTTTTACTAAAGAAATTCCAAGGCATGAAGTTAAAACGACCAATATTAAAGTGGTTAATACACCTATGCTCTCAGCAACTCTAACAAAAATAACTGCTTCGATATAAATTAACAGACATAAAAGTATGAATGGAAACCAACGCATACAATTCTCCTAATATTTGCTAATAAAACCCTAGTCTCTTGACTTAGCAAGATAAATTGTCTCAAAAAAATGAATATCACAATATTTGCTTTATAAGCCGATAATACCTATATGATGCAAATCTATCATACATTTTTCAATGATAAAAAATTTTAATATTTTTAATGGGTTATGTGAATGTGATCACACATATCATATTTAATTCACTAAGATGCATATATAGTATTCCATATTTATTACAATACCACTATTTTGGAATATATATCACGGTTATAATTAAAATCTTAGTTATTAATTTCAAATCTGACGTTAATATAATCCATTTTTACTATTACATTACATATTCAGTTAGTAAATCGCTATTTAATTTTAAGAAGGTTTGTATGTCTAAAAGTATCCGTTCTGAAGAAGACCTATTAGGTAAACGAGATGTACCTGCTGAAGCCTATTATGGTATTCATACATTGCGTGCGATCGAGAATTTCTATATTAGCGACCGAACTATTAATCATGTACCCGAATTTATTCGTGGAATGGTAATGGTAAAAAAAGCAGCGGCAATGGCAAATAAAGAACTAAAAACCATTCCACAAAAACAAGCAGATTCGATTATTAATGCCTGTGACCAAATTTTAGATAAAGGCAAGTGCATGGATCAGTTTCCAGTAGATGTCTTTCAAGGGGGAGCCGGTACATCATTAAATATGAATACTAACGAAGTCCTGGCTAACATTGGTCTTGAATTAATGGGACATAAAAAAGGTGAATACCAATATTTAGATCCCAATGACCATTTAAATAAGAGTCAATCAACTAATGATGCCTATCCAACCGGCTTTCGAATCGCGGTTTATAACTCTATTACTAACCTAATTAAATCAATTACCCTACTTCAAGAAGGTTTTGAACAAAAAGCCAACCAATTTAAAGATATTCTTAAAATAGGTCGCACCCAATTACAAGATGCGGTTCCTATGACAGTAGGGCAAGAATTTCATGCATTTGCTACATTATTAAAAGAAGAAATAAAAAATTTACACCGCACTAGTGAATTATTACTTGAAGTCAATCTTGGTGCAACCGCAATCGGAACCCGAGTCAATACCGCTGCCGGTTATCAAGAATTGGTGGTAAAAAAATTAGCTGAAGTAACAGGATTGCCCTGCATTCCGGCAGAAGATTTAATTGAAGCAACTTCCGACTGTGGTGCTTATATTACAGTACATTCAGGATTAAAACGCTTAGCCGTTAAACTATCAAAAATCTGTAATGATCTTCGCCTACTATCTTCCGGCCCTCGTGCTGGTTTAAAAGAAATCAATCTACCCAAACTACAAGCGGGTTCATCTATTATGCCTGCTAAAGTCAATCCTGTTATCCCTGAAGTGGTTAATCAAGCATGCTTCAAAGTTATTGGCAACGATACTTGTGTTACTATCGCAGCGGAAGCAGGACAATTGCAATTAAATGTGATGGAGCCGGCAATCGGCCAGGCAATTTTTGAATCTATTTCATTAATGAATAATTCTTGCCGTAATTTACTGGAAAAATGTATTAACGGTATTACCGTCAATAAAGAAATATGCGAAAAATATGTTTTTAATTCGATTGGCATTGTCACTTATCTTAATCCATTTATCGGTCATCATAATGGCGATATCGTCGGTAAAATATGCGCTGAAACAGGTAAAGATGTTAGAGAAGTAGTATTAGAGCGAGGTTTACTAACAGAAGAACAATTAGACGATATTTTCTCTGTTGAAAATCTAAAAAATCCTCAGTATAAAGCGAAACGCTTTGATGACTAAATTAGCATGTTAACAATAAAAAATTAATTCGTCTTAATTTTTAAGGCACGCTTCTTTGCAGAGAGCGTGCCTTTTACTTTATGCATATACAAAAAACAAACAAAATATTATCAATTACTTTAAGGAGTAAACATTATGTTAGCCGTAGAATTTATTATTGTTCTGCTGGCCATCTTTCTGGGAGCACGACTAGGAAGTATCGGTATAGGCTTTGCTGGCGGTCTTAGCGTCTTGATGCTGGCAATTTTAGGCGTTAAACCAGGAACAATACCCTATGATGTTATTTCCATTATTATGGCTGTTATCGCCGCTATCTCGGCCATGCAAATTGCCGGTGGATTAGATTATTTGATTGATCAAACAGAAAAATTCTTCGTAAAAATCCTAAATACATTACCATCTTAGCGCCGATCGTTACCTATTTTCTGACTTTATTTGCAGGTACAGGTAATATTTCATTGGCAACTTTACCGGTTATTGCAGAAGTTGCTAAAGAAAATGGTATTAAACCCTGCCCGCCCTTATCAACAGCTGTTGTTGCGGCACAAATCGGCATCACTGCATCACCGATTTCAGCTGCTGTGGTCTATATTGCTTCGGTTATGGAAAATCCTGCCATGGTTAGTAAACCCATTAGCTATATTAGCTTACTAGCGATTCTCTTACCGGCAACTTTTTTAGCTATTTTACTTATGTCATTCATTATTTCTTGGTGCTTTGATTCTAAACTGGCTGATGATCGCATTTATCAACAACGTTTAGCCGCCGGATTAATTGAATTAAGAGGTTGTCAGTCTAAAAAATTAAAGCTGGCGCGAAAAAGTCAGTGTTATTTTTTCTACTAGGTGTCATATGTGTGGTTATTTATGCCATGATTAATAGCCCAAGTCTTGGTCTAATTGAAACACCACTAATGAATACGACCAATGCAATTTTGATTATTATGTTAAGTGTAGCGACCTTAATTACACTAAGTTGCCATGTTAAAACCGATGCCATCTTAAATTCTAGTACCTTTAAAGCAGGTATGAGTGCCTGTATCTGTATTTTAGGCGTAGCATGGTTAGGCGATACTTTTGTCCAGGCTAATATTGAGTGGATAAAAGCCACTGCCGGCCAGCTTATTCATAATCATTTATGGATGCTAGCGGTGATATTTTTCATCTGTTCTGAACTACTCTACTCTCAGGCTGCAACGGCTAAGGCGCTAATGCCCATGGCTCTTGCTTTAAACGTCAGTCCATTAACCGCGATTGCCTCTTTTTCTGCGGTTTCGGGTCTCTTCGTTTTACCAACCTATCCAACATTAGTTGCCGCTGTTCAAATGAATGATACCCGTACGACTTGCATTGGTCGCTTTGTGTTTAATCATCCATTTTTTATTCCTGGCTCTATTGGTGTTTGCCTATCTGTCCTTTTCGGTTTTTTGTTTGGTAGCATCATCCTTTAATGTTAGAAAAATCTGATTCAAGGACCTAAAGTCCTTGAATTTTTATCGTAACAATCAATATTCTTTAAACAAATTAGCCACTAAAACTTTTCCAATCGATAAACAGTAGGTTATAGTTCAATAATTATCTTATTTTAAACTTAACAGCTATTTTTAAATCTATTATGCAGAGACGTGTTTATGTTTTAGGCTTATCAGTAATACTGTGTGGGACATTCCTTTTATCAACCGCAGCATATGCCATTTTTGAAAAAAGAGGAATGAATCAATTGCTCTCTGCTGATCAAGCCTTCGTGTTTGATTTTGAACAAAAAGACAACAAATTGATAGTGAACTGGCAAATACAGCCCGGCTATTATCTCTATCAAAAACAGATAAAATTCCTTCCCAATCATGCCAAGCTCGGTAAATATCAATTACCAAAAGGAAAATATCATGAAGATGAATTTTTTGGTAAAACAGTTGTTTATTTTAATAATTTAGTTATTAATATTCCTATTATCCGTGCCACAGACCAAGCCAATATTGAAGTGAAATATCAAGGGTGTGCAGTTGCCGGCTACTGTTATCCACCAGAAACAAAAATTATTCCACTTAGCTCCGTCATTGCCACCAAAAAATCGTTAGCCACCAGTAAATTTGTTCAACCAAACGCTAACTCGTCAGCGAAAAAAGCGACTAGCGGAAAAACAGAGCAACCTTTTTCACCTTTATGGGCATTGCTATTCGGTATTGGTGTTGCATTTACTCCTTGCGTCTTACCGATGTACCCTTTAATTTCAGGTATTATATTAGGTAAGCAAAGACCCAAAAGTTTAATAAAAATTTTTTGGTTAGCTTTTAGTTATATTCAAGGAATGGCTCTCACTTATACCCTGTTGGGGCTAATTGTTGCAGCGGCCGGTTTATCATTTCAAGCCGCACTTCAGCACCCCTATGTTTTGATCATAATTTCCGTTCTGTTTATTCTGCTGGCATTTTCGATGTTTGGTTTTTATAACCTACAGCTACCATCTTCACTGCAAACAAAACTGATTAATTGGAGCGACCACCAAAAAGCAGGATCTTATTTTGGTGTATTTATTATGGGCGCACTGGCCGGAATTATCTGTTCTCCCTGTACCACAGCGCCACTCAGTGCTATTTTGCTTTATATTGCCCAAAGCGGAAATCTGTTAATCGGAGGTCTAACACTTTACCTATATGCATTAGGTATGGGGCTGCCACTTATTGGCATAATATTATTTGGCCATCGACTACTTCCTCGTAGCGGCCCTTGGATGCAATATGTTAAAGAAGCGTTTGGCTTTGTGATCTTAGCGTTACCCATTTTCTTACTCGAGCGGATTTTTGGCGAGATCTGGAGTCTTAGATTAAGCAGTTTATTGATAACTGCATTTTGTATATGGGTGTTCATTCTATTACTTAAGAAACATAACGGCTGGGCGCGGATTGGACAGATCTTATTTTTACTATTAGCTATCATAGCAGCCCAGCCGCTACAAAATGGAATTTGGCAAATACCAGCCATATCAAAACCACAAGGCCATATGGATTTAAAATTTAAACAGGTAAAAAATTGGCAAGAAATCAAACAAGCAATAAACAATAATACTAGCAAAATAGTTATGCTTGATTTTTATGCTGATTGGTGTGTCACCTGTAGGGAGTTTGAAAAATATACCTTTAGTGATCCCAAGGTCAAAAATAAACTGGATAATATGTTATTACTGCAAGCCAATGTGACAGAAAATAATGCTGAACAAAAATCTCTTTTACAATATCTCGATGTCTATGGATTACCCACTATTATTTTCTATGATGATAAAGGCATCGAATTACCTAATTCACGGGTTTATGGTTTTATGAATAGCAAAATGTTCTATCAGCATTTAGAACAAATTACACAACGGCAAGGGAAATAAACATGCAACGTGAGCAAGTACTGAAGTCTGTACTACAACTGTTAGAACAACATGGCCTTGGCTGTAATATTGAAATATTACTTAACAAACTTAAAGTAGAATTCAATAAATCTCGTCAATTTTGGCCAAATAATGAAGTGTTGCTTTATGATTGTTTACGTCACCATAGTCAACAAATTGAGACCTAGCAGCGGCAGATACAACGCAATGACCAACTTTCACCGGAAGAAAAACTATTAGCCCGTTATAACCAGTTAGCTCAAAAAGTCAGCGATAATCGCTTTCCAGGCTGCCTATTTATTGCTGCATGCAGCATTTTTCCAGATCCAGAGCATCCAATTCATCAACTGAGTGAACAGCAAAAAAATTTGTCATTTAATTTTAGTCTTGAGCTGCTAAGGCAACTAGATGTAGACGACAGCGAGCAAGTTGCTAAGCAAATGGAGTTAATTTTAGAAGGTTGCCTAAGCAAATTAGTGGTTAAGCGAAATATTGAAGATGTTTTGCTCGCCAAATTACTAGCAGAAGATATCTTAACTATTGCTAAATGTAGAAAGAATGATGCATTAAATTAAAAAAATAATTTACAAAAAAGATAGTCATTATCTCGTGGTTCAAAAAAACAGCAAATAAGCATGATTTCGCGTTTTTTACCGGAAATACATTGACGAGTTGTGTGGAATAGGGTTTAATGCGCGGCGTTGCCCGGATAGCTCAGTCGGTAGAGCAGAGGATTGAAAATCCTCGTGTCGGTGGTTCGATTCCGCCTCCGGGCACCACTTCTGCTTTTTATCATCGCAACTAGCTAAAAAACTACCTACCACTGCTACCAATATCCAAGCTTTATATTCATGATATATCCTTAACGATCCACTCTAGTAACTACCTGATTGCCGTCACGGATTTCAACTTTATGCAAGGGTCGGACGCTAATTTTAGTGATCCCTAGTTCTGTCAGTGTCTTAAGCTATTGTGCATCAACTTTTGCATCGCAAGCCCGTAACTGAGTAACTGATTTCAGATAGGATATCAATCATGCCATCTTTATTGCTATCTTCACGGCCCAATGCGTCAAACCATCGTTAAATATTTTTTCGCCAGCCGCGTCATTAGCACCTTTAAACACGAAACTATTGTGCTGTAATAAATTCGGACATTTTGCTAAAGCAATACATTGAGCTTATATGCAACATCTTGATATGAAATAAAAATTAAGCCTGAAATAGACTGGTAGCGTTAAAATGATGAGATTAATTCAGCCGTTGAGAAGGCTATTGAGTACCTCAGGCCACTGAAGCATTGGTAATGTCAACTAAACGCCTATATGACTAGTGTAAAAAGCACCGAGAACAAAGTATAGCCAATGGCCTTTTGAATATTTCAAGTTTGTCTATCACTGTATGTAATAAGCATAACGGAACATTTTTAGGTAGCCTGGCAATGTATTTTCTTAATAGTTCGACATAAAAATACTGCCCCATTGCAGGCACTCTTTTCACTCGCCATTATCAAGCAATGCCTCTTTTAATAACCTAAACCATATCCATAAGGATAGAGGATGTGGTCTAAATCGGGTGTTTTGATATCAACCGGCAATTTACCTGTCGGTGAATTCATTAAGCGCTTATCGGGGTGAGAAATAGGGTTCTTAGTCCGCTACCGATGTTAGCTTCTAAATTATTTCTATTATTATCAGTCGCATCAAAACCGGTAATACCATAAATGGCAATATTGGCTTTCACGCCTTGCAAATAAGCAATATCATAAGGATTGTTGGTCGATATGATCAGATAGCATTACGATTGGCAACATTGAGTATCCGCTGGGCATTAATGGGCGTTTTTTTTAGATTATAGGTGGCTAGAATAATAAGATCTGTATGTTGAATTTCTGCAGTTAATTGATTTTCCGATCTATCATCCGCCATCATTGTAACTACATCATCTTGGGTAGTAATAGCAATATTTAACTCATTCGCTATCGTCTGTAAATGCTTTTTAATTAATTGATTACGGGCTTTTTCATCTGAAAAAATAACAATTTTATTATCATTTTTTAATTGAAACGGCAGTAGGTTACTGTTTTTTATTAGTGTGATCGCATTGTCAGCCACCATATTCTCAATATCTTTATCTATTTTTGCTGCAACAATTTGTTGCGCTTGCTGGGCAGACTTATCTTCTGCTGAAATTCTATTTTTTAACTTGCTAAGTACGACCCGATAAGCTGATTCGTCAATCCGACGTTTTAATTCAGCATCGTTTTCCGCTTCAGTTTTTAGATAATGATAGAGCTGTTCTAGTTTAGTAATATCCTCAATATCGCTAATTTTTAATGGCATTAAAATAATGTCATTGCCGGCCAATATTGCCTGTTTAACGGCCCAGCAACTATCAAAGTTACTGGCAATAGCCCCCATATCCATCGCATCGGTGATCACTAAACCGCGAAAATTAAGGTTATTACGTAATAACCCCAGTCAAGATTGGCTTAGAAAGCATTGCTGGCACACCGGTTAGTCGATTATCTATGGTAGTCAGTTGATGATTATCTAATGCAGGCATCACGATATGGGCTGTGATGATTGCATCTGCATTTCGCATGGTATGCATGAATGGCAGTAACTCAAATTTGCGCCATTGTTGCTGATTAATATTAATTGTTGGCAAGGATAAATGGCTATCAGCAGTCACGTTTCCATGACCGGGAAAATGTTTAATTGCTGTTAAAACACTATATCGATGAATTCCTTGAATATAACTGTTGGCCATTTCAGCCACCAGCTGTGGCCTGTCTGAATAAGAACGTACACCAATGATAGGATTAGCTTGGTTATTATTGATATCAACTACTCGCGCAAAATTAAAATTAAAACCTAAATGGGTAAGTTCATACCCATGGATCATACCAACCAATTCAGTCAGCTGTTTAGAACGCGTTGCACCTAATACCATATTACCCGGCATCTCAGTACCATCACGCAATCGCGTGACATAGCCACCTTCCTGGTCAACGCTAATAAATAATGGTAAGTTGTTGCGAGCCTGTTGCAGCGCATTAATCAGGTTTACGGTTTGTGACGAATCGATTAAATTATCTCTAAATAAGATCACCGAACCTAAATGATAATGGTGAATAATATTGGCGATTGCTGGATTGAGTTTGGTCATCGCCATAGCATTTTTTCTTTGCGTCAATCCCCCAATGACGAAACCCCAACATTAACATTTGCCCCAGTTTTTCTTCAAAACTCATGTGACTAACTAGTTGTTTAGCTTCTTCCTTTGGTGATTGCCATAGATCAGCTAATTGTTGATGGGTAATCACTTTCGCAGAACAAAAAAACTTAACATACACAATGATAAAGCCATTTTATTCATTTTTATTCCTACATTGATCCGCCAATAAACCGTTAGTCACCCAATGTTAAATATTTGGGGTAAAATATACTGATGCTAACACGCTTCTCTAAGCAGCATATATTTTAACAAAAAAACCTCACTTTAATACTAAGTAAGGTTTTTTATTTCTCATCCATATTCTCTGATTTTTTTATTTTCAATCCTAAAATATAAAAAATATTCTGTCGATTATTTATTTTATATTTTGGAATAATTAATGGTTTACCCGATTCAGGATCTGAAATAATACGGCATGGTAAACCAAATACATTTTTAATATTCTGTTCAGTAATAATTTTTTCAGGTTTTCCTTCAGCATAGATTTGCCCCTCTTTCATCATAATTAGACGCGAGTCATAACGTAAAGCCAGGTTAATGTCATGCAGCACCAACACTAACGTTTTCCCTTGCTGATGCAAACGTTGATAAAGATCAAGCATTTTAATTTGATGGGCTATATCTAAATAGGTTGTTGGTTCATCTAATAAAATGATGGGCGTTTGTTGAGCAAGTGTCATCGCAAACCAGACTCGCTGACGCTGACCGCCTGATAATTCACTGACTAATTTTTGCGCCATAGGCCAAAGATCTACCGCCTTTAGTGCATCATGTACCGCCCGTTCATCTTCAGCTGACCACTGTAATAAAAAAGATTGGTAAGGATAACGTCCGCGTGAAACAAGTTCATAGATAGTCAATGGTTCAGTGATAACAGCGCCTTGTGCTAATAATGAGAGCTGCCGAGCAACCCATTTAGGTTTAGCATGGAAAACATCATTACCATCTAATCGAATTTCACCGGACTGCGGCTGCATAAACGACTAAAGGTTCTTAATAAGGTTGATTTACCACAGCCGTTAGGTCCGATAATGACACTAAATTCGTTATCATAAATAGCTATATTTACATCTTTAATAATGCTTTTTTTGCCATATCCAACAGAGACATCATGGGCTGTCAGCCGTAAAGCAATAAAGGGAGAATGAGTAGATGATACCATTAGCCTATTCTCCTAAATTCCATATACAATAAGTACATTAAATAAATCCCACCAATGACTGCCGTGACTAAACCTACCGTTAAACGCCCAGGTGTTGACAATATTAGAGTAATAAAATCAGCACTCAACATTAATAAAGCGCCAACTAGCATAGAACAAAATAGTGCTACGCCTTTATATAAAATGAGTCGTCGGGCAATTTGCGGTGCCGCTAGCGCAACAAAAGCAACCGGCCCAACAACCAATACTGATAGGGTGGCAAAAATAATCGCTAATAGTATGCTGATAATTTGCACCAATCGAACAGGAACACCAAGTGTAATAGCGATATCATTACCTAAAATGATATAGTTCAACTGTTTACCCAACCAAAACAGGATTGGCATAAAAACCAACATACTACTGATCAGCACAACATCCTGCCAACCCCGATTAGCCAAACTGCCGCTTAACAATGACCGAATTTGTTGCGCCTGCTTAATACGCGTATTCGAAATGGCAAAATCGACTAACGCCATACATAAAGCAGCTACAGCAATACCTGAAAGCACAATTTTAGCAGTCTGTATTTCACCATTTACGGCGCCATTAGCAACATAAACCAATAATACCGCAACAACAGCCCCTATTAACGCACCAACAGGAATAGGTAAAACACCAGGCCAGAATAGTAACGCCGACATAATGCCAACCGCTGCTCCGGCATTAATACCAATAATATCTGGACTGCCTAATGCATTACGCGTAGTGATCTGAAAAAGTGCGCCTGAAAGCGCCAGCGTCATACCCGCACCGATGGCAACTAATGTTCTAGGTAAACGGATCTGTAATAGAATAAATTGCTGATAACGGGTGTTCATCTCTAACCAAGGATTATCTATCCCTTCCCGCCCAAACGCTAAAATCAGATATAAAAATAAAACTAACAAAAGAAATAAGAATAATATTCTACTGGACGTCTGCCATGAAGGGGCAATAAATCGTATATTTCCTATGCCAAATGTTTTAGTGCCCGTTTGATTAGCTGACAAATCGATCTGCATCATATTTTATTCTACCATCCTGCTATCAGTTGGTTTTTTGGCTACCCAATAAAGCAAAGGCGCACCAACTACCACGGTAATAGTACCAACCATTACTTCTTCTGGCGCAATGACTAGTCATGCTATCACATCAGATATTAATAACAAACATGAGCCGGCTAAAATACTATAAGGCAATAACCAACGAAAATCACTACCTATCCAGGCTCGCATTAAATGTGGCGCCACTAAACCTATAAAAGCAATCGGCCCAGCCATTGCGGTTGCAACAGCCGCCAGCATGCTAACACTTAATAGCGACAATAGACGGGTACGCGCGACATTCCCCCCCCCAAAGAATGCACAATGCCGTCACCAAAGACCATAATATTTAATGCTGCACTCAGTGAAAATGTTAAGATAATAGCCACTAATAAATAAGGGATTAACCAACCAGCCTCTGTTAACGATACTGCGTTTAAAGCGCCCATGATCCAAAAACGATAACTATCCATCGCTTGTGGGTTGATTAGAACAATGCCTTGCACGACCGCCAATAAACAAGCATTGATAGCGACGCCGGTTAAAATTAGCCTTACCGGGTTAGTATTAAGGCGACTACCACTCATAAAATAAAACAGTAAAGTGGATAAACTAGCGCCAACAAAAGCTGCCCAAAAATGAGAGACATTAGTTAGTACTGGCACTAAAGAGCAAAAAACCACCGCTGCTGCACCGGCATTGATGCCTAATAAACCAGGATCGCCAAGCGGATTACGCAGCAATCCTTGCGTCACTGCGCCTGCTAACGCTGCCCCCGCCATTAATCCAATAAAGGTACGGGACTCTCGTGCCTCAATGATTAAATCATAATAATTAACTTGACTATTAAACCAATAATGTTGCCAAACTGCTGATAAGGGTACGGGTTTTGAACCAAAACTTAAACTGGCCAGAATACAAAGGCTGGTCAATAGCAACATTAATATTAATCCCAACACCCGGGAAATACGCCGCTTAGGATTTATCATGCTTGGCTCACTCCTGCTGCAGTAATGACATAAATTTTGGTAATCCCCAACGTAAACTGAGTGGCGAGCCATACGACATAGACATGACTAGCGCTTGATCCGTTAATGAAATATAAACGCCCTGACGAACTGCCCGTATCGATTGAAATAGCGATATGTGAGTGATCCTTGTCTATTCTATCTTTTCAGTAATTATTTTATTTAAATTTTCTGTCACTTTTTCCCAGTAGACGTGAAGCCTGCTTTATCAATGGTAAATCGACCATAACTCCTTCTACCTGAAAAGCGTAATTATCTTTCGATTGATCAATAACCTTATTGGCCCATTGTTTTTGCTCCTCACTCGGCGAGAACACTTTAGCTACAATAGAAACTTGTTTTGGATGAATACATAATTTTGCACCAAAACCCAAGGATTGAGCATGCTGTGCATCAACAGACAAAGTATCGGATGAAAAAAAATCAGGGGTAACACAATCAATTGGAGCTGAAAGGTTAGCAACACGTGAGGCTACAACAATTTGGCTCCGTGCGTAAAGAAATGCATCCGACGTTTGCTGACAATTTATATCCAGAGAATAATCCAGAGAACCAAATGCTATTCTTGTAATACCACTTGTAGCAATAGCGTAAGAGCAGTGTACTCCTCGGGCTGTTTCGATGATGCCAATAAATGGGAGTTCTGTCAGTTTATCTGTTAAATGATTTTTTATTCTATCTACCGTATCACCAGATTCCATTTTGGGCACCATAATACCTGTTATCGAAGCCCACACTAATGAATTTAGCATTTTTACATCGTGAATAAAGTCAACAGATTCTGGATGGTTAATCCTGATATAAATTTTCGTTGTAATCGAATCCCCATTCACAGCAGCAAACCAACTCACAATATTCTCACGCCCATGAGTTTTTTCTGCAGGGTGAACAGAGTCTTCTAGGTCAATAATTATTGCGTCGGCACCGCATTCAAGAGCTTTGGAAAATAACTCCTTTTTATTTGCAGGGACAAAAAGATATGTGACATCTTCCTTCATAAAAACCACCTAATTTATTGATAATAAATTAATTTTATCCATTTTGCAAACTAGTCACGACAAAATACAATACGAATAATAATGATATTTATTATCATTTACATGAATTAATTTTGATGCTAACTTAGTGACTTGAATTTTTCAAGACTTATAACGTGATTAGTATTATTTTTATAGTTTCAACACTCTAACCTAGAAAGAGAAAATGATGGAACAGCCAGGGAAATTAAGCACGAATAAGAATAATTATACCAATTTATTTGATTATTCAATGCGCAACGCACTTACCAGAATAGTCCGATGCATTTTTGCAGAAAAGTTATTGGATGTGACACAAGTTATTATTTCTAATAATCAGGTTTCATACCCTCTTTCTGATGGCATTAGCAAACTTCATTTTAAAAAAACAACAATTTATCCAGCTAATACAATTATTAATAGAGGGAATATATTCCTTGAAAGTTCCAATGGCCATAAAGTACAGATTCAAACACATGAACATTTGATTGACATTATCCTAAATGATCTCTGATTTCAGGCCAACCATGGAAGGGATAAACCAATTCAATGATGATGTCGCAAATAGCATCCACAATGACAGAATAGCTAGAAAACACAGGAAGAATTGGCAAGCAACTATTACCAAAAAGATGGAAAAAGATCATGAAAGATTTTTTACCAAATGGGTAAGGGCACACCATGATATACGTGATGGAGCGACTCTCCTCGATCAATGGGGAGCACTGGAAGGACATCCCTACTATCCAACCTGGAAATCTCGTCCAGGATTGAATGAGCAGGATATTGAAGATTTATCTGCCGAATTTGGTGCTCGAGTTACCCTTCGTATAGGGGCTTTACGAGCAGACATGACATATTGCGAAAAAATGCCTCATGTTAAAGATATTCATCAATGGCTTTCAGAGGTTTTTCCTGATACTTGGCCGATATGGTGTGAGTGGTTGAAAAATGAAGGACTCGAACCTGGCATGTGGCTCCCCCTTCCTCTCCATCCATGGCATCTCAAACACTGGATCCATAAACATTTTGCGAAAGAAATTAAAGATGGAATACTCCTGACCGATGGCCCTATGCTTGAAACAGCACCTTCCATGTCATTCAGGACTATGCTACCAACCTCATCTAAATTGCCTTTTATCAAATTACCAGTCGCAATCTGGATGACAAGTGAAATGCGCAGTTTGCAAGCTAAATCGATTCATATGGGTCCACGCATCAGTACAATCATTGATGCGATCTTAAAAGCGGAAAATGGCTTTGATGGTATGCTTGATTGCTTCCGTGAAGAGGCTGCATGGCATTTCCTTCATCCGGAACGGAAAAATGATGCGGAAGGTGAATTCCTTTCAGTCGTATTCCGCAACACATCACCTTGGCAAATAGAGTCTAATACGCTGGCAGTAACGGTCGCGGCGTTATTTACCGAATTACCTCACCGACCACTACCCGTAGTCAGTGAATTTATTGAATTATCGGGTCAGGATCCGAGTAACTGGTTCCGTAATTATGCGTACATTGTGCTTAAACCTGTCCTGGCAATGTATCTGATTTATGGTGTAGCTCTCGAGGCTCATCAACAAAATACTCAGATTTTGTTTGATGAAAAGGGGATGGCGCAGGCAATTCTTATTCGTGACTTTGGTGATGGCCGCACTTGGGCTCCTGCTCTTCGTAAACAAGGTTATGAACTTAAACCTTATTCATGGCCAGGTATTTTATCCACTGTATTTGAAGACAACATTGAGCCCGTGAGAACATTCGTCGTAGATGCTTGCTTTGTTAGTCACTTACACGAACTTGCTTGGTTTTTGACTGATCTTTATCGCATTACAGATAACCGGATGTGGAACATTCTCGGTGAAGAACTAGAACGTGTTTTTAACGAACTACGCCCACGTCTTGATGAACAATTCTGGGATCAGGAACGACAGCATTTCATGCATCATCCATGGTTCACGCGTTCATTAATGAGAATGCATTTACAACAATATACCGATTACCGTATACAACATGGTCTTAATAACCCTCTGCTCGCCTGATAAGAGTGATTTCTGAGAATAAAGCGATGACAGTAAATCGTAATAAAACTATTTTGCTATGCCATCTTACTACTTTTGTTTTTACTAGCCACATTACGCTGAGTACTGCCAGCGAGGAGGAACCAATTGTTGTTATCGGAAAAACATCAAATGCAACTGACGATGGCGATATTATACAACGAGCCAATATTGGCCTGTTAGGAAGTAAAAACGTACAAAATACCCCGTTCAGTATCAAAGGTTACACTTCTCAATATATTAATGATCGTCAAGCCAAAGCGCTTGGAGATGTTATTCAACACGATTCGTCAGTCCGTGTTACCGCTCTTTCTGGCGGTATTCTGGATTCCTTTATGATAAGGGGATTTCCTCTTGGTGAAGGTAACATTGGTGAAGTCGCACTGAATGGTGTTTATGGTGTTGCTCCTAACTATCAACTCTTAACCCAATATCTTGAATGCATTGAGGTGCTTAAGGGGCCAGGTGCTGGGCTGTACGGTATGTCACCTAATGGCGGTGTTGGCGGTGTAATCAATGCAGTAACTAAACGTGCAACCAATAGGGATGTTGCTCAGATTACAACAACCTGGGAATCAGATAGCCAATTTGGCACCTACATCGATGTTGGCCGATTATGGTCAAATCCAGATGGTGAAATGTGGGGAATTCGTTTTAATGGTGGAGGTAATAGTGGTAATTTATCACTAAATAATACCAGTAAAAATGCAACTCTTGGGGCACTTGCACTTGATTATGCAAAAGGTGGATTCCGGGTATCTCTTGACTTACTGGATCAATATCAGCACGCAAAATCACCTAACCGACCTTTTACCGTTTCCCCCAATATTGCTGTTCCAGCAGCGCCAGATGGAAAGACAAACATTGCTCAAAAGGGAATGTGGTGGAAGATCCGTGACCAAGGTGTATTACTCCACACTGAGTACGACATTAATGATAATGTAACCTTTTTTGCTAACGCAGGAGGTGGTCGTTCTTTTGTCTCACGCATATCGGAACAAACACCAAACATTATCAATGAACGAGGAGATGTCGTATCAACTATTGCTAATTTTCGGTTTAATGTAAATCGTTACACTTTAGAAACAGGTGCTAAGAGCTATTTTACAACCGGACCAGTAGAACATGAGATGACGTTTCAGGCCAGTTACTATCATGATCGCCTAGCTGTTGCTAGTACATGGGGACAAAAGGTTAATTCCAATATTTATTCTCCAACAGCAGAAGATGTCACTATGCCACCTACCCCAACTCATGTACCCAAAATATCTTCAAACCAACTGAGTGGTCTGGCATTAGCCGATACGCTAACACTTCTCGATGGCAGTGTTGATATTATCCCTGGTATTCGCTTCCAAAAAGTTCGTTCCGATAATTTTTCCACTAACGGAGAACGCTCATCGACGTATGACGAATCAGCCTTTACCACAATGCTTGGACTGGTCTATCGACCATGGCAATCTTTGTCACTATACGCAAATTATATTGAAGGACTCAGTAAAGGTGATATAGCTCCTGGAATTGCGAAGAATGCAGGCCAGGTTATGCGACCTTATCACTCAAACCAGTACGAAGTCGGGGTCAAATATAATCAAGGTGAACTTCTGATTAACCTTGCACTCTTCCAAATAACAAAACCAAGTGGAGCAATTGATAGTAGTAATACCTTCAGCACTAACAATGAACAACGCAACCGAGGGATCGAACTGAATCTTTCTGGGGAAGCACTGGAAGGGCTACGCATGACAGGAAGTCTCTCATTGATTGATGCTGAACTGACTAAATCACCAACTTCTGGTGTTCGAGGTAATAAACCTGTCGGCGTATCTCCAGTACAGGCAAACATAGGCGTGAAATATACCTTACCAGTATTAAATGGGCTTTCGCTGAACAGTCAAATCAATTACAGCGGAAAACAGTATGTCAATCAAGCAAACACTCAGTCCATTGGTTCATGGATAACAGTAGATATGGGGGTTGCCTATAAAACTCAGGTTTATAGTATTCCGGCCACCTTCCGTTTTGATGTACAGAATGTGTTTGACCGTCATTACTGGGCAGGCGTTGCTTCCTACAGCACGATTGCACAAGGCGCTCCACGCACTTTCCTTGCTTCAGTAACCGTTGATTTTTGAGGTAATAAAAATGTCTTCACTACTCAACATTGCTAATCCCCAAAAAACTTCCTGGCAGGTAAACTTTGCCAGAGATTTGCCTCCCTACCTCGATCCAGTAATTACTGACTGGTTACTACAGTCGCCAGAAATCCTTACCTGCTTAACGGATATGTATAGCTCGCCACTCAATATCGTCTGGCCGCATACTGTAGCTAATAATCTTAAAGCTATGGCTGCGGTTACAGAGAGTTTCGGTATTAAAAGTAAATTTTATTATGGGGTAAAAGTTAACAAATCACAGGCACTACTACAATCTGCAGTATCTGCTGGAGCTGGTGCAGATGTTTCCAGCCTCCAGGAATTACATGATGCCATACGTGCTGGATGCCATGGAGTTGATCTGTGCGCAACTGGGCCGGCCAAAACGCGTGATTTTTTGCAGGAACTAATTCTTAAGGGGGCACGGATTGCGGTAGATTCTTATCAGGAACTACGGGATATTATTGAACTTGCTCAGATCTGGAGAGGAAATTTCGAAAAAATTAGTCTATTGCTACGACTGCGTCCAGCTGCAAATTGCTCCAGCCGTTTTGGTATGTTAAGCGATGAAATTATCATCGCTCTTCACTCTCTGGCAGACAATAAGCACCTAGAACTTGCTGGTTTTCATTTTCATCTCAGCGCTTATGCTCCTGAAACAAGAGTTAGTGCTTTGCTTGACACCTTACCATTAATTACACACGCCCGTAACCTTGGATTAGATCCTCGAATTATCGATATCGGAGGAGGGTTACCAGTACAGTATGTAGAAAGTCAGTGTTACAAAACTTGGTTATCCTCACAAAAATTTGCAGATTATCGTACGGGTAAGATTCCTGCATGCTTTTACCCATATGGTGGTGAACTCAATGCTGAACAATGGTTAACAGTATTTCTAGAGAGTCAAAACTCTGTAGGTGATCGTATATCTGATATTTTGTGTAAGGAAGGTTTAACACTTTGTATTGAACCAGGTAGAAGCCTGGTAAATCAGAGCGCCATAAGCGTATTTCGAGTATGTCGAGTCCGCCCTCACACCGATGACAGTTCTGTTATATTTGTTGAAGGCAGTAGTTTCAGTGCTTGCGAGACCTGGTTTAATTCTGAATTTCTAATTGATCCAATCCATCTTCGATCCAGTAATCACGCTCAAAATCAATCACCAGGGAAAGCATGGATTGCTGGGCATAGTTGCCTGGATGAAGATGTCATTACTAATCGACTGATTTCGTTTCTTCACTTACCTCAACCTGGGGATCTTTTGGTCTTTGTTAACACTGCCGGTTATCAGATGGATTTACTGGAAAATCAATTCCATCGTCATCCACTCCCAACACGACTTACCGCATTGATGAATCCCAGTAATAAATTGATGTTCACCGTTGACAATTAAGGAATTTTTAAATGATTTTCAGCAAAGTAACTGATTTAATTGGCAATACTCCTGTCATACAGTTGCCATTGACACAAGCAGACTCCCGGTTATACATCAAAGTCGAGAAAAATAACCCTGGTGGTAGTATGAAAGACCGTATGGCCAGAAATATGATTGTTGCGGCACTTAAATCTGGGCGCATCCAACCGGGAGGAACGATTGTTGAGTCATCTTCTGGAAACACCGGTATTGGATTAGCGTTAGCCTCTATTGAATTTGGTCTTAAATTTATCGGCGTTGTCGATCACCATGCTGCTCAGGACAAAATATCCATCATGCGAGCGTTGGGGGCTGAGATCCGCTATGTTAAAGGTGACTATGGTGAAAATGAAGTCGCTGTTATTGAACGCCAACGTATGGCCGCCGAGATCGCCAGTGAGATATCAGGTGCGGTCTTTATGAATCAGTCTGATAATGCCGCCAACGCAGGTGGGTATGCTGATCTGGTTCGTGAAATTGTCCACCAAATTGGTCGGGTTGACGCATGGGTAGGCTGCGTCGGCACTGGTGGTTCGATAACGGGTATTGCACACGGGCTCAAGATTCATAATCCTGATACTGTCACTATCGCTGTTGAACCGGAAGGTTCCATCGTATTTGGCAAACCAGGCAAGCCATATTACCAGTCAGGGACAGGAACACCAAAAGGGGATACGGTTGGTCTAGTGCTAGATTATAGCTGCATTGATTACGGCGAACAGGTTTCTGATGCTTGCGCTTTTGAAACAGCCCGTTATCTTGCTCGACGTTTTGGTTTATTGGTTGGCGGTTCTACTGGGGGAGCAATTTATAAGGCGCTAGAACTAATCGGTAAAGGGATAATCAAGGGCAATGTGGCGCTGGTCATCGCTGATGGAGGTGAAAAATATCTGCACACTATTTTCAATGAAGAATGGCTTAAAGAACGAGATTTGACTGCTCCAGAAATCTGGGATCAACTTGATAACTGGTTTGCTTCTTCCGCAATTCTGGAGTGTAAATCATGATCGCAGAGTATAAACTGAAAGTAACTATCTGTGGTGCTGGTAATACTGGTCACCTTGCAGCGGTTTTATTCAGTCAAAATCCTAAAGTCGACGTTACGCTTTTCAGCAGCCAACCCGAATTTCCTGCCACCTATAGAAAAAATGGTGGGCAAATTCATGCGTTATTGAATGACGGAACCCTATTAAAAGCGAGTCCCTCTTGTGTAACAGCGTGTCCTTATGAAGCGTGCCGTGATGCAGATGTTATTATAATTACTACACCAATTCATGTAAGAGATAGTGTACTAAAACTTATTCAGCCAGCACTGCCACGTAATAAACCGGTGTTTGTCGGTGCAATTCCTGGTTTTGGTGGTTTTGACTGGCTGGCAGAGTATCGTTTAGGAACTCTTCCTAACATCGTATTATGGGGGATGAAAGATGTTTCCCATATTGCTTTTGAGCTTATCCGGGGGAAAAGTGTCAAACTTGGTGGCGCTAAATCACATCTTTATGTTGCATTACACCGTAGAGAAAAGCCAGAAATGGCTGAAATATTAATTGGTTATCTAAACCAACTTTATGAATCACCTGTGATACTACTTGCTGATTACCTCGAAATTACCCTAACTCCAGGTAATCCAATTATGCATGGCTCCGTAATTTACGGTTTAATCGGTCCATGGGGGCAGTGGCACAAACATTCCTTTAGCCATATCCCTTGTTGGTGGAATGATTGCCCAGAGTTAGGTGCCTACTTCCTTGCCCGTTGTGATGAGGAAAATCAGTTGCTACGTAAAGCAGCTGAGGCTACGCTCCACATCGATCTCAGCTCAGTACAACCTTTGCAGCAGGAAATCGTCGAGGCCTACGGTGATCTTATTGCTGATTCTCGTACATTGTTAAGTGTTTTAAGAACGAATCAGGCATACGAAGGAATTCCGCTCCCTCTCATTAAAGCTAAAAATGAAGAAGGATATGTTTTTGATCAACACCATAGAGTCTTTCAGGAAGATATTGCCTGTGGTCTTAGCCTTTTGGTTACTATTGGAAAACGCCTTAATGTGCCAGTGCCTTATATCAATGAAATCTATCTTTGGTGTTGTGAGTATATAGGGGAAAACAGTGCCACAGTCCCTATCCCCGCCAGTTGGCCGGAAATTAGGGTGGTAACAGAATGCGCGTGACAGGTAGCGTAGTGTTTATTGTTCAGTTCTTGTTTATCGTACAATTGCTCTCAATGGGCGCAATGGAGATGAGCGGACCTTTCTGGCCATTACATTTAGCAAGTATGACATCGCAGGAACTTCTGAGTTTTTCCGGCACCGGTGTTTATATTGCCCCTATGCTAGGCATTATATTGACAAGCGCGTTCTGGGGGCGCGTTGGTGACAGGATCGGCAATAAAACAATGATGATCCGCGCACTGGCTGGCCTTGCTCTAACGCAGTTAGGACTCGCCTTCGCAAATGATGTATGGATTGTACTTATTCTGCGTTTTGTTCAGGGCGCTTGTGCCGGGTATATCGCTCCAGCACAGGCTTATGGTATTGCCATGGTACCGGCATCACAACATACACGTTTATTCGCATGGTTGCAGGTTTCTACTAATACAGGAGCACTTTTGGGTGCTATCACTGGCGGAGCTATTCTCGATCTATTGAGCTTTTTCTGGATCAATCTGAGTGCATCCATTATTTGTGCTCTATGTGCTCTTTTGGTGCTCCTAGTATTACCTGATGATGGCCCGACTAAAAGCATATCGACCGCCTACCCTCTCCCAGAAGGAAAAACCACTTTACGTACCGTCAATAATAGAGTAATGGTTGGATTATTGCTTATTCTTAGTCTGCTATTAATGAGCAGAATGATAACGCAAACCCCGTTTTCACTTTATGTTACCAGCCTTTTCAATGCTCCGAACTGGTTGATAGGATTGGCATATGGTCTACAGGCTACTGGTGTAATCGTTTCTGCTACATTTTGGGCACGGTGGTTCGAACCTCATAATATGCACGCCACCCTAAAGCGTATGTTGAGCATAATAATCGGTTGTTTCCTTATAACCTTGCTGCTTGCAGCTGTGCGTCAAACTGGGTTGTTAATTTCCCTCTATTTTTTGTGGGGAGTATTGCTTGGCGCAACAACACCCATACTAACCGCATTAATCTCTCGTGCCGCGGCTAAGGGAGAACAAAGTTATGTACTTGGCCTGACACAAAGTATAAGCCAGTTTGCTTCTATTGCGGGGATTGCTCTTGGTGGAGTAACTCTTCTTTGGCCAGGATTGCCTGCTTTGTTTATTTGTGTCGCTGTAATGTATCTCATCACATTTTTTATCACGTTGAAAGTTAGCCACTCCTCCAAAGAATCAAATAAATCTATAGGATATGAGCTATGATAGTAAGGTTTTTATTTTTTACCATACTGCTAATTTCTTCCAGTGTACAAGCGGAACAAATAGTTACTCCGGTGACCGATCTCCTCGGTAGAACTGTGTCAGTCAAACTTCCGGTTCAACGCGTGATCCTAGGCGAAGGTCGACAACTTTACCTTGTTGCAATGTTAGATAAGGAAAATCCAGCTAAGCGAGTGGTTGCCTGGAGAAAGGATTTAATTCAGTCAGATCCAGCGACATGGCAACAGTATCGAAAACGTTTTCCCCTTTTGGAAAAAATCCCTACTTTTGGTGGTAGCGAACAGGGAATTTTCGATGTAGAGCTGGCCATTAGCCTCAAACCTGACCTTATCATCATGAACATGGATGCAAGAAAAGCGATCGTAGATTCAGGATATGAGGCGGCGCTTTCCAGCGCCGGGATCCCTATCGTCTATGTTGACTTTCGTTATGAACCAATAGCACATATTCCCCCGACGGTAAAACTGTTTGGCAAACTGTTTGGCAAAATAGAACTTGCCACCGCCTACCTTCAATTCCGTGATATGGAGCTAAAACGTGTAACCTCCCAGGTAAATAAGTTAACGTCTCCCCTACCTAAAGTGTTTCTTGAGCGTCTAGGAGGATATTCAGATGAGTGTTGTATGACGTTTGGTAAAGGAAGTTTTGGGCGATTTGTCAAACTTGCTGGGGGAAAAAACATAGCTGCATCGTTATCTCCAGGTTCCTTTTTTACCATCAATCCAGAGCAGATAGTATCAGCCAATCCCGATATAGTAATTTTGACCAGTGGTAATTTTCAGGCATCAGTACCTGGTGGGCGATGGATACCTCTCGGCCCTGGTGCGGATATTAAAGAAGCCCAAACTAGACTAGCATGGTTTACTACCCGCCCTGCCTATAAAAACAGTTCAGCTCAGCATAATAATGCATTTTTCGCTATTTGGCATCAGTTCTACAACAGTCCTTACGATGTCATTGCCATCCAGCAATTAGCAAAATGGATCCATCCTGAACTATTCAGTGAACTTGATCCCGATGATACATTCCGTCGTCTTCATCATGAATTCCTTCCCATTCCGTACTTAGCAGGATATATGGTTAGTTTGAAAGCAGAGGGGCATAATAGTGACACTTTGTCTGACAAAGCTTCGCGCTGATACTCCAGGAACGGAGCATGTCATCCATTTTAATAATGCCGGGGCAAGTTTAATGCCTGAACCAGTTATACGTGCGATAAGGGAACATTACTCCAGAGAAATCACCATCGGTGGCTATGAAGCTGCTGTGACCCAGCGACAGTCAATTGAAAATGTCTATCAGGAACTAGCAACGCTTATCAATGCAAAACCTGCTGATATCGCACTGATGGAGAATGCGACTCGTGCCTGGGATATGGCTTTTTATTCTTTACCATTGAAATTTGGTGACATTCTTCTTACCTCAACAACTGAGTATGCAGGAAATTATATACCCTATCTGCAAAGACAAAAACGAGATGGTATAAAGGTTAAAGTACTGAATGAAGATGAAACTGGCGCTGTTTGTTTGGAACACCTAAAGAAAGCATTGGATAATCCCAATGTCCGATTAATAAGCCTACCATTGCTTGGTACACATGGTGGGCCAATACAACCCGTCGAGGAAATTGGCGCACTCGCGCGTGAAGCAGGCGTATGGTTTTTTCTGGATGCCTGCCAGGGAATTGGGCATTTACCATTAGATATCAAAAAAATTGGCTGTCATGTATTAACCGCTTCTGGTCGCAAATACTTACGTGCTCCACGTGGTACTGGTTTTCTGTGGATAGATAACATATTAAGCTCAACTATAGAGCCAATATTGCTTGATCATCATGCCGCGAAGCTGGAAAGTGCTAATCATTATCGCATTAATCATAGCGCACGTCGTTTTGAATGCTGGGAAGCTAATATTGCGGATCGTCTTGGTCTGGGAGCTGCTGCCGCATATGCTACATCATTAGGCCAGGAAAATATAACTCAACGAATTCTTCATCTTGGGAAACAACTTAGAACCGGTCTGAAGGATTTACCTCACATTCAGATACATGATCGCGGGAAATATTTATCTGGGATTGTTACGTTTACCGTCAAGAATATTATTCCAGAAAATGTACAAAAGTATCTATCCACTCATCCACGTCGTATGAATGTTTCCTGTTCACGATTTAATTCAACATTTATTGATATGAAAAATCGTGGACTTGACGCTGTCGTACGTGCATCTGTGCACGCATACAACAGTGAAGAAGAGATTGATACCCTACTTAACGTACTTGCTGATATCAGATGAGGCAAACATGATATATAACGTAGTATTGCGACCACTTGCATTGATCCGTCCATCTGAAGAGGTCAACATTGAACATGTAGAAATATTAGTAGAGGAGATTATTCACTGTCAGAGATGGATAACGGCTGTCCCAATAGAAAAACAAACTGGGATTATTATGGATGGTAATCATCGATATTGTGCTGCATATCGGTTAGGTCTAGCATGTATTCCTTGTGTCATGCTTGATTATACCTATGAATGTGTAAGTGTTTACCACTGGTGTAACGGTGGGCCTTTTTGCCCTGAAAAAATTAGAGAACATATTGTAAGTAAAAAGAAAATATTTCCATATAAAACTACCAGACATCTATTTTCTCCAGAGCTTCCTGTTGTTGATTTTAGTATTCAGCAGTTGCAAAACATGCCCGTTACATATTCTTAAATACATTAAGGTAATGGCTGTTATAAATGCTGACAGTGAAAAAGCGCTGTCAACATTTATAAGTAAAACTATATATCACCAACCTCAATTACTAGTTTGTTGCCTGACCTAAAGATGGAAAAGAGGTTATTTTACTAAATGTTGACTATTTAAATTAAATAATTAAAGCATTCAATTATAGACATAGCAGTTGCTCAAAATTAATTTTTTCAAAAGAGTCTACTCGTAAATCTGCACCCACTAAATTGTCTTTTGACGATATGCCCACAGAAAAAATATTCGCGCTATTTAATGCTGTAATTCCTGCTTGTGAATCTTCAAAGCCAATCGCTTCATTAGGTAATACATCAATTAAATTGGCCGCTGTTAAAAAAATCTCTGGATCCGGCTTAACTTTAGATAAAGAGTGAGGATCAACAATTACATTAAAATAATCTTTAATATTCAGTTGCTCGAGGATCATTCTGGTATTTTTAGAAGCGGAGGCTATCGCACAAGGTATTTTCTTTTTTTTGGCTTGCTTAATAAAAGGCAATACCCCAGGCAGGATATTTTTTTCTGCCACACTAAAAACATCGGCTTTATTACCATAAAGCAAAATTTTCTCCAATGACTCAATTCTGCTTATTCCCTTCAAAGTTTAATTAAAGGTCGCATCAAAATCAATATCGATTTGTTTAGCCAAATATTGCCAAGCTTTAAAATGATAAAAAGCGGTATCGACAATAACACCATCAAGATCGAAGATCATGCCCTTCTTCATGCAACTACCTCATTTTTATAAACAACATTAGCAATTTTACCGGCAGAAATCCGATACTGATGCTCACCCACCTGTATCTCAGTATCCTGATCACATCCAATTGATAATTGTTCTTGAGTGATAAAAAATTGGTAATTAATGCCTAAATGGCACAGTTTAAATTGGAGATGCTGCCAATGAGTAGGTAATCAAGGATTGATTTTCAATAACGGTTGGCGAATATCTACCCCACCGTATGTCATAATTGTCATATTGAGGGTGGCCGCCATTACGCCAGTATGAATACCTTCTGAGGTCGTTCCACCCTGAATATCCTGATAATCAGAAAATAAAGCGTCTTGATATAATTGCCAAGATAAAGCTGACGATTTAATATTCTCAGCCAAAGACGCATGAACAACACGAGATAGTGTCGAGCCGTGGGAAGTGCGAGAAAAATAATAATTGAAATTTTTTTCTACATAATTATCAGACGCAGGATAATTCATGTTCTCTAATAATGAACTAACAACATCTTGGTTAAAGTTATTAAATATCATTAATAAATCTGGCTGTTTGGCAATCTTATAATTATGGGCTAATTTCCCTTCAGCGCGCATTATCCTATCTAACCGATAAATATTACCGTATTTATTGCGATATTTTTGCCAATCAATTTCTTCAAGGGCAAAATAACCATCAAATTGCCCGATAATATTTTGCTCATTAATTGACAACGCTAAGTTTTCTTTAATGGTTTTTAGTTGCTGCCAGAAATCATTATCGATATTAACTTGATTTAAAATATTATTTAAATCCTGTTTTGACAAAGATAAAACTATCAGATCAATTTGATTAAATAACCATACCACCATTAAATTAGTGTAAGCATTATCCTGCAAATCGGCTTCTTTATTACCTAAACTATATTCATGAAATTCATCTGGACCCATAACGCCACCAATATGATATCGATTAGTAGTCGCATCCCAGACTGTTTTACTTAGCCAAAACTTGGCAATATCAATTAATAATTCCAACCCAAAATCGATCATAAATGGCTTATCGCCAGTATTTAACCAATATAGCCAAACATTATAAGCAATGCTTAAAGAAATATGACACTGTAAGTGACTATGATCAGGATCTCATTGTCCTGTCAGCGGATTTATATGTAAGATTTGCGTCTGCTCACTACCATCATGACCTGATTGCCAGGGAAAAATAGCACCTTGAAAACCAGCTTGCTGAGCGGCATGTTTGGCAACCGGCAACCGCCGATAACGGTACATTAATAATTGGCGAGCGGTTGTCGGAAAATGCATAATATAAAATGGCAGAATAAATATTTCATCCAAAAAATATTCCCTCGATAAGCTTCTCCATGCAAACCTCTGGCAGTAACAGAAACATCTAATTTATGTTTACCATTCGTTAATGGGGAGCAAGAAGCTAATAGATGGTAGGTATGTAAACACAGTAGTTTTTGCGTCATCATATCACCAGCAATGACAATATCGCTTTCCCGCCAAAGCGTTTGCCAGGCAAGCTGACTCTCTGCTAACTGAGTAGCAAAATCAGGCAACTGCCATGAATTTACCTGCTGCCAATCTTGATTAAAAACAGTAGAAATAGCGATCGGCACATTTTTATCTAACCGATAACAGTTACCTTGTTGAACAGAAAAAACCACCTGTTGAACAATACTATTTTCGACATTATTTGGCGCAAAAAAATCACCGCTAATTTCTGTCGAAACTCCAATCCCGATTTGACTTTGAAAGGTTTGCGCTAATAAGTTTTATGCTTATCAACACTTAAATCTTTTATTTGATAATGAGAAAATTGAGTGAACGATAGCGTTCAACACCATAATTAAACGTTCCACCATCTGTTTTGCTACAAATGGTGATTTGATCAGAAAAATTTAAAGGACAAAATTGATATTCAATACTATAGTGCGTCATTCTTGCCATATTAGTAAATTTTCGACAATCTATTTTTAAGCGACGGCCTTCTTGATCTTCAATTTGTAATTCACTAGATAAAATTCCTGTCATTAAATCTAACCGACGATAAAGAGAAATAACTTTAAAATCCGTAAGATTAACAAATTTACCTTGGCCAATACGTAATGAGATATATTGTGCATTGGGTGCATTACGAAATCTTCATTATGAACTTGGTGGCCATTTATTACAGAAATAGCTTGATTATAAAGCCCTGCAAGATAAGTTGCCGGATAAGTATCATCACTGATTACCATTTCAGGTAATGTCCCGCGTAACCCTAAATATCCATTTGCTACGGTCAATAAGGACTCAGTGGTATATTCCGCTTTGCCTGGATTATAGCCACAATAATCAATGCTCCAAGTTATTGTTTGTTGTTTCTCTGCTAAGGCATGTTTTAATGTCTCTTCACAATCATCAACTAAAACTTCTGTTCGAATAAAGGGGACATTGAATATTTCAGAGAAACATTTCTCCATATCAACAACACCATCATTAGCAATTTTGATACAAAATGCCGAATAAAACGCTAACGCATCTCCTTTTAATATTCCCCCTTGAATATTGGGAAAATCTAATTTAATTTGTTTAATTAATTCTAACAACTCTAATATATTAATTTTCTGATAGGTTATCGGATAAGTTTTATTATTCATTTGGGCTTGGTAAAGCACTAATTCTTGTGGTTTAAAAACAATATGCAAATAATTCATATTCAAATTCACTATTAAAAATGTATTAGTCAAATAATCCTTTAATCAGAAATAAGCGTACCTTTTCGCTGTTGGTAACGGTAAATTACTATCGTCAATATGATTGGAACAACAATAGCAATGATTGTCGCAAATGAATAAACTAACCAATAAATCGGTTGGATAGAAAGCATACCAGGCAATCCCCCCACACCGATACCGTTTGAAAGTACGCCAAAAGCGCCACAGATAAAACCGGCAAAAGCAGAATCTACCATGGCGCATAAAGATTAACACTATAAAGCGCAGGCTCAGTAACGCCCAGATAAGCGGAAATTGCAGCCGGAATAGTCACTTCTCGTTCATTTTCTTTACGGCTAATAATAATGCCTACCACAGCAGAAGCTTGTGCAATATTGGAAAGCGCAATTATCGGCCAAATTGGCGTTCCACCCTGCGCTTGCATTATCTGCAGATCTATAGCCAACGTAGTATGATGAACGCCACTGATTACTAGTAGAGGATAGGTAAAGCCAAAAATAGCGGAGCCAATTGAGGCAAAACCACCGAACATAACAAATCTGACTACTTCTGCAATTTGGTTACCTATCATTCGCCCTATTGGACCGAGTATTGCATGCGCAACAAAAACAGAGATGCTCAAAGTAACAATCGGCACAATCACAAATTTCAAATAACCAGGAACATAACGACGTATAAGTATTTCAAACCAACCTAAAAATAAGCCAGCAAAAATAGCGGGAATAACGTGGGCCTGATAGCCTACTTTTTGGATAGTAAATAGACCAAAATCCCAAACAGCAGATAACTGACTACCTAAATTATAGGCATTCATTAATTGTGGCGAGACTAATGTAATTCCCAGAATAATACCTAGTATTGGTGTTCCGCCTATTTTTTTACTGTTGACCAGCAAATTGCTACCGGTAAAAAATGAAAATAGCCTCACAAGGCAACCAGAGAAAATCATAAATCGGTTTTAGTGTAGGATAAAATGCCATTAATGGCTTATTGTTTACTATTGGCATTTCACCTAAAACATTCCTCAAGCCTAACAACAAACCGCTACAAATTAACGCAGGCAGCAATGGGAAGAAAATTTCAGCTAGATTAGTAATTAACCGCGTCCAAAGTTTTGTCTTTTTTTAATCGCTATTTTGGGAGCTTTTTTATCGTCGTCACCTGTTGAGATATCAAATTGTTGTTGAATTGCTTTATAATATTTGTCTACATTGGTACCAATAACAATTTGTAGTTGCCCTGCTTGATTAAAACAACCTTTAACTTCTGGTAGTTTTTTTAAATCCTCTATATTTACCTTTTCTAGTTCATGTAAAATAAAACGTAATCGAGTCAAACAGTGGGTAAAACTATTTACATTATTTTTGCCACCAATCGTAGAAATAATCTTGTTAATATGAATATGATTTATTGTGATTTTTTTTAACATAATTTTAATATAGGAAAAAATTTATTATCTAATCAGATAATAAATAAAATATTTAATATCTAGTATTAAAAATTAGATTTTATAACCTTTAATATGGATAATTTATGCGTAGAGAAACCTTTATATCTATTATATTCCCTTTTTATAATGAAAGTGAACGATTAGAAAGTGTCATAGAATCAATTTATAATCAAAAATTTAAGTATAAGCTATTTGATTCTTAGTAATACTGAATTAATTTTTTTAGACAATAATTCAACCGATAATTCTGCTAGCAAAATTATTACTTGCCAAAAAAATATCACAACCTTGATATTCATATTATTAATGAAAAAATTCAAGGTGTTTCTTCAGCAAGAAAAAAAGGGATGGATTATGCCTCCCAACGAACGGAAGAACGCGTGTTCAATTTGGCAACCAACAAAAACATTATATTGTATCAGCTGACGCTGATTGTATTGTAGACCAATATTGGCTTGATGAACTTATCTACACAATGATCACACAAGATGATGATTTAGGTACTTGTAATTATTTTTATGAGAAAAATGACTTTATCGAGCGGCCTAACTTATATAAAGAAATAGATAAAACCTTACGCTGCCGTGATTTTTCATTCTCCTTATTTGGTGGCTTTCCCGATGGAAAAGGATTTGCTGTTGAAAAAAATATGTATGATATTGTTGGCGGTATTGAAATATTTTACCAATTACAAAATGGTAAATTTGTCGAACATTTATCTGACGATTGGGATTTTGGTATAAAAGTTATTGCTTATTGTGGAAAACCGGTATATTCACCAAAATCATATGTAAAAATTAATAGTAGGAGAGTCGATACCTTATTATACGATGTTATTAATGGTATCGCCTATGGTGAAAATGGCGTCATTACAATGAAAGATGTAAGGCCACTAGACCATCAATTAACTCATTATCAAGATTTAACCCCGCGAGTGATGCACAGCAAGCCTGGTTTTATTCAATAAAAGATTATATTACCGGCACTATTAAATCCTAATATTTTAATTCACAACCAACACGTTATTAATTTTTTACACCTGATGTTGCTAAGGATCTCTATAATAGAATTAATGAGATCAAAAATGAAACCAGTATTATTGATTTCAAACCGATACATTCTTATAAAACACACGCATTCAGACTGTATTTTGAATTCAAAGATGAGATATTCAACTCACTTCGTCATCATGTAGATGAAGACATAGGCTACCCACCACCACTTCCTGCCTGTTTTAATGCTATTGATAATAAAGATTTTAATAGATTTGTTTATTATTTTTGTGAGGATAGAGAATCAGGAGAAGCACACAATTATTTTGCTAATGGTGGAGTATTCTAATGCGAGATACCTATATTACTTCCCTTAATGATATTGATGAAAAATATCCTAGACCAAATATATGCAATATTTTAAGTAAAAAAGAAAATACAGATTTACTTGAATATGTGATTAAAGATCCTTTTGGTTGTCATATTTTTCCAGGTGATATCGACAATTATCCCTTAACCTCATTTTATGATGATATGAATAAGGAAATAAAAAAGGCAGGAAATATTCATCTCTGGGTTTATATTCCAACTTGTCGTTATCGATGCCATTTTTGTCAATTTCCCACTATTATAGTGAACCCTAAGTCAGCAAAATCTGACAGTTTATTTAAAGAAATCGTTGACCTTAATATAAAAGAAGCCACTCTTTGGCTAAAGCAAGTACCAAATCTTGCTAATGTAAACATCGGTGAATTTAATATATTTGGCGGTACTCCCTCTCTTCTGCCCGATAGCGAATTAAAAAGATTAATAAATTCTTATAAAAATAATTTTAATTTTTCATCCACTATCATGCCATTTGAAGGAGAGCCTGGTAGTCTTAATAAAAAATACTTATCGTTACTGACAGAACTAGGTTTTTCTAAATTATCCTTTGGTACACAATCATTTCGGGATCATTTAATTAAAGCATATGGCAGAAAACATACTCCAAAAGAATGTTTTAAAACTATTGCAGATGCTAATGCATTAGGTTTTGAATTGATTAGCGTTGACCTCATTTATGGTTTATTCGGTCAAACTGTTGATGATGTAAAAAACGATATGGAAATAATAAAAAACTCAATATTTCGCATGTTGTTTGCACTAAATTACATATGAAAGAGTTTATGGAAACTAGAAACGGCGTATCGAGAGAGATAGTTTGTGGCAGAAAAAAATAATTACTGTCGCAGATAGATCGATACCCAGTTTAGAAAAAACAGTATCAAATGCGTGATTTAATAGATAGATATCTCGCCATGGAATATAACGAACACCCGACCATGTATTTTTATAAAAAAATACTTACCCTGAAAAATGGAAAAGCCTTATTACTGATCTTAATAAACAATTTCCAGAGATAGCGATTGGCTTAGGTGGCAGCTCAAAATCTATCTCCTCTGAAATGATAAATATAACAAACTATAAACAATACAAAGAATCTATTAATAAAAGCCAACTACCTTGCCACTCTATTAGAGGTTTTTCAAACGATCAAAAAAGAATAAATGCTTTTAAAATGGCATTATCTATCTTGATCCCAGTAGATGATAATGTTTATAAAGCAAAATTTGATGGGGAAAGTTTTTTTTACAAACAAAACTATTAATAATGCACTAACAACATTACAGCATAGAAAACTTATTTCAATTGATAATAACAGGTTTTTTTTAACTAAAGAAGCGGCGATATTAGTTGAATCCATTATTAACACCCAATTTTGTTAACATTGTTCAATTAAAAAAATAAACACTATTTATTTGATACCACATTTTCGGCATGGCTTACAGACATGATAACGTCATTATCGCGACAGATGTATGGAACCCGTCATTAATAAGTAGCAACCGATACTCCGCGATGGCCACCCTATTATTTGCAATCAGCATCGCACTAGATGGCCAATGACATCATATCTGGCAAGTGCCATAGCCGGCTATCGGCGGCAAAAATGTAAGGAAATCATTAATGGAAAGAAAATATAACTCACCCTTACCCGTTTTCAGTCTTTATTACATTGCAATCGATACCGAGGCTGGTATCACACCCGCGCAATTCGAAACCTTCGTTCGCAAAAAGGTGTCTATATTCCATGCCATCCTGGCTGGCGTTGGACGCTATTGCGTGGTCTCCGTGACGAACGGGTTGGACAATACCTGATGCTGTTTGAAATAGAAAGCACAGAACATAGTAATCGCTATCAATCTAGTAACGGCAATAAAACAGAATTAGCCAATCAATTCTGGCAGCAACAACCACAAAAAATACATGATATTCTTGCCGAATGGCAACGTTATGGTACTTTTAGTGAAATTCCAACTATTTACACTGATTATCAACTACTCGCTGAAAATAAAAAAAAGTACCGTCTGTTATGGCCCTTGCATCAGGAACTACCTAACCAAGAGCCTATCGCCAGAATAATGGGGATCCACAACCTAGCACTACGGCCTGGGAATAAGGCAAAAACATTTGAAACTTTTATTGCTGAAAACCATCATCGAATAGAGGATTATCCCGGCTGGAAATTTCGCCTGTTAAAAGGTGAACGCGGAAATCGCCTGGATCAATATATCGTAATGATGGAGATTGAAAGTCTTGCAGCACTTAATCTATTTTATCCCAAACCAGATATAGCCACTGATGAAGCTGATCATTTTGCGCGCGCGCATCAGGATACTAAACTTATGTATAAAGAGTGGAAGCAATTTGCATCCTTCTCCGGCTCACCTCAAATTTATACTGATTATTTGTCAGTAGCGGAAAGTTTAGGTTAAATTAATCAACCAGAAGTTCGACTGCAGTGCTCAATCTCCATAATCAAGCTATTCTGCTTATCACTGCTATGCGATATCGCTATAGTTGATGAAGAATAGTAGCTTTAAAATTAATCAATAATAAGTTTATTAACACCTTTAAAGTATAAAAATCATTTAAACAGTAGTTTATTTATCGGATAAAAAATTAATATTTTCATAAGCAATTTAAAAAATATATTTTTACTAGCAAAAGTTTTTTTAAATACCAATAATATGAGTCGTGGATAAAAATAATAATTATTTAAATTACCATACTTAATGAGAATCATGTGAACAATAAATTATTTTAAAATAATTTCCACATTTCATTATTAATAAAATTCACCTTACAATATTTTAAAATTATTATATTAAAATTTACACGAAATAACATCCCTAATAAGTAGCAATTAAAATAAAAAATTAAACTATTATTATATTTTTAATATAATATATTTATAATATCATTAGAATAACAAACACAATTGAAATTATTTATTAAAGTGATAATTAAATTAAAATTGATAATATTTAAAATCTAATAGGCATAGCTCAATTAAACAATAAATATCATGTAATAAATAAAACCAGAAGATAAATTTAAAATAAAACTTGATACAGAAAAACTGCTATATTATATATTTTTGGTTTAATATTAGATTCCCTGGTGTTTATTACATCATATTAATCACATATTAAATCTATAAGCCATTGTAAAGATTATTTTTTCAGTCTTGTAATATAATTTTCCTCGAACTTCGATATTGAAAGGGGCAGGAGGGATAGCGAAATTAACTTTATTTTTCTTACCTAATGATATATTTTTATTGGATTTAGGAATAAACGAAATACCTTTTCCATCACCTAATATATGAAAAACATCATCAATACTTGGAACTGAAATTATATTCTTATTATGCTTATCCATTAATATATTTTTTATTCTCTCAAAACCTTTCGATAACAACATACTTTCTGTTTTTATAATATTATTATTAAGTAGTAATTCCATTTCATCTTTATGTTTGTAGTGATTTATAATATTTTCAGCTGCACCTAATTCTAACTTAGAGCATAGTGATAGACTTTCAATATTAGCAGGTAAATTCTCCTCTTCTCTTGAACCAATAAAAATATCTGTCTGAATACGACATATAATATCTGATATTAAATGATTAGAATACTTCTTAATATCAACAAGAATTCCCGATTCAATTGAATCTATTTTTGATATTATTGAGGCCAGATTCAGGAAAATAAGCATCATCTGTCGCTATATTAATAACAGACTTTTTTTTACTAGAAAAACCTAACATTAATTTTTTTGTTGTAGCACTTACATCCTGATAATGTGGGAATAATTCTTGATATAATTTTTCCCCATTAGAAGTTAATTTTACTCCTCTTCCTGAGTGTTGAAAACGTTGAACACCTAACTGCCCCTCTATTTCCTTCATTCCCTTACTAAGGGCAGAAGGAGATATACATAACTCATCTGCCGCTTCTTTAAATGTTCCTTTTTGGGCAATAGTTATAAATTGCTCAACTCTTTTTGAAAAAAACATATTATCTTCTCTATAAAAAATTAGATAGAAGCAAACTTTTATTAAAAAAAACTCAAAACATATAAATAATAAGCTCAATAATTTTTATATTTTTAGAATTCTCAATGTAATAACATATAATGTAAACTTTTATTTTATCCTAATATAGCTACATACAACTTCTCCCTATCAATTGTTATTACTTCTTATAAATTATAAAATGTCACATACCTTTTTTCATTTATTGTTTACTTATCATGAATTTGCAATCATTTATAAGAATAATAATGAAATTTTTAAAATTTAAAAATTTATCATATTTAACCACTTACAATAAACTGTATAAAAATATATATATTTTACATTTTTAAAAAATATAAATTTTGATATTGTAAAATTAATAATTATTAATGCATTTAAATAAAAAAATAAATAACTAGAATATATACATTACAATTAGAAAATTATAATATAAATTTTATTTTACTATTGTACATTACAAGATTTTTAAATTTAATGAATTTTATAACAAAAGGTTGTGAAATAAATTTCTTGTTATAACATTACCTTCTTTGATTTATGGATTAAAAACCAAATACTAAGTATTATATTCATCCTCATATTATAGATTTAATTAAAGATAAAAATTCTATTGTTAATATAATTAATTTTATATGAAAAATGAACTATTACTCATCCGGATTATATTTCTACAGATCCTCATCATATTTTATCATTAATTTTTTTGTTCTTTATTTTTCGATTAGAGCCATTACCCTTCTTATAACCACCTATATATTTATAAATTGCCACGGCTTTTTAGTTTTATCTTACTCATGCAAAGCCAACAATACCTCAACATAATCAGGATAAACTTAATCATTAAAAATATTATCACTAAAACAAAATAAGAAAGAACTACCAAATATCTTCTAAAACTATTTTGGTTAATTCTTCACTATACTAATTTTTGTTTACTTAAATTTTAGCTAAGTCTCAAAAATCTTATACACATAAATAAACGCAATAATATAACTATTTTATAGTCTACTCCCAACGACCGTAAGTAAAGTGAATACAAAAAATTGTCGATTACTATAAATAAATTTTCTAAATCAATATGTTAAAATTACACAACCATGCTTACTAAATATGTGGTTTATAACTGTCCTGTAAAAATTCAATTGATATCATTATGTGAAAATAGATCTATGAAGAAGCACAATTCTATCAAATCTCCTATCATTCAAATGTGACCCTACACTAAAATTAATAACATTTAGCTACCAAAAGAATGAAAATTGCATTTTTAGACTTTTACAATGTTATTTATATCCTAACTATTTAGTGTAGGACTTTATGGCAATTTAATAATCATAAAACAATACATCGGTAAATATGATAAAAATCACAATTTATTAATAATATAGTCTTTCAACCAACTATTAATATAGGTTAAATTAAGATAATATTTCTAAAATTTGCGTTGCAATTGGCTATTAAGTAAAACAATAATCCAATACTAAGAACCCATCATAAGGAAAATGGATATGCATCTCATTCCTCATCTATTTAAACCATTAGACTTAGGTTACACCCAATTAAAAAACAGAGTAATTATGGGCTCTATGCATACTGGGCTAGAAGAGCATCCTCAAGCTAGTGTTAGGTTAGCAAAGTTCTATGTAGACAAGGCAAAAAATAATATTGGATTAATTATTAATTATTACCGGCGGCATCGCCCCTAATCACTCTGGCAGCCTGACCAAACATGGGGCAACCCTAATTAGCAAGAAACAAATTTTTCACCATAAAAAAAATTACTCATGCGGTTCATCAAGCGGGGGAAAATTGCCTTACAGATCCTGCACGCTGGCCGCTATAACTACCATCCAGATCTAGTTGCACCTAGTGCATTACAAGCTAGTATTAATCCCTTTTTGCCTAAATCACTCAGTGATACTGTAATTTTGCAAACAATTGAAGACTATGCCAATTGCACCGAACTTGCTTTGCAAGCGGGTTATGATGGTATAGAAATTATGGGTTCAGAAGGTTATCTAATTAACTAGTTTATTACCCGATATACTAATCATCGTGATGATTTATGGGGCGGTAGTTATCAAAATCGGATCCGCTTTCCAATTGAAGTCATTAAAGCTGTTCGGCAACAGGTAGGGAATAATTTCATTATTATCTACCGACTATCTATGCTTGATTTAATTGAAAAAGGCTCCAATTGGGGTGAGATTGAGCTTTTAGCAAAAGCAATCGAAAATGCAGGTGCATCGATGATTAGTACAGGTATTGGCTGGCATGAATCGAAGATCCCGACGATTGCAATAATGGTACCAAGAGCAGGCTTTACTTGGGTCACTAAAAAATTGATGGGAAAAATATCAATCCCCTTAATTTGCACTAATCGTATCAATTCACCTGAGGTAACTGAAAAGATTTTATCTGACGGCTGTGCTGATTTAGTTTCTATGGCTCGGCCATTTCTTGCTGATGCAGAGTTTATGACAAAAGCAGCCGAAAATCGTGCGGATGAAATTAATACCTATATTGCTTGTAATCAAGCCTGTTTAGATCAGATATTTGTTGGCAAACAAGCATCATGTTTAGTTAACCCCCGAGCTTGCCATGAATTAGACTGTCCTTTCCAACCAGTATTAAAACCAAAAAATATTGCTGTTATCGGCGCAGGTCCTGCCGGGTTATCATTTGCAATAACAGCGGCGGAGCGTGGGCACCATATTACTTTATTTGAACAAGAATGCCAGATCAGTGGTCAACTGAATCTTGCTAAACAAATACCTGGAAAAATAGAGTTCCAAGAAACTATTCGTTACTTTCAACGTCAACTGACACTAAAAAATGTTACTGTGCATTTAACTAAAAAAGCCGCTGCTGAACAATTGGTAAACTTTGATGAGATCATTATCGCTACAGGCGTACTACCGAAAAAAATTCACATTGAAGGTATCGATCACGCCAGTGTCGTGAATTATTATGATGTATTAAAACATCATATTACCATCGGCCCCCAGGTTGCAATTATCGGAGCTGGGATCGGTTTTGATATAGCACAATATTTTTGTCAAGAAACAGATAATAGTAGCCAAAGCATTGATGCTTTTACCCACCAATGGCACATTGATACCGCCATATCTCAACCAGGTGGTATTTATCCTAAGGGTGAGCAGGACATTGATTCTGCTCGTAAAATTTATCCTCTGCAACGAAAATCAACCCGTGTTGGTGAACAGCTAGGAAAAACAACCGGCTGGATCCATCGCTTAAACTTACTACGCCATGGCGTTACTATGATGAATGATGTTAGCTACCAGAAAATTGATGATCAGGGATTGCATATTTATCATAACAAGCAAAAAAAAGTGTTTGCCTGTTGATAACATCATCATCTGTGCTGGCCAACAATCACTTCGTACTTTAGCCAATGCATTATATAAATTAGGCAAGACACCCCATATTATCAGTGGTGCCGATATTGCTGCAGAACTTGATGCTCGGCGTGCTATTGATCAAGGAATGCGTCTTGCTTATACAATATAAAGAAAAACACCAATAAGCGTGGATATAGCAGCCAAAAAAGTGGCAAAAATACAGAATAGTAAGATAGAACAAATATTGGTTTTTTGACCTTTTTGTGGTTAACAGTCGAAGACATAACCGATGTTCATACTAAAATAGGCGCAATAACTTTCATAGGACTAATAAATAAATCGTCAAATAAATTATCATTCAGAACGCCATAAAATTAAAGCCTGACCTAAAAGAATACGGCAAGTGAATCAATTAGTATTTGCATTACAAAGCTTGTATATACCATATTAGACAGTAAGCTAATATGTTTTTTTACATTGTTATTCCAAAGTATTTTTATGACGGTAAAAAGATACCATCATAGATAAAAACAGATTTATTAGATAAACAATTAACCAACTCTTTTATTAATAAATTAACTAGCAGAACTCATTTTACTAATAGAGAAAGTAGCAATATCCCTTTCTATCATCGTTAATCAATATAAAGCGATACAACATTATAATATTTAAAGATATTTATTTGGCAATTAAATGATTTTTTTGTATTTATTAACAATATGATTAATGAACATTGTTAATGTTAAAATTCCCGCAACAATACTTAGCGATACAGCGGTTGGAATATGAAAAATATCCATTAATAACATTTTTATACCAATGAAAATTAAGATAATAGATAGCCCGTACTTTAGCATAGAGAATTTTTCAGCAATACCTGATAAAACAAAATACATCGCTCGCAAGCCTAAAATCGCAAATAGATTTGAAGTCAATACAATAAAAGAATCCGTGGTTACTGCAAAAATGGCAGGAATGCTATCCACGGCGAAAATAATGTCACTAATCTCAACTAAAATTAATACCATAATCAACGGAGTAGCGAATAAAATACCTTGTTGACGAATAAAAAAACGCTCACCATGTAAAGTATCTGTCATGCGTAAATGAGAACCGACCCATTTTACTAGTGGTTTTTTATCAATCGATTGATCATTTTCTTTAACAAAAAACATTTTTATACCGGTAAATAATAGAAAAATGCCAAAGAGATACAAAACCCAGTGAAACTGAGAGACTAGCCAACTACCTGTAAAGATCATGATAGTACGCAATACTATCGCACCCAAGACACCATAGATAAGAACTCGGCGCTGTAAATTGACTGGGATTGAAAAACAATTAAATAACATTAACCAAACAAATACATTATCAACAGCTAACGCTTTTTCCAGTAAATAACCAGTTAAAAAAGCCATTGTTTGGCGATTAGCAAGCGTTAGGCTAGTTGTCTGTTTAAAATAAAAGCATAAACCTAAGGCAAACAATAATGCCAAACTAATCCAAATAAAACTCCATACAACAGCCTGTCTTACTGTTATTTCTCTTCCCGGATGCTTACCCTGTAAAGAAATATCAATAAGTAACATAATCGCAATAACAACAGTAAAGATTACCCATAATACGGGAGTACCAACAGAATGCATTTTAGCTCCTAGAAACGAAAAACGGCCGATTCCTACAGAAAGCTCAGCCGTTATAATCCATTTTAGTCTTCATAGGTTTCTATTCCACTAATTTAAATTATAAGTAAACCTTGCCCACTGGCAAAGTCTCACTTACAACACAAAAGCTACTTTAATATCCACCTGTGATGCCCGGTTACCGGGTGCATAACACCGTAATGACGATAGACCGGCTAAAGAAGTTACTCCCCCTTTGCTAGCTATTAAAATAAAAGATCTGCTAGCGAAACACAAGATATAGGTAAATGTACTTCATGAATTGTAAAAAAATAAAATATTAAATAGAGAGTCAATTTCAACGAAAAATTTGCTATTTAGTTATTTATGATTTTGTTAGAGTATTACACTAGTCTAATATATTATGATTATATCTGAATTTAATATTTAGGCTCATACTACAACCCTTTTAACTAGGTTCACATTATCTCTAATAAGGGATAATAGGTAATAACTACCAATTAGGTTTAAAGATCACGGTATTTAGGAAACACTTGATGGAATTAGTTAAAGAACTTTTTTTTGCACTCTGGCATCAAGATTACAATATGCTAATGAATCCTTCATTAGTATGGGCTATTTACATTATATTATTTATAATATTATTTTTGGAAAATGGAATATTACCTGCCGCTTTTTTACCCGGTGACAGTTTACTCATTCTAGTAGGCGTCCTAATAGCTAAAGACACTATCAATTATCCATTGACAGTTATTATCTTAACCGCAAGTGCCAGTTTGGGTTGCTGGGTAGGCTATCTTCAGGGTAAATGGCTAGGAAATAATAAAATTGTGCAAAGCTGGCTTTCTCATTTACCTGAACATTATCACCAACGTGCTTATGGCCTGTTTCATCGCCATGGCTTGGCAGCGCTGCTTATTGGCCGCTTTCTTGCATTTATCAGAACTATCCTACCTACCATTGCCGGCCTATCCGGTTTACCTAATAAACGCTTCCAGTTTTTTAATTGGCTCAGTGGATTACTTTGGGTATTGATTTTAACTACTATTGGTTATGTATTCGGTAAAAGCCCACTCTTTCAATACTACGAACGCCAAATCATGAGTATTTTGATGCTGATCCCCCTTGTTTTGCTTTTTATTGGCCTAATAGGCAGTATAGCCGTAGTACTAAAGAAAAAATTTAAGCGCCGTAATCCCTAAAATCCAAGCTAACTTATGCTGTTGCCTACTTTCCTGGTAACAGCATAGCTTTCGGTCAAACCGTTTATCAAATTTTCATACCAGTATAATTATTTTTATATAACAAATTTTAAATTACCTTAAATGAGATATAGATTGATTTTATTGGTTCTTTTACTATTCTCAAAGAATAAGAGTGATAAAAATTAACATTATTTATTGAGAGAGTTTAACATTATGAAAAATAACGAAAACCTGCGTACAGAATTGAAATCATTAGCAGATTCTTTGGAAGAAGTTTTGCACAATACAGAAAATAAATCCAAAGCAGAAATTGACAAAATTCGCCGTAAAGCAGAAAAAGCGTTAGATGATTCTCGCCAAAAACTGAGTGATGTAAGCGGTAAAATTATTCATCAAACTAAGGGAGTTACCGGCCGTGCTGATGATTATGTACATGAAAATCCATGGACAGGTGTTGGTGTTGGTGCCGCTGTCGGGCTGGTATTAGGCATTTTACTGGCTAAACGTTAATATGCGAGAAAATCAACATCCAGATGGGCCGGCTAAAGGCTTGCTAAGCACCTTACAACGGATAGGTTCTATTCTTATTAATATGGTTGAGACAAGGCTGCAACTTGTTGCAGTCGAACTCGAACAAGAAAAGCAGACCTTTGTCCAGCTGATTTTATTAGCCGGCACCACATTACTATTGATCGCATTTGGCCTTATGAGTTTGCTGGTATTAATTTTTCTCATGGTTGATCCAGCCTATCGTATACAAGTCGTTGCGATTACAACCGCTGTTTTACTTATCCTAGCGTTATTAGGTACTTGCTGCACATTAAAAATAGCCCATAGCAAGACTCTATTAGCCGCAACCTGTGAACAATTAAAACAGGATATCAAACAGTTAAAACAGAATGAAGATGAAACTGAGTAAACGTAAACAACTGGTATTCAAAAAGCAGCAATTGTTGACTAATATTCAGCAGCAGCGTAATGCGTTATCAGCTACGTCTGAACATTGGTTAACAATTACTGCATCTTATGATCGTACCTGGCAAAAAATGTTAGTTTTCAAGCCACTGCTCATTGCTAGTTTCTCATTAATTGCATTCTACAATATCCGTCATCCTAAAAAACTTTATCGACTCAGTCGACGGGCTATTGGTGTTTGGGGGATAGCAAAAACTATACAAACATTTATAGCCAAAAAAGCGTAATCCATTTACGAATTGATAATAACAATTCACTCCTTTTAGACAAAAAACTATTCTCGATTAATTCATTCAATTTTTTTGCATAATAGATGGAATTTTCTTAGCTAGTATTTTTAATAATGTAGGCTCATAAATAAAACAGCAATTAACTACTCTTGCCTAGCAGTCAAACTGCCCACTACAGATTAAAAACTATTACTTTAAATATGATGCTTTAAGAGAGATGAATATGAAAAACATAGAGAATATCACTATCCTAGTGGCACGTATTCTGATGCCACTGTTATTTATTTTTGCCGGATATGGTAAGCTTGGTAACGGCTATATCGAAACTCAGCAATATATGCATGCGATGGGTGTCCCTGCATTTTTACTACCATTGACTCTTTTTATTAGAGTTCGGCGGTGGGATTGCCATACTATTGGGTTTTTTAACCCGATCCATAGCTATTTTTACCGTTGCTTTTAGTCTATTAACCACTTTTATTTTTCACTTCAACTTTGCCGAAGGCGATAACCAATTGATGTTTTTAAAAGATCTTTCTATTACTGGCGGCTATATGCTATTAGCCATTCTAGGACCAGGCAAATTCAGTATTGATCACTGGTTAAATAAAAAATGGTAATAGTTAAAGCTTGGGCGATCATGTTACCATCCCCCATAAGTGAAATTTAATCGAATATTTTTACGATAAATGAAAAGAATAGTGATCACTATTAAACAATTGGGGGATCTGACGTAAGCACCAAAATTTAGCTTCACCAATTTTGCCACGATGCCAGGCCATAATAATATTAGTCTCTTGACTATACTCTGATCCTACGACCCGTAATCGTCCTGCTTTAATATCTTTTTCAATCAACGTATATGGCATGGTTGCAACACCTAAGCCCGTTAATAAAGCACGACGTTTTTCATCGATTGAACTTACTTTAATCTCTGCTGTTTATCTAACAACTGTACCGTTAAGACTAGCCGTTGTTTACCGGTATCTGCAATGGCAATCCCACGATATTTGATCCGAGTCATGTCGGAAAGTGGCTCTGGCTCTTGATGAATAGGATGCTCTGGACTGGCAACATAAACATTATTAATCGTACAAAGTAAACGACTATTAATTTCAGGTGAAGAGCGAAAATGCAAATCAGGCGCAATAACAATATCTACCTTACCCGTTTCTAAACACTCCTATGCACCCGCTAATACTTCAGTCAATAAAGAGAGTTGAGTTTCAGATTTTTGTGCCAATTTATCAACTAAAGGAAAAAGCGTTGAGACGGGGATCAATACTTTACAAACGATGGTAAGATAAGGTTCCCAACCACGCGCCAATGCTTCAGCATCAACAACAAGTTTATCTGCTGCTTCTAACAATAGCCGCCCTCGTTCCAACAACATTCAACCAACATCAGTAAAACGTGTTCGATGGCCAGAGCGATCAAAAAGCACCACATTAAGCTCTTCTTCTAATTTTTTCATCGTATAACTTAATGCAGAAGGAACTTTACCCAATTCATCAGCTGCGGCTGCAAAACTTCCGCGTCGATCAATGGCATTAATTACGCGTAATGCATCTAATGTTAGTGCCCGCTCTTTACTCATAAAGGATCTCAATCAAGAAATTTGAATGTTTAACTCAGATTAACTAGCTAACAATTTTACGTCTAGTTAATTATTATTTTTGATCATAAATTATCTGAACGGTAAAATTACTATGATAATTCCTAGAATACAAAAACAGTGTGGTCATGCTGACTTTGGTTGGCTACAAGTACAATATACCTTCTCTTTTGGCCACTATTTTGATCCTGATTTTACCCATCACGGCGCTTTGCGAGTATTAAATCGAGAAACTATTGCGCCAAAAGCAGCTTGTCAGGCCAAAACCTATCCCAATATCGATATCATTAATTTTATTTTACAGGGCGACGCTGAATTCCACGATAGCGAAGGAAATCGCATTCATCAATCTGAAAATGAGTGTTTACTTTTATCTCCGATACCTAATATAAGTTATAGCGAACACAATGTTAGTCACGAAAAACCGTTAATACAATTACAACTATGGATAAATGCCTGCGTTGAATATTTCTCCCACCCGCCACAAAAACGTAAACTCGCTAATAATGATGCATTGACATTACTTGCTTCACCAAATGGCTCGGAAAATAGCTTAAAAATCCTCCAACAAACTTGGATTAGTCATATTTATTTAAAAACAGAACAAAGTATGACGCTTAGTCTGAAAGGGAAAAATAGTTATCTATATTCCATTACAGGAATAGTAAAATTAGCAAACAACAATCACAAGATAGCTTATATTCACTGTAGTGATGGTGCATTTTTAATGCAGGAACAAAAGGTAAAATTAACTGCCCAAACAGATTTTCGTGGCATATTGATTTATTTAAACTAAACATAAAATTGATAATTTTCAATAAAATATTTAATAAAAAGATCGACAACCAATAAAAATGATAGAATAAATACAGTTGTTTTAATAGATATAATTTATTTGGATGTCAGTGATAACCTTTTTATCAAATTTATAACTAGGATATCATCTTCAATCACAGACAACTTTTCTATTTTATTAATTGAAAGGTATTACTCGTGGCTGTTTTTACAAATCAACGTATCCACCAGATTTTTACTAATATTCAGAGCGAAATTGTATCTCAAGATGAGCTTGCTAAACGTTTTGGTGTTTCAACGCACACCATACGTTCAAACATCAACGAATTAAATGAATATTTGCAAGACTATGATGCGTGCATCGTTTATGAGCGCGGTAATGGCTATCATTTAAAAATTAATAACGAAGCGCTTTTTGCTACCATCAAAACGGAAAAAATAGCTGATGATGAAAATATTCCGCGAACAGCTAGAGATCGGGTTGATGCCTTATTAAAGCTATTAATGCTGATATTACCAGTTAAGTTAGATTATATCGCTGAAAAATGGTTTATTAGTCGCGGTACCATACAACAGGACATGAGTATCGTTAGAGAATATTTGCATAAACATGACATCCAGATCGAAGGTATCCCCCATCAAGGAATAAGATTAAGTGGCAATGAATGAGGGATTCGTACCTGTATTACCGAAATATTATGGCGCCGTTTCTCACAGGAAATAAATAAAGATATCGCTAAATTTAGCCTGACTTATCTTGATAATATTGATTTAACCTATATCGATAAAGTATTGCAAAATAGTCTTAGCCATTTTGATCTTCGACTGACTAACGAAGGCCACCAATACCTCATTTTCAATTGTGCTACCACTATCTTACGTATTACTCGTGGCCGTGAATTAACCACTTTTATCAATAATGAAATGGATCCTGTTATTCAAAATGCGGTCAAAGAAATTTCAAACGGGCTGATTTACTTTCTTGGTGGTGAACTATCAAACGCAGAACAAGCTTACTTATGTACGCAATTTGCAGCACAACGTATTATTGGTAACGAACAGCCCAATCAAAAAACGGGCTTACATACCAAACTACTTGCTCATATTTTGCAATATATAAACGACTCATATAATTACGATTTACGTAATGATGAGAAACTAAAACGTGATTTGACAACCCATCTCGCTACGTTATTAACTCGTTTACAATTTAATATTAATACACCAAATCCTTTACTTGACGATATCAAACAATATTATCCTTTTGCTTATGATGTCACCCTTGATGCCCTACGCAGTGCCAGTACCCTGCTCCCTTACCCAATTAGTGAAGACGAACTTGGTTATCTGGCAGTTCATATTGGGGGAAGTTTGGAATGTAATTAGGTACCAGCCATCATCGGCCAACACAGGTTTTAATCGTTACTGATTCAGGCAACTCAACAGTACGTGTGATAGAAACCAAAATTATGCGTGAATTTCCGCAACTAAAATTTAATCGTGCGCTGTCGTTACAAGAATATGAAACCTTAGAAAACATCGATGAAGATTTTGTTATCACCACCATTCGATTAGCAGAAAAAAATAAACCGGTGGTGAAAATCGCCCCCTTTCCTACTCCCTATCAACTGGAGCAAGTCGGGCGTTTAGCGATGAGCAACCAAACCAAACCAAACCAAACCAAACCAAACCAAACCAAACCAAACCTTATATTATTGAACGATTCTTTGATGAACGTTATTTCATCATACTTAATGAAAAAATTAGCCAAGAAGCACTTTTTAAGAAAATCTGTAAAAAACTGCAAGCCGATGGTTATGTCACTAGCGATTTTTACCCATCACTGCTCGAACGAGAATCAATTGTCTCTACTCTACTGGGTGAAGGAATTGCCTTACCTCACTCATTAGGTTATTAGCGAATAAAACGGTGGTGGTTACGATTATTTCACCGCAAGGGATCGAATGGAATGCAGAAACCAAGGAAGTTACTAATGTCATTTTTCTGTTGGCGATTAGTAAAGCTGACTATGAAGAAGCTATCGCTATTTATGAGTTATTTGTAACTTTCGTCAAAGAAAAAGCCACTAAAAGATTAATTAATAGTAGGAATTTCAATGATTTTTAGGTTATTGCTAAAGATAGTTTGAGTCGTATTAATTAATAATTTCCACTTAATAGTAGAAAAGTGGAAATAATAAATAAAAGTGTGATTTTTAGTGATCATTATCATAAGACAGGTAACTTTTTTATCTTTTTGCTAGTCACTTATTTTTAGTTTACTTTAAACTGGCAAGCCAAATTTCCAGAAATCTATTATTATTCCGTAGGCTATTTCCGCTTAACGATCTCACTAAATAAACAAATAATTAATCAACTTTACATTACCTAATATATTGATATAAAAAAATAATAATATTCCAACGCGTTGAATAACAACATGAATAATAAAAAATTAGCCTTTGATTTAGTTAAACTTCCAGTTTGATTAAAATTAATTCGCTATTTTTGTCTTTATTTTTCCAGATATTTGCCAGTTTAAAGTGGAAAGGTTTCCTCTCCAAAACCATACTGGAAAGAACTAAAGTTATTAACAATAGCAAAAGACCAGTTTTATATTAATTTCCAAATGGGATAGCGAAAGTTTATGAGTCAATCCTCAATTGTTTTTAATGTCGCAAAAGATAACCTGGATGTAGAGACTGTCACCAATAAATTAATTTCTATTATTGATGGCTGGCTAAAAGCTGAAGGGGCCCATACAACTGATGTTCAACAACAGATGATACGTTCTCACGTTAAAGCGATGGTAGAAAGAGCCAAAACAGGTGAGTCTTTACCTGAAGTGGATGTCTCACTATTTGAGGAAATATCCTCTGAATCAATTGCCTTGGCCGAGAAAGTTGTTAATACCTTGCCCGGTTTAGCTTACGAAGAGGCTTATCTGCTGTCAGTTCATTTTGAAGTAGCACGTTCTAACTCATAAAGATAATAGGAGAATTAAATATGAAACAAATCCATGCCGTTATTGGTGACCGTTTGGGCAAAGGACAAAAAGTAGCTGCCGGTGTTGAAACTGCCGGTGGTAAAGCAACCGTCATTCCCGGTGTTGCTGCTGATATGAAGTTAGGCGACGTAATGAAAGAGCATAATGCAGACTTAGGGATCTCATTTTGTGGTAGTGGCGGTGCCGGTGCCGTTACTGCACAGACTAAGTATGGTTATAAAGCACGTTATGGAATGCGTTCTATTGAAGAAGCCGAAACAGCGATTGCAGATGGCTGTATTGTCCTCGGATTTGGTTTTATGGACAAAGAAGAGTTGGGCGAACGTTTAGTTAAAGCATTCAATAAGAAACATGGCAATGCATGATGAAACAGAAAATGGAAATATCTGTACGTGTTAATGGTCAAGGGAATTCCCGCCAAAAAGCACTTGCTGATGCACTAAGTTCAATTCAACGTACCGTACTAAAAAACACTGATAACATTCTGTTACGTATCGAACCGAAAGACATCACCGTTATCAGTGCTAAAGTAAAAACAACAACAGAAAGATTCCTTGTCTTATTCTTACCCCGCAAGCGTGAATATTTCTCTGTTGTGTTAGATGTCTCATTAGATATCACCTTGCTAAATGTTAAAGAAATCACATTTACCGCTGAATAATCGGTATCTTGATTTGGAGAAAATGTCATGAGCGAGACAACGTCTTTTTTAGAAATACTCGGCATATCCCTAATTATCGGTGGCTTATGTGGTTTTGGCCTCGGTGCAGGTGCTGCGCGTATGTTTCACGCACCCACTGTCCAAGGTATGGGGGCTTTCCGTACATTAGGTGAATTAAATTCCTGTGAAGGCGATCCTGCTTCTCACATTTCATTCGGCTTAGGTTTTTTCTTCAACGCTTGGGCATCATCCGTTGCTGCTGGCGCATTTACCCAAGATGTTGATCACCGAATCATACCCAACTGGGGTACCGCCGTTTTAATGATCAAAAACCGCAATGTCGCAGAAACGATGCATAATCCAAAGAAAATGGCCATTGCCTGTGGCATTATCGGTGCCTTGGTCGTTGCCTTTTTGAACACAACCGCTTCTGGCGTTCCATCTGCACTACAAACTACGGCAATTAATGTCTTAGTTCCAGCAGCAAATTCATTAGTCGAAATCGTCATGCCGGTTATCTTCTGGCTAGCCGCCATGGATGCTGGTCGCCGTTCTGGTTTCTGGGCAACACTGTTCGGCGGTTGTGCACAGCTTATTATGGGCAATGCCATTCCAGGTCTGGTACTTGGGATCTTAATTGGGAAAGGGGTCGACGATAGTGGCTGGACAAAAATCACCCGCACTATGATGGCAGCAGTGATTTTGTTGTTCGTACTCAGCGCCTTCATCCGCGGATTTGATGTCAAAATACTCGAATCTTTCCATCTTGGTGCGCCAAACTGGCTGCAACATATCCACCAAATCATGAGTGGAGAATAATTATGACAACGGAAATCAATAAAAAAGACTTTTGGTATGCAGAGTGGTCATTTCCTCTGTTTGTTGGACTACTGTCCGCCGGCATCTTTGCCGGAACCCATATGTATGTCGTTTATGGCTTCGGTGCTTTCAATGAAGTTGCCTTCGTGGCGATGCTACGTTCTGGTCTCGATACCGGTGTTTTTGGTGCAGTAGCTGCATTTGGTGCTAGTTTCCTATTTGCTCGTATCATTGAAGGCTCACTGGTAGGGATCCTGGATATTGGTGGCGCGTTGCAAACTGGACTGGGTTTAGGCGTACCGGCGCTATTACTTGCTAGTGGTATGGACTTTTTACTCACCAATTTCTGGGCATCACTGATGACCGGCTTAGTATTAGGTATAGTTATTGGTTGTATCATTATCTTCGCCCGCAAATTTACCGTTGGGCAAACTAATTCGACCTTCGGTGCTGATGTCATGATGGGTGCAGGTAATACCTCTGGCCGGTTTTTAGGCCCATTGATCATCTTAGCCGCCATGGCAGCCTCGATTCCAATTGGTATTGGCTCACTTATTGGTTCACTACTTTTTTATATTTGGAAAAAACCGATTGCCGGTGGAGCAATACTCGGCGCGATGGTTCTGGGCTATTTCTTCCCTATCGCAGCCTAAATTAGCAAGAAAATAAAGAAGGCTATTATGAACGATCTCATTATCAAACAAGGGAAACTTATCAACGGCCAGATCGTTGATATCTTAGTACGTGATAGCAAAATTGTTGCCATTGGCCCAGACGCGGCCAAAGAACAACAAGCAACTAAAACGATTGACCTAAAAGCCCAACTTTACATTAGTGCCGGTTGGATCGATGCCCATACCCATTGCTATCCAGAATCGCCTATTTACTTCGATGAACCTGACCTAGCCGGCGCATCTTGCGGGGTTACCACACTAGTAGATGCTGGCAGTGTTGGGGCTGACGATATTGATCACTTTTTTACCATTACACGTAAAGTCAAAACCAATGTTTATTCACTGCTTAATATTGCTAAAACAGGTATTATTGCCCAAAATGAATTAGCCGACATGCAGCAAATTGACGAAGCTAGTTTACAAAAAGCTATCGCTGATCATCCAGAGTTTGTTGTCGGAATAAAAGCACGCATGAGTAAAAGCGTGGTTGGTGAAAATGGTATAATCCCGCTTGTCAAAGCAAAAGAAATGCAGAAAAAAAGTGGGCTACCCTTAATGGTACATATTGGTAACAATCCCCCTAATCTTGATGATATTGCAGATTTGTTAACCAAAGGCGACATCATTACCCACTGTTTTAATGGTAAGCCTAATCGCATTCTGGACGATAATGGCAATTTAAAACCATCGATTCAGCGCGCACTTGCCCGTGGGGTGATCCTAGATGTGGGGCACGGTGGTGAAAGTTTCAGCTTTAAAGTCGCAGAACAAGCTATGCGTATTGGTACTTATCCCGATATCATCAGTTCCGATATCTACCATAAAAACCGTATCAATGGCCCAGTTTATAGCCTAGCTTTCGTGATGACCAAATTTCATTGTATGGGATTCTCAATACAACAAATAATAGATTGTGTCACTAAAAAAGCCGCCGACCTACTTCATTTAAAAGGTAAAGGTTATCTGGATGTCGGTATGGATGCAGACTTCACTATCTTTGATCTCAAAGAAGAACGTACTGAACTCTCTGATGCAGAAGGTGAAGTACGCTTTGGTAGCCATAAGTTTGTGCCTGTTGTTGCCATTGTTGGCGGCAAAGCTATTGTTTCCACAGAAAGTGAGTCTGAATATGCAATCGATTTATGAACAATATCAACTCAAAAATGTAATTAATGCCTCCGGTCGCATGACAATGCTCGGCGTTTCAACGCCTAAAGCTGAAGTTACAGAACGTGTCGGCTATGGACTTAATCATTACTTTGAAATCAAAGATCTGGTAAATAAAACCGGCCAGTATATTGCCAAGCTACTGAAGGTGGAAAATGCGGTGGTTGTTTCTTGCGCCTCAGCCGGCATTGCGCAATCCGTCGCTGCGGTGATAGTAAAAGACAATGCCGATTTACTTTATAATCTTCACACTTCACCTCAACCTCTGGCCCGTGAAATTGTCATGCCGAAAGGACATAACGTTAATTATGGCGCACCAGTTGACACCATGGTTGCACTTGGTGGCGGTGAAATCGTCGAAGCCGGTTATGCTAATGAGTGTAGTGCAGCCCAAATTGCTACCAAAATTACTGACCAAACCACAGCTATTCTTTATGTTAAATCGCATCACTGCATACAAAAAAGTATGCTAACGGTAAAAGAAGCGGCACAGCTTGCTAAAAAACATCAAATCCCTTTAATAGTCGATGCAGCTGCAGAAGAAGATTTAGTGACTTATTATCAAGATGGCGCTGATCTAGTGATCTACAGTGGCGCTAAAGCGATTGAAGGCCCAACTAGCGGACTAGTTATTGGCAAACATCAATACGTTGAATGGGTTAAACAACAAAGTAGCGGCATTGGTCGTGCGATGAAAGTCGGTAAAGAGGGTATTTTAGGTCTAACACTGGCGATTGAACTCTACCTAACTGCAAAAAAAGAGACCGGCGAACAAATGGTTGAGCGGATGTCTGATTTTATCGATGATCTTAACAAAATCAAAGGCGTCAAAACCCAAACCGTTTGGGATGCCGCTGGCCGTGATATTGCCCGGGCAGAAATCAGCTTTGATCAGAAAGCCATTGGTAAAACTACTTATGCCATGATGGCAGAATTGAAACAGGGCGACACCGCTATCTATTTTCGCGAATATAAAGCCAACGAAGGAAAAGTTGAAGCTGATATCCGCAGTGTTACTAACGAACAACTGAAAACAATTGTCTCACGCATACGCCAAGTTGTTACTGGAGTCAAATAATGGGAAAACAATTAACCCCCAATTTCTATCATGATCGTGTTTGTCTGAATGTTTTGGCAGGCTCTCACCAAAATGCTAAAGAGATTTATCAAGCCGCTGAAACTTATGTCGTGGTTGGCGTGCTGTCAAAAAACTATGCTGACTTAAATAGTGCTATTGGCGATATGGCTAAATATGCTGATGAAATTGATAATGCACTTTCTGTCGGTTTAGGTGCAGGCGATCCTAATCAATCTAATATGGTTTCGCAAATTGCTAAAGTCATTCAGCCGCAACATCTAAACCAGGTATTTACTGGTACCGCAACCAGTCGTGCATTATTAGGTCAAGATCAGACTATTGTTAATGCGCTTATTTCGCCAACAGGTGAAGTGGGTAAAGTAAAAATTTCTACCGGGCCGCTAAGCTCAAATTATCCAGACGCCATTGTCCCTGTTGAAACGGCAATTGCAATGTTAAAAGATATGGGCGCAAGTTCTGTGAAATTTTTTAATATGGAAGGGTTAAAATATCGCGAAGAATATCAAGTTGTTGCAGAAGCTTGTGCTAGTTGTGATTTTTATCTTGAACCAACTGGCGGTATCGACTTAAACAATTACACCGAAATTCTCAAAATTGCATTAAATGCTGGTGTAAAGAAAATTATTCCTCATATTTATAGCTCTATCATCGATAAAGCAACCGGAAATACCCGTCCTGCGGACGTCAAAAAATTACTTGAAATGACTAAGCAGTGTTTATAGACGCTATTGATAATAAATAATCGGTTTATCAATTTTATTGCACTCTAAATAGTCTAAAAGCAAAATCCCATTGTAATTTTACTCACAATGGGGTTTTTAATGTTTTAGAGTCAGCCGATAAGCCGGGTTCTGTCGTGGACAACCATTCATCTAGGCCAGCACTTGCGCACTGACTCAAGCAGCCTACCCGGGTTCGATGCGGGCCGCATCTAGTGAACCCCTATTTGGCCTTGCTCCGGGTGGAGTTTACCGTGCCACAAACTGTTGCCAGTTGCGCGGTGCGCTCTTACCGCACCCTTTCAGCCTTACCTGTGCTTAATAGCCATCGGCGGTTTGCTCTCTGTTGCACTAGTCGTAGGCTTTCGCCTCCCAGACGTTATCTGGCACCCTGCCCTATGGAGCCCGGACTTTCCTCCCCTTTATTAACAATTACCTAAGGTAATCAACAATAAAGCAGCGGTTGTCTGGCTAACTCCAACGCCGAATTATAGGGATTTAACATTAATTTGTATAGTTATTTATCACAACTGGCCAACAGCTAATCTACTTGATTGCACTATCAGCACTAACTTGCTGTTCAAGGCTATATTTATATAGTGCATTCTTCTTTAAACCATAAATTTCTGCCGTAATAGCCGCCGCCTTCTTTAACGGCAATGATTGCTGCAGTAACGCTAACGTTTTTTTCACCTCTGAGGAAATAGCTACTTCACTCTCCTTTGGTGCTCTATATCCCTGAACCACCAATACCATTTCGCCACGAGAACGGTTTTCATCAACTTTTACCCAATCAAGTAGTTCTCCAACCGGCAAACCATGAATAGATTCCCAGGTTTTTGTTAATTCACGAGCTAAGACAACATAACGCTCAGCGCCCCAAATAGCGACCATATCTGCTAATGTGTCTAACAAACGATGTGGTGATTCATAAAAAATAAGTGTTTTCAGCTCCTCCGTTAACGCTTGCAATACCTCTTGTCGACTCTTGCGTTTTACTGGCAAAAATCCCTCATAACAAAAGCGATCTGAGGCGATACCGGCAGCGGAAAGGGCCGTAATTGCTGCACATGGCCCTGGCAAGGGAACTACCAGAATACCAGCTTGACGACAAGATTTTACCAAATGATAACCAGGATCATTAATTAGCGGTGTGCCTGCATCAGAAACTAACGCTATACTTAGTCCCTGTTTTAATTGAGGAATTAATTGATCTGTTTTCTGTTGTTCATTATGATCATGTAAGGAAATCATGCAGGTATTGATAGCAAAGTGCTGCAATAATAAACCCGTACGCCGGGTATCTTCCGCTGCAATAAGATCTACCTGCTTAAGGATCTGCAATGCACGCAGAGTGATATCATCCAAATTACCAATAGGAGTTGGTACAATATATAGTGTTGATGCCATCTCTACCTCTATATCTTGATTAGGTTCATTCATTGTTTATTCCGAATAACCAATTAAAATTGAGCAATAATAATTACATCACTGGACAAAGTATGCGTTCTTCAATTTTTGTTAAAAAAGGCTTGATATGTATATCGATACTATCCTCTCTTTTGTTAGTAGGATGTCATTCCTCACTAGATCAAAGTAAACCAACTGCCGATGTAACCATACAAGCAAGCTCTGAAAGCAGCCATTATCAATCAATTATTGATGCGGCTAATGGTAAACCATCTGCTGAAGCTTTGCGCGCCTATATTGCGCAAGAACCCCTATTAAAAGATAAGGTTAATCACCAGAAAAATATTGATGATTTTTGGCAAATGTTAATCAATTTGCCTGCTGAACAAATTCAAAAATTAGCAGTTAGGGCAGATGAAAATGTCTTACAAGGTTGGATTGATCTGCTTGATTTATACCATAATAACTACCAAGATCCGGCGGCATTACAAAATGCATTTAATGACTGGAAAATACGCTATCCAGCCAATCCGGGTGTTAAAACTTCCCCAACAGCACTAATACAAATCATTCATCAATCTTCAATCAGTAGCAACCCTAAAATTGGTCTATTCTTGCCTTTAAGTAATAACGGTAAAATATTTGCTGAAGCGATTTTACAAGGTTTCCTTGATGCCCAAAAAGGTTTACCCATCGATCCGACAACCGCAACCAGCTCATCTGAGCAAAATAGCCAAAATAGTGATCCCGTTCAAAGTATTATTGATTCAATTACTAGCAGTAGCAATAATGTAACGCAGGAAAACAATCCACAAACCCCATCGCTTGTTATTGACAATGCACCTATTAATAATCAACAGGTTAAAGTATACGATACCAATACTCAATCGATTGAGTCACTCCTGCAACAAGCTGAACAGGATGGCATTACCTTAGTCATCGGACCACTTTTAAAACCGGATGTACTTAAAGCCATTCAAATAAATACTCCATTAAATCTTTTGACATTAAATGAATTAGATAATGATAAAATGCCGCTTAAAAATAATGTCTGTTACTTTTCTCTGTCACCTGAAGATGAAGCGGTTAATGCGGCTCGCCATATGGTAAAAGAGGGCAAACAAGTACCATTGATCCTGATCCCTTCTTCTCCTTTTGGGGAACGTATCGCAAATATATTTGCACAAGAGTGGCAAAAATTGAAACAAACCCCATTACGTAAACAAAGTTTTGGTAATATTGATAGCCTAAAAGCTAGAACTGCTCAAAGTACTGGAATACAGATGATAGGCACGCCAATAGTAATTGCCGAACAGCAAAATACCAACGATACGGCAGAGGCGATTGATGCAGTGTATATTGTCGCCACAAGTGATGAATTATCATTGATTAAACCGATGATAGATATCGCAACCGACAGTCGCACACGTCCAACGCTTTATGCTAGTTCTCGTAGTCATCAAACAGATTTAAGTACCGATTATTATCTGGAAATGGAAGGCTTACAATTTAGTGAAATCCCTTTACTTGCCGGCGCTAATTCCACTTTACTAACACAAGCTAATCAACGATTCTCTGCTGATTACTCGCTAATTCGTCTTTACGCTATGGGAATTGATGCCTGGTTATTAGCCAATCATTTCAATAAATTACAACAACATGATATCGAACTAAATGGAGCCACAGGCAAACTAAGTGTAAATAGTAACAATTGCGTAATTTTTCGTACCCTGACGTGGTTAAAATTTAAACAAGGGAAAGTTCAATTGATTTAATAAATTGTAAGTTAAAAGTAAAATTTATCAGCCAATAGAGTAAAATAGTGACTAAAGTGTCATTTTAACGAGACGCTCAGCTTATAGATAAGGATATCCGCTATGCTAAAATCGCCAAATTTATCTTGGATACAAGGACGTCACTTCGAATATAAAGCCAAACAATTCTTACAACAACAAGGACTGCAATTTATTAGCCGCAATGTGAGTTTTCCTGTTGGAGAAATTGATTTAGTTATGAAAGATCAAAACACTTGGGTGTTTGTTGAAGTACTAAGCTTTCGCCGCCATGATAACTTCGGTAATGCATTAATGTCAGTAACTTTAAACAAACGAAAAAAATTACTTGCAGCCGCTAAATTATGGCTGCTTAAACAAAATGAAAACATAGAAACCGCTTTATGTCGTTTTGATATTTGTGCTACTACCGGCAATCAATTTGAATGGTTACCAAATGCCTTTATTGACTATGATGCCATCCACTAATTATATGTAAGTAGGTCTTAACGTGTTGGAGAAAATTAAAGCCTGTTTTACCGAAAGTATTCAAACACAAATTGCCGCTGCTGAAGCATTACCCGATGCTATTTCTCATGCAGCGATTATGATCGTTCACGCCTTGCTAAATGGTAATAAAATCTTATGTTGCGGCAGTGGCGGCTCAGCAGTTATTGCACAACGCTTTGCGACCAGTATGATCAATCAATTTGAAGCTGAACGTCCGAGTCTTCCCGCTTTATGTCTTAACACAGACAATGCGATTATAACCTCGATCGCTAATGGCCAAAAACCCGAAGAGGTATATGCAAAACAAGTGCGTGCATTAGGCCAATCTGGTGACGTACTTCTTGCAATTGCCACCAAAGGCGATAGTCGCGTTGTGATAAAAGCGGTTGAAGCTTCACTCGCTCGTGATATGACGATTGTGGCCTTAACCGGTCATGATGGCGGAGAATTAGCTGGTTTATTAGGCACACAGGATGTAGAAATTCGAATACCTTCGCAAAGAAGCATCAGAATTCAAGAAGTTCACCTATTAACAGTTAACTGTTTATGTGATCTAATCGATAATACACTTTTTCCGCATCAAGATGACTAAGGAGTAATAATGAGACTATTTCCTCTAATTACCATAATATGCAGTACCCTTTTATTACAAGGATGCATTGGGGCTGCTGTGATAGGTTCAGCGGCGGTCGCTACAAAAAGTGCGACGGATCCAAGAAGTGTCGGTCGCCAGGTCGATGATGGAACATTAGAAGCCCGCGTTAGTGCTGCTATTAACAAAGATCAAGAAATTACCCGCAATGCACGTGTTATTACTACGGCTTATGAAGGTAAGATACTGCTTACCGGCCAAGCGCCCGATCTTGAATTAGCTGAAAGAGCGAAACAGATAGCAACCAAAGTAGAAGGTGTTGAAGCAGTTTATAATGAGATCCGTCAGGCAACGCCGGTTGATCTTGGTACGGCTTCTAAAGATACCTGGATAACCACCAAAATAAAATCACAAATTCTTACCAGTGATTCGGTTAAATCATCAACCGTCAAAGTTATTACCGAAGGTGGAGAGGTATTTTTACTTGGTATTCTAACTCAACAGGAAGGAGCTGCTGCTGCAAAAATCGCCAGTGAGACAGATGGCGTTAAACGCGTAACTACAGCATTTACCTACCTTAATTAATATTTTCTCATTCAATATAAAAAGTGATTATCTTTCTAATTTGTTTCCCGGCAGCCACAAGGCCGGGTAACAAATTTTAGGGTAGCGCTCTTTAGCTGCTATATTTCACGACGCTCAATAACCTTTGCTATCTTTAACGAAAATGAAATATTTTTAGTACTATTTTTTAAAATAGTCCAATCCTAAAAAAACCTACATCAACCAATTAAGCAACTTTCCTCGAGATTTAATCGCTTGTGTTATTACCTGAAGTTAATATATTGACAACAATAATTATTTTACATCTAAAGCATAATCTAATGAAATAATATTCGCTAACTTGATAATATTAAAGCGCTATTTGCTGAAAATATAAATATAACCTGTTATACAACAATCGATTATTGATAACAAAAGGACCTGAAAATTTTATTTCTCTTTTGCAACTAAATAATAGTGAATAAACATGGAGAAAAATATGCAATCATCGTCATTATTTAAAGGAACGCCGACCATTAAAATAGTTGGTAATCGAGGTTTAACCGTAAAAGAAATTGATTATCATCGCCATCCCGATAGCCCCAATATCACTAATGAACGTATTACCCGCCATCAATATAACACCACGCGTGGTTTGTTAATAAAAAGTATTGACCCACGGTTATATGAACAACAAAAAAATGATCCGACGATAAACCCCAATTTTTACTACCACACATCACTAACGAGTATGGTTTTAGCTACTAACAGTGTTGATGCCGGAACGACTTTTGATCTGCATGATATTGCCGGTCGGCCGACATTTGCCATCTCTACAACAGGTGTTTTTCGTAGCTGGCAATATGAAGATAGCCAGCAACTCGGAAGACCTATTAGCATTACTGAACAATTACCATCAAAAACCAAGTATGCTACAGAACGTTTTATTTGGGCTGGTAATAGTGATAGCGAAAAGCAAAAAAACCTGCTTGGACAATGTTTATGCCATTATGACACCACTGGTTTACAGCAAGTCAATAGTATCGCCTTAATAGGAGTGCCATTATCTTTAACTCAACAGCTATTGATAAATAATAAGGAAGCTAACTGGCAAGCAGAGGATGAGACTATCTGGCAAAGTTACTTATCAAATGATAGCTATACCACGCAAAATATTGTTGATGCTACCGGAGCATTAATACTTAATATTGATATTAAAGGTAACCGGCGTCGGTTAGAATATAATATTGCTGGTATGCTAAAAAGTAGCTGTTTAACCATATAAAATGCTACCGAACAGATAATAATAAAATCATTAACTTATTCCGCTGCGGGACAAAAATTACGCGAAGAACATGGCAATGGCATCGTCACCAGCTACCTTTATGAACCGCAAACCCAACGGTTAATCGCCGCAAAAATCGAACGTCCAGCAGCACATCAAATGGCGGCAAAAATATTACAAGATTTACGTTATCAATATGATCCGGTCGGTAATATGATCAATGTGCGTAATGATGCTGAGCCAACCCGCTTCTCGCATAATCAAAAAGTCATTCCAGAAAATACCTATACCTATATACGCTTTATCAACTGGTATCCATTACCGGCCGTGAAATGGCTAACCTTCAACCACAAAACTTCACTTTAGCCTCTACTATTATGGTCATCGCTACTATCAACCCTGGATCGGATGATGCTTAAGCTCTGATCCTGCCGGTACCGTGGATGGCCTCAATCTATATCGAATGGTAAAAAAATAATCCTATTATATATACCGATGAACGGGGTGAATCAAGTCGCAACCGCTTTCGCAACATATTTATCGTATCAACCTATTTAAGCCAAAGAGAAGGAGAACCAATAAGACGTTCATTAGCTAGAGGTATGAAAATCACCCGCGCAGTGATGGGTGGATTAGCGATAGCTGGAGCAGTAAGCGCTAGTGGCGGGATCCTCGTTGCGGTAGGTATTGGCTCATTTATTATTGGTGCGATTGCTCGCTGGAATTTGAACCAACTTTCCGGAGGCATAGCCAGTTTTTTCAGTAAGCGCTTTCAGGGAAGATCAACGACAGAGAATATGGCGACAGGGGCAAAATTAAGTGCCGTCACTGCTTGCCTCAATGGCGCGAGATTAACCAGCATAGGGATCGCCAGCGCGGTAGGAAGCATTTCTGGTGCCGCAGGAGGATTAATTGGCAATTCTGATCGCGGCATGAGTGGTGCACATGCAGCAGGCGTTGCTATTGGTATTGTCAATATCATTGGCGGTAAAGGAACCAGCCTGGCAATGGAGTTTCTGCTGCCACATTTGACGCCGCCAGTGGATTTATAACTGGCGTTAAGCATAGTGCACGCGTAGGGCAATATACCGCTTACGGCAGCTATACTAGCGGAATAATAGGTCGTCACGCAGATAATATTAGCTCATATGCATTTAATTATGCTGGCGGAGCGATTGTCAGACACGGATCAGAAGCACTATTTGCTGCTTATGTTGGTAATAATTCCATTAGTCGATTCGTTGGCCGCAGTTTAGGAGATAAGATATTTTCATTTTTCTCACGTAAAATTTCAGTTGGCGGTCCAAATGAATGGATGGGAAGCGCAATTGGGGCGACCATTTTGGGGATTGGATATGCGTTACAATTGACCATCACAAATCCCTATTTTCAGTATGTTACGGGTAAATTTATTCAATTTTTAAACTGGCTTGGAGGCAATGCAATGAACTTAATGAAACGCTTTATTCTACCCGATTCAGCAAAAGCCTTAGCAATAGATGCTGTTCGCAGCACGGCTCGAAGAATGGTTCGAGGCGGTTTATCTTTCTAACTATTTTTTATAGTTAATGAAAAATTGGTAAAGACTGATGTTCTCCCTCTTCCGTGTATTGATTATACTTCTGGTTGATACACGGCAGGATAGATTTATCAACAAACTTCTATCTGACTGATTTCATTTTCAACCAAACGACTAGTATATTCAGAACTCTTTATTCAGTTAAAAATCAAATGATGATTAAAGTTATTATTTAGCAATCAAATATGAAGCCAGTAACAGGACTGATCTTTTCAGAATAAAATACTAAAAAAATTAAAATTTTATTACTATATTCTGTTTAGCTATTCAGTCAGCAATGAAGCCATGTTTTTCCAGAAAATTCTTATCACCCAATTGCTGCATTTGCTGAAGTATCCACGCTTGACGAATTAATAAATCATTAGATGGTTTTTTTACTTGATAAGCTAACTGATTTGGTAAAACCGCAGATAATCGTGCAGCTTAAACTGCATTTAATTGATTTTCCGGCTTTTTAAAATAATATTTTGCTGCTTCTTCTACGCCAAAAATACCCTCACCGAACTCAGAAATATTCAAATAGATCGTCAAAATCCGCTTTTTAGACCACATAACTTCAATTATCGGCGTCATAATAGCTTCAGCACCTTTACGAAGCCAGCTTCGCCCATCCCATAACCAAAGATTTTTTACAACTTGTTGAGTTATAGTTGAAGCTCCTCTAATAGGTTTTTTACTAGCCGAATTTTGGTTGATAGCACTTTCTATTGCCTGAAAATCAAATCCCCAATGATTTGGGAAATTTTGATCTTCTGCGGCAATCGCTGCAATTAACATGTTCGGTGAGATGGAATTAAGCTCAACCCAAGCGGAACGAAAACCATAAGAAAAATTTAATGATAACCAAGCGTTAATTTCTCTTTCTAGCATAACCATCGAAAATGGAACAGACAAAAATTTGAAAATGAAAATCGTTATTAACCAACAAGAAAATAAGATTAATAATGCTCTTTTTAACCAATGCCATAATAATAAGTAAACTAACATAACTAACGGCTTGCCAGTTCAATTACTTTTTTAGCTAATTTATTAATTCCTTGCCATGCTTCATTTGGTGATGATGCTAACATATAAGCGGGTGTTGTTATTACTTTATTATCTTCATCAACCACAATATCATCAAAGGAGCAAATAATATGTGTTCCTCCCATTTGTTCTATTTGAGCAATAGTTTTTTTATCATTGCCTATTGTTAACTTTACCGCTTTATTTAAAATTTTAGGTAGCATAACAGGCGCAATACACATCAATCCCATCGGCTTACTTTATTGATGAATTTCGCGACAAAATGTTAATAAATCTTTATCTATTTCACAATCACTTCCTTTAATAGCAAAATTAGATAAATTTTTGCCACCCCAAAACCACCAGGCATAATAACTGCACTAAATTTATTTGCATCAGTAGATGATAAAGGCGCCATTTTCCCACGTGAAATACGTGAAGAATCTACCATTATGTTCCTTTTTTCTTGATTTTTTTCTCCATTTATATGATTAATAACATCTAGTTGATCTCTATTAGGTGCAAAAAAACATATTTCAATGTCATTTTCACTCAAAGATAACATAGTAAGTACTGATTCACGGATTTCGCTGCCATCGAATACACCACATCCGCTTAAAATTACTGCAATAGGTTTCATATTTGACTCCATTTGTAGTAGATTGTTACTCATTCACTTAATGTGATAACATGGAACTTGATCACAAATTTTAATGAATCTTGTAACAAAAACGATTATATTTGTTATGTTGATTGGCTGACAAAAAAATAAAGGTTTCTATTTTACTCACCATCTACATTTACTAATATCATAATTGGTGAGTAAAAAACGATTTCCCTGGTGTTAGCGCAATATTCGCGCACCCCAACTTCGGTTGGGGTTATTTTTTTCAGCGCCGACTAACCATCGTTTCAAAACTTTAACATCTTTTTGCCAATCTACTTTTAATTCATCAAACCATTCCTGAATATTATCCCACCAGGCAGGTAAATCAGGAGATTGGAGCTGTTGAGCTAACTGCTGGAGATGGCGCAAACCAACTGCACCTGCTGCACCTTTAATTTTGTGGGCTTCTACAACAATCCCATTTCGGTCTTTGGCCACAATATTAGAATCCAATAAAGATAGGTATCCTGGCATCACATTTTCAAAGATCTTTATGCTCTCTTCAATCAGTTTTGGTCCAACTAATTCGAAATATTGGTTGAGCATATTGATATCTAATACGTCATCATGATTGGCAAGTTGTTTTAGCGGAATGTTGATGGATTTATTTTTACAATCAGTCAAATATTTTTCAATAATCTTTATTAATGCACTTACCGACAGTGGTTTACTCAATACATCATCCATACCGGCAGCAAGATACTCTTTTTTGTCTTTCAATACATTAGCTGTTAATGCAATTAAAGGTGGAAGTTTATCATTAGCATAGATTTGACGAAACTGACGTGCAATATCGAGACCGGTCATATCAGGTAGTTGGATATCCAATAAAACCAAATCGTAACTACCAATTTTGAACATTTTTAGTACTTCTTTTCCATTCATAGCAACATCAACGGTATGGCCTAATTTTTCTAATACAGATCGTGCGACGATGATATTTAATTCAATATCTTCCACCAAAAGAATATGCAACTTAGGTAGTAAAACAGCTTCTGGTGTTGGCGTTTCAACCGTTTTTGCTACAATGGGCGCTATAACGGATACAGTGAAGCAAGAACCTACCCCTAATGTACTATCGACCTGTATATCTCCCCCCATGCTTTGCGCTAACCGTTTAGAAACAGCAAGACCAATTCCAGTACCCGTTTCTGGTCGGCCACCAGCACTACCCTTTACCTGATAGTACATGGCAAAAATTTTTTTTTGCTCCTCTTTTGGGATGCCAATACCGCTGTCAATAACCTGAATAAAAAGTTGCTCATGTCCTTCATACCAAATACGAACTTTGATCTCACCCTGTTGGGTAAATCTCACAGCATTACCAATTAAATTCCATAGTATTTGCCGTAACCGTGTTGCATCAGTAATGATCTTGCTCGGTAAATTTTCTTTTACTTCTAAGATAAATTTTAAATCTTTAGGTTGTACTAAAAGCCCCGATAAATTTTCAAGATCAGAAATAAATTCATTAAAATCAATTTGTTGACTATCTAAACTAACCTTACGGCGTTCAATCTTATCCATCTCAATAATATCATTGAAAATATTACCTAAAGTGATAGCGCTGACATGAATAGTTTTCAAATAATTTGTTTGTTCATCGGTTAATTCTGTATCGAGTAATATATGACTCAGTCCAACAATCCCATTAAGCGGCGTACGAAGCTCATGGCTAATGGTTGAAATAAACGTTGTCTTATCCCTACTGGCATTTTCTAACGCTTCCTGATAATGCTTACGCTCGGTAATATCGCGTCCAAACCCTACTAACCCATGACGTTTTCCAACCCGATCATAAAACGGGACTTTACGTATCTCAAAGCATGCTTTCCGTCCATCGGGATATACCAACCATTGTTCATAGGTCAATGACACATTATGACGAAATACTTTTTCATCAGTTTCCAGCTCCTTTTCGGCAACTTCCTCACCATAAATTTCACGATAAGTTAGCCCAATAAGCTGCTTTTCACTGCGACCTGTCAATAATTCCATTGCTCGATTACAACAAGAAAAATCATTATTTTCATCACGATAATAAACAAGATCAGGTGATGCATCTAAAAATGATTGTAATAATATAGACTGCTGTTCAAATTCAAGTTGTGTCTGCTCTCGGCGCTTCATCTCTTTTTGCAATTTTTCTAATAATTCTAAATGCGCCTTTTGTATTTTTACACGCTCTGCAATTTCCAAATTGAGCTGAGCAATATTTCCTTTAAGTTTGTCAGTAAGCTCGGCATCACGCTTACGCATAACTTCTAATTTATCAACCATGCCTGATAAACGACGACGAGACTCTTCAAGTTGTTCGACCACAACAGAAAGAAAATAGACCGCCCAAGGCGTAATAATCAATCCAAAAAAGATAGAACGAACCAAATCAATATTATGAACATTGCCATATAATAAAATATCAACCGCGATCTGTAATACCATAGCTAATACGACAAGTGCTGTGGCTAATAGTAAGGAAAATCCAATTAAACCAAGCTTCATCATTAAATCAACATAATATTGAGCAAGTCCTTTAAGCAGCTTCATACACACTCCGATACAAAAAATCAGCTTAAATCATAACTTATATAGATAAAAAACAGAGGGATCTAACATACATTATGAGGGATAATTTACATTTAGATTTTCATGAATAATGAATTAATTTATAAACGAAATTTTATAATTATCAGATAAATAAAAATTTAATAAATAAAAAATATAGATTTAAAAAAGAAAAAGGGGCAGTATTTGATACTCCCCTCAATAATGATATACCTTATTTTATAACACGTAGCGTCGGGCGTCCTTTCGGTGGCATCGGCGGCTCATCATCAGAAGATGAAATCGGCGTTATTTCTTGCGCTTCGTTTGACAACTCAGTATCACTAACTCGTACTAAATTTTCACTTTGAGCAATAGAATTACCTGCACCACCCTCATATTCTGGCTCAGGTTCAAACATCATTCCTGCTCCATTTTCGCGCCCATAGATAGCAATAATAGCGCTCATAGGTACTTCAACATGGCGAGGAACGCCACCAAAACGGGCATTGAAGCTGACAATTTCATTAGTCAGTTCTAAATTACCGACGGCAGAAGGTGTAATATTTAAAATAATCTGTCCTTTATTCGCATATTCCATCGGTACATTTACGCCAAAAATATTAACATCCACAACTAAATGGGGTGTCATATTATTGTCGAGAAGCCATTCATAATGAGCCCTAAGAAGGTAAGGACGACGTGGCGACATTCCTAACAATTCCATAATAAATTAACCTGTGGTAGATAAAAGCATCTCACGCTCAGCTTCAGTTAATGAAGCAAGTAAAGAGTCTCGCTCAAATACACGTTCCATATAAGAACGAATGCCCTCTGTTTCTTTTCCTTTAGGGATGTCGATCTTCCAGTAAGGTAAACGCCATAAAAGGGGAGCTAAATAGCAATCAACTAGACTAAATTCTTCGCTCATAAAAAACGGTCTTTCTTTAAAAATTGGCGAGATTGCTATCAGTTCCTCCCTTAACTGCTTACGGGCAGCATCAGCTTGAGGATCCTTATTTTCAATCTTATACATCAAAGAATACCAATCCTTGTCTATCCGATGTATCATTAAACGACTATTACCACGAGCAACGGGATAAACAGGCATCAATGGTGGATGCGGAAAGCGTTCATCAAGATATTCCATAACAACACGGGAATCATACAATGTTAATTCTCTATCAACCAGCGTTGGTACTGTTTGGTAAGGATTTAGATCAATCAAATCTTGAGGCAAATTACCCGCTTCAACATTCTCAATCTCAACGCTCACGCCCTTTTCTGCCAATACGATCCGCACTTGATGGCTAAATATGTCGGTCGGGCCGGAAAACAGTGTCATTACCGAACGTTTGTTGGCAGCGACAGCCATGAAAACCTCCAAGTTTTATTAAAAAAGAATAAACAGCCATAATATAATTAATCAGGCCATTCTTACATGTTTAAAATGCTGGTGAACCAATTTACTCGGTTAACAGACATTTGACCTTTATTTATTAAACTACAATTAATACATGTTATTTCCACCAAATCAGGTGAGAAATAGATAAGAAAATAATGGCTTATAGTCTATCAGATTTTGTTCAATATGGGGGAAAGTTTGACAAGACTTTATAATAAATGTACAAAATTAAAGCAATTTTTATTGAAAAAATTAAATTAATAATCGCAAGATAATATAAATTTATAACATGCTAAAAACCCGCTTAAAGGCGGGCTTTTTATTACTAATTTATTGTAAAAACAAAAAATTAACGTTTAGAGTATTGTGGACGACGACGTGCTTTACACAGTCCCACTTTCTTACGCTCAACAGAACGCGCATCACGAGTAACAAACCCAGCTTTACGTAGTTCTGCCCGTAGTGTCTCGTCATATCCCATCAATGCACGTGTAATACCATGACGGATTGCACCTGCTTGACCAGAAATCCCACCACCTTTAACGGTAATGTATAGATCCAGTTTCTGCAACATATCAACCAATTCTAACGGTTGGCGAACAACCATTCGCGCCGTTTCGCGGCCAAAATATTCTTCTAAGCTGCGTTGATTGATAGTAATATTACCGCTACCTGACTTAATGAAAACACGTGCGGAAGAGCTTTTGCGGCGACCAGTGCCGTAGTATTGATTTTCAGCCATTGCCTATATCCATCCCGATTAAATGTCAAGAACTTGCGGCTGCTGTGCCGCGTGGTTGTGATCACTACCCGCATAAACTTTCATTTTACAGTACATCTCACGACCAAGAGGTCCTTTGGGTAGCATACCTTTAACCGCAATTTCAATTACACGCTCAGGATGACGGGCAATCATTTCTTCGAAGGTCGCTTGTTTGATACCACCGATATAACCAGTATGGCGATAGTAGATTTTTTCTTCACGCTTGTTACCAGTAACAGCAACTTTTTTTGCATTAACAACAATGATGTAATCACCAGTATCTACATGCGGAGTATATTCCGCTTTATGCTTGCCGCGCAAACGACGAGCAATTTCAGTTGCAAGACGGCCTAAAGTTTTTCCATCTGCATCAACAACGTACCAGCCGCGTTTTACGGTTTCTGGTTTAGCTGTAAAAGTTTTCATTAAAGCTTACCCATATAATAAGTTACATGTTGGCGAACACTCATATTTTATAAAAATACTTCAGCATGTTCACGCTAATTTTTGTCCAGTAAATCCTACCCCTTCGAGTAGTCAAACTGACATTAATGCAAGATTTTGGGGAAATAAAAAACTTGCTGTAACGTGGGGTGGCAAGATTATAGAGAAATTTTTGCCAAAAATCGACCCCAAAAATAAATTTCTCGCCAATTTATTGTATTATTACCCGCTGATCAAGCTATATGAGGTAATTTTAGGCATTCCTCACTCTGCATTTCTTGCAATCTTGATAAACAGCGTTGATATTCAAAACGTAACAAATGCCCTTGGTAAAGTTTATCCATTGCTACCTCAGCATTAATAATCAACTTAACTTTTCGTTCATAAAATTCATCAATCAGAGCGAGAAAACGCCTGGCTACATCTTCATGGAGTTCTGACATCAAAAAAACATTATACAATAGTACCGTATGATAATCTTTTGCTAAGACGATATAGTCATTTTGACTACGTGCATCTTCACATAATACCTTAAATTCAATCGATAAAATGCCTTCTGCAGTACAGATTGCCGGCATAGTACGATGATTAATCTCAAGAATAGGAAACCTAACTCTAGATTTGCCAGCTAATTTAATAAATATCTCATCCATACGATTGCAGTTCGCTTCATCAATTGGCGTAAGATAAAGACCTGCTTGCTTCAAGGTACGTAAACGATAATCAATACCTGCATCAACATTGATAATGTCACAATATTTTTTAATTTGTTCGATCGCGGGTAGAAAACGTGTTCGTTGCAATCCATTTCGATAGAGTTCATCTGGATGAACATTAGACGTTGCTATTAAGCAAATACCTCTGGCAAATAAAGCTTTCAATAACGTTGCCAAAATCATGGCATCAGTAATATTAGAGACAAAAAACTCATCAAAGCATAAAACATCGGTCTGTTTTTTAAATCTATCGGCAATAATTTCCAATGGATCTGGCTGACCTTGTAACTCAATCATTTCATTCTGCACTCGCCACATGAAACGATGAAAATGTAAGCGTAATTTTCTGCCATCCGGTAAACTCTGATAAAAGAGACCCATTAGCCAAGTTTTACCTCGGCCAACACCACCCCACATATATAATCCCTGGACAGGCTCAAGATTTGTATGAGGTTTCTTAGCAAATAATTGGGCAATTTTATTTTTCAATGATAACTGGGATGTTTTATTAAGCAACTGATGATGAATAATATCTAAACGTGCTATCGCCTTACTTTGCACCTCATCAAATTGATAATCACCGGTAGCCAAAAACTGTTGGTAAAGTTTAGTGGGAGTCAATAATGTCATCAACGTGATACTCCTTAAAAATGTCATAATTTTATTGACCAATGAAACCAATCATAAACATTATATCGATAATCTTTGCTACTTTAATACCGCAAAATACTATGAAATCATTAGCAATCACTTTTCCTACTTTCACTTATGGCCTTTTAACAGGTATAGTGACTGCTATACTGTGAATCTATTTCTATGAAAATAAATGTTGTTTTGTTAATGAAGGAGTCAACATGACTTGGGAATATGCACTAATCAGTCTAATTGTAGGTTTCATCATTGGTGCACTAGTAGTTCGCTTCGGCAATACTAAGCTACGCAACCAACAAGCTTTACAGGCTGAACTTGAAAAGAAAAACCATGAATTGGAAAAATATCGTAAAGAATTGGTCAGCCATTTTGCGCGTAGTGCAGAGTTACTCGATAACATGGCGCAAGATTATCGTCAACTCTATCAGCATATGGCAAAAAGTTCTCATGAATTGATGCCTGATATGCCAATACAAAACAACCCTTTTAACTATCGTTTGACTGAATCAGAATCAGACAATGATCAAGCTCCCGTTAATTTACCACCTAAAGATTACTCTGAAGGTTCTTCTGGCTTATTTCGCACAATAAAAGAAAAAAGAAGGTAAATTAAGTTACATATATTAATAAAATTGCATCTTTACCTAACTTTGATGGCAGCGTATTCACCTGATAGAGTTATTTTGTTGTAAAAAATTAATATCATGTAAATACATGTAAAAAAACGATTACTACTATCTGTTGGCTGAACTTTTTTGCATAATTTAAAGTCTTAAACCTGCTGAGGCCTTTTCTATCCAGGATAGCAAATTACCTTAAATAAATTAGGTATGTAAGAGAATTCAATTCATGATGAAAAAAGAGAAACATTTTTTAACTATATTAGCTATGAGTATCAGCCTTTCACTCATAAGTATACCTGCAGTAAGTCATGCTGCATCAATGCCACCAATTGCTTTATCATCTGGTCAAGAATTACCAAGCCTAGCACCGATGCTAGAAAAAGTACTTCCTGCCGTAGTTAGTATTCGTGTGTCTGGAACACGTGTTCAAAATCAACAGCTACCCGAAGAATTTAAATTCTTTTTTGGGCCCAATTTTCCCTCACAACAACAAAGTATTCGCCCTTTTGAAGGATTAGGCTCCGGGGTTATTATTGATGCTGAAAAAGGTTATATCCTAACTAATAACCATGTCATCGATAATGCTAATAGCATCCAAATTCAGCTTAATGATGGCAGAGAAATTGACGTTAAGCTTATCGGCCGTGATCCTCAAACAGATATCGCCCTATTACAAATCAAAGATTCAAGTACAGCAAATATGAAAAAATTGAACTTAGTGGCGATTAAAATAGCTGACTCCGATAAACTGCGAGTTGGTGATTTTGCTGTTGCTGTTGGTAACCCTTTCGGTTTAGGTCAAACAGCAACATCAGGCATTATTTCTGCATTGGGTCGTAGTGGTTTAAATGTAGAAGGTCTGGAAAATTTTATTCAAACTGACGCTTCTATTAATAGAGGTAACTCAGGTGGCGCATTAGTTAATCTCAATGGTGAACTAATTGGTATTAATACCGCTATTTTAGCGCCTGGTGGGGGTAATATTGGTATTGGCTTTGCCATTCCATCCAATATGGCTAAATCTCTTAGCGATCAAATTATCAAACATGGTGAAGTAAAACGTGGATTGCTAGGGATCAAAGGCACTGAAATGACTTCTGATGTAGCGAAAGCATTGAAGATTGATGTGCAAAAAGGGGCATTTGTCAGTGAAGTGATACCAAATTCTGCAGCAGCTAAAGCAGGCATTCAATCTGGTGATATTTTGGTTTCGATTAATAACAAATATATCAATAGCTTCGCTGAATTGAGAGCTAAAATTGGCACTAGTGAAATCGGTAAGCAGATCACCATCGGTCTACTACGTAAAGGCAAGCCAATGGAAGTGAATGTTACCTTAGAAGATAATGATTCCAGCAGTACGAAAGCCGAAGTTTTAACCACGTCACTAATGGGAGCGACTTTAAGCAATAGTACAATCAAAGGCACTAAAGGTGTTAAGGTCGATAGCGTTTCGTCTAATTCACCTGCAGCCATGTTTGGCCTGGCAAAAGGTGATCTTATTATTAGTGCCAACGAACAACGGATAGAAAATATTAATCAACTGCGTAAAATTATTGAAACTAAACCTACCGCTTTAGCATTAAATATTTTACGTGGTGATCAAAATATCTACTTATTACTTCGCGGTAATAATATATTCAATTAATCACCCAGCAAACAGGTACTGTTAACTATCGTACCTGTTTGTATTTATGGTATCCTGCTATTTTATTATCCCGTTTATCTTTTATTACAGAATACTTACTATGTTCATCAAGCTTTTTCGTGCCGTCATTATAGGGCTTGTTATCGCTACTATTTTGCTAATGGCTATTCCATCTATACGCCCAAAAGGACTCACTGACCTCCTCGACGGTAAAAAAGATGAGCAACCAATTAGTTATAGTAAAGCGGTACGTAGAGCAGCACCGGCAGTTATCTATGTTTATAGCAGCGGGAACGGTAGTTTTTCCCAAAATGGGCGCGAATTAACTGCATTAGGCTCTGGTGTCATTATGAGCAGTAACGGTTATATTATTACCAACAGACATGTCGTTAATAACGTGGATCAAATTAAGATTGCACTGCCTGATGAATTAATTTTTGACGCACTCATCGTTGGCTCAGATAGCTTAACAGACTTGGCTGTTTTAAAAATAGACGCCGAAAATCTTCCTGTGATTCCGATTAACCCACAACGTAAAGCGCACGTTGGCGATATCGTGTTAGCCATCGGTAACCCCTATAATTTAGGACAAACAGTGACACAAGGAATTATTAGCGCCACTGGACGGGTAGGACTAAGTCCTACCCTCCGACAGAATTTTCTACAAACTGATGCGTCTATTAATCATGGAAATTCAGGCGGAGCGCTAATTAATACTGAAGGTGAATTGATGGGAATTAATACACTCTCATTTGATCATTCAGAAAATGGTTTTACGCCTGAGGGATTAGGTTTTGCTATTCCAACAGAATTAGCAACTAAAATTATGGAAAAACTTATTCGTGATGGGCGAGTGATCCGCGGTTTTATCGGTATCAGTACTGCGCGGGACTTACCCCGTATTCACTCTAACAATATCGATATTAATCAAATTAAAGGGCTACGTATTCTTCAGGTCGCGGCACATGGCCCGGCAGAAAATGCTGGTATTCAAGTCGGTGACATTATTATTTCTGTTAATGATCAACCGGTTATCTCGGCTGCGGCAACAATGGATCAAGTTGCTGAAATTAGTCCGGGCAGTATCGTCCCTGTCACACTACTGCGCAACGAAAAAACAATGACTCTCCACGTTAAAATTGAAGAGTACAATGAAGGCAAATATATTACTACAATAAGTAAGAATCAGCAGTCTAACTAAGCTACTGATTTTTACCTTAGTAAAATAGCAGGTTATATTTTCTTTGCAGTAATACGTTCTATATTGGCCCCTAAACTACGCAGCTTCTCTTCTCATTTTCTCATATCCCCTATCGATATGATAAATCCGATCAACAGTTGTTTTTCCTTTAGCAATACATCCAGCAAGAACTAAACTAGCAGATGCCCGTAAATCGGTAGCCATGACTTGTGCACCCATAAGTTGTTCAACACCATGACAAACAACGGTATTTCCTTCTATTTCCGCATGGGCTCCCATACGAATTAACTCTGGGATATGCATAAAACGATTTTCAAAAATAGTTTCTGTTATTGTACTAACACCTTCAGCTACTAAATTAAGTAAGCTAAATTGTGCCTGCATATCGGTTGGAAAGCCCGGATGCGGTTCTGCTCTGATAGTCACTGCTTTTGGCCGCTTACCATGCATATCCAGCTGGATCCAATCCTCGCCAATTTCAATCTCTGCACCCGCTTCACGTAATTTAGCTAATACTGCATCCAATGTAGCTGGTTTAGTATTGCGGCAGATTACTTTACCTCCAGAGATAGCAGCTGCAACCAGGAAAGTACCTGTTTCAATCCGATCAGGTAAAATTCGATAAATACCACCACCTAAGCGCGCAACTCCTTCAATAATAATGCTGTCTGTACCTGCACCCGTGATCTTTGCCCCTAATGAATTTAAAAAGTTGGCGGTATCTTCAACTTCAGGTTCACGAGCTGCGTTTTCAATAACGGTTTTTCCCTCTGCCAGAGTTGCAGCCGTCATAATAGACACGGTGGCGCCGACACTAACTTTATCCATAACAATATTGGCTCCTTGCAAACGACCATCGACCGATGCTTTAACATAGCCTTCATCTAAGGTAATTTGGGCACCAAGTTGTTCAAGGCCGGCAATATGCAAATCAACTGGACGCGCACCAATCGCACATCCTCCCGGTAAAGATACTTGGCCTTGACCGAAACGAGCCACTAATGGCGCCAAAGCCCAAATAGATGCACGCATCGTCTTGACTAATTCATAAGGAGCACAAAATTTATTAATACCACGTGCGTCAACAAAAATAGCGCCATTACGCTCAACTTTTGTACCTAACTGATTAAGTAATTCAATTGTTGTATCAATATCTTTTAGCTTTGGAACATTTTGTAATTCAACGGGTTCTTCTGCTAAAAGCGATGCAAACAATATCGGTAATGCCGCATTTTTTGCACCAGAAATCGAGACCTCACCCATCAAACGAGTTGGCCCCTTTAATCGAAACTTGTCCATCAAGAAATTCTCTATGAGTAATATTTATATTATTAATGCAAAAGTATAGTATTAAAAACCATTAAGCTTACAATCTCTTTTCCATTCCGCGGGGGTATAAGCTTTAATTGATAATGCATGGATCCGATTATCTGCAATATATTCCATTAGTGGTGCATAAATCACTTGCTGCTGCGTAACCCGACTCATACCGTCAAACATTTCAGCAACAGCAATTATTTGAAAATGACTACCTTCGCCATTGACAATCACTTCATCAAGTTTCAATTGTTCTATTAATACTTGCTTTATTTCATTTATATCCATAATTAAACTCAATTCTAACGTTAAAAGACAATCCATCTATCCTAATCGATCTATCATCTCCTGCAAATCAAACAAAACGCCCTTGGCATAAAAATGCACAAGAGCGTTTGCTTTATATATAAACTATTTTTAAAATTTATGACCCAACTAGTTCATAAAATCCTCAAGTTTATAAAGCCTAATAAGGGTCTTAAAACGCTCACTAATACCTTCAAATACCCATTTATTCTCTGACTGCTGTTCTGATTTTAACCTAATAAACATAGCGAGTCCGGTAGAATCGATATGAGATAACTGGGAAACATTAATCGCATTAATACCTTTTAGCAACTGATTTCTCTGTTGCCAAAAAACGGGCAGAGTATCACAATCAAGCTCACCGGTTAAAATCAACATTTGACCTTTCTGCTCCCAAGTCAACATGGGTATCATGACTTTTTATTTTCCAGCGTAATGGGATTTTTTGCACTATTGAGCAACACTTGTGTCAAGCCGTCAATACCTTTGGTACGTAAAATATTAGCCCATTCGTTTTGTTTAGTTGTAATTAAACTAACACCTTCAGTAATCATATCATAAGCCTGCCAATAGCCAGTCTTGCTATTTTTACGCCATTGAAAATCAAGACGTACAGGTGGTCGGCTCTGTGGATCGGTAATTGTTACCCGCATAGCAACCACATTCCTATCACCCAGTGGTTGTTCAGGCGCAATTTGATATTGTTGCCCATGATACATTGCCAAGGCTTGCCCATAAGCTTGTTCCAAATAGGCTTCAATCGCCTGAAAATAAGTATCCCGTTGTGACGGTGTTGCACTACTATAATAAGATCCTAAGACTAATGCTCCTGCATACTTAATTTGTACATAAGGCATAAGTTCTTCACGAACAATCCTGCGTAAGTAATCTGGATTTTGCCGGATCATAGGCTGCTCGTTTTTTAAGCGGGTAAAAGTTTTAGTAGCGGCTTCTTGCATCAGTTTATATGGGTTGGTTTGATCTATCGCCATCGCAAACGGAGCAACCACTAACAAAGCCACTATTAAGAAACATTTAAACATAAAATAGGTTCCTTTTCTTATCATATTAGATTGTTCATCATGGTGTCGTGGAAGATTTTTCGTTATTTCCGGAAACTGAGCTTGTTCTATTCGAACGATTAGGATCGCCACTTCTATATAAGAATTGCCCAATTAAATCTTCCAATATTATGGCCGGTTTAGTATCTTCGATGCGTTCACCGTCCTTAAGAAAGGTAATTCCCATATCCGGATCATAAAAACCCACATTAAGTGCTAAAAACTGCTCACCTAATAATCCCGCAGTAAGTATCGACAATGAGCTGTTATCAGGAATATTATCATATTGACTAAAAATCGCTAAGGTAACACGTGGCGTATAAGTTTTCTTATCCAACATAATATCGACTATTCGGCCAACCACCACACCGCCTATCTTTACCGGCGAGTTTACTTTCAATCCGCCTACATTGGTAAAAGAGGCAGTAACTTTATAAGTCGGTTGATTACCAAATGATTTAATATCTGCAACTTTTAAACATAAAAAGATAATTGCAGCTAATGCAATCAAAACAAATAGTCCAACTAGAATTTCACTTTTCTTACTTTGCATGAATTAATTCCCAAACATCAGTGCAGTAAGCACAAAATCTAAACCCAACACAGCTAATGACGAATGAACAACGGTTCTGGTTGTTGCACGACTTATCCCTTCCGATGTTGGGATGGCATCATAACCATTAAATAAAGCTATCCAGCTGACTGTAAAAGCGAATACCACACTTTTAATAAAACAGTTGAGAATATCCTTTTTCCACTCAATAGCAGATTGCATCGATGACCAAAAAAAACCTTCATCAATTCCTTTCCAATCGACACCGACTAGCGCACCACCTAATATGCCTACGGCGACAAAAATTAATGCCAGTAATGGCATACTGATCAGTCCCGCCCAAAAACGCAGCGCGATCACTCGACCTAATGGATCAACCGCCATCATTTCCAAACTAGAGATCTGCTCTGTTGCTTTCATCAATCCTATTTCTGCCGTTAATGCAGAACCTGCTCTGCCAGCAAATAAAAGTGCGGTCACCACTGGCCCTAGCTCCCTTAATAAAGAAAGAGCGACCATCATGCCAAGACTGGATTCAGCACTAAACATGGTCAAGACTAAATATCCTTGTAAACCAAATACCATGCCAATGAATAATCCCGAAACAGCAATAATTAATAAAGATAAGACTCCTACATTGTAGAGCTGTTTTATTAATAATGGCCATTGTTTTCCAAATTCAGGTTTGCCAAATAAAGCCCGACATAACAAATAGCCAGCACGACCAAATGTCGCCACCATAGCTAGTGAACGATGGCCTAATGCGGCTAATGTATCAATTAGTATCATCCCATCACCCTAATAAATCTGCTGCATAATTTCCTGCCGGAAACTTAAATGGTACCGGACCATCCGCTATACCATCAAGAAACTGCCTAACCCGCGCATCCTTATTTTGTTGCAATTCTTTCGCTGTGCCTTCAGCAATAACATGTTGCTCTGCAACAATATAAGCTTTATCCGCTATGCTCAACACTTCTGGCACATCGTGAGAAACAATAACACAAGTAATACCTAATGCATGATTAAGTTCATCAATAAGTTTAACCAAAACTCCCATGGTTATCGGATCTTGCCCAACAAAAGGTTCATCAAATAGAATTAATTGTGGATCAAGGGCAATAGCGCGTGCCAATGCTGCTCGTCGCGCCATACCACCTGATAGTTCAGCTGGCATAAGATTGGCTGCACCTCTCAACCCGACTGCTTCTAGTTTCATCATGACCACTGTTCGAATAATTTCTGCTGCTAAAACAGTATGTTCACGTAAAGGGAAAGCAACATTGTCAAAAACATTCATATCAGTAAACAAGGCACCTGACTGAAACAACATACTCATTTTCTTGCGAGCAGCATAAAGTTCCGCGCGTGATAGTGTTGGAATATTAGCACCATCAAACCAAATTTCCCCCTTATCTGGCTGTAATTGTCCACCAATCAAACGTAGCAACGTTGTTTTTCCAATACCTGATGGCCCCATGATTGCCGTAATTTTTCCCCTGGGGATCGTCAAGCTCATATCGGTAAAAATCAGCCGTTGACCCCGAATAAAAGACATATCTTTGATTTCTATGATATTATCTACAGACTTCTTCATGACGATAATAGCCTTTCTGTCTAATTATCATTTAAGTATATTTACTCAGCATGGAACATATTACCTAAAAACTAGCATATATTCGCTATCAATATTATTGCCAATTTTACTTTTGTTCATTACATCGTCACAATAAACAAATTTTCGAATGTCATCATAGTGAAAAATGCTATTTTTTCTAATAATACAACGTACGGATAATATATTGATGACAGTAATACAAAGCGAGTGATATGAAAAAACGAGTCTTACTAAACATCTATTAACCCATATAATTAAATTAGTTATATCAAATTGGGGAATAAAAATGTCTGAAATTGATTTTCAAAAAACAGCGAAAAAGGTATTGGGGATTGAACGTAGCGGGCTTGCCAATTTGGAGCAATATATCAACGATGATTTTAACCAAGCTTGTGAACTGATTTTCAAATGTACTGGCAAAGTCGTTGTTATGGGAATGGGTAAATCAGGCCATATTGGCCGTAAAATTGCAGCCACATTAGCCAGTACAGGAACACCCGCTTTTTTTGTACATCCAGGAGAAGCCAGTCATGGTGATTTAGGCATGATTAGTCGTCAAGATATTGTTCTGGCTATTTCTAATTCCGGTGAGTCAAATGAAATATTAGTACTCATTCCAGTGTTAAAACGCCAACATATTGCGCTAATTTCTATGACAAAAAACCCTGCTAGTAGCATGGGAAAAGCGGCAGATTTCCACCTTTGTATCAAAGTACCGCAGGAAGCTTGTCCATTAGGTCTAGCGCCAACAACGAGCACAACCGCGATGTTAGTTATGGGAGATGCGATTGCGGTCGCTTTACTTGAAGCCCGGGGTTTTACCGCTGAAGATTTTGCACTTTCTCATCCAGGTGGCACATTGGGACGCAAACTTTTATTAAGAGTGAGTGACCTAATGCATACCGGGAAAAATATTCCAAATGTCATGAAACAGGCAACATTACAGCAAGCATTAGTAGAAATTACTCGCAAAAAACTAGGTATGGTTGTGATTTGTAATGAAGAAATGCAAATTGAAGGTATTTTTACCGATGGTGACTTACGACGCGTCTTTGCAATGAATATTGACTTAAATAATGCCAAAATTACCGATGTAATGACAGCCGGTGGTATTAGGGTAAAACCCAATATGCTAGCGATTGACGCCTTAAATTTGATGCAACAACACCATATTACTTCCTTGCTGGTGGCAAAAGCAGATACACTTATTGGTGTTATTCATCTGCATGATCTTTTGCAAGCTGGCATCATATAATTATTGGAAATAATACATGAATAATGATAATAAAATCACAACCTGTTATGGTCCAATAGACCAACATATCGTTGAAAAAGCACGCCTTATAAAATTACTAATTTGTGATGTTGATGGTGTCATGACAGATGGCTTAATTTATATGGGGAATAATGGTGAAGAACTAAAAGCATTCAATGTAAAAGATGGTTATGGTATCCGTTGTTTACTGACCTCTGCAATTGAAGTTGCCATTATTACTGGGCGTAAAGCTAAATTATTGGAAGATCGCGCCAAAACACTCGGTATTAATTATCTTTACCAAGGGCAAAGTGAAAAAAAATTAGCTTATAATGATCTGATAACTCGATTAACACTCCAACCTCAACAGATTGCTTATATTGGTGATGATTTAATTGACTGGCCTGTCATGTCGCAGATAGGGCTTTCGGTTGCTGTAGCTGACGCGCATCCAATGTTGTTAAGTAAAGCGCATTATGTTACATATCAAGCAGGCGGCAAAGGTGCGGTACGTGAAATTTGTGATCTGATCCTGCTTGCTCAAGATAAGATAGAAAATGCCCACGGTTTATCAATATAGGCAAAAATGAAACAACGATGAGCAAATTTAAGTTTTGGCTTAACATTATATTAACACTAATTGTTTTAGCGCTTATTGGCTGGAACTTAGCTGATTTTAATCAATCAAAAGCACCCGCTATGGTTGATAACAGCCAACCAAATTATCAAACTGGTAATGCCATTACCCATGTCTATGATCCAATGGGTAAATTGGCCTATAAGCTGATAACGGATGAGACGCACCACTTTTCGAGTAATAAAACCAGCTGGTTTATTAATCCAGTATTAACAACTTATGACACAAAAAGTATCCCCACTTGGGCCGTACGCTCCAATAAAGCCAAATTAACCAACGACAACATGCTCTATTTATATGGTAATGTTCAAGTAAATAGCTTAAATCCAACTTCAGATTTACAAAAAATTTTGACGGAAAATGCCATCGTTAACCTAATTACCCTGGATGTCTCATCTGATGATAAAGTCACAGTAATTGGTATCGGTTTACGATCAGTGGGTATGAAAATGCGCGGTAATATGAGAACGCATACCGCTGAGTTAATTGAAGATGTTAAAACCTATTATGAAATCCCCAATAAGCAAACAGCTCCCGAAGGAAACAACTAAATGATATTGGCAAAAAAGATCTTCATTAATGTAGCATTAACTAGTTCAATATTCATATTAAGCTTGCCAGCAATAGCGCTGAAAAGTGATTCTCAACAACCCATTCAGATTGATTCAGTTAAACAGTCACTTGATTTAGAAAAAAATATTACCACATTTACAGAAAATGTTGTCATAAAACAAGGTTCTATAGATGTTCGAGCTGATAAAGTCGTTGTCATCCGTCCGAACGGCGATGCCAAAAAGATGGTTGTCGAAGCCTATGGTACGCCAGCCAATTTCTATCAATTGCAAGATGATGGTAAACCGATCAAAGGTCACAGCGACAAAATACGTTATGAAATGGAGAAAGAGCTGGTCATCCTAACGGGTAATGCTTACCTTGAACAACTAGATAGCAATATTAAAGGTGACAAAATTACCTATTTAGTCCCAACCCAACAAATGGAAGCATTTAGTGATAAAGGGAAACGAGTAACGACCATACTGTTACCTTCCCAATTACAAGAAAAAGGCCCTGGAGTAAAAAGTACAAATAATAGTAAGAGTAAATAATAAAAAATGGCTAAACTAACTGCGAAACATTTGGCAAAAACATACAAAAACCGCAAGGTTGTTGAAGACGTTAGCCTGGAGGTCAGTTCAGGTGAAATCGTTGGTTTACTGGGGCCAAACGGTGCAGGTAAAACGACAACCTTCTATATGGTAGTTGGTATCGTTCCTCGTGATACTGGAAAAATTGCTATTGACGGTGAAGATATTAGTTTGCTGCCGCTTCACGAACGGGCTCGTAGGGGAATAGGTTATTTACCACAAGAAGCCTCAATATTTCGCCGGCTAAACGTTTACGATAATCTGATGGCTGTATTAGAAATTCGTAAAGATTTAACATTCGAAGAAAAACAGCAACGTGCCGAAGAATTGATGGAAGAGTTTAGTATTACTCATTTGCGAAATAACCTCGGTCAATCACTTTCTGGCGGGGAGCGTCGCCGGGTAGAAATAGCCCGGGCATTAGCGGCTGATCCTAAATTTATTCTTTTAGATGAACCTTTTGCTGGTGTTGATCCGATTTCAGTATTAGATATAAAAAAAATAATCCAGCACTTGAGAGATTATGGTTTAGGCGTATTAATAACCGATCACAATGTGAGAGAGACATTAGATGTCTGTGAACATGCTTACATTGTCAGTCAAGGTCATCTTATCGCTCATGGAACTCCTAAAGCGATTTTAGAAAATGAACAAGTCAAACGCGTCTATTTGGGAGAAGGTTTCCGCCTCTAACCGTGACTAATTAAAGTTGGTAAATTTTTTTATTATGTTATTCCCAAGAGGCTAAGCCAATTTTATGAAACAGAGTTTGCAACTCCGACTCAGTCAGCAGTTGGCGATGACACCACAGCTACAACAAGCTATTCGTTTGTTGCAACTTTCAACATTAGAACTTCAACACGAAATTCAGCAAGCTCTTGAAAGCAACCCTTTACTTGAACAAGATGACCTCTACCAGGAAATTGAAACATCAGATATTAATGATAACGAGCCAGCGGCACTAAATAGTTTTGACGCCATCGAACAAAATGATGTGCCAAGCGAATTACCTTTAGATACTAATTGGGAAGAAATTTACCCCTCAGATAACTATCCAACTCTAACCAATAATTTTAGTGACAATGATTTTCCTATCTACCAAGGAGAAACATTGCAAACACTGCAAGATTATTTATCCTGGCAAGCATCATTAACACCTTTTACTGAAATAGATGCCGCGATTGCCACCGCCATTATTGATGCTGTGGACGATTCCGGCTATTTAAGCACCACTATTGAAGATATTTACGCGGGTTTAGCCCTAACAGATATTACCCAGGAAGAAGTTGAAATTGTATTAAAACGGATCCAGCACTTCGATCCGATTGGCGTCGCAGCCAAAAATTTAAAAGACTGCTTACTAATTCAGTTATCAGCGTTACCTCGCGAGACTCCTTTTCTAAAAGAAGCTAAACTGATAATTAACGACCATTTAGAATTACTTGGCAATCGTGATTTTCGGCAACTTAGCCGAAAAACCAAATTAAAAGAAACGGCCTTGAAAGAAGTTATCGCTATGATCCAACGATTAAATCCTAAACCTGGGCAAATCATTCAAACTAATGAACCACAATATATTGTCCCCGATGCTCTGGTGCGCAAAATAGATAATGACTGGCAAGTAGCTCTAAATACTGAAAACATTCCACGCTTAAAAATTAATCAACATTATGCTTCTCTAGGTAAATACTCTGATAATGAAGAAGATAACCAATTCATCCGTAACAACTTACAAGATGCAAAATGGTTAATAAAAAGTTTAGAAAGTCGTAATGAAACTTTATTAAAAGTTGCCCAATGTATTGTTGAAAATCAACAACAGTTTTTTGAATATGGTGAAGAGCATATGAAACCTATGGTACTAGCGGATATTGCTTATCAGGTTGATATGCACGAATCGACGATTTCCCGTGTCACATCGCAAAAATATCTACATAGTCCAAGAGGTATTTTTGAACTGAAATACTTTTTTTCTAGCCATGTTAACACTGATACCGGAGGAGAAGCCTCTTCTATCGCTATACGCGCGCTAGCAAAAAAACTCATTGCGGCAGAGAACCCTGCAAAACCCTTGAGTGATAACAAATTAACGAACATACTAGCAGAACAGGGTATTCAAATTGCTCGTCGTACAGTTGCTAAATATCGAGAGTCTCTATCCATTCCACCCTCGAATCAGCGTAAAAAACTGATTTGAATTAACTGAGAAGGAAGATACTATGGAATTTCAAATTACTGGCCAAAATATTAAAATTACAGAAGCATTACGCCAAACCGTGGAAGAAAAGTGTTTAAAATTTGAACAATATTTTGACCATATCAATGCTATTCATGTAATTTTAAAAGTACAGAAATTTAATCAAATTGCTGAGGCAACAGCGAAAGTCAATGGAGCAGAACTACATGCTTCTGCTCAAGAAGATGATATGTATGCGGCAATTGATGCCATGGTAGAAAAAATGGCGCGCCAACTTACTAAATACAAAGAAAAATTGAAACAACATTAATCTGTGTTATTAAACAACAAGGGCACTATGACACTAAATGTAGATTATCGATGTTAGTATCGTTCATGCCAGATATTCATTATGGATATCTGGTATAATTGCCCTAAGTGAATAAATCCAATGAACAGTGAAAAAAAATTATCATTAAGCTCGGTATTAACACCATCATGTACACTAAATAATGTACATTGTACGAGTAAAAAACGAGCACTAGAAATTATTAGTGAAGTTGCTGCAATTGCACTGAATGTACCTGAAAGTGTCGTTTTTGACTCATTATTAACCCGTGAAAAAGTCGGCACAACCGGTATCGGGGGAGGTATTGCAATCCCACATGGCAAATTAAATGAAAACAATTCATCCGACGCAGTTGGTGTTTTTCTCCATTTAGATGAACCTATTGCTTTTGATGCCATTGATAATCAGTCAGTCGATTTACTGTTTGCATTATTAGTTCCTTCAGAGCAATGTAAAACACATTTACATACTCTCTCTTTAATTGCCAAACGGTTAGCTGATAAGAACCTATGTCGTCGTTTACGCGCTGCGCAAAGTAATGATGAACTCTATAAAATCATTACTGAATAACTGGTTTCTAAAAATCTAAGCCAAATAATGATTTTTCATTGTGAAGAAACTTAAGGGGTATGACTCATGGTGCTGATGATAGTCAGTGGCCGTTCTGGTTCAGGTAAATCAGTTGCTCTACGGGCACTGGAGGATATGGGTTTTTATTGTGTTGACAATCTGCCCGTTATTTTACTGCCAGAATTAGCAAATTCACTTGCTGAACGACAAACTTCTGCGGCCGTGAGTATCGATGTTCGTAATATGCCAGACAAACCAACAATTTTCGAGAATGCGTTAAAAAATCTACCGGCTAGTTTTTCCCCACAATTACTTTTTCTTGATGCAGATAGTAATACGCTGATCAGAAGATATAGTGATACACGCCGTTTACATCCACTCTCCAATAAAAATTTATCATTAGAAAATGCTATTGATAAAGAAAATGATCTATTAAAGCCACTCCGCTCACGCGCAGATTTAGTTATCGACACCTCTGAAATGTCAGTACATGAACTGGCTGAAATGCTTAGAGCTCGTTTATTAGGTAAACGGGAACGTGAATTGACCATGGTTTTCGAATCCTTTGGCTTTAAACATGGTATTCCGATCGATGCAGATTATGTGTTTGATGTCCGTTTTTTACCTAACCCACATTGGGATCCTAAATTACGTCCTATGACAGGTCTAGATCGTCCTGTTGCTGCCTTTCTTGACCGACACACAGAAGTGCATAACTTTATCTATCAAACACGTAGTTATCTTGAATTATGGTTACCCATGTTAGAATCTAATAACCGTAGCTATTTGACGATTGCTATCGGTTGTACCGGAGGTAAACACCGTTCAGTTTATGCTGCCGAACAACTGGCTGACTACTTTCGTTCTAGAGGCAAAAATGTTCAGTCGCGTCATCGGACGTTAGAAAAGAGAAAGTCATGACTGTCTATCACCGCATTATTATAAAAAATCAACAGGGTATGCATGCCAGGCCAGCAATGATGCTCTGTGAGCTAATCCAACAATTTGAATCTTCGGTGCTATTGCGCAATTGCCATAATATAGAAGCTCAAGCAGATAATGTTATAGCGATGTTAATGTTAGACTCAGAACAAGGTAGTTATATCGATATTGAAGTAACCGGTCCAGATGAAGAGCAGGCACTAGCAGCAATTATTCAACTTTTTCATCATAAACTTGAAGACGATTAACCAGTCTCTTTCAAAAAGTTTAATTAAATCAACGTTATTAGACAGCCACTTTTCAGCGCTATCAACTACCTCAAAATTACGCGATATCTGCTAACACTATTATTCTTTCAATGTCATTTAATATACTGTGGCAAATTGAGTAAAAGTCATTCTGCCACACTAAAATGCTACTGAGTTGGCATCAACCCCATCGATAACTTCTCCGTCATCTGGTAATTTCTGCTCTTGCTGTAAATGCCTATCATTTTAACCGTTCAATCCGGCCAAATCTTCTCATTCAACGACAGCAATTATTAGCAAAATTTACTGACCAGCAACATGCATTTCTGGTAATAATACCGAACCACATTGAATATTACTGCGAGTTTCAATATCGTTGCCTATTGTTACGATATTAGCCCACATCTGTTTTAGATTGCCAGCAATAGTAATTTCACCGACAGGATATTGTATTACGCCGTTTTCAACCCAAAAACCGGCTGCTCCCCGAGAATAATCCCCCGTTACCGAGCTAACTCCCTGCCCCATCAATTCAGTAACAACTAACCCCGTTACCATTTCTCGCAATAAAGCAGCAAAATCTAACCCCTGGCCGGCTATATGCCAGTTATGAATACCACCAGCATGACCAGTACTATGTAAGCCAAGCTTACGTGCTGAATAACTGGTCAATAACCAAGTTTGTAATATCCCTTGCTCAATAATATTACGTTGGCTAGTATTCACACCTTCACTATCAAAGGGAGATGACGCTAGTCCGCTAATCAGATGTGGCTTCTCCTGAATGGTTAACCAAGAAGGAAAAATTTGCTTACCAAGGCTGTCTAATAAAAAAGAGGATCTACGATAAATACTTGTACCACTAATCGCACCAACTAGGTGACCAAATAAACCAGTTGCTACCTCAGCAGCAAAAATGACCGGTGTCTTCATAGTTAATAATTTACGCGGTGAAAGCCTGGCGACAGTTCGGCGAGCAGCCTCCTGCCCAACCCATTGAGGTGATTGCAAATCCTCTAATCGACGGGCAATGGAATAAGCATAATCGCGCTCCATTCCATCATTCTCCTGAGCAATCACACAACTTGACATTGAGTGCCGACTGGAGCAATAGCTCTGTAACATTCCGTGAGTATTGCCAAACACTCTAATGCCGTGATGACTATTAAAACTCCCACCTTCAGTATTTTTAATTCTTTTATCCGCATTTAAAGCCGACATCTCCGCTTGACCTGCCAATTGGATCGCTTTTTCAGCATCAATATCAAAGGGATAAAAGAGTTTTAAATCAGGTGATTGATAAGCCAAAAGGTCAGCGTCTGCTAAACCAGCAAAAGGATCTTCTGAGGTATACTGTGCAATATCAATAGCGGCTTGCACAGTACGCTTAATCGCTGCTGGATGTAAATTAGTAGACGATGCACTACCTTTACGTTGTTTATGATAAACCGTGATGCCAAGAGCACCATCACTATTAAATTCAATATTTTCAGTTTCACCAAAACGTGTACTTACACTGATACCTGTTGATTTATTAATAGCCACTTCAGCTGCATCACAACTCTTTTTGGCGATTGATAATGCATATGCAACTGTTTCTTCTAATTGTTTACGTTGTAATAAAACCTGTTCCGTCAAACTCATTGATATCATCCAAAAATAGAAAATAAAATCAACTCAACCAATACCTATCTTCAGCAGAAAATAAATCCTCTATAGCATTAAATCTATTTTCCCAGTTACAATTAGAGATAAGATGTTAACATACCAGACAACAGATTATTCTGAAATAAAATAATCCGACGTCTTGCTAAGAGGAAAGCCGCGATGGCAAAACAGCCCGATAACTGGTTCGATGATAACGCCGATAATATCGATAAGGATGAAATCATCTGGGTCAGTAAAAGCGAAATCAAGCGTGATGCCGAAGCGCTAAAAAAGCTGGGAGCAGAACTGGTTGAACTTAGTAAACATGAACTAGAACGTATCCCCCATAATGATGAACTATTAGCAGCTGTTGAATTAGCGCAAAAAATTAAGCGTGAAGGGCGACGACGCCAGCTACAATTTATTGGTAAATTACTCAGAGCGCAAGATCCTCAACCTATTTATGACGCGTTGGATAAGCTAAAAAATCGGCACAATCAACAAATCGCCATATTACATAAGCTTGAAGCTTTACGTAATCAATTATTAGAGAATGGCGATAATGCAATTGAAGATGTAATACGTTTATTTCCCTTAGCTGATCGTCAACAGCTACGGACATTAATTCGTAACTGTAAAAAAGAAAAAGAGGCAAATAAACCGGCTAAAGCCTATCGCCAACTCTTTCAATACCTAAAGACACTATCTGAAAGTACCTAAGCTGGATTAGATTGGGAGGCTCGGCAATGAAATATGAATTGCCCTCCCAATGTTTGTTCAGCTTCTCTAAAAACCGTTATCAGCTCAGCAAATTCTGTTAACTGATATTCATTTATATGAGAAAAAATAACCTCTACCGGTAAAGCAATTCCACCAGTCAACATACCCCAAAGTGCATCCAAATTTTGGCCAAACCATTTTGGTAATTCAAAAACCAATATCGCTTTTTGATAAAAGTCATTCAGATTGTCTATTTCACGAAAATCAAATTCAACACAATGCATCATTTAATTCACTCTTGAAAAGGTTTTATAATGATCTAACGTCACATAAATCAATCCATCTGATGAATAAAGCAATCTATCACTAGCTCGATGACCACAGTGATTAATTGATATCGGCTTCATACCATTGGCGATCTGGAGCAGCAGGTAGCAATTTTTCTCGGTTGTTGTATCTATCGCCACCAATCGCTTTACCCAGCACAACTTGACATAAATTACCTGCCCTTGGATCCCAACCACTTTGTCGTGCTTTTCTTTTTGTAATATAAAAGTCTGGTAATCGATGGTATTGCCTTAGATAATTAACCACATTTTGCTGTGCGGTTAACTTATCAATATTATGGACAGCCGTGGGCGCTATACTGTTTGCCCCATTATGTCTGCCTGCTACCGACTATGCCATTTAAAGTAAACGCCTGCCCCTATTAATATGGCTAATATTAGCAAAATAATAATTTTTTTATTCATCCAATCATCCAAAAAATTTATTATGCTGTTCCACCAACCGTCATACTATCGAGCTTTAATGTGGGTTGGCCAACACCAACAGGAACACTTTGCCCTTCTTTGCCGCAAACACCAATCCCGCTATCAAGTTTGAGATCATTACCAACCATTGAAATCTGCTGCATTGCTTCTCGCCCAGAGCCAATGAATGTTGCTCCTTTTATCGGCTTTGTGATTTTCCCTTTTTCGATCAAATAGGCTTCCGCAGTCAAAAAAACAAATTTGCCCGAAGTAATATCAACTTGCCCACCAGCAAAATTAGGTGCATAAATACCACGATCAACACTGGCTATTATCTCTGCCGGGGTTAATTGTCCGGCTAACATATAAGTATTTGTCATACGAGGCATCGGCAAATGCGCATAAGATTCACGCCGACCATTGCCGGTTGGCACAACCCCCATCAAACGAGCGTTCATTTTGTCTTGCATATAACCTTTTAAAATACCATTTTCAATCAAGACATTACATTGCCCCGGTACACCTTCATCATCGATGGTTAAAGATCCTCTACGACCGACTAGAGTGGCATCATCAACCACGGTACAAAGTGGTGAAGCAACTTGTTGACTTACTTTTCCACTAAAAATAGATGTGCCACGCCGATTAAAATCACCTTCAAGACCGTGGCCGACTGCCTCGTGTAGTAAAACACCTGGCCAACCAGCACCGAGTACCACAGGCATTGTGCCTGCCGGTGCAGCAATTGCGGTAAGATTAACCAATGCTATGCGGACAGCCTCTCGAGCATAATATTCCGCCCGAACTTCACCTTGCTCTGTTTCAAGAAAATATTGGTAACCATAGCGCCCACCGCCACCACTACCAGCACGCTCACGCTTGCCGTCATGTTCCACTAACACACTGACAGATAAGCGTACTAATGGACGAATATCAGCCGCTAACGTGCCATCTGTTGCTACGACCAAGAACATGTTCATAAACACCAGATAGCGTTACATCGACCTCTTGCACACGAGGATCTTCGGCTCGGGCAACTTGATCAACACGCTGCAACAATGCGATTTTCTCTTCCGGGCTCATTGTTTGTATAGGATCAATCGCAGAATATAAATGTTTAAAATTAACCTTACTAATTAGACATGTTTTGCCCTTCCCAGCCTGATTTACAATGCTTCGAGCCGCATTAGCACTTTGCTGTAGTGCCTGTAAAGTTATCTGATCGGCATAAGCAAATCCGGTTTTATCATCTCGAATAGCGCGAATACCTACACCCTGATCAATATTGTAGGATCCTCTTTTAATAATTCCGTCTTCCAATCCCCATTCTTCATGACAACTCGATTGAAAATAGAGATCGGCATAATCTAAATGTCGCTCGGCAAGTGATTGTAAAACATCTTGCAGATGTTGATGATTAAGATCGTTTGATGTCAGCAAATATTCACTAACAGAGGTTAAACTCATATTTATTTACTCTTTCTATTTCGTTTTATGTTCAATTAATGGCATCAAACTAGTACGGAAGCGATTATGCTTTACGACTTTCATCTGTTCACGGACACCAATCAGGCCTTCTTTAGCTTTATCAATATTAAGCGTTAATGCACTGACTGCATCTGCATTTTCTTGCAAAATATTGCCCCAGCTATCAATCACCATTGAGTGACCCCAAGTACGACGTTGACCATGCACGCCTATTTGTGCTGGCGCCAAAATAATACATTGATTTTCAATCGCGCGGGCTTTTAACAGTGGCTCCCAGTGAGCTTCACCAGTTAAACGTGTAAAAGCAGCCGGCACAGCAATGAGATCCGCCCCTTGCTTTCTTAATGCCTGAAACAGGCAGGGAAAACGTAAATCATAACAAATCGTCATTCCTAAACGGCCAACTGGCGTATCAACTACTGTAATATGTTCACCACGTTGATAAATTGACGATTCGTTATAAATACCTTGTTCATCATCAATTATATTCACATCAAACATGTGAATTTTGTCATAGCGAGCACGAATTGCGCCGCTATCATCAAATAACAAACTACTACTCGTGATAAGCTCAGGATCTTCGCGACTGATTAATGGCATAGAGCCCACCAATATCCATACTTGATAATGGCGAGCCATTTCAGCAATTGCACCTTGTAAAGGACCTTCTCCCTGTGATTCAGCAAAATTACGATAACTGATATTATCACTAAACAACAGTGCATTTTCCGGTGTTAAAACCAATCTCACACTATTTGGCAATTGTTTAATCTGCTGCTCTATCTGAGCAAAGTTATGTTTAGTATTTTTACCACTACACAATTGTAATAGTGCAATATTGTCACTTATCATCCCGTTGATTCTCCTTCAATTGACGTAAAGTTTCATCAATTTTTGGTTGTTCCAGACTACCGGTAATTCGATAACGAATAACCGATATTTTACTCCATAATGGGCCCAATACTCTAGTTGCGGCAAACACTGCCGCACCCGCTAGTGGATTAACGGCAAATGCCGTTGCAACACTTACTGTGGTTGAAATTTCAGGGGTAATAATAGCTTCTAAATTCATATCACGACGAACTAAATTAATTTTGCCATGTATTGTAATATCAGCCATTAAACCATCAATATAAAAATTATCAGTATTCAAGATGCCATTTTTTATATTGGCGTTACCCCGAATGGCATCAAACGCAAAGTCATCACTAAAAGTATCACTAAAATCCAATTGCAATTTACGTAAAAGTGCGTCAAAACTGATAAAACGCAACAACTGACCGGCTCCACCACCACCCATCTGAGCAATTGCTCCCTTAGCTAATTTAAAACTCAGATTACCGTTCAAACTAGCAACATCAGGTTGCCATGGTACTGCGGCCCAATTTAAATCAAAATCAATTTTAAAAGGTGCCTGTTTAATCGGCACTAGTATGCCGTAATAAGCAGCCAAATCATCAAATCGATTACCTTTTAATATCCCTTTTATCGTTGTACTGTTTTGCTGATCTGCATGCCACATACCAGAGATTTTCAAATCAGTGGAGCTATTTATTAACGATCCTTCTTTTAAAATAAGCGTTTGTCTATTGCGTATGACTTGTGCTTTTAGTTCACCAAGTTTATAGCCAGCAAGCCAACATTCTGAGCAATAAATATTCATATTTGGCCAAGCTGAAATATCATATCTATGCGCAAGGTTATTTATTGCCACATAATTCTGCCGTTGGAATGAAATTTCTGGATTAAAATAAAGATAATTAATCTTAGCTTGCCAATTACCCTGTTTCGGAATACTTAAGCTTCCCTTCAAATTATCGCTATCTACAACAATTGTCGTTAATTCAGCGGTTTTATTAATGGTAAATGCCATATTATTCCATTGCTGTTTAGCAAAAGTGATCTTTGGCAAGTTAACAATAGCGATATCGGGTATTACAAATGATTTACCATAACTTTGCGGTGCTAAATTTAATGAAGAAAATGAAGTCAACAATGAAAGCCATTTCGGATCATTGATTTTAGGTAAGTTGATCATAACTAATGGACTGTCGGGCAGAACAACACCTTTAGCGGTGTAAGGCTGAATGGCTACTTTTAGCAAACGAACTTGCTTGTCAGTAAATTGCCATTGGCTATTAAAGCTAACTTGCTTACCAATATCACCATAAATTTGTAATTGCCGGGTATCACCACTAGCACGAATTTGCATATCACCTAATTGCCTAACTTGCTCGCTATCCAAAGCAGGAAATTGGCTAGTAAGCTTATCTAATTTGCTATTCAGAGCAATGGATAAGGTTGGATTTTGCTTAAGTTGATTGGGCAATTGAATATTAACCTGTCCTTGCCAGGCTGTGCTACCTGCCAATTGACGCGTAATCGATTTAGGCAAAATAGCGATTTTTTTAGCTTGCCAATTACCGCCAACGTTTACATTAATCTGGTAATTCTGTCGTTCATTAGTGGTATTAAATGTTAAATTTATCGGTTGGCCAAACCATTCAGCTTGCAGCTTTTCACTTTTCAAATCACCGTTACGAAAATAAAAACGCCCCGTTAGCTGTTCCAACTGACTATCAATAGCCGTGATATCGACATCATTATTCTTAAGATCAACTTGACCACTAGCAATCACACTACCACTATTTCTCTCTAACGGAATATCAAGCATCAATTTGCCACTAACGTCACCGCCTATTTTCACTGCATCTAATGCCTTGCCAATCGAGCCTTCCATCGGGCTATGAATAAAATAATTACGGATAGCTTTTCCATCACCGGTAATATGAGATTTTATTAATAATTTAGATTGACTATAATCGGCAATATCTGCGTTAAGATCTACTGCTTTAGCATCACCTAATTTTACACTAGGCGCCGACATCCAAAGTCCATTACGTTCAAAATTAAGATCGATATCCAAATCAAAAATTGTCGGCCAATCAGGTTGATACTTAAAAGTCGCATCTCGTAGCGGTACAACAACTTGAAATTGTCCATTATTCTTTTTAAAAGGAAAATTAGCCGGATCACCGTGAAAAACCATCGTGGCGGCATCAACATGACCACTAATAATTGCTTTCGTCAGATAATCAGATAAATCTTTACCCATTAACGTGGTGGGAAAATAACGCCATGCATCACCCGCATCGGTCAATTTTGCTCCAGCCAAAATACTTAATATAGGTGGCTGATCTTTTGCTGCCTGATAACGAAAATCGCCGGTTGTCGATAGCGATTTTGCTTGCAGCATCAGATCCTCACTCCAAATCTGGCGTGATTGGCCTTCTTCCGACCAAAAAATCGTTCCCTGTCCGGCAGAAATTTCCAATGGCACTTTAAACATTGGCGCATATTCGATAAAACTATTGTTTAAGTTAAATGAGAATCCTCCACTTTGCTGACTACCTCGCAATGAACCACTAAAATGGCTAACTGAAGGTATATCTTTCCAGCGTATCCAGCTAATATCTTGCCAGGTAGCATCAATTAGTGCCTTCTCTGGCTTGCCCGACGTAATATCCAATGCCAGCGCGACGAGTTGACCTTTTGGCTGACGTTTTTGCCAATCACTAATAAATTCAGGCGTGAAAAAAGAGAAAATAGGGATAATAGTTCTTAATCGCTCTAATTGAATATTATTAATCCGTATACGCCAATGATTTTCATCTGCTTTTGATTGTGGTAAATAGAGTAGAGAAATTTGACCTTCAAGCCATTGTTGTTGATCAGTTTTTAAATGTTGTAGCTGTGGAATATTAAATAACCAACCATTATCTTGACGATGCAGGGTCAGCAATAAATCATCAACAGCCAGCTGATGCTCTTGTCCATCAACCTGCCAATTTGCCTGTCCTTGATGCAACTGTAATTGCCCACCTTCGATACGACTATCTTTGATAGTAATCCAGCTAGAAAGACTAAATACTGCATTCTGTAATCCAGTACTATCACGTAACCAACGACTTAACCAAGGGCGCAAATTTACATTATCTGCCTGTAAGTAAACCGTGCCGCTATTAATCGCGCCATTTTTATTACGAAGATTGAGTTTAATTTGAATGGCATCTTGATCTTGCTGCTGTTCAAAATTATCAAGACTGATAAATCCTTGTGCTCGATGATATTCATTTTGATTTAACCAGGTCAATTCAGGGATCTTTAAGGTCTTTTTTTCTGCCGACGGCGTCAGAAAAGTGATACGGCTTTCTTTTAAGGTAAAATAATCAAATTGCTGTAAAAACAATTCATCTAAAGCATCTAAATCAAAATGCCTAAAATCGCCTTCACTGACAAATTCAAGTGGTTTATAACAATCTGCATTTAATTGATAGAAAATAATATCCCGAAAACGGAGATGTAAAGAAAAGAGTGAACGCCATATATCAAGTGAAAATTTTATTTTCTTTACCTGAATATTCACTTTTTTCGTGCTGACACTGACATCAGAAAACGTTAATACTGGTCCAAAAGAGACCCATTCTCCTTCAATATGACCAATTTTAAACGGTATTCCTGTTAATGATTGCAGCTGTCCTTCAAGTTGATTGCGATATTCATTAATTTGTGGAAGAAAAAGACGTAGTCCAATAATGGGCAATGCCATAATAAGTACTATTATTGCGCTTATGGCTACCAATACCTTAGGAAGTCGTTTCACCCATCTCTCCTTCCAAAAGAAGTTACTACAATGGCAATCTAACCACTATCATAACTACATCATAACGACATCAAACTGTTCCTGACTATACAGTGACTCAATTTGGACTTTAACAGATTTGCCAACAAAAATTTCTACTTCGGCCAATATATGAGATTCATCACCATTTAATGCTTCAACAACTGCCGCTGAAGCATAGACTAAGAAACGATTGGCATCGATAGTACGATTTATACGAACAATTTCACGTAAAATTTCATAACAGACTGTTTCTACCGATTTTACTGTTCCTCTACCCTGGCAAGTCGGGCATTCATCACATAGAACATGTTCAATGCTCTCACGTGTTCTTTTGCGTGTCATCTCGACCAATCCTAGTTGAGAAAAACCATTAATGGTGATTTTAACCCGATCTTTTAATAATGATTGTTCCAACGATGCCAAAACACGACGACGATGCTCAGGATCAAGCATATCAATAAAATCAATAATAATAATGCCGCCCAAGTTGCGTAACCTTAACTGTCTCGCTATAGCTTGTGACGCTTCAATATTGGTATTAAAAATGGTCTCTTCCAGATTACGATGACCAACAAAAGCACCAGTATTAATATCAATAGTGGTCATTGCTTCAGTTTGATCAATAATGAGGTAACCACCTGATTTTAATTCAACTTTACGTTCTAAAGCACGTTGGATCTCTTTCTCAACATCATACAGATCTAATATTGGTAATGGTCCTTGATACAGTTCAAGTTTTACTGTTATTTCAGGCACATATTCATCAATAAAATCTTTTAATGAAATAAAAGTCAGGTTTGAATCAACACGGATCCGGTCTAATGAAGCACCGGCAAAATCACGAATGATACGATGTGCTAAAGCCAGTTCACCATAAATCTGCATACGGGACTTATGACGTTTTTTACGCTCAACAATTTTAGCCCATAGACGCTTCAGGAAAGCGCCATCTTGAGCCAGTTCATCATCACCGATCCCTTCTGCCGCAGTACGAATAATGAAGCCACCATGCTCATCACAAAATAGCTCAACAATATTTTTCAAGCGTTCTCGTTCTTCTTCACCTTCAATGCGTTGGGAAACGCCGACATGAGAAGCGCCCGGCATAAAAACCAGATAACGGGATGGTAATGTGATATCCGTTGTTAAACGAGCACCTTTTGTTCCTAGCGGATCTTTAACCACCTGTACCATAATATCTTGCCCTTGCCGAACCAATTCGCCGATATAACGTACATGAAAGTTTTTTTGTTCGTCGCCGGCAATGCATTCGGTATGAGGCATAATATCTGAGGCATGAAGAAAAGCGGATTTTTCCAAGCCAATATCAACAAAGGCCGCCTGCATACCGGGCAAGACTCGACTCACACGACCTTTGTAAATATTACCTACAATGCCTCTTTTAGCTTCACGCTCAATATGAATTTCTTGTAACACGCCACCATCAATATAAGCCACCCGTGTTTCAGAGGGGGTTACATTGACTAATAGTTCAGCTACCATAACTCTCATTCCTATTATTTAACGTTTATTTAATGCCAGAAACTTGGTCAATAATTAATCTTTTTCAACTAACGGTAACCCTACTACAGCGTGATAACTTCCGACAATCCGCTTAACAAAACAGCCACCTTTACCCTGGATAGCATAAGCTCCTGCCTTGTCCATCGGCTCACCCGACAAGATATATTGATCGATTTCTTTATTTGTTAATTGCCGCAATGTCACTTTGGTGACAATTAAATCATACAATGTATTTCGCTTATCTGAGAACGCGATTGCAGTCATCACTTGGTGTGTTTTACCTGAAAGTTGTCTTAATATATGGGCAGCATGGTTTTCATCTTTAGGCTTACCCAAAATATTTCCGTCACTTACGACAATAGTATCCGCACCCAACACTGGGTAGGGTTTTTCTGCCATATCAACACCCGCCTGAGATTTTTCACATGCTAAGCGAATAACATACTCACAGGGTGTCTCTCCTTCGTACCATAATTCAGATATATCAGGGAGAATAATGTCAAATAACCATCCTAGCTGCTCAATTAACTTACGCCTTCTTGGCGAAGCTGACGCTAAATAAATTCTATTTACTTTACCATAGAAAAAACTCTCAGAAAAAATAGACACTTGGCTGCCCATTTTTAACGAACTAAAAACTGGCGTCGAACTTTGCGCAACAATAAAAACATCCAAGGCCACAAGATGGCATTAATCAAACAATCCCATAATACTTCGGGATGAAATAATACTAGAGAGGAAAGAAACTCCGCCCAGAAGATCGTAAAATTCATAACCACTGATAATCCAGCAATAACAAGGGATTGTTGCCACAGTGCCATATTACGAAGAAGCTGATGTTTATACGATACCAAATAACAAATCATACTATAAGCTAATGCATGTACACCAAGAGCTGAACCTTGGATCAGATCCATAAAGATCCCCAAAAAAAATCCTGTGCCTACACTAACTCGATGCGGCAAAGCCATAACCCAATAAATTAAAATTAATGCTAACCATGTGGGACGATAATAAATAAACTGCTCAGGCCAGGGCACTTGCTCTAGGATTATTGCAATTAAAAAGGACAGCCAAATGATCCACCGCCCATTTCCACGGTATTGATCCATTTTATGTTTCCTTTAGTTGCCTTGATTTCACGGTAGCAATTCCTACTGAGCGACCAAAGGAGGTTGCTCGACATTTTTTTTCATTTCTGTTGACGGTAGCTGTAGCCCTTGAAGCTCGTTTGGGCCAGGAAACACCTGTGGCAGAATCTTCATTAAACGTTCATTTGCTGCGCGATATACTTCTGATGGAGGTAAAGGATGAGAAGGATCGCTAGACTTTCCCCATAGCAATAAAAGATAGCGTAGTCTTTGTAAATCTGCGGTAGGCCGTGCATGGATAATCGTATAAGCACGCTGGGTATCATGTTTTACGGAAGAAACAGTCGCAACTGGGTAACCTTCAGGAAAACGCCCGCCTAAACCAGAAGTAACTATTACATCACCAATACGTATATCAATATTATCTGGTAAAGGTTCAAGTTGAAGATCATCACTACATCCTGTACCCACCGCAATAACCCGAATATCATTACGTAATACTTGTATAGGTAATGCATGCGTTGTGTCACAAATCAGCAAAACACGGCTATTAAACTGGCTCACTGCGATAACCTGTCCAACAACACCTTTATCACTAATAACAGGCTGGCCTTCATAAACATCATCATGTAAACCTTTATCAATCACAATTTGATCTCTATAAGGTGTATTCGCACCTGAAAGCACTTGAGTAACCATCATGTGTTCATCCTGACGTAGAGGTGAACCCAATAGCTCACGTAATCTAGCGTTTTCCTGTTTAAGTTGTCCAAGTAATAAATTATCTGCTTTTTTTAATAAAACCTCTTTCTTCAATGCTTTATTTTCAAAAAGAAGTTGATCTCTTCTCGCCAATGCATCTGAAATATTATCAAGCAATTCTCGCGGACCATTTGCCAAAAAATAAAAAGGACTAACAGCCGTATCTAAATAACTACGTATTTTATTAAAAGTATCAAATTGACGATCAAAAGCAACCAACGCGATTGCAACAACGATCGCAATAATAACACGTAATTGTAGGAATGGCCCTCGACTAAAGATCGGCTTCATGAGTTATTTTGATAAAAAATAAATAAACGTTAAACATTAACATCCCTATACATAAAGTAAGGAGGAGCGCCATCCTTAAGTTCCTCTTTCTATTGGTTAACGTCTAGTCATCACTAAACAGATCACCACCATGCATGTCGATCATTTCCAATCCCTTGCCACCACCACGTGCAACACAAGTTAGCGGATCTTCAGCAACAATAACGGGAATGCCTGTTTCTTCCATTAATAGACGATCCAAATTACGCAACAACGCGCCACCACCAGTTAACACCATACCTCGTTCAGAGATATCAGAAGCTAATTCTGGTGGACATTGTTCCAAGGCCAACATAACGGCACTAACAATACCAGTTAAAGGTTCCTGTAATGCCTCTAGTATCTCATTAGAATTAAGTGTAAAACCACGTGGTACGCCTTCAGCCAAATTACGGCCGCGCACTTCAATTTCGTAAACTTGATCTGTAGGATAGGCCGAACCGATTTCATGTTTAATCCGCTCAGCAGTAGCTTCACCGATTAATGAACCATAATTGCGACGAACATAATTAATGATCGCTTCATCAAACCGGTCACCGCCGATACGTACCGATGACGAATAAACAACACCATTTAATGAAATAACAGCAACTTCTGTCGTTCCACCACCAATATCAACCACCATTGAACCCGTTGCTTCGGAAACAGGCAAACCAGCACCAATTGCAGCCGACATGGGTTCTTCAATTAAGAAAACCTCACGAGCGCCAGCACTAAGCGCCGACTCTCGGATTGCACGACGTTCTACCTGGGTCGCACCAACAGGTACACAAACTAAGACGCGTGGGCTTGGACGCATAAAGCTATTGCTATGAACTTGTTTGATAAAATACTGTAACATTTTTTCAGTAACATAAAAATCAGCAATCACGCCATCTTTCATTGGACGAATAGCCGCGATATTACCTGGCGTCCGGCCTAGCATCTGTTTTGCTTCATGACCTACAGCAGCAACGCTCTTAGGTGAGCCTGCGCGATCTTGACGAATAGCGACAACTGACGGTTCGTCTAACACAATACCTTGTCCTTTGACATAGATGAGAGTATTGGCGGTACCCAAATCAATAGACAAGTCGTTGGAAAACATGCCACGAATTTTTTTAAACATAACGAAAGGATAATCCTGCAAGCTGGAAATGAATGAAAATCCGTCTACTTTACCAACCACATGAAGCGACGACAAGGGATTAATTAAATCGCTTCAATAAAAAGTGGCTAATTTTTTTACAATACAAAAAACCACTACTACTGCTTATTCTCTATAATCAATTACAGTATAGAAAGTAAACAATACCCTCATAAAAATCACTTAATTCATTTAATATAAAACTTTCTAACAAGAAAATTAACTATTTTAGATTAAAATATACCACTGTATTAAGTTTATATGACGCTACATAATTATTAGTTGACATATGCTTCAAAGCAAGATCAATTCGCTTTTTAATATTATATTAAAGTATAAAAGCCTGCCATGTTAATACGTTATTAAAGTAGAAATAAAAAATAATTTAAATGTAAGTATTCATTCTGCACGTTATTATTTGTAGAAGAAAATTTTTTTTACTACTAAAATAAACTAGTATTCTGCCTGATAACGCCCTATTGACGCTAGTAAAAAAAACATTTTTACAATTTATTTATTATTGAGACTTTATGCCCGCCGAAATAACGAAAATAACTTTATACTGCAGCATACTTATACAAACTTAAAGGCCACAAATTATGAAAGCCTTGCTATTAGAACAAGAAAATCAAGCATTAAAAGCCAGTATAAAATCGATCGATGACACACTTTTACCCTCTGATGACGTTACCGTAGATATTTATTGGTCTACACTAAACTACAAAGATGCTTTAGCTATTACTAGTAAAGGAAAAATTATCCGCCAATTCCCGATGGTACCAGGCATCGATTTTGCTGGTATCATTAAGTCTTCAACAGATGCAAAATTTCAAGTCGACCAACAAGTTTTACTGACCGGTTGGGGGGTATTGGTGAAAACCATTGGGGGGGGATTAGCAGAACAAGCGCGAGTGCCAGCCAAATGGTTAACAGCTATTCCTGACAAAATGACGATGCGACAAGCGATGATAATCGGCACCGCTGGTTTTACCGCTATGCTCTGTATAATGGCTTTGGAAGAAAACGACGTAACCATTGATAAAGGCAACATTGTTGTGACAGGAGCCAGTAGTGGTGTAGGTAGTACCGCAATTCAACTGCTGGATAAACTTGGTTATTCCGTCACAGCAATAACTGGTCGGGAGAGTAATATCGATTACTTAAAAGCACTTGGAGCTAAACAAGTTCTGCTACGTAAAGAGTTTACTACCATACCTCACCCTTTAGAAAAGCAACATTGGGCAGGAGCTATTGATACCGTTGGCGGCAATATATTAGCAACCATTATTTCACAAATGTGCTATTCAGGTACAGTAGCAGCCTGTGGTCTAGCCGCTGATATTATGTTATCAACAACAGTGATACCTTTTATTCTGCGTAATGTAAGACTACAAGGGATAGACTCGGTGATGGTTCCAACGATCAAACGCCTCAAAATATGGCAACGGTTAGCCAATTTATTACCCGATAGTTTTTATCAATTAACAACCACAGAGATCCCGTTAGAAAAAGTGATTGATTATGCCGATAAATTAATCAATAACCAAATCACTGGCCGGACACTAGTAAAAATACGTTAAATTTCTAATATTAAAGACAAGCTTGCTGATTAGACTAAAATTTTGCTGCTAATTGCTATGAAATGTTTATAATATCGCTCTTTGTCGTCAAAATAAACGTTTTCATTATGAGAAAAAGATGACAAACTATTAGCATCAAGTTATGTTGTCTAATTATCAATTATCAGTCGGAGATACCCGCAAAATGGCAAAAGATTTCCACATTTTGCTGCTAAATGGCCCAAATTTAAATATGCTGGGGACGAGAGAACCACTATTCTATGGTGCTCTTACACTTCAGGATATTGTTAACCAAACGAGCCAAAAAGCAAAACAATTAGGAGTTAAATTAAGTCATTTTCAATCTAATGCGGAACATGAGCTTATTAATGAAATCCATCAAGCTCACGGGAAAGTCGACTTTATATTGATTAACCCAGCAGCATTAACGCATACTAGTGTGGCTTTACGCGATGCAATATTAAGCGTTGCCATTCCTTTTTATGAGATCCACCTTACTAATATTTATACACGTGAGCCATTCAGGCATCACTCCCATCTCTCCGATATTGCAAACGGCGTCATCTGTGGTTTCCATGTTGATGGTTATATTTTTGCATTAGAAGCTGCGGTTAAATTCTTATTAAATATTGAAGAATTAGCAACCATTGATGAATCCCAACCTAATAAATGTAAAGAATAAAAAATACGGAATTAACTTATGGATATTCGTAAAATTAAAAAATTGATTGAGCTTGTTGAAGAATCTGGCATTTCTGAACTAGAAATTTCGGAAGGTGAAGAATCAGTGCGTATTAGCCGTACAATCGTGCAGAATTTACCAAATTTACAACAGTATATGGCAGCGCCAACCACGCATCAACCGGCTTTAGCAAACGCCATTGCACCTTCTCAAATTTTACCTGAAACAACAAATGAGAAAAAAGCAGAGATCAGTGGTTATACTGTTCGCTCGCCAATGGTAGGTACCTTCTACCGAGCGCCAAGTCCAGAAGCAAAACCATTTGTTGAAGTCGGCCAAACGATTAAGCTAGGGGATCCTCTATGTATTGTCGAAGCGATGAAAATGATGAATCAGATCGAAGCAGACAAAGCAGGTGTAGTTAAAGCAATTCTGCTGGAAAATGGAGAAGCGGTTGAATTTGACGAGCCATTGGTTATCATTGAATAATGAGGCATCTTATGCTTAAAAAAATTGTTATCGCCAACCGTGGCGAAATTGCTTTACGCATTTTACGTGCCTGTAAAGAACTAAAAATAAAAACCGTCGCCGTGCATTCTGCCGCCGATCGTGACTTAAAACATGTATTACTTGCTGATGAAACTGTCTGTATCGGGCCTGCCGCTTCAGCTGAAAGTTATCTTAATATTCCAGCAATCATCTCAGCAGCAGAAATTACTGCTGCAGAAGCCATTCACCCTGGTTATGGTTTTCTATCTGAAAATGCCGACTTTGCCGAAAAAGTGGAACGTTCTGGTTTTATATTCATTGGCCCCAAACCAGAAACTATTCGACTCATGGGTGATAAAGTTTCTGCCATTCAGGCGATGAAAAAAGCCGGTGTTCCTTGTGTTCCTGGCTCAGACGGGCCTTTAGGAAATGAGATAAAAACCAATAAAACAATTGCTAATCGAATTGGCTACCCAGTTATTATTAAAGCATCTGGTGGCGGTGGTGGCCGCGGTATGCGCGTTGTTCGTAACGAAAGTGAGCTAGAACAAGCCATTACCCTAACTCGCGCCGAAGCCAAAGCTGCCTTTAATAATAGTATGGTTTATATGGAGAAGTTCCTGGAAAATCCGCGCCATATTGAGATTCAAGTACTTGCTGACGGTCAAGGCAATGCGATTTATTTAGCCGAACGTGATTGCTCAATGCAACGTCGCCATCAAAAAGTGGTTGAAGAAGCGCCTGCACCAAGTATAAAAGTTGATATGCGTAAAAGCATTGGCGAGCGCTGCGAAAAAGCTTGTCTTGATATCGATTATCGTGGTGCCGGTACTTTTGAATTCCTTTATGAAAATGGCGAATTCTACTTTATTGAAATGAATACGCGTATTCAAGTTGAGCATCCTGTGACGGAAATGATCACTGGGGTTGATCTGATTAAAGAACAGTTAAGGATCGCTTCTGGCTTGCCCCTATCTATTAAACAAAAAGATGTTAAAATTCATGGGTATGCAATAGAGTGCCGAATTAATGCAGAAGATGCAAATACCTTCTTGCCAAGTCCGGGTAAAATTACTCGCCTCCATATTCCTGGTGGTTTTGGTATACGTTGGGAATCACACATTTATGCAGGTTACACCGTTCCACCTTACTATGACTCTATGATTGGTAAGCTGATCACATATGGTGAAACCCGGGAAATTGCTATCCTTCGGATGAAAAATGCCTTATCTGAATTAATTATTGATGGCATTAAAACTAACATAGAATTACAACAAAAAATTATGGATGACAGCAATTTTTTCAAAGGTGGTACCAATATCCATTACCTGGAAAAAAAACTCGCTTCACAGGAATAAACTTTTCTATTCACCTTTCATCACAATGGGTACGGAATGTACCCTAATTTTTGATACTTTTTCTGAAGATACTCTTTAACTAATATACAAACCCTCAGATTAAATTTTTACTACCAGGAGAACCAATGGACAAACGTTTTCTTCAATCCAACAAAGAAGCTCGTTGGTCAGTTTTTCTTACTGTTGCTTATTTATGTAGTTGGATTATGACTGCCTACCTCCCCGGTGAGGAAATGGGAATAAGAGGGATGCCATTATGGTTTGAACTTTCATGTTTATATTTACCTCTGATTTTTATTTTGCTTTGTGTCTTAATGGTTAAATGTATTTTTAAACAAATGTCATTGGAAGATAAAGATGCAAATTGAAATTCTATTACCACTTATTGGTTATTTATTATTGGTTTGTCTACTGTCTATTTATGCTTATCATAGACGTCAAAAAGGCGAATTTTTGCATGAATATTTTCTAGGTAATCGCTCTATGGGCGGGGTTGTTTTGGCGATGACCATCACTGCTACCTACATCAGTGCTAGCTCTTTCATAGGTGGTCCTGGAGCAGCCTATAAATATGGCCTTGGCTGGGTGCTACTTGCCTTAATTCAAGTTCCAACTATTTGGCTGTCGCTTGGTGTACTAGGTAAAAAATTTGCCATTTTGGCTCGTCGCTATAATGCGGTGACACTTAATGACATGCTGTATGCTCGTTTTCAAAGCCGTTTACTGGTATGGATTGCTAGCATTAGTTTACTCATCGCTTTCTTCGGTGCTATGACAGTTCAATTTATCGGCGGAGCTCGTCTACTTGAAACTGCGGCAAATATCCCCTATGAAATAGGGTTATTAATATTTGGCATCACTATTGCGCTTTATACTGCGTTTGGTGGTTTTAGAGCTAGTGTCCTTAATGACACCTTACAAGGCTTTGTTATGTTAGTAGGAACCATTATTCTGCTGGTTGCGACTATTCACAAGGCAGGCGGTCTGCCCGCAGCAACAGAGACACTAAAAACGATTGATCCAAAACTAATCATGCCACAAGGTGCCGATAACATCTTTAGTATACCATTTATGTTTTCCTTCTGGATATTAGTTTGTTTTGGCGTTATTGGCTTACCACACACTGCTGTCCGCTGCATTTCTTATAAAAATAGCCAAGCGATGCACCGAGGGATCATCATCGGTACCATTGTGATGGTTATTTTAATGTTGGGAATGCATTTAGCAGGTGCATTAGGTCGAGCTGTTTTACCGGATTTAACGATCCCAGATCAGGTCATCCCAACATTAATGATCACGGTTTTACCTCCATTCGCCGCAGGAATTTTCTTAGCCGCCCCAATGGCTGCCATTATGTCAACAATTAATTCACAATTACTCCAATCTTCAGCAACTATTATAAAAGATCTATATTTAAATATTGCACCAGAGGAGATAAAAAAGAGAAAAAATTAACCTGGATCTCAAGTGCTTCTACCCTCATTCTGGGTGCTTTATTACTATTAGCCGCCTGGCATCCACCACAAATGATTATTTGGTTAAATTTACTGGCTTTTGGTGGATTACAAGCGGTTTTTCTTTGGCCATTAATACTCGGACTATATTGGCAAAGAGCAAACCGTTTTGGTGCATTAAGTTCAATGATCCTCGGTGCCCTTTCTTATACATTATTGACCGCCTTTGATGTTAAATTTTTAAATTTTCACCCCATCGTACCCGCTCTATTATTGAATTTGATTGCTTTTTTAATTGGTAATGTTGTTGGTGAGAAAAAATCATTATCTACATCGATAAAAATGAGCTAATAACCTACGATCTCAAGAGAATATTTATGCCCTGAATACAAATACGTCTGAATTCAACAGCCGAGCAGGCAGAAGCCTTAAGTGATATATTAACGGAAACCGGAGCGGTTTCTGTCACCTTTCAGGATAGCTATGACAACCCTGTTTTTGAACCCTTACCGGGTGAAACTCGCCTTTGGGGAGATACGGATGTTATTAGTCTATTTGATGCTGAAAGCGATATAAAGCAGGTTATTAGCCAACTTGAAAATTACTCCTTATTGAGTAAAAATTTTGTTCATAAAATTGAACAAATAGAAGACAAAGATTGGGAACGTGAATGGATGGATAATTTCCATCCCATGCGTTTTGGACATAAACTATGGATTTGCCCTAGCTGGCGTGATACGCCTGATCCCAATGCAGTTAATGTCATTTTGGATCCTGGTTTAGCGTTTGGTACCGGCACCCATCCTACTACATCACTCTGTTTAGAGTGGTTAGATAGCTTAAATTTGAAAGATAAAACAGTTATCGATTTTGGTTGTGGCTCAGGCATATTGGCCATTGCCGCGCTTAAACTAGGCGCCAAAAAAGCGATTGGTATTGATATCGATCCTCAAGCTATCCATAACAACGCCGAACAAAATAGAGTCGCCGATAAATTAGTTCTGTATTTGGCGAAAGATCAACCTAAAGATCTAAAAGCGGATATTGTTATTGCTAATATCTTAGCTGGACCCTTACGCGAATTAGCTGGTCCAATCGGTGGATTAACCAATCCAAATGGCTTACTTGGACTGTCTGGAATATTAGCCAGTCAGGCTGAAGCTGTTATAACCGCTTACCAACAACAATTTAATATTGAGCCGATAATAGAAAAAGAAGGCTGGTGCCGAATAACCGGAATAAAAAAAGCGGATTAGCCATAAACGAGGTTAGTGCATACTAATGCGCTAACCCGACAATAAAAATTTTGCTATAAATCTGCTGCTATAAAAAATCACAAAATTATAACAATTGTCAAACTAATTACTTTTATTGTTTATGCAAAATAATATCTTTTCAATAACCATCATAAAAATAGTGATCAAGGTTGATTTTTATACAATCAACAGAGATAATCTAACCTAACAAGGAATTTACGATAAAGAATAACAAAATTTGAAAACAAATCAGAAATTTTCATTATATTGATTTTTATGAATATTATTTGTAATCAAAAAAATCAAGATAAAATTTTTCAAAGAAATATCAATTTGCTCAAAGTTTGTCCTTTCATATCTCGTAAAAAATGCGTAATATACGCGCCCTTGCAGTCACAGGATGGTGTTCTTTTATCGCCTATGTATATTGGTCAATATCAGATAAAAAACTGTCTCATTGCAGCACCAATGGCGGGTATCACCGATAGGCCTTTTCGGTCACTGTGTTACTCAATGGGTGCTGATATGACAGTGTCGGAATTGCTCTCTTCCAATCCTCAGGTTTGGAAAACAGACAAATCCAGATTGAGAATGATCCATAGTGATGAATTAGGCATTCGTTCTGTACAAATTGCAGGTAGTGATCCCGATGAAATGGCAGCAGCTGCACGAATTAATGTTGCAAATGGTGCTCAGATCATCGATATCAATATGGGTTGCCCTGCCAAGAAAGTGAACCGTAAGTTAGCAGGTTCAGCATTATTGCGCTATCCAGAGCTGGTAGAGAAAATTCTATTAGCTGTTGTGAATGCGGTTGATGTTCCTGTTACATTAAAGGTTCGCACTGGTTGGTCACCTGAAGAACGGAACTGTATAAAAATAGCTCAACTGGCCGAACATTGTGGTATTCAAGCTGTAACTATTCATGGCAGAACTCGTTCTTGCTTATTTAATGGTGTAGCTGAATATGACAGCATTCGAGCAGCTAAGCAAAATGTTACTATTCCTATTATCGCTAATGGCGATATTACTGACCCGCTTAAAGCCAGAGCAGTGCTTGACTATACTGGGGCTGATGCCTTAATGATTGGTAGAGCTGCTCAGGGAAGACCCTGGATCTTTAGGGAAATCCAGCATTACCTGGAAACAGGTGAGTTACTGCCACCTATGCCTATTGCTGAGGTGCAGTGCTTAATGCAAGCGCATGTTAAGGAGCTGCATGACTTTTACGGTCTAAGCAAAGGAATCCCCATCGCACGCAAGCATGTCTCTTGGTACTTAAGAGAACATGCACCTGATGACCAGTTTCGGCGCACATTCAACACCATAGAGGATGCCAGCGAACAGCTGGAAGTGTTGGAGGCATATTTCGAAAAATTTTGCGTAAATCAAAGAAAAGAGCTGACAGAACTATGTTCGAACAACGCGGAAATTCTGACGTACTAACCGTTGCTACTGTAAATTCACAAGATCAAATAACTCAAAAGCCACTACGTGATTCAGTTAAACAAGCACTGAAAAACTATTTTGCCCAACTTAATAACCAGGATGTTAATGACTTATATGAATTAGTATTGGCTGAGGTGGAAAAACCATTATTAGATATGGTAATGCAATATACCCGTGGAAATCAGACCCGTGCTGCGTTAATGTTAAGCATCAACCGTGGAACTCTACGTAAGAAATTGAAAAAATATGGTATGAACTAGCCATAAGTGGTTAACATACTAATTAAAAAAGCACTTTTATATTTTATATAAGTGCCTTTTTGTTATTACTTATACCCTACTCACTGAACAAATATATAAATAGAAGATAAGACGAAAACATGATGAGACGGTAGCTAATGGCAGCTCTAAATGAAAACCGGCAAAATCCAATTACTCAACGTTGAAATCAGCTCTCCGAATCGATTGCTACTGACACAGGCAATCAAATCTAACAGCTCAGTTTGAAGCTCTACCGAATTTAGCATAAATTTGCTAATATCATCATGTGCATTCCATCTTCACTATAACAACCATTCATTATCCAGATAACCCCTTTGATTTAGGTATTAGCCAGATTAATACCAACCTCCTAAAAACCATTCAAAAAGAATATCCAGCATTAACTGAAAATAATTTATTTAATAATCCCAGCTTGAATATTCATCCAGGTACAATGATATTAAAGCGTAATTTTGTTTCATATGGAAGTAAATGGTTAACTACATAAATATATAATGCGGCGATGGGTAATGTTGATTCAACAATCCATAATCGTTTCCGTTATGCCAAAAAATTTATCGAAAGCTATTTTCACTACATGACTATTAATGTGGTTTTTCGTCAACATCGATTTTTAAATAACTATTCCATCTCTGCATCTGTAAGACCCCTTGACATGTTGATAACATTTTACCAACACCATTTTCAAGAAACTAGCGAGCTATCAGGCTAATATTGAATCAAACAAGAACTCAAATTGAATTAAACAAAAATAAAATTATTGATTCTCGATGATAATGAAAAAAATCCTAAATGATTGCAATTTTTGGTGTTTTTTAAAATTTATGATTTCTTTTCCACTTGTCAGTAAATCATGACAGCACAGCCTCCGTAACGAATTCATCATTCTGATATAAAATTTTATCCTGATATTTAATTATTTTGCAGTCAATATTGCTATTTATATTCTTTTTGTATTGGTGATAGTATTGTTATACAGAGGCTGCGGTAAACAACAAGGACGTTTTTTATGAAAGATAAAATGACTGCTGTAATGATGCTGGCTTCTACAGTGATTGACGGTGGTGCACAAGCCAATGATATAAATATGTGGCGTGAACCAGCACCGGTTGTTAAAGAAGGCAAATTTTCCTCCGTTATTCAGGATTGAGAAACCTTGCAAAAGGCGGTTAAAAATAGCAATAACGAGTTTCTTTTTTCAGAAAAAGGTGCAGGCGTTAAGCCGCTAGCACTCATCGGATCACCAGTGGAGATTTTCGAATATTTGGAAAAAAAATCAAACCCGCGGTATCGAAAACCATCTACAGGAAACCCCTGAAATATATATGGACATCACAAAGTACGTACCACATAAACGTTTTAATGGACTTTTTCCGATACAGGATTTTTTAGTTAAAACACTTGAGCAGGTACTTAAATTTGTCCCTACCGGAACAGTTATTACGGACGCAGCTGGTATTCCTGCGGATCTTAAAGAACTTTATCGCGTTACCAATTCGTTTAAAAGTAAAGAAAAATCCAGTGGTGATTTACTCTACGTAAAATTTAGTTATCTTCCAGAAGATGGAATGCAAAAAATTGGTACCCGTTCGGTTAGCTTTGGTCGTATATTACAATTGATGCAGAATAAAAATTAACGATCGAGTCTACCAGAATAGGATAGGTGTATATTAAATATAAACACACGCAGAATGTCACTGACAGATAAAATATTAGGTAATATTGTAGGGAAGTAATAGACAAGCTACTAGATACATGTAAAAAGGCGCTTACCTCACAGGTAAATGCCTTTTTATTTTAACAGGTAACAATCAAAATAAATTTACTATTACCTTTCTATCTTTCAACAACTTTTCATATAGTTAATTGCCAAACTTTAAATTGGCTACATAACAAAAGTTTCAGCTAGATTTTTACATCACGCGAATGTGGCTTATTTTAAGCTTCCATTACTAACCGAAGTTTTTTCATGGCATTTTTTTCTAATTGACGAACACGTTCAGCCGATACACTATATTTATCGGCTAAATCCTGTAAAGTGGTCTTGTTTTCTTCATCAAGCCAACGCGCACGAATAATATCCTGACTGCGCTCATCTAAGGTGGATAATGCCTGCGTTAATTTATCAGTAGCATGGTTTTCCCAATTATCTTCCTCAATGCTATCGGCAAAATCAGAAGATTTATCCTGTAGATATAAAACCGGGGCAATAGTGGTATTTTCACCATTATCATCATCGTCATTCATGTCGAATGCCATGTCTTGTGCAGCCATTCGCGATTCCATCTCACGAACATCCTTGCTGGTTACGCATAGCTCCTTGGCAACCATATCGACTTCATTTTGATTAAACCAGCCGATACGTTTCTTATTCTTACGCAAATTGAAAAAAAGCTTACGTTGAGCTTTAGTGGTGGCAACTTTAACTATCCGCCAATTACGCAATACATATTCATGAATTTCAGCTTTTATCCAATGAACAACAAATGAAACTAAACGTACGCCAACTTCAGGATTAAAACGACGCACAGCTTTCATTAGACCGATATTACCTTCTTGGATCAGATCCGCTTGTGGCAATCCATAACCTGAATAATTACGCGCGATATGAATAACAAAACGTAAATGAGAGAGTATAAGCTGTTTAGCCGCATTTAAATCACCATGATAATGCAGCCGTTTTGCATATTCTTGTTCTTCCTCTGCGGTTAGCATCGGATAAGCATTAGCTGATCGCACATAAGCTTCAATGCTACCTTGTGGAATTAATACTAATGATTGCATATCTTTGGTCATTGATATCCTCTTTGAATTAAATAAACTAAGAGTTAGTTCCAAATAAAAAATTTATATTTGAGCAGATTCCATTGCTCAGCGATTAATCTGATATCGAGTAGTTTACCACTGTTTGGTATCGAAGAAAATTGCCTTGATTTAATTACAATTGCCTTGATTTAATTACATTGAAATTTTAACTTCGACAAAATGTCAGCATAAAAGTTCAATATTGATCACCCGTGTCACTTTTCCTGCTGATAATGATCATTCTGACGTGAAACGTCTTAAGTGTTGAGCTGTAGCCAACCAAGCCGTTAACCAGCCAATCATTGCGGCAATCAGTATAACTAATAGCACCTCATCCCATAAAAAACCTTGAATATGAAATGTAGTACCAAATACACCCGCTACCTGTGTAACAATACCGGTCAGTTGCCATACCAATAATGCAGAAAGTATTAATGAGAGTAAAGCACCAAAGAATCCCAGTATAATACCACTATTTAAAAAAGGGCGCATAATAAACCCATCTGTCGCCCCAATCAACTTCATGACATTAATCGTATCCCTACGGGCAAAAATATTTAGTCTTATACTATTGCCTATCACTAAAAATACCGCCATAACCATTAAAATACCAATCACCATGGCAATTTGTCCAATCAGCCCGGTTAATGCCGCTAAACGGGTAAACCAACTATCATCCATGCGAACATCTTCAATTCCAGCTAATTGACCTACTTTATTACGCAAGTTTATCAATGATTGTGAATTTTGAAAATCAATTTTAGGCGTGATAATGGCTACTGCTGGTAAAGGGTTTTCTTCCAAGAGATCTAACGCTGTGCCGAATCCTGACCAATTGCGAAACTCAATCATGGCTTCTTCCCGCGACAGGTAATTAACACTCTTAACACCATCTAATTGCTTAAGTCCAGCGATTGTCTGTTCAGCGCCTTTTTCATCTAATGATTTATCCAAATAAATGGTTAATTGGGGTGCGGGATACCATTGTTGCGAGGCGTGTGAAACATTTTTCCAAACAATATAACAAAGACTGGGCAACGTTATCGAGATAGCAATAACAGCCACCGTCAAAAGCGTGGCTAAAGGCTGGCGTAACATATCAGCTAATGTATTTAACCAAGCATAGCGCCATTGCTCTCGCCACCCTCCTTTCAATGCTTTGGCTTTGGCTATTTTATGGATAGGTTTTTTAGCCATTCTGACCTCCTACCATTCTTCCCTCGCTTAATGTCAAAATAGAATAATGACGACGCTCAATAAGCTCAAGATCATGAGTGGCTACCAAAACTGTTACCCCAACTCGATTGAATTCTTCAAACAATCGCATAATACCTTCAGATAATTCATCATCCAAATTACCCGTTGGCTCATCTGCTAGCAATACACTAGGCTTATTAACAATTGCTCGAGCTATACCTACCCGCTGCTGTTCCCCACCTGATAATTGAATTGGATAACTTTTCGCTCTATTAAGTAAACCCACCTTATCTAAAGCAGCAGAAACCCGACGGCGAATATCCTCAGAGCTGGCACCGGCAATAATCAGCGGCATAGAGACATTGTCATATACATTTCTATCAAACAACAAATGATGATCTTGAAAGATCATACCTATCTGCCGACGTAAAAAAGGGACTTCCCGTTTTTTTAAGCGACTAATGTGATGACCACCAAACCAAATATGACCAGTACTGGGACGTTCAATACCACATATTAACTTTAATAAGGTACTTTTCCCCGCCCCCGAATGGCCAGTAAGATATGCCATTTCTCCAGGATGAAAATGAAAATCAACGCCCTGAAGTGCTTGCTTGCCACCACGATAAGCTTTACTAACATGTTCAAAGCAAATCATTGATATTAATCCTCTAGGACAAAAAGCGCCTCGATGAAATCATTAGCTACAAATGGCCGGAGATCATCAATGCCTTCACCAATCCCTATATAGCGAATCGGGATCTTAAACTGATCGGCAATAGCAAAAATCACGCCACCTTTAGCTGTACCATCAAGTTTGGTTAAAATAATGCCAGTTAACCCCACTGCCTCATGAAAAATTTTAGCCTGATTAATTGCATTTTGACCAGTACTTGCATCTAATGTTAGCATCACTTCATGAGGCGCTTGTTGATCAAGTTTTTGCATAACTCTTACAATTTTTTTCAACTCTTCCATCAAATGCGCTTTGTTTTGCAATCGTCCGGCAGTATCAGCAATCAATATGTCGACTCCCTTCGCTTGCGCCGACTGAATGACATCAAATATCACTGAAGCAGGATCTGCGCCAGTATGCTGAGCAACAACCGGGATATTGTTACGCTCTCCCCAAACTTGTAATTGTTCAACCGCTGCTGCCCTAAATGTATCGCCAGCCGCTAGCATTACTGATTTACCTTCTGCCTGATATTGGCGGGCTAACTTACCAATTGTTGTGGTTTTACCGACCCCATTAACCCCAACCATCAATATTACATAAGGTAGCTTGTTTTCTATAACCAATGGCTTATCAACATCAAATAAGATATTGGCCATCTCTTCACGCAATTTGCTATAAAGCATCGCAGCATCATTCAACTCTTTACGATTAGCATGGGTAATTAGGCTATCTATAATCTTTCGTGTTGTTTCTAGCCCCACATCAGCAACTAAAAGTTGTTCTTCTAACTCATAAAATAGCTCATCATCAATTTTTTTACCACGAAAAAAACTAACAAAACCGACTCCCATATTCTGCCGCGTTTTTAATAAACCTTGTCTTAACCGTGCAAAGAAATTCTCTTTTGCCGGTTTTTTTGGCTGTTGTATCGGCGGTACTTTTTTCTGTTCATCTATGTCTTGCAAATTGGTTATCTGCTGACTAGTTGTAACAATTTTTGCGGCTTTCATGTCTGCTATTTGGCACTGATCGTTTTTTTCTTCCGCTACTTGAGGTTCCACCTTTTCTACTTTTGCAGACTGCTGTGATGTTGCGATTACATTCGTCACCTCTTCAGAACTGTCTTCTACTTTCGGTTCGGATTGTTGCTCTGTCTCTCTTTTTTGCACTTCATTTTCAGATCCTAACCCTAGCCAGGAAAAAAAACTTTTTTTTCTCTTTTTAGCCATCTGCCATTACACTCCTAGCGGTAAAAATATGGTGTTACCAATGTAAATAATAAAAATAGGATGGCAGTGTATCACTTGATTTGATTGCAACACATATCTGACACCCATTTCATGTTAAATTAGCGACAATTTTCATGTTGTACATGCTGTCGATAAACATTGGTATTATTATCACCTATATTAATAAACTGTAATGACTAAACTATGTAAATTATGGCAAGAAAAATACAATCTGCATCACGTGGCCAAATTCGTATTATTGGCGGTAAATGGCGAGGACGTAAACTACCTGTCTTTGATAGTGAGGGCTTACGCCCCACAACAGATAGGATCAAAGAAACCTTATTTAATTGGTTAATGCCTGTTATTCAGGAGGCTCGCTGCCTTGATTGTTTTGCTGGTAGTGGCGCTTTAGCTATTGAAGCACTTTCTCGCTATGCTGCTTCAGCTACCCTAATTGAATTAGAGCGCTCCGTCGCAACACAACTTGTGGCCAATCTAGCTAAATTAGAGGCAAAAAATGTACAAGTGATTAATAGCGATACATTGAACTATCTGGCACAGAACGGTACAGCCTATGATGTCATTTTTCTTGATCCGCCTTTTCGTAAAGATCTATTGCAACAAACAGCCTTGCTATTAGAACAAAATGGTTGGTTAAGCGAAAATTGTTGGATCTATGTTGAGGCAGAAGCAGAAACAGAAACAGAAACAGAAGCTAATTTAGCCTTGTTACCTAAAAATTGGCAGCTTCATCGTAAAAAAGTTGCTGGGCAAGTCGCTTACTGTCTTTATATTCGTAATCAATAATTAGTTGGAAAATATCATGTTAATAAATGCTGGAAAATTATTAATGGTGTTTGTTTGGGGATTCATGATGTTTAATTTAATCCATCCATTTCCAAAACCATTAAAATATTTTATAGATGTAGCAATGATATTTATGATTTTCATGCATGCCATTTTTTTTGCACGCCGCTTTTGCAAAAACAGAAAAACATCCTCGTTGGCTGCAAATAAAAATCTTTCTATTCGGCGTTTTTGAACTTTTAGCCTGGCAGAAAAGGCAAAAAAACTGACTAATTATAAAAAAAAATCGCAAGTAATTACAAAGGCAATGCATTATTGGCTGATAAATTTAGCTATTTTGCATTGGCTTTGCCTTCAAAGCGAACAAATCTTGTTCCCTGCATATAAAGCGTACCTCTATCCCCTTTTTTAATCGCATTATATTCCTTCTCCTTTTTTAGAAAAATCTTTATTACCTCACTAGCCGATAGCCGCTGAAAATAAATTTCATAACGAAAAGTTTCCGGAGTAACAACCTTTCGTTGACAAGAACGCATATTAGGATAGGGATAATCTTTCTTATCAATGACCTCAACTTGATAACTGATAATCGGAGAATTATCATTAATGACATCTTGTCGACGTTGATCAAAAAAACGTTTCGTCGTTAGCATAATGATGATAATAATAGTAATAACGAATATAACCGATTTATTCACAATATTTTCCAAGCTTTCATTATTCATATATTTAGTAACTATTATTGTCTATCCTCTAATAGGATCAATAATTTCTAATTAACCTTTTTAGTTAGTGGGGAAACCATGATCAGTTGGCCATTCTTGCTGTGTTATTTTCTGGTTGGCTCTATATTGATGCTGCCTATCGCGGTCCACAATGGCAATGCTAGCTGTGTCGCCCAGTTACGCTATTATTGTTAGTATTTTGGGCTTGGAGTGCCGATTTTACTGATGCTGCCGGCTATCTGATCATGGTGGGTCTGTTGGTGATGCTAATTGCTGACAGCTGGCAAATGCTTTCCAAGGAACGTTTATTGCCGACTATTTTCTTGCTGTCTCTAAGCTACCTACTTTATACCATCAGTTTTGCTATGCAGATGAATTTCACTTTCTACTTGCCATTACTGACTATCCTACTAATCCTTAGTGTCATGGTATTAATTATAATCTGGGCACCTCTTGGTTCACTACGCGCACCGGCCATTTTTCTACTAACAATGTCATTCATTATGGCTTGGATAGCGGGTGAACAATATTTCGGTCTAGCAAGAGTAAATAATTTTTCCATTATGATAGGTGCATTTTTACTTTTTATTGCCAACAGTATTTGGCTTATCGCCAATTTTCGTTACCCATTTAAAGCTTCTAAAGCAACAATTACCGCTTTCTATTTTATTGGTCAATTTTTCATTGTACGTTCGCTTTACTTATAAGTTGGATTGATAACCATTTTTCAGCTAAATAGCATTTTTTGTCAAAAAATCCCCTCTTTTATGTTTGACTTTAGAGTTAACTCTAAAGTGTAAAGTAAATCACAGAAACGAAATTTTAAGTGAGTGAATTAAAAAGGGGATACTATGTGTGCACATACCCATCAACAACATAAGCATACTGCAAAATGTTGCACAACCAATAGCCACTGCAGCGATAAAAAGAAAGTTAGTGGTCACAAACATAGCAAAAAAACCGTATCGCTATCAGCAAAAAATAGCGCTGATGATGAACATCATCCTGCGAAGAGTAACACTAAACTTATTGATCAGCAGGCATGCAGTGATACCAATCAATATAATTGTGTAAGTGAACATTCACTTATGCCTGAGGAAAGTAATGCCGTTATTTCAAGAGGAAAGCACCGCTTTCATTGGATTGTAAGCGGTATGAACTGCGCAAGCTGTGCTCGTAAAATTGAAATAGCCGTTAGCAAGGTCAAACATGTCAAACAAGTAAAGGTACTGTTTACAACCGAAAAATTAATTGTCGATGCTGCTGATGATGTTCGTGATGATATAATCAAAGCTCTGCAACAAGCGGGCTTCAAATTATATAACCTCAATACCGCCGAATCAGCCACAAAAAAGAAGCAAAATAATCCATTTAGTGAATCTAAGCCTATAATTATTTTAATATTTTTTATGTTAATCAGTTGGGGAATTTCCTTCATTAATGTAAAAGTAGGACAAATTGCTTTTATTTTAACAACATTATATGGACTCTACCCGATTACAGTTAGAGCAATACAACTGATACGCTCAGGTACCTTTTTTGCAATAGAAACATTAATGAGTGTTGCAGCAATAGGCGCATTATTCATTAATGCCAGCGAAGAAGCCGCGATGGTACTGCTGTTGTTTATGATAGGAGAAAGATTAGAGTCATATGCCGCTGGACGCGCACGCCGAGGCATCAGTAGTTTAATGGCCCTTACTCCTGAACAAGCGGTACTCATTAAAAATGGTATAAAAACCACTGTCCCTGTCTCGACACTGCAACCAGGCGATATCATTGAAATCCTTCCTGGTGGCCGTTTACCCACTGATGCTGAATTAGTGAATGAATTTGCCAGTTTTGATGAAAGTGCATTAACCGGTGAATCAATGCCTGTTGAACGAAAAACGGGGGAAAAAGTATCAGCCGGCGCACTTTCTATCGATCGCGCTATACAAATGAAAGTAATATCTGAACAAGGTCAAAATGCGATCGATCGCATAATGATATTAATTGAAGAAGCAGAAGAGCGCCGCGCCTCAATTGAACGATTTATTAATCGTTTTAGCCAAATTTACACGCCCATTATTATATTAGTCGCAACATTGGTTATTATTATTCCACCACTATTTTTTGCTCAATCATGGGATATATGGATCTATCGTGGCCTAACCTTGCTGTTAATAGGCTGTCCTTGCGCTTTAGTGATTTCGACTCCAGCGGCAATTACTTCTGCTCTGGCAGCAGCAACCCGGCGAGGAGCCCTGATTAAAGGTGGCGCAGCCTTAGAGCAATTAAGTTCTGTCACCCAAGTTGCCCTGGATAAAACAGGTACACTTACCGAAGGAAAACCACAAGTTACTGACATCATAACCGCTGAAGCAGTGACCGAGGAAACACTATTGCAATTTACCGCTTCAGTCGAAAGCGGATCACACCATCCTTTAGCAAAAGCAATTTTGGTTAAGGCTCAAGCGCTAGAAATAAATGTTGAACCCGCCCAGAATCATAAAGCATTGGCTGGTATTGGAGTGGAAGGTTATTTGGCAGATAAATATATTCTGGTATCAGCACCGAACAAAATCTCTGACGATATATTAACCATACAATGGCAGCAAACTGTAAAAGCACTTGAAAATCAAGGTAAAACTGTTGTTGTGGTATTAGTCGATAACAAGCTACTTGGCATTATTGCTATGCAAGATACATTACGCTCAGATGCCATTGATGCGGTTAATAAACTGCAAAAACTGGGTATTAAAACCATCATGTTAACGGGTGATAACCCACTGGCAGCTGAATCAATTGCGCAAAAAGTTGGTTTAGATTATCGGGCAGGGCTGTTACCTGAAGACAAAGTAAATGCCATTATAGCACTCAGTAAAACCAACCATACACTGATGGTTGGCGATGGTATTAATGATGCTCCCGCAATGAAGGCCGCAAATGTTGGCATCGCCATGGGTAATGGAACGGATGTCGCTATTGAAACCGCTGATGCGGCATTGACTCATAACCGGCTAACTGGATTAGCCGAGATCATTATGTTATCACGAGCAACCAGAGCCAATATTCGTCAAAACATTACTATAGCTTTAGGACTAAAAGCTATCTTCCTGGTGACCAGTTTATTAGGCATAACCGGCTTATGGATGGCTATTTTAGCGGATTCCGGTGCCACTGCATTAGTGACCGCAAATGCGCTCCGTTTATTGAAGGATCGCCAGCCAGAATAAACACTTTGTTAAATATTATTTATATATTTGAAAAAAGAGAGACATGATTCAATAATTTCTCTTTTTTCAATATACTTTTTGTTTAACACCGTTTCGCTTATAGCATTAATTAACTTTCTTGCGGATCAAATAACGGTAGGGAGGTTGCTGAATCTCTTCAGCAAGCAATTGATGTTCTATAAAACGGCAAAAAGCAGGAATATCACGGATTGTAGCCGGATCATCCGCAATAATTAATAACGTTTCACCTTCAACCATCTGACGAACCATTTTTCTTATCATCATCATTGGCTCAGGACAACGTAATCCTTGTGTATCAAGGGTTCGGTTAGGGTTAGTAAAAATATCTGGCATTGGTCTTCAGTTTTAAAGCCTATTCAATAGGTTGGAATTATACTACAAATTAAATAAAAATAGATAAGAAAAATTTATTATTAATTTTGCTTTTATCTTATCTCAGGCGTATGATGCACCGCGTAAATTAAATTATCATGGGTTCCCTCACCCCATTTAACCAAAAAGGTATAATATGTTCGAATTGACGCCACAACAGCGTATCAAAGCACTCATTTGGCTTTCCTTTTTTCATATTTTGATTATTACCTCCAGTAATTATCTGGTACAACTGCCAATTACCATTTTTAGCTTTCATACCACATGGGGAGCATTCACTTTCCCTTTTATTTTTTTGACAACGGATTTAACTGTACGTATTTATGGTGCTCCTCTCGCTCGACGGATTATTGCTGCAACTATGCTGCCGGCTCTTTCTGTCTCCTACATTCTTTCGGCGCTTTTTTACCAAGGACAATGGCAAGGGCTTATCACACTAAATGAATTTAATCTATTTGTTGCCCGTATTGCGCTAGCAAGCTTTATGGCTTACGCTTTAGGCCAGATTATGGATATTTTCGCGTTCAATAAATTACGTAATTATCGTCGTTGGTGGATTGCACCAACTGCGGCAATGTTTTTCGGTAATCTACTGGATACGATTGCTTTCTTTTTCATTGCATTTTATCACAGTAGTGATCCTTTTATGGCGGCCAATTGGGTAGAAATTGCTTTAGTCGATTATAGCTTTAAGTTATTTATTTGTATGTTATTTTTCCTCCCTGCTTATGGATTGATGTTGAACTTCATTCTAAGTTACTTTTTCCAAGGTCAACACCAAAAGAATGGTTATCTAGCTGCAGATAATAATTAAGTTGAATCAAGACAAAATTTATCTAATTAAATATCCGTTTAACGACAAAACCATCTATTGAGTGGAAAGTGACGATATCCACTCAGTGGAATACCTTGTAACCAACAGAATGCGCAGCAATAATTCCGTTATAGGTGAATTGTTGACCTTAATCTAATGTCTGATAGCGACTTAATAAGTAGTCATCGAACACAATATAAGCCACTCTTAATCAATAATATTTATTAAGAAACAAAAACCAGCATTCATGGTGACTTTTTGTAGCAGAACTAACAAATTTATGACAAAGTTCACAATTATACTTGAATAATTAAAAAATTATTTCTATCGCCGATATATATTTTTGTCTATTTACGCACAAATTTATAACATTTTCGCATTCGTATGCAGACATATGCATTAACATAAGTTATCTTAGTGCGAGATTAAGAAAGAAGACCTAACAATAACGTCTCACATTTTCATTTTAGCAATTGCTTATTACTTGATAGCAAAAATTTAAATATTATCGGAGGGGGAATTATGTTACTTATTTTTAAGCCAGCACCACATAACAAAAGAGTTCCGGCAGATCAAATTGATCCGCTTTATCGTCGCCTACGTTGGCAAATTTTCTTCGGTCTTTTTTTTGGTTATGCCGCCTACTATCTCGTTAGAAAGAATTTTGCATTAGCGATGCCCTATTTAATTGAGCAGGGTTTTTCTAAAGGTGATCTTGGTTTTGCTTTATCAGGTATCTCAATTGCGTATGGTATCTCAAAATTTATCATGGGCTCAGTCTCTGATCGTTCAAATCCGAGAGTATTTTTACCTGCTGGGCTAATTTTATCCGCCTCAGTAATGCTGATTATGGGCTTTGTGCCTTGGGCTACCTCAAGCATTATGATTATGTTTGTGCTGCTCTTACTATGCGGGTGGTTTCAAGGTATGGGATGGCCTCCTTGTGGCCGAACAATGGTTCACTGGTGGTCACAAAAAGAACGGGGTGGCATCGTTTCAATTTGGAACTGCGCGCATAATGTTGGTGGTGGCATCCCGCCGTTATTATTTATATTAGGCATGGCATGGTTCCACGACTGGAAAGCAGCACTATATATGCCTGCTTTTGCTGCCATTTTTATTGCTATGATTGCCTTTGCTTTAATGCGTGATACGCCACAATCTTGTGGTTTACCACCGATTGAAGAATATAAAAATGACTACCCACCTGATTATACTGATAAAGACGAAAAAGAGCTGACTGCAAAGCAGATTTTTATGCAATATATTTTGCCTAATAAGCTACTTTGGATGATCGCTTTTGCTAACGTTTTCGTATACTTATTACGTTATGGTGTACTCGATTGGTCACCAACTTACTTACGTGAAGTTAAACACTTTGCTATGGATAAATCCTCATGGGCTTATTTCTTATATGAATATGCAGGTATTCCAGGCACGCTACTTTGCGGTTGGATGTCAGATAAAGTTTTCAAAGGAAACCGTGGCGCCACCGGCGTATTTTTCATGGCATTAGTCACCATTGCAACCGTTGCCTTCTGGCTCAATCCTCCAGGTAATCCTAATATTGATATGGCTTGCATGCTAATTATTGGCTTCTTAATTTATGGCCCTGTTATGTTGATCGGTTTACATGCGCTTGAATTAGCACCCAAAAAAGCCGCAGGTACTGCTGCTGGTTTTACCGGTTTATTTGGCTACCTTGGTGGTTCGGTAGCAGCAAGTGCTATCGTGGGTTATACCGTTGACTATTTTGGCTGGAATGGCGGCTTTATGGTAATGATTGGCGGTAGTTTACTTTCTGTTATTTTATTATTTGTCGTGATGCTGAGTGAAAGTAAGCATAAACGCGAAATGGCAAAACAACACAGCTAATTTATGTCATAAATCAGTTATCTTTAATTAATAAGCTTGGCAAAAAGGGGAACTCATTTTATCACTGATTTCCCCGCTCATAATAAAGAAGAATTATACTAATGAATATAAAATTAAATAGCTTGGTTGCTAGTATGTTATTAGTTATGTCAATGTCAACAATGGCACAATCTAACACAAAAGTCGTTATTGCTCACCGCGGGGCAAGTGGTTATCTATCAGAACATACATTACCCGCCAAAGCAATGGCTTATGCGCAAGGTGCCGATTTCCTTGAACAAGATCTGGTAATGACAAAAGATAATGAACTGATTGTATTACATGATCATTACCTAGATAGCGTTACAGACGTTGCGGATCGCTTCCCTGACCGTGCTCGTAAAAATGGTCGCTTTTATGCCATTGATTTTACCTTACCCGAAATTCGATCACTCAAATTTACTCAAGCCTTTCAAATTAAAGATGGTAAAAAAGTTCAAATCTACCCTAATCGCTTTCCGATGGGAAAATCCAGCTTCCATATTCATACTTTTCAAGAAGAAATTGAATTTATCCAAGGTTTGAATAAATCTACTGGCAAAAATATCGGCATTTATCCGGAAATTAAAGCGCCTTGGTTTCACAAACAAGAAGGGAAGGATATTTCGATCAAAGTGTTATCAGTTCTGAAGCAATATGGCTACAGCAAGAAAAACGACAATGTTTATCTTCAGTGCTTTGATGCTAATGAGTTAAAACGCATTAAAAATGAGCTTTTACCTAAATTAGGTATGGATTTAAAACTGGTTCAATTAATTGCTCCCACTGACTGGCATGAAACTTATGAAGAGCAGCCTAACGGTACATGGACAAACTATAGCTATGACTGGATGTTTAAACCGGGAGCAATGAAAGAAATTGCTAAGTATGCTGATGGCATTGGCCCAGGTTACCAGATGCTTATTAATGAAAACTCCAAACCTGGTAAAATAAAACTTACAACCATGGTTAAAGATGCGCACAAAAATAAGTTAGTCGTTCATCCCTATACCATTCTAATTGATAAGCTACCAAATTACGTGAAAAACGTTCAACAGCTGTTTGATATTATCTATAACAAAGCTAACGTCGATGGTGCCTTTACCGATTTCCCTGATCTCGGGGTAAAATTCTTGCAAAAACAGCATCAACATCAATAACAGCCACCAATAAATTCAGCGGTAATAATTTACCGCTGATTACTATTAGTTTACTAATATTAAGCTTGCTCTATAGAAAAAGAGATAACATCACTGATTTTTTCTGCATTCAGCGCCAACATGACTAAACGATCAATACCTAAAGCAACACCCGAACAATCAGGAATGACTTTATCTAGTGCAGCGAGCAGACATTCATCAATAGGCTGTTCTGATAAACCCATTTTTTCGCGCATCTGATTATCATGCTCAAAACGTTCTCGCTGTTCTTGTGCATCAGTCAACTCACGAAAACCATTGGCCAACTCAATACCCTTAAAATAAACTTCAAAACGCTCAGCAACTCGGTGGTCTTCTTTACTAATTTCAGCTAATGCTGCCTGTGAAGCAGGAAAATGATAGATAACGGTAGGCTTATCTTTACCTAAATTTGGTTGAACTCCCATAGTAAACAAAAATTGTAATAACACATCTTTGTCTTCTTCTGTTTCCGCATTATTTAAACCCAACTTCACTGCTGCATCACGTAATTGTTTTTTTTCTGACTCCAGAGCTAATGGATCAATGTTTAGATAACGCTGAGAGGCCTGTTGATATGATATCCGATCAGTGGGTTGGCAGTCCAAAATCTGTTGCAACAAATCATCCACTTCATCAATAAGTCGGTACATGTCATAATGAGGCCGATACCATTCAAGCATAGTAAATTCTGGATTATGATAACGTCCCTCTTCTTCATTACGAAAAGCTTTAATCATCTGATATATAGGCCCACTGCCGGCCGCTAGCAAACGTTTCATATGATATTCAGGACTGGTTATCATATACAATTTGGTGCTGTCAGCAATTACCGGAGCAACAAATTGGGTTTCAAACGGTGAGAGATGAATGTCTGTTACCGTGAATTTGCTTAATATAGGTGTCTCTACTTCCACTACCCCTCGATCGATAAAAAAACGTCTGATTTCAGCAATAATTTTGGCTCTTTTCAGTAAGTTATTGATAGACGCGCTCGGTTGCCAATTCACTATCTCACTCATTGTAAAAACTCCAAAAAAGAATAAAGCGCGCTAGTTTACTCGCCTGTAAACAAATAAACAAATTTTTCATATCGTTAATCTCATCACTCTGTTTTTTAACAAAAATAAACTAACCCTTAGTTAAATAGTAAGAGAACTTGAAAATATTAATTAGTTGAAATAAATAATTAACGTTAGTTATAAGTTGATATAACTACTTTCTATATGATCTCCAATTTAGCTGAATAAAGAAAATATTTCAACTCAAAATCATCAAACCATAAAAAATAAATTAAAATAATATCAATATTTTAAAAAAATTTGGAAGTTATTTGCAGCTATAAAAATAATAAAAATAATAAAAATAATAAAAATAATAAAAATAATCATTTTAATGGATTAGTGTAAATTTTTATTTATTAAAATTGCATTTATTTATAATATTTTTATTTTTATAAATATGACTAAAATTACCTTATTGCTCATAAAAATATTATCAATACAATAAAAATAAAAACCAACCCAAAATCCACTAAGTTAATAAGATAACATATACACTTAATTATACCCATTTTATGATCAAAAATAGCTAATTTTTAAACAAGTCTATTAACTCTCACTTTTTATAAGCAAAATCCTAAAAAACTTGTACCTGAATCAAATCTCTGTCGGTAACAATTTGTTATAAATTGCTAAATAATAATTTATTGTTAATTATTAATCATAATTAAATAACAATGACATAATAAAATGAAGTTTATTTTCAATTAGTAATGGAGAAGCATAGTTTGCAAACCTTTAATGCTGATTTAGTCATAATAGGAGCTGGTGGAGCTGGTTTGAGGGCAGCAATTGCTGCTGCTGAAGCTAACCCCAATCTAAAAATTGCTTTGGTTTCAAAAGTCTATCCCATGCGCAGTCATACTGTCGCTGCAGAAGGTGGCGCAGCTGCAATTGCTCAATCCCATGATGCCTATGATTATCACTTTAATGATACGGTTTCAGGGGGAGATTGGTTATGTGAACAAGATGTGGTTGAATATTTTGTGAAACATTGTCCAACCGAAATGACACAACTGGAATTATGGGGACAGTGAATGTCCGTCGCTTTGGAGGAATGAAAATCGAGCGAACTTGGTTTGCTGCTGATAAAACAGGCTTCCATATGTTGCATACTCTATTTCAAACCTCTCTCAAATACCCACAAATCCAGCGATTTGATGAACATTTTGTGTTAGACATTCTGGTTGATGAAGGAAGAGTACATGGCCTAGTCGCTATCCATATGATGGAGGACACTCATATTCAAATTAACGCAAAAGCCGTTATTATGGCCACCGGTGGAGCCGGCCGTGTTTACCGTTATAATACTAACGGCGGAATTGTTACCGGTGACGGTATGGGTATTGCATTACGTGATATGGAATTTGTGCAATACCATCCGACTGACTTGCCAGGTTCTGGAATACTTATGACTGAAGGTTGTATAGGTGAAGGCGGGATCCTCATCAACAAAGATGGCTATCGTTATCTACAAGATTATGGCTTAGGGCCTGAAACCCCTCTCGGTAAACCAGAAAATAAATATATGGAATTAGGCCCACGAGACAAAGTTTCTCAAGCTTTTTGGCATGAGTGGCGTGCAGGTCGCACAATAAAATCATCACGCGGTGATGTTGTGCATCTTGACTTACGCCATTTAGGCGCAGAGAAACTACATGAACGCCTACCCTCTATTTGTGAATTAGCCAAAGCTTATGTCGGCGTCGATCCCGTTACTGATCCTATCCCTGTTCGCCCAACCGCACATTATACAATGGGGGGAATTGAAACGGATCAGAAATGTGAAACATCAATTAAAGGTCTGTTTGCTGTGGGCGAATGTTCGTCAGTTGGCTTACATGGCGCAAACCGCCCGAGTTCTAACTCTTTAGCAAAATTAGTCGTTTTTGGGCGATTAGCTGGCATCGAAGCGGCTAAATATGCCACTGAAGTCTCTCCAGCCAATAATAACGCCATTGAATTAAAAGCGCGTGAAGTTGAAACCAATTTAACCAAACTGATCAACCAAAAAGGTAAAGAGAATTGGGCTAATATCCGTGATGAAATGGGGATAGCAATGGAGGAAGGTTGTAGCATCTATCGTACACCTTGAATTAATGCAAAAAACCATGGATAAACTAGCTGAACTTAAGGAACGCTTTAAACATATTGAAATTACAGACCATAGCAGCGTCTTTAATGCTCAACTATACTATCGAATTAGGCTTTAGTATAGATGTAGCGGAATGTATGGCTCATTCTACTTTCTATTGCAAAGAATCGCGTGGTGCTCACCAGCGTCTGGATGAGGGTTGTACTGTTCGTGATGATGTTAATTTTCTAAAACATTCTCTTGCCTATTATAACTCACAAGGCGCCCCAAATATTGCTTATCGCGATGTAAAAATTACCAAATTAGCGCCAGCTAAGCGAGTTTATGGTGGTGAAGCAACAGCACAAAAGCAAGCAAAGAAGGAGCAGGTGAATGGCTAAGATGAAAAAACTGAAAATGGAGATCATGCGCTACAATCCTGAAACTGACGATGTTCCCTATTCTGTTACTTATGAAGTTCCTTATGATGAACAGACCTCTTTACTAGATGCTCTAGGTTATGTTAAAGACCACTTAACACCTGAGCTTTCATACCGTTGGTCTTGTCGTATGGCAATATTTGGCTCTTGCGGTATGATGGTTAACCAGGTGCCTAAATTAGCCTGCAAGATTTTTTACGGGACTATACCGATGGCTTAAAAGTAGAAGCATTGGGCAATTTTCCTATCGAAAGAGATTTAGTGGTAGATATGACCCATTTTATTGAGAATCTTGAAGCTATTAAACCCTATATTATTGGTAATAATCGTAAAGTTAGTGATAGTCCCAATAAACAAACACCTAGTCAAATGGCTAAATATCATCAATTCTCTGGCTGTATTAATTGTGGCCTGTGTTATGCAGCTTGCCCTCATTTGGCCTTAATCCAGAATTTATTGGCCCTGCTGCAATCACACTGGCAGAACGTTATAACCTTGATAGCCGCGATAAAGGCAAAAAGAACGCATGCCATTATTAAATAGCGATAATGGCGTATGGAGCTGTACATTTGTCGGTTACTGCTCTGAAGTATGTCCTAAACATGTCGATCCTGCCGCTGCTATTCAGCAAGGAAAAGCCGCAAGCGCAGAAGATTTTATTATTGCTATGTTGAAACCAAGGTAAGGAAGAGAAAAATGACAACAAAACGTAAGCCTTATGTACGCGAAATGTCATCAAAGTGGTGGCAACAGATTGTATTTTATCGTTTTTATGTTATTCGGGAAGCAACCGCATCCCTCAAATTTGGTTTAGTTTAGCCGTACTTTATGGCCTATTTTCGTTAACAGCAGGGCCTGAAAGCTAGTTTAATTATGTTACCTTTCTGCATAATCCAATCGTTTTATTAATTAATATTTTCACTTTAATAGCAACTTTATTCCATACAAAAACCTGGTTCGAACTGGCGCCTAAAGCTGTTAATATCGTGATAAAAAATAAAAAAATAGCCCAAGAAAGCATTATAAAATTACTTTGGGGTATTACTTTTCTAGCAACAATCATTATCTTAGCTATAGCGCTAATATAATTTAAGGAGAACAATGATGAATCAACCTCCTAAACGTTCTGATGAACCTATTTTTTAGGATTATTTGGTGCTGTTGGTATGTGGAATCCAATTATCTCTCCGGTTATTATTCTTTTGCTAGCAATTTTAATTCCTCTAGGTTTAGCACCAGAAATGTTAAGTTATGAACGCATTCTAACATTTTGCCAAAGCTTTATTGGCCGTATTTTTTTGCTATTAATGATCATTTTACCTATCTGGTGTGGACTGCATCGACTTCATCATGGCATGCATTATCTAAAAATAGCGATTCCAGCCGGTAAATGGATTTTTCATGGTGCGGCTGCCATTATTAGTGTGATTGCTATTATCAAACTCTAATCAAAAGTTAATCTAATAAAAAAGCCAGATAGTTTCAAACCATCTGGCTTTATTGTTTGTGATAAGCATTGGCTAGGTTAATTGATAGACGGCGTAGCAAACGCTCGTTCCAGTTCATCTATATTATTAAACCGTCAGATACGGATTAATAACCGCGAATTCCACCGAGTTAAACTAATAAAGATTGATAACTCAATCGTTGGGTAACTAACAATAAAAACCGCTATTAGTTAAAGTAACCATTGTACTAATCCTATTGATTAACCTAATCTTTAATTGTGCCTTAATCAACATCGGCAAAAAAAATTCCAGTTAACTATATGAAATTAATTTATAAAATGAAATTTTTAAACACCAACATGAAAAAAGTTTCAGTAGAAATTTTAATTTTTTTACCGGTTCTGACTATTACTCAAATAGGTTACTAAACATAGGAAAAATTATTTCCATATGAAATAATAATCATTCTAAAACATCATAAAAAAATAATACTTAATAGCGAGAGATTTATGAGAAAACTGAGTTTTTTAATTATTCCACTAACTTTACTTTCTAGTTATACATTCGCTCTAGAGACAGCTCCCAAATGTGTAAAGGTAGATCAACAACAAATTGCTGGTTTATTTGAGCGCTGGAATGATTCATTAAAAAGTGGCGATGCGAAAAAGGTTTCGGCAAACTATCTCGCTGATGCAGTACTATTACCAACTATATCAAGTCAAGTTCGTTTAACGGATGCTGAACATACCGACTATTTCAAACACTTTCTAGCCAAAAAGCCTGTAGGAAAAATTGATAGTCGAACTATTCGTATTGGTTGTAATAAGGCAATCGATATCGGTACTTATACTTTTACTTTTAAAGATAAATCCACTGTTTCAGCTCGTTATACATTTACCTACGTCTGGGATGGAAAAGAATGGAAAATATCAACTCATCATTCATCTGAAGTACCGGCAAACAATTAAAATTTTTTAAATTAGCTACCTGTTTAAAATAAGCTTCAGCTATACAAAGGTGACTAATTAGGTAGTCTCCAATTTGAATTAAAAATAGCCCTAAACAGGTAAATATAATTTTTCTCTATCACTTCACTTTGTAGATACTAATTTTAGTTTTATAAATACATCCATGTATTGTTAGGCTTCTTCCTTGTTCTTTTATTTTTAACCTATTAATTCAAATGACTTCCAATCGTTTAAAACAATCGATACAAACATTTATGATTTTTAAAAACTATTAATAGATAATAATTGATCGAATAAACCGATTAATTAATCTATTTACAACAAAAATGGAGGGTTTACATAACAATAAATTTATTATCGATGAAATATGAGCCAAGATTGCAAAAAATCTGAGCAAATATAAGTAATAAACCTTTTAACCAATTAAATAGCAAAGTAACATTTAATTATCAAAGAAAATTGATAGCATAGATATGCTATTTTCGGTTAATCAAAATATCCTATTTGATGGCTCAAATGCACCATTACAAATCAATAGCTATAGTGAAAATTTTGCTACAAAATCTATTAATGGCGTTAACATTATGCTATTCAATAACCGTTTTTGCTCATCCCCACAGTTTTATTGATATGCAAAATGAATTACAAATAAAAGATGGTAATCTCATTGCCATGAAAATGACTTGGGTTATGGATGCCATGACATCAGCAGATTTACTCTATGATGCACAACAAGCAAAAGAAAGTGATGAAGTGTGGAAACAATTAAGTGCTGAAGTAATGGCTAATGTTATTAAACAACACTATTTTACCTCCCTATATTATAAAAATAAATTAATAAAATTTTCCTTTTACCCAAAAGACTATCACCTATCGCGCAAAGGGAACCAAGCCGTGCTCTCTTTTACTCTAAAATTAGCTAAGCCAGAAACTCTAACTGGTAAGACATTAACCATAATGACTTATGACCCAAGTTATTATGTTGATATGAACTATAGCAACAAAGCAAAAATTTCATCAACTAATACCTCAACCCAATGCCAAATTCAGCTTATAATACCTAAGCCCAGCGCATCGATAATCGATTATGCCCTTTCTCTTGATAAAGCAGAAACACCGCAAGAAGACCTTAGTCTCGGCCAACAATTTGCGCAAAAGGTAAACATAACATGTCAATAATGCCCAGCAAGCCAGTAATCAATTTACTTAATAAAAAGTACTATCTAGTAATCGGATTATTTAGTTCTTTTTTGGCATATTGGCATTTTGGTTTACAACTAGCGGTAACTTGGCAACGAGAACTTAATCAACATCTTTCTTCTCTCCTGATGCAAGTGGCCAGCTCACCAACTGAAGCAGGATTATTACTCGTTGGCTTTAGCTTTTTTTATGGTTTATTACATGCTTTGGGACCAGGGCATGGCAAAATCATTATTACCACCTATATTGCCACCCACTCTTCAAGACTAAAAAAAAGCCTTACCCTAACGCTATTAGCATCATTATTACAGGGATCTATTGCTATTGTTTTAACATCCATTGTTCTTGGCTTGTTCCAGCTATCTAGCCGACACTTACATCTAAGTCGCTTCTGGTTAGAAAAAATAAGCTATGGCTTAGTCTTTTTTCTTGGCCTGTTACTATGTCTAAAAGCAATCTCCCGACTAAGAAAAATATTTAAACAATCTCGTCAAGCCCCCTTTCTATTTACTAAAATCCATGCGCCTAACCAACATCAACATGCTCATGACTGCAATTGTGGCCACAAACACGTATTGTCTGATGATGAATTACAAGGCAACTGGCGAACTCAACTTGCAGTTATAGCCGCGATGGGAGCACGTCCCTGCTCTGGCGCATTAATTGTTCTACTTTTTTCTTATGTAGTCGGTGTTTATTCTTGGGGGATTATCGCCGCGCTAATGATGGCCTTAGGAACTGCAATAACTATTAGCGGAATTGCTTTACTAGTCCATAGCGCTCGCCATTTAGCTATTCGGTATTCGAAATGGCAAGGGTTTAATGTCAATCCATACTGGAGTTTAGGAATAATGTTAATCGGTGGAATAGTGTTAGTTATTGCCGGATTACTTATGTTTCAGAGTGTTGAAATTCCACAAACGATGGGTTCTTATATTTTTGGTCGCTAAAAATAATGCCATAAGTTTATACTCATCATAGTGGCACTAGATAAAATAAATAACAGGGTTAGATACTGCAAAACACGATCAGATAAACGCAACATTAAATATTTGGCTAACGGAATAGTCATTAATGATCCTATGCATAGGGTAAGCGCAAGAATAATGTGAGTATGTCCATTGCGCATATAAACAATTGCTGATGAACCTGACAAAATACTTGTTATAAAAATCGCGGTGCCAATCGCTTGTTTGATAGATAATTTTAGATAGCGTAGCAATAGTGGTAATACAACACCACCACCTACTCCGGTAGCACCAAGCACTACGCCAGCACTGATAGCCGGCAATAATAATGACCTAATATCAATAGTATTATTTCTTTCAAACTGGTTGATCGAAAATGAAAAAAAATATCCGATAAACAAACAGAAAAAGGGAATAAATAATAGCGACTACAATAAGTATATTAATGCCTAACTCAACTTGCTGTTGATAACTTTGTAATTGGCTAAAATAACTTACCAGATAACTTGTCAATGCTGTGGCTGGTATCATAATAGCAAAACACAACCATGGCACTTTTAATCGGAACATTGCCTAAACGAAAATGTATATAAGAAGATGAGATTTTCATCAACATAGAGAGAAAATTGGCGGTTGCAACAGCAGACAAGGCATCCATACCAAAAAAATAGGTTAAAACCGGTAATACAACAACTCCCCCACCAACGCCCGTTAAACTAATAATTAACCCCAAAATTGCGCCAACTATCAATTCTGCTACCAAAAACATGATTAATTACCTTGCAGAGAGAATTTACATTAGTGATCAAACGGGCCATCAGGAAAGTGATAGTTAATAATAAATATCAATCCTAAACATGAGGTTAAAATATGGCCAACATACGTGTTCATCAAAGCCGGAACATGATTACAGCCATCGTTCCGGATTTGATGTAAAAGGGAAAATTTATATAGGATGAACTGGAACTAAAATTTCAGTCGCAATAATAACAACCAATAGTCCAACTAAAACTGGAATAGACGTACGTTTAACTACCTCAAAAGGCGAAATTTTTGCCATCCCAGACACCGCAACCACCACGCCGGATACAGGTGACATTGTTCGACCAAGATTAGAGGCCTGTAACATAGGGATCACCAAGTAAGTTGGATTAATTCCCATTTGGCTGGCTAAACGTGGGATCAATTCAACAAAAGAGTAAAATGGCGCATTACCGGAACCGGTTGTCATCGCCGCCAACATAGTAATCACCACCAGTACAATCATCATCATTATAGCGCCAGAACCAAAAGATTGTGACAAATTAATCAAAGAGGAAATAAAACCGATAGTACTCAATCCTTGCGCAAATACCCCGGTAGCCACCAGCAGTACAACAACTGATACAAATGCATCAGTCATACCACGATAACAAACATCTAAACCATCAAACACCGTTTTTACTTTAAAACAGCGCACAAATTCAATCAGACTCGTTAAAATAATACAGCCTACAATAATTGTAATAATATGTAATTGAGGTGCCCATATACCATCAAAAATTAAAACTCCAATAATCGGTGTAAAAGGTAAAATAGCATAATAGTCAGGCGCTTTGGTCTTAATTTCATTAACATCAAGCTTTTCTGTTTTTACCTGCTCACGTCTGTAAAGATAGCGCTGCCAAAAAAAGTGGCTAATCGCCATAGCAATAATCGAAATCGGTAAGGTGGTTTTAAAAGCAAAATCGATTAGTGGCATGCCTGATGCTTTCGCTGCTAACACAACATCACCTGATGTAGGAGCCAAAATTATTGCCGCAGGTGAGGCACAGATTGCAGCAGCAGCGCCGCGACTGATGACGACATTCACCATAATCGGAAATAGGGTCGCCATCAATAAGACCACTAGTCCCGCTGCTGAAGACACAGCCAGTGACATTAAGCAAGCAACAATATAGGCTGCAACCATTAATGCATAGGGTGAATTAATCAATTTGTAATGGCTTAGACGCTATTTTGACCACAACATCATTAGCCCCGATATGAGTCATATAAGCAGCAAAACCACATAAGATCATAATCATCATCCCTAAATCACCACCACGGTTCATCAATAGATATTTGATATATTCTAAAATATCGGTGGTTTTCCAACCTGTCACTGGCACATCATTCGGTAATATATTTTTCCCCATAATTGCGCTGATAATAAGCAGCAATATTCCGCCTATCATTAAAACACCGGTGGGCGAATAGCCTTTAATAATATAACGACCTATTCCAATCATAACCACCAATCAAGAGTTCCATCATTTTACTCCTCTACATCTACACCAAGGCCGTCAAAAAATAATAAAAAAAAATTTATTAATTATCATGGATATTCTTTATATTAATAATAAAGTAACTATAAAAAACAATTTACCAATTAAAGTTTGATTAATAACAGTATTAACCCTTTTTTTACCTATTTTTAGAACACAAAAAGTATTTTTTATACCTAATTATAAGTATTTTTTATAAAAAAATAAAACCATTACTAATATTTAACAATTCGAAAAATAATAACTCATAATAAACAACATATTATGTTACTAGGCATCAAATTATTGCGGAGTGAGCAACAGAATACCATAATTAATTCTTATGCTTGATCTGATTTATCGATAATTAAGGTGCATTTTCATATGAAGAGATCATTAAAATATACAGCTGGGGTTATTGGTCTATTAGTAATTATTTATTTAGGCCAACAGCTTCAAACACGATCAAAACTTCAACCAATGAACCTACTGTTAATATTGTGCTTATCGGCGCTGGTATTATGAGTGCGACACTAGCAACATATTTAGCAGAATTGCAACCAGATTGGCAAATCCGCATGTATAAGCGACTAGATAGGATCGCGGGTGACACATCTGATGGCTGGAATAATGCAGGTACCGGTCATTCAGGCTTTATGGAAATGAACTATACACCTGAAAAAAATGGGCAAATTGATATCACTCAAACAATAGAAATTGCCAATCAATTTGAAATTTCCAAACAATTCTGGGCTTACCAACTAAAACACCGGGTTCTCCACCAATCCCAAACTTTTATAAATCCCGTTCCACACATTGCCTTTGTTTGGGGTAAAGATGACATTAATCTCTTAGCAAAACGCTATGCAGCGATGATCAAAAATCCTATGTTTTATGGCATGAAATATTCTACCTCTGCGGAGGAAATTAAATCGTGGGCACCACTTATTATAGAAGGGCGAGATGCAAAACAACCCGTTGCAGCAACACGAATGGATATTGGCGCTGATGTAAACTATGGTGAAATAACCCGTCAGTTAGTTGCCAATCTGCTCAAACATCCAAACTTCAAATTACAGACCAAAGCTGAAGTGAACGCAATTAGTCGTAATGATGATGGCACTTGGAGTGTCGGTTTTAAAAACCTCACAACCGGCGAAGAGAGTCATATAAAAACTCGCTTATCTTTATTGGTGCAGGTGGTGCAACGATTAAATTACTACAATACACAGGGTTAGAAGAAGCAAAACAGTATGCCGGATTTCCTGTGGGTGGTGAATTTCTTGTTACCGATAACCCTGAGGTAGTCAACAGACATACCGCAAAAGTTTATGGAAAACCAGCACTTGGCGCTCCCCCTATGTCAGTTCCCCATATCGATACGCTCTATTTGGGCGGTAAAAAATATGTGCTATTCGGACCTTTTGCGACTTATTCTAATAAATTTCTCAAATATGGTAGTCAACTAGATCTTTTTGCTGCTACCAATGACAGTAATATAATTCCCATCATTGCCATTGGCATCAAACACTTAGATTTAGTGAGATATTTAGTCAGTCAATTAATGTTAAATGATGAAGAACGTTATCAATCTTTGTTAGAATATTACCCAAACGCCAAAAAAGCAGATTGGCAATTAGTAATCGCTGGGCAACGCGTACAAATCATAAAGAATGCCAAATTACATGAAATCATTCCATCCTATGGTCAGCATTTAGAACAAAATCCAACATTACTTAACTAGATCCGCCGATACACCAGTGAAATATTGGGCCTTAATTATATTGTTACGCAACAGGAGCAAACTAATCAACCGATAAAACCCAAACAACAGCCGGCAAACAGCAGATGCTCTTTTGTTAAATAAAAAACTAATAGGCAAAAAAAATTCGGATTTATAGTTTTTAACTATTAATCTAGGCGAGCAAACTAAGGTGTTTGCAGAGTGGTTACTTCTCGCACAGAAAAACCGGCATCATTCAGATATGAAAAGATTATCTGTCCATTGGGCTGAAAAAATGGTTGTTCAAATCGATATATATGCTCTGAAAATGGAGGCGTCATCATATCCATCTGTTGTTTAATCGGAAAACGCTGATACTGACTGTCAAAAACGATTTGAGAAAAGGAAATATGAAAAGGTGATGAATTTTTGCAGATCAAGACCCATTCTTGATCTTTTTGTTGCAGGGTAAAAGTTATTTTATCTGCCAGCTTGGCGGGAAAATCAGCCAATTTTTTCGGGCGATAAAATAATTTTAATTGTGTATTCATTGCCAAGCTAACCTTTAGCATTACCCTGATTTAACGCTTGATGATGTAAATTAGGCGGTATTTCATACAAATTTAACCAAAAAATTGACTCTCTATCATCCGGCAGATGATCACCATTATAAGCAATTCTAATAGCCTGGATTTATTGCGCTGGCAGATGAAAAATTGAAGCAAGCACCACAAAAGGAGTTTCTGCTTGTGGATCTGATTCACCATGATCCACCCAACTCTGCACAATAACCGGGTATTTATTAGTATTCGCTAACAAAACAGAACGTTCTTTATAACCCTGATGGTAAATAATTCGGGTCATATTGGCCATGATCCAGCTTTACCTGGTATCAGCCAGAATAGTGATAAGCATGCTACAACAACTGTTAGTCGCTTCATTGTACTTTTACCAGTACATACGCGGTAGCATGTATTTTTCCTGGTTTAATAACTTGACCTGGTAATTGCTGTAGTAACGCGGTGTATGAGTGTAAGTGATGTGTATAACCAGAAACTGAAGGACCCAGATTTTTAGCATCTCTAAGCACAGGATACCAGCCAACATTTTCTCCACTGGGCCCGATACCAGTAATACCAGGTTGAGCAACAAATACCATCGGTTGTTGAGTAACACTATTACGCAAAGTAATACCAACCCCGGTTGCTAATGTAGCATCAAGTCCATAATTATCTGAAACGAGTGCAATTACACCACCTTGAGCATTAATCAAATGTAACCCTTGCGCAGCGCGATAAGCACCTGGCGAAACTTGAATTCCAATTGCTGTTTGCCCACTTGTCGTACCTGAGTTCACATTATCACTACATTCGATTTGGACAGAAATATCAGCTTCTCTGGTACCACCAGCCAATAATTCTTGGCTAGAAATAGTAAGGAAAAGCACTAATGGTGTCGCATTTTTTGCTACACAAGTGGCATTATTACTCAACATAACAGACTGTCGCAAACCGTAGCCAAAACCATTATCTACCCCCAAAAGCGAAAATTATGGACAGAATCTTCGCCTTCGTTGTCATGTACAATTCCCCGGCCAACAAATTGAATATAAGCATTCGGTTGGGTACATTGGTAATTTGTCCCTGTTGCACTCGCATAACCTAACCCTCTTGTACCTAACCCACTACAATAATTCGAAACCGCATTGCTGGGTGGAATTGTACTGACTCGATAAAGCTCCACTTGCATTGGCGGGATATCTTGTAATCGAATATGTATTTGACCTTTCCCTGGTTGCGTTCCTTCAACCAATAAAAAAGTAGTAAGTGGAACCCTTTTCCAATTACGTTGTACAACAACACCTGCCATGGTTTGTTTTATACCAACGTACGCAAGCCAGGATGCATATACATCAGGCAATCCATCAATAAGACCGGTTTCATGAAATCCACCGACTCTATCATCACCATTTGTTGCCACCAAAAAATAAAGCTGAGGCAGATCGGCCTCGTCACAGATCCATAATACTGAGGAGGCATTAGCTCCACCAAAAGTATAAGCGGTTGGAGGAACAACAATAGAAGCGAGTAACGAACCAACCGACTAAAAATAAGTATCAGTAAGATTGACCCGACCAAAAAGCATCTGAGCGGAACGATTATCCTCAGTTTGATAAACACCCGTTATTTTACAATTTGCGTTCACTGATAACGATATAGTAAAAAGGGGGGCGGTTAATAAACCTGTTCTTAACCAATAAGAAATATATTTCATCATCTTACTCCAGGTGCGGGTTAACGTTGAACACACATAGCTGTTAATTTTGTAATAGGCTGTTTATCTGATGCATGACCCATACGCGAGTAATCTAGATAACAACGTTCGGAAACCGCCTCACCCCATTTTAATAGTAAGATACCGGAATCTTGTTCCGTTCTGACATACATTTGATTATTTTGACCAACCATGCCAATCACATTATTTTCTTGGTCAAAAACTTCAGTACCAATAGGGAGAGCAGCATGACCGGCTAACTGTGCTTTAATCAATAAGGCATAACCTGCACGGGTTTTAAACATGACTTTAACCGCAGCACCGGCGTACGGCGCAACTTGTTTTTCGTTCTCGTTTAATTCAAAATCTTCCGCCATTCCCTGTGGATCAATAATAATTTTATTGTAACGATATGTTGTTATAGATGGGGCCAATGCGTAACCATTATCGTCAATCACTGCTTCTTGAGCATTCAATACAGAGGCACCAGACGCCCCCTTACTAGGTACTTCCAAAGTATCAAACTGCGAGACCAACATATTTGGTTTGAAAAAATGATTTTTACGTTTTTTTAATCGGTCTTCTATTAATTTAAAGTCTCCTTCAAGGTAAAGAAATGACAAATGTTGGTTTCCGTCTCTTAAAATATCTCGATATTTTTTTCAACGCGGAACAAACAATCAAAGAAACCTTATTTGTTCTCTGCATAGCAAAAATAGCATCACTCAATGCCTTAAGCCAAGGCAGTCAATCAGAATCATTCAACGCATGTCCATCCCACATCTTTCTAATATTGGCACTTGGATGCAAAAAATCACCATCTAAAAACGCAGCTCCTATTTTTTGAGCAATCCCACTCGCAACTGCTGATTTACCACTACCTGATACCCCCATAAGTATAAAAACATGGTGTATTTTTTTGCTATCACACATTATTAACTCCTTTAAAAATCAAGCAATATATAAAATGTTACTGATAATTTTCAGTTATAAAAAATAATATAATAGAATTGTGATAAGAATCTCAGTGAAAGAGGGAAGCGTGAGCGCAAGTAAAATTTGTTATCCATTTTATAACCCTTAATTTAAATAACTTATATTAATTCACTAGATAATCAAAATTAATAATCTTAATTTCTACTCAATATTTATTCCATTTTCCAATTAAGTATCAGTTTATCGCAACAGGAAATAAAAAAGCATTATTACAAAATAGTAAAAGATATTATTTATTTTAGAACTATGGTAGATATCAAAAAGTATAAATACGATAATGTCATTATTATAATGATCTTCACCTTAGGATAATTCATGACAAAGCAAGATCAGGAAAAAATACTGTCCCAGGCAAAAAAAATATGCCAAGCGCGTAATGTACGTTTAACACCCCAAAGAGAAGAGGTATTACGCCTTATAGCAGCCCAACCTTGTACTATTAGTGCTTATGATTTGCTTGATTTATTTAGAATTTCTGAACCTCAAGCTAAACCACCGACTATTTATCGTGGCCTGGAATTTCTCTTAGAACAAGGTTTTATACACAAGATAGAATCAACAAATAGCTATGTTATTTGTCATCATTTTGAGGATCCTAAACATACCTCAGTTATGCTAATTTGTGATAATTGCGGTAGTGTTGCCGAAAGTAATGGCCAAGCGGTAGAAACTGCTATTTTAAAATTAGCCAAACAGACTGGTTTCCAGTTGTCCCATACCGTTGTTGAAAACCATGGGTTATGTTTACCCTGCAACAAAATTGAGAAAAAACAGTGTCAAAGCTAAGCATTATTAGGCTGAAATAGTGATATAAAAGCCGGCGGCTCATACAACCGGCCTTTATTAAAAAAGCAATAAAAATTTAAAAATAGTTTACTTAATACCCATCAATCAAAAAATCAAACAAACTAGGAAATAATATTATATTCAATAAATTAAGCTGAATTTACTTAAAAAATTAATTAGAGCTAAAAGTTTAACTAAAATGAGTTACTACTACGAATAATACCAACAGCTAGTCCTTCAATAGTTAGGGTTTGTGTCCGCAAATCCACAATAATTGGCTCAAATTCAGGATTTTCAGCAATTAATTCAACTTTACTACCCACTTGCTTGAAGCGTTTAACCGTCACTTCATCATCAATACGCGCTACAACGATTTGTCCATTATGTACCTGCTGGGTTTTATGTACAGCAAGTAAATCCCCATCGATAATTCCAATATTTTTCATGGACATGCCATTAACACGCAATAAAAAATCAGCACTAGGTCTAAAAATAATAGCATCAATCCGATAATGATTCTCGATATGTTCTTGAGCAAGTAAGGGTTCTCCTGCCGCCACCCGACCAATAAGTGGTAATCCTTCATCCTCATGTTCTTCTTGCAGTAGCCGGATACCGCGAGACGCGCCAGAAACAATTTCTATCACCCCTTTACGCGCCAAAGCCTTTAAGTGTTCTTCTGCTGCATTTGGTGAACGAAAACCTAAACTTGATGCAATTTCAGCGCGTGTCGGCGGCATACCCGTTTGCGAAATGTGTTCACGCACTAAATCATAGACCTGCTGCTGCCTCAACGTTAATTCTTTCATTTCGCCCCCTATTTATTCGCATCCACACATTGTCACTGTAAGTATATACAGGTATATTAAGATTTAAAACCAATAAATGTGTAAAACCCTATTTTTATAACTAGCTCACGAAATAATGATTACCAATTACAACTGACCAAATAAAAATTGCTAAACAAATTGAAATAAAAACCGCCGCCGAGCCGATATCTTTCGCTTTAGCAGAAAGCTCATGCAATTCTGTACCAATTCGATCAACCACTGCTTCAATCGCACTATTTAATAATTCAACAATAGCGATCAATACCATTGAGCTAATAAGTAATAACCGTTCAATCCATTGCACATCAAGTAAAAAAGCCACAATAATGGCAATAACCACCATAATTGCTTCTTGTCTAAAAGCGGCTTCACTCTTCCAGGCTGCTCTTAACCCCTTCAGCGAATAACCAGTTGCTTTAATAATTCGGATTAAGCCGGTTGTTTGATTTGCCATAAAATTTACTCTCTAGGTTTAAATAAATGTGGGATTTAATATAATTATTATCTTTTAAACAGATATTAATTACTATTTCTGATATGCTTTGGTAGGATTCAAATAAGAGGCTATCGCTCATCTATGTCATTTTGGCGTAAAATTTACTATAATCTATTAGATTTACCAATGAAATTGTTGGTAAAAAGTAAGCTCATACCAGCAGATCCAATTAAAGAATTGCGTCTTGATACGACACATCCTTTTCTATATGTATTACCTTATCATTCTAAAACAGATTTATTGACCTTACGGCAACAATGTTGTTCTATTGGCTTACCTGATCCACTCGAGCCGATTGAAATAGACGAAATTAAATTACCTGCCTATGTCTTTATCGATGATGGCCCGCGTGTATTTCGTTATTATTCGCCAGATCCACGTAAAGATTCAGTAAAAACATTTACTGCTTATCTTGATCTTCATTGCCATAATCCCGAGCTAAACATTCAGATGCTACCCGCATCAGTAATGTTCGGTCGAGCGCCTGGTCGAGAAGGCCACTCGCCAGCACCTCCGTTACGTTTACTGAATGGTATCCAAAAATTCTTTGCCGTTATCTGGCTAGGACGTGACAGTTTTGTTCGTTTTTCTCCCACTGTCTCTTTACGCCAAATGGCTGGCGAATATGGTACTGATAAAATTATCGCCAATAAACTTGCCCGAGTAGCTCGAATTCACTATTCACGGCAACGATTAGCTGCGGTTGGCCCCAAACTCCCTGTACGCCAAGATCTATTCAATAAACTGTTAACTTCAAAAGCGATAGAAAAAGCAGTTGAAGATGAAGCTAAAGCAAAAAAAATCTCCCTTGAGAAGGCAAAACATAATGCGATTGCCATGATGGAAGAAATTGCCGCTAATTTTTCCTATGAAGCGATCCGCATTACTGACCGCGTACTTAGTTGGACATGGAATCGACTCTATCAAGGAATTAATGTGCAACACGCCGAGCGTGTACGCCAATTAGCACAAGATGGCCATGAAATTGTCTATATTCCTTCTCATCGTAGTCACATGGATTATCTATTATTATCTTACGTGCTTTATCATCAAGGTTTAGTTCCGCCTCATATCGCCGCAGGTATCAACCTTAATTTTTGGCCGGCAGGGCCAATTTTTCGTCATTTAGGTGCTTTTTTCATTCGTCGCTCTTTCAAAGGCAATAAACTTTACTCGACCATATTTCGTGAATATCTCAGCGAATTATTTGCGCGTGGCTACTCAATTGAATATTTTGTTGAAGGTGGCCGCTCTCGAACAGGCCGACTACTGGAACCAAAGACTGGTACGCTGTCGATGACCCTGCAAGCAATGCTACGAGGTGATTCACGTCCAATTACCATTGTTCCAATCTACATAGGTTATGAACATGTATTAGAAGTTGCGACCTACGCTAAGGAACTAAAAGGGGCAGCAAAAGAGAAAGAAGGGTTTTTCTCAATGTTAAGAGGTCTACGCAAATTGCGTAAACTAGGCCAAGGCTATGTTAACTTTGGTCAACCGATTGCACTAACTCAATATTTAAACAAACATGTTCCCGAGTGGCGTCAATCTATCGATGCTATTGAGCTCCAGCGTCCAACTTGGTTAAATTCAACCGTGACTCGGTTAGCTCATAAAATCATGGTTAGAATTAACAATGCTGCTGCGGCTAATGCAGTCAATTTATGTTCAACTGCTTTGTTAGCTTCGCGCCAACGTGCATTAACCCGTGAACAATTAATTGAACAAATCGAATGTTACCTCCAACTATTAAGAAATGTGCCTTATAGCGATGATAGCACGACACCCAGCAAAACTGCTGAGCAACTATTAGAAGACGCCTTGCAATTGGATAAGTTTGAAGTCGACGAGCATGACAGCATGGGCGATATTGTAGTATTACCTCGAGAAAATGCTGTATTGATGACTTATTATCGAAATAATATTATGCATTTGTTGGTTTTGCCTTCTTTGGTAGCCAATATCGTATTACATAATGAAAGTGTTCAACGCCAGGAAATTGGTGATCAAATTGCACTCATTTATCCATTCTTAAAAGCAGAACTGTTCATGCGATATAGCATAGAAGAATTACCTGAATCTATCGATATTCTGCTGAATGAATTGGCGCGTCAACAACTAATATTATTAACAGTAGAGGGTGTTGTAACTATCAATCCCAGCTCGTATTCGCCCTCTTCAGCTTTTAGCTGCTGGTATTAAAGAAACTCTACAGCGCTATGCGATTACACTTTCGCTACTGAGTACGATACCTAAAATTAGCCGAGGAATATTAGAAAAAGAGAGCCGTATTCTTGCTCAACGACTATCTGTACTACATGGTATCAACGCGCCTGAATTCTTTGATAAGGCGGTTTTCTCCACACTGGTAAATACATTAAAGCAGGAAGGTTATATTAATAGAGAAGAAGATGCGATTATCATCGCCAATGCACAACGGCTTTATCGTATTATCGCTAAATTAATATCTCCTGAAGTGTGCTTAACTATTGAAAGTGTCAAACACGTTACTGAAGAGCCATTACCTAAATAAATCATCTTTATATTAGTATAGTAACGTAAAACGGATTTAGACTGAAATCGACCAACACTATAAAGGATAATCATTCGAGATTATCCTTTTTTATAATTAAAAATAATTTAGTAAGATGCCAATAAATAAAACCAACCCCACATAATTGTTATTCATAAATGCTTTAAAACATAATATTGGTTGTCGATTGGCAATTAGTTTTTGTTGATAGGTAAATAAGCCTAATACCAATATCAAACTAACAAAATAAAACCCACCCAAATCTAGCAGTTGCCCTATATAAAATAACACCAGCACCATAGCTAATTGTAAAATGCCAATAATTAATTTATCAAAATGAGCAAAAATAATTGCGGTTGATTTTAGACCAATTTTTATATCATCATTGCAATCAACCATCGCATACTGGGTATCATAAACAATAGACCAAATAATATTAACCAGAAATAATAACCAACATTCTAAGGGTAAGAACTCACTAACTGCTGCATATGCCATTGGAATTGACCAACCAAACGCAGCACCCAATATAATCTGCGGAAAATGGCTAAATCGTTTGATAAATGGATAAATCCAAGCCAATAACAACCCAATCACCGATAACCAAATTGCCATTTTATTCAAGGTCAACACTAATATAAAAGCGATGACGATCAATGAAAAAAATAGTGTCTTAGCTTCTTTTTCTGTTACATCACCATTTGGCAGGGGACGTTCCTTGGTTCTTGCAACATAACCATCAAATTTTCGAATCCGCAAAATCATTGATAACACAACCAGCTGCACGCATCAAAAAAACACCCGCAGTAAAAACTAATAAAATAAAAAGATCTGGTAACCCCTGGCTTGCTAACCATAATGCCCAATAAGTAGGCCATAGTAATAATAAAATACCTATCGGTTTATCAATTCGCATTAAACGAAAATAGGCGCGCCATTTATTCAATTTCAACGTTGTTTGCCCTGCAAATCTATTTATCTCCCTATTATTTTGTATAGATAGGTGAATCTGGCAAAAAAAGTTCTGTTAATAATAAAGGTTTAGCCGATAATCTTAACAATGAACGCCTTACCCAACAATTATTCTGTATGCCTAGATTAATATAATCACGAGTCAAATTATTTCCACTAAACAGGTATTTTCCCAATGGCACACTGCCTAAATTTGTTAGCTCACTTTCAGGGCCAGTTAATGTCTCTTCCGGAATAACCGTCCGCCCATATAACCATGGACAACCATCACCCAAAAGCACCACTTCACGTAACCAATAACGTTGATTATTAGGCAAAAGTTTAGCTTCTTCGTCCTGACTATCTAACAGAATAAAACCTTCTTGATAAAGTTTTACGGTGACTTGCTGGCAATAACGCGCAAGACGCTGAGTCATTGAACCTAATTCGGTTAACCAATTATATATTGGATTCGGTACGGTAACTTCTTGCGGCGAAAACCAATGAATAGGTTGATTGCAGAAAAGTGACTGATTGATATGGCTTATCTTTACAGTTACGCCCATAGAATACTTCTCTCACTCTATCTTGAAATTTAAAATACAAGATAACATGCTAATAATGAATGGAATGATAGGATCTGCTAATTTATATAAAAAGTTAACTCTGATTGCAAAATTATTATTAATTTTGCAATCTTTATATTAGCAAGAAGTGATCTATCTGGCAGGTTATTTATTGTAATCAAAACCTGCTGTTACAAGCTTTGGTAATAAAATTATTGTCGCCAGCTTTTAAAACAATTAATCAAGCCATTGGTAGAAGTGTCATGGCTGTTAATTTGATCTTCAGTTGCCAGCTCGGGCAGAATGCGACCAGCTAATTGCTTACCAAGTTCGACCCCCCATTGGTCAAAACTAAAAATATTCAATATAGCACCTTGCACAAAAATCTTGTGTTCATACATCGCAATCAAAGCGCCTAGCGTATATGGCGTAATTTGATTAACAAGGATAGAGTTAGTTGGGCGATTACCTTGGAAAACTTTATAAAGTGCCACATTGGCCATTTTAGCCGGATCTTGACCTGCCGCTTTAAATTTTTCGTCCACTTCAAGCCAATTTTTGCCAAATGCTAACGCTTCTGTTTGGGCAAAAAAATTAGACATTAATTTATTATGGTGATCACTTAACGGATTATGACTTATCACTGGTGCAATGAAATCACAAGGGATAAGTTTGGTACCCTGATGGATTAATTGATAAAATGCATGTTGACCATTAGTACCTGGTTCACCCCAAATAATGGGCCCAGTTTGATAATTCACTTTTTCGCCATTACGATCAATATACTTACCATTTGATTCCATGTTGCCTTGTTGAAAATAAGCCGCAAATCGATGTAAATATTGATCATAAGGTAAAATGGCTTCACTCTCAGTAGCAAAAAAATTATTATACCAAATCCCGATTAACGCCAATATCACCGGAATATTATGCTCAAAAGGTGTCTGTGCAAAATGTTGATCCATTGCATGAGCACCATTTAGTAATTGTTCAAAATTATTAAATCCGATGGATAAAACAATCGACAGGCCAATAGCCGACCACAATGAGTAACGACCGCCAACCCAATCCCAGAATTCGAACATATTTTGTGTATCGATGCCAAATTTGGCCACTTGTTGCTCATTGGTTGATAAAGCGACAAAATGTTTGGCGATTTGTGTTTCATCCGCGGCAGTAGCTAAAAACCATTTTCTGGCTGTGTGAGCATTAGTCATTGTCTCCTGGGTGGTAAAAGTTTTAGAGGCAATCAAAAATAACGTTGTTTCAGGTTTAATTTTTTGCAATGTTTCAGCAATATGGCTGCCATCTATATTGGAAACAAAATGCATATTTAAATGGTCTTTGTAAGGCGTGAGTGCTTCGGTTACCATATATGGCCCAAGATCAGAGCCTCCAATACCAATATTAACAACATCTGTGATTGCCTGGCCGGTATAACCTTTCCAATCACCATTAATGACTCGTTCACTGAAACAACGCATTTTGTCTAGCACAGCATTAACTTGTGGCATAATATCAACACCATCAAGCTTTATCGGGCTATTGCTACGATTACGTAAAGCAATATGCAAAACAGCTCTATCTTCTGTTCTATTAATTTTCTCTCCAGAAAACATGCTGTTAATTGCAGCGTTTAGCTTTGTCTCATTTGCTAAATCTAGTAATTTAAGCAAGGTATTTTCAGTTATTCGATTTTTAGAAAAATCAACCAAGATCTGTTCATTAAAAGTGAGTGAAAAATTAGCAAAACGATCAGCATCATTAGCAAAAAGATCACGCAGATGGATATCTTTTACTGATTGATAATGTTGTTCTAATTCGTGCCATGCTGCTGTTAGACTTGGATTAATGTTTTCCATTGAAATACTCTCTATCTTTCTTCAACTCAGATTTACAACTACCAATGATTGGATAGTAACACATTCTCCCCACTAATTTAACTTCTTTTAATGCCTTCCGCTGGTCAATTTAATCGTATCTGTTCAATTGTTCGAATATTGATAAAATTGATAATTTTTTGGTAATTATAAAAATTATTGATTTCGCTAAAAATAAATTGACCTTCAGACAATAACTCGATAATGGTAGATTAATTGTTCGTCTTTCAAATACATGGAGATAGTATTATAAACGCAGTTTCTACCGCCTCCGCAAATAAAAAATTTCATATTACCAAATTTGGTGGCACCAGTGTCGCTAATTTTGATACCATGTATAAAAGCGCGAATATCGTTATTGCTAATAAAAATGTGCGAATTGTTGTGCCCTCAGCTTCATCAAGCATTACCAATCTGCTGATCAAACTTACTGAGACGTGTAATGACAATAGACGTAAGGCGCTATTAAAACAAATTCGTCAGCGCCAATACATGATAATCAATTGTCTAGACAACCCTTTTAGCATTCAACCAATAATTGATCACTTACTGGCAAGACTTACTTCTTTATCCGCAGTCACGACCCAACAACCCCTTACCGCACCACAGATTGATGAAATTGTCAGTTATGGTGAACTGATGCCGAGCTACTTATTTGTCGAAATCCTACGACAACGAGGGGTGATCGCAACCTGGTTTGATGTTCGTAATATTATGCAAACCAATGATAAATTTGGTAAAGCCGAACCCAATCAGCAACAATTAAAGCGACTAGCTAATAAATATCTACTACCTAAACTGCAAGAAAAACTGAATGTAACTCAAGATTTTATTGGTCAGGATGAAGCCGGCCGGACAACAACATTGGGGCGAGGAGGTAGCGATTACACCGCTGCGCTGATTGCTGAAGCGTTATACTTTGACCAGGTTGATATCTGGGCAGATGTTGCCGGTATCTATACGACCGATCCTCGTATTGTTGCTAGTGCCAAATCGATTAGCGCTATCACTTTTAATGAAGCCACAGAAATGGCTGTATTCGGCGCTAAAATCTTACATCCAGCAACATTGTTACCCGCTATTCGAGCAGGCATACCCGTATTTGTTGGCTCAAGCCAAATACCAGAAAAGAGTGGCACCTATATCTGCGCCAGCACCAAGAAATTACCTCAATCTCGAGCGCTGACACTACGGCGAAAACAGACGCTTCTCACTTTGCATAGTCTAAATATGCTTCACGCCCGCGGATTTCTTGCTGAGATATTCACGCTATTATCACAACATCATATTTCTTTTGATCTCATTACTACATCCGAAGTTAGCATCGCTTTAACCTTGGATACAACCGGCTCTACCACTACCAAAGGAAACCTATTAACTGACACTTTAATGACAGAATTAGCCAAATTATGTCGTGTAGATGTTGAGGAGGAGTTAGCACTAGTTGCCATTATTGGTAATAACTTATCGCAAATAGATGGTCTGGGAAGTCACATTTTTAGCGCGCTAGCAACTCATAATATCCGTATGATATGTTACGGAGCCCGTAGTCATAATATTTGTCTACTGGTCTCTGATAAAGAAGCAGAGACGATTATCCAAATACTGCATAAAAATCTTTTTGAATAACCGAAATATCATCACCGCTCAAAATGACTAATGGTAAATGACGCGGTGAGATTTATTTTTACCAATGGAAAATTTTAGTCATATTTTTTTGATAATTTCAAATCTGTCGGTTTCACAACCAAGCTGGTTTGTAATCGTGTAATATTTTCTTTCGCAAGACTATTATTAAGTTTTGCCACAGTTGCAAACCACATAATGGCCCGAAAAATATTTTTCTTTATGCCCTCGCCTGTGGCATATAATACCGCTAAATTATTTTGTGCATCGGTTTCTTGTTTATAAGCCGCAGACAAAAACAGTTCACTAGCTTTTTGTGGATTTTTTTCAGTACCTATGCCATATAAATAAAAAAGTCCCAACTGGTTTTTTGCTTGTTGTATTTTTTGCGCTGCTTTCTGCATTAAGCTAAATGCTTTTTTAGGTTGCTTATTAATACCTTGACCAACCAAATAGAGTTTCACCAGTCGATATTGCGCTTCAGCTTCACCTCTATTTGCCATGATCCGATACAACTCCGCAGCCTTAGTAAGATCTTTTTTTATACCGATGCCTTTTTCATAATAATAAGCAACTTTTATACATGCATCAGCATAGCCAGCATCCGCTAATACCTCATACCACTGCCTGGCTATAATAGCATTCTGCTCAACTCCATAGCCATGTTGATAAAATTCGGCAAGACGATACTGTGCATCAACATGTCCTTGCTCTGCCGCTCGTTTGTACCAATAAAACGCCTGATAGTTATTTTTCTCTAGATATTTACCATCATCATAAATAAATCCCATATTATATTGAGCAATAGCATCACCGTTATATGCTGTGCGCCGATACAATTCAATGGCATAAGCCGGATTTTTCTTAACCCCATAACCTTTCTCATAAATCTGCGCTAAATTATTCAATGCGCCTAAATCACCCAAATCAGCACTTTTCTCATACCACTCTCTTGCTTTCTGATAGTCTTGATTAACACCAAACCCATTCTGGTATAAATATCCCAAAACAAACTGAGCATAAGCGTCCTGCTGCAAAGCGGCTTTTTCATACCAATTTTTCGCTTGTTTATAGTCTTTATCAACCCCTAACCCAACGCTATACATGTAACCCAAACCAGATTGAGCGTAAGGATCACCTTTGTTTGCGCCACGCTGCAACCAGGTTACCGCAGCTTTGTAATCTTTTTAATCACGCCCATATAATAAAAGGCATCGCTATTGCCTTTTACAATCGCTTTTTCAAACCAAAAATTGGCTTTCCCAATGTCTTCTTGTATATCTTTTGAGCCATAAAGATAAGTTATCGCAACATGTATTATGGCATTCATCTCACCTTGAGATACTTTTTTTTAATTGTTGGCTAAACGAATCGTTTTTTTCTTGTTCAACGGATTGCGTATTATTTGCTATATTCATGTCAATTTGTGGCAAGACATCGCTCTTTGCCATTGGAAAATTCAATAATATCAACCAAGTTATAAATAATTTTTTTCATTTAGTCCACTATCCAAATATTAACTTGAACCCAAAACACGAGGAAGAAAACTATATTATAAAACAGAGAATGTTAATAATATTTTTACATTTTTAAAACAATATCATACCCAATACAATTGTATTAAATAAATTTTATTCATCTTCACATCCCTTATTTACTTATATTCACTACCATAGCTAAATTTACTAAATTATTTTACTGATAAAATCAACTAACTCAATAAAAAATTTTTCTTTCCGCTTATTAAAATTGTTTAATTTTTTAATAATTAAGACATTATGCAATCAAATTAGAAATCAATAAGCTGATGGCAATTCATTATCGTTAAAAAATGGCAATAATCATCAAAATATTTTATTTTTATTATACGCTAATATTTGAAATTTTTTCAGTTAAAACACCTAGCCATCTTAGTGACTGTGATTGTATGTTTAAATATTTTTATAATGAAATTTTAATTTTTTTATTAAAAATTAGTTAAATCTTACATGTTATAAAAGTTATTTTTTAAATAGTATTTTTATTAAATTTAATAAAAACAGGAAACCAAATACAGTTATCAAAATATTGAAACTAATTTATTACAACAAAAATATAAAAAACCTCTTTTTAAAGAGGGTGAAAAATAAATTTATGGTCATACATTTTTATTTATAATATGATTGCAATAGTCAGCAAATGCCTTTGGGCTCTCTTTTAAAAGTTCAAATAATTTTTTCTCAATACTATTCTTTTCGTCATCAAATTGTTTCTTTAAACTCTTAGCTATTATTTCCCCTTTAGTATCAATTGATAACGCCAGGGTAATTGGCATCAAATGTGTAGAAACTTCTATAAAATAATCAAAACATTTCATTTTTGCCATAATAAAAGATTGTAGGAACTGCTTATTTTCTGCCAATTTCTCTCACCTCTAAAGAAAAGTTAGCAATATCTAAACGATTTTGATTCTTGTCATCTACACCTTGTAGACTAAACCCGTACGGACCATTATCATCTATAACCAATGCCAAGTCATTCTGCATAAAAGTATTGATCTCTTATTGATATACTACTTTCTCCAGCCAAATATTCAGAAGAATTTGTTAAAGGCACTTTCATTGCATAAAATAACTCATTCATCGGATCACCAAACCAGATAGATACCTTATCCAATATACCGTTAACTAATATATCGATTTTACTAAAACCGAAATGGGAATGCGCACTTGATATATCCGAATAAGGAACCATTTGTATTTTAAAATCATTCCGGTGTGGTTCGACCTGCCAAGCTAGCAAGCCGAATAAATGCTGACAGCTTAGCATAAACTGATTCAGTATTATCAATAGATTGATGATGGAACAAAGTTTGTAAATGTTGTTCTATTTCACCTTTATCGGATGGATCACTCCATTTTTGGCTATAGATAATTTATCAAATTTATTTGCTGTTGTAGGTTGTTCTGCCTTATTTGTCGAATTAACTGTAAAATTAAAAAAACTTTCAATACCATTAATGATACTTATATTCCACATTTAGATTTTCTTAGAAATTTATTTCAATAAATTAAAAGCACATCATATCTTTCTTATTGAGAATAATAACTTATTAAAATACGAATAATACCAGAAAACGATTATCCAATAATCTATTTTACTTTTATTAATTTATAAAATTAAAATGGCTTTAATAATATGATTATATTGTAGAAATAAATACTTCACTTAATAACCAATTAATATCATTAATAAATCCATTTAAAAATCATTAACAGATTAGTATTCAATAATAATTATGCTTGACTAAAAAATAGAAGATTCTAATAGCGATGATACCGTAAAATATTTTTTAACTAACAAAAAAATCAACTCCTCCGATGAGAATTTATTGCTATTTCGTTCATAATAAATAGAAATTTATTCCAATTTTGAGAGCTGATAAGATGAAAAAAACGGCAATAAATAATAAGAAAAACAAAATTAAAGCCGCTAACAATAGCATACTGCACAAGCAAAGTTTACCCGCCTACACACCTCATACACTGACGTCACCTTCAGCCCTAGAAGGAAATTTTAGCGATATCCAGACAAAAGGATTTTCATATGATAATCAGGAAAATGCATTAGGATTACGTTGTATTGGTGCCTGCATTTATGATGAATACCAAGAAGTTTTCGCTGCAATTTCCATCTCAAGCCCTAGTTCTCGTATTACAAATAATCGCATTAACGAATTAGGTAGCACTATTTTACAAGCAGCAAAACAGATCAGTCGTGAATATGGTGCTATTCATTAAAAATTTATTAAATAGCTAGAAATTAATTAGACATGCTATTTATATTATATATGACAACACTTGCTTATATTAAAATGAGCGTTGACAAAACCTTTGCTTTACCGGATAAGCAAAAACATCGGCTATATAGCCCTGACATATTTTTTCTTGTAATGATTGCCAATATTCTGCACTAAACAGATCAGCATGGTACATTTCAAAATATTTCCTAATAGCTGGATCATTACAAAGAAAATGGCGGAACTCTTCTGGAAATACATCATGTTCAGCCACACTATACCAAGGCTCATCAGCCATTTCTTGCTCAGGATAAAGTGGCTCTGGTATTTTTCGAAAATTCATTTCAGTCACATAAAAAATTTCATCATAATCGTAAAAAACTACCCGTTTATGACGAGTGACCCCAAAATTTTTAAATAACATATCACCTGGAAAAATATTTGCTGCCGCTAATTGTTTAATAGCATTACCATAATCTTCAATGATCCATCTTAATTCTTCACTTTTAACTTGATCAGTGTAAATATTTAGTGGGATCATCTTTCTTTCCATGTAGAGATGACGGATCAAAATCTTATCACCTAAATCTTGCAGTTTTGATGGTATTTCACGCCATAATTCTGCCATCAATTCTTCACTAATATGTTTTTTGGCGATGACAAAATTCTCAAACTCCTGCGTATCTGCCATTCTACCAACGCGATCATGTTCCTTAACTATTCGATAACATGCTTGCACCCGCTCTTGCGTAACTTGCTTTGGTGGCAAAAAGCGATCTTTAATCACTTTAAAAACTCGTTCAAAAGAAGGCGAAGTAAAAACTAGCATTACCATGCCTTTGATACCCGGAGCAATAATAAACTGTTCTTGTGAAAAGTTTATAAAAGCCAGGTATTCTCGATAATACTCGGTTTTTCCATGTTTCTGACAGCCAATTGACATATATAATTCGGCAATTGACTTTCCCGGTAAAATATCTCTTAACCAAAAAACCAACGCCGCAGGAAATGGAACGTAGACCATAAAATAGGAACGAGCAAAACCAAATATAATACTGGCATTGTTATAATTAGTTAGGCAAGTATCAACATAAATACCACCTTGCTCATTATTATGGATTGGCAATAAAAATGGATAAACAATTTTCCCAATCATTATTTTACCTACTACCCAAGCTGCTTTATTACGATAAAATAATTCATTTGCTATCTCAAATTTGACGTCAGCTAATTGTTTAGCAGAAAATGTCTTTTTAAGATAACTAACGATATAACTTACATCTCTCGGTAAATCTTCCCAAGCTAGACGGAACGGAATATCCATTAAAATATTTTCTATGGTTTTTTTAAGCCCCATATGAATAGAAAAACAACGAGATAACGGACGCGGGGTATCACAAAAACGATTTACTGGCTGTGAAGTAAAAATAAATAAATTATTAGGAGTAAGATCACAATGTTGAAATAATCGACAATAGACTGAATTAAAAAAACTTTCCGCTATTTCAAAACGCGGGTAATCTTCTAACAGTTTAATATAACGCTGCTTAATTTCTGCTAATAATTGGTTAGTAAACCCAGCTATTAAATTCATCTGCCCAAGTTGTTTAACAACCAGATCGACATGATGATCGTAAAGATTAATTCGCTTTTTCATCGCTTCTTGTACACCGAGCCAATCAGCATCTTCAAAACGTTGCTGAGCACTTGATGTTACTTCCAAAAAACGACCATACTGCGCATCAAAGCCTTGTAAAATTGTCTCGGCAATTAACTCTACTGAATTTAAGGTCATAAATCACGCCCTCATTTCGACAAATTAAGCTTTATTAACATCAAATCCATCAAGCTAAGTAACATAAGCAATATATTTAAAACTGCTGCTCTTCAGTTGAACCGGTTAGTGTCGTGACAGAAGAAGTTCCACCTTGAATAATGGTTGTTACTTTATCAAAATAAACCGTGCCTACTTCCTGCTGATGAGAAGAAAACGAGTAACCCTGCTTAGCAACAGCAAACTCCTTTTCCTGAATTTTCTCAACATAATGCCTCATTCCTTCACCTTTAGCATATGCATAAGCTAAATCAAACATGTTAAACCACATACTATGAATACCAGCTAAGGTTATAAATTGAAATTTATATCCCATTTCAGATAATTTTTTTTGAAAACAGGCTATGGTTTTATCGTCCAGGTTTTTCTTCCAATTGAAAGATGGAGAACAGTTATAAGCCAACAACTTATTCGGATATTTAGCATGTATAGCCTCGGCAAATATTTTAGCCACATCTAAATCGGGGGTTGATGTCTCGCACCAAATCAAGTCAGCATAAGGAGCATAAGCTAAACCTCGACTAATTGCTTGTTCAATACCCGCCTGGGTACGAAACCTTCTTGCGTGCTTTCGTTGATCATAAATTTTTCATCGTAAGGATCGCTGTTTGACGTCAGCAAATCTACCGCTTCAGCATCGGTACGTGCAATCAAAACCGTAGGAACACCACAAACATCAGCTGCCAAACCTGCGACAATTAACTTTTCAATAGCTTCTTGCGTCGGCACCAATACCTTACCACCCATTACCACATTTTTTGGCGGCAGCGAGCTGATCTTCAAAATGCACAGCCGCAGCGCCAGCTTCAATTAATGTTTTCATAAGTTCAAAAGCATTCAATATGCCACCAAAACCGGCCTCCGCATCAGCAATAATTGGCAGAAAGAAATCAATATATTTAGCATCGTCTGGATTTATATTATTTGCCCATTGAATTTGATCGGCTCGACGAAAGCTATTATTAATCCGTTTGACAACTTCAGGAACAGAATCAACAGGATAAAGCGATTGATCTGGATACATACTCGCAGCAGTATTAGCATCAGCTGCCACTTGCCAACCCGATAAATAAACTGCCTCTATACCAGCCTTTGCTCGCTGCAACGCCTGACCACCCGTCAATGCACCTAGCGCATTGACATAATCTTTCTTTGATTTGCCATTAATTAATTGCCAAAACTTTTCAGCACCATTGCGCGCTAATAAATAATCGGAATTTAGTGAACCACGCAATTTGACAACATCTTCAGCACTGTAAGTGCGAATAATTCCTTTCCAACGAGGGGAAGAGCGCCATTCTTCTTCAAGTTGCGTAATTTGTTGTGATCTAGTCGGTGCCATTTTTGTCTCCCTCATACGAGTTAATTAGATATTAAATAGCTAAAATATTTTTTTTCAGTCAAGTTGTTGATAACCCGCCAAGGTCAAAAATTCGATCAACTCATCCTGAGTGGTAATAGAGATCATCAATTCCACAGCTTCGCGAAAACGGCCATGTTGAAAACGAACATCACCTAGTTCCTGCTGAATAGTCTGCAACTCTTCATCCAACATTTCTAAGAACAATTCTTTGGTTACTTTTTGTCCATTAGATAATCTTTTTTGATGACGGATCCACTGCCAAATAGAAGTACTCGAAATTTCTGCTGTTGCCGCATCTTCCATTAATCCATAGATCGGTACGCAACCATTACCAGAAATCCAAGATTCAATATATTGAACCGCAATGCGAATATTCGCTCTCATCCCCTCTTCTGCACGCTCACCATTACAAGGCTGTAATAATTGCTCAGCGGTAATAGCTTCATCATTATCACGCATGACATCTAGTTGATTTTTTCTTCCCCCTAATGTCTCATTAAAAACAGCGGTTGCAATATCTGCTAAAGCAGGGTGAGCAATCCAAGTGCCATCATGGCCATTTTTAACCTCTAATTCTTTATCTGCTTTAACCTTTGCCCATACTGCTTCATTCTGTGTTTGATCTTTAGTCGGAATAAAAGCCGACATTCCGCCCATCGCAAAAGCGCCACGACGATGACAAGTCCTAATTAGTAAAAGGGAATAAGCATTTAAGAAAGGTTGTGTCATTGTTACTACCTGTCGATCCGGTAGCACGCGATCATCATATTCTTTTAGCATTTTAATATAACTAAAAATATAATCCCAACGACCACAATTAAGCCCAACAATATGATGACGCAGATAATAAAGAATTTCGTCCATCTGAAAGACAGCTGGTAGTGTCTCAATAAGTACAGTTGCTTTAATTGTACCAATGGATAATCCGTATCGCTCTTCGGTATAGCTAAATACTTCACTCCACCATTGAGCCTATTTATAAGATTCTAATTTGGGAATATAAAAATAAGAGCCACTCCCTTTTTCCAATAGCTTTTTATAGTTATGAAAGAAATAAAGAGCAAAATCCAATAATGCCCCTGGAATTGCTTTTCCTCGATATAAAATATGTTTTTCAGGTAAATGTAAGCCTCGCACACGGGCCATCAAAACAGCCGGATCAGACTTTAATTGATAAACTTTGCCTTGCTTATTAATAAATGAAATAGTGCCATTAACCGCATCACGTAAATTAATTTGTCCTTCAATCAATTTTTCCCAAGCCGGTGAAAGTGAGTCTTCAAAATCAGCCATAAAGACTTTTACATTAGCATTCAAAGCATTAATAATCATTTTACGTTCTACTGGACCGGTTATTTCAACTCGACGATCAAGTAAATCTGCAGGAATACCTTGTATTTTCCAATCATCCTTCCTAATTGAAATAGTTTCTGGCATAAAATCAGGTAAAATAGCTTGATCAATCTACAACTGTCGCTCAACTCTAGCATTAAGTAAAACATCACAAGGTCCAGCAAACTGCTCAACTAAGGCTGTTAAAAAATCAATTGCGGCTGGTGTCAAAAGTTGCTTTTCTGGTGCGCCAAACCGTTGCAAAAAAGTTAATTCATTGATCACTGTCTGCTGATCCATGGAGCATCTCCTTTAATATAAGGTACACTTGCTAAAGACTATCTCAAAATCAGCAAAAATCAAAAAATTTATAAATAAAATTTTACAATAAATAAACTAAACCGTTTTACGATATAACTAGCCAAACGACAAAAAGCCACCCAAGGGTGGCTTTCTTAACATAATCAAAGTCTGGCAGCTCCCTACTCTCACATGGGGAGACCCCACACTACCATCGGCGCTACGGCATTTCACTTCTGAGTTCGGCATGGGGTCAGGTGGGACCACCGCGCTATTGCCGCCAGACAAATTCTTTTTTATTTATCCCATCTTATTTCGCGCCTTCAGCAAAATCCGACCAGATTCAATCTCAAAACAAGCTAAAATTCTCTCTCTCAAAACACCTTCGGTGTTGTCAGGTTAAGCCTCCCGGGTCATTAGTACTGATTAGCTCAACGTATCGCTACGCTTACACACCCAGCCTATCTACGTCCTCGTCTCGAACACCCCTTATAGGACATTACTGTCAGGGAAGACTCATCTTGAGGCAAGTTTCCCGCTTAGATGCTTTCAGCGGTTATCTCTTCCGCACTTAGCTACCAGGCGATGCCATTGGCATGACAACCTGTACACCAGTGGTGCGTCCACTCCGGTCCTCTCGTACTAGGAGCAGCCCCCCTCAACCTTCCTTCGCCCACGACAGATAGGGACCGAACTGTCTCACGACGTTCTAAACCCAGCTCGCGTACCACTTTAAATGGCGAACAGCCATACCCTTGGGACCTACTTCAGCCCCAGGATGTGATGAGCCGACATCGAGGTGCCAAACACCGCCGTCGATATGAACTCTTGGGCGGTATCAGCCTGTTATCCCCGGAGTACCTTTTATCCGTTGAGCGATGGCCCTTCCATTCAGAACCACCGGATCACTAAGACCTACTTTCGTACCTGCTCGCACCGTCACGCTCGCAGTCAAGCTGGCTTATGCCTTTGCACTAACCTCACGATGTCCGACCGTGATTAGCCAACCTTCGTGCTCCTCCGTTACGCTTTGGGAGGAGACCGCCCCAGTCAAACTACCCACCAGACACTGTCCTCAGCCCGGATTACGGGCCCAAGTTAGAACATCAAACATTAAAGGGTGGTATTTCAACGTTGGCTCCATGCAGACTGGCGTCCACACTTCAAAGCCTCCCACCTATCCTACACATCAAGGCTCAATGTTCAGTGTCAAGCTATAGTAAAGGTTCACGGGGTCTTTCCGTCTTGCCGCGGGTACACTGCATCTTCACAGCGAGTTCAATTTCACTGAGTCTCGGGTGGAGACAGCCTGGCCATCATTACGCCATTCGTGCAGGTCGGAACTTACCCGACAAGGAATTTCGCTACCTTAGGACCGTTATAGTTACGGCCGCCGTTTACTGGGGCTTCGATCAAGAGCTTCGCCTTACGGCTTACCCCATCAATTAACCTTCCAGCACCGGGCAGGCGTCACACCGTATACGTCCACTTTCGTGTTTGCACAGTGCTGTGTTTTTAATAAACAGTTGCAGCCAGCTAGTATCTTCGACTGGCTTCAGCTCCGGATGCAAGACCCTTCACCTAATGCCAGCGTGCCTTCTCCCGAAGTTACGGCACTATTTTGCCTAGTTCCTTCACCCGAGTTCTCTCAAGCGCCTGAGTATTCTCTACCTAACCACCTGTGTCGGTTTGGGGTACGATTAATGATTACCTATCGCTTAGAGGCTTTTCCTGGAAGCTGGGCATCAACTACTTCACCACCTTAGTGGCTCGTCATCACGTCTCAGTGTTATAGCAGTGCGGATTTGCCTGCACTACCCTCCTACTCGCTTAAACCGGGACAACCGTCGCCCGGATAGCCTAGCCTTCTCCGTCCCCCCTTCGCAGTAACCCTTAGTACGGGAATATTAACCCGTTTCCCATCGACTACGCTTTTCAGCCTCGCCTTAGGGGTCGACTTACCCTGCCCCGATTAACGTTGGACAGGAAACCTTGGTCTTTCGGCGAGCGGGTTTCTCACCCGCTTTATCGTTACTTATGTCAGCATTCGCACTTCTGATACCTCCAACAGACCTCTCAGTCCACCTTCTACGGCTTACAGAACGCTCCCCTACCCAACAACACCTAAATGTCGCTGCCGCAGCTTCGGTGCATGGTTTAGCCCCGTTACATCTTCCGCGCAGGCCGACTCGACCAGTGAGCTATTACGCTTTCTTTAAATGATGGCTGCTTCTAAGCCAACATCCTGGCTGTCTAAGCCTTCCCACTTCGTTTCCCACTTAACCATGACTTGGGGACCTTAGCTGGCGGTCTGGGTTGTTTCCCTCTTCACGACGGACGTTAGCACCCGCCGTGTGTCTCCCGTGATAACATTCTTCGGTATTCGTAGTTTGCGTCGGGTTGGTAAGTCGGGATGACCCCCTAGCCGAAACAGTGCTCTACCCCCGAAGATGAATTCACGAGGCGCTACCTAAATAGCTTTCGGGGAGAACCAGCTATCTCCCGGTTTGATTGGCCTTTCACCCCCAGCCACAAGTCATCCGCTAATTTTTCAACATTAGTCGGTTCGGTCCTCCAGTTAGTGTTACCCAACCTTCAACCTGCCCATGGCTAGATCACCGGGTTTCGGGTCTATACCCTGCAACTTAACGCCCAGTTAAGACTCGGTTTCCCTACGGCTCCCCTATGCGGTTAACCTTGCTACAGAATATAAGTCGCTGACCCATTATACAAAAGGTACGCAGTCACACCCTTTCGGGTGCTCCCACTGCTTGTACGTACACGGTTTCAGGTTCTATTTCACTCCCCTCGCCGGGGTTCTTTTCGCCTTTCCCTCACGGTACTAGTTCACTATCGGTCAGTCAGGAGTATTTAGCCTTGGAGGATGGTCCCCCCATATTCAGACAGGATAACACGTGTCCCGCCCTACTCTTCGAGCTCACAACACTTACCGTTTCAGATACGGGGCTATCACCCTTTATTGCCGGCCTTTCCAGACCCTTCTCCTGCAGTAAATATTGATGTTGACTCTGGGCTGCTCCCCGTTCGCTCGCCGCTACTGGGGGAATCTCGGTTGATTTCTTTTCCTCGGGGTACTGAGATGTTTCAGTTCCCCCGGTTCGCCTCGTTTGACTATAAATTCATCAAATGATAGTGCATTAATGCACTGGGTTTCCCCATTCGGACATCGCCGGCTAGTACGCTTCATATCAGCTTACCGACGCTTTTCGCAGATTAGCACGTCCTTCATCGCCTCTGACTGCCTAGGCATCCACCGTGTACGCTTCATTCGCTTAACCTCACAACCCGAAGGTGTCTCTTATCAAATAATACGGAAGCGCCATGGCTGCGCCGTGCGAAATTTTTTGTTGTGCGGTACTCGTCATGCTCACGTACTTATGTACACTGCGCTGACTGCGCACCTACGCCGCAAATTTCACCCTGCTCGCTCATGCCATTCGTCTGCCTATTTGAATAACACTTCAAATTGGAGTTTGAGAGTTCCCCACACTATTTTTTCAATAATGTGTGTTTCAATTTTCAGCTTGTTCCAGATTGTTAAAGAGCATTATTATTCGTAGCATACTGTTGCCAGCCTGCTCTGAATAACTTTTTTTCTATTTTTATCTTGCAATATGGTGGAGCTAAGCGGGATCGAACCGCTGACCTCCTGCGTGCAAAGCAGGCGCTCTCCCAGCTGAGCTACAGCCCCATTAAGATTGTCGTATCATTACACCTTACTGCTAACCTTGCCTTTCAGCCACTTCCATCAGCAATGTTGGTAGGCCTGAGTGGACTTGAACCACCGACCTCACCCTTATCAGGGGTGCGCTCTAACCACCTGAGCTACAGGCCTAATGATACTTTCTGCTCAATCTTCATCAGACAATCTGTGTGAACACTCACATTCCATCTATCTAGGTAAGGAGGTGATCCAACCGCAGGTTCCCCTACGGTTACCTTGTTACGACTTCACCCCAGTCATGAATCACAAAGTGGTAAGCGCCATCCAAAAGGTTAAGCTACCTACTTCTTTTGCAACCCACTCCCATGGTGTGACGGGCGGTGTGTACAAGGCCCGGGAACGTATTCACCGCGACATGCTGATCCGCGATTACTAGCGATTCCGACTTCATGGAGTCGAGTTGCAGACTCCAATCCGGACTTCGACGTACTTTCTGAGTTCCGCTCCCCATCGCTGGCTCGCCTCTCTCTGTATACGCCATTGTAGCACGTGTGTAGCCCTACTCGTAAGGGCCATGATGACTTGACGTCATCCCCACCTTCCTCCGGTTTATCACCGGCAGTCTCCTTTGAGTTCCCGACTCTACTCGCTGGCAACAAAGGATAAGGGTTGCGCTCGTTGCGGGACTTAACCCAACATTTCACAACACGAGCTGACGACAGCCATGCAGCACCTGTCTCAGCGCTCCCGAAGGCACTCCTCTATCTCTAAAGGATTCGCTGGATGTCAAGAGTAGGTAAGGTTCTTCGCGTTGCATCGAATTAAACCACATGCTCCACCGCTTGTGCGGGCCCCCGTCAATTCATTTGAGTTTTAACCTTGCGGCCGTACTCCCCAGGCGGTCGATTTAACGCGTTAGCTCCGGAGGCCACAGTTCATGACCACAACCTCCAAATCGACATCGTTTACAGCGTGGACTACCAGGGTATCTAATCCTGTTTGCTCCCCACGCTTTCGCACATGAGCGTCAGTCTTTGTCCAGGGGGCCGCCTTCGCCACCGGTATTCCTCCACATCTCTACGCATTTCACCGCTACACATGGAATTCTGCCCCCCTCTACAAGACTCTAGCTAACCAGTCTTGAATGCCATTCCCAGGTTAAGCCCGGGGATTTCACATCCAACTTAATTAACCGCCTGCGTGCCCTTTACGCCCAGTAATTCCGATTAACGCTCGCACCCTCCGTATTACCGCGGCTGCTGGCACGGAGTTAGCCGGTGCTTCTTCTGTCGCTAACGTCAATTGCTAAGGTTATTAACCTTAACACCTTCCTCACGACTGAAAGTACTTTACAACCCGAAGGCCTTCTTCATACACGCGGCATGGCTGCATCAGGCTTGCGCCCATTGTGCAATATTCCCCACTGCTGCCTCCCGTAGGAGTCTGGGCCGTGTCTCAGTCCCAGTGTGGCTGATCATCCTCTCAGACCAGCTAGAGATCGTCGCCTAGGTGAGCCCTTACCCCACCTACTAGCTAATCTCATATGGGTTCATCCGAAGGTGTGAGGCCAGAACGGTCCCCCACTTTGCTCCTTAGAGATTATGCGGTATTAGCCACCGTTTCCAGTGGTTATCCCCCCCCTTTGGCCAGATCCCCATACCTTACTCACCCGTCCGCCGCTCGCCGGCAAGGAAGCAAGCTTCCTCCCGCTGCCGCTCGACTTGCATGTGTTAGGCCTGCCACCAGCGTTCAATCTGAGCCATGATCAAACTCTTCAATTAAAAGCTTGATGCTCAAAGAATGTTTTACTGACCGTAACGCGCTTTTGTTCAACTCGCTTTGCCGATATTTGACCACCTTCGCCGCTGCCGACCAAAATAACGTTACTGCATATTAGTTCATATATGAATTAACTGTTTTGTCACTCTTCAAGACTTTAAAACCAAATATTTTTTGATGATGTCTTGCAAGTGCCCACACAGATTGTCTGATTAATTGTTAAAGAGCGTGCGACCTGGGCCGCGAGGTGGCGTGTATTACGCTTTTCACCTGTAAAGTCAAGTAGTTATTTCTACTCTTCTTTACCCTGCGTCAAGAAAATTCAATTCAATTGATTCGTTCTATACTGACTCAGTGGGGGCGCATTATAAGCAGTTTTACGCAGCTGGCAACCGTTATTTAAAAAAATTTGTCTAATTGGTTTATATTTCAACAAATCGGCTTAAATAGAAATTTTTTCTAACCGATTAAAACCTTCATTTATCAGTACAGGAATAAGCTTTTCAGCTTCAACATCCATTTTAGTGCAATAGGCGATATTTTTACTTTTTGTCAAAATCAAATTTTGATGGTTATTGATTAACCAAACCGCTCGTCTGGCAATTGCAGCGCCTGAATCAATGAGTCTGGTTCCGTCAAGCAGCACTTCTTTTAGTTCCGCCGATAATAACGGAAAGTGTGTACAACCGAGCACAATGGTGTCAGGGGGTTCTTTCATTTTTAACCACTGCTTTACAATGCGCACTAACGCTTCTTTTGAGATTACCTGATCATGAAGTTTTTTTTCTGCTAATTCGACTAATTCTGATGAAGCGATCATCTCAACTTTACAATCAACGGCAAATCGATCGATCAGTTCTCTAGTATAGTTTCCACTAACCGTTACCTTAGTTGCTAATAATCCAATAACGCCATTACGTGTTAATTTAGTTGCTGGTTTTATTGCGGGAACAACCCCAATAATTGGAAATTGAAAATGCGTTCTTAAAACAGGCAAACTGACCGTACTTGCCGTATTACAAGCAATAATTGCTATTGCTAGCTCATGTTTTTGTTGAATTTGATCGATGAAGCGAATAATACGTTCAATAATAAATTCTGCACTTTTCTCTCCATAAGGAAAAGCATCATTATCAAAAGCATAAATATAGTGTAAATCTGGCAATAGCTGTCTGACTTCACGATAAACAGATAACCCACCAACACCAGAATCAAAAATTAGAATAGTTGGCCGAGCCGTTTTCGACTGAGCAGAGGTTACTTTTTTTATTTCATTTTTCATTCATTTCATCACAATAATGAACAATATGCTGATAAGAAAATTGTTAGCAAAAATAGTCATGAGTAATTATACAGTAATAATAGATTGAATGAATCCTGTGCTGTTGTAATAATTGTCCGCTTGTTTTAAGACAATATTATAACCTATTTTTATTTTTGCATTACCGTCCAATATCGAAGAACTAAAACTTTACGACTCTTACTATCAATATTCAAAAAAATAGGCTTTAAAAAAACCTTTGTAATTACTATCTATAAATCGTGCACCAAAGCTAGACTTCACTTTCTCTTTCCCTACAATCTCACGATAGAAAATTTTTTATCAAGATGAATCTGAATACATGCTAAATAATTTGTCAATTACCCAATACAACTTGCAGCTAGCTGAAAAAATCAAATATTTAAACAGTATTATGCTGCCTTTTAATGCACCTGAGCCAGAAATTTTTCGTTCTGATCTTTCCCATTATAGAATGCGCGCTGAATTTCGCCTCTGGCATGAAGGACCAGATTTATTTCATATAATGTTTGATCAAACGACTAAACAACGTATAAGAATTGATCAATTACCTAGCGCTAGTAAATTAATTAATCAAATGATGCTTGCTTTAATTCCATTAATTAAAACTAAACCGCTTTTACGGTATAAACTCTTCCAAGTAGATTATTTATCAACATTAAGTAATAAGATTATTGTTTCATTAATTTACCATAAAAAATTGGAGCAAGAATGGATTGAACAAGCTAAACAATTACGTAGCGCTCTAATTAATCAAGGTTTTGATATACAGCTTATTGGACGCGCAGCAAAAACAAAAATTATATTAGAACAGGATCATATTGATGAGGTATTACCTATTGCAGGTAAGTCAATTATCTATCGCCAAATTGAAAATAGTTTTACCCAGCCCAATGCCGGAATAAATATCAAAATGTTAGAATGGGCGATTAATATTACTAAAAACACAAAAGGTGATTTACTGGAGCTTTATTGTGGAAACGGTAATTTTTCTATCGCACTAGCACAAAATTTTAATCGTGTGCTGGCAACCGAGATTGCAAAACCATCAGTAGCAGCAGCTCAATATAATATTGAAGCTAATAAAATTAATAATGTAAAAATTATTCGAATGTCAGCAGAAGATTTTACCCAAGCAATACGAGGTGAGCGTCAGTTTAAACGCCTTGAAGATGTTGATTTAACAAGTTATAAATGTGAGACTATTTTAATCGATCCGCCTCGCTGTGGTTTAGATGAAAAAACGCTTGAATTAGTACAAAAATATCCACGTATTCTTTATATATCCTGTAATCCTAATACACTTTGTCACAATTTAAATACACTCAATAAAACTCATAAAATTGATCGATTAGTGTTATTTGATCAATTTCCTTATACCCACCATATTGAATGCGGTGTTTTACTTGAGAAAAAACATATTTGAATGAGATAAAAACGCCATTAAAAAATATGGCGTTTTATTTTATAAGTCATAACAGCAAAAAATCTATCTAATGATAGCTAATATTATTTTTATTCTAAGAATATATTAAATAATATTGATATAAACAATATTTCTCTAACATTCATAATATTAAAAGTCATTTAAAAAACTAATATAGAAAACACCAATAAATAATTGCAATTTTTGGTTTACTGCAAAAAATTATTTATAATTTAATATTATGTTTTTCCTGTTCACGACGATACCAATAATAGGCTCCGCGAGCGATCATTCTAAGCTGTAAAACTAATCGTTCTTCCAAAAGCTGCCTTTTTTCCTGATCAATATCTAATGCTTCTGCCCCCGCACTAAATACTATAGTAACCATGGCTTCGGCTTCAATTTCAGTAAAATACCGAGGCATATTACTTTCCTGTTGCAAGTAGTCGGCCAATTCAGCAATAAAATGCTGAATTTCTCTGGCAACTGCCGCACGAAATTCAGCCGATGTACCTGAACGTTCACGCAGCAATAATCGAAAGGCATTCGGATTATTACCAATAAATTCCATAAAAGTAGCAACAGATGTTCGAATAATACTGCCACCTTTTGCAATACGCTGTCGTGCTTGACGCATTAATTGACGGAGCATAAGACCGCTTTCATCAACCATAGTCAATCCTAATTCATCAACATCACGAAAATGTCGATAAAAAGAAGTCGGTGCAATACCCGCTTCTCGGGTAACCTCACGTAAGCTGAGACTAGTAAAGCTACGCTCAGCACTCAATTGACTAAAAGCCGCTTCTATCAGAGAACGACGCGTTTTTTCTTTCTGCTTTGCTCTGACTCCTGTAATATTACTCACAGTAATTAATATACCTCTTCGATAATAATGTAACTAGGCTACTATACCAAATTTTAACAGATTTGCAGTGTCCTTAAGTTTAACTAGTATATAAGGAATTTCTGTTATTTATTAAAATGTAAAGCCTGAATCTTATATTTAAGCTTAATTAAAGAAGATAATGTTAATCTGAGTTGTCTATTCGTATTTACATAATAATAGGTTATACCGAATGCCACAGATTCAATTTGATACTATCGTTATTGGTTCCGGCCCCGGGGGAGAAGGTGCAGCAATGGGGTTGGTAAAACAAGGGAAAAAAATCGCAGTCATTGAACGTTATAATAAAATTGGTGGTGGTTGTACCCACTGGGGAACCATTCCTTCTAAAGCGCTTCGGCACGCGGTCAGCCGAATTATCGAATTTAATCAAAATCCATTATACAGCGATAAATCCCGGCTTTTACGCTCTTCTTTCTCCGACATTCTTAAACAAGCCGAGACCGTAATTAATCAACAAACACATATGCGGCAAGGATTTTACGAACGAAATGGTTGCAAAATGTTTGCCGGTGAAGCCTCTTTCATTGACCAACATACTTTAAAAGTTCTTTATAATGATGGTACCTACGATACTCTATATGCTGAAAAAATCATTATCGCAACCGGCTCTCGTCCATACTGTCCTCCCGATGTCGATTTTCAGCATTCACGCATTTACAATAGCGATTCAATTTTAACTCTCAATCATGAACCCCACCATGTTATTATTTATGGTGCAGGGGTAATTGGCTGTGAATATGCTTCAATTTTTAGAGGATTAGGGGTAAAAGTTGATCTTATTAATACCCGTGATCACCTTCTGTCGTTTTTAGACCAAGAAATGTCAGACGCTTTATCATATCATTTTTGGAATAGTGGTGTTGTCATTCGCCATAATGAAGAATATGAAAAAATCGAAGGAACAGATGATGGCGTAATTATTCATCTGAAGTCAGGTAAAAAGGTTAAAGCCGATTGTCTATTATATGCTAATGGCCGTACAGGAAATACCGATAATCTAAATTTAGAAAATATCGCTATTCCTATTGATAATCGAGGTCTGATTAAAGTTGATGCTACCTATCGTATTCATAATAAAAATATCTATGCTGTCGGCGATGTTATTGGCTATCCCAGTTTAGCTTCAGCGGCTTATGACCAAGGTCGTCTCGCTGCCCGCGCGATAACAACGGGCCACAGCGATACCCATTTAATTGAGGATATTCCTACCGGGATCTACACCATTCCAGAAATCAGTTCTGTCGGTAAAACAGAACAACAATTGACTGCCATGAAAATTCCTTATGAAGTCGGGCGTGCTCAATTTAAACATTTAGCCAGAGCACAAATTGCAGGTATGAATGTAGGCAGTTTAAAGATCCTATTTCATCGCGAAACATTAAAAATTCTAGGTATTCACTGCTTCGGTGAGCGTGCAGCAGAAATTATTCATATTGGCCAGGCAATTATGGAGCAAAAAGGTGAAGGTAATACTATTGAATATTTTGTTAATACTACCTTCAATTATCCAACTATGGCAGAAGCATTTCGGGTTGCCGCACTAAATGGATTAAACCGTCTCTTTTAACCCAATAAAGCTCAATATTAGTAGTAAGTAAACAATTAATTTTTACTATAGTATCGATACATTTGTTTACGAATGGCCTCAGCAAACTGCTCATGACAACTTCTAAGCGGTGAGCCAGGACGGTAAATTAAAACAACCGAACGTGAAGGAACAGGGTTAATACAATCAAGATAATAAACACCATCACGTTTTATCTCTTTCGGTACAGATAAATCTGGCAATAGTGTTATACCACTTCCAGCTGCCACCATGTTACGTAATGTCTCCAAACTGGTGGCGCGAAAGTGGGTATCATCTTTTGCCCCGACCTGAAAACAATATCCCATCGCTTGATCACGTAAACAGTGTCCATCTTCCAACATAAGTAATTTCTGTCCAACCAGCTCACGCATTTCAATTTCCTTACGATTGAACCATGGATGCCCTTCATAAATAGCTAATCGCATAGGTTCCTCATACAGAGGAATTTCAATAAAAGCTTCGGTCTCTTTCACTTGCGCTAATATTGCACAATCTAGTTTGCCATTATTTAATTGCGCTAACAGATGGTGTGTTTGTCCTTCATGTAAATACATCTCCAATTTAGGAAATAAACGGTGTAATTCTGGAATGATGTGAGGTAAAAGATAAGGTCCGATAGTAGGAATTAATCCTATGTGTAACGGGCCTGACATGCTTTCACCTTGTAAGGAAGCCATTTCCTGCAATATTTTAACTTCTCGCAATACTGTTCTGGCTTGTTCAACTAATAATAACCCCTGCTGAGTAAACAAAACCTTTCGGCTTGTCCGCTCTAATAACATAACACCTAAATCGTCTTCCAATTTACGAATTTGACCGCTGAGGGTCGGTTGACTAACATGGCAGGCATCTGCAGCACGTCGAAAATGTTTATGCTCAGCTAATGCAACAAGGTACTCCAAATCACGAATATTCATGCCTACTCCTTCCCTAAATAGAAATTTGATAGAATCAACCTATCTATTCATCATAATGGATCCAGTTTTCCTATCAACGAAAAAATTCGGCAAAAAAATTTATCTTCATAATTCATAGACAAAAACGAATAAATTAAACGCTTTCGCGGTGAGTTGTTTAGCGCCAATAACTGATTCTACTAAGCAGCTAATATTTCACAACTAAGTTGCGACCATAAATCAATGCTTCAACATCCTATTCATTGAAATTCAGCTTCACTAAGCATCGATTGAACACATCACCAATAAAGACTTCACTAAACTTTTATGAACAAATTAATGGTCATTGCTGAATTTAAATAGATATATTGAAATAATTATTTTATCAATAATATTATTATGTTAAAGAAAATATTTTTTTAATTCTTAAATAAAATCTTTATATCGAAATATATTAATCGACGATCCTATACGCCATTAATTTTCCTTTATCCTGTACATATCGTTGTTATCAATTAAAAGAAAAAATTAGTATCATCAACCCTCTCATTAATAAATCTTGTACACTGAACTAACATTAATTGTTGTATTTTTATTCAATTAAATGCATGAGTACTGAAATTTTAGTCATTAAGGCTTACAACAGTGAAAAGCAAACTGCCCACACTTATTGAGTTATACCGTCAATTAGTTCCCATACCATCAATTAGTTCTGTCGATGTAAGACGCGATCTAAGTAATGAAACATTAATTAATCTACTGGCAGAATGGCTTACGACACTAGGTGGTAAAATAACCATTCAACCTGTACCAGATAGCCGCCATAAATTCAATTTACTGGCTACTTTTGGCCAAGGAGAGGCTGGATTGCTACTTTGTGGGCAATACCGATACGGTTCCTTTTGATGACGGGCGCTGGACAAAAGATCCCTTCCAATTAACGGAATATAAAGACAAGTTATATGGTTTAGGCACCGCGGATATGAAAGGTTTTTTCGCTTTTATTATTGATACTTTACGCAATGTCGATATTGATCAGTTACAGCATCTCATCTATATTCTGGTAACCTCTGATGAAGAAACCGCCATGGCCGGATCACGTTATTTTGCTGCAACTGCAGAAATTCAGCCTGAATTAGCAATTATTGGTGAACCAACTTCATTGCGACCGATTCGCGCTCATAAGGGTCATATTGCCAATGCCATTCGTATTACCGGTCAATCTGGCCATTCAAGTGATCCGAAACAGGGTATCAATGCGATTGAGTTAATGCATGAAACCATTAGTCAGTTAATTTTGCTTAGAAATAGACTAAAAACCGATTACCACAACAAGGCATTTGATATTCCCTACCCAACAATGAATTTTGGACATATTCATGGGGGTGATGCAGTAAATCGAATTTGTGGGTGTTGTGAATTACATATCGATATTCGTCCACTACCCGGTCTGTCACTAAAAAATTTGGATGAATTGTTACATGCCGCACTTAAACCGATTAAACATCGTTGGCCTGATCGCTTAACTATCGAGGAACTTCATCCGCCTATTCCCGGTTTTGAATGCCCAATAAATCATAACATGGTGAAAATAATTGAAAATTTATTAGATAAAAAAGCTCAAACCGTTAATTACTGCACCGAAGCGCCCTTTATTCAAACGCGATGTCCAACATTAATATTAGGGCCAGGTTCGATAGAGCAGGCTCACCAACCTAATGAATTTATTGAACTTAAATATATAAAACCGACAATTGAATTACTTTCATAAATGATATCCCATTTTTGTTTGAAAAAAATAAACCACTAAATAGGGAATAAAATAAGACCAGCTCTATCTTTTTTTCGACTACTGCACCATAATTGTGCTTTAATAGCATCCAATTTACACAATAATAGTGCAATTTATTATTCAATTTATGATTATTTTTACTAATAAATCATTAAAAAAGCATCTATTATCAGTTATAAAATTTGGCATGATTTTCGCGTAATGAATAATTAACTATAGTAAAACTTTTTGGCGCTATGTTCAAAATAGGATCCAATCAGGAGAATCTTTATGTCTGTTGAGCATGTTTTATCCATGATCAAAGAGCACCATGTTAAATATATTGATCTACGCTTTACCGATACCAGAGGTAAAGAACAACATATCACTATCCCTGCTCACCAAATTAACCAAGATTTCTTTGAAGAAGGTAAAATGTTTGACGGTTCGTCAATTGCCGGTTGGAAAGGAATTAATGAGTCAGATATGATGCTTATGCCTGATCCTGAGACGGCAGTATTAGATCCTTTTTTTAGTGATTCAACCCTAATTATTCGCTGTGATATCCTAGAGCCCCACACTCATCAGGGCTACGAACGAGATCCACGTTCAATTTCTAAACGCGCCGAAAATTTCTTACGTACTAGCGGTATTGCAGATACGATATTATTTGGACCTGAACCTGAATTCTTTGTGTTTGACAATATTCGCTTTGGTAACAATATTTCTGGTGCTTATTATCATATCGATGATGTTGAAGCAGCCTGGAATTCTGGCGCACATTATGAAGATGGTAATAAAGGCCATCGGCCAAGCGTTAAAGGTGGTTATTTTCCTGTCCCTCCCGTTGACTCTTCACAAAATATGCGCTCCGCTATGTGTTCCACCATGGAGAAAATGGGATTAATTGTTGAAGCACACCACCATGAAGTCGCCACCGCAGGCCAAAACGAGGTTGCTACCCGTTTTAATACCATGACTAAAAAGGCCGATGAAACACAAATATACAAATACGTGGTGCACAATATTGCCCATTCTTTTGGTAAAACAGCAACATTTATGCCAAAACCACTAGTGGGTGATAATGGCTCTGGTATGCACTGTCATATGTCACTGGAAAAAAATGGCAGCAACTTGTTTGCCGGTGATAAATATAGCGGGCTATCTGAAATGGCACTTTATTATATTGGCGGTATTATTAAACATGCGCGAGCTTTAAATGCCTTTACTAATCCAACCACCAACTCTTATAAGCGTCTGGTGCCAGGTTTTGAAGCACCTGTAATGTTGGCTTACTCCGCACGTAATCGTTCAGCTTCTATTCGCATTCCAATCGTTGCTAATCCTAGAGCATCGCGTATTGAAGTTCGTTTCCCAGACCCGGCTGCCAATCCGTACTTAGCCTTTGCGGCACAATTGATGGCAGGTCTCGATGGAATTATTAATAAAATTCATCCGGGTAAAGCAATGGACAAAAATTTATATGATTTACCCGCAGAAGAAGCACAAGAGATCCCAACCGTTGCCAGTTCACTGGAAGAAGCACTACAGGCATTGGATGCTGATCGGGAATTTTTGAAACGGAGTGCAGTATTTACTGATAAAACGATCGATGCTTATATCAACTTATTAAAAGATGATGTTCAACGTATTCGGATGGCACCTCACCCATTAGAGTTCGAAATATACTACAGCGTTTGATAAGCCATTCTCCGCTGAGTATTTTTGTTGTGTTGTAATATTTACCTCATCTTTTGATGAGGTTTTTTCTGCATAAAAATTAAACAAAAACTCTTGGTTTATACTCAAATATGTTAATATGCACTAAAAAGGTGCAGGAGTAAGACCAAGTGAAAATTGATAATTTACCAATTGGCGATCATATTTTAGATTGTTTATTGCATAATATTCTATTACTCGATAATGAACTCATCATCCATTACGCTAATCATGCTAGCCGCCAATTTTTTTAGCTAGCCCAAGAAAATTACTAGGTACACCGCTACCAGTACTGTTTGATTATTGTTCGCTTAATATGGATTTAATGCAAAAAAAAATCTAAGCTTTACCGATAATGACGTTACTCTGGTTATTAATAATCACTCTTATATCGTGACTATCAGTGCGCAGCCCATTTCACCATGCTTTATTTTGCTAGAATTTTCGCCAGTCAATCAACATCGCCGTTTAGATCAAGAACAATCATTACAAAGCGCATCGCGTGAGTTAATCCCTACTTTAGCTCATGAGATAAAAAATCCATTAGGTGGTTTACGTGGAGCAGCTCAGCTGTTAGCCAAAAACCTTTCTAATTCTAATCAGTTGGAATATACCCAAGTTATTATTGAGCAAGCCGATCGCTTGCGTAATTTAGTTGATCGTCTACTTGGCCCCCAACATCCTGGCGCAAAAACAAAACAGAATATTCATCAAGTTGTTGAGCGTACTTACCATTTAATATCACTGACACTACCGGAAAATATTAAACTAATAAAAGATTATGATCCCAGTTTACCTGAGTTTCCACACTATCCGGAACAAATTGAACAGGTATTACTCAATTTAAGCCAAAACGCGATACAAGCAATGGAAGAAAACGGCGGAACCTTGACTATACGGACTCGCACCGCATTTCAAGTGACATTACATGGAAAAACGTATCGACTTGCTGCCCGGATCGATATTGAAGATAATGGTCCAGGCATCCCGTCACAGATACAAGATACGCTGTTCTATCCAAGGGTCAGTCATCGTAAAGGTGGCAATGGTTTAGGACTCTCAATTGCACAAAATATTATTGACCAGCATGCTGGCAGGATCGAATTTTCCAATTGGCCTGGCCATACACAATTTTCGATTTATCTTCCTATTAAGAATTAGGTAACTGATATGCAAAAAGGTACGGTGTGGATCGTTGATGATGATAATGCCATTTGTTGGGTTTTAGAACGAGCGTTAAATAATGCCAGCATGGAATGTCGCAGTTTCGAAGATATTCAAAGTGTACTGGCTGCATTAGAGAAAACCTGTCCGGATGTTTTAATCTCTGATATCCATATGCCAGAAAACGATGGATTATCATTACTGACACGACTTAAACAAAGTCATCCTAAATTACCGATTATTATTATGACTGCCCATTCAGATCTCAATACCGCAGTTAATGCCTATCAACAAGGTGCTTTTGATTATTTGCCAAAACCTTTCGATATTGACGAAACGATATCGTTGGTTGAACGCGCACTTAATTATTATCGCAATCAACAACCGAGTAGTGGATCAAATTCTTTTCCGACCGCTCCTGTCACCAAGATTATTGGTGAAGCACCAGCCATGCAAGAAGTTTATCGAATTATCGGTCGCTTATCCCGCTCCTCAATTAGTGTACTTATTAATGGTGAGTCAGGCACTGGTAAAGAGTTAATTGCGGATGCACTTCATCGCCATAGTCCTAAAGCAGCAGAGCCTTTTATTGCGTTAAATATGGCGGCTATCCCTAAAGATCTGATTGAATCTGAGTTATTTGGTCATGAAAAAGGCGCTTTTACTGGCGCCAGTCAGGTCAGGCAAGGACGCTTCTAGCAAGCACATGGTGGTTCACTTTTCCTCGATGAAATTGGTGACATGCCACTTGATATTCAAACTCGCCTTTTACGCGTATTGGCTGAAGGCCAGTTTTATCGGGTTGGTGGTTATACACCGATTAAAGTTGATGTCCGTATTATTGCCGCAACCCACCAATGCCTTGAGCAACTAGTACAAGAAGGAAAATTTAGAGAAGATCTCTTTCATCGCCTCAATGTGATCCGCATTCCGCTTCCACCATTGCGTGAACGGACTGCAGATATTCCACATTTGGCCAGCCATTTTTTACGCCAAACAGCACAAGAACTTGGCGTCGAGAGCAAAATTTTGGCACCACAGACAGAAACTATCTTAATGTCTTTACCTTGGACGGGTAATGTACGCCAGTTAGAAAATGTCTGTCGTTGGCTTACAGTGATGTCTTCCAGCCAAGCGATTTGAAACAAAATCAACAATTTCTCTATTCGCCTAAAAAGAAACCTGCGGCAAATAACGAAATATGGCTTGATCCACTTGCCAATTGGACAAAAGCCGCACTCGAAAATAATAAACAGAATTTACTACAGGAAGTTTTACCGCAGATTGAACATACAATGCTTGAATGCGCTTTAATCCATACCAAAGGCCATAAACAAGAAGCCGCTCGCTTACTCGGCTGGGGGAGAAATACTATTACTCGTAAATTGAAAGAATTTGGTATCGAGTAGTAAAAAAGAGCTGAAGTGTACAGCTAGACTATCCTCTGTAATCAACTAAATCACACGTGAAAATTGACGTTGACGCATTTGGTTGCGCAAATAAATATCAAAACACATACATATATTACGAATTAATAATCGGCCTTTAGGAGTAATTTGTAGCTGTCTTTGACCAACAATCACCAAACCATCTGCTATCATCGGTTGTAATAACTGTAAATCTGCAGAAAAATAATTTTTAAAATCAATCTGATAGCAATCTTCAATTTGACCATAATCTAAATGAAAATTGCAGATCAAAGTTTTGATGACATCACGTCGAATACAGTCATCCTGTGTCAAAGATAAACCTTTCCACAATGCATGTTGATGATTTTCAATGGCCTGATAGTAAGCGCTTAAATCTTTTTGATTTTGTGCATAATGATCGCCTAACATGCTAATTGCTGACACACCAAGTCCGAGTAGATCACAGTTTTGCTGAGTGGTATAGCCCTGAAAATTACGATGTAAAACCCCATTACGTTGTGCAATAGCCAGTTCGTCGTTAGGTTTAGCAAAATGATCCATACCAATAAATTGATAACCATTTTGTGTTAAGCTGAAAATCGTTTGCTGCAAAATAGCCAGTTTTTGTTCCGCTGTCGGTAAATCTTCCGGTTTTATTTTGCGTTGTGCAGCAAAGAGAGCCGGTAAATGGGCATAATTAAACACACTTAAACGATCAGGCGAAAGGGCTAATACTCGCTCTAAAGTAAAAACAAACGTTTCCGCTGTCTGTTTCGGTAAACCATAAATCAAATCGATACTGGTAGAACTAAACCCCGTGTCTCTGGCTCGTTGAATCAAAGCGAAAATAAAATCTTCATCCTGCTGGCGGTTAACTAAATGCTGTACCTGTTTATTAAAATCCTGTACGCCCATACTCAAGCGGTTAAAACCCTCGTAGCGCAAGTGATCAATAACATCCAATTCTATTTCTCGCGGATCAATTTCAATTGATATTTCGGCATCGGTGGCAAAATAAAAATGTGATTTCAACATTGCCAATAGTTGGCTGATCTGGGATTTACTCAAATAGGTTGGTGTCCCACCGCCCCAGTGCATTTGGGTAACAGTACGATTAGTAAATAATTTCGCTTGTTCTATGATCTCTTTTGCTAAAACCAGCAGATAGTTATCTACTTTATGTTTATGACGAGTCACCAACTTATTACAGGCACAGAAATAACACAGCTTATGACAAAACGGAATGTGTACATAAAGAGACAGAGGTCTGTCAGGATAGCGACTGGCAGCAATAGCGAAATCACTATCACTGTAGTGTTGATTAAATTCTAACGCAGTAGGATAAGATGTATATCTGGGCCCAGCATAGTTATATTTTTGAATAAGGGAGAGATCCCAAATAATACCCTGCTCTGACATATTTTTATCCTTCAATAATAACTATCTGCTATCTTATAGCCAGACTCACATTACTGTATTTGTTGCCACTATCTTAACTGATGAGGGATTATCTTAAGATGATGTAAATGGAATAATAATCCAATTAACCAAACTATTTAAGATCAGTAATATTGATAATCAAAGATAATTATTGATAAGTTATTTATGATTAATCAGTAATAAATATTACTATTTTATTAGGCAGTAACACCCATTTTTACTATTAAATAGTTATGAAACAAACAATGCTTACTTCCCTTTCAAAAGCCGCATAATATCATCTGGTTTATCATCATCTTCTTCGTCATCAAGCTCAATACCAACTATTTTCAGCAAAGTATCAATACGATCCAATTTACTATCAACATAAGTCATTTCATCTTTGGCCAATTTTTTACCTTCTTCAAGATCAGTTAATAACGCGGCCAGACGTTCATCATTTTCCAATAATACCAACTCTTCTGCGGGTGATAATATTGATTTTTCTACCTTGTTTATTTTTTTCTTGTTGGTATTTAAGGATTTTTCTTCTTTAGCATCAATGAGTTGAGGGATCGGTTTCTTACTACCAATGCGCGGATCTTTCTCCATTGATGGATAATTGTTATTTTGTGCATTAGATCTTTCTTGATAACGATTACCTGCTATATGGCCACGCTTTTTTTTCTGTTTTTTTCGTTCACGACTGGCTAAATTTAGCGATTCACGATTTTTTTTCATCTTGTTAGCTGCTTTTTTCTTATGCTCCGACATAACGGGTTTTCTCTCATTGCTGATTTTCAATTCTATATTTAACACAAGAATATGATATGTGGAAGACTTATACTAGATACGGTAAAATTAGAATAAATAAAAACTTGGATATAATAATTATCGAAGTAATGTAAATAAATTATTCAGTTATTTATTAATGCTATTACACATCAACCAAAATAATTTTTGCAATAAATAACAGCGAAACAATAACGACTGCCAAACCAATTTCACGCCACCGTCCTGTTCCTATTTTCATGACACAGTAAGCAATAAAACCTAACGCGATACCTTCAGTGATGGAAAAACTAAAAGGCATCATAACCGCTGTGATAAAAGCGGGTACTGACTCGGTTAAATCATTCCACGCAACACGTGTTAGACTCGACGTCATTAAGACACCAACATAGATCAGTGCGCCAGCTGTTGCATAGGCGGGTACCATACTAGCTAGCGGTGAAATAAAAATTGTTAATAAAAATAGCGCGCCAACCACAATTGCGGTTAATCCAGTACGTCCACCTATCGCAACCCCAGAACTACTTTCAATATAGGCAGTTACTGCAGATGTTCCCATTGCGCTGCCTGCGACCGAACTTAAACTATCAACATAAAGCGCCTGTTTCATCTGCGGAAATTTACCTGTCTTATCAGCCAAACCCGCTTTATCGGTAACACCAATTAAGGTTCCTGAAGAATCAAAAAGGTTAATCAGCATGAAAGAGAAAATAATGCCAGACAAAGCAACATCTAGTGAGCCAATCATATCAACATGTCCAATAACCGTCATGATGCTAGGTGGTAGCGCAAAAACACCATTATATTGGACATCACCGATAATCATCCCAATCAGCGTGGTGATCACAATAGAAACAAGCACCGCAGCATGAATATTGCGCGCCGCTAACACGACAATGATAAAAAATCCCAAGATCCCCAATAACACATTCGATTGGGAAAAATTACCAATCGCCACCAAGGTATCTGGATTAGCAACAATAATGCCAGCATTTTTCAATCCCATCATGGCAATAAATAAACCAATACCACTGGTAATACCAACCCGTAAGCTTAAAGGGATATGCGCAATGATCCAGTAGCGAATATGAAAAAGCGTTAAAAGAAATAAACCAACTGCTCCCCAGAAAATTGCTCCCATCGCCACTTGCCAGGAATAGCCCATAGCACCAACAACGACAAAAGCAAAAAAGGCATTTAATCCCATCGCAGGCGCAACAGCAACCGGTAAATTGGCGACTATCCCCATCATAATACTACCTAACGCTGCAACCAGGCAGGTAGTGACAAAAACAGCTTTAATATCCATTCCCGACATTGATATAATTTGCGGGTTAACAAAAACGATATAAACCATTGTCAAAAACGTCGTCAATCCGGCAATGATTTCTGTTCGAACTGTTGTGCCATGTTCATGTAATTTAAACATGCGCTGAAGCAGACTCTGTTGTATGATCGGATCTGTTTTGTTCATATATTTAGCCTAATAAAAAAGTTTTTTCGCTCTATCCTACAATAAAATTAATCCAAGTAGTTAATTATAAAACAGAAAAAGGAAAACAATATCTGACATAATGATGCGAATGAATATTCAACACAGTCATTACGTTGAAATAAGGCTTCGTGGAATCAAAAAGAGAGTGATATAAATACCAACGGATCAACCACCCATGTTACCAATCTTTTACTTACCTCTAGAAGGCACAAGAAAGGATAACGGACATTAGAAACAAACCAACTAATTTGCTTGCTTGCCTGATAATAGAGCCTGTGACGACCGATTTTTTTCTAAACGACGTAAGATTTGATTTGCTATCATATCAAGTGAAAAACACATAATGAAATAGATTAAAGCAACAAATAGAAAAATTTCCATTGGATAAATCATTTCTCGATTATTTATTTGAGTGGCTAAAAATGATAATTCTGCCACTCCCACAATATAAGCCAATGAAGTATCTTTAATTAATGCAATCCACTGATTAATAAAAGAGGGGATCATCATCCGTAACGCTTGCGGCAATATAATATTCCACAATACCGCCCAACGGGTAAAACCTAGCGACATCCCCGCTTGCCATTGCCCTTGACCTATAGCCAAAATACCTGCTTTTACTCCATGCGCTAAATAAGCTGATGTGATCAAAGCTAAAGCACAAATTACGGTCGTCAATTCAGGAATATCCGTACCTAGTAAAACAGGTAATAAAAAGTAACTCCAAAAAATTAACATGATGACAGGTATAGCCCGAAAAAAGCCTAACACAGCTGCCAGTAAATTTGCCCACCAACCATTTAACATCGCCAGTGCAATTCCACCAGCAATACCGAGAAAAATAGAGATACTTCCTGCTAATAAACTTATTAACAGAGTCAGTGCTGCACCTTCTAAAGGGCCATCAGGAAATGTACCAAATAACAGATAGCGCCAATTTTCAGCAATCACTGTAAAATCCATGTTAATATCCCTTTATTAATAGACGCTGCTGGCGCCATTGTCCCCAAGCTTCCATCAAGGCAATAATGGCAATATAAAGAATTGTCGCCACACCAAACGCCGTAAAGGTTTGTAAACTTTGACTTTCAATCTGACGAGCAACATAAGAAAGTTCAGCAACACCAATTGCCATGGTTAGGGAAGAATTTTTTACAATATTCATATACTGCCCCAATAAAGGCGACATCGCGATTTTTAGCGCTTGGGGTAAAACCACATAACGCATGGCTTGCCAGCCAGATAAACCTAATGCTAATGCAGCAAATTTTTGTCCTTGCTTTACACCATAAATACCGGCTCTTAATTCTTCAGCAATAAAAGGCGTAGAGTAGAGAGTTAAGCCAATCAAACCTGCCAAAAATTCAAATGATGGCCATGTGAGCTTAATATCGAGAATAGTCAGCTGATGTGGTGTATTTAGCCATTGCATAACTGATTCTGGTAATATCGTTCCAGCAGCAAAGTACCAAAAAAAAAGCTGTATTAATAATGGCGTATTACGAAATAGTGAAATATAACTAATTGCTAACCAACGCAAAAATACGGTATGGCTATCTCTAGCAGCAACAACAAACCCTAGCAGGGTTGAGGCGACTATGGCACAAAATGAGATCCAAATAGTAATGAGTAAGCCCTGCCAAATCCAATCAAGATATTCAGGGGCTAATAGCTGGGTAGAGAAAAAATGTTCAAACATTTATGCAACCTATCTATGATGAAAGCACTCATTTAGGTATTTTTATTAAAAATAATATTTTTTTATTTTTCTAATGGTGCAAATTTAAAATCACCCCGAAGTAGTGCCGCTTTAGTTTCTGGACCAAACCAACGATTATAAATTATTTCTGCCTGACCATTTTTTTCTAATTTCAATAAAGTATTATTTACCGCTTTAATCAAATTCGTTTCACCTTTAGCTGCTGCTAATGCCTGATATTCACGTGTAAGACTAAAAGGTGAGATCTCATAATCTGCTTTAATTTTTGCCGATAAGTTCCCCAATAAACCAATCAGTTTGGCATCATCTTGCGTAATAGCTTGTACATTGCCATTTCGTAATGCAGCAAAAGCAAGCGGGGTGTCATCGTAAGATATTACTTTAGTATTAGGATAGCGTTCACGTAGAGCAACTTCCTGCACGGTTCCTTTATCTGCACCGATACGCAAAGGAATAATATCATCAGGCGTTTTTAATACCCCAATACGTGAGATAAATTTCTGCCCAGTAGCAAAATCAGGAATTGAAAACTCAACTTGTTTAGCACGTTCGTTGGTGATGGTAAAATTAGCCCCAATCAGATCCACTTTATCTGCTGTCAATAGCGGTATTCGATTCGCTGGATTAGTTGTACGCAATACTAATTTAACACCAAAATCTTTAGCAATCGCTTCTGCAATATCAATATCATAACCCACCAATTTTTTAGTTTTAGCATCAATAAAACCAAAGGGAGGATTACTATCAAAAACAGCAATACGGATCATACCGGCTTTTTTGATACTTTCCAATTTATCTGCTTTTGCCAACCCGGTAACCAAGGCTAATGTGACAAATAATACAGTTGCAACAAGATTGAATTTCATTTCACTATTACCTTTTACTGTCAATTTTTTTGTATATTTATGTTTATTCGAGTCAAATTATCAATTCACAGTTAGAACATGAAATAATATAAAAATCTATGATTATTCCAAAAAGGAATAACCATGAGCTAAAAAATAAACATTCAATAATCGCTGAAAAGCGTGTTAATGACCACCCTTAGTTAGCATTTTTTCTACAAAATTCGCACCTAAATGACGGAAATCTTGCCCTTTTAAATAATATAAAAATAAATTGACAAATGTTTTGGCAACGATCACCTATTCGCTCAATAGAGCGCGCGCAAAACAACGCTGTTAATACACTAGGAATAGTGCGAGGATCTTCCATCATATAAGTCATCAGTTGGCGAACAATACCTTCATACTCTTCATCAACCTTTTTATCTTCCAGATAAACGCCAATTTCCGCATCCAGATCTATACGGGCAAACGCATCCAACACATTATGTAACATTTGAATAGTATGCCCGCCTAAAGCTTCCAGACTAACAAGTAACGATTGATCTTACTCAGAAAACTTTTCCAACGCAACCTCACAAATCTTATCAGCCACATCGCCAATACGTTCAAGCTCAGCAATGGTTTTTGAAATCGCCATAATTAAACGTAAATCACTGGCAGTCGGTTGCCGCTTAGCAATAATGCATACACAAGCCTCATCAATCGCCACTTCCATCATATTGACTTTTTGATCATCCTCTATCACTTTTTTTGCCAAATTCTGATCTCGGTTATGTAAAGCTTCAATGGCATTTTTAAGTTGTTCTTCTACCAACCCATTTTTATTAATTCAGTGCGAATATGCTCCAACTCAGCATTAAACTGGCCAGAAATATGTTTGTTGTAATTTAGATTATCCATGGTAATACCCTATATTAACCGTAGCGGCCAGTAATATAATCCTCAGTCTGTTTCACTGTAGGTGTGGCAAACAAAGTATCTGTATCATTAAATGCAATCAGATCACCTAAATACATAAATGCTGTGTAGTCGGAGCAACGTGCGGCTTGCTGCATATTATGTGTGACCATTACCACGGTATATTCCGATTTCAGTTCACTTATCAACTCTTCAATACGTCCTGTTGAGATAGGGTCAAGTGCTGAACAAGGCTCATCTAATAGTAATATTTCTGGCCGGATCGCGATACCACGAGCAATGCACAACCGTTGCTGCTGACCGCCTGATAAACTATAGCCACTATGCGAAAATTTATCCTTCGTTTCATCCCAAAGGGCAGCTTTAGTTAACGCCCATTGAACACGTTCATCCATTTCAGCACGAGAAAGTTTTTCAAATAAACGCACCCCAAAAGCAATATTGTCATAGATTGACATCGGAAATGGTGTTGGTTTTTGAAAAACCATACCTACTCTGGCGCGCAATAACACAATATCTTGTTCATCAGTCAAAATATTAGTGCCATCCAACAAAATTTTACCTTCAGCATACTGCTCAGTATAAAGCTCAAACATCTTATTAAATGTACGTAACAGGGTAGATTTACCACAGCCTGAAGGACCAATAAAAGCCGTTACCTTATTCTCTGCAATATTTAATGAAATGTTTTTTAGCGCATGGAATTTGCCATAGTAGAAATTCAAGTCACGAACTTGAATTTTACCTTCTGCCATGTCATTAACTTTAATCATCAATTTGTCTCTTAAGTTTGTCATCTGTTACTAAAGAACTAATATTTTTTCTTGGCAAATAATACACGCGCTAAGATATTGATTAACAAAACACATAAAGTAATCAATAAAACACCTGCCCAACCAGAAAAATGCTGCATTCTGGCAACGATAATCATATAAACGAATAATCCAACCACAATTGATGGCGCAGACAGAAAAATATCATTAATAAAACGAATTATTTCTGCCAGCCAAGAACGACGTCCATATTCGGCCAAATAAATACCCGCCATAATGCCAAGGGGTGTGCCTAACACCGTAGCCCATAAAACCAGCAAACCACTACCTACAATCGCATTGGCTAATCCACCACCGGTAGAATTTGGTGGTGGCGTCATTTCAGTAAATAAACTCCAGGACATGCCTTCAACCCCTTTGGTTAACGTTGTAAATAAGATCCAAATTAACCAAAACAGACCAAATGCCATCGTGATCATCGAGAGCAACAGTGCAATCCGATTTTTTTGTCTCCGCCATGCCTGACGACATTGACGTTGTTTAATATTAATAGTTTTTGTTGTATCTGCCGTCACCATGTTAGCGCCCTTCATTTTTGGCTAAACGCATAATCATCAATTTAGAAAACGCGAGCACGATAAAAGTAATAACAAATAAAATTAAGCCTAACTCCATTAATGCAGCGGTATGTAATCCACTTTCCGCTTCAGCAAACTCATTTTCCAACGCAGAGGTAATACTATTTCCTAGCATGAAAAGTAAAAAACTATCTAGCTGATAAGTATTGCCAATAATGAAAGTGACTGCCATTGTTTCCCCTAAAGCTCGCCCTAACCCTAACATCACACCGCCGATCACACCATTACGCGTATAGGGCAATACGATATGCCAGATAACTTCCCAAGTCGTGCAGCCAATACCATAAGCAGATTCTTTCATCATAACTGGGGTCTGCTCAAAAACATCCCGCATCACTGAAGCAATATAAGGAATAATCATAATTGCCAGGATCACGCCAGCAGCTAAGATGCCGATACCTAAAGCCGGGCCTGAAAATAATTCACCAATAATTGGTATACCTGCCAAAACGTTACCAATCGGCTCTTGAAAATAAGTGGCAAATAGTGGCGCAAAAACAAACAATCCCCACATGCCATAAACAATACTCGGTATGGCCGCCAATAATTCAATCGCGATACTTAATGGTCGTTTTAACCAATTTGGTGATAATTCTGTTAAGAATAAAGCAATGCCAAAACTGACAGGCACTGCAATGATCAATGCAATTAACGACGCTACTACCGTGCCATAAATGGTCACTAGCGCACCAAATTCCTGGGCAGGAACATCCCAATCCTTTGACCAAAGAAAAGAAAAGCCAAACTTTTTGATACTTGGCCACGATTCAATAATCAAAGAAATAATAATTCCACTTAACATTAACAGTGTAATTAGTGCAGCTAGTTTAACGAGAGCACCAAAAATAATATCACCTTTTTTCCCGGTGCTTTATATGTCGTTAACTTCTCAGCCATTGTTTTTTCTCATTTTAATCCCCTTATATAACAAGGGGATAATCGTTCATTTATAATAGTGAGCGATTTTTGCTATCAGCTGATACCACGCTCAATTCAATATACAGGATTACCATTAGCGTCTTTTATATTACTTTTCCATGCCGCCCTAATATGAGCCACAACTTCGTTCGGCAAGGTAGCATAATCCAAAGCCTTAGCCTGTTCAGCGCCTTTATCGTATGCCCAGTCAAAGAAGGCTAATATTGCTTTCGCCTTCTCAATATTTTTTTGTTCTTTATGTAATAAAATAAAAGTAGCAGAAGTAATTGGCCAGACATTTTTACCTACCTGATTAGTCAGATCTTGTGCAAAGGTTTTAGTCCAATTAGCTTTTTTAGCAGCGGCACTGAAACTACTGGCTGTTGGTGACACTCCTTCTCCATCGGCAGAAATTAATTTGGTATAAGCTAATTTGTTCTGTTTAGCGTAAGCATATTCTACATAGCCAATAGCACCAGGCAGACGCTGAACAAAGGCAGCAACACCTTCATTACCTTTTCCAGCAATGCCAGTTGGCCATCTAACCGTAGAACCCGTGCCAATCTTATTTTTCCAATCAGCATTCACCTTAGCCAGATAACTGGTAAAAACAAAAGTCGTTCCTGAACCATCAGCACGGCGAACAACGGTAATATTTTGTGCTGGCAATGCTAAACCTGGATTTAATTCAATAATTTTTGGGTCATTCCATTTTTTTAATGTTACCTAAATAAATGTTAGCCAATGTTTTGCCATCTAATATCAATTGTCCAGATTGAATACCTGAAATATTGATTGTTAGAACAACACCATCAATCACAGTTGGAAATTGAATGAGTCCTTCTCGATTGAGTTTTTCATCACTTAAAGGCGCATCTGAAGCACCGAAATCGACTGTTTTAGCTATAATCTGTTTTACCCCACCGGATGAACCAATCCCCTGGTAGTTAATCTGATCGCCGGTCTGTTTTTGGTAACTATCTGCCCATTTTGCATAAACTGGCGCGGGAAATGTGGCACCAGCGCCAGTAAGGCTTGTTGCCGTAAAAGCTGATATGACCGTCAAAGAAAACATGGCTATGATATTAACGATGATAGAACGCATCAATTTCATAATCTCTCCTATTTGAGATGAAAGAGAAACAAATTGCTCTGTTAATTGTAGCGAGTTAAAAAATACGAGGAAAAAATAGGTTAGTTAGATGACAGAAAGATGTATTATTTATGACAGTTTTATGACTGTTAAATAAATAATCAATTTATTTAAAAATATAGCCTTATATATCGATATAATAAATTTTCAAAATCAAAGAATTATATGATTTCATAAAATATAATAAAATTTTCGTTAAATTACGGCTAAATAAAAATATAGATTTTTATTTTTCCATTAATGGTAAAGTTGCCCGTATAGATAACCCTCCCCGTTCACTTTTATCTATAATAATTTCACCATCATGAGCATCAATAATTCGGCGAATAATTGCTAATCCTAGTCCTGTACCACCATTACTTCTTGCCCTTTCACCTTGCACAAAAGGTTGAAAAAGATGTTGAATACTTTCTTTTTTAATTCCTGCGCCATCATCCTCAACCTGAAACCAGCCATGATCTTTTATCACACCACTACTGACTTTTACCCAACCATTTCCATAGCGGAGGGCGTTAACCAGCATATTGGTTACTGCTCGTTTTATGGCAATTACATTAGCATTAATAATGATAGGTGATGAACTAATCTGCGTTTCAATATTAGACAGGAAACTACTCTCAGCATTAACAGCTTCAAGTAGGACTTTGTTCAAGTCACAAAACTCCATGTTCATTTCCCTGCCTGTACATATATAGTCCATGAACTGCCCAATGATAGCATTACACTCTTCAATATCTTTGTTAATTGATTCTGCTAGATATTGATCCTTTTCATTCATCATTTCTGTTGCTAAACGGATCCGGGTTAACGGAGTTCTCAAATCATGACTCACGCCTGCCATTAATATCGTTCTATCATTTTCAAGCATTTTTATTCCTGAAGACATACGATTAAAAGCGCGGATGACATAACGTATTTCTAATGAACCTTCTTCCTTGATTGCTGGAACCATGACACCTTTTCCCATTTGCTTGGCATAGCTTTCTAATACAAATAATGGTCTACTCTGATAACGAATATAAAGCCATGTAACAGCAAAAATGGTTAAAAAAATAGCCAATGTATAACGAAATACAACGGCGAACTGATTCTGTCCTATTTCAGTTAAAGGCAGTCGTATCCAAACATTTGGGGCAAGATAAGAGTTTAACCATAAAAAAGGATGCTCTTTGGCAATTTCAAGACGAACATTCGCCTTGCCACCCATATATTCCGCCATCTGCTGGCTTAATTCCTCATAATGTCTTGCCCAACGTAAGCCTTTTACCATAGCACGCGACTCGGTATAAAAATTAATACCCAGTTCTTTATAGATTTTCTTCTTAAATGATGGAGGCATTAAAATTGCATTTCCATCTTGCAATTCAATTTTCTCTGTTAATAACGTATGCACTTCATAGGCTAAGACTTTATTAAGCTGCTGAAGACTCGGCATTACAACAAAATTAAGCACAACTAAATAGCTGGTGACTAAACTAGCAAACAGTAAAGTAACAATAACAAATAATGAACGAGAAAACGTGTTACGTCTGGAAAAACGCAATCGTTTCATGCTTTACTACCATCTGGTACAAATACATAACCCAACCCCCAAACCGTTTGAATATAACGTGGATGAGTAGGATCATCCTCAATCATTCTACGTAGACGTGAAATCTGCACGTCTATCGAACGCTCCATCGCACTATATTCACGCCCTCGAGCAAGACTCATCAATTTATCACGAGATAGAGGCTCACGTGGATATGAGACCAGCACTTTTAAAACCGCAAACTCACCGCTGGTTAATGGCATAGCCTCATCATCTTGAAACATTTCCCTTGTTCCTAGATTTAATTTGAATTTACCAAACCGAATTACCGCTTCGTCCTGTGCCGGCGCACCCGGCAGCTCATTTGCCTGACGTCGTAATACGACGCGAATACGAGCCAATAACTCTCTAGGATTAAATGGTTTAGGTATATAATCATCCGCCCCAATTTCTAATCCAACAATCCGATCTACTTCTTCACCTTTTGCTGTTACCATAATAATTGGGATAGGATTATTTTGACTCCTTAAACGACGGCAAATAGATAAGCCATCTTCACCGGGTAACATTAAATCCAGTACAATCAAATGAATAGATTCACGCGTCAAAATACAATCCATTTGCTCCGCATTGGCGGTACTACGAACTTGAAAACCCTGTTCAGTTAAATAACGCTCCAGTAAAGAGCGCAAACGCATATCATCATCCACAACAAGAATTTTATAATTTTCTTGCATTTTTTTACTCCACAAATATTTTTAAGATCCCTATATAGTGTCTTAATAACAAATAAGACAATAATAATATAACTAATTCCTATTAGGCTTTTTTAGATTAATATTTACATTTTATTGATTTTATATCATTTACAACTCAATTCCTTGATAATTAATTTCCAATATCCAATAAGTAATAATACCATTTGGCGTATTCACCGTAACTTCATCATCAATTTGTTTACCTAATAATTCCCTTGCCACTGGTGAATTAATAGAAATCCATTTTTTAGCCGGATTAAATTCATCTGGTCCAACTAAACGAAAAACTTTAATACCACCATTTTCATCTTGTAGTTTTACCCAAGCCCCAAAATAAACTCTACCTTCCTGCCGAGGATCGGGATCAACTATTTTTAATACTTCAAGACGTTTAGATAAAAATCGAATACGTCGATCAATTTCTCGTAATCGCTTTTTACCATAAATATACTCCGCATTCTCTGAACGATCACCAAGCGCCGCTGCCTCTGATACAGCTTGAGTGACTTTCGGCCGCTCCTCACGCCAAAGAAACTTCAACTCTTGTTTGAGGTTGTCCCACCCTTCACGAGTAATATAATTATTTTTCACAATAAAAACCCAGTATGATTAACCTTAATTTAAACTAATTACTATATATAATTCAAAAAAAGTTTTCGTTCACTACATCAAGTTCTAATATCCAAATATAATGTTAACTGGAAATTATTGTTTTCAACACGTATAAATGCGCACATAAGTCGTTAATTGCGTCCTATTTAAGTATTGAAGAAACTAAAATGATGAATAAATCCTTAAGCAAAATTATTGCACATGAATTAGATACAACGCCAGCGCAAATACTTTCAGCCATTACATTACTCGATGAAGGAAATACTGTTCCTTTTATTGCCCGTTATCGTAAAGAAGTCACAGGAGGACTCGATGATAACCAGCTACGCAAACTTGAAACACGTTTAAGTTACTTACGTGAATTAAACGAGCGCCGCCAAACTATCCTAAAATCGATTAATGAACAAGGAAAGCTTACGGCTGAACTTGCTCAGGCGATTAATAACACTTTTAATAAAACTGAGCTCGAAGATCTCTACTTACCCTATAAACCAAAACGTAGGACACGAGGCCAAATAGCGATTGAAGCTGGTTTAGAACCACTCGCAAAGCGGTTATGGAATGAGCCTCAACATATACCAGAGCAGATAGCTGAAACCTTTATTGATCCACAAAAAAATATTAATGACACTAAAGCTGCGCTCGATGGTGCTCGTTATATTTTAATGGAACGCTTCGCTGAAGATGCAAATTTACTTAGCAAAATTCGTGATTATTTGTGGAAAAATGCCCATTTAACGGCAAAAGTTATTGAAGGTAAAGAAACCATAGGTGCAAAATTTAGCGACTATTTTGATCACCATGAGCTTATTTCGCATATCCCATCCCACCGTGCACTTGCTATGTTTCGTGGCCGTAACGAGGGTATTTTACAATTATCACTTAATGCCGATCCACAATTTGAATCACCACCAAAAAAAAGTTATTGTGAAAAAATTATTACCCAACACTTTGGCTTACATTTAAATAATGCACCAGCAGATAAATGGCGAAAAGCCGTTATCAGTTGGACATGGCGAGTTAAAATTCTGTTACATCTTGAAACAGAATTGATGAGCACCTTACGTGAAAAAGCAGAAGAAGAAGCGATTCATGTTTTCGCCCGTAATCTACGTGACCTTTTGATGGCAGCGCCTGCTGGTATGCATACCACCATGGGATTAGATCCTGGTTTACGCACTGGGGTCAAAGTTGCTATTGTTGATGCGACAGGCAAACTCATTACCACAGATACGATTTATCCTCACACCGGACAAGCAACTAAATCTGCAACGACTATTGCATCCTTATGTGAGAAATATAAAGTTGCCTTGGTCGCTATTGGTAATGGTACTGCCTCACGTGAAACTGAACGCTTTTTTGCCACAGTTAAAAAACAGTACCCGCAAATTACCGCCCAGAAAGTAATCGTTAGTGAATCTGGCGCTTCAGTTTACTCGGCATCTGAGTTAGCGGCACAAGAATTTCCAGCACTCGATGTCTCTTTACGTGGCGCAGTCTCTATTGCCCGCCGTTTACAAGATCCACTAGCCGAATTAGTAAAAATTGATCCCAAATCAATTGGTGTTGGTCAATACCAACATGATGTTAACCAAACTTTAATAGTTAAAAAATTGACAGCGGTAGTTGAAGATTGTGTAAACTCAGTCGGTGTTGATCTAAATACCGCCTCTGTTGCTCTTCTTTCACATATTGCAGGACTAAGTAAAGCGATTGCGCAAAATGTCGTTAATTGGCGTAACGAACACGGGCGCTTTAATGACCGCAAACAACTATTGGAAGTTACACGTCTTGGTACAAAAGCTTTTGAGCAGTGTGCGGGCTTTTTACGCATTATGGCAGGGAATAATCCTCTCGATGCCTCAACAGTTCATCCTGAAGCTTATCCGATTGTAGAAAAGATTTTATTAACCACTAAGCAACCCTTAAAAACGATTATGGGTAACACTAGCGTGCTTAATAATCTCAAACCAGAATTGTTTACTACAGACAAATTTGGTATTCCGACGGTAAATGATATTCTAAAACAATTAGAAAAGCCTGGACGAGATCCGCGGCCAGAATTTAAAACAGCCACTTTTATCGATGGCATTGAAACCATGAAAGATCTTAAAGTAGGTATGATATTAGAAGGTTCGGTGACCAATGTGACCAATTTTGGTGCGTTTGTCGATATTGGCGTTCATCAGGATGGTTTGGTACACATTTCCTCTCTGTCCGATAAATTTATTAAAGATCCTCATTCTCTAGTCAAAACAGGGGATATTATCACCGTTAAAGTCATCGATATTGATTTAAACCGTAAACGAATTGCATTAAGCATGCGTCTGGATGAGAAAACAGCAGATACGCCACAACAACATCGTAATAAGCCACAGACAGGCAAAAATGCCTCCTCAACCAGTGCAACTAAAACATCCCAACGCAACAATTCGCTAATAGTGTAATGGGTGATGGGTGATGGGTGATGGGTGATGGGTGATGGGTGATGCACTGGCGGCGGCACTCAATAAAAAGCGTTAATTGTTAATATATATTATATAGTTAATAGTCTAATCTAACATCAGACTATTATCATATTCAATTTTAGAAAATGGTTTTTTTAATAAAAACTAATGAATTAACACTAATTTTGATGCCAATACTTCACTCTCTAGAGAACTATTGATCAATATCAATTGCTGTCATTTAAAAAAAGCGCTAAATTAATTCGAGTAGCATATAATGATGATTATCATTATTAATATGAGAATGATAATATTTTTCATTAATTTTACTATTCGTCTGGTACCCATTTGCGGTATCTTTGTTTTTTTGCTCTAGAGTGGAAGTGTCTATGTCAATTCTTCCTAATCATCGATACAAAATTGTCGGATTTTCAGCAGAAATAAATCCAGCTTACCGCCAAAAGTTACTTTCTTTAGGTATGTTACCTGGATCTTTTTTTAACGTTATTCGTATAGCGCCGCTTGGTGATCCTATTCAAATCGAAACTCGCCGTATGAATTTGATCTTAAGAAAAAAAGATCTTGCGTTATTAAATTTGGACGATGCCGGCAACCAAGCGGTATAAAAATATTTTTATGATAACTAAATAGCCTATTGCTTATTACTCATCTGAACCAAAACTATGAAACCATTAACTATTGGCCTTATTGGCAACCCTAACGCCGGTAAAACGACACTCTTTAATCAATTAACAGGCGCTCGCCAACGTGTTGGCAACTGGTCTGGTGTCACTGTTGAGCGAAAGGCTGGTCGCTTTGCAACCTCGGAATATGATATTGAATTAGTTGACCTGCCTGGCACCTATTCACTAACCACTATTTCAGAACAGACCTCACTCGATGAGCAAATTGCCTGTCATTTCATCCTAAGTGGCGAAGCGGATATGTTGATAAATGTTATCGATGCCGCTAACCTCGAGCGTAATCTTTATCTAACATTACAACTTATTGAATTAGGTGTGCCTTGTATCGTCGCGCTTAATATGTTGGATATTGCCGAAAACCAAAATATTCATATTAATATTGATGAACTTCAAACACGCCTGGGCTGCCCTGTTATCCCTCTAGTTTCGACTCGCGCAAAAGGTATTAGCAAATTAAAACAAGCGATTGATAAACATAGTAATAATCTTATTTCAATCCTCATCCGCTATCCCGATTTTTTGCTCACCGAAGTGGAAAATTTAACTCAAATTATCGACCATAATAAATTCAATCATCAACAGCGCCGTTGGCTAGCACTACAAATCTTAGAAGGTGATATATATAGCCTGGAGCGTGCCGCTATTTCCACTGATAAATTAGATAAAATTAGAACCCATTTACAATCTCAACAACAAGAAGAGCCTGAGCTCATCATCGCTGATGCACGCTATCAAACTATTGCCACCCTTTGCGAAGCAGTTATTAATACTGAAACGGCAAAACCGAATGCCTTAACGCAATTTATTGATAACATAGTACTTAATCGCTGGTTTGGGGTGCCGATATTTCTTTTTATCATGTATTTGATGTTCATACTTGCTATCAATATTGGTGGTGCATTACAACCGTTCTTTGACGGTGGCTCAGAAGCCATTTTCATCCATGGAATTCAATGGATTGGCCATACTTTTAACTTTCCACAATGGTTGACGGTTTTCATTGCCCAAGGGTTAGGTGGTGGTATCAACACTGTTTTGCCATTAATTCCCCAAATTGGGTTAATGTATTTATTCCTTTCTGTATTGGAAGACTCAGGTTATATGGCACGCGCAGTATTTGTCATGGATAGACTGATGCAAGCACTAGGTCTGCCTGGTAAATCTTTTGTTCCTTTGATTGTCGGTTTTGGCTGTAATGTGCCTGCTATTATGGGTGCACGAACACTAGATACTCCTCGTGAACGATTAATCACCGTTTTAATGGCGCCTTTTATGTCTTGTGGCGCCAGGCTGGCTATTTTTGCTGTCTTTGCGGCCGCTTTTTTTGGCAAAAATGACGCAAGTATTGTTTTTTCTCTTTATTTATTAGGTATTGTCATTGCCATCCTAACCGGGTTGTTATTGAAATATACTGTTGCACGGGGCGCATCTTCCCCTTTTATCATGGAATTACCGGTTTACCATGTACCACACTTAAAAACATTACTATTACAGACCTGGCAAAGATTGAAAGGCTTTGTCTTAAGAGCGGGAAAAGTGATTATTATTGCCAGTATGATTATCGGGGCACTTAATAGTTTTTCTTTGTCCGGTAAAATCGTTGATAATATTAACCAATCAGCATTAGCGTCAGTAAGTAAAACCGTTACCCCGTTACTGAAACCTATCGGTATCAATGATGATAATTGGCAAGCAACCGTTGGACTTATTACGGGCGCGTTAGCTAAAGAAGTAGTTGTCGGCACATTGAATACACTGTACACCGCCGAAAATATTACTCAAACACCTTTTAATGCCGAGCAATTTAATCTGTTAGATGAATTAGAAGATGCAGTTAATGAAACTTGGGATAGTCTAAAAGAAACATTCAGTTTAAGTGTCTTATCCAATCCTATTGAAGCCAGTAAAGGTGATGGTGATATGGATAGCAGTACAATGGACGCTATGGCAGCACGATTCGGCTCGTCTTTATCAGCCTATAGCTATCTAATCTTTGTTCTACTTTATGTGCCTTGCATTTCTGTATTAGGAGCCATTGCCCGTGAAACGAATCAAAACTGGATGACATTTTCTATTCTATGGGGCTTGAATGTTGCTTATTCGGTTTCTGCCTTGTTCTACCAAATAGCCACTTTCTCACAACATCCACAATATAGCGCGTGGGTTATTGGGATGCTCGTCGTGTTTAACTTACTGTTAATCGCATTGTTGCGCCATTCACGTAAACGCATAACACTAAAACTCCATCATAATGTCCATAAATGTAACCACAGCCAAAGTAGTTCATGCCACTAGAGGTAATGAGATGATCAGTTTATTGCAAGTCAGAGATATGGTTGCGCTGTATGGCAGAACGGATGCTTACCAAATTAGTCAGAAATTCTCTGCTTCATTACCTATGATTGAGGCTATGTTAGATAAATTAGCGGCCATGGGAAAATTAGAACAAATTGATCAATCATCCTGTTTAACGGGCCATAGTTGTAAGCAATGTCCCGAAATAAAAAAGTGTAACCTAAAAATTTATCAAGTTACTTCTCTCTAATTTATGCAAGTAAGCGATAATTTATTAAAATTATCGCTTACTCGATTAGCATAAAGAATATTTTTGCTTTTATTCTGACTCCCCATGTTCATTTCTCCAATTGACCCAAAAAATCGACTAACAATTGAATAAACTGATTAGGATGAGAAATAAAAGGGGCATGGGCGGCATGTTTTATTACCACCGAAGGCGAATTTGGTAACCATTTATCCAGCATTGGTACTATTTTTTTGGGTACTAAGCTATCAAGGCCACCATAAATACGCAAAAAAGGTTTATTTAAGGTTAATAAAGATTGCCGTAAATCAGTTGTTCGCAAAATTTCCAAACCTGCGTTTAACACGGCAACAGAGGGTAACGGCTGCTCTAGTATCACCGATTTTAATAATCGTATATCGCCATTAGCTGTTTTAGTGCCCAATGTTTGCAATACAAGAAAACGTTCTACTGTACGATGAAAATCAACCTGTAATTGTTGTTCAAACCCCTTAAGTACCGTAGGTTTAATGCCTGGCCAATTTTCTTGTTGTTCAAAACAGGGCGATGAAGCCACTGTTATTAAACCTGCTATTTCAGCTTGATGGTTAAGTGAGATCATACTAGCAATCAGTCCGCCTAACGACCAACCTAACCAAATAGCCTGCTTGGGCGCTTTCTGCCAAATTACCTCTGCCATTTGTTGTAGCGACATCGGTGGAAAAAGATTACTACGACCATAGCCAGGTAAGTCAACTATATGGAGACAAAAATGAGAACCACATTCCACTTCAATAGTGCGCCAAACTTCTGCATTCAATCCCCATCCGTGCAATAGCACAATATCTTGTTTTCCTTTACCCAACTGCTGCCAAAACAGTGTCGTCATAGTTATTCTCGCTTTACAGGTATAAAAAAGGACATCATTATGTTAACAATGGCTGGGTATTGTTGGCTATGCCACCAAACACTAAAATATCGCTTTCATGGCATTTTTCACTACTGTTTAAAACATTTGCCTTATCTAAAACAAGTTTGTCATCGCTGTGCTTTACCCGTTGAACAATTCACCCTTGCTTACGGTCGCTGCTTACAAACTCCACCCTATTGGCACAATCTTGTCGCCATTACTCCCTATATACCACCATTAAGCAAGCTAATACAGCAGTACAAATATGAAAAAATAACGCAAATCGCCTTTATCCTTGCACGCTTATTTCTACTCTATTGGCAACAAGGATATCGCCAACAACGCTGGCGCAAACCAGATATCATAATAGCGATCCCTCTTCATCATGGTAAACATTGGTAACGTGGATTTAATCAAGCCAGTTTAATAGCAACTCAATTAGCTTATTGGTTAGGATGCCAATTTCAAACTAATTCAATTATTCACACTCGTGCTACACTACCGCAAACTAAACTTTCTGCTAAAAAACGTACCCAAAATCTTAGTAAAGCTTTTAGGGTAAAAAAAATCGTTTCAAGATTGCCATATTGCCGTATTTGACGATGCCATTACAACAGGAACAACAATGAATGAAGTTGCTAAGTTGCTGATTAGTGCTGGAGCAAACTCAGTTCAAGCCTGGGCAATATGCAGAACCTTGTAGAAAGTAAGGAAAAGAGCGTATGATAAACATACTAAAATGATAAACTTGAGCATCGATTATGATTAATATTACTGAAGCAGCACAAGCTCATTTTGCCAAACTATTGGCAAATCAAGAACCTGGTACACAAATTCGCGTATTTGTCATTAATCCTGGCACACCTTCTGCAGAATGTGGGGTCTCTTATTGTCCTCCTGATGCTATCGAAGCGACGGATATTGAACTTAAATTTGATAAACTTTCAGCTTATATTGATGAAATTAGCGCACCTTTTCTGCAAGAGGCCGAAATCGATTTCGTAACGGATCAATTAGGCTCTCAACTTACCCTAAAAGCGCCTAATGCTAAAATGCGAAAAGTGGCTGACGATGCTCCACTGATTGAACGAGTTGAATATGTTATTCAATCACAAATTAACCCACAATTAGCAGGCCATGGAGGACGGGTTTCATTGATGGAAATCACTGACGATGGATATGCAATTCTACAATTCGGTGGAGGATGTAATGGCTGTTCAATGGTCGATATTACCTTAAAAGAAGGTATTGAAAAACAATTGCTAAATATGTTCCCAGACGAATTAAAAGGAGTAAAAGATTTAACTGGACACCAGCGTGGTGATCACTCTTATTATTAAAATAATTACTCATTTTTGCCAATGATGGATACTCTTTAAAAGTACAGAGAGTATCTTGTTTTTCCGAATGTAAAATAATATTGTGCAGATTACTATGGATAATTTTCAATTCATTACAGTTGAACAAGCCTATAAACTTTGGCAAACAGGTGACATCATCATGGTCGACATTCGTGATCCACAAAGTTTTCATTCAGCGCATATTAAAGGCGCTTACCATCTCACGAATGAGACCTTAAATAACTTTATTAAGCAAACAGACTTTGACTCGCCGGTAATGATAATGTGTTACCATGGCCATAGTAGCCAAGGCGCAGCACAATATTTAGTTAATATGGGCTTCGAAACTGTTTATAGCATAAACGGTAGTTTTGAAGCATGGTTGAGAGAATACCCACACACCATCAACTCACTCTCGTAAGCGATATAACTGGTTATGATTCATTTAATTTCTATAGCAAATCCTAGATTAGCACAAGCATTTATTGATTATATGGCGATGCAAAACATTGTTATCAAAATGCGCGCAGAACCACAGGGAAAATTTTTTGATCTCTGGCTACATGATGAAAATAAGTTCGATCAAGTGCAGCAAGAACTGAAGCTGTTTATGCAAGATCCTCTTAATTCACGTTATCAGGCAGCAAGTTGGCAAACGGGACATATTGATAAAAAATTTGGCTACCGTAATTATCTCACTGTTGATTATTTAAAAAAACAATCTGGGCCACTAACCATCATCGTTTTCTTTTTAGCTATTTTTATTTATATTTGGATGCTAATTTCCGGTAATGACGCCGTAATGGCTTATCTTGCCTGGCCATCAAGTACTCAGTACACTGAAATATGGCGAATATTCACCCCCGCCCTACTTCACTTTTCGTTGATGCACATTTTATTTAATTTAATGTGGTGGTGGTATTTAGGTAGTCAGGTAGAACGTCAATTGGGTACAGGTAAACTATTTGTCATTGCTATTGTATCAGCTCTTTTTAGTAATTGGGGGCAATCGCTCTTTAGCGGCTCTGCTTTTGGTGGTCTTTCCGGCGTAGTTTTTTCGCTGATTGGCTACGTTTGGTTAACCGGTGAACGTCACCCAGAAAAAGGGATTTCTATTCCAAGAGGGTTAATGATATTTGCTGTTTTATGGTTATTTCTTGGTTACTTTGATATTTTTGGCATGAAAATAGCTAACACGGCACACACTGCCGGGTTAATTATCGGTTTATTAATGGGATTATGGGATAATAGACATAAACCAAATAATACCAAACATGACCAATACATATAGTGATACTTGAGGTTTTTGTGAAGCAAGCTCAACGCCATGATACTATTATCGAACTTGCCCGTATTCAAGGCTATGTAAGCACTGAAAAGTTAGTTGAATATTTCAATGTCAGCCCACAAACTATCCGTCGTGATCTCAATGAACTGGCGGAAAAAAATAAAATTCAGCGCCATCACGGAGGTGCCGCGCTTCCTTCAAGTTCTGTTAATACTGCTTACCACGATCGCAAGATGATGTGGTCGAGCGAAAAAGAACGGATTGCTCAACATGTTGCCCGCCAAATCCCTAATGGAGCTACACTATTTATTGATATCGGCACTACACCAGAAGCTGTCGCCTATGCTTTGCTGGATCATAAAAATTTAAGGATCGTCACTAATAATCTTAATGTTGCAACCCTACTTATGGCAAAAGAGGATTTTCGTCTGATCTTAGCAGGAGGAGAAGTTCGCAGCCGTGATGGAGGAATTGTTGGTGAGGCAACCTTAGATTTTATAACTCAATTCCGTCTAGACTATGGTATTTTAGGCATTAGTGGTATCGATGGAGATGGTTCATTACTCGAATTCGACTACCATGAAGTACGAACAAAAAAAGCGATTATTGAAAATTCTCGTTGCGTTATGCTGGTTACTGATCACTCAAAATTTGGTCGTAATGCAATGGTTAACCTAGGTAGTATGGAGATGATTGATTATCTTTTTACTGACAAAGCCCCTCCTGCAAACATCCACAAAATGATTGAGCATCATAATGTAACACTTGAAATATGCTAATGCTCACTTGTTGCAGGAGATTTTTCTTATTTCCTCCTCTATTCTGTGGCTATACTTCTTAATAAGCTAATATTCTCTCCAGATTGATACTCATTTTCTTAATTAGTTTGCTATTTTTGCTCTATTTTTCCAATAAATGATAAATAGCTTCAATTTAATGGTTTTTCTTCACTTAATAATAGTTGGCTTTAGAATCTAATTTGATTAAAATAGTGAGCGAAAACGAATATATTTGAGCAATCTCGAACATTGGGGGACGCATGAAAACAAAAGATTTAATTGTGCTAGGTGGTGGTATCAATGGTGCAGGTATTGCCGCTGATGCTGCTGGTCGAGGATTATCAGTATTACTATTAGAAGCTCAAGATCTTGCTAGCGCAACTTCTTCTGCTAGTTCCAAACTAATCCATGGTGGATTACGCTATTTAGAACATTATGAATTTCGTTTAGTTAGTGAAGCGCTTGCCGAACGTGAAGTTTTGCTTAAACTTGCTCCTCATATCGCTTTCCCTATGCGTTTTCGCCTACCTCATCAACCTCATCTTCGTCCTGCTTGGATGATACGTGCTGGCCTTTTCCTTTATGATCACCTCGGTAAACGTACCAGTCTACCCGGAAGTAAAGGACTAAAATTTGGTAAAAACTCTGTCTTAAAATCAGAATTGACAAAAGGTTTTGAATATTCAGATTGTTGGGTAGATGATGCACGCTTAGTTGTCCTCAATGGACAAGAAATTCTCAGACATAAAGGTGAAGTTCGAACTCGCACTAAAACGACGAGAGCCTGGCGTGAGAATGGGCTGTGGGTCGTAGAAGCAGAAGACTTACGTACGGGCAAAAAAGAAACTTGGCAAGCAAAAGGATTAGTAAACGCAACAGGACCTTGGGTTAAATCTTTCTTTGATGAAGGGTTACAATTAAAATCTCCCTACGGTATCCGGCTAATTAAAGGTAGCCATATTGTTGTACCCCGTGTACACGATGGCTCACAAGCTTATATTTTACAAAATGAAGATCATCGTATTGTCTTTGTTATACCTTGGATGGACGAGTTTTCTATTATCGGTACTACCGATGTCGAATATCAAGGTGATCCAAAAGATGTTCACATAGATAATAATGAAATCAATTATTTATTAAAAGTTTACAACGATCATTTCAAAAAACAGCTAACACAGCAAGATATTGTCTGGACTTACTCTGGGGTACGTCCATTATGTGATGATGAATCTGATTCACCTCAAGCTATTACACGTGATTACACCCTCGACATCCATGATGAACAAGGAAAAGCACCTTTACTATCTGTTTTCGGCGGTAAATTAACCACCTATCGTAAACTTGCAGAACATGCGATAGATAAATTAGCTCATTACTATCCTAATGCCGGTAAAGCGTGGACTAAAGAAGCAACGCTACCTGGTGGTGATATCGAAGGCTGTGATCGTGACGGTTATGCCCAACTATTACGTAAACGCTACCCATGGTTACCAGAAGGCATTGCATTGCGATATGCCCGCACTTACGGTAGTAATAGCAATTTGATCTTAAAACAAGCACAATCGTTATCAGATCTAGGTGAAGCTTTTGGCCACAATTTATACGAAGCTGAATTACGTTATTTAGTCGAAAATGAATGGGTTACAGAGTTAGATGATGTCATCTGGCGCAGAACCAAATTAGGTATGTGGCTCAATGATGACGAGAAACAACGAATAACTCAATGGTTGACTAAAAATACAACCATCACGCAATAAAACCATATAAGCCTCATAAATTTATGAGGCTTATATCGAAACTTTATCAGCTACAACCCGCTCAAGCCAGTTAATAAAGCTTCTTCGCCGTATCTAACCAATTCTGCTTAAACTTACGTTGCATATTTTCAACTGCATCAATAATATCATGATGAACCAGTTTATCATTTTGAATACCAACACAGCGCCCACCATACCCATGTAAAAGTAACTGAATAGAGTAAGCACCCATACGGGATGCCAGAACTCGATCACTCGCAACTGGGCTACCACCTCGCTGAATATGGCCTAAAACCGTTGCTCGTGTCTCATGCACCGTTGCTTTTTCAATATATTTTGCCAATTCATTAACATCATAAATATGTTCAGTAATGGCAACAATTGCATGACGTTTACCTCTTGCTAAGCCAGATTTAATTTCTGTCAGTAACTCTTCCTTATCAAAAGGTATTTCGGGCAATACCACGAACTCACAGCCGCCAGCAATAGCAGCGGATAAAGTCAAATCACCACAATGACGTCCCATTATCTCAACAATCGAAATACGTTTATGGGAAGTTGAGGTATCACGTAAACGATCAATTGCCTCAACAATAGTATCCAAAGCGGTAAAATAACCAATCGTATAATCAGTACCGGCAACATCATTATCAATAGTTCCGGGTACACCTATACAAGGGAAGCCCGCTTCAGTGATCTTCTTTGCGCCACGATAAGAGCCATCTCCACCGATGACAACCAAGGCATCAATATTATGTTTTTTCATATTATCAATAGCTTGGGTTCTTACCTTCTCACTATCACGAAATTCAGGAAAACGGGAAGAGCCTAAGAAAGTACCGCCGCGATTAATAATATCAGAAACACTAAAACGGTTGAGTTTTTTTATTCGATTTTCATAAAGTCCCATATAGCCGTCATAGATACCATAAACTTCTAAATCTTCAGAAAGTCCCATGCGCACAACACTACGAATAGCGGCATTCATTCCTGGCGCATCACCACCACTGGTTAAAACGCCAACTTTTTTTATTCCTTTTTTGTTCATGGTGACCTCTGATTTAATATATTGCCATAAGTATAAAAACCATAATTTAATGCATTTTGCTTATGGCTATAACTGGCTGAATTGATTCGGCTTAATACATTATACGATAAAACTTTTACCAAATGCTTAAATTATTAACTTTCTTTGATAAAGGTAAAATTTAGTATAAATATTGCAAATGCTATCATTAGAATAATTAAATAAAAAAATGGCTAATCATTATGTTAATAAATTATATATTTAGCGGATAATTCAGTTATCTTAATAGATAGTTTAATTTTTTTTATACTATAAATATATAGATTACTTTTCTTAAACCAGCGCTATCAATAAAACGCTTTTTATCTCTTTTTAATATAGCTAACTTTATCTATAAAAATTTTTAACTTTTAATTAAAAACTGTCCGATTAATTTACACCTCCGATTTGCACTTCATCTAAAATATTAATTATAATTCAGTTAGTTACATATAAAAACGCATATATAAACTTAACACCACTAGTGTACAAAAAATTATAGAGAAGACAAAATATAACAGGCATTATTACCCACAGTGGAAATCGAAAAATAGTATCGCTAGATAGAAATATTTTAGTAATTTTAAATATAGGATCTGCGAGTAAATGAAATAATGGAGAAAAAATGTTAGAAATATTCGATGTGAACTACAACCTTTTGACTGAAAAAAAATCAAAAGAATTATTTACGCTAAGAAAAGAAACATTTAAAGATTGCCTTAACTGGGCAGTTAATTGTATTAATGGCATGGAGTTTGATGAATATGATAATGACAAAGCTAACTATCTATTTGGCGTAAGAAGTAACACCATCATCTGTAGTGTTAGATTTATTGAAATGCAATTTCCTAATATGATCACAGGCACATTTGCCCCTTTTTTCAAGCATCTCAATCTCCCTAAAGGAAACTATATTGAATCAAGCCGCTTTTTTGTGGCTAAAAACCGAACAAGCCAGGGAAATTATAATAAAGATTCCGTCTGTTCTATACTATTTTTAGCAATGCTTAATTACGCAAAAAAATACCAGTATGATGGCATTCTCACCATCGTTAGTCGTGCTATGTTGAAGATTTTAGAGCGTTCTGGTTGGGATATCTCAATTATCGAACAAGGGAGATTTGAAAAACACGAAAAAGTATATTTGATGCTTTTACCTACAGACTCTGGAAGCCAAAACCAACTCATCCTAAAAATAAGAAACCATTATGACAGCCTTATTAATAATAAATTGAAGCAATGGCCATTAATATATCCATCATTTGGAGACAGATTTAATGAGTTGTAATTCGACACCAAGTCTTATTGCATGCTTAGCATTTATGACACCTAATTTTTTCACAACATTGCCGATATGAAATTTTACTGTACCCAACTTTATACCTAGTATGGTTGCAATTTCTTGGTATGTTTTTCCCATACTAGCCCAGTATAAAATTTCATTTTCACGCGGTGAAAAAAAATCTTTCCCATCTGCTGGTATACAGTAGGTTTGTTGAGTCATCTCTCGGTATAGGGAGGTGATTTTTTCATGAATAGTAAGCAAAAGCATTTGCAAGTCACCCTTACTCTTTTCTAGCTTTTCTTCTATATCGATGTCTCCATCTTCATTCATCAAAATCGATAACATAGCAAGATAGTTATTACAATCATGAAGCACAAAAGTATAACCATTCATAACACTATAATTTTTTGAGATATTAAAAATCTTTCTTAAACCATTTAAATCCTTAACAGAAAATTTTTCATTCCAAGAAAAAGGGGTAATTCGACTAAAAGCTGCTAAGACAACTGGATCTATTTGTTGATATTGCCTTTGTTTATATATATCAATCCATTCCCTCGGATAATTTGAGATGATTAACATGCGCATTGGGTCTCTATTATTGAGAATAATATATGCATATTTGAAATCTCCAAAAACAGCCAATTTTCTATCTAGATAATTTTTTACTGAGTTATCTATTTCATCATTACCATAAAATAACTCCGACATCTAATATCACCTCAAAAGTAAAATAATAAACTTCCGTGTTAAGACAAAAGTATAGTACAAAACTAGACTTAAGTCTAACTACAATCGAAGCATAAAAAAGGGTAAAGTCACTATTAGATTTATATAAAAATAATAAAAAAGCCCGAGCTCATGTAAGGTCAGGCTGCCAAGTTGGTCAACACCAGGGAAATTTATTTCTCAATATCATAAAGCCATATAGTCAGCAGAAGCAAGATGTCTCTGCTGGCTTTATAGCTTTTTTTCATTATAATTTGCCATTAATACCTCACTTTTTCTTCGCAAGACTTTAATTTTTACTTATATATCAATATATTAACCTTAACAAAGAAATAAACTTTTGCTTACAAATTTATTTATAATTAAATCAATATATCGACTAATTAGCCATATTTCATTCTAAAAATCAGTTTAATCTATATCTCAATTGCTCTATAAATTTCATTTAGTTATATATCGAACATCCTACATATTAAAATTATCTAAGAATTTTACGATATAAAAACATTATGAATGGCTTATTCTTTATGAAAATAAATGTACTAAATAAGCAACATTTTTTCGATAGATGCTTATCATGATTGAATTTTTCAATATTCTGTCACTAATTAACAATATCTTTTTAAAAAAACACCATAGCAATACAAGTGCGTTATTTAGCCACGCTAACAATTTTAAAAAACACCTTAACTTAATAAACTAGTATGATTTTGAGTACTGAATAGTGGCTTACTACTAATATTATTTGATTATATTTTTACTAAACTAATTTTTGATTAATTACATGAAAAACAATGACTATTCAATCAATTGGATCGATACGATTTACTAACTCACGTAACTGCTGCGCTAACTGATCAACAGTTTTTTCTCCGGTAGCAGCTTCTACCGTTAAATTTTCCAAAGTATTGTCGTTATCTCGGATATTGATACCGTTGCGGTAGAGGAAAGTCATGGTCACAAAAAACGCGGTACGCTTATTGCCATCATTAAAAATGTGACCTCTGGCGATAGCAACCCAGTAAGTGGCGGCCAACTCAAAAATATCCGTAACACCGTCATAGTGTGCACGATTTTGCACCCGGTAAATAAGAGCTTCCGCTCTGCCAGGATCCAATATACCAGCAACGCCGGGAAGCCATTGCAATATACGGTCATGAAAAGCAATAACTTCCTGTGCGCTGACCCATATCATCGGTTTGTCAATGCCTCTACAGTATGCCCATGGCGCTGCATAATAACATCAAACTCCGCATCCAGCTTAGCATTCTGGTATGCCTCGAATTCCGCCTTGCTGATAACTACTGCTGAACTTCCATCCCTGCGGGTGATTTCAACGGGTTCACCATGAGTGGCAGCATCCAGCACTTCTGAGATATTGGCGCGGGCTTGAGTGGAAGTGTATGTACGCATGATATGTCTCCTAAAGTGTACATTTAAATTGTACGTCGAAAATCTGTATTGTGCAACTATATGAAAAGAAATGAGTGATGGGGCCATTAGACATTCAAATTGACATATATAATACTTGTTTATTTTTTTATTAGCTTGGAAAATAAAATATAGCTCACTACCGTCTGAGCATCTTACAAAGAGTTCTCCACTTCATATCCATGTTCTTTTTTATATGTCGTTAAGTTTTCCCATATTTTATCGATTTTATTGAGCGTATCCTTAAATTAGTGTACTTAAAACCAACTAAGTACCCTTTTAAGTACACCAATAATGTACGACTTTGGTGATATAATATGAAACTTGTTGAATTAAAAAAGCCAGTATTCGCACTGGCTTATTAGTATTAGTTGCAAGTTATGATATTTAGTGAATTTACTTGAGAATCTACTCGATGTTTTGAATCTGCTCACGCATTTGTTCTATTAATACTTTTAATTCAACAGCAGAATTAGTCACTTGGCTATTAATAGACTTTGAGGCCAAGGTATTTGCTTCACGATTAAACTCCTGCATCATAAAATCTAACCGACGGCCGACAGCTTCTTGTTTTTTAAGAATATTACATGTTTCTTTGACATGAGCATCCAGCCTATCAAGCTCTTCTGCAACATCAATACGTTGCGCTAATATGATAAGCTCTTGTTCTAATCGATTATTATCTATCTGAATTTCTGCCTCCTCTAATTTTGTTTGTAAGCGCTCACGCTGCCATTTTAAAATTTCAGGCATTTGACGACGAACCGCTTGAATTTCCTGACAAACAGCATCTAGCCGTTGCTCAATCATTATTTTTAGCATCTTCCCTTCGCTTTCCCGATTGAGAATAAAATCATCTAAAGCAAGTTCTAATTCTTTAAGTAAATGCGTACAAATAACATCCAAATTCTGCTCTTGAGCCGACATAACACCAGGCCAGCGAAGAATTTCTAACGGATTAATTTCTCCTTCACCACTACTCTTTTTTACCCAGTTAGCAGTTCTAATTAATTGGCTAACTAACGCTTCATTCAGCACTAATTCACTCTGTTGCTGTGAACTAAGTTCAAAATGTAAACTACACTCTACTTTCCCTCGGGTTAATCTGGCACGTAGACGCTCACGAATAACAGGTTCCAAACTTCTAAATTGTTCCGGCAAGCGAATATAAGTTTCAAGATAACGTTGGTTAACGGAACGCAGCTCCCAAGCCGCATTTCCCCATTCACTTTTTATATCTCGTCGTGCGAAAGCGGTCATACTATGGATCATATTTCGTTCCTATAAATAAAAATTAAATTATAACCTTGAGTGAAACCATAGGATAGGCATTCAATGTCGAAGAACGTATAATGCGCCACCAACATTGTTTAACTACGGAGATAACACCATGCGTCCAGAGAATAGAGAAGCTAATCAGGTGCGCCCTATAAAAATCACCCGCCAATATACTAAGCATGCCGAAGGCTCTGTTCTGATTGAATTTGGTGATACCAAAGTATTATGTAACGCCACAATCGAAGAAGGCGTTCCCCGCTTTTTAAAAGGCCAATCACAAGGTTGGATAACAGCGGAATACGGTATGCTACCACGGGCAACAAATTCTCGTAATATACGCGAAGCAGCAAAAGGCAAACAAACGGGTCGCACCATGGAGATACAACGCCTTATTGCCCGTTCTCTGCGTGCCGCCGTTGATTTAAAGCAATTAGGTGAATATACCATTACACTAGATTGTGATGTTATTCAGGCTGATGGAGGGACTCGTACCGCTGCAATTTCTGGAGCCTGTGTCGCTTTAACTGACGCATTAAATAAAATGGTCGCAGAAGGAAAATTGAAAAAAAGCCCACTTAAATCGATGGTTGCTGCGGTTTCTGTCGGCATAGTGGATGGCAAACCTATTTGCGATCTAGAATATATTGAAGACTCTGCCGCAGAAACAGATATGAATGTTGTCATGATGGATAATGGTAAAATGATCGAAATTCAAGGTACTGCCGAAGGTGAGCCATTTAGTCATGAAGAGCTGCTATCACTGCTTTCTTTAGCAAAAAATGGTTTGCAAATTATTTTTACCGCCCAAAAAGAAGCATTAGAACAATAAATTTTAATCATCTGTTTAACGGTCTTTTTATAACGATTAATTGAAGTGAGAATAAATTAAAGAGGAAAATTTAATGAAAGGTTATCAGCGCGAATTTATTAAACTCGCTATGAAAAAAAAAGCATTGGAATTTGGTCAATTTACGTTGAAATCTGGTCGTAAGAGCCCCTATTTTTTCAATGCTGGCCTCTTTAATACAGGAAAAGATTTAGCTGCACTCGGTCATTTTTATGCCCAAGCGTTTATGGATCAGGATCATAATCCTACTTGTGACATTATTTTTGGTCCGGCCTATAAAGGTATCCCGATCGTAACAACCATGGTAGTTGCACTATCTGAGCATTATCACTTCGATAAACCTTACTGTTTTAATCGTAAAGAAGTTAAAAAACATGGGGAAGGTGGGGAATTAGTCGGTAGCCCATTAAAAGGAAACGTTGTGATCGTTGACGACGTTATTACAGCAGGAACTGCAATCAAAGAATCTGCAGAAATAATTAAGCGACATAAAGCTAAACTTAGTGCTGTTATATTAAGTTTAGATCGTCAGGAGAAAAATGAAAAGAATCTATCCGCCGTCCAAGAAATCGAAAAAAAATTCAAATGCAAGGTATTTTCTATTATCACTTTGAATGATTTAATTAATTATCTAAGTGAAAATCCGAATATGTCACCCCATTTAGCTACGATGAAAGCTTATCGTGAGAATTACGGTATCACTCCCTCTTAACAAATAAAAAAATTAGCAATTTTATTAACCCACTAACATAAAAAAACTCCGCCCAAATATCAGGCGGAGTGAGTAGTACAATTAATTATTGCAACTGCGCCAAGATCATAGGCCAGCGTGCATCAAATTCTTTAGTTGGGCAATACCGAAATTCTGAACGTACAAAACGTGATAGCATGCCCTCACAAAACACTAATAATTGAGATGCTAATAAACTCTCATCATAACTAAAACTTTGCTTATCACGTATTTTTCTTTCCTTTAAAACCTGTCTAAATTGCGCTTCGATACGTTCAAATAATTGGCTAATCCTATCTTGTAAATGAACTTGCTCAAACATCAACGCATGTGCCGTCATTATTCGTGTCAATCCAGGATTTTTCTCCGCAAAACCGAGTATCAACATTAAAATCAACCGAATACGCCTAATGGTATCTTTTTCATCTTGCAGAATCAGATTAATCCGTGAAATTAAAGAATTTTCAATAAATTCAATAAGACTATCAAACATTTTTCCCTTACTAGGGAAATGCCGATAAAGTGCTGCTTCAGATACACCAACATGACTTGCCAACTTAGCTGTGGTAATGCGTTGACTACCATCACTCGTTTCCAACATTTGCGCAAGCACCTGCAAGATTTCCTCACGTCTGTTTTTCTTCTTTGTTATCTCTTTTCCTGCCATGGCGAAACAAGACCCCTGATAAAACAACAAAACAGACCACGCAATCCTTGCCTTTCATCATTTATAAAGCATAAAATTTAACAAATTTATAATATTTTATAAATAACAAGATTATCATTGACGACCTGAATGACCAAAACCACCACTACCTCGTTTTGTCGTTTCAAAATCTTGTACCAGATCAAATTCAACTTGAACAATTGGTACAAAAACCATTTGTGCTATACGCTCACCAGGTTCAATAGTAAAACTTGTATCACCACGATTCCAGACTGAAACCTTCAATTCACCTTGATAATCAGAATCGATTAAACCGACTAAATTTCCTAATACAACACCATGTTTATGTCCTAAACCTGAACGAGGAAGAATAACTGCAGCTAATTGTTGATCTGCAATATGCACTGCTAATCCTGTAGGTAATAGCTCAGTTTGACCTGGTTCTAATTGAATAGCCTGATCTAAGCAAGCTCGTAAATCTAACCCAGCAGATCCTTCTGTCGCGTAAGTTGGCAACGGAAATTTATTCCCTACACGAGGATCAAGAATTTTAATGTCTATTTTTTTCTTCATAAAGTTGAAGTATCTCATCGAGTAAACGGTGACCAAGCTCTAATTTATGGCTATGTGCTAAATGTATCTCTTTATCTTCCCAAAATAAACTCAAGGCATTGCTTTCTGAATTAAACCCATGATCAACTAATGAAACATCATTTGCACAAATAAGATCCAGATTTTTTTGGATACGCTTATTACGGGCATATTCTTCCACATTTTGTGTCTCTGCTGCAAATCCAACGACATAAGGACGATTTTTAGTCAATTTACCAACACTTGCCACAATATCAGGATTTTTTACCAATGTCAGAGTAATTTCATCTGCCTGATTTTTAATTTTTTCTTTTGTAAACTCTTTTGGTCGATAATCAGCAACTGCGGCACATCCAATAAAAATATCTTGTTTATCAATTATATTATGTACTTGACTATACATTTCCAACGCGCTGACAACATTAATACGTTTAACGCCTGCTGGTATTGGTAAATTAACTAGACCGGTAATAAGTGTTACATTAGCCCCTCGTTTTGCAGCAGCTTGTGCTATCGCGAAACCCATTTTCCCTGAACTATGATTAGTCACAAAACGAACGGGATCAATTTCTTCTTGTGTTGGCCCCGCAGTAATTGCTAAATGCAGGTTTACCATATCTAGCTTATGCTGAAAACTATTCTTAGCTAATTCAACAATAGCTAACGGCTCTAACATTCGACCAGGGCCAACATCACCACAAGCTTGACTACCTTCATCTGGACCCCAAACTAAAACATGTCGTTCTTTAAGTATTGCAATATTTTGCTGAGTAATATTAGCGCGATACATTTGCTGATTCATTGCCGGTACGACAGCTATTGTTGCCTCTGAAGCTAAACAGACCGTTGTCAATAAATCATTCGCCATACCAACGGATATACGAGCCAGCAAATCTGCAGTTGCAGGCGCTAAAATAATTAAATCTGCCCATTTAGCTAATTCAATATGACCCATTGCAGCCTCTGCGGCAGGATCCAATAAATCATCAGCAACTGGATAGCCCGAAACAGCCTGTAGCGTCAACGGTGTAATGAAAGATTTGGCAGCATTCGTCATTACCACACGTACAATTGCACCATGGTCACGCAAACGACGAACTAATTCTGGTGTTTTATAAGCAGCAATACCACCACTAATGCCAAGTACGATATGTTTACCTGTAAGTTCTGCCATCATATATATCCAAATTCAAATGATGAGTCTACTGATATTACCATAAGCTGAAGTTTAGGTGAGAATAGCATCAATTTTTATCTATAAAAAAACTTTTTTGCAAAACGCTACGCAACTACGCTAGAAAATTTTGGCCCATATTTTGGCATGCTGTAACCTGTCAAAGCTACAGGGAAATAGACAGGAAAAACATATGGACGAAATAAATTATGCACTTCAACCTAGAGAAAAGCTTTTAGCTTATGGAGCATCTTCATTAAGTGACCAAGAGCTTTTGGCCATTTTTCTTCGCACAGGATTGCCTGGATTTCCGATTTTAATATTGGCTGAAAAATTATTAAAAGAATTTGGCTCATTGCACAAACTATTAACTGCTGATTCTCAACAATTTTTAGCGCACAAGGGATTAGGAGTTTGTAAGTATTCACAATTACAAGCGATTGGTGAAGTCGCTAAACGATTCTTTACACAACAACTTATTAATCAAAGTATTATGAGAAGTCCTAAGCACTTGAAAAAATATCTACTCGATTTTTATCTTGGACAGGATAGAGAAATTTTTCATTGTATTATTCTTAAACAACCAAAATCAAATTATCTGCTATGAAGAAATTTTTAAAGGCACCATAAATCGCGTAGAAGTACATCCAAGAGAAATTTTAAGGCAGGCGGTTAAAGTAAATGCAGTATCCATTATTCTTGCACATAATCATCCTTCGGGTAACCCAGAGCCCAGTTTAGCGGATAAAATTGTCACCGAAAAAATTGCTAATGCTTGCCGTTTGATAGATATAAAATTGCTTGACCATTTTGTCGTCACTCATAAAAAAGGCCTTTCATTTGTCGAACTTGGCCTACTCTAGTGCCACATTTTGACTAATAAATAGCAACTTTATTAGTTCTGGGCTTGAGTGAAAGCGCTAGAGGGCGTATAATACGCCACCTTTTAGGATCTCGGGTTTGACAAGAAGAGCCTATTTCAGTGAGTTTTACTAAAGTTAAGTTATTTTTTTATATTAAGAAAATTTGCTGAGATAGGCTTCCAAGTCTGACGAGGCAGTCATTCCCGATATAAAGCTCGAGCTGATTAGATTTTTGGAGAAATAGACATGTCACGAGTCTGTCAAGTTACTGGTAAGCGCCCAATGAGTGGTAACAAACGCTCACACGCAATGAATGCAACTAAACGCCGCTTTCTGCCAAACCTGCACTCTCACCGTTTCTGGGTTGAATCTGAGAAACGTTTCGTAAAACTTCGTGTGTCAGCAAAAGGCATGCGTATAATCGATAAACAAGGGATCGACGCAGTTCTTGCTGAGCTTCGCACCCGTGGTGAGAAATACTAAGGAGCTAAAGAATGGCTAAAGGTATTCGCGATAAAATTAAACTGGTTTCTTCTGAAGGTACAGGTCACTTCTATACTACAACGAAGAACAAACGTACTATGCCTGAAAAATTGGAAATGAAAAAATTCGATCCAGTTGTTCGTAAGCATGTGATTTATAAAGAAGCTAAAATTAAATAACTTCTTAATAAAAAACCCAGCTTGCGCTGGGTCATTGTATCTAACTATCTTTATGAAATAAAAGGATTTATTTCTATCGATGTCCACATGTCGACCACATCTAAAAATACCGCTTCAATTAAAGCGGTATTTTATATCAATAATCATTGCACTTACTTGCACTTAGCAACTAGGTTAATGTTTCTTTTTTTTAAATCAAACTTGGTTCAGCAGTGAATACATTAAAAATATTATCACTATATTTTTTTAAGCTGAATTCTATTCCATTGAAAACTGTCGAAACTCTTGTTTCTTTTTCGAAACTTTCATTCATTTTTTCTGATAATTTTGTCACTATTTTGAGTGTTTCATCTGTTTCAATTATATTTTCACCTAAAACTGCTGAATAAGCGGATAATACAATTGCCGAAGCATCTACAGCCGATATGTCTATATTGGTTTCGTCACCACTAGTCATTATGATGATACGTAATAGGTTCTTACTAACCTTATCTACCGCGCCTAGTATTGCTAAATTATCATTAAACCTATAACTGAAAGTATCACTGACCTCATCACTTGTAACTTGTACTTTTAGCTTGAATGAGCTTCCGGCAGCTTTAAGATTAGCATTCATTCGTTTAGCAAAAACTTCAGGGGTTATTTCTAATGTTTTTTTAGTTTCATCGGTGGTAAATTCTACTGAGTCTTTTGTAAGTTTTTCGTTTGATTCAAGAGAACTCTTGTTTTTTCGGCTGTTAACTTCTGCTGTTTTTGAGATATCTTTATTTGGAGTTGGAATAATTGAAATAAAAAAAATTAACGCAATTACTGAGCCAATACTGACGCCAATAATCCTGCTTAACCAAGCTTTATGACTTTTTTTAATAAAATGTCTTGATATTAATTTAGCAACGATTACCAGAATGATTATTGTTGAAATTAAAATTAAAATTTCTTTCATTGTGACTCCACTGATTGTTTATAGGGTTAACTGTTGGTTCATAGATATGCCCGCCTAAGCTAACAGATAACTTTCGATGAAAACAGGGATAGTGTTTGTATTTTAACTATAATATTCTGATTTATATGAATATAATTTTATTAGTGTCCACCAAATGACCACATCGACCACTATCGACACAATTAAATCAAAGGGAGGTTTTGCTCCCTTTATTGTTTACTATTTTAAAAATACGATTAATTTTATTTTAAAGAAAATTTTCTACTGAATATCACACGCATAAATTTATCTTAGTTTTTTGTATAATAAAGCCTGAAACTTTATCTAGTTGAACACCATGTTATTACTCATAATCCATGCTAAAACTCCTTTTGAACGAATAAAATTAGCTTACGTGTTGCTTACCGAAGCCGGAAAAATCCTTTTTAGACGAGGTATCTACTCTGTCAGGGAATACCAGGCAGTAGGAGATCTCAATGCGTTAAATCAGATTGCAGAAGCGATGACAAAAAATCAAAAAAGGGGTATTAACAAATGAAGTTAGTCAGCAAAGACAAAGAACCCAGAAATCATACTTAATAGTGCTTTAAATTTTGTTGAACATTGCGCTTGTGATCGCCTTTGATACTATGATGTGAATTTTTTTAGAGTAAAAAGTTTTAGTTAAAATTTTATTACCATGCTAATAAATTATGCCGAAGGCATGGGAGACGCGAAAAGGACTTACAGATGCGTACATGAGCTATTACGCGCCGATACGCGAGCTGTGCGAGCCTCAGTACTAGCATATTACTGTGACCCGCGCCGCGCCCTGCTTGACCTTTTTGTACGCAGAAGAATACGTCATGCTGTTGAGATTAAATCGCCTAGTGATATCCCGAAAAAAAGCCAGATGGGTGATCGGATGAAATCAGAACTAGCGATCGGGCAACCGGAATCGATGATCGGGTGAAATCGGAATCAGTGATCGGATGTGACCGGAACCAGCACCCCTGCTTGATGACACATACTGCACATTGTTGTGATGTTCTTATGATGAAGAAAGGCATTAAAATCATCCACTGTGATCGTTTTTAATTTCTCGATTAAAATACACTTTTTTCATCCTCATTTGAAAAAATCATAGTAGCCTTTTAAACCGCGAGTGACATTTGTTGCTTAGTGCAATGTGGGGTAACGGGGTCAATCTTACCCGGTGTCGAAATAAACCGGGTTAAGCTCTCGTGGCTGACGAAGGTGGCTCCACAATTAATGTTGTGACACTGGTTGTAACGCTCACGAGTGTTTTCTGAGATCTGATGGGAACTTCGTGTATGGGCCGCATGACCACAAAGGGGGCAATTCATCATAATGACATTCTCCTTTTTTCAGCTATTTTACCAGCAAGTTAGGTACTTTTCATCGCTAAATCGGTGATTTTCACTTCCATGTCAAGCGCGGTAGTAAAGCCTTTGTCATTGAGATTATGGGTCACTTTTACCACCATCCAGTCGGCGTTATCGATTTGCGGTTTAAAGCCCCTGACGTTAATCGGGGTTTCCGGGTAAATATCGGCCCGTCCTTTGGCTAACTGAATCGAAAAGCGGGCGATGCCGCGCTGAATGTTTGCCCAGGTCGCTTTTGCTGCCCGTGCTGCATTGGCACGATTGGCGTAGGTGTGTGAAAGCACGAGTACATTGCCATCCTCACCGATAAAATAATCTCCCTGCTTGTTTTTTGTTGACGCAGAAGGCTTTTTGCGCGCAATCTTAACGGTGTGTTTTTTTTCAGGCTGCTGGGTATCTAGCCAACTGGCAATCACCCCCGTGTAAGCACTGCGGTCTGCCAGTGAAAACGAATAATTATCCCCGTCTTTTCGGGTTAAGGTGAGCGTTGGTATCTTTTTACCTGAGGCGGTTTGACTTTTCCCCTGCTGGAGAAATAACAGCTGGTCATTTTTCACCGTCGCCAGCGCGCCTTCCTGCTGACCTAGCCGGGTTAAAAATGCGCCGTCCGATTCGTTTGTCTGGTCAATATGCGCAATTCGGATAGGCTTAAGCGCCGCATCAATACAGGGGGTTAACTGATTGCGCCCGGCAAGCGTGGTCACAATTTCTTCCAAGGTTTTGTTGTGATAAGAGGCTTCTCGTCGCGTATTGAGAGTCGCGCGAAAATCAGCACTTCGCGCGCGTAATGTCAGACGGTCAGGCGCGCCACTGTATTCGATTTCATCGACAATAAATTTCCCCTTCGGGATGAGGCTTTCGTTTTTCCAGCCCAGCGCCAGGGTCAGGGTTTCTCCGCGCCGCGGTAAGGCCAGTTTGCCGTCACTATCATCCAGTTCAATGTCTAGCTGGTCGGCTTCAAATCCCCGATTATCGGTCAATGTCAGTGACATCAATCGGCCTTCAATCTGCGGATTAATATTTTTACTGCCTGCCGTTAGCGCAAACGCAGGGATATTTTCCGTGTTGAAAAAGGGCATTAGAAAAATCCCTTAACCTGTTCACTTAAATCACCAAACATCGCGGAAAGGGAATCATCGACCCGTTTTAACTTAAGGGTGAATTCAATCTTACGCGGTGCGCCATCAGCAAAAAAAAGACTTTTGCTTTGACTGATTTCTTCAATCACGAACATGCCGTAAATATTGCCTTCACCATCCAGAAAGGGCCAGGCTTTACCGCTTTCCGCCATCCCTTCGAGGGCAATCAGGGATAATCTGCCGCCGGTCAGTTCCGGATAAAGTGACCCAGACAGGGTGATATCGTCATTATCCAGTCCAATAAACTGAAAGGCAGGTCGGATACCTAGCCGGCTGTTGAACCCATAGCGCCAGCGCCGATTGATTTGCAGTGTCTGATAGGGTGCGGTTTTAAGCTGAAACACAAACAGTCCTAATGCGGCCATCGGCATATTAATATTCCTCCGGGTTGTCGCTAAACCGTCCCCGTTGTTGCGCCTGTTGCTGGCGTTGAAGCTTAACGAGTTGTCGGCTCACTTCCTGCGCGATATCGTGCGCCGACTGGGCGGGGGCGGCATTAATCGTAATGTGAATCGTTGACGAAGCGCTGGTGTCCGGTGTCCGGATAACCGCCGTGTCGGTTTTATCGGCCACAAAAGGGTGGATGGGTTGGTCGGCATACGCATTGCTCAATGTCAGCGCGGCAGCGGCAAAGGCCGCCGTATGGCGACGACTTAATACATGGGCGGGACCGGTGACAATTTCAGGGCCGTTCTCGCCAACAATGCCTGCCGCTCCGCGGTGAATAACGCCACCCTTATCAAACAGTCCGGCCCCTTTTATGCCGGCATTTAATACCGTCAAGGATTGGTTCGCGCGTAAGGTTTTGGTTTCCTCAGAGACCATCCAGTCCGGCAATAAATCGGTCACGGTGTTTTTAATATCGGCAAACAGGGCTTTTAACTGTTGCCATTTTTCCAGCACGCCATTTTTCAGGTTATCAATCAATTCACTGCCAAAATTTTTAATACGGGTTTTGATTTTTTGATAGCCGTCGGCAAAAAACTGAGTGGTTTTTTCCCACAGATTTTTGAAAAAGGGGGCGATGTTATCCCAATAGCGATAAATCAGCAGCGCAGCGACGGCAATCGCGGTGATACCTAACACAATCGGGTTGGTGAATGCCACTGCGGTCAAGCGTATTAAGCCAGCCCTTAGCAGGCTTAAACCCAGTCTGACGGCGGCCAATGGCCCGGTGAGTGCCGCCAGGGTTAATGCCATGATGCCCCCAAGGGTGATCAGTGCCGCAAACCCCGCGAGGGCCACGCCAAAATAGCGTGTCAGGGTGGGGTGAGATTTGAAAAAATCCGTTAATTTGCTCAATTGCTGGTTGAGCATCTCAAGTCCCTGGATATAGAGCGGCAACAGGTTATCACCCATATCACGGTATAAATCGGCTTTTTTGGCTTCCAGTTCAATTTGTTTGCCCTGGGCGGTTTTTTTACCTTCGGCAATCAGCTGCTCAAGGCCATAAGCGGCATTACCGGCCTTGATTTGTTTCTCAATGTTGGCATGTTCCCGATACATCGTCACAAATAAATCCGAGCCGGTACGACTGGAAAACAGTTGGGCGATTTGGGTTTCCATTTGCGATTCGGTTAATTGCGGGGATTTCTTTCGAATTCGCGGCACAATTTCGTCCATCAGATAGCGGAAAGGATCGCGCTTGTAGAGTTCTACATTTACTAGCGCATCGTTATTCAGCTTGGTGACGTGACCGGTTTTGCCGTATTTGACTGATCCTTTTTTCAAGAGGCCCAGCCCCATCAGATTTTCCATGGCACCTTGGGTTGTTTTGCCTTTCACCAGATTCTGATATGCACTGTTTAACGAGGTGCCGGTTCGGTCACCGCCTAACTGCTGGATAAGATGTGACATACCAAAATAGAACGCATCGGTGTTCATCTGTTTGACAGCAGTGCCACCTGTTTTCATCATCGCCAGGTAATCTTCCGGCAAGACCATCCCCCCACTGGCTGTCATCGATTTTGCCGTCATATCAACCGAGCGTTTAAATTGAGCTGGTGTGTTAATTTCATTACGTAACTCGGCAATTTTGAGCACAGCGGGTGACTGGTCACGTAGCGTCTGGGCAGCGGATCCACTGACACCATGTGACGACATAAATTTAGTGGCGAATTGCAGCTTAAGTAATGTCGGCGAGACCAGTTCGGTTTCATGATAATCGCGTAATACGGAGTAAGCCTCTTTAATCACTTTCAGGTTTTCGGTGGTGCTGTTACCAAAAATATGCATGCCTTTAGCAAATTTTTCAGCATCCGCCAGCATCGTCTCCCCACCCCCGAGCGCTTTAAAGGAAACCGCTTCTTTTTGATAAATCGCCGCTTCATTGAGGGTCGGCTTGACCGCCATGGCCGTGGTGGCACCGGTGGCGACCATGCCCGCTCCGTGAGACAGCAGACTGCTTCGGCGGTTCATGCGCTGTTGATAACGGTTTCGGGCGGTGGTGAGGTGTTTTTCGCGAGCTGAAATTTTAGCAAGCTGGCCTTCCTGACTTTTTAACGCCTGGGTGTATTTCTGGGTTTCTTGCCGGATATGGACGGTGGCTTGGTCTGCGTGATTGACGGATATCCCGATTTTATCAAACGACGACCGGATTTTTTGATGTTGGGTGAGAAAGCCCTGATACTGACGCTCAAGTTTTGCCACGCTGGCCCACTGTTTTTCCAGTGCGGCGGTTTGTTTTTGAGTAGGATTCTGGAGACCCGCCATCTCAAGGCCCATCATTTTGCCTTTCAGGCGCGCTTTTTCCAGCGCCTGACCGAGCGTATTGATTTTGCCACTGAGCGTCTGTAATTGGGTCAGTTTTTGGCTCGCCTGATTGAGTTGCGTCAAGTGCTCACGCGTGCTTTTAAGCTGTTTCGCCAGTCGGGTATTGGCGCTTTTGGCTTTCTCAAAAGGGCCACTTAGCCTATCGATGGCGCTTAAGACCACTTGTAAACGTAATTCTTTACTCATGCGACCCACTTCGTAAATAGGCCTGATGCCGCCACATCAGCAAATCAGACAATGATAATTGGGCAGTTTCAGAGGGTGGCCAGTGAAAAATGACCGCAATATCGGCTTCCAGGGCTTCGACGGTTAAGGTGTCGGGAAGTCGGCCGTCACCGATTTCGGCAACAAAAAAAGCCCAAGCTCATTGGCGAGATTGAAAAAATCGCCCGGGCTCATTTGTCGCATTTCCTGCTCGTTTAAGCTTGGGGTCATAATGCGGGGTAAGACTTTCATCACCGCATCGACATCCATCTGCATCAGCGGACTTAACTGGATACCACGCAGATCGCCGACTTGCGGTTTTCGCAGTGTCACCTGATTAATCGGTGTTTCACCGCGCGCGATGGGTTCTTCCAGGTTTAGGGTTCGGGTATTCAGTGTTTTTTTCATGGGTTAAAGTCCTAATGCGGCGCGTTGTTTTTCAAGGCGATCAACGCCGGCCACTTTTTCAATTAAATTAATCACATCAATTTCAATCAGTTCCTGACCGTCCCACAGCAGCTTAAAATAGGTGGCTTTAAAGCTCAGTTTGGTTTGCGTGTTATCGCCGGACTTGGCACTGCCGGGGTCAATTTCAGAAAATCGGCCGCGGGTGACGATTTCTACGGCGGTCACTTCCCCCGTATCGTCGCGTTGATAGGCGCCACAAAAACGCAGCGGCACACCATCAAGGGTGGTTATCCCCCATTGCTGATAAAGCTGCGCATCAAGACCCCCTAACGTGAATTCCATATCTAGCGCACCGCCGTCAAGTCCTAAGTCAATCTGCGCTTCGCCATTCATGCCACCGCCGCGGTAGCCTTCCAGTTTGCGGGTCAGTTTGGGCAGTGTTACCTCTTCAACCACCCCTAACCAGCTTTGCCCATCATCAAACAGGTTCATGTTTTTTAATTTGCGTGGTAATGCCATGATCAACCCTTAATCTTGTTGCTAAAATCCAGTAAATACTGGTCAGTGATACGCTGGCGTAATAACAGGTTTTCTAACGGCGGAACCGGCGTATAGTCATAATCCAGTGTCAGCTTGCCGTCTTTGAGCGTTTCTTTGGTATTCACCTTGTCGTCATACCAGCACTGCCCACCCAGTAAATACCCTTCGGCAATCAAGCGTCGCAGCTTGGCGTTAATACCTTCAATGATATCGCGCGTCAGCGACGGACTAAACGTTTTGTCTATCGCCCAGAAATGCGCCTCGGCAAAGGTATCGGCGAGAATATGTGCGGTGCGGGTGGCACTTTCAAATTGAAAAAGCGGGTCATTCGAGCAGGTACGCGACCCCCAGAACCGGAAGCCATCCTGACGAATAAGGGGGGTAATGGCATGTTGGTTTAATAATCCGGCATCGGTATCCGGGTCTTGCAAATCCCACGACAGGTCAGCGGAAATCCCCGTCACACCATTAATGCCCACATTAGAAAGCGTTTTATGCCAGCCCGTGTCATTATCGATTTTTGCCCGCAACCCTAATGCAAACGCCGTGGCATAAGCGGTCTGTTCACGACTTGTGATAGTATTCCAGGCTAAAAAATCCGGCCAAATCAGCATCAGCTCACGTTGGCTAAAGTTTTTACGATACGCTATCGCGTCGGTCACGGTATGACACCCTGCGGCGCTGATATAGGCCATCGCGCGTAATTTTTGGGCGACGGTTGCAAGCGCCGTTGCGACCGCCTGGTTATCCAGCCCCGGCACACCAAGAATCCGCGGCTTTACGCCAAGCTGGTTGTTAGCGGATAACAGCGCCTGTAAGCCGGTTTTTTTGCCCTCAGGCGTGGTAGTGCCAATGATATTGGTGGTGGTCTCCTCGGGGGTTTTCCCTTCGGCGACCCGGACGACCACCGTGACGGGATTGATTTGGGCTAAAATCGCGGTTAACACGGGCCCGAGCGTCCCTTTTTTTCCGGCTTTGCCTATCGCAGCGGCGAGGTCAGTTAAACGCACCGCGGTATTGAGTGGAAAGGTGGTACTGTCGGCATCGTCTGCGATACACACAAATCCGACAATGGCGGTGCTAGCGCTCCTGATTTGGCGCGGGCCTTCATTAATTTCAATCACACGCACGCCATGATGATAGTCTTGCGGCATAATCGGGTTCCTGGTTTGGTTATCGGGTTAAGTGTCCTTCATCAGGGAGATAAAATCCTGTTATTGGCACTGTATCAGCGCTCAGACAATTACTCTGGCTTTTTCGGCCAGTCAATCTCGGGCGCGGTGGCGGTGTCAATATCATTGAGTTTTACGCTGTACATTTCCCAGGCCCGTAGCGCGGTTTTTTCACTATTGGTCGCCATCCCTAAACGTACTTTACGGTCAAGCAAGGTGATTTTTGATTCCGCTTCGTCGATTAACTGGTGTTTTGTTTGATTTGCGGTGTTGATTTGGTCTGCTTTCATCGCCTGATTATCCGTTACCCATTTTTTGCCATCCCATTTATCAAACTGCGTTTTAGGCGCTAACAAGGTAAAGCCGGTTTTTATCTCGCCGAGATAATCAACGGTATAGGAAGCACGATTATTGGTATCGTGTACCGTCTTGCCGCGGTGGTCTGGGACGTATCGCCACTGTGTGCCGTCATCACTGCGGACAACAGCAATGTCGTCATTATTGGGTATCTCTGGCGCATCAATATAGGAATATTGACCGACACTAACGCCTTTATATAATAATTCCATTGTCGCGCCTAAATATTCATACGGCGGTTCATGCCTCGACATATAGGTTTTTATCCAGCCTCGGTTTTTAGCGAAACCGTTTTCATCGATTTCCGCTTTGGGTATTTCTGTACTGTATTTCATTATACTGCCCTCAATATATACAAAAATGCGACATTTCGTGGTCGGTTTTCGTTTGCGGTGGGGACAACACGAGAAGGATCAAAAGAAGCGACACCACCCCAATCATCATTATCCCCGCCAGAGGATTTTGCGTTGAAATACGTGTCTACTCTAAAGGCACCGTCCTCGGCAACAGGAGACCAATTCCACCCGCGGCGCACATAGCCAAAACGTCCGGTGATATTGCGTATAGCGTCCCCCTGGTTGCTTAATGCCGATCTACCTGGGTCAACGTGTCCGTCTAAATCCAATCCGCGAATAAATTCACCGTACAAATAGGGTAATTTTCCAGAAGGATATGCTAACGCTAATTGGGGATAGTCGGCTTTATCGAAGTAATTGCCGTTGCAGACCAAATAACCTTCCGGTGGGTTTGCTTGAGGCCACGGAATGGGCGCGCCAACCGGATAATTGTTAACCGCGTCCACATCAGAGGTTAATGCCAGTGTGCCCTTTCTGTTGTATGGAATATCAAGTTCGCCATGCTCTCCATAGGCAAAATACGCACTATCAGGAGAAGTTTGAAGCGCGCACACAACACCATCTTTTCTTTCTATCATCAGGCCGGAATAATCGCGGCCACTTTTGATAACGATATTGCCGGTTCTGAGTACTTCCTGTGAATCTTTCTTGGCATAGTTGTCGTCACAGGCTTTTTGGCTCAGCACTTTGTCGGTCGAATCCCCCGTTGTGCCGACCAGTTGTGTCTTATCGATTTTATTGTTTAATCCCTTGTTAAAGGCCAGCTGGGTGACATAATCGCCAATCGGTTGTTTGGTATCTAATGCCTTCGTGACGCCTAACTGGCTGATGACATCGCTTGGGGAATCACCTGTTGTCTGTTTAACCGCCTGTTTGTCGATTTTTTTATTTGTTTCACTATCGACATATTGTCGCGTCGCCAGTACTACCGAGGGGTCAATTTTAAGCGTCACCGCCGCCGTATGACTGACAATAAATACGGCTCTTATCGTCTGGGTTCGACCTGAACCTTCGGCTAATTGGGGTTTGTAGGTTTCTGGTAAGTTACCCACCGCAATGAGCACATCCTCTTTATCAAAGAGTCCCACCTCCCGTATCCACCAACCGCCTTCATTTTCGGGAATAATCTGCTCGGCAATCACTTGGTTGGGATTATTTTTATCGACCCACAGCTGATTAATCGCTGCTCGGCGACGTTCATTAATCAGTTGAGTCTGTTGGGTGTCTGGGGTGGGTAATGTGCCGCCCCCATCGCCGACGGCCATTTGCGTAATGGCGATTTTTGTACCCAGTGCTGTCGCTTCGGCAACACGGTGTTCGCCCTGGCGGGTTAACAGGCAAAAGTATTTCATGATGGAGTTATCCTTACGGTATCAATCAGGTGTAATGCCACCGCGTGTTGTACGGTGCCGCTGGTGCTAATCAACGCGGGCGTGTAAGCATAAACGGTTAATTCATCGCCCAGATAGACACTCGCACCGGTATAAAAAGTGCCGCGCGTTTCCAGTTGAATCGACAGCCCCAATAAGTGCCGACTGGCCGGCTTTGCATCCGCAATCAATGCTTCAATCTCATGATACATCGATTCCGTAATGCCACTTTCCAGTACGCCGATATCTAATCGAAAGGTGCCGGGCGTATCGCCCGTTTTCCACCATTCAATGACGCGTATCAGGTAGCCGAGTGGCTCAACAACGCGGCGCAGTGCGCCGATGGTGCCTTTATGCTGATGAATAAAGAGAGCGGCTTTAATGGCCTCGCGTTTGGTTTTCTCCGACCAATCTTTATCCCACCTATCAACGCTGACACTCCAGGCCAGATAAGGCAGCAAATGGACGGGGCACGTGTCGGGATTCATCAGCGTGCGAAGCGGAATGGGTAAGGTCTTGATATCTGACAACGCCAGGGAGGCCGCTTTTTCCAGCGGTGTAGAGCCGGTCGGTAATAACGTCTTATGCATCGGTTCTGCTCTCCATCTTAAGATGGATATCGGTGCAGAAGCTGGCTTGCGTTTTGGCTATCTTGATATCCTGTTTGGGTGTGTGAATGACGACCCGGGTTACGCCAATGACGTGTAAGGCGGCATACAGCGCACTTAAGGCCACATCGCGGCCCAATCGGTGTTGTTCGCGTGTATAGGCGGTCAACTTTTCGCGTGCCGTTTGTAAAATCGGTTCATATTCCGGTGCAGGTAACAGATAAAGCGTGGCATCGACCTGATAGGATAGAATGTCGGCCGATTGCACCGTAACCCGGTCGGCGACGGGGCGCACATTTTCATCATTAAGGGCTGTTTCCACCGTGTTAATCAGCGTTTGACTGGCCGTACCATCCCCCTCGCGTGACAGGATAGTAACGGTCACTTCTGCCGGTTTCGGGCTAATGACCGAGGCATCGGCGACCCGCCCATCGGCGCTGCGAGCGTAAAATTCGTAGCTGCCGGTAGGGCCGGCTACACTCAGCCCTTCAAAGGCGGCAGGGATACGCAGACGTAAATCGTTATCGGATTCAAAAACGGGTAGCATCGGCGGGATAGCTGTCGCGTCGCCTTCTGATAAGCGCAGGCGTTTAACATTGTTATTTGCCGCCAGATGGTCAAGGTCAGCCCCCTTTGCAAAGGCCACCATATTGGCTAAGGCCGCTTCATTAATGCGGCTTCGCAACAGCAAATCATAATAGGCATTCTCTTCCAGTAACTTGGTCAACGGTTCAGAGGGAAGCGCCAGCGTTTGCGCGACGGCATCCCGGATTTCAGCCGGACACGACGCAATCAGGGCATTTTTACGCCTGGCAAGCAGGGTGTCAAAATCCAGTATCTCAACCACATCGGGTTTCGGTAACTGGCTTAAATCGATCGTTGTCATCTCGGGCTCACTGGAAAATGAAAGGAAAACGCGGAGCCACTTTCGATAATTTGCGCCATAATGGCAATTTGCGTGGTCTGGTCGTGTTGGTCGATGTTAATTTTTTCGAGTCTGATCCGGGGTTCAAAGCGTAAAAGCGCGCTAAAACAGGCCGCCATCAATTGCAGTGTTAATGCCGGGGTTTGGGGTTTATCCAACAGACTAAACAACAGTGACCCATAGTCACGGCGCATGACTCGACTGCCCAATGGGGTCAGTAAAATATCTTGCACCGATTGGGCAATATGGGCGTTTTCGCTAATAAATCTCCCGGTTTTCCGGTTCATGCCCAGGGCATTCATTGGGGTTCCTCCGTCATGGCGCTGCCACGTTCAACACCGCCGTGGCGATGTCTGTCAACACGAATGCCGTTAGACATCAAAGCACCGCCAGAGTGGGTTACATCCCCTGCCATCTGTGCCCCTTGAGTGACCGTGAGTGACGTGGTGGTCAGATTATGCGTACAAATGACCTTAGGGGTATCCAGCTCAATAGTATCCGCCGCATTGACGGTGACCTGTTTTGCGCGCACAGACAGGCTATTTTTTGCTTCAATGTAGCCTTGCTTAATGCCCGTGGCTTTCAGTAGGCCGGTGGCGGGTTCATATTCAATCACGGCACCATCGGCATAGCTACGATGGTCAGCGGTCAATGAGGGAATGGGCACAGGATGGGGATCGGAAAAAATGCCCGTCAGTACAAAGGCGGTGGTGAGTTCGCCACCTAATGCCAAAATCAACACCTGCTCACCCTTGCTTGGGGCACTCAGTGTCCGGGTTTGTCCCGCCCGTAAGGTGAGCCATTTGAGCCAGTCGGTGACAAGATCGCCGGTTTTCACCCGGCAACCTTTTTGGCTATCTACCTCAACCACCACCCCGACCCGAATAAGATTTTGTAAGCGGCGCAACAGATTTGCGGTCATTATTCTTTCCCGTCACCGATAAATCAACGTCATACCGATATTGTTACCCATATCAAGGTGGGTTGCCCACGATTGGCTTTGTTTGAATGCCCAGACAATTAACGGGTCAGAAAATCGAGTAGCTGATTTTCAATATCAATCATCTCTTGCGCCGTCAGCCCCAATAACGGGCGGGCAGGATAATGTACCGCTTTGCCGTGATAGCGCTCCGTCAGCCCAAAATGATGAACCCGCGCTATTCGCTCGGCAGATGGCAAAAAGGCTAAGGTGACGCCCTGGCTATCGGTTTTTAGGCGTAAGAATCGGGCAGTGGCCAGTTTTTTAAACATACGTTGTTGATGGGTTAACCGCCGGGCGGTGATCCGTGTTTTTTTGCTTTCCAGAAAGGTTTGAATGTCCGCCAGTTGCACGCTGCGTTTCTGGCGGCGTTTAGTGTCAATGCCAGTGATTTTTTGGCTTCGTTGCTGCACATTCGTTAAGTGAACCGTTTCGCCATCGATTAACAGCTTCATCTCCCGACGAAGGGCAATAAAGCCTTTTTTCCGCGGGGTAAACGGGCTACCATCGGGGCTTTGTTGGGCGCGAATGCGGGCAAATTGAGATTGGCGCAATCGTTGGCCAATGGATCGTGCCAGTTTTTTACGCTCCGCGGTCGTCAGATGCGATAACAGCGCAGTCAGCGCTGCGTCGAAACGGCGTAAGGTGTCGTCCATTAATTCCCTCCAGGCCACTTATCGAACGGATCATCGGGTTCAGGGATGGCTTCCACCACCTGTTTACCGCCGGCGGTTTTTACCAGCACCCGCTCGGTGAGGTCTATTTCAATACTGATATGCGCGGTCTGGTTATCAATGAAGTCCATTTCAAAACGAAAATCGTGTTGCCGTCGGTCGGAATTAGCGAAGAGTTCAGGTTGATATTGCCGTATCCAATCCACTAAAACGGCCATCAGAATATCCTGATTTCCACCAAAGCGCTCAATGATGATATTAACCGTATAACGATATTCATAGGAGATGGAGGGGGCGAGCGTGGCGATAATGCGCCCATTTTCGACCAATACCGTCATCAGTTCAGGATTGTGCTTCAAAAACGGCACATGCTGGGATAAATGCTCACGCAGCTGGCTTAATTTCTTCATCCGTCGTCCTTATCGATTGTGCCTGCCGGATGCGTTTTTCGGCAATGTCAAAATAGGCTTTATTGGCTTCGATACCGACAAAGTGACGTCCGGTCTTCACGCATGCCACACCCGTCGAGCCGCTGCCCATGGTAAAATCGAGCACCGTATCACCGGGATGGCTGAAGGTATCAATTAAATCGGTGAGTAACGCCACCGGCTTTTGGGTTGGATGCATACTCGGCACGTCTTTCGGGTAGTAAAAGACATTGGATTTGAATTTTTCACCTTCAGACAAATTAAAGGTGCGTTTAAACGGCTGCCACGCCTGCAATTGTTCATACGATTTCCACTCGGGGAAAGCACGAAGGGAAAAGCATTCCGTCAGTTGCTGCCAGGCCGCTTCGGTGCAAAGCGAAAATTGCAAATTTTGGTGTTTTAAAAAATGCGCAAATTGCCGACCGTGTTCGGCAATAATCGCTTTCGGTGGTTTGCCGATAAATTCAAGCAATTTGGCGACATAATCCCGTCTCAGGATCACGTTTATTGCTGTCAAACTGTTTGTAAAAGACACAAATATCTTCAAAAAAATTCACCGGCATCCGGCGACAGGAAAGCGGGTGGCCAAAATGATTTTTAACCCAAATCAGCCGATAAGAAAAGGGCAGGTTGGTATGTGTGGACTGAATTAACTGGCTCGTCAAAGGCTCTTTTGAAAAGAGTAAAATCATGCTTTTGGGTCTGACTACCCGATTGAGTTCAGCCCAGATTTTTGTCTGATCCAGTCGTTCATCCCAGCACAGTTTTTCGGCGTACCAACCGGTTTCGTCGTTGCACTTCATAATGCCGTAGGGCGGGTCTGTTAACACCAAATCCACACTATCGGGCGGCAGCGTAGTTAATAATTGATGGCAATCACCCTGAAAAAGTCGGGCTGTCCGGTGTTTTTTATTTTCTGCGTTCATGCTGGTTTTTTCAGTTTGTTTTATCGATCCGGGCATTGTGTGGTGATGTAACCCTGAAGCCCTAAGGTTTGGGCGGTGACCGTAGCAATTTGTTCTCGTAAGGTGTAATAAGCCTGTTCAGCGTCTGCTGTAAGTCGGGGGGCGGTGCCATCATCCACGCCGGCGGCACCGGACTCTTTGGGGCAGGTGGCATTGACCCGCAACCGCTTAAAACCCCGAGCAACATCAAGCCTGAGGGCCTCAATCGTCTGTCTCGCATGGGTTAATTCCTGATAATGTTTTTTGTCCATCTCGGCCAGCTGGTCAAGCTGAATACGTTGGGTCTGTATATGATGTTCGGTTTTTTCCGCCTGTTGCCGGGCATGCTCCGCTTTCATCTGCCAGAGGGTGGACTCTGCGCGATAATGCATCAGGCCAACAGACAGCACCGTTATCACAACCAGCAACGCCATCACTGTTCCCCGCACCATGACAAAAACCTCTCCCGTTCCGCCGCTCGCCGTCTGACCAGTCCAGTCAGTTTTTTTCCGTCCGCATAGACCCAGCGGTTAAATTCATCGGCCGCGCCCGCAACATCGCCCGCATTGAGTTTTGTTAACAGGGTCGAGGTCGCGAATGCTTCCTCACCGATGTTAAAGACCAGTGATACCAGCGCATCAAACTGGAGTTGGGTCAGCGTGACCCGCACGCACCGGTTAATCACGTCCTCTGTCTGCTCGAGGTCATCGGTTAAAAAGCGTTCCGCCTGTGACGGTGAAATCGTCATCCGTTCCGTCACCCCATGCGTATGCCCATAGCCAATCGTCCAGCGTCCGGCCGGACAGCGATAAGCCCGAAGGCGACACCCCTCAAACTGTTTAATCCGACTTACCCCTGCGTCGCTGGTTGTCATTTTTTTTCCTTGTGTCCGGTTTTTTGACCGACAACCTCAACCCCCGAAAAGGCAGTGAGTCCGTTAATGCCTCCCCCAGAAAATCAGTGCCAAGGTAACCGATGAAGACACTGGCCAGATAGACCAGACCCGCACTTAACCCGAAAAGCGCCAGCAGGTCACGCGCAAACCACGCAATAATCGCGCATATCGTGGCATCAATCAGGGTCTTGCGCCATTTCTTCTCCTGATATCGCCCGCGCAGCCACGCCATCAGAAACGCCAGCGTTGCGCCCACGCCCTGCTCTTTAATCGACGCAAGGAAAGCGCAAACGCTCTCCCATGCCCCAGTGAACTTTTCCATTATCGTTTTTTCCATGCCTTTTCACCCGTCACAAACGGATTGTGCACACCGGTAATCGCCGCAATACGCCGGTCACGTTCGCGTTCACGCGCATCGGGGGGATATTGCCTGTCCCACTGCATTAAAATTGCTTGCTGCTCAGGGGGTATCACAAAACCATACCGGTCTGACATATAAAACCAGACCCGGGCGACGAGTCCCTTGACGTCATCGCGCGGTTCAAAAACCCGCTGTTTAAAATCCGGACGGCTCTGACACTGCCCGTAAACAAAAGGGACCTGCCCGGCTTCGCCATAGGGCATATTACCCCGGTCGTTATTCACTTCACCTGACTCCGGTGCCAGATTGTGCAAATCGCCTTCCGCTTTTCGAAATTCCGGGTCTTCTTGACGGCAGCCTTTTCGGCCGCCTTTTTCTTTACAGCCAAACGCCTGACCGAATACCGACGCCGGCACGATATGCTCCCACTCAATCCGCTGTGCACGATGACGGTGAACTTCCCGTCTGACCGCCTGACCACAACTTTCAAGGTCAATTCGACCCCCGTTTTTTCCTGTCCACTGCCAGTCACAGCCACAATAGAGGGTGCCACCTGCACCCTGATTGAGGTCGTGGTAAACGGCCTGACGGGAAACCCATTTCGCTTCACTGAAACTCTTCGGGGTATTAACCGGCTTAGTCGCCTGAGCGGGTGTGCTTAACACACTCAACAAGCACAGGATACCGATTACCCAATGTTGTCTGATAATCATCGTATCTCCTTGAAGGTATTACATTGTTTTGGGTCACCGCTATCAAAACCCCGCTTAAACCAGTCATGACGCTGTGCCGATGTCCCGTGCGTGAACGTCTCGGGAACCACCCGTCCATGACCTTCCCTCTGTAGCCGGTCATCCCCAATCGCTTTGGCCGCATTGAGCGCGTCATCCAAATCGCCCATCTCCAGCCAGCCTGCCTGCTGCACAAAATGCCCCCATACCCCCGCGTAGCAGTCCGCCTGCAATTCCAGCTTTACCGATAACTTATTGGCCGATTTTCTTGACATATTCGCCTGTGCCAGGTCTACTTTTTTCAAGACATCCCGCAGGTGTTGGATATGATGCCCCACTTCATGGGCTATCACATAACCAAAGGCAAATTTACCGTCTGCCCCCAGTCTGTTTTTCATCTCGTCATAAAATGACAGGTCGATATAGATAGTGCGGTCAGCAGGGCAATAAAAGGGCCCTATCAGGGTATAGCCCGTGCCGCAGCCTGTCTCTGTCTCTCCCCGATATATCACCAGTTTCGGCAATCGGTAATGACCGCCTCCCTCAGCAAAAATCTTCCGCCAGGCATCTTCAGTTGATGCCAGAATGACAGAGGTGAACTTAGCGGCCTCGTTCTCATCCACAAAACGATTGACCGATGACGGCGCGCTCACCTGAACCGATGTCGCAAAAGCCCAACGATAGCCACCCAGTAACAACACCAGGATAACAGCCAGCCAGGCCCATCCACGCCAGTGTGAAAACACAAAACCTTCTGCTAACAGCGGTTTATATTTCGGTTTTCTTTTCTTTTTCTTTGCCTTTTTCTTCCGGCGCTTCAAGGCTTCTTCCCGACGGGTATCCGCTTCCTGTGCTTCGGAAGTATTCCGTCGAATCTTCTACCTGCTCACTTTCCCGTCTCTCTTTCCAGTGCATGAATACCTCGTTTTCGTTTTAATCCCACAATGTGACCAACAAACGGGTTGAGGGTAACGCATTGATTTCGGGTAACTGAATTTTAATGCCCATCGGCAGTCTGTCGGCTTTATCACAAAGTCCCGGATTAGCCACCAGAACCCGTTCAACCGTGCCGATACAGCTGCCGTAGTAGCGAAAACAAATTTCATCCAGACTCTCGTTTTGTTGACTCAGTATCTTCATATCAGCGCCACCACGTTATGACCCTGCCCTTTGATCCGTGCTATCGCCCAGAGGGCATCGCGCCGGTAATCATCAATCGTCGGCGACAGGCTGTCGGCTTTTTTGTGGCCGGATGCCTGTGTGTCGATATCCCGAAACCGTTCCGACAAGTTAGCCTTGGTCAGGCCAAATACCGCACGCTCATACAGCAGGCAAAGCGCACTGTCGTTATTAATCTGCATGGCCGGAATATCGGCTAGCTGGTTAAATCCTTCGCGTTTTTTCTGGGTTTGCCAGTCCCGCAGTTCGCACGCCACTTCAATCATCGCGTGGGTGAGTGCATCCTTAAGACGCGAAGCGATGATGGTGCCCTCATTCTCACGCATCACCGCGCGGTAATTTTGGGGTGACACGGCAGGCCAGAAAGGGTCATCGGCCAGCAGATCTTTTTCTTCTTTAGGTGGTTTTTCCGGCGAAATAAAATCCATATCCTCATCTCAATAGGTCGGGCGGTGGACAGTGAACATAACGCCTTTTTTCACTGTGCCGCCCGGGTGCGTGGGCACAACTCATGTATTTGGTAACCCGGTGTTGAGCGCTTTTTCCAGCTTTTTGATCTCACCTTTCACCCCAACGCCTTGAAAAAGCCTCAGGGCGCGTTTTAAGGTGTCGAGGGCGGTTTCTAGCAACTCATTATCGCGCTGACAAAACCCCACCCATTTTAACAATTCGGCTCTGACCACATCCGGCATATCTTTCTCATCCGTTAAGGTGACGATTTGCGCTAAAAGCGACAATTCAAGCGGCTGATTCTGTTGGTATGCGGCTTTGGCCGCCGCCGCCATTTCCTCCGCGATCACGCAACCCGTCGTGCGGCTATGGCCAGCCGGCATTAAAAGCCCATGCGCTAACGCATATTCAGCGATAGCCAGCGCGCCTTCAATCTCACCGGCATCGATACGCCAGAGCATCATCATCATCAGCGTGTCATCCTGATGGCCGTTGCCGTTTTCCAATACCCCGCTCACCCAGGGGGCATAACGGGGTAACACCGCTTTTTTATATTCGGCTTTCCGTTCGGTTGACTGAATCCGCTTTAACTGACGTTTGTCCTGCTGAAACATCCGTTGAACCTGCTGTGTAGCCGCATCCCATAACGGATGGGCGTTATCCGGTTTTTCACCCGCTAAACGCAGTTGATGACATTGCCAGGGGGTGAGCATTAGCCACCGCCCTGATTAGCCTGACCGCTGCCACTTGAATGGAGTGTATTACCCCCTTGCGGTTCCGATTGGGGTTTCTCTTCGGGTAAAATTTCAATATTTTCGACCAGTGCTACCCCGCGATAATCTTCCACCACATAGGCTTCATTGACCGACTCGTAATTTTCAATCCGGTCACGCTCGGGCGTATCCTTGATTTGTCGACGACGGGTGTCTTGCTGATAGTAAATTGAGAGATTATCCAGACGGGTAATGAGCAAGGATTTGTCGGGGAAGAACGGGGCGCGAATGGCGGGTAATCCACCCAGGCGTTTTTGACTGATAATCACATCGGCGGCCAGCATTTCGCTGTTAGGCTGCGCTTTGTTAACAATCGGAAAATATTTATCGGCGAGCAAGGAACGACCGCAAATAATCACTAAATCGGTATCATCCTGATACACTTCATCAATCACCCGTTCAACCGTATCCATTACCAGTGCATCCAGATTTTTGTAATCGCCTTTTTCGCCAATGCGGAGGGTGCTTGAGGTGACTTTACCTTGACTGTCGGTGATGTTGGCCATTACATGGGTTTTGGCATCATTACGAATTTTCTGTAACCAGCCGATATTCACATCCTGTAATTTGGCATTTTGAGTACGGTCTGAGGTTTTTTCTCGCTTGAGGCCATTAAAACCAATCATAATGCGGTCAAGGGCCTGACGGCGGACAATCGCATCGCGGATACGACGCTGGAAATCGTTAAATTTGGCCCACATATCGAGCTTGGCATAGCTAATCGCGGTATCGAAATTGGTTTGATAGCAATAGTAGTCAATCGCGTCCAGTGCCGTCGGGTCAATCGGTTCCCGACTTTTGCTACTGGTATCGGTGGTGCCCGCCACCGTAGAGCCCATCCCGAGTCCTATTGCCTGACCTTGCTGTTCAAGTACCGGCACCAGATTTATTTTTTGCAAAAAACCCGTACTTTGCTGGATTTGACTCTCCAGTACCTGCGCTTTGGACGGTTCAATATTCACTTTCCCGGCAAAATCCTGCGGCGAGACGTGATAGATTTCCCCCAGGCGGCTTAAATACTGATTGAATTTACATTTGGTTTCTTTTCTCATTGTCTTCTCGTTAGCAGTTGGTCTGGGTATCGGTATCCCGTGTTCGCCCCAGTGAAACAGGGCGCGTCGGTATTTCTTCTTGCGCGAGGCTGTCCGTCAATGCCGTCAGTTCCGTTTTCAGTTGCTGGTGCTTTTCCGCATTGGCATTTTTTAGCGCGGTTAACGCAACCCCTAATTCGGCGATTTGCGCTTCGCTTTTTGCCTGCTGCGTCGCACAATACTCAATTGCCTGCTGGATATCACTAAAGGTCTGGGATTGGGAATCGCGCTCACAGCTAAACAGGCCTTTGACTTTTTCAAGCAAATTCAGCGATGGGTTAGGGACAGCGGTCGTTTCGTCGATAAATTCGAGCAGGGTTTCTTCGGCAGCAGTAAACACGCTATTTGGCGACAGTTTACGGTCAGACAGCGCACAAAGCCCCTGGCCTTGACGTAACTGCAACATACTGGTGCCCAGGCTGGCCGGATTATCGGTCACGGCAAGTCCCACCAGATAGGCCTCACCGGTATCGGAAAAATCCGTATCAATTTCCACCGAGGTATAGACTTTTTGCCGCTGTTTGTTTAAGGCTATCAACTCGTCGGTCGGTGAAATGACACCATAAAGTCCCAGTTTACCGGCTAACAGGCCCTCGTTGATTTCTTCCGTATAGACCGAAAGCACATCGCCAAAGCAGGGCATCCAGGGGGATTTCAAATGTTCAAGGTTAATTCGTGCCCCAAAAGTGTCCGGGTCGTAGTTTTTTTCAATATCGGTCAGCCATTCTCGCGGGACTTGACGGCCATCGGTGGTGGCACCTTCCACACAGATACGAATCGGGTTGGTTTTTTTCATTACACAGGCTCCGGCCAGGGTAGGGTTTATTGACATTATGGCCATAGCATTAAAAAGATAAGGGTGGGAAACAAGGCAGCGTGATTGTTTGAACGGTCAAACAAATTTTCACCCAGGCAATCCTTGGGAAATCTTCGTTATGCTAGCCGCATGAAAAATGAAAATCCCTTTTTACGACAGCGCGCCCGACAACTGGCTTTAGAAGGTTATAGCCCGAGTCAGATTGCCCACATGTTGGGGCAAAATGTCGCTACCGTGCATAGCTGGAAACGGCGAGACCAGTGGAATGCCCAAAATGCCACGCAGGCCGTCAAACTGCGCCTGGAGGCGCGGCTTTGTCAGTTAATTGGGAAAGAATACAAAGAGGGTAAAGACTTTAAGGAAATTGACCTGCTTTATCGGCAACTGGAACGCCAGTGTCGGATTGAACAATACCAACAAGGCGGTACGGAAAGCGGGCGTGATAAAAAAAATAACCGTCCCCCGGCTGAAAAGAATGCGTTTAGCGATGACCAAATAGCGGCGCTTTTACACCATTTTCACCAGCATCTTTTTGATTACCAGCAGCACTGGTATCAGGCAGGATTAACCTATCCGATACGCAATATTTTAAAATCGCGCCAGATAGGTGCCACCTGGTTTTTTGCCCGCGAGGCGTTGATGGACGCGTTAACCACCGGCCGCAATCAGGTCTTTTTATCCGCCAGTAAATCCCAGGCGCATGTTTTTAAGGATTACATCATCAAGATGGCGCAGGAAGTGGATGTTGCTTTAAAAGGTGACCCTATCGTGTTAGCCAATGGTGCCACGCTTTATTTTCTTGGCACCAATGCGCGGACTGCTCAAAGTTATCACGGCAATCTTTATCTGGATGAATACTTCTGGATCCCGAAATTTCAGGAATTACGTAAAGTGGCATCTGGCATGGCGATGCAGAAAAAATGGCGGCAGACCTACTTTTCAACGCCGTCGAGCCTGACGCATAGCGCTTACCCGTTCTGGTCTGGCAAACTGTTTAACCGGGGAAGGTCGAAAAAAGACCAGATTGATATTGCCATCAGCCACCAGGCGTTGGCTAAGGGGCGCTATTGTGAAGATGGTCATTGGCGCCAAATCGTCACGTTAGATGATGCTATTAATGGCGGCTGTAACCTGTTTGACCGTGAAGGGTTAAAAAAGCGCTACAGTCCCGATGAATATCAAAACCTGTTGATGTGTGAATTTGTTGACGATATTGACTCACTGTTTTCGTTTTCACTGATGCAGGCCTGTCAGGTGGATAGCTGGGAGGTGTGGGCAGATGTCAGACCCTTGATGTCACGGCCTTATGGGTCACAAAGCGTCTGGATAGGCTACGATCCCGCCAAAGGCTCCCAGCACGGTGACAGCGCAGGCTGTGTCGTCATCGCGCCACCCCCCACACCCGGTGGAAAATTTCGCATTCTGGAGTACTTCCAATGGCGTGGTCTGGACTTTCGCGCGCAGGCCGCTGCTATTCAACAACTCACCACCCGTTATCAGGTCGACTATATCGGACTGGATGCAACGGGTATCGGCCACGGCGTTTTGCAATATGTGCGAGATTTTTTCCCGCAGGTCAACGAATTTATCTATAACCCGGCGCTGAAAAATGCGTTGGTGTTAAAAGCCTATGATGTTATCAGCCATCATCGGCTGGAATATGATGCGGGGGCGCAGGATATTACCCGTGCCTTTATGGCGATTAGGCGCGCCACGACCGCCAGTGGGAACCGTCCCACCTATGAAGCGGATCGCAGTGAAGATGCTAGCCACGCCGATTTGGCCTGGGCCACCATGCATGCGCTGTACCATGAACCGTTAACCGGTGATGGCCAGCAACACAAATCCATTATTGAGCTATTTTAATATGCGAAAAACGAAAAAACGTACGCTCACTGCCCCCCAAAAACCGTCGGTAGAGGCCTTTACCTTTGGTGACCCGGTGCCCGTCCTTGACCGCCGCGAAATTTTTGATTATCTGGAATGCTCACTTATCGATAATTACTACGAGCCACCGATGAGTTTTGAAGGCTTGTCACGCATTTTTCGAGCTGCAGCCCATCATAGCAGTGCCATTTATGTCAAACGCAATATTTTAAGCAGTACCTTTGTGCCACACAAACTGTTAAGTCGTCAGGATTTTGACCGTTTTGCGCTGGATTTTCTGATTTTTGGCAATGCGTATCTGGAACGGCGAAAAAATGGCTTAAATAAAACAATTTCGCTTAACTCCATTCCGGCCAAACTCACAAGGCGCGGTGAGGATTTAGCCACTTATTACCTTTTGCACGCGGGTTTTGACAGCGTGCCGTTTACTTTTCAGACGGGGCAGGTTTTTCATTTGCTTGAGCCGGATATCAATCAGGAAATCTACGGCTTGCCGGAATATCTGGCCGCCATGACTGCCATTTTACTCAATGAATCGGCAACACTCTTTCGTCGTAAGTATTATCTGAACGGCTCCCATGCCGGCTATATCCTCTATATCAGTGATGCGGCGCAAAATTTACAGGATATCGATAACATCCGCGAACAGTTAAAAAGCAGTAAAGGGTTAGGGAATTTTCGCAATCTGTTTTTATATGCCCCGAACGGCAAAAAGGATGGCATACAAACCATTCCGTTATCGGAAGCCGCGGCGAAAGATGAATTTTTAAATATCAAAAATGTCAGTCGGGACGATATGTTAGCCGCTCACCGCGTGCCCCCACAATTAATGGGCATTATGCCGCAAAATGTGGGGGGGTTTGGCGACGTACAAAAAGCGGCCAATGTGTTTATCTGCAACGAATTACATCCGTTGCAACACAAAATGCAGCAACTTAATGAGTGGCTCGGCGAAGAAGTGATTCAATTTACGCCGTACGCATTGAATCGGATAAAAAATAAAATCTAATCCTTGCACAAGGTGTTTAACTGTGCCTCAGAAAGTCCCGTTGATTGCTGAATAATTTTTTTATCCACTCCATTTTTCAGCAGTTGACGGGCGATTTCGTGTTTTTCTTCAAGTGCTTTCTGTAGACCTTGTTGTAGACCTTGTTGTAGACCTTGTTGTAGACCTTCTTGCCGTATACCCTGTGCGATGTTCATCAATGCCCCCTCGTGTTTCTCTGACTGTTTCGCTATCTTGGTGATAAGTTGCATCGGTTTTTCTGCATTCCCTTCCTGAAGGAGATAATTAAACAGCGTGATGACTTGATTATCGGTATAATAATTATACGACAACAGCGTGACAATTTCATTCAAAAGCGCGGTCATATCGCGGCGGCGAATGTGCTTTTGGATAAGTTCTAATAACGCCATTCGCTTATGCTGCATGATCTCACCGTCATCAAGCGTGGTCACATCAACCAGCTTAAACGGTTTGGTATAGATTTTTTCCGCAATATCCCGCCCACTAAAACAATCGAGCCAGTCAGTACTGTAGGGATGCGGACTTTTCTCACCACAATAAAACAGGATAGGAAACACCAGTGGTAACTCCTTGTGTCCGGCTTCCAGATGTTTCTGCATCGCGGCCATGCTATAGCGCATCAGTCGCCATGCCATGAGTTTATCGGGTGTCGATTGGTGCTCTATCAAAAGATAGAGATAACCTTGTCCCTCCTGGGTATTGACCGAATAGAGAATATCGCTCTGGTAGGTTTTCATCTTACTATCAACAAATGAGCCGGATTCTGCCTTGAGGCTATCCAAGTCACACAGCGCTTTAATTTCATCCGGTAGCCAAAGATCGAAAAAGTCTTTGGCGGTCTCTTTTTCGCTTAAAAATTGCCTGAATATAGCGTCGTGAGGGGTTGGCGTGAATTTTTTGGTCACCTTGAGATCTCCGTTTTTTTTGATTGTATCAAAAAAAATGAAAAATCGCAGTGGTAGCCCCGCCGCGCCTGCCCGCGAAACCTGTCGTTTTTTGTGCAGTTGCACAATGCCACTCAGCGTAGGCCAGTACTGGCCTTTTCGGTGATTTTAGGTGGGCAAAAACTTGTGCAAATTTGTGCATTTTTGTGCATTTTTGTGCAAATCCATGCACTTATTTTTTAATAAGAATAAAGATCACTAAAACAAGAAGAAAAAGCCTTTTTGATACTTAACATTTTAACGAAATATTAACTTATTTTTCGCTAAAAAAAGGGGGTATGCGTCGGAAAACGGTTACAACAGTTACAATGCGCAAAAAAAGCACTTAACACTTTAATTAAAAACCTATTTTTTTGTAACCTTTAAACGGTTACAGGGGGTTACAAAACAGAATAAAAAAGTTACATTGTTATAAATCAATAAGTTAGGTTTCTAGTTTTAAACGTTTTGTAACCGTTACATGTAACCCTGCTGTAACCGTTTTGTAACCGTTTTAAATTTTAAAAATATATAATATTATCAATTAATTATAATAGTTTTTTATTTTTGTAACCATTGTAACCGTTTTCCGACACATACCCAAAAATTTTGAAAACAGATAATAACGATTAAATAATGCACAGTTATGTTAAATAAATATTAACGTTTATCTATGATGAATATCTTGCTATTTTGGCTGTGAGTTAATCGCTCGTGGCGATGTCTGGAAAATATCGCTAAACGATTTTTTAAGTCGCTTAGCGAATTCAAAGAGATATTGGTGATAGGTAACTAAGGAAGCAATTTTTTAAGTTTATTTTCTAAAGATTTTACTTTATTGTATTCTGTTGTCATCAAGTTAAACTTATCTTCAATATTCATTTTGAAAGATAACCCTAGACTTATTATTGATAAGATAAAAATTATCATGATGATAAGTATTAACCCTGATAATAGGTTCTTGCGTTTTATATTCTTTTTTATTTCCTCAATATCTTTTTGAATATCAACTAATGAAATGTCTTTTTTATCTTCGGTCATGAATTTACCTTATCGATAGTTAATTTTATTTATAGTCAAACAGAAAGGGTAAGCTACTTTGAGACGGGTTTAACGTTCAGTGTATTACCATTAATGGAAATGACTTCCACTTCAGTACCTGCACTCAGCTCAATACTACAATAAATACGCCAACTGCCATCTGCAACGCTCACACGACTATAACCATTATGAGTCGGTTCGATTAGCGTTGCTCGTAAGCCTATCATTTGTTGATCCCGTTGATTTAACATCCCTTGCTGGGGTTTACTCATTTTATTTAACCAATACCACCAAACAAATGCAGTAACGACCGTTAAAACTGAGAAAAGCATGCCTTGAAATACCCAACTGAAGGGGATAAGCCACACTAAAACACCAACGATAACCGCTGCAATACCGCTCCATAACAGATAACCGCCTGCACCTAACATTTCAGCGATCAACAGCATGCCACCCAGTGATAGCCAAAACCCGTATGGATTGGCTGCAATCTGTTTAAGCATCGTTATTTCCCTTTGGTACTTTTAGTCTCACTGATAAGTTCGGCAATCCCACCAATAGCACCCATTAAATTGCTCGCTTCCAGTGGCATCATAATCACTTTATTGTTAGTTGCTGAACCAATTTGCTGCAATGCATCCGTATATTTTTGAGCGACAAAATAGTTAATCGCTTGAATATCACCGGTTGCAATCGCATCGGATACCATTTTAGTCGCCTGGGCTTCCGCCTCTGCGGCTCGTTCGCGCGCTTCAGCTTGTTAAAAATGCAGATTGGCGCTCCCCTTCAGCTTTTAATATCTGGGATTGTTTTTCACCTTCTGCGCGTAAAATAGCGGCTTGACGTACTCCCTCTGCTTCCAGAATATCGGCACGCTTAGTTCGTTCCGCTTTCATTTGGGCATTCATAGCAGAAATAAGCTCAGCCGGGGGACGAACATCACGGATCTCTATACGAGTGATTTTAACACCCCAAGGATTGGTCGCTTCATCAACAATATGCAGTAATCGACTGTTGATACTATCTCGTTGTGATAACATTTCATCCAATTCCATCGAGCCTAATACGGTACGGAAGTTAGTCATCGTTAAATTGACAATGGCTAATTGCATATTACTCACTTCATAAGCGGCTTTCACTGGGTCGATGACCTGCATAAAACAGACAGCATCAATAGTAACATTAGCATTATCACGAGAAATAACTTCCTGGGAGGGAATATCGAGTACCTGCTCCATCATATTAATTCTTCGGCCAACACGATCCATAAACGGTACAACGATGTTTAAACCTGGCATCAATGTTTTCGTATAGCGCCCAAAACGTTCGACTGTCCACTGATAGCCTTGGGGCACAATTTTAACAGAAGAAACTACAACGATCAGCGCGACAATAATAAGGATTGGGATAACTGTTAACATATTTAGGTCCTGTCAGGAGAGAGATAGGTTTCTATATTACTTGACAGAAAGTTAAATGTAACCATCCTTGATAGCTAACCAATCAAAATAGAACATCAATAGTGATAAAATCGGTAATATCAATTTCTGATTCAGGGATAGCAAAATGTACAGGATCAATATGAATAATCTACTGAAAAATCGTTAAGATTATAAACAACAAACAGCGTAAAATAATTTATGTATAAAACTCCGCTCTGCGTTAATCCTGATAAAAATAAAGACAAGATAGGCATATTGTTTACTTTTTAATAATTTGTTTCAAATACCCAACACTTAACGACGTCAGGTTTTTTTAGCGTACTTAAGGTCGGCAATGCCTGATTATATTGGCTATTAACGTGACTTCTCACCGTTTTGATCCCAACAAAACGACGTACTTTACCCATTTTAAGCAGGGATTTGATTTCTGACAGATTGGGCATATTTTGGCGGTATTCGCTAGCTACTTGTGCCAGATGATTGAAGTTGACCGCATAAATATTTTTTTCATTACTATGATTTACTCCGTTCGGGGCATTTTGATTGAGGTAATCAAACATATCCCAAAACTCAGTGACTAGGGTATTATCGGCTTCTAATGCCTGAACACGTTCTTTTGCCAGTTCGACGATAAAGGTTTCTGTTTCTGCTACTCGGCTTTCCTTGATGGGCAGAAAACAGGATAACGTGCGTAATAGAACGATGAGTTGAGCGTGATTTTTAGCAATGCGTTCATGGCCAATCGCTTCATCATCAAAGAGTTGTCGTTGAACTTCATCGAGAGAAGTTTCGTAAGCCGTTACAATCGCATTTTCACTTAACAGCGCTTTGGGCAAAAAGACCGATAATTGTTCAATAGGGTAGCGTTCCAGGCGAATGGCAGCCTGACGGGTCTGTTCGCTTTGGCCTGACTTATCGGTATGGAGATGAATAATCCGCTCTAATACGGCTCTTGAGGCTTCGACACTGCTATTCTGGGCGATAATAATGCTGCCCTTAAAGAGCGGTTCATAGGTTTCGTTCTGATTGGTTTTTATACCTGTTGAGCGTGTGGCACGGCCATTGTAAAGGGATTTCATTTCTTCCCAGTCAAAAGCCCGTTTTACGTTATCCTGCATTCGGTCACTTTCTATCAAACAAACAGGAAGATTACTCACCTGGGCAAAATTACGCGCACGGCCTACCAAGGTCGATTTTGAAGGGTCAAAGCCTTCGTAATCGGCGCGACCCGTTAACCGCCAGAAGAACTCTATCAGGGTACTTTTTCCTGAACCGGGTTCGCCCATAATTTCCAGAAAAGGGTAACTTTTGCTCAATTTTCGTATCTGTTCGGCAAACAGAGATCCCAGCCAGAATGCAAGTAAGGTATAACCTTTAACCCCAAAAGCCAGCCATAAATCATCGAGCCAGTGAACATCAAAGTGCCTGAGTTCATGATTAATTTCAAGTCTCGGACTGCTACTTAATGTTTTGATATCGAGATGCTCCAGTGAAAAATAATCCTCTTCATTCAGGGTATATAATTTACCCTTCTGCACGGCAATATCATTAAACACATACACACCTAGCGCTTTGTTGTAACCAATAAAATTTTGGGTTTTTACTTCCTTGATATGCGGTAATTCGTGCTTGCAAAAGCGGTCAAGCTGATGGGTATCCCCGGTGTAAACTGCGCCTTTAGCGACATGCAAAAGCCGTTTTTTGAATTCTGAAGCGCTGGTTAACTGACTGGCAGTAAAAGTGGCTTTAACGTCAGGTCGTTTTTGCGGGAAATCCAGTTTTAAATAATACCAGGATTCGTCGGTTGCTTCGGATTTCTGAAAATAAAGCGGGGTCGGGTAACAGTTGGCAATTTCGTTTACAGCGCCTGACTCTTTTAACGCTTTTGTGGTCGCTTCCTCTTTAGTGAGTTTTTCTGAGTCTAAAATTCGCTCAACCGCTTTTAAGTGCCTTTCAATATCCAGTCTAAACCAATAAAAACGACTATCAAATTGAAAGTAGAAGTCATTACGGTGGGTGTAATTGAATATTAACATTGCTTTATCGGTAGCGCTTTTTGTCAGTAACAAATCGCCATAATAACGATAACGCATTAAATCATAACGTTCGAGTCTGCCTTTGAGATGTAGATCGTTCCAGTCTTCATTTTTAAATTGCGAAGGTAAGGCGGCACAGGATTTCCAGCCTTCCTGCTGACTACGGGCAACGTGTTTTCTTATTGCTTTTTCCCGGCATGACCCTTATCAAGTGCCCAGACCAATAGGGGCTTTTTATTTGCGCCCAATGCCGTTTTAAGTGCCGACAAGGCGTGCTCTGGGTAATTATGGCAACTCATCAGGGAAACGGCATTCAGGCCATTTTGAGCAAGGCTGATTGCATCAAAAATCCCTTCGGTTAACCAAATTTCAGTTGCCTTTGTTAAATCCTGTTGCGGCAGACGCCACCAATATCCCTTATAACTACCAAAAAAATTAGCTTTTCGGTCAAAGCGTTGTGGGTTATCAATAATGCGCTCCCAGTAAGCGCCATTGGGTAGGTGAAATTTTACGGTTGCTGAACCCAGCCCTTTAGCGTGATAACTGGATTCTATATACAGCCCTTTTAACGGTGCAATATCTAATCCTCTGGCGTGTTGTAAATAGGCATCCGCCGCGGCATATGGGGCTTTCTCCGTTTTGGGGTAATGTGTTGACCAATCATGAAATAGTTCAGGATAGATTTCTTTAACAATAATTTCGGCACCACATTTATTTTCACGCCCACATTTGAGTACAAAGGGTTTTTCAATGGCGGTAAATAATTCCTTTTTTTTGCAATCGGGACAAATCCCTTGCCGTAAATACCCATTTTGTTCTTTAAATTGGAATTCCTGAATTAATTTCGAGATAATTAAATTCAACCGCATATTATTTATCATTGAGTTAACTCCAAAAATGCACTTTTATCGTGCATTTTTATGTGATTTTTTAGGTAAAAGAATTCCCTGACGTTGTCGCCATTAAATCAATCATTATTATTTAAAAGGGGATGATGATATTTTTGGGTATTAATGCAACCAGTACTCGCAATTGGAATATCGCATAAATAATTGCCTGCTTTTCTTGTTTATTAAATTCTTAAAACTATAAATAATGTTTTTTATTATCAATATTAGCTAAATAAAAAATTAAATTAACAAAGCGTTTATTATTTTTTCGTAAATATTCAATAAAGCCGGATAAACACTTATTATTAGGGTCGTTATTAAAGTAAACTGTTCGTAATTGAGCGCATCTAATTAAACCATCAAACCGTTGATTTATTGATAATTCTTTATTCTGATAAGTATTTATTTTCCTTTTATTTTCTTTTTTATTGATGTCAGTCATATTATTTTTTAACACTTTAATAGAATGAACTCAGGGGGGTGTTAATTATCCTGTATTTGTTATCATTATGATTTAATAACAATCGTGATAAAATAAAAAACAAATAACACGCCAAATAAAAGAATTAATTTATCCATTAACAATAATTTCTTTTTTTTATTATTATAGTGATATCTCTTAACAGATTCACCCGTTAAACGATATTTGTATTGCTGATTAAGTTTACTCATATTAGATATCCTCATTGATTTATAAGATTTTTACTCGATATTAACCAAAATAGATGTTGTGTTTTATTTATTACGTACTTTTTGTGTATAAAAAATTCCCTGGTGTTAAATAAAAAGCGAATACTTATATTCTCAATGGTTAAATCGCACATGTTTGATTTCTGGTGATAATTCAATTTGTATAAGTAAATGGTCATGGAGATACAGTCTTAATAACTTACCGTCACAGGAGGGAACAACGGAAAGCTCATTTATTCCCATCACATAAGCCAGTCTTGTCGCTTTGACGTTTAAGTTAGGATTTCTCATTATTTATATTTATCCCCTGGTATAATTTGTCGATATAGTGGATTGCCTGAGCCATTGCATCAAACCTACCCAAAGAGTTTTTGCCATACCAGACGTGATAACGTGTGATGGGAGTCATTATTTTTTTGGGTAATTTGATAATGTCAAAATCCCGATAACAAAAACTGTGAGGACTTATTTGCTTAAGCGTCATGATTTCAGTCCTAACCATGTTAACCAGCCATCTCTAATTTCTTTAGGTAATGATTCGTAAGCTAATTTCATTCCTTCATTCCAGGCAGGTAAGTAAACCCAATATTCTGAACGGTGTGAGTCAGGAAATTCTTTCATTTGCACTACAGGTAACTTGCCTTTGTTGATCATTCCTTTCACAGCTTCTGGGCTTTTTCCAATTTGTTTTGCAAATTCTTGGTAAGGCAAAGCATCAGAAAGACTTATCACCTGTTTTAACATCTGCTAATCTCCTATTTAGATAATGATTAGTTATCTGTAATAATTATGGGTTATTTACTGCACTCATAGCTACCATAATCAATTTATTACTAATATGGTATAAATATTATATAAAGGTATAATTATGTCAATAGATATATCGGAAAAAATAAAACTTATTAGAGAATCAGAAAGACTTAACAGAAAGGAATTTAGTAAATTAATAGGTATTCCATATAGCACATTATCTAGCTATGAAAGTCGCAGTAAAGGGATGAGTGTTGATTCTGCAGTAAAAATACTTAATCATCCGAGATTTAAAAAATATATGATGTGGTTTATTTCCGATGAGATAGCTCCAGAATCCGGTCAAATTGCACCGGCTCTCGCACACTTTGGGCAAAAAGAAACAAAGTTAGTCCAATCAAAAAAGAAAATTGGTTAGCAATACATCACGCTTTTTGTAAATTTATTGATTCAAAAAGCTTATCTACCATTGGAGAGATTTCTCATGTCAATTAAGAAACTTGAAGATGGTCGTTATGAAGTGGATATTAGGCCAACTGGTCGTAATGGAAAACGGATCAGACGGAAATTTCAAAAGAAACATGAAGCAATTGTATTCGAACGTTATATATTAACAAACCATAAATCACAGGAATGGCAACCTAAACTAAAAGATAAACGTCACTTGTCAGAGCTATCAGAGGTATGGTGGAAATATCATGGTAATAGCATTAAACATGCAACAAAACGATATCTTGAATTAAAAAGAGTAATTAAATTAATGAACGATCCTGTTTCGTTTCAAATTAACAAATCATCTTTGACTTTATATTGTCATGACAGACTTTCAACTGGAGTTAAACCATCGACAATAAATCGTGAGTTATGGCAACTTAGCGGTATGTTTACCTATCTTATTTCATCAGGACTTTTCTTATCTGAAAATCCTATGGATGAATTTAGCGGATTGAAAGAAGACGTCGTCGAAATGTCGTATTTATCAGATAGAGAAATAGAAAATCTTTTTTGCGCGCTCAGCGGGGATAACTATCGTATAGCTATTTTCTGTATAAGTACGGGAGCAAGATGGAGTGAGGCAATAAAATTGAGGAAAGAACATATTGTCCATAATCGCGTGACATTTTTCGAGACAAAAACAGGTAAGAAGCGATCTGTTCCAATATCTGAAGTAGTGAATAAAATAATTAGTGAAGGCAAAACAGATTTTATTTTTCCCTCCGCCAATTATATGGAGTTTCGACGTACTTTAAAATGCATTAAGCCAACCTTACCAGCAGGGCAAGCTACCCATGTGATGCGACATACTTTTGCGACTCATTTTATGATTAACGGAGGAAACATTATAACCCTGCAAAGGATATTAGGGCATTCTAAGATTGAGCAAACCATGACTTATGCTCATTTTGCACCTGATTATTTGGATGATGCAATAAGGTTAAATCCTTTACATTTAAAGTTTAAATAGGTATCTGAGAGTGACCACATTTGACCACACTACAGTTATTTATAGTCATTAGCAGTAATCTGTAGGTCAATAAAAACAATGAGTTATATTTAACTTGTTGTTTTAAAAGTACTAAAAACCCAGCTTGCGCTGGGTTTTTTATATAGTATTTTGGGTGTATAAAGCAAAGCTTTATATTATTCAAATTTTTATTCATTCCATTCTTTTCACAACAAGATCTACGCCCTATTTGAAGAATTTACATCTCACTTTTAATATTCTTATTTATCATCAAGAAATAAATCGTTAATGGTTTAAAATACGCCATAAGTTATTATTACTGGCTAGTGGTATGATACCTAAGAAAAGTTGTCCAAAGATTCAATACTAAAAATATTAAGACATTTTAGCCTTAAGTTAATTAAACCAATTAAATTGGTCAGTCGCAATTTAAGTAAGTTTAAATTCTCAACTTTATCTGATATCAGATATTTATAATTTATCGACAGTAACAGTTACTCATGTTGGTAGCAAAATAGATAATATTTCAGTGTATTTTTTGCTAACTAAAATAAAAATATAAACAGCTATAACAACTCCATATCACCTCTAATGAAAGATCATTGACAACCAAACTGCTGTTTATAAGTATTTAACCGATTATATAGAAAACAGCCAACCTAAACATTTTATGATATGATTAATACCGATAAAAAGAGAAGTAACTACTAGGCATTTTTATAGCTATTGCAACAACTGAAAATATCGACTATGTGCTGAAAAATGCAAGGAACGATATGAATAAAACTAAAATTTTAATTAATGCTTTAATAGCAAATAGCTTTATTAATTTTATATTAAAATAGACTAAAAAATCTTTTTTCAATATAATAAATAAACTTTTGAAAAAAATTATCGAATATAAATAATTATCAAAAATAGGAAAGCTCTATTATTTTATTTATTACGTTTAAACTTACATATCTATATAATTTTTCTTTGAATAAAAACATTACTCAGACAGTCAAGAATTACTATTTTTGGGATAATAAACTAAATCAAACCATCGAGTTATCTTATTTTTATACTAGCCATATAATCTTTCCCTACTATCGATTCAAACTTTCTAAAAATATTCTGGAATATTTCTATTTAAAAATAGACAAATAGCGTGATGCGTAGTAAAAATAGTAGATAATAAATTACAAATCAGTAATTTTATTGTTAAAATAATTGATAATATTAAAAATCCTTTACTTTATATAAATCCAAATTTTTATTACTTTTTCAAATCTGCTGAAATTTTTTAAAATAAAAGTTATTTTTAATGCCAAAATAGGTAACCATTTAAATTATTCTAATAAATTAACTATCTTAAATTTGTTGAATTTATAGTGATAACATTGGTCAAAAAATCAGATAAACTTATAAACAAACAATTCAAGAGTGACTGCAGCAAGTGGATAAACAATTTAAAAAAATTCTGATCATTAAAATGCGATTTCATGGAGATATGTTGCTGACAACACCTGTCATTAGCACGCTCAAAAAAAATTATCCAGCCGCTAAAATTGATATTCTTCTCTATCAAGATACAATACCAATTTTGTCTGAAAATAGAGAAATTCATGCACTTTATGGCATTAAAAACAAAAAAAATAACACAATGGCCAAATTAGTTAATTTTATTTTATTAATCAATAAATTACGAAAAAATCATTATGATTTAATTATAAATTTAGCTGATCAATGGATTGTGCCTTTTTTTGTAAGATGTATCCCTGCCAAAATAAAGATTTCTCACCAATTTAACCATAGAAATACAAACTATTGGTCTGAAAGTTTTACACATATGGTTAAACCAACGGGAAAACATATTGTTGAACAAAATCTCTCTATATTAAAACCACTTCAACTTAATACTTTGTATTCCAGTACAACAATGACTTACCAACCAACTGATTGGGAAAAAATTAATCACCGATTAATATCTCTAGGGGTACATAGTAGTTATGTTGTTATCCAACCAACAGCTAGACAAAAATTTAAGTGCTGGGATGATGAAAAATTTTCTGAGGTGATTGATAATCTACAATCTAGAGGATACCAGGTGATACTAACATCAGGTCCCAGTAAAGATGATCTCAGCTGTGTGGCTAATATTGCACAACAATGTCGTCAATCACCCATTACCGAATTTGCAGGAAAAACAACATTTCCAGAATTAGGTGCTCTAATTAGCCATGCCGCCTTATTCATCGGTGTAGATTCAGCACCAATGCATATTGCAGCAGCATTAGAAACCCCCATTATTTGCTTGTTCGGTGCGACAGATCATCAATATTGGAAACCATGGAGTAAAAACGTTATTCAAATTTGGGCTGGCAATTATGAAAAAATGCCAGAACGACATGAACGTGATCGTAATAAAAAGTATCTATCAATAATTCCAGTTAAAGATGTTATTACCGCTACAAAAAAAATGTTACCAATGGATATACAAACCATAAAATCTGAGATAGAGATATAATCCGATGGAAATTGCATTTTGTTTATACAAATATTTCCCTTTTGGTGGACTACAAAGAGATTTCATTCAGATTCTCTCTGCTTGCCAAAAACGAGGGCATCAAATACGTGTTTACACAATGGTATGGCATGGTGAAATTCCTGCTGATATTAACGTTATCATAATCTCAGTTAAAGCACATACAAATAATGGACGTAATGAAGCATTTTATCATCAGGTCAAAACACATTTAACCCAGCATCCGGCTGATATTATTGTCGGTTTTAATAAGATGCCAGGATTAGATATTTATTATGCAGCAGATGTTTGTTATGCAAAAAAAGTTGAAAAAGAAAAAGGTTTTTTTTATAAACTGACCAAACGATACAAACATTATATCGCTTATGAAAAAACGGTTTTTGATGCAGACAGTCACACCAAATTATTAATGCTTACCCAACATCAAATTAATGATTTTAAAAAACATTACAAAACACCTGACGCACGTTTTTATCTGTTACCACCGGGCATTGACCTTAGTAGAAAATATGATCAACAAATTATTGACGCAAAACCAATTTATCGTAAAAAAAATGCTATCTCTGAAGACCAATTTCTTTTATTACAAGTCGGTTCAGATTTTAAACGTAAAGGCGTAGATAGAACACTCAAATCAATAGCTTCCCTGCCTGACAAAATAAAAAATAAGACTATGTTAATGGTAGTAGGACAAGACTCACCTACCCGTTATCAACGGCTAGCAAAAAATTTGGGGATAGATAAACAAGTTTTATTTTTTCAGGGGCGTAATGATATAGCAGAATTGATGGCTGCTGCTGATATGTTAATCCATCCCGCCTATCAAGAAGCTGCTGGCATAGTATTAATCGAAGCCATTGCAGCGGGTTTACCAGTAATTACAACAGATATTTGTGGCTATGCGTTCTATATCAAACATGCAGATTGTGGCATAGTAATAGATGAGCCTTATAAACAAAAAAATCTTAATAATGCTTTAACAACAAGTTTAACTAATAAATCTCTATTAAAACAATGGTCGAAATCTGCACGCCACTTTGTTGATACTCAAGATTTATACAGTTTGCCTGAAAAAGCTGCAGATATTATTTTGGGATGCCAGCATGCTTGAACTTAAACAACCTTTTAAAAACTTATGGCAAAGCAAAGATCCCTTTATAGAAATAGAAAAATTAGATGGTAAAATTTTTCGTCAATTAGAGACACGCAAAACATTATGCTTTATGCTCAATGAAAAAAGTTATTTTCTCAAAATTCATTATGGTACTACGTTAAAAGAAGTACTAAAAAATCTATTTTCTTTACGCTTACCAGTATTAGGTGCGGATAGAGAATGGAAAGCAATCCATCGCCTAACTGAGGCAGGCATTGATACTATGCATGGTAAAGCTTTCGGTCAAAAAGGAATTAATCCTTTACGCCGTAAGTCATTTATTATTACCGAAGCGCTTATTCCAACCATTAACTTAGAAGAGTACTGCGAAAATTGGAAAAATTCAGCTCCCCAATTTAGTACTAAAAAAATACTAATTTGTCGAATGGCTGAAATAGTACTTAAAATGCATGCATGTGGTGCCAATCATCGCGATTGCTATATTTGCCATTTTTTATTACATTTGCCCTTTGACGGCGATGACAAAAAATTAAAGATTTCAATCATTGACTTGCATCGTGCCCAAATACGTCAGCATGTACCAAAACGTTGGAAAGATAAGGATTTAATTGGATTATATTTTTCATCACTGAATATTGGTTTAACCCAACGAGATATTTTCCGTTTTATGCAGATTTATTTTTCTGATAATTTAAAAAATATTCTCAACAATGAACAAAAATTGATATCGAGCGCTAATATTAAAGCAGAAAGAATAAAAGAAAGAACCGTTAGGAGAGGATTATAACTCTAACCGTTTTGTTTTATAAAAAATTTTAGGAAATAAGTATAGTACATGTATTTTGACAAGCATAAAGTTATTACACAAAAACTCTGCTTAACGCCAAATTTGCATGCTGATTGCCACCCTAAATTCCATATTGCCTATGGAGTAGACAAAAATTTTTTATATGGTTGCGGAATTTCGATAACATCAATTGCACTGCATAATATTAATAATAATCATTGTTTCCATATATTTACCGATTATTTTGATCATGAGCAAGAAACCTTGTTCGATACCCTTGCGCAACAATATAAAATTGAAATAAATATTTATTTGGTTGACGATCAGAGCTTAAAATCATTACCTAGTACTAAAAACTGGTCCTATGCCACCTACTTTAGATTCATCATTGCTGACTATTTTTCAAATAAATTAGATAAAATTTTATACTTAGATGCAGATATCATATGTAATAATAGTTTAGATAGATTACAAAACATTCACTTCAATAATAATGAAATTGATGCAGTTGTGACAGAAAAAGATGAAAAATGGTGGCAAAAAAAAGAGCATTCGAATTAGAAACAGAAAATATCTCGCAAGGATATTTTAATGCTGGATTTTTATTCATTAATCTTAATCGCTGGGCAGAAGAGGATATTTCAACGCAGGCAATGAGGTTACTTAAAAATAATGCGTTAAAAAATAAATTCTCTTTTTTAGACCAAGATGTTTTAAATATTCTGCTAGCAAATAAAATTATCTATCTGGCCCAAAAATATAATACTCAATATAGTATAAATTATGGTCTGAAAAGCGTTAAACATGCTGCGTTTGCTATTGATACTATTTTTATTCACTATATTGGCCCGACCAAGCCATGGCATGAGTCGGCAATATCGCCTTTTTCCCAACCATTCATAGAAGCAAAAAATGCTTCCCCCTGGCAAAATAAACCGCTATTAAAAGCAGAAAGCGTACACCTTTTAAGGTATTGCGCTAAACATAAATTCAAACAAAGAAAATACCACAAAGGTTTAAAGAATTATACTCACTATTATTTAGCAAAATTTAAAATTCTCTTTAAAAGAGTTAAAGGGCTATGTTTATCATGAAGCATTTTATAAAACAAAGTTTTAATATTGCGGGGGAAAAAAATCTTCTTGAAAAGAATAAAAATTTTAACATTGCTTATGGCGTTGATAAAAATTTCCTACCTGGTGCAGCGATATCAATAAATTCCGTATTAATAAATAATATTGATACAGATTTCAATTTTCACCTATTTACTGATTATATTGATGACGAATATATACAACGTTTCCAAAAAATGATAACAAAGTATAATTCTAATATAATTATCTATCTGTTAGATGCTGAAGAATTAAAACAACTATCAACCTCAGATTTCTGGTCTTATGCCACCTATTTTAGATTAATCGCTTTTGAATATTTAAGTACGAACATAAACTCTATTTTATATCTAGATGCTGATGTTATTTGCAAAGGCAGTCTAAAAGAACTATTTCAGCTAAACTTAGCGAATTCTTTTGCCGCCGTGGTACTCGATGTCGACAACATGCAGCAATCAAGTGCGACTCGACTAAAGTTAACCGATTTAAATGGCAAATATTTTAATGCCGGCGTAATCTATGTGAATTTAAAGAAATGGATTGAAAATGATTTATCCAAAAAATCATTAGAACTGGTACGCGGAAAAACAAATTTTGGTAAATTAAAATACCTTGATCAAGATGCACTAAATATATTATTTCAGACGCAAAACATCTATTTATCTCGTGATTATAACTGTATATATACGTTGAAAAATGAATTAGCTTACCACAATTTATCCAAATACAAAAATACCATAACTGATAGCACCATTCTTATCCACTATACTGGCGTAACAAAACCCTGGCATACTTGGGGTATTAATTATCCGGCCAGTCAATTTTTTTTCAACTCATATATTCACTCACCGTGGAAAGATCAGCCATTAAAAATCGCAGAAAAGAGAACGGAACTACAAGAAAAATATAAGCATCTATTTTTACAACATAAATATGTGCATGGTTTTTTATGTTTAATTAAATATAAATTACTAAAAAAATAATTTTAAAACACCTTACAGATAGATGCTTTCACTTAGCTAATTAATCAATTTTTTATCGCTATTCAGTGCTAATGCTATTCCTATTATGATAGCCATATTTGAAACATTTACAGTTTCAAACAAACCTCTAACAATCATATCACCGATAAATATCAACATCAGGATCAAAAAACCATCTTTTACCGTATTATTACGATATCCATTAAATAAATGGATAAAAATTGAAACAAAAAGATAGAGGATAGCAATTAGTCCAAATATTCCAGCGGCAAACCAAATTGACAAAACTGTATTATGAGGCCCAATCGATTGTTTAAAAATCCAGTCAGGATAATCAATTACCCTTTCATTATAAATTTTATAAAATAACTGCTCGCCATAGCCATAACCGGTTATTGGATTCTCTTTAATCAAATCTAATGCTGAATCCTGAGTACCATTACCATAACGATGACTACTATTAGTCTGTTCTAATTTGTAAAAGAATTTATCAAACTGACCTTGATTAACTGTTGCTAAACCTGACAATAAGATACTACAAGCAATAATAGCAATAACCGGCAATTTAATTTCTTTTTTTACTACACACCAGATAATAAATATTACCGCAATAGATAACCAAGTACCTCGCTGTAATGTGCCAATTGATATAGCGACAAAAATAACCGAAAGCGAGAAAAATAAAATCTTATTTTTTACACCTTTATATAACCAAAAAGCAAACAAAGCGGGTGCAATAAATATTAACCAATCAGAAATATATCGATGTTCAAATGCTGATAACGGCATGATACCTTGATGATATTCATCAATATATTGCAAAATTTCCTTAATGGCTAACGGTAAAATAGAAAAAATTAAACAGAAAATTAATAGCTTAGTTATATGCTCTTTCTTTTCTCGATAGAGTACTATCGCAATAGCTATTGCAGTAACAAATAATTTTTCGACAACACCTTTATTAATAGCCTTTAATGAAATGTTAACATCTTTAGAAATAATTAATGAATAAAGCATTGCCAAAAAAAAAATACTAGAGATAAAAATAAGTTATTCTTAAATATACTGAAAACACACTTTCTATCCTTAATTAAATAGACAATTGCAGTAAGATAAATTAATCCAGCTAAGGCATGTTTATAGCGTGTAACACCATCAAGAAAATAAATAGCAATAAAAAAAAATACTATCCCTAAATTCCAATAAGAGAGGTAATTAAATCGTTTATTAATTATAGAGATAACCTTCTTCATTTGTACTCCAGATAACATATTAACGCATTCTATTCTATCGACTAACCAACACAAGATACAGTAGTATATATTGACATTAACGACTAGTTACATAATTAAGGGATCTATGCCAGAACTACCTGAAGTCGAAACCAGCCGACGTGGAATTGAACCCTACTTGGTTGGTAATAAAATACAATATAGCATAGTACGCAATAGTAAATTACGCTGGCCGGTAGCGACAGAAATTGTACATATCGCCAATGAATCAGTGATCAGTGTTAAACGGCGCGCTAAATATTTACTCATTCAGCTCCAGCATGGTTGGATAATCATTCACTTGGGTATGTCAGGTAGTATACGCATCTTAACCAAGCAACAATTAGCCGAAAAACACGATCATATCGACTTGATTCTAGCCGATGGCAAAATATTGCGTTATAACGATCCCAGACGTTTTGGTGCCTGGTTATGGACTAATGACCTGGCTAATTGCTCTGTACTTTCCCATCTAGGGCCGGAACCCCTTTCTATCGATTTTAACGCCAATTATCTTTATCAACGAGCAAAAAATAAAAAAACCACCATCAAACCTTGGTTAATGGATAATAAAGTCGTCGTCGGTGTAGGCAATATTTATGCTAATGAAGCGCTATTTGCTGCCAAAATTCTGCCAACCAGAGCTGCACATTCATTGACAAAAAAAGAGATCAGCAATTTAGTTATTCAAATTAAACAAGTTCTTCGACGTTCAATAGAACAGGGTGGAACAACATTGAAAGATTTTTTACACTCAGATGGAAAACCGGGTTATTTTGCTCAACAACTGTTTGTTTATGGTAAAAAAGATCAAGCTTGTACCCATTGTGGTCAACTGATTGAATCAATAAAACTAGGGCAACGCAGTACTTTTTTCTGTCATAGTTGCCAAAAATAAACTTAAGTATAACTCATTTTTATTGTTCAATTTTTTGCAATATTGCTTTAGCTATTGGTTCTGGTATCAAAGATGAAATATCACCGCCATGGCGGGCAACATCTTTAATCAAAGAAGAAGAAACAAACGATAACTTCGGAGAAGGTAATAAAAAAATGGTTTCTAGATCAGCCATTAGATGACTATTCATATTAGCCAACTGACATTCATATTCAAAATCTGACACGGTTCTCACACCTCTAATCAAAATATTAGCCTGGTGTTTTTGCGCAAAATTTACCGTGAGCCCACAAAACCCGATTACTCCAACGTTAGTTAAATGTTTTGTCTGTTCTTTAGCAAACAAAATACGTTCATCGAGGGTAAACATCGGATTTTTACGCGAACTATCAGCAATAGCCAATATTAGCTGTTCAAATATTAAAGCAGCGCGCTCTATAATATCCAAGTGACCGTAAGTTATAGGATCAAAAGTACCAGGGTAAATTGCTTTTTTTTTCATAAAGTTATTTTCACTAATAACGAACAACTGAACACATATTATCGTATTGTTTAAGCATATTGAACAATTATGTTGACAAAATAAATCCCTATCATTGATAAGAATAGCTACAATTTATTATCTTTTGAAAATGAATGATAATTACTATCATATTTTTAGTTAATCACTAGTTTAATTTTAATTAGCGGACAAAATATTAAAAAATTTTATCTTTAATCATGAATAAAAACGCTATTTAAATAGATATTCATTGCACTTTCTTATGTGCAATATGCTACTATAGTGCTAATCTCAATCAGTCAATGTGATAGAATGTTATTACGTCTATATCAAATACTTATTTACCTTATTCAACCTATTATTTGGTTACGTTTATTGTGGCGTAGTCACAAATCTCCCGCTTATCGCAAACGTTGGGGTGAACGATATGGTTTTTGTAATGGTAAGGTAATTCCCGGTGGTATATTATTACATTCTGTTTCAGTAGGCGAAACCTTAGCCGCGGTTCCGTTAGTTAGAGCATTGCGCCATCACTATCCAACACTACCTATTACCGTTACTACCATGACCCCAACTGGTTCGGAGCGTGTTTTATCTGCATTTGGTGATGATGTTCAACATGTCTATTTACCCTACGATTTGGCAGGATCTGTACGCCGTTTCCTTAATCATGCGGATCCTAAATTAACCATTATTATGGAAACAGAACTTTGGCCAAATCTTATTATTCAATTAAGACAACGTAAAATCCCATTAGTTATTGCTAACGCCCGTCTGTCTGAACGATCAGCGGCACGTTATCAAAAATTAGGTTATTTTATCAAAAAGTTATTGCAAAAAATTACCTTAATCGCAGCACAAAACCAAGAAGATGGTGAACGTTTTATTAAACTGGGTTTAGCAAGAAAAAAATTGAATGTTACAGGTAGTCTAAAGTTTGATATTTCTGTCACCCCTGAATTGGCCGTAAAAGCCATAACATTACGTCGACAATGGGCTCCGCACCGCCCGGTTTGGATTGCTACCAGTACCCATGAAGGAGAAGAGTCAATTATTTTACAGGCTCATACTAAACTATCAAAACAATTTCCCGACTTATTGCTGATCCTTGTTCCTCGCCACCCGGAACGCTTTGCACTAGCAAAAGCGTTAACCCAAAACGCTAAACTACGCTATATTTGCCGTAGTGAAAATCGTGTTCCTAATACGGATACTCAAGTTATTATTGGTGATACCATGGGTGAACTGATGCTACTCTATGGTATTGCTGATCTGGCCTTTGTCGGCGGCAGTTTAGTTGAAAAAGGCGGGCATAATCCTTTAGAAGCAGCCGCACATGCCCTGCCTGTTTTAATGGGGCCTTATACTTTCAATTTCAAAGATATTTGTACCAAACTAAAACAAGCCGATGGTCTTATTACGGTTAATGATAGTAAATCCTTAACTGTTACTGTTTCCCATTTGCTTAAAGATGAAGATTATCGTCTATACCATGGTCGTCAAGCAGCAGAAGTTTTACATGAGAATCAAGGGGCATTGCAAAAATTACTAAAGCTACTGGAACCCTACCTGCCACCAGTAACCCATTAAATACGAATATTATTGAATATCGCTAAAACCCATAGCGAAATAGCACTTATGATAATTCACTAAACAATATAACTTAACAAATACTACATATTTTGTCTTTTCTTCATTATAGTGTTACTGGTTTAATTCAAATAAATGGGATCCTTACCCTCCAATTTTATAACTAACGATGAAAAATAATATACCTTTATCTAGCTCAAATTCAAAAATATTGCTCTATCTGTGGGTGTCAATTTATGCAATTTTATGGATTTGTGGAAGTTATTTTTTAGATTCAACCGTACCTTACGATGCTGTTGAAGCAGTTAACTGGGGAATGAATGGTGAATGGGGCTCCCCCAAAAATCCTTGGTTTGTTGGTGCCGTTATGTGGCCCGCCATCTACTTAAACCTCTCCTACAGTTTTTATTGGTATTTTATTCACTTTGTTGGTATAGCCATTGGTATGATAGGGGTATGGCAGCTGGCTTACCGCCTCAGCCACAAAATTGAATTGGCTTGGTTTGCATTATTGATACTAAATTTATCAGGCATCATTAATTTTGATATCATTCCTTATAATGATAACTATATTTTGGTCACTCTATGGCCCTGGGTGCTGCTTTTCTTCCTGCGTGCTGTTTATGATCATCCTAAATGGTGGCTTGCCTTTGCATTGGTATCTGGCTTGGCCACCATGGGTAAGTATTCAACATTGGCCCTGGTTGGCACGGTTTTTTTATTAACCCTTTTCGTGCCTAAGGTGCGCAAAAGTTATCAACAATCCCTTTTTTATATTGCAATTGCACTTTGGTTCGTATTGATCTTAACTAATATGTTCTGGCTATTAGAAAATGATTTTTCTGCCTTTAAATGGGTTGATTCACAGATCGAACAAGGCTTTAACCTGCATGTTGTCAGCTCAACATTATCTGTTTTCTACCCGTTAGTTATTGCTACCATAATTCTCTATCTATTAGGTGGTAAAATAGGCTGGCCTAAAGAGCAACCCAATCAATTAGTTAATTTTATTTTACTCCTTCCCTTGGCGGTAATTTTTGGTTGGTTTTTGTTTCATGATGGAGGGCGGATGACCGAATGGTTACAACCATTTATGATGATTGCGGCGCCATTATTTATTGGCTCTATCTCCATTTCGCCCAAGAAATCACTACGAAAGACATTTTTTGGTTTAATTATCATTGGCGGCCTGATCTTTTTAGGTTACTGCCTGGTATTAAATTATAATATCCGTGGCGCTGGCCAGAAAATGATCGGGATTAAAGCACTCACGGCAGAAGGACAACAGCGCTGGCGGCAAAAATATGGTCAACCATTAAAATATGTTGGTGGCGAAGATAACCTTTATCAATGGTTTATTATCTATGCTTCTGATAGGCCACACACTATCCAGCCTTGGGATAGCAGTGAAGATCAGCCACCGAATGTTTATTATCGCGATATTACGGCAGAAACAATTAAAAAACATGGTGCTTTATTATTAGGGCGAAAAGATCAAGATTGCAGCCAAGAAAATTTTACTCGGATGTCAAAATATTGGCCACAATTTACCATTAAAAAAGAAGCCATTATTTACCAATCAGAACCAAACGCTTATCCGCAATCAATGTGCTTGGGATTTATTGTGCCAGAAAAAATTATCATTAAAAATAGAGTGACAATGAAAAAGGAAGAAAATTTTCATTGTCACAAAATTGCTACCTATATTTGTATCAACCTGACAGTTTTACTAAAGCTAACTTAAGTTTAACTGAGTAAATTGCCTTGCTCGGTTGTGCCTTATCTGTCAACAAATAGATAGATAAAAATTTTCACTATTTATTGTCCATTATTAAAACTAATCGTTGGTAGATTTCATTCGGTTTAATTGTCGCCATATTGCCATCAGCTGAAACAATTGCTTGTTGTACTTCACCATAACCGCCAATTAATCCCGGATCGGTAGGGCCATAGAGGCTAATATTCGGTTTGCTCAGTGCAGCGGTTAAATGGCTTAATCCTGTATCAACAGAGACGACTGCTTTGGCCGCGACAATTTGTTGAGCTAATTTGTCTAATGACAACTTAGGCAATACCTTAACATGCTTAAAACCAGCGGCCAGCCTCAGGGCACGTTGATGTTCCAGATTGGTTCCCCACGGTAATTTAACTGTTAAGCCTCTAGCTGCTACAGCGGTGATCAATTGTCGCCAATGGGACTCAGGCCAATGTTTCTCATCACGTGTGGTGGCATGGAAAAAAATAATATAAGGATCGTTTTCTTTTGCCAAAGCCGGTGGCGAAAAATAGGCTGCAATACCATAATCACCGACAATAGTCGGTTTACTATAATGTAAACTATCAGCAAATAATTGTCGGATACGTTCAACCGCATGCAACTGTTTATTGACACTATAGCGACAATCATAAAATAGGCTTGCTATAGGCTCGCGAGCACTTTTCCAATCATAACCATGACTTACACCACTAGCTAACCGTGTGATCAAAAAAGCACTTTTCAATAATCCTTGTGCATCGATCACAGCATCGTATTCTTGCTGTTGCAATTGAGCACGAAAAACGGCTCTTTGCTGCCTGACAGATTTTGCCAGCCAGTTTTTTCGCCAGCGTCGAATAGCTACCGGAATAACTCGCTTAACAGCATGATGCCAGCGTGGAATTTCGACAAAATTTTCTTCAACAACCCAATCAAACTGAATATCAGGATAGCGAATAACTGCATCAGTCAGTGCAGGTAAAGTATGCAATACATCACCCATCGATGAGGCTTTAACAATCAACACTTTCATGGCTATTGGCTCTCCGCCAATAACTGAGTTAATGCGGTGAACACGCATTCGGGTTTTATATCAATCAAACTTTGGTGATAGCCACTTTCTGCGCTACCTTTCCTCACCTTATGGTAACCGGTTATTAAACGGATAATTTCTACTCGATTTGACAATGGTGGCGTAAAATCAGGGCTACTTGGCCCATAAAGTGCTACCAAAGGCCGATTTAATGCTGCCGCAATATGCATTAACCCGGAATCATTGGTCACCACAGCTCGGCAAGATGCCAGTAGATTGACTGCCTGCTGCAGGGTTGTTTTACCTGCCAGATTAAAACTATGCTGCCGACAATCTGCAGAAAGTGACTGTCGAATATCTTCACCGATACGACTATCTTTTTGCGAGCCAAAGATTAAAATTTGATAACCATGGGCAGCAAATAATAATTGCGCCAACTCAGCATAATGATAAACTGGCCAGCGTTTAGCTGGGCCAAATTCTGCACCTGGGCAAAAACCGATAATCGGTAACTGTGCTGGAATATGAAAAATGCGTTTACTCTGGACAATCTCTGTTTCTCTCACCGCAAGTTGCGGCCATAAAATAGGCTTGGGGATCTCATCGGCGTTATTAACAGTGCCTTTTTGATAAGCTAAAGCTACATAACGCTGAACCATTTGTGGAAAAGCGGCTTTATCTAATAGGCGAATATCATTCAGCAACCAATAACGCATCTCACCGCGCCATCCTGTCCGTATTGGTATTTGGGTAAAAAAAGGCACCAGCGCAGATTTAAAAGAGTTGGGTAAAATATAGGCTTGATCATAACGCTGAGTACGTAAATGAATACCAAGCTGACGACGTACACTGATAGCTAAACGACCATGGCCCAAAGGCATCGATATGGCCTGCCTGACTTCAGGCATTTTGTTTAATAGTGGCCGACACCAATCAGGCGCCATAACATCAATTTCTGCGTCTGGGTGTAGGGTCTTCAAAGTACGGTAAAGACTCTGCGACATCATCATATCGCCCACCCATGACGGGCCAACTACCAGTATCTTCATACTATTTCCATTTAATCATTGCAATTTAACCATTGCATATAATCAGCAACCCCTTCCGCCACAGTTTTAAAAGGTTTATCGTAACCCGTAGCACGTAATTTGGTGAGATCTGCTTCGGTAAATGCCTGATAACAACCTTTCAATTTATCAGGAAAGGCAATATATTCCACTGCCAGTTTTTTTTCCCTGATGAAAAGCGATTACCGCATCAGCTACCGCCTGAAAAGAGTCCGCCTTACCGGTACCGCAGTTAAATATGCCGGAGATTTTATTTTGCCAACACCATAAATTAACCGCAGCAACATCACTGACATGAATAAAATCACGTTTGAATTTTTCACTACCGGCAAAAAGTTTTGGCCTTTGTCCTTGATTGATTTGGTTATTTAAATGGAAAGCAACACTGGCCATACTCTCCTTATGCCCCTCACGCGGACCATAAACATTAAAATAACGGAAGCCACAGACTTGTGAAGTAATTTGTGGTAAAAGCCCACGAACATATTGATCAAATAAAAACTTGGAATAACCATATATATTTAATGGTTTTTCATATTGCCGCTCTTCAATAAAATGATCACTGCGCCCACCATAAGTTGCAGCCGAAGAAGCATACAAAAACGCAATATCTCGTTCAATACAGTAATGAAGTAACTCTTTCGAATATTCATAGTTATTATTCATCATATACTGACCATTCCACTCAGTGGTAGATGAACAAGCGCCTTCATGAAAAACTGCGTCAACTTCACCAATATTATCACCAGCCATTATACTGGCAATAAAATCTTCTTTGTCGATATAATCTGCAATATCTAAATCAACTAAATTAACAAATTTAGCGCCATTTTTAAGATTATCGACCACCAGAATGTCGCTACGCCCTATATTATTCAGTGCTTTAACAATATTGCTGCCAATAAAACCAGCCCCACCCGTGACTATGATCATTGGATTTACCTCTACTCAATCGAGCTAATCGTTGCTTATATTAGGTGATAATAACATTTATCCCACGTTAACCACAGTAATTCACCTGATTTATCCAAATAGAATAACTTAACCAGAAGCAACAAAACGCCTGCACTCCTCAATCTGTTCGTCAATTAACTACTCTATTAAAATAAATTACAGCAGAACGCGTCAGCACAATTTTCACTTAATTTATTAAAGATATAGACAAAAATATTATGACGAATTTTTTCACGCGAACAAAATAATGTATCATTGTCGTCAGCTATTATTTTATTAGGATGATGAAAAATTTAGCCAAACAGTGACTTTCTCTGTTCAGTAAATAGTTTTTTTAAGTCTGGATCATGATACATCGCATCGACAAAATATATCATTAAATCAATACCCGATAATGCTTTTGTGACTGGTGATATTTCGCAGTAACCGCCGACAACTTTCGGCAATGCCAAGGGTCGCACCGGAACTTTCTCTGGATTTAGTCTAACCGTGTGACTCGCCAATTTATCTTTTATATTATTGTTAAGTAGAGTACTAACCGCCACTAGTTCAATATCATTAGGTAACTTAAATAATGTTTGTTGTAACACATCAATGGTAGCAGGATAAGGGTGGCCAATAACAATACTGCTACCATGCTTACGGGCAAATGAAATGGCATGGGCAAACTGTTTACGAATTTGTACTTCTGCTTTTATATCATCTAAAAAAACGTTGCGACGTAAGGTTGGCAACATAAAAACTTTAGCCGCTTCATTGACCCTAGTGTTTGCTATCGTCACACTATCGAGAAAATAGATATCATAATGCGAAAGCACGCGCATAACATTTATCATAGCCGCTAAATCAGCCGTCATCGCACTGCCCATATGATTATTCATACCTTTGGCGTGAGGTACTCGCTTAATCGCAGCAACGATATGCTGCTCTATTTCACCGCCACTCATCTCAGGCGTTAAGGTATTTTTTTCCAGTGGTTGATGGCTAATCGGCTTCATCGGCATGTGAATTAAAATTTCTCGCCCTTGTTGATAAGCTTTTTCGGCCATTTCTCTGCCATAAGGGGACTCTGGTAAAATGGCAATAGAAAGTGCCACCGGCAAAGCTAATACCTGATTGTCTTCAGTTTTACGATAACCAATATCATCAATCACAATGGCTAATTTGCCAGCATTAACTTGTCCGCTTACAAGTAACAATAGAAGCATGATTATCAAAACCATCCGCTTTTGCACTGTTATCTCCCTAACCAAGGCTGTGGATTAACGGTTTTACCTTGACGACGGATCTCAAAATAGAGTGAAGAACGTTGCTGTCCACCACTACTACCCACTAACGCAACAGGCTGACCCGAACGAACCTGTTGACCAACATTCACCAATGCACTCTGGTTATAACCATATAAACTCATATCTCCCTGACCATGATCAATAACCACCACCAAGCCATAGCCTTGTAGCCAATCAGCCAGTAAAACACGGCCGGCAGAAATGGCTTTAACCTCTGTTCCTTCAGCGGCATTGATTACCATACCCTTCCAGCGTAATTCATCGGAAATACTGTCACCATAGTGATGAAGGATCTGACCATAAACCGGCCACAGAGCCTGACCAACAGGACGGCCTAAACCGCCAGTACGCGCCATCAGAGCCCGCTCATCTTCAGTTGGACGATAAGTGGTTCCTTTTTGCTGTGCCTGCCGTTGTTTTGCTCGTATACGTGCCGCCTCTTTCGCTTCCCTTTCCGCTCTAACTTTTGCCTCTCGTTCAGCTCTGGCAATTTTACTACGCAACAGTGTTTCGTTACGTTTCATCACCGCCAAACTTTTTTGCTCCGCTTTTAAAGTCGATTCCAACAATATCAGAGTTTTCTTTCTAGCATCCTGCGCCGAATCTAGCGTTTTCTTTTCTTGATCTTGTTTGGCTAAGTTTTTTTTCTGTGCCAATTGCGTTTGCTGCTTCTGTTGTTTCTGTTCAGCGAGTAAGGTCGTTGTTTGCTGCAATTTAATAATCGTTTGCTCTCTGGCTGCATTTAAGTAGCTATAATAGGCTAAAATACGCTCTTCTCGTTGTCCTCCTTCACCTTTAAATAACAATTCAATCCCTTTTTGCTGGCCTAATCGAAACGCGTCATCGAGCTGCTTAGCTAATAATGTTTCATGGAGCTGTTTTTGCTGTTGTAAACGGCTAATATTTTCATTTAATTGCGTTAGTTCTTTTGCTAACTGCGAAAGTTTTTTCCGTGTTTCATGTAATACTCGTCCAGCAGCAGCAATATTTTTTTCCTGATTTTTCAATTGATCAAGTAAATGATTTCTCTCAGCTTGCTGCTGTTTAACACTTTTCTCTTTTTCTGCAATATTTGATAACAGATCTTTCAGTTTTACTTTATTGTCACTGATGGGATTGGCTGTGGTAATCAATGGCCAGATAAGAAATAGCGAGACACAGAGTAACGACTTAACCACTACTCTCTTTAGTAGAGCCAAAAGGATTAGGATTAAACCATATCGGCTGGTATTGTTCATCTTAGTTCAGCATCCTGAAACAATATCACTTAAAATTATTGACAATTAATATAATTAGTAAACATTTCTGCTTCTTTTAGGATAATACTGAAAAAACTTAATTTCTTCATTTATACAACAAATTATAAAATAACTATAGGTTATTATTAATATTACTTTCATTCAGCTACTTTTTAAGTGGTATCAATTAACTGATATTGCTGGCAAATATCGTCGGTATTAACACTAATTTGCAAAAAAACCTAGTAATTTTTGCAAATTGGCTGTAATTGCGCAGCGACAAAGCTATACTTTGCAACCTAGATCTATCTATTACTAACTACGGGAGTAATTACCCCACATGATGCAAGAAATCATGCAATTTATTAGCCGACATCCAATACTCAGTCTGGCCTGGATCGCTTTGCTGATCGCTGTAATTATCTTAACCTTTAAGGGTTTGTTCGCTAAAACAAAAAATATCACCCGTGCCCAAGCGATACAATTGATTAATAAAGAAGAAGCGATCAGTATTGATTTACGTTCCCGTGACGATTTTCGTAAAGGACACATTATTGATTCAATTAGCCTGACGCCATCAGAAATTAAAGACCATAATATCGGAGAATTGGAAAAACATAAGCAAAAACCCATTATTGTTGTCTCAGCAAATGGCATGGAAGCATCTAAACCTGCTGAACAACTGGTGCAATATGGTTTTGAACGTGTCTTTATTCTAAAAGAAGGAATTACTGGCTGGTCTAGCGAAAATTTACCTCTAGCCCGCGGCAAAAAGTAATTCATCGGACACATCAGCAATTATGTTTATACAATTCAATATCATAAGGAAATTTAAAAGGTAATTAACATTATGTCAGAACAAAGTCATGAAGAGATGGTATTCCAGATTCAACGAATTTATACTAAAGATATCTCATTTGAAACACCAAGTGCCCCCAATATTTTTCAGCAAGAGTGGCAACCAGAAGTCAAATTAGATTTAGACACCTCGTCTAGTGAATTAGCTGAACATGTTTATGAAGTTATCTTACGGGTCACGGTTACCGCCAGCGTCGCTGAAGAAACCGCTTTCCTGTGCGAAGTGCAACAAGCCGGCATTTTCTCTATTGATGGTATCAAAGAAAGCCAAATGGCTCATTGTTTAGGCGCTTATTGCCCAAATATTTTATTTCCCTATGCGCGTGAATGTATTACCAATTTAGTTAGCCGTGGAACTTTTCCTCAACTAAACTTAACGCCTGTTAACTTTGATGCATTGTTTATGAACTATCTACAACAACAGCATACTGCCGAAACTGAAAATTCGGCAGATCATCAGGAAGCTTAATGAACACTGTTTCGATGACAGTTATCGGTGCCGGCTCTTATGGCACCGCATTAGCCATTACACTTGCCCGTAATGGCCACCGCGTTTTGCTTTGGGGACATGATCCTCAGCACATTAAAAAATTACAACAAGAGCGCTGTAACCAAGCATTTTTACCCGACGTTCCATTCACAGACAATTTGTTACCTGAAGTTTCCCTGAAGACGGCAATAACCGCAAGCCACAATATATTGATCGTCGTTCCAAGCCATGCATTTAATCAAGTTTTGCAAAATATCCAACCTTACTTAACGCAACACTCACGCATTATTTGGGCAACAAAAGGGCTCGAACACGGGACTGGACGCCTGTTACAAGACGTTGCTCGCGAAACGCTCGGAGATAAAATCCAGCTAGCTGTTCTTTCCGGCCCAACTTTTGCCAAAGAACTGGCTGCCGGCTTACCGACTGCTATTGCGGTAGCCGCTTCTAATCCAGAATTTAGTGAAGAGCTACAGCAACTTTTCCATTGCGGTAAGAGTTTTCGAGTTTATAAAAATCCAGATATGATCGGTGTGCAGTTAGGTGGTGCGGTCAAAAATGTCATTGCGATTGGTGCCGGCATGTCCGATGGTATCGGATTTGGCGCCAATGGTCGCACAGCGTTGATCACCCGAGGATTAGCTGAAATCAGCCGCTTAGGCATCGCTATGGGCGCTCAATCCTCTACATTTATGGGAATGGCTGGTTTAGGTGATTTGGTTTTGACTTGTACCAACAACCAATCGCGTAATCGTCGCTTTGGCATGTTGCTCGGCCAAGGCATGCAGACTAAAGAAGCTGAAAAGCAGATTGGTCAGGTGGTTGAGGGTTACTTAAATACCAAAGAAGTCCATGCATTAGCGCAACGTGTTGGTGTAGAAATGCCAATTACCGAGCAAATCTATCAGGTTCTGTACGGTAATAAAAATGTACTCGAAGCAGCAAACACATTACTTAGCCGCGCAACCAAAGACGAAACTAATGATACACGTGCTTCTTGATCATTAAAAATAGTAGAGTGTGAATATGTCTCGACAGCAACTTGAGGAAATTTGGGCGATAATAAAGCAAGAGTGTGAAATATTAGCCAGCTTTTTTCATGCGACATTACTTAAACATGATAATCTTGGTAATGCGTTAAGTTATATCCTGGCAAACAAGTTAGCTACCCCGATTATGCCAGCGATTGCCGTTCGAGAGATTATTCAAAATGCTTATAAAAATGATAAACAAATGATTGCTTATGCCGCTCGTGATCTAAAAGCCATCGTGCAACGTGATCCGGCAGTCGACAAATATTCAATCCCGTTATTATATTTAAAGGGCTTTCATGCTTTACAGGCTTATCGTATCGGCCACTGGTTATGGAAAGTGGATCGCACGACATTAGCAACTTATCTGCAAAGCCAAATATCTGTCTCTTTTGGGGTTGATATCCATCCCGCGGCTAGTATTGGCTACGGTATTATGCTTGATCACGCAACAGGTATCGTTATAGGAGAAACGGCGGTAGTTGAAAATGACGTTTCGATACTACAATCAGTCACCCTTGGTGGAACCGGCAAAACAGGTGGAGATCGTCATCCTAAAGTTCGTGAAGGGGTGATGATCGGGGCGGGAGCAAAAATTTTAGGCAATGTAGAAATTGGCGCGGGTTCAGTCGTGCTATACACCCTGTACCACCTCATACTACCGTGGCAGGAGTACCAGCGCGCAAAGTGGGAGCACCAAACAGCAAAAAACCTTCACTAGATATGGATCAAAACTTTAGCAACTCAATCCATGGTTTTGGTGAGGGTATCTAACCATGCCATCAACCTGTGGTGAATAAAATTACTCACTCAACAGTGCACCGGAGTAATCCAACTGTCGCCATGCTTCAAATACCACCACTGCAACGGAATTGGACAAATTCATACTGCGGCTATCTGCTAACATTGGGATACGGATCTTTTGACTGGTTGGTAACTCATCAAGAACATATGCAGGTAAACCGCGGGTCTCCGGCCCAAACATTAAATAATCCCCCAGCCGATATGCCACACTACTATGACTTGGTGTTCCTTTGGTCGTCAAAGCAAACAAACGGTTAGCAGATGCTGTCTGACAATGCGCTTTGGACAAAGCAATACTAGTTAGAAAAGCAAAATAATCATGATGACGCTGAATATTGGCAAACTCATGATAATCTAACCCTGCCCGCCGTAGCCGTTTATCGTCCCAGGTAAAACCCAATGGTTCAATGAGATGTAACTGACAGCCGGTATTCGCGCATAGACGAATAATATTACCGGTATTCGGTGGAATTTCAGGTTCAAATAAAACGATGTTTAACATACAGCCCTCAACAGTAAGTACTGTATTACAAGATGATGATTTTCATTACAAAATGTTTCAAAAATTTTATATTTATAACTCATTAAAACGCCAATTCTGGGCATAAAAACTGATTGCTTATAGACCATTAAGTATATAGTTTAGCTGCTACCGTTACCATGTTGGGCAAAGTGATAATGTTATCTTATTACTGTAAGAGCAAGGACAATTTTCCTGATTTAAAAATAAATTTTGCCGCAGATTACAAAGAAAGTGGTTAATTTTTGGAATATTGTGACGACAACTACTGCAAAACAACGACGTCGGAAAAACGGCACTATAATAAAATCAGGAACACTTAAGTCTTTCTATCACTACTTTACAAGTAAATACATTGTTACAACTCATAATGAAATGATTGGAACTACATCAAGTTCACAAATATATGTCAGTTTATGGCATGGAATGCCGTTGAAAAAAATAGGCTATCTAGGTTTTGATAGCGTAGGAATGGAGGATTATTCTACAAATAGAATAGCTACATCCGAGATTATGCGTTCTATTATTTCTCCCTGCTTTAGAGAAAAAGCAAATAATGTATATATAACAGGACAACCCAGAAATGATTTTCTATTTGAAAATCGAGCTATAGATTTTATAGATAAGACTTCAAAAACTAATAGAAAAAAAGAATATTTACTCCGACTTTTAGAGAGAATCAAACGTCATTAAAATATTCGGATGGTGATGAAATTAAAGAAAATAATTTTTTTCGAGTAACTGACTTCAACATTGAAGCTCTTGATGCTTTCCTTGATGAAAATAATGCAGAACTTTTTATCAAACTTCATCCTTTTGAAGAAAAAATATTCATTTCAACTGAATTAACTAAAAATATAACAATAATAAAAACAGAAACACTGCAGGAAATAAACTTAGATATAAATCATTTGCTTAATAAGATGGATATACTAATTACTAATTACTAATTACTGACTACTCATCCATTTATTTTGTTTATATGTTGCTCGATAGACCTATTTGTTTTCTTATACCTGACATTGATACATATGAAAACTTAAAAAGTGGCTTTATACTTGAACCAGTGACTTTTTGGATGCCAGGGGCTCACATATTCAATCAGAATTCTTTGCAGAATGAGTTAAAAAAAATTGCTAAATGGGCAAGATGATTATCAGAAACAGTGTAATACGATTAACAATTTAATTAATTTTTATAAAGATGAGAACAATAGTGAGCGAGTCTTCCAAAAATTCTTTATCTCAAAGCAATAAAAAAATAGCTATCAAAATTTTATTAGGAGATATCTCATCCAGAGGTGGAATAGAGAGAGTATCTGTTTCTTTAGCGAATACACTTTCAGATAATTATGATGTTGAAATAATAAGTTTATATAAAACCAACCCGGAACCATATTTTAAGCTATCGAAAAAAATAAACATTCATACTCTGAACGATGGGTATGAAGAAAGTATGTACAATAATAAGAAGAAAAAATTTATTCAAGGCATTTGATTTGAAATATATAAACAAAAAAATAAGTCACTAAAAAAATTTATTGCCTGCGATGATATTATCATATCATGCGATACAAAAATGTCATTATTAGCAATGTTATCAGGTAGTAAATATATTATTGCTATTGAGCATTTTGAATATGATATTATAAATCCAGTTTTAAGGTATGTTCGAAAAATTATTTATAAAAAAATTTCAGCAGTTATTACCCTAACTAATGAAGATGTAGATAAATATTCTTGGCTTCCCAAGCATAAACATAAAATAATTCCAAACATTGTAGAAATATCCATACCCAAAGAAAAAAAACATTAAAAACAGACAAAAATGTACTAGTTATAGGGTGTTTTGTTGAACAAAAAGGATTTGATTCTTTTACTCTCTGCTTGGTCTAAAATTTCAACTAAAGGATGGTCGTTGATAATAGTAAGAAATAGACCAGATAAACCCCTACTTGAAAAATTTATTAACGATAATGAGTAAATAATGTAATACTAGCTCCTTTCACAGAAAACATCGGAGAGTATTATGAACAAGCCGAGATATTTGTCTTATCTTCACGATATGAAGGTTTGGGTATGGTTCTTATTGAAGCTCTTGCATAAAGTCTCCCTTGTATAAGCTTTAATTGTCCTGCAGGACCTAAAACTATTCTTAGCGAAGATAACGGAATTTTAGTTAAAGCTGAAAACTGTGAAGAGCTATCAATAGCAATAAAAAAACTTATGAATGATGAAAATTTAAGAAAACTATATTCATCCAAAGCCTTATTTAGCATAAAAGAATATACTAAAGAGCAAGTATTAAAACTTTGGATTGAAACTATTGAGCAAATAAGTAAATGAATATTTATGATTTTATTTTTATTACCAATATACCTGCATTTTATAAAGTAAATCTTTTTAATAGACTTGCTAAACATTGTCGTATAAAGGTAATTTTTATCGCAAAAAAATCAAAAATACGAAATAATGATTTTTATAATTATCATCATGAATTTGCTCGTGAGTATATCAATACTGGAAATTTTGAAGATCGCGACAAACTAAAAACTCTTATCAAGGTATATAAAAGCATAAAAAATAGTAGGTTTACTAAACTTATTTATCCTGGCTGGGAAATAAAAGAATTATTTGTAAAAAGAATGAGCTCAGCATACCCATCGGAGATTCTACAAAAGAAAATACTTGAAAAAATAAAGTTTAAAGGAAAAATCACATTAACCCATGGTGTAGGTATTCCTAATTATATAAAGCAACCTTTTAAATATTCTTATGAAAAAAAAGAGAATTTAACATTAACCTATTTATATGTTGGACGATTATCTGAAGAGAAAAATTTGTCATTTCTAGTAGAAATATTTAATGAAAGACAGGAAAAGTTGATCATTATAGGTGATGGACCTGAAGCTTACAACCTAAAAAGAAAAGCTAAGAGCAACATTAGTTTTCTGGGTTATATCAATAACAAAGATCTAAAACAAATTTATAAGTCCGTTGATGTATTTATTCTTCCATCTAAGTCAGAACCATGGGGGTTAGTAATTGAAGAAGCTCTTACTTTTGGTTTACCTGTCATAGTAAGTAACAAAGTTGGGTGCAAAGATGATTTGGTATTTAAAAAAAATGGGCTTATTTTTGATATCAATAATAATTCATTTAGAATTTGTTTAGATGATATGAATAAAAATTACAAAAAATACTTTGAGCATGTAAATACTTTAGATATGAAATTAATATACGAAAAACAAGTTGAATCTTATTTAATTTCACTGGAATAAAAATGAAATCTAAAACATTAACAAATTTTTTTAATTATGCTCTTGGGGATGTATTCGTCAAAGGATTTTTATTTATCTCACTCATTAATACCGCAATAATGATTTTATATGTATTTATTAGTTTAAATTTACAAAATGCAATAACTAATAGATTCATGATAACAAGTAAAAACTTTAATAGCTACTTATCAAGTATACTTTATTTTATTATCCCATTTCAGATTATATTGATAATACTATAACCTTTATATAGAGTATCCGTAAGCTATTTTCTTGGAATAAATGAAAAAGATTTCATATATATATTATCAATATGCGTATTGCTTACATACATATATATACCTCTTATCTTCAAGCATCAAGTCAAAGTAAACGTTATGCCATTTTTAATATAATCGCTAAAGTTAGTGAAATAATATTAATTTTTTCCTTCGCATATTTTTTAACATCAAATCAATATATGTCAAAAATTTATGCTCAAATGATTGTCAATATAATACTCATTGTATACATTTTAATGATATCATCGAAGCTAAATCGTGGAAAGTTTGATTTTATTTATTTAAAAGAAGCATTAATATTTTCACTACCACTAATTTTACATGTTCTATCAAATTCACTTTTGTCGCAAGCTGATAGACTTATTATCAATAAAATGATGGGTACCTATTCAGCAGGAATTTACTCCTTTGCACACAACGTTGGTATGTGTGTTATTGTCGTTATTATGGCATGGAACTCCTCTTGGCAACCCAAGCTTTATGAATTAATAAACAATAGAAATTATTGTTCAATAAAAATAACGACATACACAGGTACGATATTAATTTTTTTAATTTGCGTCCTCAGCATATTGTTTTCAAAAGAAATGGTTATTTTTCTAGCTAGTGATAAATATTATGACAGCATATCTATATTACCCTTAACAATTATTGGAAATTCATTAATTCACGTCTATTTGATTTATGTTAATTTTATCTTTTACAAAAAGAAAACAATTATTATTTCTTGTGCTACATTGGGAGCCTTAGTAATTAATGTCATCTTAAATTATTACTTAATTCCCAAGTTTGGTATTGCAGGCTCTGCTTAGGCGACAGTTATCGCTTACTTTTTCTTAGCTACACTTCATTATGCGACAGGAACTTATATTACTAAAATAATATTATTTCATTTAAATATCTTATCTTTTACACTATTGGATTACTACTTATATATCCGGTAGTTTTATATTTAAATGAATTAAATACAATTGTAAGTTTTCAAATTAAGTTTATAATTTTATTAATTATTATCATATTTATAGTAAAATTTAAAATCTTAAAATCTTAAAATCTTAAAATCTTAAAATCTTAAAATTATTAAGTAATTAATATGATAATTTATATTTTATTTTCCACATTAATATTATTTATTGCTAATATTGATATTGCTTTTTATAAAAATAAATTAATAACTAAATATACTTTATTATTATTTATTATTTATTATTTATTATTTATTATTTATTATTTATTATTTATTATTTATTATTTATTATTTATTATTTATTATTTATTATTTATTATTTATTATTTATTATTTATTATTTATTATTTATTATTTATTATTTATTATTTATTATTTATTATTTATTATTTATTATTTATTATTTTAGTAATTAGATTACGTTATGAACTCGGGGTAGATTGGCTTTTTTATCGTAATCTTTTTAACGGCAATAATAGCACATTATCAATAGAGCCTGGATACAAACTACTGCCTTCATTTATAAGTTTTCTAGGTTTTGATTTTTGTCTTTTTGTATGCATGATAAGCATATTTATATTATTAGTTCTTTCTCATTTTTTTAAAAATTACTCACCCTTCCCTCTTTTTTGTTTGAGTATTTATTTTATTTCATCCTTTGGTTTTAACGTTGAAGCATTAAGGCAAATCATCGCTGTGGCGATTTTTTATATTGCATTGAATTACTACTTAAATAATAAGAAGAAACATTATATAATTTTATGTTTACTCGCTTCATCTTTTCATATGTCTGCGATGTTATTATTAATATTGCCATTTATAGATGGTTCATTATTTAAGCGACTGATGAAAATTAGTGTTTTGATTGGTTTAATAATGTCTGTTATGGGATTATATCCTATAGAAACGATTTTAGCGACATTAACTTTACTCCCTGATAATTCATACCTTGAAAAGGTCCTATTATATTCTTTACCTGTAAGTACCAGTAATGCATTTTCATTTAATTTACTCTTTAAAATTCTGATTATTTCTTTAAGAAAAAATACGTTTACTCTGCGTTTATCAATAAAAAAATATCGTTAAGTATACTATCTAGTTTAGAGTCTCTCATATTAATAATGCTAATTGTTAATGTTTATCTTTGTAAGTATGGAACCATCACATCCAGAATAAATGAATATTCTTCTCCAATATTTATAATATTAGTTAGTTAGTTAGTTAGTTAGTTAGTTAGTTAGTTAGTTAGTTAGTTAGTTAGTTAGTTAGTTAGTTAGTTAGTTAGTTAGTTAGTTAGTTAGTTAGTTAGTTAGTTAGTTAGTTAATAATGATAAGTAAACGTATAGTCAATAAGGTTGTCTTCTCGTTTATATTTTCATGCTGCATACTAATTTCTTTTATTAGGTTCACATCGAATGAATATTTTGAAAAATAATATTTACCCTATAGGAATTATCTCTATTTTATGATGGCAAATGAAAATAAGCCCTTGACTCGAGAACGAGAACAAGCTGTAAAATTACATTGGATTGAAAGGAAAAAGTAATGCTAGTAACTTATATAGGGGGAAGACTCCAAGTTGGTATTTCAGTCATTGAGGAATTTACAGCATTAAAAGTTAATTATATAGCTGCAGTATCCCCCCTGTTTTTGAACAATTATCCAGTGAAGCGCAAAAATCATGCAAAGTAATTGAATCAACACCATCAGGTATATTTAATTTCTTTGCACGAAAAAAATTAAATGACTTAGTAAAAAAGTATCAAATAACAGATGTGTTTACTGTATTTGGCCCAAGTTACAGGAAACCAAAAGTTAAAAATCATTTGGTTAGTTTTGCTCAAGCTTGGCTAATTTATGATACATCGATTATTATTGACATGCTTTCATTAAAAGAAAAAATGAAAATAATTGTTCTTAGTTTTATTCAACCCCTATATTTTAAACATAATTCTACAAAACTTGTGACTGAAACAGATGACGTCAGATTGCAAATCGAAAAACTCTTTAAAATTTGTCCAAAAAAAAGTTTTTACAGTTTCAAATACGATTTCATCTATATTTTATGAACCGAAATTTTATGATCGCAAAATTCTAAATAAACTTCCTACTAAAAATAATGATATATGGTTACTCACAATCGCACATGATTATCCGCATAAAAATTTAGGAATAATAACTAAACTTGTAGAAAGACTGCCTTCTCAATTTAAATTTGTTTTTACAGTCACTAATGAATTTAAGATAAAAATCCCTCTAAAATATCAAGACCGTGTTATAACTTTAAGTAAAATAAGTAGCGCACAATGCCCCCTATATACGAAGTTTGTGATGCATTGTTTTTGCCTACCCTAGAATATTTTAGTGTCTCATATGTAGAAGCATGTACATGGGTAAACCTGTCTTTACTTCAAATAGAGCATTTGCAAAAACGATATGTGGAGACGCTGCTTATTACTTCAATCAACTAAATGCCGATGATATAGCTAACACTATTATTAGAGCCTACGAAAATCCCATATTAATCAATGAAAGATGCTTGCGTGGGAAAGAACTTGTAGCTAAGTTTCCTTTAGCAAGAGAACGAGCTAAAAAATATTTGAGTATTTTATATGCTAACTGATATTAAAGAAAAAAGTATTATTTTACTTGTTGATGACTATATTCCTTATAGCACTAAAATCGCAGCAAAAATGATGCATGAGCTTGCTTGTGAATTAGTTCAACGTGGATATAAAGTAACAGTTAACCCCATCTAGCACTTTAAAAAAGCGTTATAGCACTGACTATATAGATAATGTTGAAGTCATAAGATTCAAACTTGGTTCAATAAAAAACTGTTCGCTTATCAAACGTGCTATAAATGAATCACTTCTTCCATTTAAAGCATGGTTTCACACAAATAGATATTTAAAAAACAAAAAATTTGATCCAATAATCAGTTATTCCCCATCCATTTTCTGGGGGGGTTCGCTATAAAACTTAAAAAAATATTTCAATGCCCTTTGTATCTAATTTTGCGTGATTTTTTTCCTCAATGGGTTATTGATAGTGGAATAATAAAAGAAAAGAGTCCTATTGCTAAATATTTTAGATTTATAGAAAAATTAAATTATAGCTCTGAAGATGTTATTGTAATACAATCTTCTGCTAATATTGATTACTTTAAACAATGCTTTGGGAATCTTTACAATACTAGCTTATTATTCAATTGGGTAAATCCTAAAATAGAAAAAAATAATATATATTTTAAGAAAAGCTTAGACTTAGAAGGTAAAATTTTATTCTTTTATGGCGGAAATATTGGTAAAGCACAAGATATGAAAAACTTGGTAAGACTCGCATAAACCTGAAGCACATTTTGTTTTTCTGGGACAAGGTAATGAATTTGCTCTCATAAATAAGATTGTAATGTGCGATAAGATTAACAACGTCACTATATTACCACCAGTATCACAACAAAAATTCAAAGCGATTTTAAACGAAGTTGATATCGGTCTTTTTTCTCTTTGTCGTAATCATAAAAGCCATAATTTTCCTGGAAAAATATTAGGTATATGGCAAATAGCATTCCCATTTTAGGAAGTGTAAATAAAAAGAATGACCTGAAAAAAATAATAGAAGAATATAATGCAGGTTTTGTTTCTATTAATGCTGAAGACGATATTCTTTATAATAATGCACTAATTCTTCTTGAAAATCATTCATTAAGAAAACAACTAGGAATTAATTCAAATCGTCTTTTATATGCAAAATTCACAGTATCCTCAGCTATTGATGAAATTCTAAACAATCAAGGTTAAAAATGTTCAATTCAAAAAAATTACTTATTACCGGAGGAACAGGTTCATTTGGCAATGCTGTCCTCAATCGTTTTCTGGAAACAGATATCGCAGAAATTCGTATTTTTAGTCGTGATGAGAAAAAAATAAGATGACATGCGTAAGAAATACAAAAATGATAAGTTGAAGTTTTATATTGGTGATGTTAGAGATTACCAAAGATTTCTAATGCTATGCGTGATGTAGATTATATTTTCCATGCTGCGGCTTTAAAGCAAGTTCCTTCTTGCGAGTTCTACCCTCTTGAAGCGGTTAAGACAAACATCTTAGGTACTGAAAATGTTATTGAATCAGCAATAAATCATAACGTTAAACGTATTATCTGCTTAGTACAGATAAAGCAGTTTACCCTATCAATGCAATGGGTATTTCTAAAGCCATGATGGAAAAGATTATGGTAGCTAAATCCCGTAATATATCATCTTTTGGTACCGTTGTTTGTGGAACTCGATACGGAAATGTTATGGCATCACGTTGATCTGTAATCCCATTATTTGTTAATCAAATTTTACAAAATCAACCTATTAGTGTAACTGATCTCTGAAATGACACGATTCATGATGACTCTTGAAGATCCAGTGGATCTAGTTATTCATGCTTTTTCTCAGGGCTCAAATGGCGATATTTTTGTTCAAAAAGCACCTGCAGCAACAATTGCTGTTTTAGTAGAAGCTATCACTGAATTGATGAATAAACCCAAACATCAGATAAATCTCATAGGTACGCGTCATGGCGAAAAACAAATAACTGAGATAGCAGATTATAACTCTCATAACACAACACGGCTATCTATTGATGATACAAAAAAAATTACTATTAAAACTGAAATTTATACGAGAAATTGTTAGTGGTAATATTGTACAATCGGAGTATTAATTATGCAAAATGTACTAATCACTGGCTCTAATGGTTTTATAAGTAAAAACCTGAATGTCGCGCTTAAAGAGCGTAATTTCTCCGTTCTAACTTTTACTCGTGAAGATGATATAGATGTACTTACAGAAAAAGTTACAGCTGCAGATATAATATATCATTTAGCAGGCATTAATCGGCCATTAACTGATGATGAGTCTGTTTGTGGGAATACTAACCTTACAGAAACTTTAGTCAAAATTATTGTTGAGCGGAATCCTAATGTCCCGCTGATTTATGCCTCATCAAAACAAGCCGAAAAAATTATCCAGAATGCTGTTGAAAAATCAAATATTAATGCATCTATCTACCGCTTAAATGGGGTTTTTGGCAAATGGTGCCGACCAAATTATAATTCAGTAGTTGCGACATTCTGTTATAATGTAATTAATGATAAACCCTTAATTATCGACGATCCTTTGTTTAATCTCGAGATTATTTATATTGATGATGTGATTGATGCATTTGTTGGGCATCACATAATAAAAAAAGTAATGATATTTTTTATGATATTCCAATTAAGTATAAAATTTCAATCCAAGAATTAGCAGATAAAATAATAGGATTTAAATCTTCTCGCAATAATCTTATAGATTCAGTAGGTAAAGGTGTTACCAGAGCCCTGTATGCTACTTATTTTCGTTATTTACCTCCTGAAAAATTTTCATATATGGTTCCTGTATATGAAGATCTGCGAGGAAGTTTTGCTGAGTTGCTAAAAACATCGGCTTATGGTCAATTTTCGTTTTTTACCGCTAAACCAGGCATCATTCGTGGGGGGACATTACCATCACACTAAAAATGAAAAATTCATTGTTGTATCTGGTAGAGCACTCTTTAGATATGAACATATTATCACTCAAAAAACTCATCCAATATTGAGATTGTCGAAACTATACCAGGTTGGGCACATAACATCAAAAATATAGGCTCTAATGAATTAATTGTAATGTTGTGGGCAAATGAAGTTTTTGATTGTAATAAACCTGATACAATAGCCTAGGATATATTATATGAAAAATAAACTATGCGTACTTAGTATTGTTGGAACACGGCCTGAAATTATTAGGCTTTCAGAAGTATTTAAGAAGCCTGATGTATATTGCGAACATATTATTATTCATACTGGTCAAAATTACGACTATGAATTAAATGAAATTTTCTTTAAAGATCTGGGTGTTAGAAAACCAGACTATTTTCTTAATGCAGCTGGTGAAAATGCAGCAATCACAATTGGTAATATTATAATTAAAGTGGATGAACTACTTTTTAAAATAAATCCCGATGCTATGTTAGTGTTAGGCGATACAAATAGTTGTTTAGTTGCATTGCCTGCTAAAAGAAAAAAATACCTATTTTTCATATGGAAGCTGGTAATAGATGTTTTGATTTGAGAGTACCAGAGGAAATTAATAGAAAAATTGTTGATCATATTTCCGATATCAACTTGACCTATTCGGATATAGCTCGAGAATATCTCCTTTCTGAAGGTTTAAATCCGGATCGTGTAATCAAAACTGGCAGCCCAATGTTTGAAGTTATTAATCAACATATTGATAAAATCCGTGCGCCAGATATACTGAGCCGTATTAAACTTAGACTTGGTAAATTCTTTATTGTCAGTGCTCACCGTGAAGAAAATGTGGACAGCCCAAGCAATATTAGAAAGTTAGCGACCATCTTAAACAAAATTGCAGAAAAATATAACCTCCCTATCATCGTCTCAACTCATCCACGTACTCGGAAACGTATAGAAGAAAATAATTTTACTTTCCACTCAAATATTCAACTTCTAAAACCTCTGGGTTTCATTGATTATATTAAATTACAAAGAGGCTAAGACTGTACTTTCCAATAGTGGAACAATTACAGAAGAATCTTCTATTCTTAATTTCCCTGCATTGAATATTCGTGAGACACATGAACGACCTGAGGGAATGGAAGAAGCTTCGGTAATGATGACTGGTTTAAATGTCGAGAGGGTCATACAGGCATTATCTATTTTAGAAAAACAGCCAACTGGTGAACATCGTTTATTACGCTTAGTAAGCGATTACTCTATGCCTAACGTTTCAGATAAAGTTATACGTATAATACTCAGCTATATTGATTATATTAATCGTGTCGTTTGGAAAAAATATTAATTTCTTATTATAGTTTTTGAGTGCTATTTACTAGAAATAAATATAAATAAATAAGAAATAGCGAGCTTATAGCTCCCCAAGAAGATACTGATCGCTTGAAATGCCGATAAAAATCGATAATAAATAACTATACTAACAATTTTAAATTAATTAATAATCAGTCTATTTTTAATCATTTATCACTATCTATATTAATAATAACTCTCTCTCAGAAATACAAACTTAATCTCTATCCATATCGACAATGAGCTGCAGGATCTACTCTAAACTAATATTTGATTCAGCATACTAGCTTTCTTCTTCTAAAATTTTACTCACAACTATTATATCAATTTCAATAAAAATTAATCTGAAGACAATCATTGTAAAAGTTTCTAAAACATTAATTCATACAAAACTAGACACTACTACAATTTAAACTCACCAAACTATATTCATGAAATTCAAAAAATTTTTATAACGCTGATTTATTAAATCATAATTTATTGAGTTTCAATTTGTATAAACACTATCAACCAAAAATTTTTTAAGTCTTAGTAACAGAATTAATGTTTATGTTACAAAATGGTTTGTTATTTCACAATATATAAGGAATTTATCTATTATTAAAATATTTATAGAATTGTCAATTACAAATCCATATATAGGTTAAATTATTTTAATAAATTTTCTTCTTATTTTTCATGAATTTTTCGTAGCATTATGTCGTTTTTTTCAAATAAATAATCAATTTAAGTCACTAAATAAAACCTACCAATACTTATAAAACCAATATCGATGAAAACATCAATTAAAGTGATGAGAAAACTTTTTAGTTAAAGCAATTAACGTCCATGAAGCAGTAACCATAATTGCAATCTTAGTCCGCCTAATGGGCTATCAGAAGCTTTTACCCACCCTTTATGGTGAAAAACCGCTGTTTCGACAATAGCTAGCCCTAAACCTGTGCCGCCTGATTGCCTATCTCGCGCTTCATCAGTTCGATAAAATGGTCGAAAGATTTTTTCCCGATCTTCCTTTGATACGCCTGGGCCATCATCATCCACCGTGATCAAAATACCTTGATTTTCTTCTTTAAATGCAACTTCAATACGATTATGGGAATAACGTAAGGCATTACGAACAATATTTTCTAACGCGCTACCCAATGCTGGAGGGTTACAATAAATTGTCCAAGTACCAGGAGAAGCCGTTACATTAAGTGTTTTATTCATCTGTTCAGCTTCAAACGTGGCATTGTCCAAAATATCATTCCAAAGATCGGTAACTTTAATATTTTGTCTCAATATTTCATTCTTATGTTGGCTATGAGACAGTACCAACAAATCATTAATCATGCCATCAAGGCGCAATGTTTCAGTTTCAATCCGTTCTAATTCTTTGCTCTCCCCATGTCGGCGGCGTAATAATGCGGTCGCTAATTGAAGACGTGTTAACGGGGTGCGTAACTCATGGGAAATATCAGAAATCATCCGTTGTTGCGCACTAACCATTCCTTCTAGCGCACTAATCATCTGATTAAAGCTGTTTCCTACCGCCAAAAACTCCTGCGGACCAGATTCCAATTCAGGGTGTTGACGTAAATTACCATTAGCAACATCATCTGCTGCCATTTTCAATTTTCTGGCAGGTTTTGCTAAACTCCATGCTAACCATAATAACAAGGGAGCACTAATTAGCATTGTTGCAACTAACAACAAAAAAGGCCTATCAAAAAGCAAGCTAATAAAATCAGATTGTGGACTACTGGCTGGACGAACCAAATAAAGTTGGTAATGATCTTCCCCATCACGAATAGAAAATGGCCCTAACATTTCGACTCGACCATATTTTTTCTTTTTCGGCTGATCAGCATTATCTGATTGCCCAATAAAATTACGAATTACCTGCATTTCATTGGGCATAGCGCCAATAACCCGTCCTTCACAGGTTACCATGATAAGATGCTGATCTGGCGGAGCCCACTTTTGAATGGCGTTAGAAAGCCGGCGCCACCACATAAGATCATTAATTGGGTCGCCAGCTAACTCAGCTTCTATGTGCTGTTCTAACATAAGACCTTGACGGTACTCGCTTTCCAACAGCGGTGTAATTTGCCTTGAATCAAGCTTTGGTACCATCAATACCAACATCAATACTAAAGCCAGCGTAAACCAAAAAATGGCAAATATCCTGGCTGTCAAACTATTTATCATGTTGCTGAAACCATCAAATACCCTCGTCCACGTAAGGTTTTAAACCAAGGCAATCCATCTGTCCGCTCAGGTAATTTACGCCGCAAATTTGAGATATGCATGTCAATAGCACGATCGAACGGGGTTAAACGTTTCCCTAAAACCTCTTGGCTAAGATGTTCACGAGAAACAACCTGACCAAGATGTTGTGCTAATAAATAAAGTAAAGTGAATTCTGTTCCAGTAAGATCGAGCACCTTGCCATTAAAACTCGCTTCTTGTCGTCCTGGGTTTAACTGTAAACCATCTACCTGACAAATTGACGAATTAAGATTATCCTGACTTTGCTCACTCCAATTTGAACGTCTCAGTAAGGCTCGTATACGTGCAACTAATTCACGATCATTAAATGGTTTAGGTAAATAATCATCTGCACCTAATTCCAAACCAAGAACACGATCCAAATCACTGCCACGAGCGGTTAACATAATCACCGGAATTTGATATTGTCTACGTATCTCTTTTAATGTATCAATACCATTTTTCTTAGGCATCATGATATCAAGTAACAATAGATCAATTGTTGAATCGAGAAGCGTTAATGCTTGCTCGCCATCATAGGCGATGATCACACTAAAGCCTTCCATTTCAAGTAATTCTTTTAACAGCGAAGTCAGTTCGCGGTCATCATCAACAAGTAAGATTTTATGCATTGGTCATATCCTCCAAGAGCAAAATACGACAAGAATCGCCGCGATGCCATGACTTTACGTTCTTTTACACGCTCTGACGCTAGTTTTCAACCACACGGATATAGTTAGTATAATATTAACATTTTTATTCAAAGAGGGCGGGAGTAAATTATTAATGCGTCACTGGGCAATGATAACTTTTACATCATCGCTATTTATTGTTGGCTCAACAGCGGCTTTAGCCGAAGCAGCAGATGTCAGTATAGCAACATCACAATCTGCCGAAAAAATACAGGCTGTAAAATATGATAGCCATACTTCTAAGCGTAACATAACAAGAGATAGACTATGCAATCCCTATGATATATTTATTCCCTTAATGAAAGGTATTACATTAAGCGAAAGACAACGCCAGCAAATGCGTGACTTGATGGCTTCACAACGACAACAAAGCTTTAAAAATAGAGTTTCGCGACAAGAACGTGAAATTTTACATAATTTGATGACAGCAGATATTTTTGATGATGTTGCTTTTCGCGTAACAGCAGAAAAACTGGCACAAGACATTGTTGAACAACAAGTTGAAATAGCTCGCATATACAACCAATTTTACAAATTATTAACGCACGAGCAAAAAATGATACTGGAGAAACAACATCAAAAACAGCTATCTCGAGCAAGATATTAAATATTTCGTAACAAGCCTAGTAATAAGTAGCAAGTAATCATTGAAGTTTTTCCTTGCCATAGACACCATCCCTGTCTTTGTTGCCCTCTTTTATAGAGGGATTTTTCTATGTTAGAGAAAACTAATTTTTAGATTTAATAATTAAAAATTCTATTTTTAATTATAAACTAAACAAAATTCTTCTGGTAATAATCCAAGAAAAATGACTTATTACTATCAAAGATAATTATTCAATCTTCATTATGAGAAAGTTTATCATAATATATTTTAAAAAAATAAATTTATTAATTTTTAATAAATCCAGTTTAATTATTTTATAACGTCAAAAAATATCATTTCTTTTTTAAAATAAAAAATTATATTTTATCCATTCCAATTTATAATAATAAATATAGTAATAAGAGTTAATATTTAAAATACAATCATTAGTTGAAATAATATTTTATTAATTTAACCATTAGCATAATATATTAATTTTTTACTTTCATAATTTATATGAATATTTTTATAAAAAAGCATAATCAATAAATTAATTATAAAAAGTTAACTTGAAAAAATAAAAATATTCCTTATTGTTAAAATATTTTCAAATACTATGTTAAGTAAATTTATTATTTAAGTAAATATAGCTTTAACAATAATAAGATACAGTCTTTAGGATAAATTTCATATGCTATTAAAAATAAATTCAACAGAAACCAATCAACCCATTGAATCTCAAAGTCAATCAAAAACAAAAATAACCATAACCTATAATAAAGTTTATATATCAAATAGTTCTACCAATGCAGAAGCTGCTATCACAATTAATAAAAACGATAATAATACAAAAGTTAATACTAATATTGAAAATAATATTGATATAATCACTAATTCATCATCAGGATGGATAAAAATAGATGAAGGCTCTACTCTAAAATCCAATGGAAATGTTTCTATAAAAAATGTCTCAAAAAAATCTGCATTAGAGTCAACAAAAAATAGTAAAGTTGATATAAATGGAAATTTAAGTATAAATTCAAATAATGGAACATCTATTGTTGCTAATCAAGAAGGAACTATTAATATAACAGGAAAAACAAATATAGATTCAACGTCTAAATACACGGTTAATGCAATTCAAAGAGCTATTATTAACTTAAATGATGATGAAAATATAAAATCAAAATCAAAATCAAAATCAAAAAAACAAGCGTGATTCAATCTAATGCACTGGGCAATGAAAAAACAAGTATTAATCTTAATGGAAACTCAGTAATTGAAGTAAATGGGGATGAGTCTGATGGTATTTTCGTTCAAAGAGGAGGAAATTTAATATCAACAAAAAATATTAAAATAACTAACGGCTCTGAATCAAATGCAGTGCATGCAGATAATATTAATAAACCAGAATAAAATAAAATATATTTTAACAATATTAATATTACACTCAACGGGAAAAAATCTAATGGATTAAAATCAAAGGAAAAATCAATTATAAATGTTAGTGGATTAGCTACCATAAAATCAAATAAAGATGACTCTGCCGCCATCTCTAGTGAACGTAAAGAATCACGAATTTTTATTAACAAAGTAGATATAGAGATATCTGGTGATGATTCAAATACAATTGTAGGAGCAAAAAATTATAATCAGAAAGCAGAATATAATATAAAAAATAAATAATGGAAAAATAATATCAACAGGAAACAACAGTAATATCATTCATGGTCATGGAACGAATATTTTCATTGAAAATAGTAAGTTAAGTGCTAAAAATGGAAATTTAATTTCTTTAGATGGTTCAAGTTATATTAATATAAGAAAATAAACTATTAACGCAAAAAATGCAGTTGTTGATATCATGGGGGAGAATGAAGGTAATATAAGTAATGTTATTCTAAACAATGTTAAGCAGGAAAATACAAATCAAGATATAAACCTTATAAATGCAAAAGGTAATTCAGAATTACAGTTAACATTAACTAATGGTACTCAAGTTTCTGGTGGTTCATTAAAAGAAAATACAGCAACAACTAATATAACAATGAATAATAATTCACAATGGAATTTGACCAAAGTCTCTAACATATCAAATTTAAACTCAGATAATAGCCAGCTAAATTGCGCTCCCCCGACAGCAAAAAATTTTTTGACATTAGATATTGATAAAAATTTAACATCAAAAAATGGTAAATTTGTTATGAATACTACCTTAAATAATGACTTATTACTTAGATGGTAAAGGTCACATTGGCGCTAAAATAAAGAAGAAAATTTCTAACGCTGACATTGCCGCAGAAATTTTAGCTACGTACATTAGACTTAAACCATCTATACTTAAGTCTTTTAGAAATATAGGATGTGAATTATAGTTGTATAAATTATATCATAGTGGGAGATATTTAATGAATAAGTTGATAAAAATAGCATCAGCTATAATTCTATTTTCAATCCCATACTTAATTACATTCCCAATTTTTTGTTGGTTTAAATATTCATTAACACCTAATCTATCTTTCTCCCTACACAGGGATGTTCTTGGTGCCACAGTTAATTCTTCTTATTCAAGTGCGCTTATTGCGGTACTTATAGTTGGACTCACATTTCTATTAGGCATACTTCATTAAATTGCAGCAATACGGATACATGTTACCAATAATAACACTCTATGTTCTTACCTTTGTAGAGCTGGGAATATTGTTTTTTGCGGGTATAATTCTAATATCGAATTTTAAAGAATTACCATTACCATCAATAGCTGCAATCATGGCTGTAACCTCATTTATGCATTTATGTTTATTGATACTTCAGCTGTATAATTTATCAAATAGAAAATAACCCTCATCTAGAGGGTTTTATTGCCCTCTCGCTACTATCCCATTAATCCCCCCCTTCAACATATCACATCACATAGCCTATTAATCTCCGTAGGTTTACACTTCCTATTTGTTTTAACAATTCCTTTTTTAACCACTGAAAAATAATTCTATTAAAATCATCATATTATAAATTCATATTAAAAAATTTTACCTTATAATTTAAGTTATCTTTAATTAAACCCTGACTTTATTATTAAGATAACTTAAATTGATATCCATCAACTCACTGCAACAGGCAAACGCCAGACAATACCACGAGTTATCTGAAACCTTGCCAGACGTTACTAAGTAGCCAGCCTGAGGCATATGAACATGAAGGCAAGTGAAGTCATCAGTAACTAAGTCATTCGCTCTTTATAAGCGTTAGAGCATCACCACCAAGTGAGTTTTGGGGTGTGTGAATATAACAAAACAGTCAAATCTCGTTTCTATACCAGAGAATAAACAGACTGTGAACATTAACCGTAAGTATTCGGCACACACCACTAAAACTTATTTAGGAGGAACAAAATGGTAACCATTATCTTTAAATCTAAAAAAGACAATGCTAAATCGCGTCGCCTGGCAAAGCAAATGGCATTCTGGGATAAAAACGCGCTGAATACGAAGCGAAGCCTAAACCCCTTTCTACAGAGCAAATCCTTGATTCCATATTTAACAAGCAAGATGACACCGTTAATACGGTTGTATCACTCACTCTCAATCTGAAAGACAAAAAGCCTCAGCCTTCATTTGATAACTGTTGCTTATCGAATACTTATCTCTATTCTGCAAGAAAATACTCAAAAATCCGAAAATCAAATTTCATACAGACAAAATGATTTGATAGTTTTTGCGGAAACCTTATAACACTAATATTCCTCATATGAAATATCACCTTCATTATTACAAATAAAAATCTTATTTAATACACTATAAAAACATTGACCATCCTTTTCAGCTATGCCAATAATAACATTTCCATCATCGCCTTGTATGTGCATGTAATTATCTTTACTGCTATAAAGATGAGAATTACAAAATCTATTTTTATGTGTAGTAGATGCTAATTCTTTTAGCTTAAAAAATATGCTTTCAACTTCATTTAGACTAAGTGGTGCTTGGGGATTACACAGTTTTTTTAGATTATCAATTGCTTCATCTCTCCCTGTGGAAAAAAAGAAGTTTTTTATTTTTTCCCATATTTCAATAAATAAGCCTTCTCCTCTATAATTAAAATCCATCATCTTATTTATCTGATAAGAAGTGATTTTTGTTTCAAAGAATCCTGAACCGAAAGAAATAGACATTAATTACCTCCAAGATGAAATGTGTACACATACCAATACTACTATTAAGTTAATATCCTCACCAAAAAAAACAACAAAATATCGAACATTTACACCATCTTTAATTCAGTTATGTGAAACAAATCAGCATTAAATGTCATCTCATTAAAATATCGGAAGTAAATCAAATATTATCCAGACGAAATGATTTGATAGTCTTTGCAGCAATCTTATCCTACACTTAACCCATAAGTTTCAGATAATAGCTTTCCCTCCCGATGGGCAGGGAATTTAAAATCTCCCAATTTCAGGAAGGCCAGGTTGTTAAAGAGCGGTTTTTAAACTAAAAATTATATTTTGGTAATATGTTTATTATTCTTTGCATAAAATTACGGATTGAACTTTAATGCCCCATTAGTTCTATATTCGGCTTCTAAAGCTCTAGATTTTGGTATTATTTGACCACTTCTTTTTCGCCACATATATACCGTCTCCAGAGTAATGCCATAAAAATCGGCTATGTGTCTATTTTTACCAAAATATGACTTCAACTGATTAACTGTCATGCTCCCTCCATTTATATAATTTTATTTAGATTCTATAAAATAACTTTTATTAGTCCAATAAAAACTAAAATAAATTAGATTATAAATTCATGGAGTCTATTGTGAAAACATTAGGTCAACGCCTCAAATATTTAAGAAAATTAAAAAAATACACTCAAGTTACACTTGGAAAAGCTATAGGCGTTACAGGAGTTACAGTAGGATATTGGGAAAAAGACCTAAATGAACCTGGAGGTAAAGCTCTTAGCAAACTAGCAAGAGCACTTAATACAACAGAAAACTACTTATTATACGGAAAAAATCCAGGATCAGTTATTCCTATAAAGAATAGTAATATTAGATTTATCCCTCTATTGACTTGGGAAGAAGCAATTTCTTTCACCAAAAATAGAGGGTATGAAATGCCTAACCAAGAAAAAGTAATCCCTGATTTTGTTAATGCCTCACCAAAGGCTTTTTGTATAAGAATAGATGATGATACAATGGTTAATCCTTATGGAGAACCAAGCATTCCCAAAGGAGCGATAATTACTATAGATCCTTTAGATAAACCAACGAATGGGAAAATAGTTGCTGCTATCATATCTGATAATTTAAGTCACCCTCCACGAAATATAATGATGGCAAAAAAATTAGTTATCCATGGCCTTAATAGTTATTTAATGCCATTAAACCCCAGATACGACAAAATACTCATAACCGATTCTTGCGAAATTATTGGCACCGTTCGTGGTATCCACTTCGAATTATAACCCTCTTCCTTTCACTCTGGCGGTCTTAGATTGCCATAAAAAAATACATTTAGTTTTTAGTTGCAATATAAACTAAATTATTTTATATAACATCCATCAACTCACTGCAACAGGCAAAACGCCAAGACAATACCACGAGTTATCTTAAGCCTAGCCAGACGTTGCCAAGTAGCCAGCCTGAGGCGTATGAACATGAAGGCAAGTTACGACAATTAAGCAGTACCGTTCTTTAAGACTATTACGCTGAAAAAGCGAACAACCTACAACAGTACAAAATACAGTCGATAAGTTAAAAACCAACACCAGGGAACTACCAATATAACTGTAAATATAAACCGGATACCTCCGGCACACACCACTAAAACTTATTTAGGAGGTAATATGTGTAACTATCATGGTTATACCGTCGTCGACATGAGCGTAGAAGAGCCAGGCAAGCAGCTTATAAATATAACAAAGCGCTTAATATGGCATTGAAAGCGGCTTTAAACCCATCTAAGCAATCGAATCAACAAACAACTCCAAGCAAAAAACGCCCTGTTCTTTCACTAAAAAGAAAAATGATGAGTCGTGTTGAAATAGCAATATCAATTCGTCCGACTAAAGTTTATGACTCGTTTGATAATTGCTGTCTACCTGTAGTAGCTTTGTACACTTCTAGACGGTTTAACAATAAACCTAAATCAAACTTTGGAGTCACTGCTAACTGTTAAGACTAGCAATATAAATATCATGAAATTTATTGATTTTATTCAACTAACCCTCAATCGAATCAAAATGAAAATCTCGTTTTAAAGGAGAAGTATCTTGGATAACATTACATTCACTTACAATGCAGAACCGGCGTTGGCTGCGGGTAAAAGCGGATTTATTACGGAATCTGGCGCTTATATTGTTACGATTCAGGAAGCAAAATATGTCACCAGCAGCGGCCGCGCTGAATCGATTGAATTTTCGGTTGAGGCGGATGATGGCAAGAAAGCAAACTATCTCAACGTCTATTGTAAGAAAAAAGACGGCTCGCCAAATCAATATGGTATCAACATGATCCACGCCATTATGGGTTGTGCTGATGTCGGTCAATTAACAACGAAAATGATTAATGTCCATACACTCATAGCCCCAGAGCTTACCAATAAGCGTATTGGATTAGTACTACAAAAAACACTAAAGACAAAAACGAACGGACAAGATACTTACAGTTTCGACATTCTCTTGCCTTTCGTTGCGCAAACTCGTCAGACACTAGAAGAAAAATTAAAAGGATTTCCCCCTGAAATCATCGATAAAAAGTTTGCCAGACTACAGGATAAAGACCAACGCAAGAACTCCCCAGTAACCTACCATCAACAATATCAATCAGAATATCCTGGTGATGATGTGTTTTTTAGTGAATAAACCCTAAATCACATTTCGGAGTAACCGCTAATGCTTGATAATGACGAAAAAGATCGCAAAGAATGCAAATGGAGAAAAAATTTATTTTCCCCTTCAGGCAATATGTTCATTTTATGAAGAGAAAAATGATGGCGACGTGCTTAGCGTACTTGAACTGAATAGCGGCAAAAAATATAGATTTTTTATGCCGCTATCTGAACTATTTAACAATATCGATCTCAATATTCAACTTCCAGTTAATTAAAAAATTAAAGAGGTAAATATGCAAAACAAAGAATCTGAAATAATCGATAGTGAAAATACGGATGACTTATTACCCTTACGGATTTACGCGCTCACTTTTTACAATAACAAATTGACTTTATCAACCAAAGACCGGAAAGATTTCTGGTTAGAAATCGATCCTGCTATTGGCTGGATAAAATTTAAAAAGCATAGTCAAGAAGATGAATTTATCCCAAATGGATCACTGTTTCTAGCCACTGAATTGCGTTCGGCATCTGATTCAACCCCTTCCCCAATAATTCAAGCACGATGTGTTTTGTGGCGTCAGCGGGAAGCGGTTTTATCTGCTTTAGAAAGTTCTTTTTTTCTTCCGAATCGTTAACATTCTGATGAATAAATTCTCGAATAACCGCTAGAGATTCATTATGGATTTAGAGCCAACCTGCCAGAACAAACATATATGATTATGGGTGAAATCTATCCAATCATAATCATAATCATAATCATAATCATAATCATAATCATAATCATAATCATAATCATAATCATAATCACAAATGGAGCATATCTGGGTGCAGGATGTCAGCAACATTCGGTAAAGAAATGGCGGCAATTTAGCAAAAAAGAAATCGCAGAAATGGACGATAGAAGAGCACTTGAATTCTATCCTCGTTTACTTGATATTTTAGATTTTTACTTGGGTAAAGATGAACGTCCATGCTGGTTGAATGAAGCGAGTAGTAATAAGGAATTTGAATGACAAAACATATAAAAATTACAACGTTTAAATACGCTGATGAGGCTTGGCAAGAAGGGGGAACTTTAAATAAATATTACGAAGTAGCTAACGAAAGTGATTCTCTATATTCATTTATGAATAATAACAATATGTTACGAAATGCATATAAGGATTTCCCGATGTATCAAATAACAGAAAGACACCCCCACGCTAAATTAATGGCTACTGCTGCTGAGATAGCTAAAAACAGACATGATTGGTGGGAAGAGTTTGACTGGAGACTGAATAAAGAACATGAATGGCTTCCAATGACGGAAGATTCATTTTATGAAAAATATGTCTATAGACTAAAACCCAAAACTATAAAAATAGGCAACCGTGAAATAAATGCACCTGAACGAGAGCCGTTAAAAGGGACGGAAATATACTATACCCCACAATTTGATGGTAGCTTACAAACATGGCATAGATGGAACAATAGCGGATATGATCAGTATCTTTTAAAAAATGGACTGATTTTCTTAACTAAAGAAGACGCCATAGCAGCTCCTGAGGCGATGATTGAGTTTTTAAGTGGAGAATAAATCATGAAACTGGACAATCCACGCATTATAACGGCAAAGCACCCAAATATGGGAAATCTGGTTGGCGTGACTAATGGCAGTCGTGATTTAAGCGACTCAATATACTTAAGCAGTATTGATATATGGAAGGATGACGACAGGGAAACACGCTCTTTCAAAGAAATTATACAGTGCTTAACAAAAGAAAACGATCGTCTTAAAAAAGAGAATCGAAAGCTGATGAAGATATATCGTGAAATTGGCGGACTGTGCAGGATTTGAACCTGCAACCAATCAACTATAGGTGCTCAGGAAAGTTAACACCTATAACCAAAGTTAACCGCCCCATAATTTAGAGATGATTTCTTTAAACAGTAAACCAAGAATACCCGCCAATAAAAACCATTGCAGGCGATCAAATTTTTGTTCCAGTCTGTCAAAACGCTTTTCTGAAAAATCGAGTCGCTTATCTATCTGAGCAATCTCAGCAGATAAGTCTTTACGGACAGCAGCAATATTGCAATGAAAAATGAGGCTCATCATGAAGCAGAAAACGGACGAATGGTTTCAGGCAAGACTGGGGAAAGTCACCGCCAGCAATTTACACAAGGTGTTATCCAAAGGCAAGGGGACAACACAACGAAACTACCTCATGCTGTTAGTCTGTGAAACCCTGACCGGACGACGAGAAGAAATTAAAACCAGTCAGGCGATTGAACGAGGCATTGCCCTCGAGCCTCAAGCCAGAACACGATATTGCCTTAATGAGTTTGATGTCACGGTCACCGAAGTAGGCTTTATTCCCCACCCGACTATTGCGCTATTTGGCGCCAGTCCTGATGGCCTGGTTAATGATGATGGACTTATCGAAATTAAATGCCCCAACACCACTACCCACATTGAAACCATTATTACAGGAAAACCTAAATACGAATACCTGTTACAAATGCACGGCCAAATGATGTGCACAGGCAGAAACTGGTGCGATTTTGTCAGCTATGATGACAGACTTCCCCCCAACCTTGCTTACTACAAAATTCGAATTATCAAGGATGATGATTTAGTTAACAAGATTGAACAGGCCGTTCAAATTTTTATTGAAAAATTAAAATCAGAAATCAACAAAATTAATCAAAAAGCGGAGGCAACATGGCAAACCAGAATCAGTGTCACTTTACCGGACGCATCGGAAAATTAGAAGTCCGCTATACCCAGGATAAAATTCCCATCACCGTATTCTCTCTTGCTATCAGTAAATCAAGGAAAGATGACAGAGGCCAATGGATTGATGAGACCACATGGATAAATTGCAAGGCATTTAAGCAAAATAGCCGAATATATCAATAATTATGCACAAAAAGGCACATTTGTTCGTGTCACTGCCTCCTACAAGGAAAATAAATGGACAGACAAATCCGGTCAGCAAAGGATATCCCCCGAATTTTTAGTCAATGACGTTGAAATATTGGGCAACCGGAAAGAAAGAAAACCGCAGGAAAGTCAAAGTAGACCGAATCTGCCAACCACTAACCATCCAAATAGTAACGCTATTCATCAAACTGATTTTGAAGACGAAGACATACCTTTCTAGACGCTAATTATACCGGAGGTTAAGCAATGAAACTTAGCATCATCAAACTATTAATCACAACATTAGTATTTATCAGTGCAGCGTTCGCCTTCGAATTGGTAGTTGGTCACATTGCACATACCGATGCCGTCATTGACCCACAAATCAGGTTTAAACGTGGTGAATTAGGCAATATTCATTTAAGCGGGCAAGAGATAATGGTTATTGGCATCATGATAGTCCCTGCACTTATCGTCTATTTGGGGGTATTCCTCGACACATTGAAGAAATAGTTACAGAACAAGAGGTCATTACCCAGCTAACCTATTCCACTTAATTAATACCCATTCATCAATTTTAATATTGAAGGATAGCTATATGCAAAATTTAATAAATGAACATTACCCTATCATTGCTGGCGTAGAAATCACGACAGACTCAGAAGGTCGTTTCAACCTGAATGCGTTACATAAAGCCAGCGGTGAAGGTGAACATAAACGTCCTTCCAAATGGCTTGCTACGATTCAGTCTAAAGAATTAATTGCAGAATTAGAAGCTAACTTATTAAAAAACAATCAAAGCCCTAATTCAGGCTCTGCTCATAAAGTGGTCAATGCCGTTAATGGTGGTTCATCACCAGGCACTTTTGCTCATGAGTTGTTAGCCATTGAGTATGCAGGATAGATTGCGCCAAGATTCAGGTTAATGGTTAACCAAACCTTCCTTGATTACAAAACAGGAAGATTAGCCCATGTCACCCCAACAACAGACTGGTTAGATAACCCCTCACAATTACGAAAAATTCTGATTAGCTATACCGAGCAAGTGGAAAAAATAAGCAGTGAGCGTGATGAAGCAATTAGGACAAAATCACAAATCAGTCGCACTCGTGAAGCTTCTGCAATGGGCAAACTTAGTGTGGCTACGCGTAAAAATAGAGAACTTACCGAACGACTAGGAGAAAGTGTTAAACATGCCACCATCACAGCCGTAAAGAATGCCACAGGGAAAGAATATAAGTTTGCTCCACTTCGCAGATGGTGTCGTGAGAACCAGGTGGAAGCAACCGAAGTACCGGATATTCGTTATGGTCAGGTTAAGTCATGGCCTGCTAAATCATGGCTACAGGTATACGGCATCAATCTGAAATCGTTATTTACTAATAGCCAACGTATTCACTAGAAATTGACAGCTATTTGGTGTTTCTGAATCACTCAAAAAAAGACCAGCGCAAGGCTGGCCAACACCAGGGAAAATGTTGCTGTTAACCAACACACAACGGAAACAATGCTATCACAAATAACCTTATAAATAATAATGTTTTAATCAACATTTACATTCATGTAATCAATAACCGGAGAAATCCTATGAATAATATCCATGAATACCGAACAACGTTACATCATGTAAAAGCTGGTATACAGGTTATTTATCATGGTGAGATGATGAAAATAATTAGATTGAAGGAGAAAAAATTAACAAACAAGAGGTTGATATATCAATTTGATACCGATGGAGAAAGTAAAACATTAACCGGAAATGGCGGCAAGAAAATCACTGTATTAGAAAAAATAGACGACTTGCATAAAAGTAAAAGCTGGTATGTTTAGGAGATGAAGTGAAGTATGACCTGATACTCCCAGACCCACCCTGGCAATACCAAAACAAAGCATCAAACGGCGCAGCACACAATCACTACAACACCACTGACTTTTACTCCCTCACTCGACTACCGATAGAAACCATCGTTAATGATAACTCCGTACTCTGCATGTGGTACACGGGGAACTTTGCACTGGAAGCTATCCGGTTAGCCGAAGCATGGGGATTTAAAGTCAAAACCATGAAGGGATTTACCTGGGTCGAGTTGAATAAGTTAGCCAAAGAGCGGATATCCAAAGCTATCAAAAAAGCTGCGCTGTCTGATGCTGATGATTTTCTGGCATTACTCAATGCGGAAACACGCATGAATGGCGGTAATTATACTCGCAGTAATTCAGAAGACTGTTTAATTCCCATCAAGGGATTACATGATACCATCTTTCTTTTTTCAGCCCACGAGTAACATTTTCTTGCATTAGATAAAACACGTTTAGTTATCTCTGAATATTTTTTAGATAATTTATCTAGTAAACTGATCCAATTATGAATAGTTATTGCAGATATTGGATATTTACCAAAATGAGGAAAAACGTGTATCTCGAAAGATCTTAAAATTAATTGTGCGCTTATTTTAGATTCAAAAATAACTGAATACCACTTTCTAAATAACTCTTCAAAAGTTAACTCAGTAATTTTTTCTTTAATAATAAGGTTTTTTACTGTCTTTGGATTATCACCATTAGCTAAAATTACCTGCCATTTAGCAACATCTTCTCGTGCTTTTTTTTAGTGTTAAAGTAGGATAATTACCAATAGTTATTTTATCTTGTTTTCCTAAGTATCTATATCTAAAAAAATGTAACGGTTCCTTTTTTTGATACTCTAACCCATAATCCGTCTCTATCAGATTTTTCAACTATTCGGCTTTGATTTTTTCCTAACATTCTTTTTAGATAGCTATCTGAGATACCCACAAAAATGCTCCACTCTGTCCATTCAAAATAACAAATTTATTAAATAATATATTATGGACACATTTATTGTGGCTTAACTTGTCTTTAGTTAACTCTCATTGTCTGAATTTTTTTTATCTAATTATTTATTAATCATATTTTATATAAATCTGTCTTAAGTTGACTAAGGATGTCTGCATATAATTATAAACGTGGGCGATGATGGCGATATTTCTTAAATTTTCAATAGACACAAATTGTTACCATATTATCTAACTGGAAAGGATTAAATGACTCTGGCCAAGCAGTATCTTGCCGGTAGGCATCTACACATATGCTGTTATTTTACACATAATATTGGCGGAGTGAAATAAATGTGAGTTGTATCAAGTTAAATAATCCACCTAACCAGGCAGATCATTTTTTGAAAGGCATTTTAAACGATTGAAAAAAATTATTCCTCTGTTAGTCTGCAAATGTGTTTCTTACATTATATATTACCCTTTCTAGAGCCGTTAACGACAATAAACTGTCCTCCTTAAGGAGATGTTGAGTGTAGCTTTTTTGACACCAATCATTCTTAAATATATCAATAGAATCATTATGATTTAAGCTACTAAAATTGGCTTGATAAATATTAAAATAATTTTCTATTGTATAATAAAGATCTTGCTGCTGTTGACTGGTTAAAGATTTATTTTTTCTATTTATCACTATATCAATTAGATCTTCAATAACTTTCTTCTTATTATCAACTTGAAAATAAAATTCAGCTAATGGTTTAATACAGTAATTAATAATGTCATTTTTTTGTTGTTTAATAAAATAATGAAGAACAGAATGATGATGAAAAAATTTTTTTAATTGAATAAAATTATCAGCCGCTTTAAACAAACTATATGAATATAGTATCGATTCGGGTGTAACCATATTTTTCAACACTTGAACTAATAAATTAGATTGACTTTCATTAAAATGCCTACCTAAAAAATTTTGTCAGCAATTTCTTTTTGCAAAATAGCTTGCTTATCTTCATCTAACTGATGATAAATATAGGAAAATGTATACATTGCTTTAGAAAAATTTATTTCATTATTGTTAAGCAACAGGAAACCATTATTTTTTAACTCAATCAAATGATTGCTCTTACCGTCTATTTCAGAAAATAAAGTTTCAATCATTCTCGCAGGTGACTCTAATTTAAAATCACGCGGTTTATTTAAATCAATACTTTTTTCTATTTCAGCAAGATTGATAGAAATTTTACTTTTAACATCTATTCTGACTTTAATAAAATGGCAAAAGATGATCAAAATTTTTATTATAAATTTCAGATCTCGTCAGTGTTGCACAAGGTAGTAATAGGGTATTACGAATATCATTCATTTTCTTTATAATATCGTAGCTTTTTCTTACCGCAAATCTATCGTTGAAACTATCTGTTTTTCCTATAAAAATATCACTACCAATAAGCCTTTGATGATAATCTCCAATATTTGGCATAGCAAATGCCTTTTGCTGGTATGTATGATTATTGCCATGATCATAATGATTATTTCATGCTAAATAATCTAACCCAACTTTCCATAGCAAAGATTAGCTGCTAACGCAGCTAGTTGGCTGTTTTTGACAAAATTTAGCCGGTATTACGCATACCAGCGGCAATGCCCGCAATGGTCACCATTAACGCTTGTTCAATATAGGGATCCGGTTGTTGCTGTTGCCTAGAACGATGCAATAATTCCGCCTGCAAGACATTTAAAGGATCGGTATAAACATTTCTTAAAGCAATGGATTCAGCAATCCAAGGTAAATCAGCCATTAATGTTTTATCCTTCGAGATAGCAAGTACACTGTTAATATCTTGCGCCAGCTGTTTGCGTAGTTCTTCGCCTAATGGCCACAGCCGTTTTTCAACCAATCGCTGATCATAATATTCAGCTAACCACAAATCAGCTTTAGCAAATACCATCTCTAACATCGCAATACGAGTCTTAAAGAAAGGCCAGTCATGCCACATATCATCAAGAACTGATTTCATGCCATTATCAATAACATGCTGCAATGCCGCCCCTGCACCTAACCAGGCGGGTAACATTAAGCGATTTTGCGACCAGGCAAAAATCCAGGGAATAGCTCGCAGAGTTTCTACACCACCATCCTGACGACGTTTTGTCGGCCTGGAACCCAATGGTAATTTAGCTAACTCAAGCTCTGGGGTGGCAGCGCGAAAATAGGGAACAAAATCCGGTTGTTGGCAAACATAATCACGATACATATTACATGAGATATCAGATAATATTTCCATTGCCGCACGCCATTCTGGTTTTGGTTCCGGTGGTGTCAATAAATTAGCTTCCAATATTGCGCTAGTATAAATAAATAAACTGCTCATCGTCACTTGCGGTAAACCATATTTAAAGCGGATCATTTCCCCTTGTTCAGTAGCTCTTAATCCGCCTTTTAAACTACCAGGCGGTTGCGAAAGCAGTGCCGAATGCGCTGGCGCTCCGCCGCGAGACCGATGGTACCACCACGACCATGAAATAGGGTTAACTTAACTTTTTCTTTGTCACAAAGTTTAATTAGCGCTTCCTGAGCGCAATACTGAGCCCACGAGGCCGCCATAACTCCAGCGTCTTTGGCTGAATCGGAGTAACCGATCATGACCATCTGTTTATTATCAATAATCTCACGATACCAGGGGATGGTGAGCAATTTTTGCATCACGCTTTCAGCATTATTTAAATCATCTAAGGTTTCAAACAGTGGCACCACCGGTAATTTTAGTGAACACCCACTTTCTTTAAGCAGCAATTTTACCGCTAATACATCAGATGGTACTTTTGCCATGGAAATAACATAAGCAGCAATGGCGTCCGTCGGTGAATCGGCAATAACCTGGCAAGTAGCCAATACTTCTTGTGTTTCTGCGCTAGGTTGCCAATTTTTTGGCCAAAGTGGCCGTTTAGAACTTAGTTCAGCCAATAGAAAAGTCTGTTTTTCTTCCTCTGACCAATTTTTATAATCACCTAACTCAAGGTAATTAAGTAGCTCTGCTAATGCATCAGTATGGCAACTACTTTCCTGACGGATATCAATCCGTACTAATTGCAAACCAAAACAACGAATGCGGCGTAAGGTATCGAGTAATTGTCCATTGGCGATAATCGGCATACCACAGGCAATAAGTGATTGATAACAAGTATAAAGTGGTTGACAAAGTTGTTGATTATCATAAAGATAGTCTTCAGGTGGCAATACCTTTTCACCTTTAATACAACTATCCAGATAATCGAGTGTATTGCGTAAACGGCTACGTAAACCTTTAGCAATCTGGCGATAAGGCTCATCAATATCATCACCACCGGCTAATCGTCGAAGTTCAGCCGTTGCTTCTGACATCAATAACTCAGAGACCAAGATTTGAATATCACTAAAAAAAGTTCAGCCGCTTTCCAACGACTTAGTAAAAGCGCTTCTCGAGTAACTTCGGCAGTAACAAAGCAATTACCGTCACGATCTCCCCCCATCCAGGAAGTGAATCGGATCAAATTAGTGTCAACAGGCAAATTAATCGTCAAACTGGTTTCAAGCTGTTCATTAAGTTCACGTAAAAAAGCAGGACCCCCTTCCCATAATGAGTTTTCAACTACTGTAAATCCCCACTTAGCTTCATCAATCGGCGTAGGGCGATTTTTACGGATTTCATCGGTATGTCAGCACTGTGCAATTAATTGACGTAAACATCGCATAATATTATTACGTTCATAATCCACTAAATCATCATGATCTAACTGTGACAGACAGGTATTCACTTCAATCAATTTGTGAATTAAAGTGCGGCGCGCAATTTCTGTTGGATGGGCAGTTAATACTAATTCAATTGATAATTCATTGATCGCTTTTGTTATCACCTTATTAGTAAATTTTTTTCCTTTAAACGAGTAAAAAGCTTGGCTAATACCTCAGGATTACTAGATGCCTCACCATGAGGAGAAATGCTATAGTATTGCTCTGCGACATTGGCTAGATTAAGAAATTGATTAAATGCCCTGGCGACAGGAAGAAGTTCATCATTAGAGAGATTTTGTAATGTTTTCAATAAAGCTTGACGTTATGCTTTATTTCCTGCCCGAGAAGATTTTGATAATTTACGGATAGATTCTACTTTATTTAAAATATCCTCACCCAAAGCATTTTTAATTGTATCACCTAATAATTTACCTAACATGCTGACATTACTGCGCATCGCGGAATATTGTATCCATTAAGACTCCCTAACTTTCACTGGCTAAAAGCTTACTTATGCATTATTTAAGTTGAGACTGTTTTATCAGTCGATAATTACCTTTTCTCATTCTCACGCTAAAAATAGAATCGCCAAATAATAACATTCTCTGATCATATAACGGATATCTGCTTTATCATAAAATCTAAATCTAGATCAAAAAGTATGACATCTTTATAAAATTTTATAATTGACATATTGCCACTATAAAGATTATTTCAGTGCAAGGTAGGGTGCAATTTCAGGAAATTGTTGAATGAAGGACTAGCTAGCCAATATTGTTAACCATCGAAAAGACTTTACCAACAAACAGAGGAATAACTCCTCTGCTTTTGTTGACTATCAATGCATGTAGAAGCAAAGAGATTATGCTGTTATTATGGCGATCAAAGCAATTGTGATAAGCGATTAAGATCAGACTGAATTGCGCCCGCCGTCACATCACGTCCAGCACCAGGCCCCCTAATTATTAACGGATTATCACGATACCAACGACTTTTTAAGGCAAAAACATTATCACCGGGTAATAAGGCGGCCAATGGATGATCAGGCAGAACAGCTTCAACACCGACTTTGGCGCGTTTCTTAGTGGCATCAAAGCGAGCAACATAACGCAACACCATGCCCATTTCCTGAGCAGCCTGGAAACGTTGTGCCATTTGTTCATTAATGACCATACTATTTTCAAAAAACGCATCCAGATCACCGGCTGCAGCTTCGGCGGAAACTAATGACTCAACCCGTACCTGTTCAGGTTCAATTTCATAGCCCGCTTCACGTGCCAAAATGATCAATTTATGCATCACATCTTGCCCAGAAAGATCAATTCGTGGATCTGGCTCGGTTAAACCTTGCTGCCAAGCTTGCTCAACCAATTGATTAAACGGTACCGTGCCATCGAATTGTAAAAATAACCAAGACAAGGTACCAGAAAAAACACCACTAATAGAAAGGATATTATCACCACTCTCTTTTAAATCACGGACAGTATAATTTATTGGTAATCCCGCCCCGACTGTCGCGTTATACAGCCAGTATCGACCTGTTTTTGCAAAAGCATCACGGATCTGACGGTAGTCATCGCTCGCCAGAGCACCGGATATCTTATTAGCACTGATTAGATGAAAACCGTAACTCGCAAAATCAAGATAGCTTTTGGCTAATAAGTCACTGGCTGTTATATCAAATACAACCAGATCATCAAACGGATGATCTCGCATCCAAAGAAAAAGCGCTTCATCTTGATGGGTTGTGGCTTCATGATCAAAAAAAGCTAATACTCTACTTGGATCGATGCCCTCATAATTTAACAAGCTACGGCAACTATCAACTACACCTGCCAGAATAAATTCAAAATCACTACGAGCGGAAATCGTTTTTTGCTCGGTAGCAAATAATTCCAGCCAGCGAGAACCAATATTACCTTTACCAAACAGAACCAAGCCAATACGTTTTTCCGCCCGAAATAAGCTCTGGTGTAATCCCTGAACCAAATGTGATGTTTGAGTCGCGCGCAAAACAGCAACCAGGCTTATTTCTTCTTCAGAATGCCAAATAAATTCAACCGGTTGATCTTTTAATTGTTGATAGAAACGATGACTATGCAGGGGATTTTTACCAACGCCCGCCCCGACAATTGCCACTAAAGAAAAATGATCACGTAATGATAATTTTTCTACTACCACCATCTCCTTTAATAGCGCTAGAGCACTAGCAGCAACTTCAGAGGTATAACATAACTGGATCAATTTTCGATCTGGATGTAAACCAGTCGCTAATGGCCGCAATTGATTTCGCTTTAGCAATAAATCGATATCTTTATAGATTTGGCTAAAATTTTGCTGAGTTGCCATGATTAATTCGACCAGACAAACATCATCATGGCTGGTAACAATTTTGACACCCGTACCTGATGCCAAAACACGCTCTATTTTTGTCGAACCCTGCTCAGGCTGATAACTACATCTAAGTTGTAAATCAATATTAGTGACTGAAATTGGCTGTAAAGTGCGAGTATGAAGCACTGGTGCCGCTAAACGCGCTAATTCACTAGCTTCATCAAGGCGTAATAGTGGCAGTAAACAAGCATCTTTGACTTTGCGTGGATCAGCACTGTATACACCTGCAACATCACTCCAGATAGTTACTTTATTAACCTCCGCTAACGCCCCCACTTGGGTTGCTGAATAATCACTACCATTACGCCCTAGTAATACCGTTTTACCTTGTTTACTTTGGGCAATAAAACCCGTCACTACCAACCGTTTATTGGCATGTTGTTGCAAAAGCTGTTGTAATAATGGGCGTGATAGGGTTTCATCTACTTGAGGTTGAGCTGCAAACTCCGCACGCAAGAAAAGCCGTGCATCTAACCAATGACTAGCCAAACCGAATTCTTCTAATACCGCGGACATCAAACGCGCAGACCAAATTTCTCCATGGCCAACAATTTCTGCATAAATATCAGCATGAATTGGTTTATCTACTAAAGTGCTTAAACGATCAAGCTCAGCTAAAAAAGCCGACTTTACTATCTGTGCTTTTTTGTTAGGTAATAGCCCAATTATAAGATCTTGTTGATAACGGAGAATTGCCTGCTGTACCTGATTGGCTAAAACACTATCTGTTTGACTTAATTTCAGCCAATCAATTAACTGATTGGTTGTTGTTCCTGCCGCAGATACCACTATTAAATCACCTGGCTGGCTATAATTTGCCATGATATTAGCAACTCGTTGATAACATTTCACATCAGCCAAACTACTACCACCAAATTTATGTAATTGACGATAGTGATATTTTACTGCTCCCGCTGTCACTGCATTCATGATAAAAAGTTACCTCTCCGCTACTAGCTGAAACGCATTACCTAAATCTTCAATAGCTACTGAAAAACTTAATAAATTTTTATTGGTAGTTGCTAGCTTACATCAAATAATACGCTGCTAATATAGCACTTAACCAATGACATATGGTTAACATTATTGGTTCAACTAACATAATATCGATTCACTAAAAAAAATTAAAAAGATAATCAAATATAACCCAATGGACATGAAGGTGTTAATACATCTGGAAATCCAAAATACTTTACGTTTAAATCAAGTAATGGGATAATTATCAATATTAAACCCGACAATAAACGATAGAATATTAGAAACTTATTAAACAAATTTTTGCCAATTAAGGCTATATTTATACAGCAACTAAATTCTTCTATTGATTGACTTAACTTAAGGTATCCCATGGCTGAGTGGAATGGTGATTATGTTAGCCCTTATGCTGAACATGGTAAAAAAAGCGAGCAAGTAAAAAAGATCACAGTATCTATCCCATTAAAAGTACTTAAAATTTTGACAGACGAGCGCACTCGTAGACAAATTAATAATTTACGCCATGCAACAAACAGTGAATTGCTATGTGAAGCGTTTTTACACGCCTTCACTGGGCAACCGTTGCCAAATGACGATGATTTACGTAAAGAACGTGATGATGAGATTCCAGAAGCAGCAAAAATCGTTATGCGCCAAAAAGGTATTGATCCAGACACATGGGAATATTAATTATTTGTCTTATTCTTTAAAGATCAAATAACTAAAGTTTTTTGTAAAAATAGTCTTAGTTTAATTGTTTTTAGTTCAACAAATTTGGTTTTATATAACAGTAACACCCCGATATTAAGCGAAGTGTTACTCCTATATTATAAGCATGCTTTTCGCTTGTATCATTGAGCCATTATTATTTTTTCATGCCTGGAATATTGAATCGCTGCTTGAAGCGATCAACACGGCCGCCGGCAGCCACATCACGCTGTTTACCTGTATAGAATGGATGACATTTACCACAAACATCCAAATTCAGATCATGATTAACAGTTGATTTAATTTTCATTACATTACCGCAAGAACAAGTCGCAGTAACTTCTTCATATTTAGGGTGAATATCTTTTTTCATAGAAAACCTCTACTTAGGCCGCATCGCTATCTAACCCTAACGCTAGACACCATACCTCAAATCGATTAAGAATAGTGGTTAGTAATCAAAATTACTAACAAAGGTGGCGGATCATACAGAAAATCTGTTTATAGCGCAATGAAATCTATTCAAATAATGTGATACTCTATCTTTATATGTCTTATAAATAAACTGTATGACAATGATTAGGAACATTTAATAATGGCTATTGTTCAAGTGGCGCTCCCTGTTCCGCTGATGCGCGTTTTTGATTACCAATCCAATCTTCCTTTACCAGCTAAAGGTTGCCGGGTATTGGTGCCATTTGGCAAGCGTACTACCTTAGGTATTGTATTATCGCATAATCAAAATAGTGAGCTCAGTAGTGAACAATTAAAAACCATTGAACAAGTGTTAGATCAAGAATCGTTATTTTCTGACAGTTTATGGTCATTACTACTTTGGGCATCTCAGTATTACCATCACCCGATTGGTGAAGTACTATTTCATGCACTACCAGTGTTACTGCGGCAAGGCAAAGCGGCAACATTTTCTCCGCTATGGCAATGGCAAATCACCCAGCAAGGTAAAATTTTTGCCCCAAACCAGCTTAAAAGAGCGCCAAAACAACAACAGGCGCTCGCATTACTACAGCAACAGCCCCTTTATCGTCATCAAATAACAGAATACGAATTGAGTGAAAGTGCACTACAAGCATTAAAAAAGAGCACCTTGATTCAACTATTACCCATCCAACCAAAAATGGAAAACTGGCATACTGATTTTCATCTTTGTGGTGAAAAGCCAAAACTTAACCTAGAACAATCAACAGCAGTAGGAGCAATAAGTTCTCTGTCAACATTTATGCCTTGGTTATTAGTGGGGATCACGGGTTCTGGTAAAACAGAAGTCTATCTCAGTGTGATTGAAAATATTTTAGCGCAAGGTAAACAAGCATTAGTCCTGGTACCCGAAATTAGTCTTACTCCCCAAACTATCCAACGATTTAGTGAGCGATTTAATGCGCCTGTTGATGTGCTGCATTCCGCATTAAATGATAGTGAACGACTGACGGTCTGGTTGCGGGCACAAAAGGGACAAAGTGCTATTGTAATTGGCACGCGCTCCGCATTATTCACTGCCTTTGCCAATCTTGGCTTGATCATTATTGATGAAGAACACGATAACTCTTACAAACAACAAGACGGATGGCGTTATCATGCCCGTGATCTGGCTGTTTTTCGTGCCAAAAAAGAGAACATTCCAATTATTATGGGTACTGCAACACCTTCGTTAGAAAGTCTTTATAATATTGAACAAGGAAAATATCACCGTCTAGATCTAACCCAACGAGCTGGAAACGCCAAACCGGCCAGTCAACATTTACTTGATTTAAAAGGCCAGCCATTAAAATATGGTATATCAAGACCATTAATACAGCGTATTGAAGATCATCTGGCAGCAAATAATCAAGTGATGCTATTTTTAAATCGCCGCGGTTACTCACCAACATTGATTTGCCATGATTGTGGTTGGATTGCCGAGTGTTCACGTTGTGATCATTATTACACACTACACCATCATCAACGTCAGCTACGTTGCCATCACTGTGATAGTCAACTGCCAATCCCAATACAATGCTCACACTGCGGCTCAACGCGTCTGCTCCCTGTCGGTTTAGGAACTGAACAGTTAGAAGAAGCTATTAACCAGCTTTTTCCTAATATACCGGTTACCCGCGTTGACAGAGATACCACTCGGCGGAAAGGCGCATTAGAAAAACAGCTAGCAACTGTCTATACAGGTGGTGCTCGAATTTTGATCGGCACCCAAATGCTAGCGAAAGGACACCATTTTCCTGATGTTACTCTGGTCGCCCTACTGAATGTAGATGGCGCACTTTTTTCCAGTGATTATCGGGCAACCGAAAGATTTGCTCAGCTTTATATCCAAGTATCTGGACGGGCTGGGCGGGCCGGTAAACATGGTGAAGTGATCCTACAAACCTACCACCCTGAACATCCATTATTAGCGACATTATTAGAAAAAGGATATAACGCGTTCGCGACAGAAACACTAGCGGAACGAGGTGATGTTTTTTTGCCACCACATAGCAGTCATATCATGATCCGTTCAGAAGATCATCATAACCAATCGGCCCCTGATTTTTTAAACAAGTTCCGCCAATATATAGAACAACATCCCATGCGCGACTCACAACTTTGGTTAATGGGTCCTACACCGGCGATCCAAGCTAAGCGGGCAGGCCGTTTTCGTTGGCAATTACTACTCCAGCATCCTTCGCGATCCTATTTACAACAATTCCTTTCGCATATTTTACCTGAAATTATGCCATACCCTGAAAGTCGAAAAGTAAAATGGAATATCGATGTTGATCCAACTGAAAATTAGTCGCTGCTATTAATCATCTACTTACACCTATTGAAGCAAATAAAATTAGTTTTGTGCGAAGCTATTCTATAAATAAATCTAATTGAACGATTCAGACAAATTTATTTACAAATTTTGCTGGCAAAGTGATTAAGATAAGTAAATGCATTGATTAAATAGACTTAATTAGTCATTGAAGTATGCAAGGTGGAGATATGGAACAAAAGATAAATCACCACAACGCAATGAAGGATGTTGCTAACGAAGCAGGTGTGTCTACTGCAACTGTTTCACGAGCACTCACTAGGCCAGATCAAGTTTCTGTCAAGACGCGCCAGAAGGTTGAACAAGCTGCGTTGAAAACGGGTTATGATACCTATTGTCTGACAAAAAATACCAAATCAAGCAAAGCTAAAACTATTTTTGTTGCTATACCCGATATTACCAGCCCTATCTGTCCTGATATTATTAGTGGTATTGAACAAGTGGCTGCTGAACAAGGATATATGGTACTGATTGGTGATTGTAAACATTATAAAAAAACAACAACACACTCTTATTGATATATTTATTAGCCAACAAATTGATGGCATTGTGTTACTCAATTCTGATATTCCGTTTTCACTCGCCAATAGAAAACTAAAAAATTTACCGCCAATAGTTGTTGCAAATGAATTTGTACCTGAATTCAATCTTGCTACTATAAATATTGATAATCTAACCTACTCGTTTAATGCAATTAACTATTTACAAAAACTGGGTCATAATATATTGCTTGCATAACAGGCCCAGAAACCATTCTGTCTTGCCAATATCGTTTGCAAGGTTACACTCAAGCGATACAGCGGGCTGGTAATAAGGTGCAACAGGAATATATTATTAATAGTGATTTTAGTTACCAAGGTGGAGCTGAAGGCATAAAAAAAACTTTTTGCATTAACTAAGCCACCTAGCGCAATTTTTTGCCATAATGATATTATGGCTATTGGTGCTATATGGCAGGCCAAACGTATGTGGCTAACATTACCAAGAGATTTATCTATTATTGGATTCGGCAATCTCAATTTTGCACAATATAGTGAACCCGCTCTCACTAGAATCGAGCAACCTCGCTTTGAAATTGGTCACCAGGCAATGTTACTACTTTTAGCGAAAATCGAAGGCCACGGAATAGATAAAAATGCAAAACTGCTAGACTGCCATTTAATTATCCGTGATAGTGTTTGTCCACCTAAAAACTAGTCAAAAGTGATTAGGTTAAGTAACATATAATGAATTAATGTAACTTTTTTATTAATTAGCGAATTGAAAAGTGGCACAAAAAGATTACGTAAGACGAGGGCGCACAACGCCCCGTAAAAATAAGCATGCAGGCAAAAAAAAATCAAATCAAGGATTGCCGAAAACAACCCTTGCTGTCGCTATTGCCATCGTAATTGTCTTTATTGGTAGCTTATATTACATTACGCAAAATAAACGCGTTCCTGTGCTTAACAAAACAACCTCACCTAACAGCAATCAGCCAGTCAACAGTCTACCTCCTAAACCAGAAGAACGGTGGCGTTACATAAAAGAGCTGGAAAAGCGGGGCTCTGATCTACCAAACTTTAACCACTCAACCAAATCAAATATTAATAACACCACCGAGTTAACCAATGAACAGCGTCAGTTTCTTGAGCAGATTGATGCGGATAGACCCAATCCCACCACAAATCTATCCGAGGTGCCTAATGATGATAATGTTCCCCGCGCACACGTGATCATTAATGGCCCTCCAATAGAATCACCTCTGCGATTAAAACCCACACCACAGCCCCAACAACCAAAAAATAACCAACAAAAAATAGTGGTACAATGCGGCTCATTTAAGAACCTGGAGCAAGCAGAATCAGTTAAAGCTAACCTGGCCTTTTCAGGTTTAGAGAGTAGGATTAGCTCGACTGAAGGCTGGCATCGCCTAGTTCTTGGGCCTTACAATCAAGAAGCAGCAGAAAAAATACGTGACCGAGCTAAATCTGTCGGCGTATCCGGCTGTATTCTTCGTACAAGTAAGGGTTGAAAAATAATTATTATCCCCCATTTACATTCCTAATAGCGTAAATACTAACTTTTTACGTCATAAAAAAACTAAAAAGTATGTTTACATACTACCCTAATAAAATAACCAAGGGCTGACTCATGACTACAATCGTAAGTGTTCGCCGTAATGGCCAAGTTGTATTTGGTGGTGATGGACAGGCGACGATGGGTAATACCGTCATGAAAGGCAACGTCCGTAAAGTGCGCCGCCTTTATAATGATAAAGTTATTGCGGGCTTCGCAGGCGGTACTGCTGATGCATTTACCCTGTTTGACCTTTTTGAACGAAAACTAGAACTTCACCAAGGACACCTAACGAAAGCCGCTGTTGGATTGGCTAAAAATTGGCGTACTGATCGTATGCTGAGAAAACTCGAAGCGCTTTTAGCTGTTGCAGATGAAAACAGCTCATTGATCATTACAGGTAATGGCGATGTTATTCAACCAGAAAATGATTTGATCGCTATTGGTTCTGGTGGTGCCTATGCACAAGCCGCTGCGCGGGCATTGTTAGAAAATACAACAATGAGCGCACGTGATATTACAGAAAAAGCGTTAAATATAGCGAGTGATATCTGTATTTATACCAACCATAATTTTAACTTTGAAGAGCTCTCTTCAAAACCTTAAGGATTTAAACATGTCTGAAATGACGCCTCGTGAAATTGTCAGTGAATTGGACAATCATATTATTGGTCAAGACAAAGCAAAAGGTTCTGTCGCTATTGCGCTACGTAATCGTTGGCGTCGTATGCAACTTGATGAAGCACTACGTCAGGAAGTAACACCGAAAAATATTTTGATGATTGGCCCAACTGGTGTGGGTAAAACTGAAATTGCCCGTCGTTTGGCAAAACTGGCTAATGCTCCCTTTATCAAGGTAGAAGCAACAAAGTTTACTGAAGTCGGTTATGTGGGTAAAGAGGTCGATTCTATTATTCGTGATTTGACTGACGCTGCTGTAAAAATGGTACGCCTGCAATCTATAGAAAAAAACCGTTACCGAGCAGAAGAACTGGCCGAAGAACGTATTCTTGATGTTTTATTACCTCCGGCTAAAAATAATTGGGGGCAACCTGATCCTAATGTAGAACCTTCTACCGCACGTCAATCTTTCCGTAAAAAACTAAGAGAAGGTAAGCTGGACGATAAAGAAATTGAAATTGAGGTTGCCACTACACCGGTAGGCGTTGAAATTATGGCTCCTCCTGGTATGGAAGAAATGACCAGTCAATTGCAATCTATGTTTCAAAATCTGGCAGGGCAAAAACATAAACCCCGTAAGATGAAGATCAAAGAAGCCTTCAAAATATTGATCGAAGAAGAAGCCGCAAAACTGGTCAATCCAGAAGAACTAAAACAGCAAGCCATTGATGCAGTTGAACAACACGGCATTGTTTTTATCGATGAAATCGACAAAATTTGTAAACGTGGTGAAACGTCTGGCCCTGATGTCTCTCGAGAAGGTGTACAACGTGATTTGCTACCTTTAGTTGAAGGCTGCACCGTTTCTACTAAACATGGGATGGTAAAAACTGATCATATTCTGTTTATCGCTTCTGGTGCATTCCAGGTTGCCAGTCCATCGGATTTGATCCCGGAGCTACAAGGCCGATTACCCATCAGAGTCGAACTACAAGCGTTGACGGCAGAAGACTTTAACCGTATTTTAACTGAACCAAATGCCTCTTTAACTATACAATATAAAGCATTGATGGCAACCGAAGGTTTAAACATTGAATTTACGCCAGAAGGTATTAGTAAAATTGCTCAAGTAGCATGGCAAGTCAATGAAAAAACAGAAAATATTGGTGCTCGTCGATTACATACCGTTCTTGAGCGATTGATGGAAGACATCTCTTTCGATGCTAGTGAACGCAATGGTCAAGACATTATAATTGACGCTGATTACGTAGCTAAGCATCTAGATGAACTAGTTGCTGATGAAGATCTGAGTCGATTTATTTTATAATCTGGCGTCGTTAACTTTGCTGATTATAATCTTGGATGGGGGGCTAAGTCTCCCATTATTTTTATAACAACAAACTTGTGGATTAATTACATGAATTTAATCACATCAAGAAAGCCTATACAAATACAGGCGTGGCTAGAAAGTTTACGCCCCAAAACACTTCCGTTGGGTATTGCGCCAATTATAACGGGTTCTGCATTAGCTTGTCTGGCACTTTTATCCTCTCTATTGCATTATTAGCTTTACTCACTGCTGCTGCACTACAAATTCTATCCAATCTGGCGAATGATTATGGCGATGCGATTAAGAGCAGTGATACCGAGCAACGATTGGGGCCATTACGAGGTATACAAAAAGGAATTATTAGCCTGGCAGAAATGAAAGTTGCCCTAAAAATCACTATCTTTATTTGTTGTTTATGTGGCTTAACTCTGATCATAGTCGCTTGTCGAATGCCAAAGGATATTATTGCCAGCAACCGCTTGTGGATTGCTGTCAGCAGCAGTACTAAACGTTAACAATATATATAGAAAATGATATTAAAACCGGTAAAAATACCTGGCTGTTAGATTAGGCACTAAAGGCGCTCGAAAGTATCATGCTGCACTCATCTTAATTGCCATTTTGTTTAATTCTCTTTAGCTTGTTATATCTTCATCACGGGACGGGTTGGTTATTTTTGCTCGCTATAACGATGTTACTAAACCACATAAAGAGAGTTATCCATGATACCACCGCGCTGGGTATGAAACCTTTATTGGAAAATATGGTAAAAGCGGCATTGCTGACTAATATTCTATTTTCTGTTGGACTTATTTTAAATTAATTATTGTAATTTTGATTTTTCTCAGTATTTTTATCAGCTATGTTTTTGCAAAAAATCACCAGATAAGGATATACTGAACTTCCCTTGTACTTAAAATAGACCGAAATACTATGAAATATGATACTTCCGAGCTTTGTGATATCTACCAAGAAGAGGTGAATGTGGTAGAACCTTTATTCTCTAACTTTGGCGGGCGTACTTCATTTAGTGGTCAAATCGTAACAGTGAAATGTTTTGAAGACAACAGCATCATCTACGATTTACTGGAAGAACAGGGGGAGGGTCGGATCCTATTAGTTGATGGTGGCGGCTCTGTACGTAAGGCGCTAATTGATGCTGAATTGGCAAAATTTGCCATGAAAAACCAATGGGAAGGCATTGTTATTTACGGTGCAGTACGTCAGGTTGATAAATTGGCAGAATTAGATATCGGTATTCAAGCAATCGCTGCCATTCCGGTAGGTTGTACCAGTGAGGGTATCGGAGAAAGTGATGTGCGAGTCAATTTTGGTGGCGTCACATTCTTTACAGAAGATTATTTGTACGCAGATAATACCGGTATTATCCTTTCCGAGCATCCATTACTTTTAGATGATGAGTCAAACAACGATCAAGATATTGAAGACTAATACTCTTTCAGCTAAAAACAAACATTGTTGTATTATTCAATATCTATCGATTAAGTAGCAATAAGGGCAAAATTTGTTGCCCTTATTGCTATTTTTTTCTAATGTAATGAAATATCGGACGATTACTGAACATCTTCCATTCGACCTAATAGACCGCGTAAACGCTCTTGCCAAGCATGCTGTTCTTGTTTTAAAATCTCATTTTCATGAGCCAGCGTTCCATGTTTCTCTTTAGCACTCGCTACTTCTTGATACAAAATATTATTTTTCTCTTTAAGTTCATTAACTTCCATCTGCAAAAGCTCAATTATTTCAATAGCTTGTTGAACTTTAGTTTCTAACTTTTCAAAAACTTCAAATGACATTCTTTCGTCCCCTTTTTTAGCAATGCTACGATTGTAAGTAGCCTTCTTACGCCTGTCTAGTTGAAAGCTCTCGATAAATGTCGATTTAACCTTAATTATTTCTATTTATCCAACTAATTGCAAAAAAATACATCAACTAGAATGTCAGTTCGATCACTTTATCAGAGCGATTTCGCTCATTTTTTTGAAGTGATCCAACATATTTGATCCCATTATTTCCGTTTACGTTCATTTAATGATAAATTCCTTCAGAGTTTCCTTAGAAATAACAAATAAAAGACCAATTTTATTGCTTAGTATGCATACTTTTGTAGGATAAACATATGAGTAAAATTACTTCACCAACGCTGACAGGTCAATGTATCTCTGAATTTTTAGGTACTGCCTTACTGGTCTTCTTTGGCCTGGGCTGTGTTGCTGCTACGCGTATTGCAGGCGCAAACTAGGTTTATGGGAAATCAGTATGATTTGGGGATTTGGCGTGGCTCTAGCCGTTTACCTTACGGCAGGTATTTCAGGAGCGCACTTAAATCCGGCGATTACCATTATCATTTTGATAGAAAAAAAGTACTGCCTTATATTATTGCACAAATGCTGGGAGGCTTCGTCGCTGCCTCTCTCGTTTATGGGTTGTACTTCGAACTATTTCTAGATTATGAAAAATTACACCATATAGTACGTGGTTCACCAGCAAGCTTATTTACTGCCGGCGTTTTTTCTACTTATCCAGCAGGCCAAATTAGCGTCCTACAGGCATTTTTGGTTGAAGTTGTTATTGCTATTATCTTGATTTGTATGATATTAAGTTTAACTGATGATAACAATGGCATACCCCGTGGCCCACTAGCTCCACTACTTATTGGTATTCTGATTGCAGTTATTGGTGGTTCATTTGGCCCACTTACCGGTTTCGCATTAAATCCTGCTCACGACTTCGGCCCCAAACTAATAGCTGATCTGGGTGGTTGGGTGATATTGCCTTAACCGGTGGACGAGACTTCCCTTATTGCATAATTCCCTTAACGGCACCTTTTGTTGGCGCTATTCTCGGTACTTTTGCTTATCGCAAACTGATTGGCTACCATTTACCTACTATGGCAAATCAAAACAAAAAATAAACTCAAAAATAATTCAAAAAAATAATATGAAGTAAATTGGACAATTATTATAACAACTGAAACACCAACAACAAAAAAATATATTATCGCACTTGATCAAGGTACCACTAGTTCACGAACCATTATTTTTGATCATGATGCTAATATTATTAATATTTCTCAACGTGAATTTCCTCAAATTTACCCAAAGCCGGGTTGGGTAGAACATGATCCAATAAAAATTTGGGCAAACCAAAGTGCTACTTTAGCTGAAGCATTAGCCATTTCTGATATTCGCAGTGATCAAATTGCCGGAATTGGCATAACCAATCAACGCGAAACTACTATAGTTTGGGAAAAGAAAACCGGTAAACCCATTTATAATGCTATTGTTTGGCAATGTCGTCGTACTGCTGATTTCTGTACCGAACTAAAGCGGAATAACTCAGAACTGGAGAAATATATCCGTGAAAATACCGGTTTAGTAGTTGACCCCTATTTCTCCGGTACCAAACTTAAATGGATCCTGGAGAATGTTGACGGAGCCTATGAACGAGCAAAAAATGGCGAGTTACTCTTTGGGACTATTGATACTTGGCTAGTATGGAAAATGACACAAGGGCGTATCCATGTTACTGACTATACTAACGCATCTCGTACTATGCTGTTTAACATTCATGAGCTGGAGTGGGATCAAAAAATCCTCGATGCCTTTAATATTCCACGCGCCATATTACCAACAGTACGTCCGTCATCAGAAATTTATGGGAAAACCAACATTGATGGTAAAGGTGGAACACGCATACCAATAGCCGGAATGGCCGGCGATCAGCAAGCTGCCCTTTTTGGTCAGTTATGTGTCCAACCCGGAATGGCTAAAAACACCTATGGAACCGGCTGTTTCCTATTAATGAATACCGGCAAAAAAGCCAAAATTTCCGATCATGGCTTACTAACTACTATTGCCTGTGGCCCACAAGGTGAAGTGAATTATGCCCTAGAAGGTGCCGTTTTCATGGCAGGTGCTTCTATACAATGGCTGCGTGATGAACTGAAATTAATTGATGATGCTAACGATTCTGAATATTTCGCTAATAAAGTCAAAAATAATAACGGTGTCTATGTCGTTCCAGCTCTAACAGGTTTAGGCGCGCCTTATTGGGAGCCTTACGCCCGCGGTGCGATTTTTGGCTTAACACGCGGCGCCAATCGTAACCATATTATTCGTGCAACATTAGAATCTATTGCCTACCAAACGCGTGATGTTCTGGAAGCGATGCAAAAAGATGCTGATATGCGCCTGAGTTCATTACGTGTTGATGGCGGTGCTGTCGCCAATAATTTCTTGATGCAATTCCAATCTGACATCCTAGGAGCCTACGTAGAGCGTCCTATTATTCGTGAAAGTACCGCATTAGGCGCAGCTTTACTTGCTGGACTAGCTATTGGTTTCTAGCAAGATTTCGATGAAATTAAAGAAAAAATGCGTATTGAAAAAAAATTCACTCCTGAAATTGAAACCACCGAACGTAACTATAAATATAACGGGTGGAAAAAAGCCGTTTCCCGCGTCAGAGATTGAGAAGAACACAATTAATCTCAATTAAAATCGATAAATAATAAAAATATATAGCTCCTCACTAAGGTTAGCAAAAACAAATTATTTTAATTGTCATTTTTATGCCTATAATATAAAAAAAATCAAGTAATCATTATGTTATTTATATAAGGTGTTTGCCATGAAAAGAAATAGATTAGCCATTCACTATCATTTAGCCTGCAAATATTTCATCGAATATCAATTTTCGATGCGTCAGATTAATTATTAATTAAATAACACAAAAAAATAAATTATGAATAACAATTCTTTTATTACTTCAAAAAACCATAATAAATTACATGTAAATATAAAAAACTTATTATTGTATAAAAAAATCAATATATAAATTTGTCGGGTGATATTTTAGTTTGCAAGACTTCATTTGAAAAATTTAATAACAATCACAATCAATGTAAAAATATAACTTCCAGTACATTAGAAATGTGAAATATCCACCGATTCAGCATTACCTATAAACACACAAACTAATTTAGTTTTTATTCAGATCAAATATGGTAATCAATATTATCACGCCAAATATGATGAGCAAGGTAATTGGCAATTAAATCTGCCTATCACAAACGAAATTAATCCATATAATCCAATTGAAATAACGATATATGGTGAAGGAGATGATCCTCTATGGCAGCAGAAGCTCACTGTAGCTGGTTCATTGACAAGCAAAATCTGGTTAAAAAACATCAAACAACGTCTTCTACCTAAGCATCAGAAGTGCCACCGATATCATTAAATAATCTTACTAACCAAAATGGCATTTTGGCCAATAAAAACGAGCCAGGCAGTGATCCTCACTCCGGCAATGGCGGATTTAAAGGCGCTATTGCCGCCAGTTATAATTTAGCTAATCGTTTACGACGAACTAATATCGGTGGTAATGAAATAAGTTATGTCGCCTTTTTTCCTGATCCCGATGGTGGGCTTGGTGGCAGACAACAAGGTGGTGGTAGTGCGAGCGCTTATATTTTGATTCATGAAATCGGCCACGCTATGGGCCTGCTTCATAGCATGGATGATCCCAACTACCCGTATAAATCAGGCTACCAAGCAAGTTGGAGTTATGATCAAGTCAATCAACAATATTTGCCAAACTTTTCTACTGATAATAACAATAATTACTATCCTAATACCGATCCGATGCACGATGTAAAGGTTCTCGACCAAAATCGCAAAACTTTCTTCCCTTTTCTGATTATAATACTGCAAAAAAATCATCAATTTGCCGAACAGCAATATCAATGGTATCCCAATCAGATAACGGGTATAGATAGCGAAGATGGTGGCTTTGCCGGGGAAGGTTTCTACCAAGTATGGGATGAAACTCTTCAGCAGGGGGGTTACTGTAACAAAGAATAATCATCAACAGTATAATATCGAAGAAGAAACTCTCGCTTACCAGCATAATAAATCGGTTTACTGGATCACCGGCCATCTAGTTCAACATAACGGCCAAACACTGGAGCCAAATACCGAACCTCATCCACAAAATCAGCTAAAGATTTTTACAACCCAGGGTAATCTGCCTCAGCCTTACCACAATTTTCTCACTGCAAAAGGGCGCCCATTACAGAAACATTACCCTTATGCATTGAAAGTAACTTACGCCACAGAGCATGGATTACTGACCGAGTTGCTGAAAATACCGGCAACCTCAGTACACTCGTTAAGTTTGCATATTGCCAACAAAGGTGAACTGGTACGTTTCGAGATCCTTGAAGCACCCTTAGGTCAATTAAGCAATCGTTCTGTTTATCGTTATACTAATCCTGATTCGCTGGCTAACACACTATTTGATCAGCGTAGTGAATTTAGCATTTCACACCCACTGCGTTTGGTTAACTATTGGCAAGGTAAAGCAATTAGCTGGTCAATTACAGAAGGGAACTCATTAATTTATGAGAATGACAAAGCCACACTGACAAAATATCCATCCAGCCAGTGCATTAAAAGCCGAATGGTTAGAAGGAGAAGTACTTAAAAGGCAAATTTTTGTGCTGGCTCTTCCCCAAGAAGATATTGCCTATTCACACTTCTTTAATACCCATCATCAACAAACAAAAACCATTGCAACAGAACCATTAGCACTACCTCAATCTTTTCAACAAGGGACTATTAACTGGCATTCCTCTGATCCGAAAGTTATTAACCATCACGGCCAACTAATCGGCCATGGTGCAACAACCATTTCCGCAACCATAACTTACCCATCAGGATCAAGCCAAACTTTTAAACACCATTATCAGGTTCCCGATCGGTCGCAACATGGTGGATTAAATTTAAGCATTTATGATCTCAGCCAGCTAGATTTAGGCAACAGAAGTCTGACGCAATCTCAATTTAATACACTACTAAATAAAAAAACAGTGGTTAAATAACGCTCCTCTTTATGCCAAACGGTGGCAAGGAGATTCTCATAATTATTGGATGGGAAAAGAAAAATTTAGCCAATTTGATGCTGATTTTAAGTCTAACGTGTTAAACGGCAAAAAATTGAAACCCACATTGTGGATTTTTTCTGGCTTTCTGGCTTTCTGGCTTTCTGGCTTTCTGGCTTTCTGGCTTTCTGGCTTTCTGGCTTTCTGGCTTTCTGGCTTTCTGGCTTTCTGGCTTTCTGGCACCAATTGAAACCAATCATTATCAGTTAAAATTTAAAGCCGATGATATAGGATGGGTTTATATCCAACACAAAAACCGATTTCACACGCTAGAGTATCGTGATAATCAAACAATCTATTTGGAAGCAGGTAAACATTATCCTATTTGGCTGTTCTGGAGCACCAATAGCCACGCGGTTGGTGATCAATATTGGGACACCATAGAATTAACCTAGCGCCCAGTAGGACAAGAAAATTATCAGCCAATACCAAAAGAAAATTTAATTGCCATGCCGATTAATTGGCCAGAAAGATACCCCATCGCATGGTTACCTAAGCCCTGACAGTTAACAAAGGATTCAGCAACAACTGTAACCAAACCATCCGACAGTTTTAGGCCAATCCAATTAATCAATCCCAATCATTTCATTTTAGATATCGAAGAACAGATCCTTTATAACGGTGAAAATAGTGAAACAGAGCTGGCAAATATGACCAATAACCAAAAGCCTATAATGGTCACACCATCAATTAGGGAACAAGTCGCTGACAACAGAAATAACAAGCAGCAAAATCAAGCGACATAGCAGAAAAGGGCAACCTTATATTAGCTGAATTACTGACAGATCAGCGTTTTTCTCACAGTATAGAAGGAATAATCACCTCTAGATTGCTTGAAGAGCGCGTGTCTCACCAATCAAAATCATATAGCGATTGCGTAACAAAACCCATATTCACCTAATTTTATTATCTAAATATATTTATTAAATAGGTGTTAATTTTTATCCATTTTATATGCCAAAGGTAACCAGCATAATAAAATAAGGATAGACATAGCAAACATCAAAATCCCCAAACTGAATTGTCCAGTTTGGGGTAAATGAGCTGACAACCAAGCCGCCACGCCTGAACCTACATTTTGCAAACCGCCAACCAATGCACCGGCGGCTCCCGCTAAATAAGGGAAAGGCTTCATTGCTCCGGTGGTAGCTAATGGAAATAACATACCTGCCCCAAAGAAAAAAAGTCCGGCAGGGATCAACAGTGACCACACATTCATAAATCCAAACCAACCTGGTAACCACATGATAATAGCCGCAGAAACACAACAAAAAACGGCATGCCACATTAACTGATAAAAAGTTTTTCCTTCACGTCCGGCATACCAGGCACCTAAACCTTGCAGTGCACTGGCAATAATCAAGATCTTTAATGAAGGTGCGGAAATTGCGATTATGGTTGCGATTAAATAAATAATTAAACCGACTAAAATAACCGGGCGACGACCAACGTGATCGGATATAGGTCCATAAAATAGTTGTGAAAAACCATAAAATAGCAGATACGCCCCCATTACGCTTTGCACCGCACCATCAGGTTCAGCAAAATAGGCAGCAATTTCTGCAATAACGGGGACATAAATTGTCTGCGTCATCTGCCCGACAGCAATTAAAACAATGAGCATTAATAGCAAATTGAAGTGTTCTAATTTTCTCATTTTATCTAATAACCAATGTATTAAAAAAGGTTACAATATCTTAGGCTTAAAGAAAAACAGCCCCATCAAATCTGTACGTTAATATCAATTAATCTAACAAATTATAAAAAATTCGAGTTAACCGATTAAATTATTTTTTCCATCTAGCCGAATCTAATTGACTTATTTTGTAAACATAACTGTACAATTTTATATCATAATGGAAGAGTCATAATTTAACTGAATAGTTAAAACACATTATCGATAATGGTTTTGCCTAGATTTGACATAATATGACCAAACATTAACGCTTTATTTGACACATTGGGAGGCCAGTAGTATGGCGAATTGGGTAACAGGAAAAATTATTAAAAACCATAAATGGACAGATGCCTTATTTAGTTTGATCCTCGAAGCGCCAATTAAACCGTTTATTGCGGGACAATATGCTAAACTTGCGCTAGAAATCAATGGCCAGCGTATCCAACGCGCCTATTCTTATGTTAACGCACCCAATGATAATCAATTAGAATTCTATCTCGTCACCGTACCGGAAGGAAAACTCAGCCCACACCTTGAAGCATTGAAACCCGGTGATCCTATTTATGTCACTGAAGAGGCAGCAGGTTTTTTTGTGTTAGAAAAACTGCCTGATTATGAAACGCTTTGGATGCTATCGACAGGTACCGCAATTGGGCCTTTTTTATCCATTTTGCAATTTGGCGAAAATTTAGCCCGATTTAACCAAATTATCCTGGTACATGCGGTACGTTACGCGGAAGATTCTGAGTTACTTACCATTAATGAAAGCTCTCGAGAAAAAATATCAGGGAAAATTGAAGATCCAAACTATTGTCAGTCGCGAAAACAAAACTGGTTCACTCACCGGCCGTATTCCAGCGCTAATTGAAAGCGGGCAGCTAGAACAAGCAGTAAAGGCAAAAATTGATCCCTCAACGAGCCATGTTATGCTTTGCGGTAATCCACAAATGGTTAAAGATACCCAACAACTACTAAAAATACAAAGAGGGATGGATAAACATTTACGCCGTAAAGCGGGACACATTACCAGTGAACAATATTGGTAAGCCGAGGTAAATAAAAATTAATCAGCTGAGATAGTCAACTTGTTCAGTTTTTTTACCATAACGATTTGCTTTATCCTGACCTTTAAAACTACCACAATCTAAAAAATAATATGGTAACAATAAATAAAGGTAGAAATCGTCCAATCCTCCACTGCCAAAAAGGTGTGAATAAACTAACATCGATAGAAAATAGCACAAAAGCCAACAATAATAACAACCAGCCACCAGATTTACCAAGATCATGTAGACGTTTAGTAAAAATTGCCTCCAATGGGTAGAGCAACAAAATGACTAATAACAGTAAAATATAAGGAGAAAATAACAAAAAAGTTTGCAAACTAAATATCATGACCATTAATAAAAACCAAATAACCATACCAAGTAAAAATGGTTTTCGACCAATTCGTCCTTTAAATGAGAGTGCCCATTGTTGTAATGTCATTTATCTTATCCTAATGGATCCTTTATGAAAAAATTCATACTGACGAGTAACGATGATGAAAATTTACAATCGCAAATTTGAGTTAGCATTACTATTTATTGCATTATTGCCACTGTTCCCGGTGCTGGCAAAAGAATTACCAATTATGCCTGAAACAGAGGTTTCGGTTGCTTATTTATCACCCGATGCAGCCTTATTCAATGAAACTATCCCCATATTTCGGCAAAAATATAATCAGGATAATCCCAGCTATCCAATACATGAATTTAAAGTGATTAAAAGCAAGGATATTAGCTTACCTTATATTCGTGCAGCCAGTCGAATTAACAGCAAAATTTACTCCTCCGCAGTACTTGAACGAGGAAGTGAAAAAATTAAAAGTTTACAGCTAACATTACTGCCACCAAAAGAGGCAAGCAGCTATAAAATTAATCGACAATTATTCGAACGTAATATTATGGCAATTATTAATCACTTCGAAAAAACCACTTCAATTAATAACACACATCAATTAACCGCGGTATTAGATCGTATGTTAGAGCAACATAACCAAGTGCAGAGTGATGAAACGATAGTAGGCGCTATCCGTTATATTTTAGTAAAAAGTAAAGATAACATGATTACTTTCGCTATTGAACCGGTTAAGCTTTCACGAAATGATGATAACATCACACATGAATGACGAAAAACAAAGTGATTTAATCATAGCATCTTTATACTATCCTTTTGCATAAACTGAATAATGATCAATTGTCTTTATCTCATTTATTAATAAATATTTTTTAGTTGGAGGAAAACATGCGGCATCCATTAGTCATGGGGAACTGGAAACTCAATGGCAGTAAAAAAATGGTTGAAGAACTGATTGGAAATTTGCGTAACGAATTAAATAATGTCACAGGCTGTGATGTCGCAATTGCCCCACCAGCGCTTTACCTGGCGCAAGCAAAACAAGCTTTAACCGGTAGCAAGATAGCACTTGGCGCACAAGATGTTGACGTCAATCTGTCCGGCGCTTTTACCGGTGATATCTCAGCGGAAATGCTAAAAGATATTGGCGCAAAATATATTATTATCGGTCACTCTGAACGTAAAACTTATCATCAAGAAAGCGATGAATTTATCGCTCGCAAATTTGCCGTGCTAAAATCGCAAGGATTAACGCCAGTACTTTGTATTGGTGAATCTGAAGAAGAAAATAGCGCCGGCAAAACTGAACAAGTCTGCGCCCGTCAAATCGATGCGGTATTAAATAGCTTAGGTGCCAGCGCATTTGAAAATAGTGTTATCGCTTATGAACCGATTTGGGCGATTGGCACCGGTAAATCAGCCACTCCCGCCCAGGCGCAAGCGGTACATAAATTTATTCGTGACCATATTGCCAAACAAGATCCGACTATTGCTGAACAAGTGATTATTCAGTATGGCGGCTCAGTGAATACAAGCAATGCTGCCGAGCTTTTCAGTCAACCCGATATTGATGGCGCATTAGTTGGCGGCGCATCGCTGAAAGCCGATACTTTTGCTACTATTGTCAACGCCGCTGCGGCAGCGAAAAAAGCCAGCTAATTTTTACTTGCCGTAATTCAAACCCGGTTCTAGCTAGTCATCAGCAGGATCGGGTCAGTCATCGATGATGACGAATTAAAGTACCCTTCAATCAACTTATCAAAAACCCACTCGCTTAAATTTATCTTGTCTGGCCAACACCATGATGGTTCTAATAATTAAGAGGTTTATGTACCAATACACTCAGCACATAAACCTCTATTAGCAGTAACTTAATATTCGCTAAATGGGATAAGCGTTTAATTAACGTTCATCAAAGATCGCCAACACAGGTAAAAAAGAAGTGATTGTTCTCACCTTCACCCTTGACATTTATATAACCACTGACCATACCAACAGCTTTAACATTGTGACCTGATGTTTCAGATGTCCAGTACATATGATAATTCCAATTATATAAACGTACGTCACCCCATTCACTCCAAAGTGAACCAATACCTCTTACAAACCGACCAGCACTGAGTTGTGCAACAGTTGGGAGTGTCAATCCCTTATTAACACACCAGTCTTTAGCATCATGCCAATTCATCTTTTTCTCGCTATATAAATGCCATTTTTTAAGTGTAAATTTATATTTAACTGGCTCACCACCTGAGCTATGGGTTGCCGTGATAACGACTGTTTTTGAATCCTTGCTAGCATCATCACTAAAAGTTATTTTTCCATTTTTAACGGAAACCCAACGTTGATTACTCTCCCAACTAAATTCACTGACAGGCGCACCATTAGTAATGATGTCAAATGTCGCACCCTTGAAGCCAATAGTCGGAATTCCTTCATTCAGTTCAAAAGATGTGCCATTAATTTTAAGCTTTTTAAAAGAAACCTGGATAAAATTAACTAGCTTATTGGCATCTTTTTTCTCACTGGTATCATACCGTGCACTGACTGTAATATTATTTACTGCCGTCTTAGTACTTTTTAGCTCTATCGTCGCTTGCCCATCACTATTAGTTTTACTGCTAGCGGGTAAGATGACATCACTACCATTTTTGTTCTGTTGCCATTTAACATCTAAATTTGACTCTTTAACCGGGTTTTCATATTTATCAACTAGCTGCGCCTTAAAGGTAAAATGGTTATTACCATCAGCAACCTTACGAACGATATTATCGGCTAATGTCACACTACCTACTCTGGCCGTACTTTTATCGGCAATAAAATTAACGGGTGTTTTTGCATTTATTTTATCCGCAGTACCATATTGGGCGCTGACGACCACATTATCCACTGCTTTAGTAGTGCTTTTAAGTTTTATACTGGCAAGGCCGTCTTTATCTGTTTGACTTGATGCTGCCGATAAATGAGCATCTTCAGCTTTATCATCATCTAGCGACCAGCTGATATCCAGATCCGCCACCTTAATAGGATTATCAAATTCATCAACCAGTTGTGCCTTAAAGGTAAAGTAATTGTCGCCATTCGCAACTTTATCAACTTCCTTACCATCTAATGTGACTGCTTTTATTTTAGCGGTGTTAATATTAGCAATAAAATTCACTGCTTCGGATTTTTCTTCACCACTTGTTTCATATTGCGCATAGATCACCACATCATTCACTGCTTTTTTGCTACTTTTAAGCGTAATAGTCGCACTCCCATCACTATCTGTTTTACTACTTGCAGGCAAGCTAACGATAGTACCCTTTTCTTGTCGCCATTTAATGACTAATCCTGCTTGCTTAACCGGGTTACCATTATGGTCAACTAGTTGGGTGCTAAACTCAAAGCCATTCTTACCATCAGCGATCTTATTATTGTCAGCATCATTTAATATGATCTTGCCCACTTTTGCGGTTTTAATATCACCAACAAAATTCACTTTCTTATCAGCTGGTTTTAATGGAGGTACCCTATATTTGGCATAAACTATGATCTCATCTACCGCAATCTTACTACTTTTCAAAGTAACCGAGGCAATTCCACTATCATTGGTCGTGGTTGATTCAGCGGATAAAGTGATTTGTTGCTCTTTATTGTGTGACCATTCGATATTCAGACCCGCTTTTTTAAGCGGATGACCATATTTATCGACTAATTGAGCATTAAAGGTAAAGTAATTGTTGCCATCAGCGACTTTGTTAACTTCACTATCGACTAATGTGACACTACCCACTTTAGCGGTATTGGTATCAGCATAAAACTCAACTGGTTTCGCATTTATTAGTGCAGAAGTGCCATAGCGTGCATTGACAATAATATTATTCACCGCTGTTTTGGTGCTCTGTAACATAATCGTCGCGCGACCATTTTCATCGGTTTCACTGGTTGTTGCCGACAGTGTTACTTCGTCATTCCTATTATGCGCCCATTTCACCGTCCGTTGTCTAGCTGGATTATCATTGCCGTCTAATACCAAAGCAGTAAATGTGAATTTGTTATGACCATTAGCTAATTTACTATCGCTTTTATCATTGAGTGTCACACTCTTTACTTTGATTAAATTTTCATCAGCAATAAAGGCTACTTCCCAATCAGCAGCGACTCTTTTGGTTGAACCAAATCTTGCACTAACAACTACGCCTTTTATTACTGCTGTCGTACTATACAACACAACAGAAGCTCGCCCGTTTTCATCGGTTTGACTTTTTGCTGCTAATTTAACTTCACTAGCTTTATTATGTGACCAATTAACATATAAACCTTTTTGCTTAATCGGATTATCGTTACCATCAACCAATTGGGCGGTAAAGGTAAAGAAGCTATTATTATCAGCTATTTTTTGCGTTTCACTACCTTCTAAGGTAACGCTATCGACCTTAGCGGTATCCAAAATGTAAATAAAGTTTACCGCTTTATTCGCCGCTATTTTGTTAGCGGGATTATTATAATGAGCACTAACCGTAACATTATCCACCACAACCCTACTGGTCATAGTAATCATCGCTCGTCCATTCTCATCAGTTTGGCTCTGCTCTGCCGATAAGATAGCAGTATTACCTCTATCATGTGACCAATTAACATTAACATTGGGTACCGGATTATTGAATTGATCGGTCACTAATGCCTCGAAAGTAAATCGACTTATACCATCAGCCGCTTTATTCGTTTCATTACCAATTAATGTAACACTTTTAACTTTGGCGGTGGCGATATCAGGCGCAAAACTAACAGGGATAGTATTTCTATTGCCATTTTTCATCGCCGCCGTTAATGTTCCGGTGCCAACCACCTTACTCTTAATGTTAACATTAGCCTTACCTTCGCTATCAGTTATCACCGTCAAACTATTACCTTGATTGCCATCCATATCAAACAGTGTTACCCCACTAGATTTGAATCCATCAATGGTAAAACTAATGGCTCTACCGGGGAGTGCTTGATGTTTTTTATTCTGTACTAATGCAGTGGCAACATAAGTATCACTATTATTGGCTATCTGGGTATTATTTGGCGTTAATGTCATTGCTCGAATGGTATCTTGTGATGGCGAGACATTGATCATCATAACTGCGGTATTAGATTGATTACCTTCATTATCAACAGCCACTGCTGAGACGCGGTAAGATTGAGCGACTTTTGCCTGTTTTTGGAAAATATAAGCAGGCAAGGTTAAGTTAATTGAAGTCGGTGACACAATTTGAATGTTACCTCCTTTAGCAACTAATTCTGGCGCTTGCCAGCTAACTTGTTTTAAGCCATATTTGGCTTTATTAACCGTGACCGTGACCGGCATGGTCTGCGCTGCTTCGCCATCAATACTTTCTGGCAAAGAAATGGATAACAGTTCTTGCTTGCGATATTGCATGACAATATTGTAATTACGATCGACAAAATCGTAACGCTTACCCACCAAACTACGCATTAAATCAACATTATCGGGATCAAGCTGTTCAGCCAGCAATAAACCGAACCGATAGGCCAATTCCATCCCAATGCTACTTTCCTTAGTATCGCCCCGCGAAATTTGGGTTTTAAAGGTCAATAATGGGAAAGGGGTATAACTCAAGCCAAAAGTGGTAGCAGAAGGATTATCGATCAAATCACTACTTGAGAGACCATTATTAAGGCTAATACCATCACCATAATACTTTTCATATTTAGCATAAGCCCCTAAATGTGGGTAGCTGGGTAAAAATCCTTCAGCACGGAGGTCGAACCCATTGGCTGGACGCTCATCATAATCCCGCATCTCATGCAAACGTGATTGATGCCAGTCGGTTAAACGAAAATAACCATTAGCCGCCAGTTTAAGGTAATCGGCCCATAATTCACCACCAACACCGAAACGAGAGTTACTGCCAGTAATATCATAATCATAAAAACTATTAATGCCCCACATCCAGGCATCCTGATATTGGCGATAACCTAATCCTAAGTTGGTAGTACTCCGTTGTTCATTAGCTCTAATACCTATTTGACTAAATAATAAACTGTTTGGTTTATCAATTAGTGGTAAAAGTAAATCAGCATCACCGGTTTTATTGGAATTAATTTGCACCCGGGCATTACCAAACTGACTCAACCAATCATGGATTTTTTGATTTACCAGATTTTCACCGATACTGCGGGCATACCCCATATAAGCCTTAATGGCATCATCGGTTGACAATGTCTGTGCTAATTGAGAAATATTTTGCGCCATTTGTTGTTCGCTGGAAACAGCTGTTTGCGAATTAGGTTCACTATCGTTGATGCTTAGGGTTGGCAAGCTATTAAAAATAATATCCTGATCGGCATTTTTAGGTCGTTGAATGGCAGTTGCCGGTTGTTGGGAAGAGAAGTGTGCCTCTAACATGGATAATGCTGAATTCGATGGCGAAAGCGAGGTCGATGATTTTACCGGCGCATTATTTTTATCCGACTCTGGCAGCTCTTTATCGAGAACGGGCATATCTTTTTCTGAAGGGCTTTGCAGCAAATTATTTAAGCCGTTGATGGTATCCATCATCGGGTTATTTTGTTCACTAGTTTGCGCCGCTTTTGCAATTGAAGAGGAAGGAACGAAAACAGGCAAAAAAAATTGTATAAACAGTAAAATATAGGCAATTATCCGTTTCGTTTTTGTAAAATAACAATCAGCTTTACGTTGCATGGATCTCTTCCCTAATAATATATAAATCCTATTACTAATAAACCAAAAAAATTATTCCGCTAAAACAATCAGTTATTATAAATATTTTGCTTCACAGCATGCTGCTAAGAAAACTTGTCGCCACCAAGCTGATAACTGACGTATTTCCTTCATTCATCACGCAAATTTTCCTGATTACTTTTTTATTAATATAAAATTTTTACATTTTATGTTCCCGCCTCATCATGTGAGGCGGGAACATGAATTACAGCGTCTTAGAACAAACCACTGACTCTGTGTCATGGGTATAGCTATCTTTCTCAGAAAAACCATCGTCTAATTTAACGACTATATAGCGACTACTTATTCCCTGAGTTGAAGTCCAATAATAGCCATCCTCTATATCGTAATTACTGAATTTACCCCATTCACTCCATAATGAACCGACTGCACGTTTTCCTTTACCTTGGCTAAGTTGCTCCACTTTTGGCATCGTCCCGTCATTATTTTCACACCAAGTTTTAGCTTCATTCCAATTTTTCTCATCAGAGAAGGCAAACCAGTTCTTTAGAGTAAAGGTATACTCAATCGGGTCACCACCCGTTTTATGTGTTGCTTTGATAGTGACAGTTTTAGTTGCACTGCTCGCACTAGCCTTAAACTTTACCTTGCCACCATCAACCGAAACCCAATCTTGATTGCTTTTCCATGTAAATTCTGACGCCGGCGCGCCTTTTGTTTCGATGGTAAATTTAGCGTCGCGGAAACCAGTGGTTGGGAATTTATCTCCGGTTGGGAAATCATGCGTATTAACACTTAAATGGCTAAAAGAGACAGTTATAAAACTAACTGATTTATCAGCAGTTTGTGGTGGTGCACTCTTGTAACCAGCACTGACGAATACATTCTTTGCTTCATCGCCTTTACTTTCTAAAGTGATAGAGGTATGGCCTTTTGCATCAGTTTTACTGGTTTTGCCACCTTTAAAGCTAACTTTGCTATCTTCTGGTTTCGCCGACCAATTAATCGGTAAATTTTCTTTCCTGATCGGGTTGTCATTATCATCAACCAATTGAGCGGTAAAAACAAAGTTATTACTACTATGAGCAACTTTACGGTCAATCTTACCTTCTAACTTAACATTTTTAACTACCGCTGTGGCCTCATTAGCAATAAAACTTACTTTTTCTTTTGCCGTTTTTTTATCGTTGTTGCCAAATTTGGCGGAGACTTCAATATCATCAACAGCCTTGGTTGTACTATGCAATTCAGCGGTAGCAACACCATCTTTATTCGTTTTGCTGGTTGGGTTTAATTTGGCTTTCCCTACTTTATCATGTTTCCAATAGACGATTATGCCCGCTTGTTTAATTGGGTTATCATTTTTATCAGACAACTGGACATTAAAAGTAAATTTTTGCTGACCATCTGCAATTTTATGGGTCGTCGGTTTATCTAATAACTTAATTTCACCTAACTTAGCCGTGGCTCTATTAGCCGTAAAACTAACGGTTTTATCAGCCGATTTGCTTGCTGTACTAGCGTAACTGGCACTAACTTCTACATTATCCACCGCTTTTGTTGTGCTATACAGCTTAACTTCGGTAATACCGTTTTCGTCGGTGAGGGTACTGCTATTAGCTAATTTAACTTTATCGCCGCTATTTTGTGACCAATCAACTTGTAATCCTTTTGTCCTGATCGGGTTATCATTATTGTCCACCAGTTGGGCAGAAAAACTAAAGTAAGTGACCCCATCCGCGATTTTCTCGACTTCTGAACCATCTAACAGCACACTACCGATATGAGCCTGACTTTTATCAGCAATAAAACTCACTTTCTTATTGGCATTTATTTCATCAAAGTTGTCCGAACTGGCGCTAATCTGTACCTCATCGACGGCCTTAGTTGTACTTTGCAGTGTAATGGTAGCAATTCCGTGTTCATTCGTTTTGCTAGTATCGCCTGATAACTTAACCTCATCCTTATCACTGAACCAACCAACATCGATGCCGGCCTGGTTAACAGGTTTCCCCTTGTTATCAACAAGCTGTGCGCTAAAAGTAAAGCTGGATTTACCATCTGCTACTTTAGTAACGATACCAGGATCCTTTAACTCAACAGTCCCAACGGTAATTATACTTTCTTCAGCGATAAAATTGACCTCTTTATCCGCTTCTACACTGGCTGTAGCTGCATAGTTTGCACTAACCCGTACCTGATTGATGGGGTTAGTGGTACTTATTAGTTTAACCGAGGCAATACCATTGCTATCTGTTGGGCTGGTTGCAGCCGACAATAGAACCTTTTGCGAGTCTTTATTATGAGTCCAATTAACAACTAATCCACTTTTCTTAATCGGGTTACCATTGCCATCAACCAGTTGGGCACTAAAACTAAAATAACTCTTTCCATCAGCAACTTTATTTGTTGCCCGGCCATGCAATGAAACATCACTAACCTTGGCAGTGCGTTCATCAGCAACAAAACTGACCACTCTATCTGCGGTCATTTCAAGCGTATTGTCATATTTGGCACTGACTTCCACATTATCGACAGCAAAAAGAGTACTACGCAGCGTAATAATCGCCCGTCCCTTAGCATCTGTTTTACTATGACTATCTGACAAAACGACCTTATCTTTCTGATTATGTGACCAAGCAACATCAACATTTGGTAATGGATTATTAAATTGATCGACAACAAAGGCTTCGTAGCTAAAGCTATCGACGCCATTAGCTACCTTACTATTTTTCTTATCAATCAGATTAACATTTCTAATTTTGGCGGTAGTGACATCAGGGGTAAATTGGATAGCAACCGCTTTTTTCTTACCATGTGCCATGGTAGCAATCAATTCTCCCTGACCGGCCAGGTCACTCTTAACTTTTATATTGATCTTACCCTCAGTATCCGTAGTCTCAATTAAGGGATTACCCATTCTTTGGCCATCTTCACTAAGCATGACAACCCCAGCATTACCACCATTATTTTTTGCTGCCAGCGTACTGGCACTTTTGCTAAAACCGGTAACGGAAAATGTCACTTGTTTGTCCGCTAGTGGTACCCCTTTGTCATTTTGTAGTTGCACTTTAGCTAAATACGTTTGGTAACCATCTGCCGGTATTGGCGCCGAATTTTCTAAAGTAAAATAAGCAAAACCATCCTTTGATTGAGTAACATTGATCACCATTACGGCAGCTTTAGATTTATTACCTTCATTATCAACACCAACAGCGGATAAGGTATAAGCTTTACTACCTTGGTTATCTTCATCATAGGCAGGTAACACTAGGTCAATGGTATTGGTTGATGTTTCGTGGATCTTGCCACCTTTAGCTAATAACTCTGGGGCACTCCATAAGATTTTATTAAGCCCATATTTGGCTTTTTGCACCGTTGCTTTTATGGCTATGGTTTGAGCAGCTTCACCCATCGCACTGTCTGGCAGAGAAATGGCTAATATCTCCTGTTTACGGTACTCCATAATGATATTGTAATTACGATCAACAAAATCATAACGATTGCCCACTAAACTACGCATTAAATCAACATTATCTGGATTTAACTGAGCAGCCAGTGGTATACCAAACCGATAGGCAAATTCCACGCCAATCAGACTATCGTTGGAATATCCCTGAGAGACTTGAGTTTTTAATGTTAATAATGGAAAAGGGGTATAACTTAAGCCAAAAGTTGTGGCAGAAGGATTATTTTTCAAATCTTTAGCTGATGGATTATGACTAAGGCTAACCGCTTCACCAAAATATTGTTCATATTTAGCATAAGCCCCTAAATGAGGATAATTGGGTAAATAACCTTCAGCTCGGATATCAAATCCATTGGCCGGCCGCTCATCATAATCGCGCATCTCATGCAGGAACGACTGGTGCCAGTCAGTTAAACGGAAATAACCATTTACCGCTAATTTCAAATAATAGGCCCACAACTCACCACCAACACCAAAACGGGCATTACCGCCGCTAATATCATAATCATAGAAGCTGTTAAGGCCCCACATCCAATTTTGCTGATATTGACGATAACCTAATCCTAAGTTGGTAGTACTCCGTTGTTCATTAGCTCTAATACCTATTTGACTAAATAATAAACTGTTTGGTTTATCAATTAGTGGTAAAAGTAAATCAGCATCACCGGTTTTATTTGAACTAATTTGCACTCGTGCTTTGCCATACTGATTCAACCAATCACTAATTTTTTGATTTATTAGGCCCTCACCTCGATTACGCGCATAACCGATGGCCGCCTCTGTGGCATTATTATTGGCAAAAATTTGCGCTACCTGGGTTACTCCTTGCGCAAATTGTTTTTCTGATGGGACAATTTGTTTAGCTTGCGACGTCTCTTTTATATCTAATGTCGGTAATACCGGATGATGAGCGACTGACGGTTTGTTGTTATTTGCTGTTGACGCCGATATCAATGATCGATTCTCAGGCAAAGTCTGAATATTCCAGCTTGATGCCATTGCTGCTGCTGATGAAAGCGATGATGGAGACTGCGGAGCAGAGTTTTTTGAAGTAGAGTTATTATTTATTAACACATCTATACCGTTGACTGTTTCCAGCATCAGATTGCTAGCAACATCATCATTCTGCGCCGCTTTAGCGACAGATGAAAAAGTAACAAAAATAGGTAACAACAATTGTATAAATAACAATATATAGGCAGTTATCCGTTTTGTTTTCGAATAGTAACGATTAGCAATGCATTGCATAAATAATTTCCCTGTCTAAAAATAATATAAAAATATTGCTACTATTTGTTGTGTAAAATAAAAACAAATACTAAATAATAACTTCAATCTATTCTTGAAATTAATAAAGACATTGATATGTAGCTATTCTTATTTTTACTACCTTAATCAATAAATTTTTATTACTCTTATCCCTGCTTATTTTGTCTGGATAATTACCAATTAATAAACTTTGGATTGCGTTAAATTAACGCTAACGAATGAAGGGTAAAAAAACGTTTTTTTGATAATATTCCATTTGCAATTACTCGTTTTACTTATATCTATTACAAAGATATAGATAAGCATTATTTAAAAACGTATAAATTTGTTTCAATTTATGAATTAATGTCACTCCACAACAGCAATGCCAATAATTAACATAAATTCAAAATTAAAACAAAATTAATAAAAATAAAATAATTAATTATTAACATTTGATGTTAATAAAAAAATAATCCATAGTGATTTTCTTTCTTTACTTAAAAAATTCTTAATAGTTTTTTAGCTTAAATAATATTTTCATTGCTATAATGTTAAATAAAAAACGGTTAATTATTATTTTCATTTAAAAATGTTACAAATAAAAAATTTTATTTAGTTAACCAGCCCATCTATTAATAACAAATAAACGTTATTTCAATAGGATTAATATTTAATAATGATAAAAACAGCAATTATATTTAATGGTAAATTTTAAAACATAAAATAAGCTAACCATTTCCTCCTTAAGTAAAAATAAAAGAATAAATAACCAAATAAAATTAAAAGTTAAGAATAAATGAATGAAAATAATTAACAGAACACTATCATGTAATTTAGATTTTCATCGCGTAGGCAACTCACAATAACATTTGGTAATATCATCCAGCCCCACAGCAAACAATAGCAATTTTTTTAGTTTTCAGTTCAGCTCGCTGACGACAGAATTAGATGCGGAAATTCTTGCCTTTAATTTACTCGCTTTTATGTTACTATTTTTTTATCAAATTAAACGCCAACTGTTCACTAAGTCTAAAATTAAATAACCATAACAAAATGCTAGCCAAAAAAGCCATTATCCATTTACCAAACAATTATCATTACCAAGACTTTCTTGCCTATCACTTACGAGATAAACAAAATGTGGCAGAAATTATTACCAATAACCAATTAAGAAAAGGAATTACATGCTGTGGCCAGCCGACTGAGTTAACGTTTATATTAAATAAAAATAGCATTTTGGTTTCTCTGCAAACGGATAATCCACCTGCCGTTATCACTGAGCAGCAGCTCGAAAACCTAGCAAAAAATATGCTAGGTTTATATCAACCCGTTGAGCTTTTTGAAGATAAATACCATAACCATCCAGTTATTGGTAATTTAATTTCTCGTCAACAAGGTTTAAGGGTTTATCAAGCAGCAACAGCATTTGAAGCAATTACTTGGGCAATTATAGGGCAACAAATTAGTGTCGCTGCTGCAATTGCTATTCGCCGTCGATTTATTCATGCTTTTGGTAAACAACACTCGTCAGGAATTTGGTGTTTTCCTTCTTTTTATGCGATCCATGCTGATGATGAACAGAAACTAAGAATATGTGGATTCTCTATCGGTAAAGCAAAAACACTTATTGGATTATGCAATATGTTAAAAAATAACGATCACCTATTAAATCTTCCAGTAGATGAAAATAATCTGGCAACATGGACGCAAAATTTGAGTAAAATAAAAGGAATTGGTCCATGGACAATCAGTTATTCCTTGCTGCGCGGCTTCAATTATTTGAACGGTTCTCTACATGGTGATGTCGCCGTCCAACGTAATCTTCAGTATTTATTAAATTGCAGTGAGAGAATAAGTGCAAAAGAGACAGAAAAATGGTTAGCACAATATTCTCCCTGGAAAGCGCTCGTTGCTGCCCATCTCTGGCAACAACAATCTAACGCTAGCTATTAAACAGACAAATTATATTAATCAAAACCAACATAGAAAATATGCTGACATTTGATAATCACATTTAGCAGTGGTTAGCTTAAATAACAAAATACCAGCCCTTTAATATTATTTGATTTTTTTCACTTGATTAACAAATTTACACTCATCATTAATATATTCCAGCAAAATCTCATTACCTAAAATAGTATGACTTTTATTTTCCACGGTTTGTTGTGAGAAAGGTGAGAGCATAACGGTTTTAGATAAAATATTATTTTTATTTGTCGGGTTATAAAATGCAGCGAGAGTAAAAAAATGGCCGGTTGGCTTATCAATAACAACGGATCCTCCAGCCTTACTTATTTTTATATGCTCAACGACACTCTGGGACATTTGGCTAATATTTTGTGGTCGATAAAACAGTTTAATTCGTGTTCTTAGTGCTAACTGTAAAATATTATCCGTTTTTAAACTATCGGGTTTTGGCGCAATATCCAGCACATTAAGATAAAAAATAGATTCGCGATCAGTTGGCAACTGGTTTGCTAACTGCCGAATATGAAGCTGTGCGCCTCCTCTTGGATTTATTTTTACAACTGGGAGCGTCACAACAAAAGGCGCTAGGGTTGTCTCCGGTGTAGAATCAATATTACCTTCATCAACCCAACTTTGCACCAGTGATAGGTTATCGCTGGAATTAACTAATTGAATAACAGCCTCTTTTCTTTCAGCAGAAAAAATAACTCGCGTGCCTTTAAGAAAGACACTACTACTACTTGAGAAAGCCATAAAATAGAGTAAGAAAGCTAAGTAATTTTTTTTCGCCATTTTTTTGATCCTTATAATTAATCGTATTTAGTCATAAGAAAATACTAAAGTTGCCGTTGAGGTTATTTTTCCGGCTGAAATATTATTCAGATCATAAGCGTAGTAATAAGCCGCCATGTCAATGGAAAACGAGGGAGCTATGCACTGTCAGCCGCAATATTAAAAATAGATGTCGCATTGCCTTGGACATTTTCACTGCTGGAAAATAGAATCGGTGATGATGTTTTATTCCTTTGCACAAGGCGAAATCCGACTCCTTTAGCACCTTCTTGGGTGGTATTTATTAACACTGTTTTATCGGCACTATGTAAATTATTGCTGGCCAAAAACATGGCAATATTTCGCGTCGTTTTATTGCCTGCTAAAAGATCGCTGCAGCTAAAATTGAGGGTAAAAGGCTGATAACCAGGCCGGTCAATATTTTTAATATTACTGATACTAACGATAGGCAAATTAACCACTAATCCTTTATTTGAAAAATCACAGGTAGTGGCAATAGGATTATATTTAATAGTAATCGGTTGAAGAAAAATATCATTTTCATCAACGGGCCATTGCCAGGTTAATAAAAATTCAACTAATTTTAGTACAATCCTAACTAACCACACAAAAATACCCAACGATGAAGCATCTGATACCAAGATAAAGGGTGAGATAACCGCAGTATCACCAGCCACTTCAGTATAATTACCACTTGGTTTACTCTTCAATAAGCTAAACTGTAAGGTGAAATTAGTATTCAAATTCGATGCAGGATGGGTACCTCTAGCTAAGTTGATTACGCGATCCTTTCCTAACGCAGTCATTGTAACCTAAACAAACTGCTTACCACCATGAAATCCTATTGTTGCTGTTCGACCATTAAATGGCGAGGCAATACCAATCCGCATTAGGAAAAAATAGCCCTGGGGAGCTACAGATAAATGTTCCTAGAAACGTGATTTTATCCGTTTTTGTTACTACCATTGATGCACTACTAAAATCAGCCGATAAATCATAATATAAACTCGGCACTGTGATAGTGCTGTTGGATTTACAATCGGCATAAACCAATTGACTGAAGGAACACGCTGATAATAATAAAAAATTTATTGCTAATTTATTCATCTTATTTTCCCCTGCTATTGGCAAATATTACGATTGATGTTCAAGGTATGAATGGGTTGCTGAATGGTACATTCTGTTTTACCTTCAATATTCAATTTGACATTCAATGATTGTGGTAACTGATCACTTTTTATATACAGCACACTTGACTGCCCAACATGACCAACAAATTCACCCTGACTATCAGTAACCTCGCTACCAAAAGGTAAATTGCTACCATCGGCAAAAGTCGCTTTTAACATATAAGTTTTTCGCTGATCGGTTTCTAATTTGATATGACTAACCGCCCCGTCATAGGGGATCACATGCGCTATATTGTCAGTAATTTCTGCACCTGAGGTCTGACTGGTATGAGAAAGGGTATAAACATTTGTACGATAAGGAGTGGCATTGGTTACTAATGCTAACCCCTGTTTATTGGTAAGCACCGTTCGATTATTATTAACGGTTAAATTCTCAGCCATTGGTGCTTCTAATACCGTTAATGTATTCGCTGTTTCACCGGAAGCAAGAATATGGTAGGGAAATACAACGATGGTTCCTCTGGCATTCAAACCTGACTGTCGATAATTATTAGCCTCACTATATGAAGCACCAATCATACTATAAGGGTTACGGTAATTTACACTACCACTAATTAAATTATTACCACCGGTCTGATTTGAAGCGGTTAACGTATAATCGATCAAATCATATTTACCCGCTGTCCCACTGACACTAATATTGGCCTGTTGATAGTTGGAATTTGTCAGGTAGACACCCGAATTGAGATAAGCATTACGACCAAATAGACTAATTGGAACACTGGCGCTGAGGTAATAACGGGTTTCTTCTTTTTGATCGGTATTTCTTACCCGTGAAACGGATAAGTTATAGGTAATATTTTTATAATTATTTGAGTAACCTATCTGATATTCTCGACTGCTGCCGCCAACATTCCAATAGTTTCTCAGCGTACCAGCCAAAAAAATAACACCATTATCTTTCCCCAGATGCTGATTTAAATTTAAATTAAATGTATTTCTGGCACGGGCACCCCGTAAGGCATCAAAAGTTGCCAAATCTAAATCTGATGGATTATTTTTAATCGTCGTTTGATATTTAAGCCATGCTTGATAATTATCATGGACATAAATGGAATCAACAAAACTATAATACGATAGGCCACTATAGTCAGATTGGTAGCAGTGGTTGATAAAAACTTACTATAAGCCAAGCGAAAACTTTGTCCTCGTTTGGTTCCTGTATCTAAATAAGCTGCAGCATGGGTCGCATCAACCGAAACAGCACCAAACGGAAAATTCCAGCCACTGCCAAGTATAATAGCAGCATAATCACGACTACCAATAAAGCCGGTATAAACGCTGACTGAATTATTGATACCATAATAGGCTTCTGCTTGAGCAAATTTCGGTTGAAAATGGGTATTGGTCATTTTTGCTTGCCCAGCCATCGGCTTCCTGCACAACAACGGAAAGATCGCCCGCTCCTCCTGCTGCACGTAGATCACTAAACTCGAACGCTCCAGGCGGAACGGTTTCTTGATAAATTAGATTTCCATTCTGATATACTTTTACTAACACATTGGTTTGAGCAACCCCTCTGACAATCGGCGTAAATTCTTGGTTGGAGTTAGGTAACATATTCATTTCCGTGGTTAATGCACCACCTCTAAAACGAATACTACTAAACAAGGCCGAGGGAGAATAAAAATCACCTAACATCAAATTTGAAGATATAGCGCTGAAAGAACGGCGTAAGTAGCGGGTATTATTTTGCCATTTATGATCACCACTGGAATAGTAAGAATAACTTGATTCATCTCGAAACTGCCAGGCACCCAAATTAATACCGGTACTTAAATTGGCAAAAAAAGCTTCATTACTCTGTTTACGATTTTTTTTTCTCTCGATAGTTATAATATAATTGGTATTATAAGAGAGAATAATTGCTGGGACACCATGGTCCCAATTCACTGGATCAACATAACCTATTTCCGATTTAACTAAAGAAATTTGCGGCACTGAAATATTTAATGCTAACTGATTAACATCTAAATAGTAGTTGATATCACTGACTAAATTATCTAACGAGACAGTCGTTTTTTGTTCAATCACCTGTTTTGTGTAAGATGAAAGTTTTAAACCTAATTTTTTAGCATCCTTAGCATCCTTAGCATCCTTAGCATCCTTAGCATCCTTAGCATCCTTAGCATCCTTAGCATCCTTAGCATCCTTAGCATCCTTAGCATCCTTAGCATCCTTAGCATCCTTAGCATCCTTAGCATCCTTAGCATCCTTAGCATCCTTAGCATCCTTAGCATCCTTAGCATCAATACTAATATTTTGATTTTTTTCGCCAATATTAACTTCAAATTGTTTACCTGGCGGAATTTCACTATTCTGATAAAAACGAGATATATCTCCTTGAGCTGATTTTCCTACTAGCAAAGAAGTATCAAACTCCTCTGCAAATAACTCCGGCATACAATCCAATATACCTAATAAAATTAAGCTATTATAAAGATAATATATTTTTTTCACGATTTATCTTCTTATTTAAGGTTAATATTTCTTATTTTATAGACGCCAAAGTCATCAACATAAGTTACGGTTAATTTATTATGCTTAACCTTATTTTGTAGCGGTAATTTAAAGTCTGATAATGGCGGGATCATCTTCGATTTTATCAGGCTTTTTTTGCCTCATTAATATGAATAATTTTTGCAATCGTGAAATAATATTTAGAATTATTTGTTACTATTAGATCATTATCCTCTAATTTATAACTTATTTTTTTATATAGATCTGCCGGAGGAATAATTAATTCCTTTGGCCGATAAAATAATTTAACTCTTGATTTAATTGCCAATTGCAAAACGCTTTTACCTTGGGTATTTTCTGGGTATGGTGGAATATCAAGAATATTTAAATAAAAAATGCTTTCTCTATTTTTAGGTAATTTATGCAATATCATTTTTATTTTTAATTGTTGTCCTTTTAGTCCCGCTACTTTTACAATAGGTGGAAAAACATAAAAAGGTGAATGACTCTTTTCTGGGGTAGAGTTTATATTGCCATCATCAACCCATGATTGTACTAATGCTGGTAATTTTCCATTATTTGTTAATTGTACCGTAACATTCCCTTTAGCTTCATAATAAATGATACGAGTCCCTTGCAGTACAATATTGGCTAATATATTTTTAGAAGAAATAATTAATATAATAAATAACAAAAATTTTTTCATAATAAATAGTCCGTTAAAAGCCAGACTCAAAAAGAGCCTGGTTAATGTTATTTACAAATAAGAGATGGTATAGATTAAGTTTGAATTCAATGGACCCGTTTTAGCAGGTTCCGCTCGCGTTTTATAATAACTAACGATAAATGTGAACTCGTCAGCTTATGGTGCTGTTTTATCTCCTTTTACTCCTGTATCAAAAGAGGTATTTAATGGAATAGCGGTCGTGGTAGCACTTAGGCTAGACAAACTAAAACCGACATTTTTTGCTACATTAGGATTATTTTCATCAACCGTATCATTCACTAAATATTGACCATCCGTTGATATCGTACTTGGTGATGAAAAATGGAATTTTAAATTACTGCCTGAACTTCCAACAGGCGCACAATCAGAAAACGTTAACTTAAATACTTTCTGATTTTTTTTGAACAACGGTAAATGCTGCTGTTTCTGCATCAGAAACAGAAATGGGATCTAATAATACAGTAAAGTTTGCACTTTCACCTCCATTAATTTTACAAGTAGTGTCACTTATAGCACCAACAACTGAAATTATTCCACCTGCTGAATTTGTCGCCGCTAATATATTCGACGAAAATAAAGTCGCAGATAATAGCAATAACGGGAGTATTTTCTTAAACATAATTAACTCCAAAAAATAAATTAATATTAGATGCCTCTATCTAACTTACAAGAAAGCTAAAGTTATATTTTATTTTTTGTGATTTATATCAAAGTAAATATTTTATTTAACAATCAATAAATAAAATAATTTTTATACTTAATAAATAAGTTAATTATTAAAAAATTAACTTAGATTTATGATAATGAAATAATTAAAAAGAAAAATATTACTCGAATTAATTACTGCTTTTGGTATACATTAGCAGATATTTTATCTAATTAATAAAATGAAATTTTTATTCCAGTCAAGATCTACACTTATCTAAATTAAAATTACCAAAAAATTGAAATTTTATGCTAAATTTCACACAAAAAATCCTTTATTTTTTCACGCAGATAAAAAATTAACATTTATTTTTATATTTCTATTTTTCAACAAAAAATAACTAAAAATAGATATAATTTTATATTCTTCTTTAATAAAAAATATAAAAATATTTATTAAAAAAGTAAGACTCATTAATAGAAAAAATATTAATAAATAATAAATTGTTATAAAGATATCTCGCATTTTTATTTTATATAATAAAAAAATTAGTATTAATAAAAAAATAACGTGGTAAAGTGATTTTTTAATATCAATTATAAATAAAAGATACAAACAGCGTGTTTAATGATAAAAATAAATTAACCGGTTATTTAAGTAACACGATTATTCTTTGCAACCATTAATCTTATTGAATAATCATCTCATCTAGCTAATGAAAATAGTGAAAAACGGTGTAAGCTAATGATTCTGTAATTAGTAAATATCGTTATTTAACATAAAAGTGCTATCATTCCAATTCAGCAACAAAAAGCATTACTCGCCAATTTCAACACTAAAGGAAGATTGATTATGCTCACACTGATAGATAAATTACGAAAATTTAAGATCATTCCGGTTATTACCATTGAACGAGCACAAGATATTGTTACCTTAGGCGAAGCATTAGTTAAAAACGGATTACCAGTAGCAGAAATAACGTTCCGTACGCCAGCAGCAGATGCGATTAAACTACTTAAAGAAGCGATGCCGAACAAAATTTTGATTGGTGATTGGTGATTGGTGCAGGCACCATTATCAATCGAGAACAGATTAGACAAGCCGAAGCGGTTGGCGCTGAATTTATCGTTTCACCAGGTTTAAGTTTAAACCCCGATACGATAAAAGCGTGTCATGAATTAGACATACCCATTATTCCCGGTATAAATAACCCAACCCAAATCGAGCAGGCCATGCAATTAGGTATTAATTGTGTCAAGTTTTTCCCTGCAGAGCCTTCTGGCGGGTTATCTATGCTCAAAGCACTGCTTGCACCCTATCCGAAATTAGAAATTTTGCCAACCGGTGGAATCAATCTAGAAAATATTGGTAATTATCTTGCTTTGCCACAAGTTATTGCTTGTGGAGGATCCTGGATGGTTAATAATAAATTAAAGCTAAAAATTGGGATACTATTGGCCAACTTACCCGCCAGGCAGTTAAGTTAGTTAAGTGATATTTAATTTCAGCTGTAATAAGGTCAACAGCTGGCCTTATTTTTCAATCTATTCACCCTTTAAACACCGCCGATATGCAAACGATCAATTATAACAAAGATGGCTTTGCAGTTAACAGACCAGATTATAAAAATGATATTGTTGATATATTTGATAACAGCGATAGCTATATTAAGGCAGTCACAACACTTATCAATGCTGATTCAAGCACCATGTTCTATTTTTCGTTAACCAAAAATTAAATAAACCATTAACTGCATTAACAAAAATAGTCAGCTACGACTTATTTTCATCGTGAGCACCAGCTTTTCTTTGTATGTTCAGTGTTACAGGTTTGATAGCGACTTTGTAAATTTTTTCTCTATTTTTTTACTTAATACTTGAGCGGTAATGATCAAATAATAAAAAGAAACGCTTCTAAAAATAAATAAAAACAGGTCCTATGTTTAGTATTAACCCTAACAAAAATATGATAGTGTCTATGGTACATATTATTTAAAGAATACAAAGATGAATAAAAAATTAGTTGTTATTATTTTACTATTTTTACCACTAATACTACTCAGGCAAATAACATTTCTAATGATAGTAATAACATCACCAAGCCGCTAAACAAGATAACGGAAAGTAACGTTTCTAGCGAAATAAAAAAAATTTTTTCAGCAGCAGCATATACGTGGTGTATTAACCATTTATGATGGCAAATCAATTAACAACTATGGCGACCAGATAAAACGTGCAGCAACCCAATATGTTCCTGCATCAACATTTAAAATTGTTAATGCCTTAATTGCTTTAAAAAATCAAAAAGTGACCGTTAACGAAATTTTTAAATGGGATGGACAGCCCAGATATCTTAGTAGTTGGAATAAAGATATGAATATGCAAGAAGCAATGAAATTATCCGCTGTCCTTGTCTATCAAGAGATTGCAAAACGTACGGGTCTGGCAATAATGAAAAAAGAACTTTATCGTTTGCACTACGGTAATAGTAAAATAGGCAATGATGTTACCAAATTTTGGTTAGACGGCCCATTAAAAATTAGCCCGCAAGAACAAGCCCAATTTATCTATAAGTTAGCCACTAAACAACTACCTATTGATAAAACCATTCAAAGTGAAGTAGCTAATATGCTACTAATCAAACAGACTGCCAATATTAATGGTGAGCGTACCGGCTGGTATGTTGGATGGGTGGAAAACGCTGACGGTAAAATAAAAACTTTTGCCCTTAATGTCGCGATCTCAGATGATAAAGCAGTGTCAAAATGCGAATCATTGACTTTACAGTGTTTAGCAAAATTAAAAATTATTTAAAAAATTACTAATCAGAATACTAAATTATTCTGATTAGTAACAAATAGATAAATAAAAGGTTGCTCACATTACACACTATTGCGTTTTATTCTAGAGTGAGAAATTAATACTCCGTGCAGGCAAGTTTTCTGGTATCAATTTTTTAGCCATTAAGTCGATTAGTTGGTGTTGATTTGACCATACAGACTCAATAATTTGCATAACCCATGGAGAAATCTGTGAAGAAAGTCGATAAAAAACCCATTTCCCTTCCTTACGATTTTGTAGCAACCCACTCTTTTTTAACATGGCTAAATGACGAGATATTTTAGTTTGGGGTTGCTCAAGTGCAATACAAAGATGATAAACACAAAGCTCCCCCATTTCTCGCAAAAGTACTACGATCCTAAATCTTGTTTCATCAGACAAATTTTTAAAAAACTGCAATGACTGTAACTCCATCTCTAATTTACCTCTAACCGGTTATATTTTCAGTAATAGAATGTTAGGATCAACTCACTATCCCTGAGATAGAACAACGCCAACAACTAGCTTTACAAAAAACAATCACTAAAACTTCTTGTAAGATCTAAAACAGCACAAAAATTCATATCATCATGATTTTTTGATTAAAGGGCGCAACATAAGTTGTAAAATCACAGTGCTAACTAACAATATGCAAACAATGGTAATAAAAACAACAACAAAATAAGTATCAAAGGCTTTACTCGCTTCCATTATCAATATCTGAGCCTGATCTTTATCCATCGTTGATCCCGTGCTTAATGCTTCATCGATACTGTCATAAACTCGCGCATCAATTGTTAGCTGTTCGGGAACAAAAAGAGTATAACTATAAATTGCCGTCATTATGCCGCCCAATATGGTAACGCCTAATACACTACCCAGATCATAAGCAACGTCTTCAATAAGAAGCTGCCAATACCGGACTTTTCATCAAGCGCATTGAGCATAATCGTGGTAGATGCAGCTGTAAATACCATTCCCATACCGATACCAATCATGAATAAATTAATCAACAACAAAGTAATAGCGCTCTGATAGAACAGGATAATCCCTATTACCCCAACCAGCGTTAATATAAAACGTACCACGGTCGTTAATCTCTCGCCAAAACGAGGTAACAGTAAACCGGTCAATGGTGATGCAAGCACGGAACCAATTGGTATTGGAAGGATACAAAGCGCAGCTTGTAATGGTGTGAAACCAAGTACTAACTGTAAGCGTTGACTAAAACTAATTCAATGCCAACAATTACACTCATAGTAATAACGGCGATAATTACTCCCGCTGAAAAGAATCGATTACTGAATAAAGAAAAATCAATCATCGGTTGCGATTGTTTGCGCTGGCGTAATACAAAAAACAGCATAAAGATGACGCCAATCAAGGCAGCAGCACAAAATTCAAGTAAAGAAAAATTGGATTTGCTTAACTCTTTTAATGCATAAATCAGCCCAACTAAACCGAGTAAAATTAATAATGAGCCTAAAAAATCAATAGCACGTTTGTTTGTTCCACCACAGCTTGGGATCAAACTCACTGAAAAAGGTAGCACCAACATAACAACAGTCACATTAATTAAAAATACCGATCCCCACCAAAAATATTCCAGTAATAAACCACCTACTAAAGGCCCAACCGCAGCGCCACCAGCAGCAACCGCTGACCAAATACCAATCGCTAGTGATCGTTCTTGAGGCTCAGTAAAAATATGACGAACAATTGATAAAGTTGCAGGCATCATCATCGCGGCACCTACCGCCAAAAAGACTCTAGCAGCAATCAAACTTTCTGCATTAAGCGAGAATGCAGCACAAAGTGAAGCTAACGCAAAAAGTGGTAAACCGCTGATCAGCATTTTTTTATGACCTATGCGATCACTAAGCATACCCGCGGCTGGCAATAATCCAGCAACCACCAATGGATAAGCATTGATAATCCACAATTTCTCAGATGCGTTGGCATGGAGTTCATGGGTTAAAGTAGGCAATGCTGTATAAAGCACTGTCATATCAATGACAATTAAGAAAAGAACACTAGAAATTAAAAGGAGCGCAATCCATCTGCGATTATCATGAGTATTAACCATAAAATATCTCTATTTAGAAAAAAATATGTAGTATGTTTATCTGACATAATGTTAACGTTAAGCTTACGATATTAATCCATACGTATGTATTTTAAAAGAGGTTTTATTTAATGAGGCGTCAAAGAAGTATAGATAGAGATAAGGTATTAGATGTAGCCAAAAATATTGTTCACCAACAGGGTGTCAGCGCACTGACTATCGATGCTGTGGCAAAAGCAATGGGAATTTCCAAAGGAGGGGTTCAGTATTGTTTCGGTAATAAAGAAGCGCTGATTGATGCAATGTTTGATCGCTGGGAAAAAGCCTACAATGAAATCTTTTTTCAACAACTTACGCAGGATAGTTCAGCCGAAAATCGTGTAATAGCGCACATGAAAGGAACCTAGCATTTTGAGCAAGCATCTAACACTAAAGGTGCAGGTTTAATGGCTGCATTACTGCAAACGCCAGAATATCTTAATAGTACTCGTGAGTGGTATCGTGAGCGTATCACTAAGTTAGATACTTCAACCGAAGTGGGGAAACGTGCTCGGCTTGTCTTTTTTGCCATAGAGGGGGCATTTATTTTACGTTCTTTTGGATTCATGAATATTGATCAGCAAAAGTGGGATGAAATTTTCACTGATATCGAAATGTTTTTATCAGCTAAAATATGAAAAATAAAAATTAAATACTATAAAGATAGAGAATATTTAAAGATGTATTTTGACGATCATATGTTTATTCAAACATATCTCTAAATATCCCAAAAATATAGTTAATTTGTCTATATATAATCATTATATATATTTAATTGATCTCTGATAATAAATATTGATAATATCCTATAGTCATATAAATTTAGGGAAAAGTTATGATTATAGAACGCGCTTTATCTACTGAACTAAAACTTATTAATAATAACATTAGGGATAAGCCATGTTGTAATACATTTAATTGAAGATCACAGAAAAGAAAAATCGAGGGCTCAATGTATTGCAATAACTAAAAATTTATTATCTTCCCTCAACAGTATTGAAAATCAGCAATCTGAAGAAAAATTAATATTCATATCTTTACCTAAAGGTGAAAGATTAAAATTAACACAAAGATTTTCTAATAACTAAAACAGATACGAAACTATTATCGAATATAAAAAATTTCGTGTTTTTCACTTGGATCAATATAATGAAAGTAAATCTTATGTTAATAAGACTTTTGAGGAAATAAAAAAACTTTTAGTGAGTGATATTTTGGCACATGAATATGATTATACTTATAAAGATGAATCTCTTTTGACTATAGCGAGAAATATAAAGAAAAAATTAGATGATAATATAAATAGTAAAGAACATAATGGCGTTGTGTTAAAAATAAATAATCCTAATGAACCAATAATATATAACCAAAAAAGTATTGGTGCTAAACTGAGAGAAACCTATCAAGAGGGCTATACTAGTTTATCTTTTATTGAAAAAAAATAATTTTACTAATAAAAAACATTTAATATTAGGTATTGTTTCCCCTTCTAAGCAAGTTTTTTTATTAAGCCCAGACAGCGGCGATGATAAAAATATTTATTACGATACCAATATAATATATGTTAAATTAAATTTAACTTCTAAAAATAAACTTGATAGCCGTGAAAAAAGAAATGAATTAATAAAAGAGTTTTATGAAAGCCTAATAACTAAATTATAAAATGTACCAGCTAATAGTGTATGTATTGAAAATATAATAAAATCCCTTTGCCCAACATGTAAAATTAGTACTATCACGCAAAATCTTAATAAAAAATAAAAGGTGGCATTTTTATAAAATATCAATCATGGCGTTTTAAAGCAAACTGATGTTATTGCTGATAGCAAACAATTACCGCAAAAATTAATTGCAACTAAAAAAAGTCACCCAGAAGCCTCTAGCATAACACATACATTAACAACAGCTTCATTGTCAAAAAAACAAAATTATAATGAGGCATTAAATCCATTTAGTGAATAATTTAAATAACAGTTTAATAATAGTAGATAATATTCTGTATCAAAGACAAAAATCTAACTGAATAAAAAATAATTAAAAACTTATCTTTTATTAAATGGTTTTTATTTTACTAATAAATATATTTTTGATTGTATTTACGAAAATAGATATAAAAATATTTTTAATTAAAAATAAAATTTATATTAAACATATAAATTTAACTTAATAAAATAACAAGCATAATAACCAATAATTATAATTTAACCAAATAATCGAATATAAAAAATTAAATCATTTTTATAATACATAATAATTTTACAATTCATATAATTTAGAAGATGTTAATAATTTTATTCTAAGTTTTTTCTGATTATATTAAATAATCAAAACCAACACTAAGGTTTGACTGATTTTTTGAGGATATTATGGATATAAACTTTTCTCTACCAAGAACAACATCATTAACAATTAGTGATAGCAAGTTTAATCAGATTTTTGGGGCTAATAGCTTAAATGAAGCAACCAAAATAAAAAACGTATCCGATTTTATTGATTCCATAATGGATTGGTTTAAAGGTGGCGTCAGACGCCAAAAAATAGAACAACTGTTTGAAACCACTAAAGATGTAAAAAATTCTGATGTTTCTAACCCTGAATCAGCTCGGTTGGAAAAATTTATCCAACTTAGAAAACTGGCACTTCCCAAACATTACAATCAATTTAAACTAGAAATTACCACAAAAGATGCCAATGACGACTGGGGATATAAATTAAAAGTAGGCAACTTTACCTTATATCAATGTGATAAAATTTATGAAAAAACAAAAAATATTAATGAGAGAGAACAATTAGCTGATTTTCAGCCAATATACAATCAAAAATGAGCCTTTCTTTATAAATATATTGCAACAAGCGAAAATGGATTTTTATGATCCAATAACCCAGGATGCTTCTTACCTAAGCGAACAAGAGCAAGCTATTGTTAATGAGAAACTTAGCGCAATTAAAGTTGGTGATAAAACACTTGATAGATTATGGGGGTTATCACTAAACCAACCCGGTGAATATTTTGATGATAATTTAACTTCCAATCTAATTAGTTCTCTTTCAAATGACAAAGCCTTGCGGGAAAAGTTTTATAATTTAGATCAGAATTTGATGATTCAGAATTTGAGTTTGATAAACCAGAAGTAGAGTTTGCTGATATAAGGTTACAATCTGATGATTTAGAATCAGATTTTGATGAAATAATGTCTGATAAACCGTTGTTTGAAGAATCCACTATCGACCAAAGTACTGTCGTCAAGCCAGATTCAAGCGATGAATCTGAAGAAGATTTGTCAGTTAAAGATTATTCAACTAACAAAAATCTCTATGACTTAACATTTATTAACGAGATTGATGATGTTAAATAACATATCAATTCAAACCCGTTCTTACAGTTATTAATTATGACTTCCGCCCGAGCCTATCAAAATAGCTGGGGATAAGAATTATTATTACTGATTAAATTACGATAAGATAAAATGCTACGACTTATGAAAATAAAAAAATAAAATTAAAATATAAATTTAATTTACTATCACTTCTGCAACTATCCCTATTAATTTAATTCTATGTTAAAAAATATAAAACCTCTCTGGTAAACTGCGTAAAATGAGCTATTTACAACCTACTGACTAATTCAACATGACAGGATAAGTATTTAAAAATAACTTTTACTTCAATTAATTAGAAACAAAATACGGCTTATTTTCACTAATCTTAATTTAAGAAAAAATGCATATTATATTAATTAATAACTATTTATTAGCAGAGTAAAATAATAACTTAAGTTTACCTAATAAAAATAATCTGTTGCGTCAAAAAAATTAATTCGCTAAAAAAAACAATAATTTTATTGGCATTTTTTGCATTTCTATTCAATACTCAAATTAAAAATCATGGTAATAAAATAATTCTTTTTTGTTATAACACTTAATTGCCATAACAAAGCTATTTACTGTCAGCCATGAATACAAATGATTGCTGTTAGCAAACAATTGAACAGCTGTGTAGCCATCATAGTAAGGAGCCATAATGAAAGGTATACGTTTATTCTCTGTTATCGGCTGTTTGTTAGCCTCTCATTCTACTCTGGCAGCAACCACAACGGGAACGGTTAATGTAACCCTATCCAATTCCTGTGTTGTTAACGGTTCAACTGCAACTTTTGGTGTTCCCTTGGGAACACTGGATTTTAGTACCCCACCCACCACTTTTAGTCAACTAATAACCCAACTTTCTAATAGTGGCACAACATTTACAGTACAGTGTCCGCCTAATGATACTTTTTCCGCTGTATTAACCAGTAGTAATAACACCGCACCGACAATTCCACATAGTACACAGATTGGTTCGACAGCTCGTTATGTCAATTTAACAGGTAATTCACATGGCGTTTTCTATGGTGTTTTTGATACTAATCCCTCACCCACTCCGGGTACTGCTCTTGCCAATAATGCCACAATTATCCCTGTATCAGGACCAACAAATGGGGTCAGTACCTATACCTTATACGGCCTAACCCAAGGCAATGGCACAAATGCTGGTATTATAGCTGGAACCTATACTAACGTTGTTAATATTAATATAAATTATTAATTTATATTATTTTTCAGGATGAAATATGTCTGGCAACAACTATTTATGGCTATTATTTGATGATTATTTAGCCTGTTTTATTGTATTGTTGGTTATTTTTAGCGCTCTGCCTAGTCATGCCATTACCAGCCAAACATTCCAAGTTGCTGCCACTATTACGCCTGGCTTTATGGTATCCGGTGGTACGCTATTTGGCACCCTCGATTTTGGTACTCATCCCAGTAATACTAATGGCAATATTAATGCTAGCTTAACGCCCAACACCTCGTTAACTTTAGCCTGTACGCCCGGCACTATACTCAGCATGAGTATTAATGGCGGCAATAACTACACCACCAGCCGTAATGTCAAACAAAGCGGTTTTGCTACCCTACTGCCTTACCTACTTTATGCTGATAGTACCCACACCATCCCGATTGCGCTAAATCAGAATGTTTCTGTTAGTTACAGCAATAGCAATAATATTATTTTACCAATCTATGGCGTGCTGCAACTTAACGGCGCCAATAATCCATCAGGTAACTATACTGACATATTAACCGTAACATTATCCTGGTGATCATGGAGGAATACTATATGATCAATGTTTCGCAACCCCCTTTATGTTGCCTTTCGAAACTATGGTTATTGACCTTATTATTCTTCGCTTCCTCAGCCCAATCCGCTAACCATGTCATGATTTGGCCAATGGATCCGGTATTAACCGCTAACGATAATGCCACTGAATTCTGGATCGAAAATAAGGGTACTGAGCCCACCACCATGCAAATCAGAGTAATAGGCTGGCAACAAATTGATGGTCAAGATCGCTATAGTAATCAACAAAATGTCATCGCCAGTCCACCTTTTATGCGGATTGAAGCGGGTCAAAAGCAGCTGATCCGCTTAATAAAACAAGCTACCGTCCCGGCTGGCAAAGAGATTGCCTACCGCTTATTAGCCGATGAAATATTGACACCAGAACAATTAGCAGCGCCGAAGATTGGCATTAATATGCAGATGCGCTATTCCATTCCGCTGTTTGTTTATGGTGAAGGTATTAACTATCTGCGTGGTTCATGCGACCCAATTCAACTGGATCAAAAATACCTCAGTTGGCAATTAACCCGATTAAATGGCAAGCCAGCCATCAAAATTACCAATCGAAGCCCGATCCATGCCCGTTTAAGTCAGATGGTGGTGCAACAAGGCAAAAAACGCATTGTGCTGGCGAATAGCTTGTTTGGTTATGTATTGGCTCGAGTTATATCTGGCCATTACCCGCCACCATTAAACAGCCACAACGGCTAACAGCACAAATTAATACCGATAAACAACTATGGCAAGCATCTAGCACTGGGCTGTACCAGTAAAGTGAAAACTGCCCATTTAACAGGTAAATTAGCCAACTTAATTACCTTACTGATTACCTTACCCATACCGCTATTATCGACAGCGGCGAATAACAGCTGGTCTGAACTGCCGCCACCACCAACTGGCAAAATCAATCAACAAAATTTGCAATATAGGTTGGAGTTAGTGGTTAACCAGTATGCGACCGGGATTATCGCGATCGTCAATGAACGTAAAGGCCATTTTTGGTTATCTGCCGCTGATTTACAAAAAGCCGGTTTGCCCGCAGCGAAACAAACGCAACCGCAAATTGACGTCAGTACCATGCCCGATGTGCAAGTCAGCTATGACGGCAGCCAACAACGGCTACTATTACAAGTTCCCGACAGCTGGTTGCCACAGCAAAACCTAACGATTGGCAATAAGCCTCACCGCTATCAGGGACTTAGTAGCCAGGGAGCGCTATTTAATTATGATATCTACGCCAACCGGACTCAGCATAATCATTCACAATTTTCTGTCTGGAATGAACTACGCATGTTTAGTATGGCTTGCAGCCTATCCAGCACCGGGAGATTTAAACAGCAAATTGGTGGTAGTGATCAGCATAACGATAATCAGGAATTTACTCGTTATGATACCACTTACACCAATGAAAACGAAAACCATGCTATAAGCTGGACGGTCGGCGACTTGATTAGCAACGCATTAAGCTGGAATAGTAGTGTCAGAATGGGTGGGCTGTCACTGTCCCGTGATTTCTCTATCCGACCCGATATTATTACCTACCCATTACCGACCTTTGCTGGTAAAACTGCCGTCCCTACCCCAGTTGACCTATTTATCAATGGTTATCGATCCAGTAATAACCAGCTACAACCTAGTCCTTTTACTATCACCGATATCCCCTATATTATTGGCTCTGGTGAAGCGGTATTGGTCACCACTGATGCCCTTGGCCGACAGGTTTCCACCACCTTACCGTTTTATGTTGCCAGTACCTTGCTGAAACCGGGTCTTTCTGATGGTGCATTTTCAGCCGGCGCACTACGTCGTGACTATCGTATCAAAAACTTTTCCTACGGGCCGGTAGCCGCCAGTGGTTCTTACCGCTATGGTGCTACTGATTGGCTAAGACTAGAGTCCCATGCGGAAGCAGTGTCCTCATTGACACTCGGTGGTTTTGGCTCTTTGATTAAACTGGGCAATTTGGGTGTGCTTAATGGTGCTTATACGCTCAGTCAAATGCGAGGCAATCACGGCAATCAGTTTAATTGGGGTTACCAATATACTCCCTCTCGTTTTACTTTGGCTACTCAACATACCATCCGCAACAGCAAGTTTGGTAATTTGGCACTATATGATCAACCCAACAATCCTAACGATACCCAACCTATCTACAGTTTAAGTCGACGGAGTTCGCAATATTCTACCTCATTATCATTAAATGAATTTGGCAGTATTGGTTTGGCTTACCTGGACATTTATAGATTCAACGGCGATAAAAATCGCTTGCTCAACTTATCATGGAGTAAGGGTTTATGGGGCAATAGCAGTCTTTATTCTTCTGCTAGCCGCGATTATTCACAAAATAACTGGTCATTCGCCTTAGTGCTACAAATTCTATTTAACTTTTTAGATTCGGTGACGCTAGACGCGCAACGCAATACCGCCGGGCAAAATATTCAGCGCGTTACCTATAACCACGCCATGCCAAGCGACGGCGGATTTGGACCATGGCCTACGCGCATCAAGACTCGCAAGATGATTATCAACAAGCCTCACTAGGCTGGCGCAATGCCCATGTCCAAATACAGGGCGGAATTTATGGTTCGTCTGGCAACTATACCCAGTGGGGGAATGTTTCCGGCTCATTGCTTTTGATGGATGGCACCATCCAAGCGGCTAATAAAATCAACGATGGTTTTGTATTAGTGAGTACCGATGGATACCCGAATATTACCGTTGATTATGAACATCAGCCCTATGGTAACACCGGCAAATCTGGTTATTTGTTGATCCCTAGTGTACCAGTCTACTACCCAGCGAGTTATCGTATCAATACCCTAAATTTACCACCCGATATCTATGCAGATACCACCAAACAACGTATTTCTGTTAAACGCGGCAGGGGCTATCTGCTCCATTTCCCCATCAAAGTACGCCATGCTGCTAGTGTGTCATCCTGACCGATCAACGGGGCAAAGCACTACCATTAGCTAGCGTGGTTTCACGGGCGGGCAAACCAGACACTTATGTTGGTTGGGAGGGACTGGTTTACCTGGAAGAATTAGAGCCAAACAATTTGCTAACTGTCCGCACACCGGAAGGTAAACACTGCCAGGTTAGTTTACAACTGCCGGCAAACACTAGCCAACAACTAAAAACCTACGGCCCGCTTACCTGTACTTTAGATGGCAACCCCCAGGAGTTAACATGAATAAACGTCTATTTTCTGCCATTCTGTTGTTATTTACCGGTCTGATTAACAGCCCTGTCTGGGCCGCTTGTAGCGCAACCATGCAGAATGCTTCATTTGGCACACAAAGCTCTTTTGTCATCAATAGCACTGTCCAATCAACCTCGGCTAACCTAGTCGTCACCTGTGGAGCAGTACTAGCTTCTTTGTTAACTACCGATACTATCTCTGCCAAATTGAATAGTGCATCAAGTAGTAGCGGGACCCAAGCGGAAATGAAAAATACCGCCAATACCGATCTTGAACCCATTAATATGTGTAAAGCTTCCAACTGCGCTACAACGACGCCGATTGGTAGTACTATCAATTACTCATCAACCGAATTACTTAACTTATTAGGCGGCAACGTATTTACTATTCCGATCTATTTTAAAACCGTCACTGGACAAAATTTATCGGCCGCAACCTATAACGTAACGTTAAATCTAACCATTAACTGGAATATTTTTGGGCTACTTGGCATCGGCAGTGTCTGTTTAAATCCGCAAGTTGGCAGTACCAACCTTTCGCCAGTGGTGTCACTGATTGTAACCAATGATTGTTCAACGATCACCGCGCCTAACATCAGTTTTGGCAGCGCACCGTTAGTTAGTAGCTTTCCGAATGTGTCGCAAACCATTTCTATTACTTGCACTAAAGGCAGTCTGTACAATGTGGGGATCAACAATGGTAACAATGCTGTTAGCAATGAAACACGGCAGTGGCTTGATCAACTATGATATTTACCAAGATACTACCAATACTCGCTGGGGATCGAGTGGTAGCGAATTGTGGTCTAGTGCCAACTCCACCACCATTAGTGGCGATCAGTTGACCCGTACCTACAATTATGTAGCGAAAGTGCTAACTGGCCAAGCTACCCCGAATCAATCCGGTAACTATAGCGATACACTAACGGTAAATGTCGCTTTTTGATTATCAGGGAGACTATAAAAAGCTGCCACCACTCGCAGCTATGGCAACTCGTCTGTGATAAAAACAGGCAATCGGCCATATTCTGGCGCCAATCGCAGCTTAAGATTGACGCCAGAATATGGCTAATTATCAATCGTTACCAAATAGATCGCGGGTATAAACTTTCTGTTTTACATCTTCCAGTTCCGGCACCAATCGATTGGCCAAAATAATATCGCACTGGGCTTTGAAATCGGCCAAATCGGTAATTACTTTGGAGTGAAAAAACTCGCTTTGTTTTAAAACCGGCTCATAAACCACTACTTCGATTCCCTTTGCTTTGATCCGTTTCATCACACCTTGTACTGCCGATGCGCGGAAATTATCCGAGCCAGCTTTCATCACTAACCGGTAAACGCCTACTTTTTGCGGATTTTGACTAATAATCCTTTCGGCAATGTAATCTTTACGCGTTCGATTCGATTCTACGATCGCATTAATCAAATTGTTTGGTACATCATCATAATTAGCCAGTAGCTGCTTGGTATCTTTTGGTAAGCAATAACCACCATAACCAAAAGAAGGGTTGTTATAGTGGCTGCCAATACGCGGATCAAGTGAAACACCCTCAATAATCTGACGACTATCCAATCCGCGGCTATGTGCGTAAGTATCTAACTCATTAAAATAGGCCACTCGCATCGCCAGATAAGTATTGGCAAATAATTTTATCGCTTCCGCTTCGGTGGCATCAGTAAATAGCACCGCGACATCTTTTTTCAGTGCACCTTCTGAATAATAAATCGGCAAAAATCTTGGCACGTTCGGAACGTTCACCCACCACAATACGAGAAGGATAAAGATTGTCATACAGAGCTCTGCCTTCACATAAAAACTCCGGTGAAAAAATGATATTTTTATACCCTTTCTCTTGTTGCAAGCGGGCAACAAACCCCACTGGGATGGTTGACTTAATAACAATAGTAGCGGCTGGATTAATCTGGTTTACATCATCAATCACCGCTTCTACAGAAGAAGTATTAAAATAATTAGTTTTGGTATCATAATCAGTCGGGGTAGCAACAATCACATAATCTGCCCCCTGGTAAGCCTGTTGTTTATCCGTCGTTGCCCTAAAATTCAATTTTTTTTCTGTCAGGAACGCTTCAATTTCTTTATCCACTATCGGGGATTGCTGGTTATTCAGCATTGTTACTTTTTCAGCAATAATATCTAACGCAACTACCTCATGATGTTGCGCTAACAACATCGCATTCGACAGTCCAACATAACCTGTTCCTGCAATAGCAATTTTCAAAACTAACCTCTCAAATCTTTAGGATCCAGGCTATACGTGATAATAAGTCCGATACCAGTCAACAAACGCCTTTACCCCTTCTTTAATCGAAATCTGTGGCCGATAACCGGTTAACGAAAACAAATCTTTGGTATCAGCCCAGGTGGTATGGACATCACCGGCTTGCATCGGCTGCAAATTTTTAATGGCTTTTTGTCCTAATGCCTGCTCGAGAGCAGAAATAAAATCCAATAATTTTATTGGCTGCCCATTACCAATAATTATAAATACGATAAGGCGCATCACTGCTAGCCGTTAAAGATTTATCCCTCTTTTTTGGCGGAATAATATCAGCAATCGATAATATTCCTTCAACAATATCTTCAACAAAAGTAAAGTCGCGGCTCAGATCACCATTATTATATACATCTATCGGTTTCATCTCCAAAATAGCTTTAGTAAATTTAAATAATGCCATATCTGGCGGGCCCCAAGGACCATAAACAGTAAAAAACGTAACCCAGTAGTCGGCAAATTATACAGATTAGAGTAAGCATGCGCCATTAATTCATTAGCTCTTTTGGTGGCAGCATAGAGGGAGATGGGATGATCAACGGACATATTGGTAGAACAAAGAAATTGATTATTGGTACCATATACCGAGCTGGAAGAAGCATAAATCAAATGAGGGATTTGACCATAATAACAACCTTCCAATATCGACAGAAAACCGGTTAAATTACTATCTGCATAAGCGAAAGGATCCTTTAAAGAGTAGCGGACACCCGCTTGCGCAGCCAGATGGATCACTCTATCAAATTTACCTAAGGTAATCACTTCAATTACCTTTTCCCGCTCAATAATATCCTGCCGCAAAAACTGAAATTGCGAATAAATTGTTAAGCGCTCAAGGCGGGCTTTTTTTAAACCAGGATCATAGTAATGATTAAGATTATCCAACCCAACAACATCATGACCATGTTGTAATAAACGCTGACATAACGTAAATCCAATAAAACCGGCACATCCTGTTATTAAATATTTCATAGCTATTTTTAGGTTCTATAGAGAAATGAAAAATATTTATCTTTTGTGTAATACAAAATCGCATCCGACACTTATTTCCTTCGCCAACATATACAATTAGTCAATAATAAAAAGAAGTGCAAATTAAGCACCTCGAAAATTAGATCAAAACCCTAATCATTAAATTAAAAACCAGCCAATACTAGCTTGCCCTTTACTTTGCCACTTTCTATCATTTGATGGGCAAATCGCAAATTTTCAGCACTGATTTTACCAACTTCTTCACTGATGGTGGTTTTTAATATCCCCTGATCAATCAATCCTGCCACCCGTTGCAATAATTGATGTTGTTTGATCATATCTTCAGTCTAAAAAACAGTACGCGTAAACATAAACTCCCAATGCAATGAAAAAGCTTTACGTTTCATTGGCATAATATCAAAGGTTTTAGGATTGTCGATTAATGCCAGTTTTCCTTGTGGAATAAGAATATCTAATACCTGCTGAGAATAGTCATCACTGTGGGTTAATGAAGCCACATAGTCGACATACTGAATGCCTAATGCAGCAAGCTGCTGCCGAACGGCAGTTAACGCTGTTGGTTTATGCCCGGCAATCCGCTCATCCACCAGTCCATATTCGGCATAGCGTCCTGGCCGATCGATAGAGCCGGCATAATAAACCCAATCGCCAGGTTTAAATAACGTAACTTTACTACCAACCATAAAGGAGTATCCAACGACAACTCAGCCAGTAATGGTTTTATCGGGTGGCTGGTTTAATAAAGCGATACGTCCGGTCACATGACTAGCGGCATGATAGAGATGTAACGGCTGCCAATTTTTTAAACATTCATTCGTTTCAACTTCAACCAGAACTTTATTAACCACAAACGCCGTTTGTTCACTTAACAACCAATCACCACGAGAAATCTGTTTTTTGCTAATATCACCCGTCAGATTTAAAGCGATCCGATCACCGGCTTGTGCCTGTGAAACCAGCTGGTTTTGCGCATGCAATCGCCGAATTTTGACTTGCTTACTTTTTCCGGTTAACCATAGGGGTATCACCAATAGAGACCTGGCCGGACAAAGCCGTTCCAGTGACAACTAAACCTGTGCCTTTAACATTAAACACCCGATCGATCGCCAAACGAAATAGATGACCAAGTTTGGCATGCTGGCCAGCTTGACCATGTAACATTTGCAAATGTAATCTTAATAAAGGAATGCCTTCTCCAGTTAAGGTAGAAGTGACAAAACAGAGTGACTGAGGCCAGCCATGCTCTGCCAACAATTGTGAAATTTCGGTTTGTACCGTTTGGATCCGCTCAACTGAAACGCGATCAGCTTTAGTCAAGATGGTCGTTATTTGCGGGCAGCCGATGAGACGCAAAATAGCCATGTGCTCTTTGGTTTGAGTCATAATGCCATCATCACAAGCAACAATTAGCAATATATGGGATATGCCGCCAATACCAGCTAACATACTAGCGAGAAATTTTTCATGACCGGGAACATCAATAAAACCAATCGAGCGACCATCTGCTTGTGGCCAATATGCAAAGCCAAGATCAATTGTCATGCCGCGTTTTTTTCTTCCGGTAAATGCAGCGTATTGATCCCTGTCACTGCCTGAATCACGGCAGTTTTTCCATGGTCAACATGACGGGTGATGGCAAAAATCATTGTTTTAATAAAACCTGTAATAACTTAGCCTCATCATCTAGACAGCGTAAGTCTAGCCATAAGCGTCCAGCTGAAATCCTACCAATAACAGGAGTAGCTAATTGTCGTCATTGGCGAGCCAGTCTCTTCATTTATTGCACGCTGATAATCTTGGAGATAAGTTCGATTGGTTGTTCCTACCTCTACCAGCTGACAGGCAGCCTATTTCATTACCTCTGGCTGGCGAAATGCGCCGCCAATTTCGACCAATTCTCCTCGCGATACAATAACCTGCCGTCTCGCCGCGATAGTTGCTAACATTAATAACACTGCAGCAGCATTATTATTGACAATACAAACATCTTCAGCACCCGTTAGTTCACAGAGTAAATCAGCTAATATTCGATCACGATGTCCACGCTCTGCGTCATTAAGCGTATGCTCTATCATTAATAGATAAAAAAATAAAATGCACCACAAGAAAAAAAGTGCGTTTTGATGTCAATTAACTTACTGAAATTAAAACTAAATTTATTTTTTTAACTATTTAATTTATAGATATTACATACTTTTAACTATCATATAACAATGATTATTCTTACCGCTTTTCCCCATTCGCATTTCATTACTTGTATCGATATAAAATCGATAAATTAATCCCTTTTATGTTATCTATACATTCCTTGATTTTATTATTAATATTTTTTCATCGTCAAAAACAATTATCTTGGTTTTAATTTTTGCAACTTAAATTTACATTATTAGAATTAATATCCATATTTCTACTTCCTCCATTATTTATTTAATTAAAAATATACCCTAGTGTTGGCAAAAGCCTTTAAACTAACTATAAATTTTTCAGATAAAAAATTGCTAAACTTTTAGTAAAAGCAAATTAGTTATATCTTCTTTTGTCAATTACAGTAAACAAATTATAAGTTATAAAAAAGGTCAATAATTAACCTTGATTATCAGATGATTTTCTGTTAATAGGATGAAGCAGTTATTTTAGTGACAGCAAATTACCACGATAACAAAAAGATAAAAATCAACATGAATTTTAAAAATATGACAAAAAAACTTTATAACATAAATAGATAATTGGTAGACACAAAAATTAAATTAAAAAATACATTTTTGGTAGTAAACAACAAGGATCATACGAATATGAAACTTATACTTAACGATAAAGAAAATACCATCATCGATAGTTAGTTTGTGGAAACATAATTCCAATTTTACCAAGGTAGATATGCATCCGCTAAGAGTGATTTTAATGGATAATAATAATATTGTTGGGAGTTTGATTGCCAGAACATGGTGGGGTGGTTTAGATATCCAATATCTATGGATAGCAGAAAACTATCGGAAAAAAGGTTTTGGAAAAGATTTAATGAAAAAAGCAGAAGATGAAGCCATAAAAAAAAATGTCATATGGCCTATGTTGATACTTTTGAATTTCAAGCCATTAATTTTTATCAAAAATTAGGCTATAAGGAATATGGCCATTTAGAAAAATTTGCTCACTGCTATACCCGCTATTATTTATCAAAGTCGCTGAAAAGCAGTGATGAATACTAAATTAGTTAGCAGTAGTAACAACTTAAACTACTTTCTGGATCGACCAGCTCATCAAGAGTGGTCGCCATTAATATAATTTTTTCGTTGTTACACCGTTAGTTATCTCTTAATTATTACTTAATAAACGATAAATAATACAAACAGCCAGTAGAGAATTAATCGTTGGTATGCCTACTTCTACGGTTATGCCAATAATACTGGCTATTATACAGGCGCAAACAGCATTCCAACCAATTAAAGGTGTGTCTTTATTGGCTGGAATTTTTTCTAGTTGTTGCGTTTCCTGAAAAATATTTCGATGGGTCTTTATAATAAAATAATCCGTTAACATAACACCAACTATCGGCGGAAAGACGACACCAAGGATGGTTAAAAAACCAACAAATCTATCTAAAATACCCAAAACAGAAAGAGTTGTACCAATGATACCTATGGCTAAAGTGATAATAGTGTAATTAACTTTTTTGCCGGTCAATACTAAAATTGAATTGGCAATACTTAATGACGATGAATAAAGATTAATATCATTAACACGTAAAGTAGAGAAGATAACCACCAACAAGCCAATACCACCAACCGCTTGCGTCATAATGGTTACGACATCTACCGTATTTAATGCCCTGGCTAATAATATAGCCAGCCCATTAATGACAAATTTGCCAAGAATAATTGATACCATAACCATCCAAAATACCTGACGGCTATTTTTTGAATATCGACTCATATCTGGCGTAATAAGCGTGGCAATGATACATCCTCCCATGATTAATGTGATTGCAGAAGACAGCATTATTGTTTCACCACCAGGAACTGACTGAATCAAATCCATGCTATTATGATGTTCAAGAATTCCTACCGAAATAAATAGAATCACGATGACAAAAAAAGGGACCGCAATCCAGGCCCTAAATCGTAGCGCTTTAAAACCAAAAGCAACCAGGATCGTCAAAAATAAACCAGATAACGTTGCTGACCATTCAAAACCCAATTTATAACCTAATGCATAATTAAGCCCTTTAGCAAAAACTGCATTTTGTACCCCAAATCAAGCTAATGGCTATTGTAAGACTGACCAAAATTGATCCAATGCGCCCAAAGCCACACCATCTAGCTAAAAGACTACTGGACAACCCTTCTTTCATTCCCGCAAAGACTAAACCAAAAGTAATAATGCCAAAAATGATACTACTAATAAAAATACCTAAAGTCATTGAATTACCTAATACTGCATGCACCTAGCATAAAGGCAGTTAGCATACCAGCATGAACTAATACAACACTCAAAAGGATAAACGTATATTAGTGGGGACACGATTTGTTGGAGAGTTATCTATTAAATTCATATAATTAATTCACTTTGTTATAAAGAGAACACCTGGAGTTAAAAACCGTTCAGGTATAAAGTTATCAAGGGAATATGTTTTACAGTATTCAATAAGTTGTCTGGCCGAATTAACACCCATTTTTTGATAAATAACCTGTAATTTATGATTTACTGTTATAGGGGAGAGATTTAAATATTTTGCTATTTCTTTACTACCGAATCTTTGTTGCAGTAAAAATATTATTTCAAGTTCTCTTTTGGAAAAAAACTACTTTCTTGATAAGTTTTTAATACATTGACAGCTTTTTTCATGATAGATCAATGGATTTATATTAAGTATTTTTTTGCATTCCATAAAATTCCAATACACTCTTTATCTTTATTTAAAAGAGGGATTTTTTCACTGATATACGGTATTAAGGTAGAACTTCCATTCCAATAATCTATTTCAATTACTCTCGTCGTAGAAGATTCAATTTTCGTTAATTCGTCATGTTCTTTAAGCTCGTGAAATAATTCACTCCAAGTAGTAGGAAAAGCTTCATCCATTTAATATAATCTGCTAAGGTGAAACGTTAAATAAAAACTCAACGCCTTCTTCTCGTGCATTAATCACTTCTTTTTTCGAACCGGGCATACTTGCTTCGTCGCGTCGATAAGCACAAGTTACACTGGCTGCGCTAAGACGCACTGCTGTACGCAGACAATCCATTGCAGTGTCACCAGCGCCTAATACCACGATATTTTTGCCTGTTAAGTCACACCAAGGATAGCGAGGATCATCTTCTAATCCCATTACCCGTCTCGTGCTGGCAGTCAAAAAATCTAGCGCCGGAATTACGCCTGATGCATGCTCATTTTCCAATCCAATATTCATCAAACCATAGGTTCCAATGCCGAGGAAAATAGCGTCATAATTATTAGCCAACGTAGAGAAAGCAATATCCTGACCAATTTCGCAATTGAGATGAAACTGAATACCCATCGCACTGAAAATCTCGCGTCTAGAACTTAACAACTGCTTATCAAGTTTGAAAGGAGGTATACCAAAAGTAAGTAATCCACCGATCTCGGGATGACGCTCATAGACATCAGCCTTAACCCCCGATCTTGCAAGTATATCAGCACAACCAAGCCCGGCTAGTCCAGAACCGATTATCGCCACTCGTTCTGAACGCTGGCTTACTTGTGATAAATTTGGTTGCCAGCCTTGTGCCAGTGCAGTGTCAGTGATGTAGCGCTCCAAATTTCCAATAGCGACCGATCCCCCATGTTGTTTCATTGTACATGCACCTTCACATAACCGCTCCTGTGGACAGACGCGACTACATATTTCTGGTAATGAACTGGACTGGTGACATAATTCAGCAGCTGCAATAATGTTTCCTTCACTGGCTAACTGAATGAAATCCGGTATATGGTTATGCAAAGGGCATGTTAAATTGCAGGATGCTTTTTGCGCACAATAGAGGCAACGGCTGTTTTCATATCTAGCTTGTTGTTGATTAAGCCCAATATAAATTTCGGCAAAGTGTTGAATACGTTGCTGGGCAGAAACTTTCTGCGCTCCTTTTCGCAGCGGCTTATTCAGTATCTGTTTACGTCGTGGCTGTTTTTCAAGCTGGCGAAAATTTCTATTTACTGTTCTTTGTTGTCTCTCTTGACGCAAAGTTAACAACGATTGTTCATCAACAATCCGTAACGCTTGCGTGGGACAATGTGTCACACAAGCTGGTTGGTCAGCATTAATTGTCTGACACATATCACATTTTTGTGCCAGGGCGATATTTGAATCTACTGCCGGCACCATATCAATGGCGCCAAACGGGCAGGCCACAATACAACTTTTACAACCAATACAGCGAGTTTGATCAAGCTGAACGGTTGCGCTAACAAAACGCAATGCATCCACCGGGCAACTGGTAATACAAGGAGCGTTATTGCAATGACGGCAGGTTACTGCAATACTGTTTTTCGCCCTTATACGCGGAACAAACTCACGAGTGCTCTGTGGCCAACGTTGATGATTATGAGCAACCACACAGGCAATTTCACAAACATGACAACCGATGCATTCACTTGGATCAGCAATAATTAATTTATTCATTCGCTCTCCTAGCTAGTAAGTTCAGGTATACTGTTCCAATCAGGAAGCAATAATTGGGCAAATCTCTTTAATAATTTAGGCCTAACATAAAATTTTGCGATTCACTTCAAAAATTTGCCTTTATCATGTTTAGCACTATCCATCTTCTTGTCATAAATTATTCTCACTTTGAGAATGACGTATCACAGTGAAACCAGGAAATATCTCTTTTCGACTAATAAAAGCCGGATAAAAGTAAACTTTGCCACTATAGCAAGTAATATCGATTGTGATTTTAATGCAGAGTTGAAAACTAATAGCCGTAATCAGCAGCTTTTCGTTTATTCTCAAGATGAGAATTAGCCTCAAGTATAAAATAAGCATATTTGATCCGTTTTTAATGATACCTTCCTATTTACCGGCCCGGCCGACAACAAAACGTGACTTGATTCACGAATGGCACCTACATTTTTACTTCTTTATTTATATTGGCATGGATGGATATTGATATTTGCTGAAATGCTGATTGGAGCAATTTAGACCAGTTTGTATGCCAAATACTGTTCTAACACGTACATTAACTGTTCTTTCCAAACACCAATCAGCCCCAGTTAACGAAATACTTCCCATTGGGCAAATGATACTTTACGGACTACAACATGTTTTAGTGATGTATGCAGGCGCAATCGCCGTTCCATTAGTTATCGGTAATGCTGTCGGCTTACCCGTAGAGCAAATTATTCTATTAATTAGTACTGATCTGTTTATCTGCGGAATAGCAACTATTGCCCAATCCTTCGGTTTTGGGGCATAGATTGGCTGTCGCTTACCATTAGTGCAAGGCTGCACATTTGCCGCACTGGTTCCAATGATGCTAATCGGTAAACAGTATGGTATTAGCGGCATTTCCGGCGCCGTAATTATCGCCGGATTATTCACGCTGATATCGCACCCTGGATATGCCATCTTGTGCGTTTTTCCCTAAAGTTGTCATGGGTGCGATTGTGACATTGATTGGGCTTTCGTTAATGCCCGTTGCAGGCAATTGGATTATTAGTGGCAATAGCGGGAGCATTCTACCGCTTGTCATGGCAGCTCTGACACTTATTATTATTCTTCATATCTATCACTTTATGACAGGAATGATCAAAAATATTGCTGTGCTTCTTGCTTTAATAGGTGATACGGTTATCTAGAGTTGCTTTCTGCCGCTTGATTTTCATTTCGTCAATTCAACACCCTGGGTTAATTTTCCCCAAATTATGTGGCTAGCTAAGCCCGAATTTCACATTGTCCCGGTCGCACTGCTATCTATGGTTATTGTGGTCGTGATGATAGAAACCATGTCATCAATGATGATTATTGGCGATATGGTTGACAAAAAGGCCGATGCTACCACTTTACGTAACGGTCTCAACGCCTGTGGTATTGCAACTATGGTAGGAGGGCTGTTTAATCTTTTTCCCTATGCTGCGTTTGCTCAAAATGTTGGTCTGATTGGTCTTACCGGTGTGCGTAACCGCTTCGTTGTCCCCGTTTCGGGAGTGCTTCTCATTCTAATGGGGATGTTTGCCAAAATGGCCGCACTGGTTGTAGCAATTCCTAAACCGATATTAGGAGGAGCCGGCGTCATAATGTTTGGTATGGTCGCCGTATCAGGAATTCGCACGCTCAGCAGTATTACCTATAGGCATAATAATAACGAAATGGTAGTAGCACTAACATTAGCTCTTGGCCTGATGCCTATCATGGTGCCACAGTTATTTGAAGGTTTTCCTAGCATGATGCAAATGTTCCTCCATAGCAGCATCACCATAGGCACAGTGATCGCTATTCTGGCCAATTTAACGCTTAATAAAGCATTGTCCAAGCTGATGGAAGAAACAGATCCTTCGTCCGCCAATATGTCACCATATGCCCCTATAAGAGCAATAAAATGATAGTTATTATTGAGAAAAACCGAGAAAAATCAGGAGAATTAGTAAAATAAAATCAACGATTAACGGCTGCATTTACTTATTAGCAAGTTAATCGTTAACATTTAAGCAATAACCTAAACTTCAACCAGCGTTGAGTTTGTAGTTTTCACTAGCCTTTGTTATAAGTAACATACTTTAACTTAGGCTCAGCGAAAAGTGCTCTCAATAACACTATTTATCAATATAATAGCGGCCAATATTAACTCTCTGCCCTCCAATACCTTTACTTTGTTGATAAAAGTAGACGCCACTATGTTCATTTTCACATAGTAAGGTGATGGTATAGTGGGTAGCTTGACCTTCAAACTCTTCTTGGGCGTCAATTACACCAGTATTTGGCTCCACCAGGCGATAACGATATTTTCCGTGGTATTGTTTGCCATTATTGAGAATATGGTAATCGTATTTACCATCAGCAGATAATTCATATCATTCCTGAACTTTTACTATCACTGAATCAGGATTAATATTAACGGTTTTATCACTGGTTGATATTGCACTGGTTGGTGGGCTTTTAGTTATGGTGATGTTTTCAGGTTACGAAAACTTTATTTTAAAAATGACCGTTGATGATAAACATCAAAAATTAAGCTGGATGGGCAAAATGGATGTCAATTCCATTAAAAATAAAGTTGCCTCATCAATTGTTGCTATTTCTTCGGTTCATTTTTTACGACTGTTTATGGAAGCTGAAAAAGTAGCCGATAATAAAATAATGTGGAGTGTAATTATCCATTTGGCTTTTGTTTTATCTGCCTTTGGCATGGCTTATATTGATAGAATGAGTAAAAATACCAAAAGCTAATGAATAGAGTTAAATCATTCACCCCAGTGCTATATAACAATAGGGAAAATTATCTCCTTTACGCCAAGGTTAGATAAACATATTCCGATAAATTACAGTAAAAAATGGTCAGTTAATTTGCGTTATTTAATAATATTTAAAGCCGTTGAAATATTAAACGACTTAAAGTAAAACATTTTAATCGAAAATAGAGCCAATTAAAGAACAATTTGTGATCCAGAGACAGTAACAACTCTCGACCTTTAGGCCGAGAGGATATCAATGTAGCTTAAAATTTAACAAGTCATTGCCTGAAATAGATCTGCCTGCTGATGTGGAGTGATTGTTTTTGTTTACATGCTATTTTCCAATACAGAAGCTGGAAAAAATACGACCTAATAAGTCATCGGAGCTAAATTCCCCTGTAATTTCACTTAATGCCTGTTGAGCCAAACGAAGTTCTTCTGCTAATAACTCACCAGAGTGAGCAACCACTAACTGTTGATAACCTTGCTGTAAATGCTCTGCAGCAATATTAAGTGCTTGAATATGACGGCGTCTGGCTAAGAATCCGCCTTCTATATGATGATTAAATCCAATACTTTCTTTCAAATGTTGACGCAATAAATCAATACCTTCTTTGCGATAGGCTGATAGGCTAATAAGTAAGTAATTACTAACTTTTGTTATTGCAACTGGTTCATTAGTAATATCGACTTTATTTCTAATCACCGTAATAGGTAAAGATTTCGGCAATCGCGCCATAAATTCCGGCCAAATCTGCTCAGGTTCAGTTGCTTCTGTAGTGGTGCTATCCACCATAAATAATATATGATCCGCTTGCTCTATTTCTTGCCAGGCTCGCTCAATACCTATTCTCTCAACTACATCTGTCGCTTCACGTAAGCCTGCCGTGTCAATAATATGCAGAGGCATACCATCAATATGAATATGTTCACGTAATACATCTCTGGTTGTGCCAGCAATATCCGTTACAATCGCCGTTTCACGGCCAGATAGAGCGTTTAATAAGCTAGATTTACCTGCATTCGGTCGTCCTGCAATCACAACCTTCATGCCTTCTCGTAATAAGCTACCTTGATAAGCTTGTAAACGCACACTATCCAAATGGGCTATTACCTGATTCAATTTTGTTTCTATCTTACCATCAGATAAAAAATCAATTTCTTCATCTGGAAAATCAATTGCAGCTTCAACGTAAATACGCAAGTTAGTAAGCGCTTCCACCATTTCATAAATCTGCTGTGAGAAAACACCCTGTAACGAATTTACCGCTGAACGAGCAGCCTGCTCAGTACTAGCATCGATTAGATCAGCAATAGCTTCCGCCTGAGCTAAATCCATTTTGTCATTAAGAAAGGCGCGCTCAGAAAATTCACCTGGATTAGCAATCCGGATCTCATTAATAGCTAAAACCCGCTTAAGTAATAAATCAATAATGATAGGCCCACCATGTCCTTGCAATTCAAGAACATCTTCACCAGTAAATGAGTTGGGGGCAGGAAAATAGAGTGCAATTCCTTGATCTAACACTTTGCCATTGTTATCATAGAAAGGCAGGTAATCCGCATAGCGAGGTCGAGGTATTTTACCTAAAACAATGCGGGCAATTTCAACAACTTTTGGCCCTGATATTCGCAAAATACCAACACCACCACGTCCAGGAGGGGTTGCCTGCGCAATAATTGTATCATTGGTATATATACTCATTTTACTCTCAATTCTTACCATAAATATGATTAAGGCGGTCTAATGACCGCCTTAATACATTTTCTATTTTGTTATTTCTTTAATTGCAAATAACAAAATGCCAAAACTTATTTTTTATCGCGACTATGTAGGCCACGCTTTTCTAATCCACGATAAATAATTTGTTGCTGGATAATCGTCACCAGGTTACTAACGATATAGTATAAAACCAAACCAGAAGGAAACCACAAAAAAAATACCGTAAAAATAACCGGCATATAGGTCATAATCTTCTGTTGCATAGGATCAGTTACTGTCGTTGGCGACATTTTCTGAATAATATACATCGTCAAACCCATTAACAACGGTAGAATATAGTATGGATCCTGAGCTGATAGATCTTGGATCCAACCAATAAAGGGAGCATGGCGCAGCTCGACAGAACCCATCAACATATAATATAAAGCTAGGAAAATAGGCATCTGAATCAATAAAGGCAGACAACCACCTAACGGATTGACTTTTTCTGCTTTATAGAGAGCCATTATTTCTTGGCTCATACGTTGCTTATCATCACCAATCCGTTCTTTCATCGCCGCAAGTTTGGGCTGCAATAGACGCATTTTTGCCATTGAAGTATATTGTGCTTTAGTTAATGGATACATAATCCCGCGCACAATAAAAGTAATAACAATGATGGAAAAGCCCCAGTTACCGATAAAACCATGAATAAATTTCAATAATTTAAATAACGGTTGAGAAATAAACCACAACCAACCATAGTCGACAGTTAAATCTAAATGTGGTGCAACTGCTGCCATTTCCGATTGTAATTCAGGACCTACCCACAAGGTTGAGGTGTAATTTCCTTTACTATTAGCCGCAACTGTTATCGGCGAACTTTTATAGCCAATAATAGCAATGGCATTATCTAAATCGATTGTATAAAAAACGTTTTGGTTCTGATAGCCAGGGATCCATGCTGTAGCAAAATATTGCTGCAACATTGCAACCCAACCACCTTTAGTATTAACGTTTAAACTATTATCAGTAATATCACTGAAACTACATTTTTTATAATTTGTTTCATTGGAAGAATATGCTGCGCCACGATAAGTATGTAAAGCAAAATTATTACTTCCTGTATCACGTTCTTTTGGTAGTTCTGTAGTCTGTTTTAACTGACCAAAAAAAGCTAGCGTCAATGGTTTGGCACTATTATTGTCAATATTATACTCAACAGAAATATTATATTTACCACGTTTTAATAGATAGACTTTCTGATACACCACTCCATCTTTACCAGTAAAGGTAAGAGGAACACGCAGTTCATCTTGGCCATCTTGCAACACATAACTGGTTGCATTTGAGAGATATAAAGGACTCAATCCATTATTGTAGCCAGGGTTATCGGGACCATCCTGACCGATAAATCCGCTATGTGATTGATAAATAAAATCTTTACTGGTTTCCAATAAACGAAACGGATCAGATGAATGTAATTCCTTAGGGTAAAGCAACAGCTCAGCCTGATCAATATCGCCGCCACGGGTATTGATGCGTAATTCAAGCACATCAGTTTTTACTGTGATAAATTTAGCTTGCTCATTACCTAGATTAGCTTGGTCATCATGACTTGGCATATCCATTTGTTTTACAATTTGGTCAGTCTTTATAGGTTGTGTTTTATCACTTTCCCATGTCTGCCAAATTAAAAACGAAACAAATAGCAAAGCGATGAATAAAAGATTGCGTTGCGAATCCATCGTTAATGTTCTCTATTATGGTCATTCTGTCTAGGTGGAACAGAATCGTCGCCACCTCTATGTAAAGGATGGCATTTTAATACGCGTTTCATCATTAACCAACCACCTTTTATCAATCCAAATCGATATAGTGCTTCGATCCCATATTGGGAACAGCTAGGGTTGAAACGGCAGCGCGGCCCTAACAATGGACTTACTATCAATTGATAACCTCTTATTATCGAGATTAAGAACCGCGAGCCAAACGACAGTGACGACGCCATAATTTGCCTAATGTTTCGGTGATTTCTTGATTATTCAAATCAGCAATCCCCTTTCTTACTAATATCACAAAATCCATCGAAGGCAACTCATGCTGATGTAAACGAAAATATTCTCTCATTAATCGTTTAATTCGATTGCGTTCATGTGCCCGTTTAACATTTTTTTTTGCGATAGTAAGACCGATCCGCGGGTATCCCAGCTCATTGAGGCGTCCAAGAATGGTGATTTCTGGAGAACTCGCCCGTTGTGGCTGCTGAAAGACATAATCAAAATGCCTGGGAGTTAATAATCTTAACTCCCTAGGAAAAGCAAGCATAACCACTTAGATAGGGTTATTACTTTGAAGAAACGGTCAGACGAGCGCGGCCTTTAGCACGACGACGAGCCAAAACCTGACGACCATTTTTAGTCGCCATACGAGCACGGAAACCGTGAGAACGGTTACGTTTTAGTACGGACGGTTGAAAAGTGCGTTTCATAGCGGTTTCTACCTAACTTAACAAAATAGTTATTATTGATTCAGTAAATTCGTGGGTGACCAGTGGCCAGTGGAACAAACAATACTGATATATCCAATCGTAACAACACCAATATAGCAAAGAAGCAGGATTGTAATAAAATATCTAGCATTACGCAATGCGGGAGAAAAATTCAACGCTTTTCTCCACCATTAGTTACGATAAAACTTAAACGAATACCCTACTTTTCTTTCTTACCAAGCACTGCCAGAAAACTGGAAAAATGATGATATCACACACAAAGTGCAAAATTATACGGATTCTCATGGAAATCTCAAGGATCATTAAAAGATCAAAAAATTATTTGGCTCAAAATAGAGACTAATCGTCTAGTTTGATCTAAAGTTATCTGTTACTAGGTGTTATATATATCTAATATATGTGCTAGTATTCTTTTTACTTCCTTATTCATTTTATACATCTTGATCCTAAATTTAATCCTGTGGATAAAAAGTGCTAAAGCTGTGTAAAAGAGAGAGGATCTTATTCAAATTTTGCGCTATGATCTATTATAGTGTACTGAGATCATAGCTTGTACAAACTGATTTAGTTTATCACGCAAATTTTCGGTAAATCTTTTCTGGGGTATTAACAATTTTTATTACCTATTAAATTTAATAATTTTCCATTGGTCTTGTTTTAGGGGAGTCCGTCGTGTCATTTTCACTTTGGCAGCAATGTCTTGCCCGATTGCAGGATGAGTTACCTGCCACAGAATTCAGTATGTGGATACGCCCTCTCCAGGCAGAATTGAGTGATAATACATTAGCACTCTATGCACCTAACCGTTTTGTATTAGATTGGGTAAGAGATAGATACATCAATAATATTAATGAATTATTGAGTGATTTTTGTGGTTCTGATGTGCCTGCATTGAAATTTGAAGTGGGTAATAAACCGCAAATAACCGTAAGCGGTACCTCAACGCATACCGTAGCAAATAAAACTATTTCGACGCAAATAAATTCAACAGTACGCCCTAGTTGGGATAAAACACAAGTTCAACCTGAAATCGCCTATCGTTCAAATGTGAACCCTAAGCATACATTTAATAACTTTGTCGAAGGTAAATCAAACCAACTTGCTCGTGCCGCTGCCAGCCAAGTAGCAGACAATCCTGGCGGAGCTTATAACCCCCTTTTTCTTTATGGTGGTACAGGATTAGGTAAAACTCACCTGCTTCATGCTGTAGGTAATAACATCATGGCGCACAAAGCGAATGCAAAAGTGGTTTATATGCATTCTGAGCGTTTTGTCCAAGATATGGTAAAAGCGTTACAAAATAATGCGATTGAAGATTTTAAACGTTATTATCGCTCGGTAGACGCATTATTAATTGATGACATTCAGTTTTTTGCTAATAAAGAGCGCTCTCAAGAAGAATTTTTTCATACCTTTAATGCGTTACTCGAAGGTAACCAGCAAATCATTCTGACCTCAGATCGCTATCCTAAAGAAATTAATGGAGTTGAAGATCGACTAAAATCTCGTTTTGGTTGGGGATTGACGGTTGCGATTGAACCACCAGAATTGGAAACCCGTGTTGCTATTTTGATGAAAAAAGCGGACGAAAATCAGATGCAACTACCTGATGAAGTCGCTTTCTTTATTGCCAAACGCTTACGTTCAAATGTTAGAGAGCTGGAAGGGGCGTTGAATCGGGTTATAGCCAATGCTAACTTTACCGGTCGCGCAATTACAATTGATTTTGTTCGTGAAGCATTACGCGATCTACTCGCATTACAAGAAAAACTGGTCACTATTGATAATATTCAAAAAACCGTTGCTGAATATTATAAAATTAAAGTTGCTGACTTGTTATCCAAGCGCCGTTCCCGTTCTGTGGCGCGCCCGAGGCAAATGGCAATGGCATTAGCAAAAGAGCTTACAAACCATAGTTTGCCCGAAATTGGCGATGCCTTTGGTGGACGAGATCATACAACCGTACTCCATGCTTGTCGAAAAATCGAGCAGTTACGGGAGGAAAGTCACGACATCAAAGAGGATTTTTCTAACTTAATCAGAACATTATCATCCTAATGCTATGAAATTTACTATTGAACGTGAACAATTACTCAAACCACTACAACAAGTTAGTGGTCCACTTAGTGGGCGGCCTACATTACCTATTTTAAGTAATTTATTACTGCAAGTCAGTGAAAAAACACTTTCATTAACAGGTACCGATCTAGAAGTAGAAATAGTCGCAAAAGTGACACTAACACAACCAGGTGAAGATGGTTCAATCACGGTACCCGCCCGTAAATTTTTCGATATCTGGCGTGGGTTACCCGATGGCTCAGAAATCAAAGTTACTCTTGAAGGAGAGCGTCTACTGGTGCGTTCCGGTCGTAGCCGTTTTTCGCTTTCGACTCTGCCTGCCGCTGATTTTCCAAACCTAGACGATTGGCAAAGTGAAGTCGAATTTGAACTCCCTCAAACGACGTTAAAACGTCTAATTGAAGCTACCCAGTTTTCAATGGCACACCAAGATGTACGCTATTATCTTAATGGCATGCTATTTGAAACTGAAGGTAAAGAATTACGCACTGTCGCTACCGATGGCCATCGTTTAGCGGTCTGTTCACTCAATATTAATATTGATGAGAATTTACCAACTCATTCAGTGATTGTTCCTCGCAAAGGGGTAGTAGAATTTATGCGATTACTGGATAGTAGCGACGAGTCACTTAAGTTACAGATTGGTAGTAATAATATCCGAGCTCATGTTGGTGATTTTATTTTCACCTCAAAACTAGTGGATGGTCGTTTTCCTGATTACCGACGTGTTCTACCCAAAAATCCAGATAAAACATTGACCGCGGATTGTAATAAACTTAAACAAGCATTTTCACGAGCTGCGATTTTATCAAATGAAAAATTTCGCGGTGTACGCCTCTATATCAACGAAAATCAACTTAAAATTACCGCAAACAATCCAGAACAGGAAGAATCAGAAGAAATTGTTGATGTTAATTATCAAAGCTCGATGATAGAAATTGGTTTTAACGTCAGTTATATCCTCGATGTTTTAAATACACTAAAATGTGAACAGGTTAATTTGTTGTTGACTGATTCAAATTCAAGCGTACAAATCGAAGATGTAGCTAGTAATGCGGCAGCTTATGTTGTTATGCCAATGCGTCTGTAATATCTAAATTCTATGATGCTTTCGCGTTTACTTATCCGCGACTTTCGTAATATAGAAAGTGCGGATCTACCATTAGCAACCGGTTTTAATTTTTTAATTGGGCCAAATGGCAGCGGAAAAACAAGTATTCTTGAAGCGATCTATACATTAGGACATGGTAGGGCTTTTCGTAGCATTCAAGCAGCACATGTCATTCGTCATCAACAACATAATTTTGTTTTACATGGTCGTCTTGTTCCTATAGAGCCAGAATCACGTGAACTGACTTTGGGATTAAGTAAAGATCGTAACGGTGAAAGTAAAGTTCGCATTGATGGCAATGATGGGCATAAAATTGCTGAATTAGCTAAATTATTACCAATGCAACTAATAACTCCTGAAGGTTTTACCTTATTAAATGGTGGCCCTAAATATCGTCGAGCTTTTCTTGATTGGGGATGTTTCCACAATGAACCTCAGTTTTTTGCTGCCTGGTCTGATTTAAAACGGCTATTAAAGCAACGTAATGCAGCATTACGCCAAGTAACAAGTTATAATGAGCTACGTCATTGGGATTATGAACTGATCCCTCTGGCCCATAAAATAAGTGAATGGCGAGCCAGCTATATTGCAGGAATTACGAAAGATATTGAAAACACCTGTAAACAGTTCTTACCTGAATTTTCACTTAGCATCTCATTTCAGTGGGGATGGGATAAAGAAACCGATTATTCAGATATACTAGTAAGGCAATTTGAACGTGACCGAATGCTTACCTATACCGCATTAGGGCCACACAAAGCTGACTTACGGATCCGCGTAGAAGGAATTGCCGTTGAAGATATCCTATCGCGCGGGCAGTTAAAATTATTAATGTGCGCATTAAAATTAGCGCAAGGTGAATATTTCACCCGACAGAGTGGGCAACGATGCTTATATCTGTTAGACGATTTTGCTTCTGAGTTAGATAAGGATCGCCGTCAATTATTAGCCGAGCGGCTTAAAGCGACGCAAGCTCAGGTCTTTGTTAGCGCGATTACCATCGCGCAAGTTAAAGATATGTTAGATGGAAATAGCAGGATGTTTTGCATAAAACATGGCAAAATAGAAGTTCAACCATAGGATCAGAAATTAGCGAGAAACGTTGATGTCGAATACATATGACTCCTCAAGTATCAAGGTATTAAAAGGGCTAGACGCGGTGCGTAAGCGCCCAGGCATGTATATCGGTGATACCGACGATGGTACAGGCCTTCATCACATGGTCTTCGAGGTTGTCGACAACGCTATCGACGAAGCCTTGGCAGGGTATTGTAGCGATATTATTGTAACCATACATACCGATAACTCCATCTCTGTTCTCGATAATGGACGTGGTATTCCAACCGATATTCATGAAGAAGAAGGTGTATCTGCCGCAGAAGTCATCATGACCGTTCTTCATGCTGGCGGCAAATTTGACGATAATTCCTATAAAGTTTCTGGTGGCTTACATGGGGTCGGTGTTTCTGTTGTTAATGCCTTATCAGAAAAATTAGAGTTAGCTATCCGTCGCGAGGGAAAAGTCCATGAACAGACTTACCAATTAGGTGTTCCACAAGCACCTTTAACGATTGCCGGAGAAACTGATGAGCGGGGAACCTATATCCGTTTCTGGCCAAGTTTGGACACATTTAAAACCGTTACTGAATTTGAATACGATATTTTGGCAAAACGGCTACGGGAGCTCTCTTTCTTAATTCAGGTATATCCATTCGTTTAATCGATAAACGTGATAATAAAGAAGATCATTTTCATTATGAAGGTGGAATTAAAGCTTTTGTAGAATACTTAAGTCGGAATAAAACCCCAATCCATCCAAGTGTTTTCTATTTTTCGGCGGAAAAAGAGGGTATTAATGTAGAAATATCCATGCAATGGAATGACGGTTTCCAAGAAAATGTTTATTGTTTCACCAACAATATTCCTCAACGTGATGGAGGAACCCATCTGGTTGGTTTCCGTACCGCCATGACACGTACACTGAACAGTTACATGGATAAAGAAGGTTATCAGAAAAAATCCAAAGTTAGTGCCACTGGTGATGATGCCCGTGAAGGTTTAATTGCTGTCGTTTCTGTTAAAGTTCCCGATCCAAAATTTTCGTCACAAACAAAAGATAAACTAGTTTCTTCCGAAGTAAAAACCGTTGTTGAAACGTTAATGCATGAGAAACTGGTCGAATATCTATTAGAAAATCCTAATGACGCCAAAATCGTTGTTAGCAAAATCATTGATGCCGCCCGTGCCCGCGAGGCTGCCCGTAAAGTGCGCGAAATGACGCGCCGTAAAGGAGCCCTTGATTTGGCAGGATTACCCGGTAAATTAGCAGACTGCCAGGAGCGTGATCCGGCTTTATCAGAACTTTATTTAGTGGAGGGTGATTCCGCAGGCGGCTCTGCCAAACAGGGGCGTAACCGAAAAAATCAGGCAATTTTACCGTTAAAAGGTAAAATTCTTAATGTTGAAAAAGCGCGTTTCGACAAAATGCTCTCCTCACAGGAAGTCGCCACCTTAATAACTGCTTTAGGTTGTGGTATTGGCCGTGATGAATATGATCCTGATAAATTACGTTATCATAGCATTATTATCATGACCGATGCCGATGTCGACGGCTCCCATATACGGACATTGTTATTAACTTTTTTCTATCGTCAGATGCCAGAAATTATCGAGAGAGGCCATGTCTATATTGCTCAGCCACCTTTATATAAAGTGAAAAAAGGTAAGCAAGAACAATATATTAAAGATGATGAGGCGATGAACGAATATTTGATTTCAATCGCATTAGACAACTCCTCGCTCTATACTAGCCCTCATGCCCCGGCATTGAAAGGTGAGCCATTGGAGAAGTTAATCATTGAATATAACGCTGCTCAAAAAATTATCAAACGTTTAGAGCGTGTCTATCCATTAGCTTTATTAAATAATCTTATTTATCAGCCTACCTTGCTAGAAGATGACTTGAAAGATAAATCTAAGATAGAAAATTGGATCAACATGCTAGTTAAGCGCCTAACCGATAATGAAGAACATGGTAGTACTTATAGCTATCATATTAATGAAAATAGTGAACGCCAATTATTTGAACCGGTTTTACGTATAAGAATCCATGGCGTTGATACTGATTACAATCTAGATTTCGATTTCATTCATGGTATCGAATATACACGCATAACTAAAATTGGTCAGCTAATAGGAGAGCTGATTGAGGATGGTGCGTATGTGGAAAGAGGGGAGCGTCGCCAGACTATTTCTTCCTTTGAAGATGCATTGAACTGGTTATCAAAAGAATCACACCGTGGCTTGATGGTACAACGCTATAAAGGATTAGGCGAAATGAACCCTGAGCAATTATGGGAAACAACGATGAACCCAGATACCCGCCGTATGATGCGTGTTACCGTTAAAGATGCCATCGCAACTGACCAACTGTTTACCACACTAATGGGTGATGCGGTTGAACCACGTAGAGCTTTTATTGAAGAAAACGCATTAAAAGCAGAAAATATAGACATTTAATTTCAAATGGCAAAACAAAAGCCCCATATCTAAATTGGGGCTTTTTATTATAGATAACTATCTAATATTTTTTATAATATTTTTAACATACGGCGTAAAGGCTCTGCCGCTCCCCATAATAGCTGATCACCAATCGTAAAAGCGGATAAATATTCTGGCCCCATATTTAATTTACGCAAGCGTCCAACCGGAACATTTAAGGTGCCTGTTACTGCCGCAGGCGTTAACTCTTGAATAGTTAATTCACGCTCATTAGAAATAACGCGAACCCAATCATTATGTGTGGACAAAATTTGCTCAACATCCTCAATCGCAACATTTTTTTGCAATTTTAGGGTAAATGCCTGGCTATGGCAGCGTAATGCACCGATACGAACACATAAACCATCGACAGGAACATGACTAGCGGTATTTAAAATTTTATTAGTTTCAGCCTGCCCTTTCCATTCCTCACGACTTTGACCATTGGGCAATTGTTTATCTATCCAGGGGATCAAACTACCGGCCAATGGCGCACCAAAGGCTTCTGTGCTCATCTTTGCACTACGGGTGAAGTCAGTTACTTTTTTCTCAATCGATAAAATCGCCGCCGCGGGATTTTGCAGTTCATTAGCAACCTGTGCATGTAACTCACCCATTTGCACTAATAATTCACGCATATTACGCGCACCTGCGCCAGAAGCCGCCTGATAGGTTGCGACCGAAACCCACTCAATCAAGTTCTCAGCAAATAAGCCAGCTAAAGCCATTAGCATCAAACTGACCGTGCAATTGCCACCAACAAAGGTTTTTATCCCTTCATTTAAACCCTGATCAATATATTGACGATTAACGGGATCAAGAATAATAATGCTATCCTCTTTCATCCGTAACGAAGAGGCGGCATCTATCCAGTAACCTGACCAACCAGTCGCACGCAGTTTAGGGTAAATTTTATCGGTATAGTCTCCACCCTGACAGCTAATTATTACCTCTAATTCCTTTAATCCATCAAGATCAAAAGCATCTAGCAGTGTTGATTGATGTTGACCATATTTTGGTGTTAATTCACCATGTTGAGAGGTAGTAAAAAAAACAGGATTGATATTATTAAAATCACCTTCTTCCACCATTCGTTGCAGCAGTACAGAACCAACCATACCTCGCCAACCAATAAATCCGACATTTTTCATTTTTGTTATATCCAATCTGAATGTTGTTGCTAAGTAAAGTCGTCGCCATTTATAAACAATAATCGCAAATTGAAATCATTTATGCCATTTTTTAACACTGATTATTTAATAAATAAAAATCTATTTATAACTGATAAAACAAAACACCCAGTATTAAGGGTGTTTTACTTAAAATAACGGTCAATAACTTTACTGCGCTGATCTATTCCAACGGGATTTAAGATATTTTACTGCCTCTGCCGTTTGCGGAGACTGAAGAAGCCCCTCTCTAAATAGGATCTCACCTTTTATTTCAGGTAATTCATCATTAAGATCGAGTTGTCTTTTTAGCTCCGGGACACCGCCGTCAAGAGACCAATCAGGCTCTGCTTGAGATGGCACTCCAACTTTATATAATGCCATCCCAATATACAATTTAGTGTTAGTCGATCTCACCACATCAGACCACCATTTTACGATCACATCATATTTGACAATTTCGCGGGCAAAAGGCCAGTAAATTTGCGGGGCTATATAATCTAATAAACCTTCTTTTACCCATAATCGGGTATCAGCATAGGCTCTGTCATAAGTAGGCCCACCAGCTTTAGTATCCGATCCTCGTGGATCATCTGAAATATTTCGCCATACACCGCCTGGACTGATGCCAAATTCAATAGTGGGTTTTAACGAACGGATTGTTGAAGAAACCTCTCGAATTAACAACAAGGTACTATTTCTTCTCCAACTGGCTTTATCTAAAAATCCCTGACCGTATCGTTGAAACGTTGCCTCATCATTGAGTTTGAAGGAAGGAGTTTCATAATAGAAATAATCATCAAACTGTATGCCATCAATATCATAGTTTTTAACTAATTCAGCAACAATACTGGTGATCCAATTACGAACTTCTGGTAAGCCTGGATCAAGTACAAAACGGTCGTAGGCAGTTCGTATCCAATCTTTATGTAAAACATAAACGCTAGCAGGCGGAGAATTAAGTGTCTTTTGCAGTGAAACAATGGTTTCTGGTTGCGTATCCATTGAAACCCGGTAGGGATTTAGCCAAGCATGTATTTTTATATTTCTTTTATGCGCCTCAGTAATAATAAACGCCAACGGATCATAACCTGGGTCTTTACCGACGACACCGGTAAGCACGTCAGACCAAGGGAGAATATGAGAATGATAAAGCGCAGTACCATCTGGTTTTACCTGAAAAAAAATGGTGTTAATGCCTAGCTTCACCAAATTATCCAGTTTATCCGTTAACTCTTTTTTCTGTACTTCAATTCTGAGCTTTTCTGAATCAAGGTTAACTGAAGAAAGAGAAGGCCAATCAAGCCGAGATACGGTCGTTAACCATACACCACGTACTGGTATATCTTGTTTAATCGTGGTCTTTTGCTCATCAGCTATTTTTTTATTATTACAACCAACAACTAAAAACAAGCAAAATAACGAAGTAATAAACCACTTTATCCCCTTTAATTGCAATAGCATCCTTAATTCCTTATTTTGTTTACAGTTAGGGCTTGATAAGCTGTGAGTATTGTTTAATTGATGGTATTATATTAATCAATTTATTAAATATTAAAATATTTATTTTTCAGGTAATCAATTATCAAAATAACTTAACTGAATAATAAATTTTTTGCTTGCTATTCTTTAATATTATTAAAGAAATATGTAATAAAAGGTAAAAATAAAAAAGCTATCTTAGTCTATTATATACAATAATTTATTGACAATAGCCTAAATATCACTCTTTATACCGAACTCACTCGACGGTCACAGATTTAGCTAAATTTCTTGGTTGATCAACATCCGTGCCTTTTATTAGCGCAACATGATAAGATAATAATTGCAGTGGAATGGTATAAAAAATTGGGGCAATTAGCTCTTCAACATGTGGTAATGGAATAATTTTCATATTTTCACTGTCAATAAAACCCGCATCTTTATCAGCAAAAACATAAAGTAAGCCGCCACGAGCACGGACTTCTTCAATATTGGATTTTAGCTTTTCGAGTAATTCATTATTTGGCGCAATAATAATTACTGGCATATCGGCATCAATCAGTGCTAATGGGCCATGCTTCAACTCACCCGCTGCATAAGCTTCGGCATGAATATAAGAAATCTCTTTTAGCTTTAATGCACCTTCAACCGCTATCGGAAATTGATCACCACGGCCAAGAAAAAGAGCATGATTTTTATTAGAAAAATCCTCTGCTAAATCTTCAATCATTTTTTCTTGCGATAACATACTGTCAATACGAGCAGGTAAGGCATGTAATGCCTGAACAATGTCTCTCTCAAGAGTAATGTTTTTATCCTGCAAGCGGATCAGATAAGCAACTAATAATAATAAAACCGTCAATTGGGTAGTAAACGCTTTGGTGGATGCTACGCCAATTTCTGCGCCAGCTTTTGTCATTAATGCAAAATCTGATTCACGGACTAAAGATGAGCCTAAAACATTACATATCGCCAACGATGCCAGATAACCAAGCTGTTTCGATAATCTTAATGCCGCTAAGGTATCCGCTGTTTCACCCGATTGAGAAAGGGTGATCAATAAGCTATTTTTACGCCTTGCTGGTTTGCGATAACGGAATTCAGAAGCAATTTCTACATCACAGGGTATACCTGCTAAAGATTCAAGCCAGTAACGGGCAACCATTCCGGCATTATATGAAGTCCCACAAGCAACAATTTGAATATGTTCAACCTGAGATAATAGATTTTGGCCTTTTTTATCTAATTCGCTAAAAATAACACTATCATGCTGATCAAAGCGCCCTTCGAGGGTATTTTTTATTGCTAAGGGCTGCCCATAGATCTCTTTTTGCATATAGTGGCGATAAATTCCTTTTTCACCAGCATCATACTGAATATTGGATTCTATTTGTTCTCTTTCAACTTCTGAGCCTTGTTGATCAAAAATACGCACTGTCCGACGAGTCACTTCAGCAATATCACCTTCCTCTAAATAGATAAAGCGACGTGTAACCGGCACAAGCGCTAATTGATCGGATGCTAGAAAATTTTCACCAACACCTAAACCTATAATTAATGGGCTACCCGAACGCGCAGCCACTAGCAATCCAGGAGTGCGGCTATCCATAATAACGGTACCATAAGCGCCTTTTAATTGGGGGATAACACGCTGTACCACTTCTAGCAAGGTACCACCTTTTTGTAATTCCCAATGTGTTAAATGAGCTATAACTTCGGTGTCAGTTTCTGAAGTAAAAACATATTTTTGCTTTTTAAGTTGTTCACGTAGTTGTTGATAATTTTCAATAATCCCATTATGAACGACCGCAATATATTCAGATGTATGCGGATGGGCATTTTTTTTGCTTGGCTGACCATGCGTCGCCCAACGAGTATGCGCAATACCTGTGCCACCAATTACAGCATGTTTTTCCACTTCATCTGCCAGGATCTGAACTTTACCCGTTTCACGTAATCGTGTCAGATTGGTTTTATCATCAACCACGGCTAAACCGGCAGAGTCATAACCCCGGTACTCCAATCGACGAAGCCCTTCAATAAGAATTTCAGCTATATCGTGTTGTGCTACTGCACCAACAATTCCACACATCGGTTTTCATTCCAAAATAGAAGAGCATATAGCTCTTATGCTGTCGTAACCTGATTAATATATTCGGTTTTACCGTTCCCAAAGCCTGTAGATATTGGGTTTATTATTTATAAAATAGATGATTAATCATCACTATTTATTTTGCGACTATTTTTTCTTTATTGGACGCTGCCAATTGACAATATGCTTCTGTTTAACACGGCTAATAACAAGTTCATTTTCCTTAACATCATTAGTAAGCGTCGTTCCAGCACCAATAGTTGCCCCGTTAGCAATGGTAACCGGTGCAATCATTTGCGTATCTGAGCCAACAAAAACATTATCACCAATGATTGTTTTAAATTTATTAGCCCCATCATAATTACAAGTTATTGTTCCTGCGCCAATATTAACATCTCCACCAATTTCGGCGTCACCTAGATAACTTAAATGCCCTGCTTTAGAACCCGCACCTAAAGCGGTGTTTTTAACCTCAACAAAATTACCAATATGCACTTTATCTGCCAGTCTAGTTCCTGGACGTAAACGAGCAAAAGGGCCAATTGTACAGGCGGTAGATAATTCTGAGCCTTCTATAACTGAATAAGCACTAATAATTGAATTATCATCTATCTTACAATTTTTTAATATACATCCGGCATGAATATGTACATTATTACCCAGTACAACATCCCCTTCAATAATCACATTAGTATCAATAATTACATTACGCCCGTGCTTTAATGTACCGCGCAAATCAAAACGAGCAGGATCAATAATCGTAACACCTGCCAATAATAATTTTTCTGCCTGTTCTTGTTGATAAATACGTTCAAGCGCCGAAAGCTGTAAACAGTTATTCACCCCTTCCATTTCACTCAATTTGGTAGGATAAACTGCATTTATTTTACAGCCTTCTTCATGCGCCAATGAAATGATATCTGTAACATAATATTCATTTTGAGCATTGTTATTATTAAGCTTTTTCAGCCACCGCTTTAAATCAGCACCATTAGCAACTAGTATACCGGTATTAATTTCGTTAATTTTAGCTTGATTTTCCGTTGTATCTTTTTGCTCAACAATGCCAATTACTTCACCTTTTTGACGAATAATGCGCCCGTAACCTGTCGGCTCATTAACGATTGCCGTTAATAACCCTATTCCTCCGTCAGGTTTAGCTTCTATTAATCGTTCAAGTGTTTCTTTTGTGATCAGTGGAGAATCACCGTAAAGCATCAGGATATCTTCATCATCAGCAAAATAAGGTGCAGCTTGCTGCATTGCATGTCCTGTTCCTAATTGCTCTACCTCTAAGATCCAATTAATAGGTTGATTAGCTAAAGCTAATTTAATTAAATCAGCGCCATGGCCGTATACTAAATGAATATTAGATGCCCCAAGTGATAATGATGTGTCGATAACATACTGCACCATTGGTTTGCCTGCCAGTGGATGTAAAACTTTTGGTAAGTCAGAATACATGCGGGTACCTTTACCCGCCGCGAGGATCACAACACTTTTTGCGTTCATAGACATAAAACCTAATAAATCCATCAGTTAGGTAAAAGTAAAACTATTTATTGAACAAATTACTACATATTTCGTTCAAATAAAAAAGCTTACTATCTATATAAAAGAAAAGGAGCGAAGCATAAATAAATTGTCCCACTCCCTGTATTTACCTAATTTTTATAAAAATAGCTGTAAAGTTTAAATAAATTCTTAGGATTATATCATTTTTTCATCAGCTCGATGACACGTAATTTAGCAATTACCTTGGCTAACTCTGCCGATGCTTGAGCATAATCGACATCACCATGTGCTTTACGAATATGCTCTTCCGCTTTATGCTTAGATTCTAATCCAAATCCTTGCCACGGATTGCTGTATCAGCCAATACGATAACACCATTTGGTTGAACTTCAAGAATACCACCAGAAAGATAGATTAGTTCTTCTTCACCAAACTGTTTGGTAATACGTATCATACCAGGCTTAATGGCAGTTAGCAGCGGTGTATGTTGAGGATAAATCCCCATTCCCCTTCGCTGCCTGTCACCTGGATTTTCTGGACAAGGCAGTCAAACATCTGCTTTTCAGCACTTACCACAACCAGATGGTATGTCATTGCAGCCATATCAACCTCCCATCAGCGACATTATAAATTTTTCGCTTTTTCTACTGCTTCTTCGATAGTACCTGCCATATAAAACGCTTGCTCAGGCAGATGATCATAATCACCATTCAAAATACCTTTAAAGCCACGGATAGTATCTTTTAAAGAAACAAATTTTCCCGGTAAACCAGTAAAAACTTCAGCCACAAAGAATGGTTGAGATAGGAAGCGCTGGATTTTACGAGCGCGCGCAACAACCAATTTATCTTCTTCAGACAGCTCATCCATTCCCAGAATAGCAATGATATCTTTCAATTCTTGATAACGCTGCAAAATAGACTGAACACCACGTGCTACGTCGTAGTGCTCTTGCCCTACAACTAATGGATCAAGCTGACGACTAGTTGAATCCAATGGATCAACAGCAGGATAAATACCTAATGACGCAATTTGACGACTAAGAACGACCGTTGCATCCAAATGAGCAAAAGTAGTTGCTGGAGAGGGATCCGTCAAATCATCAGCAGGAACATATACCGCCTGAACTGACGTTATTGAACCAGCTTTAGTTGATGTAATACGCTCCTGCAATACACCCATTTCTTCCGCTAAGGTCGGTTGATAACCCACTGCCGAAGGCATACGACCAAGCAGGGCCGAAACTTCTGTTCCTGCTAATGTATAGCGATAGATGTTATCGATAAATAACAATACATCTCGCCCTTCATCACGAAACTTCTCTGCAATTGTCAATCCTGTTAAAGCAACACGTAGACGGTTTCCTGGCGGTTCATTCATTTGACCATAAACCAGAGAAACTTTATCCAATACATTTGAATCTGTCATTTCGTGATAGAAATCATTACCTTCACGAGTCCGCTCGCCGACGCCTGCAAAGACCGAATAACCGGAATGCTCAATCGCAATATTACGAATAAGCTCCATCATGTTTACTGTTTTACCAACACCAGCACCACCAAATAATCCTACTTTCCCACCTTTAGCAAATGGGCAAATAAGATCCATAACTTTGATACCAGTTTCGAGCAATTCTGTTGAATTAAATAAATCTTCATAACTAGGGGCGGCACGATGAATAGCCCAACGTTCTTCTTCACCGATCTCTCCTTTCATATCAATAGGATCACCTAATACATTCATGATGCGCCCTAATGTCGCTTTACCGACTGGCACTTCAATTGGGTGAGCTAAATCAACAGCGTCTAAACCACGTTTTAAACCATCAGAATTCCCCATCGCGATGCAGCGAACAACTCCGACACCTAATTGCTGCTGAACTTCTAAAATTAGTTTTTCTTTACCATTCATTACCTCAAGCGCGTCGTACACTTTGGGTACCACATCTTGAGGAAATTCGACATCCACTACGGCGCCGATTACCTGGATAATCTTTCCAGTTGCCATCTTGAATCCTCTACGTAATTCGTAAACCTAGCCATTAAACTGCGGCAGCTCCCGAAACTATTTCGGTAAGTTCCTGAGTAATGCTGGCTTGACGAGCCTTATTGTAAACCACCTGCAACTCCTTGATCAGGTTACCACCATTATCAGTAGCTGCTTTCATTGTTACCATTCGAGCAGCCTGTTCACTAGCTAAGTTTTCAACAACACTCTGATAAACCTGTGATTCGATATAACGACGCAACAGGGTATCCAGTAGTATCTTGGGATCAGGTTCATACAAATAATCCCAAGATTTCTTTTTCAATGTTTCATCATCACCCGCAGGTAGAGGCAATAACTGAGTAATCGTTGGTACTTGAGTCATGGTATTAACAAATTTGTTAGTTACCACATACAACTTATCTAGACGCCCTTCATCATATGCTTCTAACATAATTTTCACGGGTCCAATAAGATCAGACAGAGAAGGATCATCTCCCATCGCGGTTACCTGAGCAACAATATTACCACCAACCGAATTAAAGAATGAAACTGCTTTAGAACCAATTAATGCCAGATCAATCTGGACACTTTTATCAGTCCATGTTTTCATTTCTGTCAGTAATTTTTTAAATAAATTAATATTTAAGCCACCACATAAACCACGGTCAGTTGAAACAATTAAATAACCAATACGTTTAACATCACGCTCTTTAAGATATGGATGTTTATATTCCAAATTACCTAATGCTAAGTGACCAATTACACTACGCATAGTTTCTGCATAAGGACGACTAGCTGCCATACGCTCTTGTGTTTTGCGCATTTTGGATGCAGCAACCATCTCCATCGCTTTAGTGATCTTTTGTGTATTTTGAACACTACCGATCTTAGAACGTATCTCTTTTGCGCCCGCCATTTCAGCTCCTCCTTATTAACCAAACGGTCTCAATAAAGGCCGAATAGAATTACCAGGATTGAGTTGCTTTAAAAGAATCGAGCAAGGCATTTAACTTAGCTTCGATTTCATCGTTATATTTACCTGTCTGATCAATTTCTTTCAGCAAGATAGAATGCTCACGAGTAGCATAAGCCAACAATGACGTATCAAAATCACCAATTTTTGCTAATTCAACATCTTGCAGATAACCACGTTCAGCAGCAAATAAAGATAACGCCTGCTGCGCAACTGACATTGGTGCATACTGTTTCTGTTTCAACAATTCGGTAACTTTCTGTCCATGATTAAGCTGCTTACGTGTCGCATCATCTAAATCAGAAGCAAATTGTGAAAATGCAGCTAACTCGCGATACTGCGCCAACGCGGTACGAATGCCACCAGATAATTTCTTGATAATCTTAGTCTGAGCCGCACCACCTACACGTGATACTGATATTCCTGGGTTAACTGCCGGGCGAATACCCGCATTAAATAAGTTAGATTCCAAGAAAATTTGTCCATCCGTGATTGAAATTACATTAGTAGGTACAAATGCAGAGACATCACCAGCTTGCGTTTCAATAATCGGTAATGCTGTTAATGAACCCGTTTTACCTTTGATTTCTCCACTAGTAAATTTTTCAACATATTCAGCATTAACACGGGCAGCACGCTCAAGTAAACGAGAATGAAGATAAAAAACATCACCTGGATAGGCTTCACGTCCAGGAGGACGCCGTAACAATAGCGAAATTTGTCGATAAGCAACCGTTTGTTTAGAGAGATCATCATAAATAATTAGCGCATCTTCGCCACGATCTCTAAAATATTCACCCATTGCACAGCCAGCATAAGGCGCAAGGTATTGTAATGCAGCAGATTCAGATGCAGTAGCAACAACAACTATCGTATTTTCGAGTGCTCCGTGCTCTTCAAGCTTGCGAACCACATTAACAATAGTTGAGGCTTTTTGCCCAATTGCTACATAAATACATTTTATTTCCGAATTACGCTGATTAATAATGGCATCAACAGCTAATGCGGTTTTACCGGTTTGGCGATCACCGATGATTAACTCACGTTGACCACGCCCAATAGGGATCATAGCATCAACGGATTTGTATCCTGTTTGTACAGGTTCATCAACTGATTGACGATCAATAACGCCAGGGGCGATAACTTCAACGGCAGAGAAACCATCATGCTCAACAGGCCCTTTACCATCAATTGGCTCACCCAAGGTATTAACAACTCTCCCAAGTAATCCTCTACCTACTGGTACTTCAAGAATACGACCTGTACACTTTACTTTCATACCTTCGGCTAAGTCGGCATATGGTCCCATGACAACGGCACCAACTGAGTCACGCTCTAAATTGAGCGCAATAGCATAGAGATTACCAGGTAGTCCGATCATCTCACCTTGCATAACTTCAGCTAAACCGTGAATACGAATGATCCCATCATTAACAGAAACAATTGTACCTTCATTGTGAGCTTCTCTCACTACATCAAACTGAGCAATACGTTGCTTGATCAGCTCACTGATTTCGGTGGAATTCAGTTGCATATGCTCCAATCCCCTTAAGATTGCAAGACGTCAGTTAAACGCTCAATACGACCACGCACGCTACCATCAATAATCAGGTCTCCGGCGCGGATAATGACTCCTGCAATAACAGATTTATCAATTTTGCAATTCAGCTTAACTTTACGTGACAGACGTTTTTCCATCGCTGCAGAAATTTTAAATTGCTGTTTTTCATTTAGCTCAGTGGCAGAAATGACGTCAATATCAACGGTTGACTCCAGAAAAGCGCGTAATTGTATGAATTGCTTCAAAACTTCTGGTAACGTACTTAGACGCCCGTTTTCAGCCATAATGCGAATTAGATTTCGAACATGTTCATCGATTTCATCACCACAAATAGTGATAAATGTTTTCGCTAATGTTTCTGGTGCTATTGAACCAGAAAGCAGCTTACCTATTTGTTGATTACGGGTTGCTTCAGCAATGAAACTGAGCATATTTTGCCATTTATCAACAAGTTGGTTTTCTACAGCAAAATCAAAAGCTGCTTTGGCATAGGGGCGAGCAACCGTAGTAATTTCAGACATGCCCCTTTCCTCCTTTACAGTTCGTTGACCAATTTATCAACGATGTCGCTATTAGCCGCTACATCAACGGAACGTTCAATTATTTTTTCTGCACCTGAAATTGCTAACATAGCAACTTGTTTACGCAACTCTTCACGTGCACGCTTACGCTCAGCATCAATTTCGATTTGCGCTTGAGCAACGATCTTGTTACGTTCAGCTTCAGCCTCTACTTTTGCTTCTTCAATCATTTGAACTCGTTGTTTATTAGCTTGTTCAATAATGATTTGTGCTTCTGCTTTTGCTTTTCTCAGTCGTTCGGTCGCATCAGCTTTCGCCAAGTCCAAGTTTTTTTTCGCTCGTTCTGCAGAAGATAAACCGTCAGCAATTTCTTTTTGACGTTTTTCAATCGCCGCCATAATTGGAGGCCATACATACTTCATACAAAACAAAACAAACAGGACAAATGCAATAGCCTGGCCGAGGATTGTCGCATTAAGATTCATCGCACAATACCTCTTTAAAAATTAACATATTAATGTTCTTTCCCATTTGGCTTGTGTTATCAAGCAACTGTGAACATCACATATAGCCCCAGACCAACAGCAATCATCGGAATGGCATCAACTAAGCCCATAACAATAAAGAACTGCGTACGTAATAGAGGAATCAAATCTGGCTGACGAGCTGCGCCTTCTAAGAATTTTCCCCCTAGGATGCCAATACCAATTGCAGCACCAATTGCTGCTAATCCCATCATTACAGCGGCAGCCATGTACAGCAGATCCATATTTAGGTTTTCCATGACAGTCTCCAGTTTGTTTCAGTTAAATAAAAATTTATTAATAAGTTGAAATTAATGTTCTTCTGACGCCATCGATAAATAAACGATAGTTAGAACCATAAAAATAAAGGCTTGCAACGTAATAATCAATATATGGAAAATCGCCCAGGGTAGGTTAAGTATCCACTGTGACCACCAAGGTAACAAAACCGCAATAAGAATGAAGATCAATTCACCAGCATACATATTACCGAATAACCGTAAACCTAGAGATACCGGTTTAGACAGCAGGCTAACACCTTCTAGAATCAAATTAATGGGAATAAAAATAGGATGATTGAATGGTTGTAAAGTTAATTCTTTCGTAAACCCACTTAATCCTTTCATTTTGATACTGTAGAAAATGATCAAGATAAATACACCAATCGCCATTGACATAGTAATGCTTACATCTGCGGTTGGAACAACACGCAACACTGACAATCCCAGGTAATGTTCTCCAATATAAGGAAGTAAATCGATTGGTAACAAATCCATGGTATTCATTAATAACACCCAAACAAACACCGTCAAAGCTAAAGGTGCAATGACTTTGCTCTTACCATGATACATATCACGAACGGTATTATCGACAAAACCGATGACCATTTCTATTGCAGTTTGTAACTTACCAGGTACGCCGCTGGTTGCATTAACAGCAATTTTTCTAAAGAGACACAAAAAAATAATTCCAAGGACAACTGAGAAAAAAAGCGAGTCAATATTTAACGTCCAAAACGTTGGATCATTGTTATTATGGGGATCAACTAATTTGAAGGTACGCAAGTCCAACTGAAGATTATTTAGATGGTGTCCTATGTAACTTCCCGTAGTCATGACTTCTCCTGATGCAGACATGATGTCTTTTACCCTTTTGTTGTTTAAAAATGCTCACTATCTAATTACAGCTAGTGTAATGATGTGAATAATCAACATAGCTAAATAGGTCAAACCTAATGGTACAAATGCTGCTTTAAATATACCTAAAGCAATTACCAATACAGTTATTGCTATAATAACTTTTACTCCCTCACCAATGGTAAAAAACCATGCAATGTGAATAAGAACATCTTTTTTAACTGCCTTTTGATAACGTATTAACACCATAAATAAAGCATTAGGTAACCAACATACGAACCCACCCGCAAAAGTAGATAAGGCCCATTCTACACTATTCATGTAGAAAGCTATATTGAGGATCACAAGCGCCATTAACTGAAATAACAACAGTTTTAAAGCAATTTTACCGTTGTAGAGGGAAACAGACATGACTCTTATATTCTCCCAGTATTTTAAACCTTAAATTGCTGAGTGCGTATAAAACTGCCTTTGCTCGAGAGTGTCAAGAGACAAAAATTTGTAAATTATACGACCCCTAAAAATGAATTCAATCAATAAGTAGCGAAAACGTGAACAAATATTTAAAATTTTCAATCCAACAGGAAAATAAACAAAATAATGTCAATTTAATTACTATTATTTAATTATATTAAATTTTAAAATATGATCTTTGTCACATTTTAATATGGTTATTAATTTACTTAAAAAGAAATAAGTAAAAAAATTGAAAAATCAAAGATAAAATATTAATTATTTCTTTATTAAAAATAAAGAGGAGAAATACTTGTAGATAATCTTATATAACTAATTAATAATATATCAATAAATTTATTATCCTTTTTTGTTATTTAAATGTAATAATAAAGTTAATATATTTTCTGTTTAAAATTTTGATATAAAAATAATGGTAACATTTAAAAATTTATTTTTTTATGACTAAAAAATGTCACTTTTTTTGATCAAAAACAATATTAGTTGACCCCTAAAATCACTAAATGTCGCTGTTCATCAAGGCCTGGTACACCCAACGAAATAATTTTATTTATCTTAAAATTAGAAGAAAAAGTTGATATTTCATTTGCAGAAAGTATACCTTTAAGTGCGTAAAACTGTCCTCCATTTTGCTTCGGAAGATGTTGACACCATGAAAGCATATCCTGTAATGAAGCAAATGCTCGGCTTATTATGCCATCAAATTTTTCTACTGGTTGGTACTGTTCAACTCGTTTTTGAATAGGTTCGATGTTCTTAAGCATCAATTCATGTTGTATTTGTCGCAAAAACCTAACCCGTTTTCCCAAACTATCTAATAGTGTGAAATGATCATTGGGGCGAACAATAGCAAGGGGTATACCAGGTAATCCTGGGCCTGTACCTACATCAATAAATCGTTTACCAGTAAGATATTTGTCAACAATAATACTATCTAAAATATGACGAACAACCATTTGTTCTGGTGATCTAACTGATGTTAAATTATATGTTTTATTCCATTTATTTAATAACTCAATATAGACAATTAGCTGTTGTATTTGTTGATCGGTCAAAATAATATCTGTTTTATCTAATAAAGTTTTAAAATAGGTTATTAAGTTCATTTTAAGCACTCCGACGTAATAAACCTTGTTTTTTTAACCAGACTAATAATATTGATATTGCGGCTGGCGTAATACCTGATATTCGCGATGCTTGACCAATAGAACTAGGTTTATGATCATTGAGTTTTGCAATAACCTCATTAGAAAGACCAGTTATTTGCTTGTAATCTAAATTGGTCGGTAATGCAGTATATTCATTACGGAGCTGTCTCTCTATTTCTTCTTGTTGACGAGCAATATAACCTTCATACTTTACTTGAATTTCAACTTGACTTGTTACTTGAGGATCATCAATTGCAGGTGAAAAATAGTTTAACGAAGTAAGTAATTTATAACTTATTTCTGGACGGCGAAGTAAATCTTCGCCGTTTGCTTCTTTTGAAAGCGGAACAGTTAATATTTCATTAAGATCACTAATTTTATCTGAATTAGGATGTAACCAAAGGTTACGTAACCTCTGACGTTCTTGTTCAATTAATTCAACTTTACGACAAAATTTTTGCCAACGGTTTTCATCGATTAAACCAAGTTCGTACGCTTTTTCGGTTAAACGAAGATCTGCGTTGTCTTCACGTAGCATAAGGCGATATTCTGCTCGTGAAGTAAACATTCGATAGGGTTCTTTAGTGCCTAAGGTACAAAGATCATCAACTAAAACACCAATGTAGGCTTGATCACGACGAGGGAACCATCCTTCTTGTTCAAAAGCATAACGAGCTGCGTTAAGTCCAGCTAGTAAACCTTGAGCTGCTGCTTCTTCATAACCAGTTGTTCCATTAATCTGACCTGCAAAAAATAGCCCTTTGATAAATTTGCTTTCTAAAGTTGGCTTTAAATCTCGGGGATCAAAGAAATCGTATTCAATCGCGTATCCGGGTCGAGTAATACGCGCATTTTCTAGACCTTTCATCGAATGTATAATTTGCATTTGTACATCAAAAGGTAAACTAGTAGAAATTCCATTAGGATAAATTTCATTACTGGTTAGCCCTTCTGGTTCAAGGAAGATTTGATGTGCAGAACGATCTGCAAACCGCATAACTTTATCTTCAATAGAAGGACAGTAGCGGGGACCTATTCCTTTAATAATTCCTGCATACATAGGACTACGATCTAAATTATCGCGGATCACTTGGTGAGTTTTTTCATTCGTATAAGTGATGTAGCAAGGTAATTGTTGAGGATGTTGTTCAGCTGATCCGACAAAAGAGAAAACAGGGGTGGGATCATCACCAAATTGTAGTGCTAATTGGGAAAAATCGATAGTTCTTGCGTCAATTTTAGGAGGTGTACCTGTTTTAAGTCGATCTACTCGTAAAGGTAGTTCTCTTAATCTATGTGATAGGCTAATAGCAGGAGGATCACCAGCCCTACCACCACTATAATTTTCTAATCCTATGTGAATTTTACCGTCAAGAAAGGTACCTACGGTCAGTACGACAGACTTTGTGTGAAATTTTAATCCCATTTTGGTTATCACGCCAATAACTTGATCGTTTTTTACGATCAGGTCTTCAACAGCTTGTTGAAAGATCATTAAGTTATTTTGATTTTCTAGCGCAGTCCTAATCGCTTGCTTATAAAGTACTCGATCAGTTTGAGCTCTAGTTGCTTGTACTGCTGGACCTTTACTTGCATTAAGCGTTCTAAATTGGATCCCTGCATTATCTGTGGCAATAGCCATAATGCCACCTAAGGCATCAATTTCTTTAACCAGATGTGCTTTACCTATTCCACCGATAGCTGGATTGCATGACATTTGGCCCAACGTATCAATATTATGGGTTAGAAGTAAAGTTTGACGTCCCATACGAGCAGTAGCCATAGCTGCTTCAGTACCAGCGTGGCCTCCACCAATAATAATGACATCAAATTGTTCTGGGTAAAACATGTATAAACCTTAGTATTAAATATGACTTGGGAAGTGAATTTTACTCGAGTTTTGCTAAGAGGCAAGTTATATGATCCTTGCCTAATATAAATAAGATCTTTTTATTTAAAGATCTGTTTATTAGATCTTTTATTAGGATCGCGATCTTCTGTGGATAAGTGTAAATACCATAAGAAGATCATTATCTTGTTTATGATCTTTAGCTGTGAATGATAAGTGATCCTACTCCGTATAAGCTGGGATTAACATGGCTAGTTACCCACAACCAAGTTTGGCACTCAAGCTTATTCTATAGATAACTACGGGTTATTCCCTGCTTTTTCGCAAAGTTATCCACATTTATTTGGCTTTTATTTATCCAAATCGATAATTTTATCTTTCCACTTTTCGATCCAAATTTCTGCAAGATCTTCTGGCACTTCATGTTCTAAAATATCAATCTCCAATGTTTCTCCAACGCGTTTTGCATTATGATCCTTTAGCAGTTGATCTAATTTATGGATTGCACCACAAAAAGTATCATATTCTTTGCTACCTATCCCAATCGCACCATAATTAATCTGACTAAGATCAGGTTTTTCTTCGCTGATCTTTTTTGCTAGAGGTTGTATATTTTCAGGCAAATCACCTGCTCCATGGGTAGAGCATACAATTAACCAAATACCTTTTGTTGGTAGCTCTTTTAACGATGGACCGTATGTAACTTCAGTGTCAAAGCCATATTTCTCCAATATTTCAGCGATATGCTCAGCAACATATTCAGCACTGCCCATAGTGCTACCTGTAATCAATGTTACTTTTGTCATTATGAACCCCATTATTTAAAACAATGCCTATTGTATGCTGTGAATGAGTTGGGATCTACCTGTGGATAATATGGTTATTCCACTTTTATGGATTGATAGTACGCATTATTGGATTTTGTAAAGAGATCAAGGTTTCAGTAGATTGGATCTCATCAATTGTCTGTATCTTATTAATAAGTACATCTTGTAACGCATCAATGGATCGACACATTACCTTGATAAATATACTGTATTGTCCAGTTGTGTAGTAGATTTCGACCACCTCGTCTAATTCATCAAGTTTTTTCAGCGCAGTATGGTAGTCTTTCGCGCTTTTTAAAATAATGCCAATAAAGCAACATACATCAAAACCTAGTTGCTTCACATTAATATCTACACGTGTCCCTAGAATAATCCCAGCTTGTTTCATTTTTTCGACTCGGACATGTATCGTACCAGGACTTACGGCAAATTTTTTAGCTATTTCAGCGTAGGGGATCCGTGCATTTCTCAGTAATTCATTAAGTATGTCGCGATCCAGATTATCGATTTGATAATTTTCAACCATTTTAAAACACCATTTTTAACGATTATTTATTTTTAAAGGATTTATTTTGAATATTATAAATCATAATCACTTTTTTTTATTAAGTATATTGAATTTATGACCCATTTTATTGCTTAATCTATATAACAAAGTAAATAATGCTACAGATTATGGGGTAAAAAAAATGGAAAAGTCATTCATCGAAAAACAACAACAAATTAGTTTTGTTAAATCTTATTTTTCGCGTTTATTAGAAAAAGAATTAGCTTTAATTGAAGTTCAAGCACCTATCTTAAGTCGTCTCGGTGATGGGATTCAAGATAACCTGTCAGGCCATGAAAAAGCAGTACAAGTCAAAGTAAAATCGATGCCAGATTCTGTTTTTGAAGTTGTACATTCATTGGCTAAATGGAAACGTAAAACGTTAGGTCGTTTTGATTTTAAACCCGGACAAGGGCTTTATACCCATATGAAAGCATTGCGTCCTGATGAAGATCGTCTGACACCTATTCATTCTGTATTTGTAGATCAGTGGGATTGGGAAAAAGTAATGCTTAAGGATGAGCGCTCTCTTGATTATTTAAAACAGACGGTCATTAAAATTTATCAAGCAATAAAAGAAACAGAAAAAGCGGTTAGTACAGAATGTGGATTAGCCCCATTTTTACCTGAGCAAATTCATTTTGTTCATAGTGAAGAATTATTACAACGCTACCCTGATCTTGATGCTAAAGGAAGAGAATGTGAAATAGCTAAAGAATTAGGTGCAGTTTTTCTTATTGGTATTGGAGGAAAACTATCTCATGGCCTTGCTCACGATTTACGTGCTCCTGATTATGATGATTGGACAACACCTAACAGTGAAGGTTATGCCGGTTTAAATGGTGATATTATTGTTTGGAACCCTATATTGCAGGATGCATTTGAAATTTCTTCTATGGGCATCCGTGTTGATACAGAAGCGCTTACAAACCAATTGGCAATTACCGATGATGAAGATAGAATGTCTTTTGAATGGCATCAAGCATTGGTAAAAGATCAAATGCCACAAACAATAGGTGGGGGCATTGGACAATCTCGTTTAGTGATGTTATTACTTCAGAAAAAGCATATTGGCCAAGTTCAATGTAGTGTATGGTCGCCGGAAAGCCATGCAGTTATTACGGATATGTTGTAATTAGTTCCAATAGCGTAATAATCGACTTTTTAGCCCAGTATCAAAGTGCCAGATATAATCGAAAATATTTAGGATACCGGGTTTTCCATATTTAGATAATGTAACAGCATGAAAACGATGCTGTTGCGTTTGATGAACTTTTATTCTTTTTACTAAATTATCAGGTAATCGTTGAGCAATAAAATCTGAAATCACAACCACATCTGAATCTTTCCATTGCTGTTGTTGCATTTTTTCTAAACATTTATTTAAACAGGCAGCCAAATCGGTTCCCCCACTAAATGTTTGATTAAGAAATTGCATTAATTGCTCTAATCTATCATTGCTTAATAAATCATAATCAATAACTTCCATTGAAAATAGAATAATGTGACACTGACGGTTGTCACTCATGGCTATTTTCATTAAAGCGAGGCAGAAAGCTTTAGCACAATTTTCATTAAATTTTCCCATTGAACCTGAAGTGTCTATACATACAATAAATGGCCCTTTTGGTTGTTGTTCATCGTGATGTTTAACCGTTGGACGTAATATTTTTCGTTGCTGCCAATTATCGCCTTGTAACCTGTAGGTAAGTAACTGTTTTTAAAATAATTTGCGATAAAATTTAAATTCGAGTTCTTTTAATCCCAGCAATGCTAATTCACTAGGTAGAAGACGTAAAATATCATTACCGTGGTTTATCCCTCTAATTTGCTCGGGTAATCTGGTCAGGGATTTTTTCCAATGAGATTTTTGATTCTAATATTTTCTGCTGTTTTTGTTGAGATTTCAACGAATTGCTTCTACCTAAAAGTTCTGCTAATTTTTCTAATTCAGGTTGCTGTTGTAAAAAATGGCTATACTGAATTAATAATTGAATATTATTGCAGGATTGGGTTAAAGCTCCTTTACTCATATCCCATAATTTACCAGCAGGCTGATTATTTTGATTAAACATTTCTGCTAAATTTCCAGTTAATTTCAATCGTTGCTCTAATTCAGCCAATAAATGTTCTTTTTCTTGCTCTAATAATAATTTATTAAACATTGTTACTTCAAAAATAAGATTAAGGCGCCAGCGTTGAATAAATAGAGATTGTCCTGCGGGATCATGAGAGATTTTTCCCAGTAAATAATGCGCTTCTTGCACAAAAGAAGAATATATTTCTGTTAATTTATTAATAGTTATCGGAAGATTGCTAAAAAATTTTGTAGTAACAAGGGCCAAATTTTGCTGATAAAGTGCAAATTCTTCGGTTAATTTAATGGGCACCAAGGTCTCTTGCTATTTGTGATATAAATTTTTTCCATGCTAAAAAATCTCTTAATAATATATTTTTAAGATTAGGGTACTTCTCAAAAAAAATGACTAATTGAGGTGTGGCCAGTAATGTTAATACAATCTCTTCTATTATCTCCATTTCATTAATGGAGAGTAACATATCAATCGTTGTGAGATTCAACATAGATTATTAGCTCATCATCTGCGTTCTTAATTGAGATAATTTATCTGTTAGAGTTAAAAAATTTTGTTCAATAGTTGCTAGCCAATGATTTTCAATAAAAAAACAAGGTTGATGATGACTAAATAAAGATTTTTGCTGTTGAATTAAATGATTAATTTGTTCGAGCTTTTCCGGCCATTTATTATCTAATTTATTTTCATCTATTTTTTCGTATAAATAAAGTGTTGATGGCTTTCTACTCGCATCCAGCACTTGCAATTGGTTTTTGCTATTAACTTGTGCTGAAATTAATTGAGCATAACCAATACCATTAAGTTGAGCAGAAATTTTTCCTTTATTTAATGTATCGTTGATTGAACTCTTATCTATGATAACAGAATTAACTTTTATATTATGTAAAACAAGGGGAGTATGTAAAAATAATGTTATATTTTTTTCGCTAATTTGCTTGGATAGAGAATAATGTGGAATGCGATTGAATAAACGGTTTTCTTTCTCTAATTTAAAAGCGATTTTATTGTTATTAATTTGAGTTGATTGCTGCCATTCATTATGAAGATCATCTATTTTCTTATTGATAATTCGTTGTTGCCAACCTTCTTCTATTCATAACGTAGTAATTAACTGCGGTAATAGTTGTAGTGATTGCAAATCATGCCAAAGGCAATCTTTAAATAAAATAATATCTAAAGGTGATATTGCATCACTCCCATTAAAAAAAGCACTAGCTTGGAGTAAGTGGATAGCTTTTTTCCGTCGACGATCAGAAATATAAGGTGATGGAACTAAATTATCAATTTGCTGCCGTAATTGATAAATTATCTCAAAGCAATCATCTGGTAGTTTTATTTCACAAATTTTTACTTGCCACTCTTCATGTTCTTCATTACTTATTTGAAGTCGATTGGGAACAATATTTTCACTTTCTTCCTTTTTGCTATTTAATAAAGCCCTAAAATTCTGTTTCTTCTGCAGCTTATTTAACCATAAACGAATAAGCATACAATCGTATAATGCTTCAAGACTACTATCTGATTCTGGTAGTTCGTTGGAGGCAGTGACAAGTAAGTGCATAGGAATATTTTCTTCGTGAAAGCCATTTCTAAATTTTTTTTCGTTAATTGCCGTTAACAAAGTATTTAATATAGCAGGGCCAGCTTTCCAAATTTCGTCAAGGAAGATAATTTCGGCATCAGGTAAATAGCCTGTTGTTAAACGCTGATAGCGTCCTTCTTCTTTTAATGCTTGAATGGAAAGTGGTCCGAAAATTTCTTCTGGTGTTGAAAAACGAGTCATTAGGTATTCAAAAGAGCTAACCGTTTTAAAGGCTTGTTTTATTCGCCTGGCTATCATGCTTTTAGCAATACCGGATTGGACCTAGTAGAAAAACACTTTCTCCTGATAATGCTGCTAATAAACAAAGGCGAATAGTATGCTGCCGCTCGTATAGACCAGTTTCTAGATAGTTGCTCAATTGAGCTATTCGTTCAGCCAATTGCATATACTCTTCTCCTGTATAAAAAAGAATTATTGCAAATTAATTTATTGAATTTTAGTAAATTCAACAAAAAAATAAATATAATTTATTTTAGGTTTGTCCTATTTAGATGAAATTTTTACTGTTAGGGAGCTTTTTTATTAATTAAATTTTGTCCATCTTCTTGTTGCAACAGAAGGAAAATAAGTGAAGATGACAGAGCAATTATACCTATAGTAATAAATGTATAATGGAAATTATCAATATGATCACCATAAGGTAGCGATTCATAAAAGTGTAAAATTGCAGCGCTACTCGCAATACCAAAACTGATAGCAAGTTGTTGGGTTACAGCTAACTTACTATTACCAGAACTGGCGTTGTTTTCTGTCAAATCCGCTAGAGTAAGTGTATTCATAGCGGTGAATTGGGTCGACATTGCCGCTCCCAGTAAAAATAAAGGAATTATCAAAATATAAAATTGAGTAATAATTAAGCCAATAATAAATGTTATGGTAAAAAGTGTTTTTTTATAGTCATATTGAGTTAATATTTTTGTAACAACAGGTTTTGCCGATATTGAGCCTATCGCCATTGGAGCCATCATTAAACCAGCTGTAACCGCTGGGTATCCAAATCCTACTTGCAACATCAACGGCATTAAAAACGGAATACAGCCTGTGCCTAGACGGGTTATAACATTACCGGCTATACTGATAGAAAAGGTTCTTGTGCTAAATAAACTTAATGGAATAATTGAATAAGCGATTTTTCTTGCGTGTAATACATAAATAAAGAGTAAAAAAAAATGCCGCCTAAAATTATAATTAATGGTGCATAATTGGTTAAATTTTCGTTATTAAAAAAATCTAAACTCACCGTCAACATTACAATTGCAGCACCAAAGAGAATAAATCCTATAGTATCAAAGGCGCGTTTAGGCATTTTAAAATCAGGCATATGTTTTAGTGCATATAAAATACCAAGTAAACCGATAGGGATATTAATAATAAATATCCAATGCCAACTGGTATAAGTTATTAAAAAACCACCAAGTAAAGGGTCTAATATATGTCCAACTAATCCGGGAATAGTGGCAAAATTTAAAATAGGTAATAATTCACTGCGTGGGTAAGCTCTCAATAATGCAAGACGTGCAACAGGCATCATCATTGCACCGCCTATTCCTTGAATGATGCGAGAAAAAACTAAAAAAGCCAAAGATAATGACATTGCAGATAAGAAAGAGCCTAAAGAAAATAGACTAACTGCAAATATAAAAATTTTTCTTGTACCAAAGCGATCGGCTAACCATCCACTAACTGGAATAAGCAGAGCAACAGTTAATGTATAACTTATGACAGCAGATTGCATGGCTAAAGGAGAATGATTAAGACTTTAAAAAGGCCGTAGTTGCTATGACTGGTAAGCCAAACATATTTTGTATTGTTTTTAACATTAAATAACCTAAAAAAATAAGGTAAACCGAAATAAATCAGATTTTAAAATAGATTATCTTTTATTTATTTTAGAAAATTATAGCACTAACAGATATCTAATGAATCATTACTTATATAACTTTGCGCGAAGCAATTGTTTCTAAATAATTCTAACGAATAAATTTAAAATTTAGATTCATAGCTCACTCAAACATAAATAAGATATTTTTGTCGAAAAAAAGAGTAAACGACTAAAGTTTACAAATTATTGCTTGCCAGCTGCGTAAAACTGCTTATAATGCGCCCCCACTGAGTCAGTATAGAACGAATCAATTGAATTGAATTTTCTTGACGCAGGGTAAAGAAGAGTAGAAATAACTACTTGACTTTACAGGTGAAAAGCGTAATATACGCCACCTCGCGGCCCAGGTCGCACGCTCTTTAACAATTAATCAGACAATCTGTGTGGGCACTTGCAAGACATCATCAAAAAATATTTGGTTTTAAAGTCTTGAAGAGTGACAAAACAGTTAATTCATATATGAACTAATATGCAGTAACGTTATTTTGGTCGGCAGCGGCGAAGGTGGTCAAATATCGGCAAAGCGAGTTGAACAAAAGCGCGTTACGGTCAGTAAAACATTCTTTGAGCATCAAGCTTTTAATTGAAGAGTTTGATCATGGCTCAGATTGAACGCTGGCGGCAGGCCTAACACATGCAAGTCGAGCGGCAGCGGGAGGAAGCTTGCTTCCTTGCCGGCGAGCGGCGGACGGGTGAGTAAGGTATGGGGATCTGGCCAAAGGGGGGGGATAACCACTGGAAACGGTGGCTAATACCGCATAATCTCTAAGGAGCAAAGTGGGGGACCGTTCTGGCCTCACACCTTCGGATGAACCCATATGAGATTAGCTAGTAGGTGGGGTAAGGGCTCACCTAGGCGACGATCTCTAGCTGGTCTGAGAGGATGATCAGCCACACTGGGACTGAGACACGGCCCAGACTCCTACGGGAGGCAGCAGTGGGGAATATTGCACAATGGGCGCAAGCCTGATGCAGCCATGCCGCGTGTATGAAGAAGGCCTTCGGGTTGTAAAGTACTTTCAGTCGTGAGGAAGGTGTTAAGGTTAATAACCTTAGCAATTGACGTTAGCGACAGAAGAAGCACCGGCTAACTCCGTGCCAGCAGCCGCGGTAATACGGAGGGTGCGAGCGTTAATCGGAATTACTGGGCGTAAAGGGCACGCAGGCGGTTAATTAAGTTGGATGTGAAATCCCCGGGCTTAACCTGGGAATGGCATTCAAGACTGGTTAGCTAGAGTCTTGTAGAGGGGGGCAGAATTCCATGTGTAGCGGTGAAATGCGTAGAGATGTGGAGGAATACCGGTGGCGAAGGCGGCCCCCTGGACAAAGACTGACGCTCATGTGCGAAAGCGTGGGGAGCAAACAGGATTAGATACCCTGGTAGTCCACGCTGTAAACGATGTCGATTTGGAGGTTGTGGTCATGAACTGTGGCCTCCGGAGCTAACGCGTTAAATCGACCGCCTGGGGAGTACGGCCGCAAGGTTAAAACTCAAATGAATTGACGGGGGCCCGCACAAGCGGTGGAGCATGTGGTTTAATTCGATGCAACGCGAAGAACCTTACCTACTCTTGACATCCAGCGAATCCTTTAGAGATAGAGGAGTGCCTTCGGGAGCGCTGAGACAGGTGCTGCATGGCTGTCGTCAGCTCGTGTTGTGAAATGTTGGGTTAAGTCCCGCAACGAGCGCAACCCTTATCCTTTGTTGCCAGCGAGTAGAGTCGGGAACTCAAAGGAGACTGCCGGTGATAAACCGGAGGAAGGTGGGGATGACGTCAAGTCATCATGGCCCTTACGAGTAGGGCTACACACGTGCTACAATGGCGTATACAGAGAGAGGCGAGCCAGCGATGGGGAGCGGAACTCAGAAAGTACGTCGAAGTCCGGATTGGAGTCTGCAACTCGACTCCATGAAGTCGGAATCGCTAGTAATCGCGGATCAGCATGTCGCGGTGAATACGTTCCCGGGCCTTGTACACACCGCCCGTCACACCATGGGAGTGGGTTGCAAAAGAAGTAGGTAGCTTAACCTTTTGGATGGCGCTTACCACTTTGTGATTCATGACTGGGGTGAAGTCGTAACAAGGTAACCGTAGGGGAACCTGCGGTTGGATCACCTCCTTACCTAGATAGATGGAATGTGAGTGTTCACACAGATTGTCTGATGAAGATTGAGCAGAAAGTATCATTAGGCCTGTAGCTCAGCTGGGAGAGCGCCTGCTTTGCACGCAGGAGGTCAGCGGTTCGATCCCGCTTAGCTCCACCATATTGCAAGATAAAAATAGAAAAAAAGTTATTCAGAGCAGGCTGGCAACAGTATGCTACGAATAATAATGCTCTTTAACAATCTGGAACAAGCTGAAAATTGAAACACACATTATTGAAAAAATAGTGTGGGGAACTCTCAAACTCCAATTTGAAGTGTTATTCAAATAGGCAGACGAATGGCATGAGCGAGCAGGGTGAAATTTGCGGCGTAGGTGCGCAGTCAGCGCAGTGTACATAAGTACGTGAGCATGACGAGTACCGCACAACAAAAAATTTCGCACGGCGCAGCCATGGCGCTTCCGTATTATTTGATAAGAGACACCTTCGGGTTGTGAGGTTAAGCGAATGAAGCGTACACGGTGGATGCCTAGGCAGTCAGAGGCGATGAAGGACGTGCTAATCTGCGAAAAGCGTCGGTAAGCTGATATGAAGCGTACTAGCCGGCGATGTCCGAATGGGGAAACCCAGTGCATTAATGCACTATCATTTGATGAATTTATAGTCAAACGAGGCGAACCGGGGGAACTGAAACATCTCAGTACCCCGAGGAAAAGAAATCAACCGAGATTCCCCCAGTAGCGGCGAGCGAACGGGGAGCAGCCCAGAGTCAACATCAATATTTACTGCAGGAGAAGGGTCTGGAAAGGCCGGCAATAAAGGGTGATAGCCCCGTATCTGAAACGGTAAGTGTTGTGAGCTCGAAGAGTAGGGCGGGACACGTGTTATCCTGTCTGAATATGGGGGGACCATCCTCCAAGGCTAAATACTCCTGACTGACCGATAGTGAACTAGTACCGTGAGGGAAAGGCGAAAAGAACCCCGGCGAGGGGAGTGAAATAGAACCTGAAACCGTGTACGTACAAGCAGTGGGAGCACCCGAAAGGGTGTGACTGCGTACCTTTTGTATAATGGGTCAGCGACTTATATTCTGTAGCAAGGTTAACCGCATAGGGGAGCCGTAGGGAAACCGAGTCTTAACTGGGCGTTAAGTTGCAGGGTATAGACCCGAAACCCGGTGATCTAGCCATGGGCAGGTTGAAGGTTGGGTAACACTAACTGGAGGACCGAACCGACTAATGTTGAAAAATTAGCGGATGACTTGTGGCTGGGGGTGAAAGGCCAATCAAACCGGGAGATAGCTGGTTCTCCCCGAAAGCTATTTAGGTAGCGCCTCGTGAATTCATCTTCGGGGGTAGAGCACTGTTTCGGCTAGGGGGTCATCCCGACTTACCAACCCGACGCAAACTACGAATACCGAAGAATGTTATCACGGGAGACACACGGCGGGTGCTAACGTCCGTCGTGAAGAGGGAAACAACCCAGACCGCCAGCTAAGGTCCCCAAGTCATGGTTAAGTGGGAAACGAAGTGGGAAGGCTTAGACAGCCAGGATGTTGGCTTAGAAGCAGCCATCATTTAAAGAAAGCGTAATAGCTCACTGGTCGAGTCGGCCTGCGCGGAAGATGTAACGGGGCTAAACCATGCACCGAAGCTGCGGCAGCGACATTTAGGTGTTGTTGGGTAGGGGAGCGTTCTGTAAGCCGTAGAAGGTGGACTGAGAGGTCTGTTGGAGGTATCAGAAGTGCGAATGCTGACATAAGTAACGATAAAGCGGGTGAGAAACCCGCTCGCCGAAAGACCAAGGTTTCCTGTCCAACGTTAATCGGGGCAGGGTAAGTCGACCCCTAAGGCGAGGCTGAAAAGCGTAGTCGATGGGAAACGGGTTAATATTCCCGTACTAAGGGTTACTGCGAAGGGGGGACGGAGAAGGCTAGGCTATCCGGGCGACGGTTGTCCCGGTTTAAGCGAGTAGGAGGGTAGTGCAGGCAAATCCGCACTGCTATAACACTGAGACGTGATGACGAGCCACTAAGGTGGTGAAGTAGTTGATGCCCAGCTTCCAGGAAAAGCCTCTAAGCGATAGGTAATCATTAATCGTACCCCAAACCGACACAGGTGGTTAGGTAGAGAATACTCAGGCGCTTGAGAGAACTCGGGTGAAGGAACTAGGCAAAATAGTGCCGTAACTTCGGGAGAAGGCACGCTGGCATTAGGTGAAGGGTCTTGCATCCGGAGCTGAAGCCAGTCGAAGATACTAGCTGGCTGCAACTGTTTATTAAAAACACAGCACTGTGCAAACACGAAAGTGGACGTATACGGTGTGACGCCTGCCCGGTGCTGGAAGGTTAATTGATGGGGTAAGCCGTAAGGCGAAGCTCTTGATCGAAGCCCCAGTAAACGGCGGCCGTAACTATAACGGTCCTAAGGTAGCGAAATTCCTTGTCGGGTAAGTTCCGACCTGCACGAATGGCGTAATGATGGCCAGGCTGTCTCCACCCGAGACTCAGTGAAATTGAACTCGCTGTGAAGATGCAGTGTACCCGCGGCAAGACGGAAAGACCCCGTGAACCTTTACTATAGCTTGACACTGAACATTGAGCCTTGATGTGTAGGATAGGTGGGAGGCTTTGAAGTGTGGACGCCAGTCTGCATGGAGCCAACGTTGAAATACCACCCTTTAATGTTTGATGTTCTAACTTGGGCCCGTAATCCGGGCTGAGGACAGTGTCTGGTGGGTAGTTTGACTGGGGCGGTCTCCTCCCAAAGCGTAACGGAGGAGCACGAAGGTTGGCTAATCACGGTCGGACATCGTGAGGTTAGTGCAAAGGCATAAGCCAGCTTGACTGCGAGCGTGACGGTGCGAGCAGGTACGAAAGTAGGTCTTAGTGATCCGGTGGTTCTGAATGGAAGGGCCATCGCTCAACGGATAAAAGGTACTCCGGGGATAACAGGCTGATACCGCCCAAGAGTTCATATCGACGGCGGTGTTTGGCACCTCGATGTCGGCTCATCACATCCTGGGGCTGAAGTAGGTCCCAAGGGTATGGCTGTTCGCCATTTAAAGTGGTACGCGAGCTGGGTTTAGAACGTCGTGAGACAGTTCGGTCCCTATCTGTCGTGGGCGAAGGAAGGTTGAGGGGGGCTGCTCCTAGTACGAGAGGACCGGAGTGGACGCACCACTGGTGTACAGGTTGTCATGCCAATGGCATCGCCTGGTAGCTAAGTGCGGAAGAGATAACCGCTGAAAGCATCTAAGCGGGAAACTTGCCTCAAGATGAGTCTTCCCTGACAGTAATGTCCTATAAGGGGTGTTCGAGACGAGGACGTAGATAGGCTGGGTGTGTAAGCGTAGCGATACGTTGAGCTAATCAGTACTAATGACCCGGGAGGCTTAACCTGACAACACCGAAGGTGTTTTGAGAGAGAGAATTTTAGCTTGTTTTGAGATTGAATCTGGTCGGATTTTGCTGAAGGCGCGAAATAAGATGGGATAAATAAAAAAGAATTTGTCTGGCGGCAATAGCGCGGTGGTCCCACCTGACCCCATGCCGAACTCAGAAGTGAAATGCCGTAGCGCCGATGGTAGTGTGGGGTCTCCCCATGTGAGAGTAGGGAGCTGCCAGACTTTGATTTAAGGCTAATGGAAAAGACCGTTAGTGAAATTGATAGGGTTGGTGCGGTAGTTCAGTTGGCTAGAATACCGGCCTGTCACGCCGGGGGTCGCGGGTTCGAGCCCCGTCCGCACCGCCAATAATATCGAAAGTAAGCCCTGTGAAGATATCACAGGGCTTTTTGTTGTTTATTAAAAAACTTGTCAAATATATAAATATTTTTTATAAAGTTGTTTTATTTTCATTTTTCTTGAACTTTAAGATGCAACTATGCTTCTAAATGATGAGTTTTATCTATTATCTATGTATTGGATAGATTAATAAATATTCGATTTTTAAGGGCTATTTGAGGTGGCAAAGAAAATTTATTCAGTGCGTTATATTGCTGGCCAGCCAGCAAAGCGTATTTTACCTGTATCTGAATATACGCTTGATGATGATTTACCTATAGGGATGCCATTATTCTCAGAAAGTGATGAATTAAGAATTGTTTCATGGAATATTTATAAGCAGCAACGCCCAAACTGGTATTCAGTTTTAAATAAATTAGTCATAGATAAACATTTGATTCTGTTACAAGAAGCTCAAACTTCACCTCAACTTATTGATTTTGTCGTATCTCAACATTTAGTTGCTGATCAAGTGCCAGCAATTGTTTTTCCTCAACACGCTTCTGGGGTAATGACGTTAGCAAGATCTCATCCAATTTATTGTTGTCCATTGCGGGAAAAAGAGCCATTACTTCGGTTACCGAAATCAGCGTTAATTACCGTTTATCCATTACATAATGGCCGAAATTTAATGATTATTAATATTCATGCGGTTAATTTTAGTTTTGGGGTGGATATTTATAGTCGGCAACTACACAATATAGGGGAGCATATTAAAAGACATCAAGGGCCAGTTATTTTTGCTGGGGATTTTAATACCTGGAGTCGACAACGTATAAATGCACTTAAACGTTTTACGCGCAGTTTACGGATGAAAGAAGTTAATTTTAGCACTGATGAACGCACTATCATCTTTGGTTACCCATTAGATTATGTTTTTTATCGTAGTTTGACCCTTCTGGATGCAGAAGTGATTAAAACGCAATCTTCTGATCATAATCCCATTTCTGCCAAGTTTAGTATCAAATAGTTTTAATCAGAGAATAAAAAAATAGAAATGCTGATTTAGCATTTCTATTTTAAATATTAGGTTTGCACTCAGATAATGATGTTAGTTATCAATGCTATTTTATTGATATATTTTCTTTTTTAATAAATAAGTAGTAAGTAATTGACAAGCATACGATCCAAATCATTCCTACGATCAGCGCAACGCGTGTATCTTTGAAAAAGCCTAACAGCATGATGACAAACACCATAAATAAGATGGTGATGAATGGACCAATCGGCCAAAATGGTACTTTAAATTTCAGTTTACTTGCCGTTTCAGCGCTCATTTTACGGCGCATAGCAACTTGAGAAAGCAAGATCATTAACCAAACCCAAACGGTTGCGAATGTGGCTAAAGAGGCAATTATTACAAAAATATCTTTTGGAATAATATAATTGAGATAAACGCCGATCAGCATAATTACCGACATAACAACTACTGTAATCCAGGGAACACCAGTGCGGCTAACTTTCATAAATGAACGAGGTGCTTGCCCTTCCTGGGCCATACCATACATCATACGGCCAGCTCCAAAGATATCACTGTTAATAGCAGATATAGCAGCTGTAATGACAACAATATTTAAGATATTAGCGGCAGAAGTGATATTTAAATTGGCAAAAATTTGTACAAATGGACTGCCATTTTGTCCAATTTGATTCCAAGGAAAAATGCACATTAAGACAAATAGCGTTAAACCATAAAAGAGTAATATACGCAATGGCACAGCATTAATGGCTTTAGGGATAGTTTTTTCTGGTTCTTTAGCTTCACTTGCAGTAATGCCGATCACTTCAATACCACCAAAGGCGAACATAACGATTGCTAGTGAGGCAATAATTCCTTCTACACCATTAGGCATAAAGCCACCATGTTGCCAAAGGTTAAATAAACCTGTTGCATGATGTTCGGTTCCTTGACCAAAACCAAATAACATTATTGCGCTACCACCAATGATCATCGCAATAATAGCAATCACTTTAATAATTGATAACCAGAATTCCATTTCACCGAAAATTTTCACATGACACAAGTTCAATGCGCCAATAAATAGGACAATACTTAATACCCATATCCATTGTTCAACTTGAGGAAACCAAAAACGCATATAAGTGCCAAAGGCAGTTACATCGGCCAGACAGACAATTAACATCTCAAAGATATAATTCCATCCAGTAAGAAAACCGGCTAATGGCCCCATATAGTGGCTGGCATACTGAGAAAAAGAACCTGGCACTGGATGGTGGACTGCCATTTCACCCAGTGCTCGCATAACCATAAAAACTGCTGCTCCACCAATCATATAGGCAAGCAGTACTGCTGGGCCGGCAGCCTGTATTGCTGAAGCTGAACCATAAAAAAGCCCTGTACCAATTGCAGAGCCTAGCGCCATGAAGCGAATGTGCCTGCCAGTCAATCCCCGTTTAAGTTGATTTGTATTGTTCATGTGTTGTCTTTCCATCTTTCTTTTTAATGTGCTGGATATGCTCCCAGTTCACAAGCTAAATGGTTTTGATAACTACAAAGCACAAGTTGTTTACCTTAACATAAAGAAAGGTGTTCTAGGGATAGATATCTGCAATAATAGGCAAATTATTAAGTTATTTAGAGAATGTCATGGATTATCCAATTAATCAAATTTTTCAAACAATACAGGGAGAGGGCTATTTTACTGGAGTAGCAGCAATTTTTATTCGTTTACAGGGTTGTCCGGTCGGGTGTAGTTGGTGTGATACTAAACATACTTGGGCTAAAAATAAGCAACAACAGCGGTCATTATCGATAATCTTAGCTAAAAAAATCGAAAGTGACGAGTGGGCAGCGTGTAGTTCAGAACAAATTATTGATCTATTTGAACAGAATAATTATACCGCTCGTCATATCGTCATTACAGGGGGAGAACCTTGTTTATATGATCTAACTGAATTAACTGATAACTTAGAAAAAAAAGGTTATCAGTGTCAAATCGAGACGAGTGGGATACACAATATTTATTGTTCTGAAAAAACTTGGGTAACTGTATCACCAAAAGTGGCGATGCGTGGTGGTTTTAGTATATTGCCGGCAGCGTTAAATCGAGCCAATGAAATTAAACATCCTGTCGGGCGTCAAAAAGATATTGATGCATTAGAATCTTTGATTAATCAGCTTGATCCCAATCATCCTGCACCACATATTTGTTTGCAACCGATTAGTCAAAATGCTAATGCGACTCAGCTTTGTATTGAAACCTGTATTAAACGTAATTGGCGGTTATCGGTTCAAATGCATAAATATCTAGATATCGCTTAATAGTACTCAGCACCAATCGGTGCTGAAAATAAAAGGCGGGTTTTATTCACCGCGATAAATACAACCTGCATTACAAGTTTCTTTAATCATTATCGAACTTAATTGTGGCAAAATGGGTTTCATTTTATGCCAAATCCAACGTGCAATAACTTCACTAGTAGGATTTTCTAATCCTTCTATGTCATTAAGATAATGATGATCTAATTGTTGCCATAAAGGTTTAAAAGCTTTAGAAATATCGCTAAAGTCAATGATCCAGCCTGTTTGTTGATCAATTTCACCGGTTAATTCTAATCTGACCATAAATGAGTGCCCATGTAAACGTTCACATTTATGCCCTGTGGGAACATGGGGTAGTCGATGGGCAGCCTCAAACTGAAAGTCTTTAAAAATTGTTGCGCTCATTGTGGCACCTATCAATTGTATTAATGCAAACATTTTATCTGAATGAGTGCATTTTTTATATTAGAAACTTTTGATTAATTAATCTCATTATGTGAGTTAAAAATAATTTAATCATTTTAAAAATGAGATATGGTTATATTATCTTGACCTTGTGTGATAACTTAATGAATATAAAATAGAATGAAAGAATTTTTCAGCATAATTTTTTAATTTAAATAAAAAAAACAGTTAACCAACAAAATATTTTAAATTGATCAACTTATTAGATGGTAAAAACAAACTTTTTTTTGACATATAGCTAAGCTATACTTTATCAATAAAAAGACCCGTTTGACTTTAATTCATATTTATTTATGAATTTTTTTATTAATAACTTATCTGTGATAGGTAGCGTCATAGGGTAAGTTGTGGGATGATAAGTGAGTCTTGCAGGGGGCTTCGATGCGTAAATTAGCTCTGATATTGTTGGCGGTGTTTTGCTGGTTACAATATTCACTATGGTTTGGTAAAAATGGTGTCCATGACTATTTGCGTATAAAAAATGAAGTTGCAGCGTTAGAAACGTTGAACATGACATTTAAAGTACGCAATGAACGTTTATTTGCTGAAATAAACGATTTGAATGAGGGACGTGAAGCTATTGAGGAGCAATCCCGCTCTGAGCTTGGTATGATTAGACCTGGAGAGTCTTTTTATCGAATAGTGAATGAGAATACTTTTCCAAACCATAAATAAAATTTTTAATTAATAATATTTTTTCCGGCCACAAAATTATTTTAAAATATTATGACGAAAAAGTAGTAATTCATAAGAAAACAGTCTAGAACAATGAATAAATTTATATCTAATCGTAAAGTGCAAATTGCTGCCTTAATACCTGCCGCTGGTATTGGCAATCGTATGAAAGCGGATTGTCCCAAGCAATATTTGAAAGTAGCGGGAAAACCGATTATTGAGCATACCATATCTGCCTTACTTAAGCAGCCAAGAATTTCCCAAATTATTGTTTCGTTAAATAAGGATGATATCTTTTTTCATCAATTAGCGATTGCAAAAAATGCAAAAATTAAAACAGTCGTTGGTGGTTGTCAAAGGGCTGATTCAGTTTTGGCTGGACTGAATTATTTATCAGACAATTTACAGCTAGATCCCTGTTGGGTTTTAGTTCATGATGCAGCCCGACCTTGCTTACATCAAACTGATTTAAATAGTATTATTCGTTTTATTGATAGTAAACAGTCTTCTTATGGTGGTATTTTGGCAGCGCCAGCAAGAGATACAATGAAACGTTCAGTTCAAGGAAAAATAGATATTAGCCATACTGTTGAACGAAGTGAACTTTGGCATGCACTGACGCCACAATTTTTTCCTTTAGCATTAATCAAAAACTGTTTGACTCAAGCGTTAGCGCAAAAAGCAGTAATTACCGATGAGGCTTCGGCGCTTGAATATTGCGGTTACCATCCTCAATTGCTGGAAGGTAGAGTGGATAATTTAAAGGTTACTCAACCAGAAGATTTGATATTAGCAGAATTCTACCTTTCTCGCGCTTTATAAGACTATTGTTAGGAGTATCGTTCATGCGGATTGGACATGGATTTGATGTACATAAATTTGGTGGAGATGGCCCAATTACAATGTGTGGAGTGAAAATTCCCTATGAACAAGGATTAATAGCGCATTCCGATGGTGATGTCGCCTTACATGCAGTGACAGATGCTATTCTTGGAGCAGCAGCATTAGGCGATATCGGTAAACTTTTTCCTGATACCGATCCGGCTTTTAAAGATGCCGATAGTCGCGGTTTGTTACGCGAGGGGTATTCGCAAGTGCTGAAAAAAGGATATTGTATTAGTAATCTTGATATCACAATTATTGCTCAAGTACCCAAAATGCTGCCATATATTGCTGATATGCGCAAAAATATAGCAGATGATCTAGATTGCCATATTGATGATGTCAATGTTAAGGCTGCCACGACGGAGAAACTTGGATTTATTGGTAGAAAAGAAGGCATTGCTTGCGCAGCAGTGGTTTTATTAGTAAAGGATAATAGTCATGATGGTGACAGCACCTCAGTGGCTGCGTGGTAAACCAGTAGCAAGCGGAGCAATAAAATTAACGGTTGAAGATTTTATTGTACGTGAAGATCTGGGATTTTCACCTGAAGGTGAGGGTGAACACTTGATGGTGTATGTTAGAAAAAAAGGGCTGTAATACTCTATTTGTAGCCGACCAGTTGGCTCGATTTGTTGGTATTTCTCCACGTAGTGTCAGCTATGCTGGATTAAAAGATAGGCAAGCAGTGACAGAACAGTGGTTTTGTCTTCATTTGTCGGGAAAGGAAGATCCCGATTTTAGCCAGTTTTCACTTGCAGGATGTGAAATTTTGCTAGTGAAACGACAGAAACGTAAATTGCGTATTGGTTCATTAAAAGGCAATGATTTTGAGTTAACTATTGGATATATTAGTGATCAGCAAGCAGTGGAAACACGTTTGCAGCAAATCAGAACATTCGGGGTAGCTAACTATTTTGGTGAGCAGCGCTTTGGTCCAGCGGGTAATAATCTCGTGCAAGCTGAGTGTTGGGCAAAAGGTGAAATTGAAGTTAAGCAGCGTAATAAACGTAGTTTTTATCTTTTTGCCGTTTGGAGTGTTATATTTAATTTTATCGTCAGCGAACGTATGCTTAATAATAAAGTACGTCAGGTAATGGACGGTGATGTTATGCAATTAACCGGTAGTGGCAGTTGGTTCGTTGCTAAGAGTGAAGAGTTATCTCAATTACAACTAAGATTGCAGGCTGGCGAAATTCAAATTACCGCTCCGCTATATGGTGAAAAGGAATTAGGAACTCAATCAGAAGCTAAGCTGTTTGAACAGCAGTGCTTAACTCATTTTTCTGTTTTATTGCCGCTGTTGGAAGCTGAATGAACAAATTTGGTTCGACGAGCAATCATTGTTGTTCCTAGTAATATGCATTGGAAATGGTTAGAGCAGCAAACCTTGAAATTGTCTTTTTCATTACCTAAGGGTAGTTTTGCCACCAGTGTGATACGAGAATTAATTAATCAATCTACTGAAAATATTATTGATATTGCTGAATAGTATTCGGTTAAAAATAATGTTGTTAATGATAAATCTTATTATATAAATATAATAAGATTTAAAATTTAACAATTATGTTGTCAGTTTGTTTTTAAAGGTATTAAACTTTCTTTTGTAATAAGCGCCATTAAGGTAAAATTTTTATTTTGCTATTATCAGTCAGATGTAACCGATTGCTTGCAACTCTTAATTGATAAATGCTGTTATTAACTAAAGTCAAAATAAAAGAGGCTGAAAATAGTTAATCAAATTTGCCCAATAGATTTTAAGATTAAGTGAAAATATTAGAATTCAACCGACAAAATTTTAATAAAAAATTAGCGGTTAATACATTGGGCAGTGTTATTTCTGTTGTTGTAAAAAGTTAACTTGCTTATTTTGTTCGTTATTGACTGGTAGTGTTGATAGTATTTAGTCAACAACTCTTTATACATTTTTAATATTTATTAGAAATTTTTTTTTATTGATTGATGTATTGCTAGTTAGATATTTGGTTAAGATAGTATTTTCATTGGATATTATTTTGGCTTATCTTATTTATGTTATTTAAAAATGATAATTGTAATTAGATATTTTATTATTTTCAGGTAGTTGTTAAAACAAACAAAATTATATTGTTATTTTATTACATTCACATCCACTAATATTAGACCTTCATTTTTCTATCGTAATTTGATGTGTTTTATTGTTACTTAATGATATTCTTGCTGTAATCTATTATTGACGCTATTTTCAACCCATAATCTTTTTTTATCATAGATGATAATAGTTGGATAAAATAGCCTGGTTCTTAATATAACGTTCAATATAAATCAACGGGATACAATAATGCTAAGGATATTGCTAAGTAATGATGATAGTGTAACAGCAACTGGCATCCAAACGCTTGCTACTGCATTACGTCAACATTATTTCGTTCAGGTTGTTGCACCTGATAGAAACCGAAGTGGGGCATCAAACGCGTTAACACTTCATAAACCATTACGAATAGCCAAGTTAGCCAATGGCGACATCTCAGTACAAGGAACGCCAACGGATTGTGTTTATTTAGGCGTTAATCAGCTTATTCGACCCTCTCCTGAAATCGTCGTTTCGGGTATTAATCATGGCCCCAACCTGGGTGATGATGTTATTTATTCAGGTACCGTTGCAGCGGCGACAGAAGGACGTCATCTTGGTTTACCTGCACTTGCGGTTTCATTGAATGGTGAAACACACTTCCAAACAGCAGCAGAAGTAACTTGTCATTTGTTAAAATTATTACAGAAAACGCCATTAAAAGCGGGTAATATTCTTAATATTAATGTTCCTGATATTCCTTTATCGGAAATTAAAGGTTACAAAGTGACACGCTGTGGTAGTCGTCATGCAGCTCAAAAAGTTGATCCATCTATAGATCCAAGGGGCGATACGGTCTATTGGTTAGGGCCAGTTGGAAGAATATCTGATGCTGGTCCAGATACTGATTTTGCTGCAGTAGCGGCGAGTTATGTTTCTATTACGCCATTACAAGTGGATTTAACCGCTTATAAGGATCAGCAAGTTGTTAAAGATTGGTTATTAAAAGCAGAGGCAAGTGAAGCAGAGGCAAGTGAGGAATGCTAAAACGGTCAATGAGAGATTTATTGACACAACTACGCCATCAAGGGATTAAAGATGAAGGTCTATTGGCAGCTATTGCAAAAGTTCCTCGTGAGCGTTTTGTCGATGAAGCACTTTCACATAAAGCTTATGAAAATATTCCTTTACCTATAGGTTTTTCTCAGACTATTTCGCAACCTTATATTGTTGCTCGGATGACAGAATTACTTACGCTTTCTCCTTCGGATCATGTTTTAGAAATAGGCACAGGGTCGGGTTATCAAACAGCCATTTTAGCTCATCTTGTTGCGCGGGTTTTTTCGGTAGAACGGCTCAAGGGGCTACAATGGAATGCTAAACGTAGATTAAAACAACTTGATCTCCATAATATTTCAACCCGTCATGGAGATGGCTGGATGGGATGGGCTTCAAAGGGGCCTTTTGATGGAATCATTGTCACCGCGGCGCCGGCAGAACTCCCACTCGTGTTGTTTGAACAATTGAAAGATGGTGGCCGCATGGTATTACCTGTCGGTGAGAAAAAACAGATGTTAAAAGTCATTAAACGTCAGGGTAATGATTTTCGTGCTACAACGGTAGAGTCAGTGCGATTTGTTCCTTTAATTCCTGGAAGTTTGGCATGAAATAGGTAATATTTTAGCGATAGATAATTTAAGGTTTTATTAATCTCTGCTTTAATAAGCATAATAATTTATTATTTAGCTATTGCGATAAATTGTCGCTCATGACTTACATTATCGATTTTTATTCAAGATTTATTTCACGGGAGAAGAAGTATGAATTTTAACAGCCCAAAATTTACGATTCGATGGGCAACTATCTGTATAATAACAGGCACAATGTTAATAGGGTGCTCGACACCATATCATCCAGCAGCGCCAATTAGTAGTGTCCAAGATAGTAGCCGCCCAATTGATACTTATCCTGCTGTCAATACATCATCAAAAAATACGCCAATACCCTCTTCTCCTAAAAATATTTCTGTTAGTAATCAAAATAATAGTATAAACAAGCCGGTATATCAGCCAGTGATACCAGCACCTAAGACTAACACCGATGGCCGAATAATTTATAACCGAAATTATGATAATATCCAAAAAGGAAGCTATAGTGGTAACACCTATACAGTTAAACGAGGTGATACGCTGTTTTATATTGCTTGGATAACAGGCAATGATTATCGTGATTTGGCGCAACGTAATAAAATTGCAGAACCTTATAGTTTAAATATTGGGCAAGTACTTAATATTGGTAGTAGTTCTACCGACTCAGAAATGGTAGTTGCTAATCGTACTCCGAATACTAACAATACAAATGTTGATTCTCAGTCAACTAATGCGTATGCTTCATCTGTCAGTGAGCAAAATTCAGGAAAGATGTTACCGAGAGCATCCAAGCCTCTAATACCTTCTACGCCGCCTGCAACAACAGCATCTTCGGGCTTAAATAGTAACAGCGTAGTCAATACAGTAGGTAAGTGGCGCTGGCCGGCCGAAGGGAAAGTGATTGAATCTTTCTCTGATGTAAAGGGCGGAAATAAAGGTGTTGATATTGCCGGATCGCGCGGTCAACCTGTTTTTGCAACTACAGCAGGAAAAGTGGTTTATTCTGGAAATGCATTACGTGGATATGGAAATCTTATAATAATAAAACATAACGATGACTATCTGAGTGCCTATGCTCACAATGATACTATATTAGTGCGTGATCAACAGGAGGTTCAGGCAGGGCAAAAGATTGCCACTATGGGTAGCACCGGTACAAGTTCGGTAAGATTACATTTTGAAATTCGTTACAAGGGAAAATCAGTAAACCCGTTGCGTTATCTTTCGCAACGATAGCTTGGACAGATTGTTTGTCAATGCTGTCTGCATTATCAAGGGTAGGAGTGACTGATGAGCCAAAATTCGCTAAAAGTTAACGAGTTATATGACGATTTAGACGAAACTAGCATGGATGCGGAAGCTTTCGATGAAAGCTTGCTAAAAGAAGAGGACTTAAATCTAGAGCAAGATGATGATTCAGATTTATTTCAGAATATTAATCAACGTGTTCTAGATGCAACTCAGCTTTATCTTGGTGAGATTGGATATTCACCTCTTCTGACAGCGGAAGAAGAAGTATTTTATGCGAGGCGCGCTTTACGTGGTGATGCAGCATCACGTCAGCGTATGATTGAGAGTAATTTACGTTTGGTTGTAAAAATTTCTCGTCGCTATAGTAATCGTGGTCTTGCCCTACTGGATCTGATTGAAGAAGGCAATCTTGGATTAATTCGGGCGGTTGAAAAATTTGATCCAGAAAAGGGTTTTCGTTTTTCAACTTATGCAACATGGTGGATCCGCCAAACTATTGAACGAGCAATTATGAATCAGACGCGAACTATCCGCTTACCGATTCATATCGTTAAAGAGTTAAATGTTTATTTGCGTATTGCAAGAGAATTGGCTCAGAAACTTGATCATGAGCCAAGCGCCGAAGAAATTGCAGAACGCTTAGACAAACCGGTGGATGATGTTAGCCGGATGTTGCGGCTAAATGAGCGGATCTCTTCTGTTGATACTCCAATCGGTGGTGATTCAGATAAAGCGTTACTTGATGTGTTATCTGATGATAATGATTCAGGGCCAGAAGGAACTATCCAAGCTAACAATATGAAAGAAAGTATTGTTAAATGGCTGTTTGAACTTAATGCAAAACAGCGTGAAGTATTAGCACGCCGCTTTGGTTTATTAGGTTATGAATCGGAAACGTTAGAAGAGGTAGGGCGAGAGATTGGTCTTACTAGAGAACGTGTTCGTCAGATACAGGTTGAAGGTTTGCGCCGATTAAAAGATATTTTGCATAATCAAGGTCTTAGTATGGAATCTTTATTTAAGACCTAATATCTTTCCAATATTGTTAATATTAATAAGGTGGGAGGAAAACCCACCTTTTTGTTTGACATCAGGCGGGAACGCCACTATGAAATTTAAAATCGCTATCCGGCCTTTCGATCAATTCAGCCTCGATGTTAGCAAAATATTCGATCCGCTGCTGAATATTTTCGCTAGAAATAGCTTGTGCTAAAACTAAATAATCTTGATAGTGGCGAAATTCTGATCTGAGTAGTGAAATATAGAATTTAGCTAAGGGTGTTTCAAGATGAGGAGCGAGTTTAGCAAAACGGTCACAAGATCGCGCTTCGATATAAGCGCCAATGATCAGTTTATCAATTAATGTGTTCGGTTCATGATGGCTAACATGACTAAATAAGCCCTTAGCATAACGACCGGCACTGATAGTTTGATATTTGATATCTCTTTCCGTCATGATTTCCAGCACTTGATAAAAATGGTGGAGTTCTTCTTTAATTAATAACACCATTTTATCAATCAGAGATTGGCTATAGCTTGTGTTTTTCTTTCCTCGGATCGATTTGGATAACTGATTTTTTCCTTTAAGCGTATCAATATTGCCAATTTTCTTATAAGCAAAATCTTCGAAAGGTTGTAACCATTGTAAGAGTGTATCACTGCTTTGTTCATCAACGGCATATTTTCGCAACAGTAGCATAGCACTTTGCGCGGCTTTTAGTTCACACAACAGGTGATCGCATAAAATAATCGCTAAGTTTTCTGACTGACTCGCTTTGTCTATCCACGCTTGCGGTGTTTTGCAGGCTAAAAAATGGTGAATTGGATCAAGTAATTTTGCATCATATAACATAACTATTTCACCATTTCTTTTAACCAATAAATCAATTCTAGCGCTTGACGAGGTGTTAATGTATCAGGATTTAACTTTTCGAGAGTTTCAATGGCTGGTGAAACCGTCTTTTCCACTACTTTTGCTAGTTGTGAATTATCAATAGATTTATTTGCTGGCAGCGTGGAGAGGGTTTCTAGTTCGATTAATTTCTGTTTTGCTCGTTGAATAACCTTGGCGGGGACACCCGCCAATGAAGCCACCGCTAAGCCATAGCTTTTACTGGCAGCACCTTCTTGAACGTTATGCATAAACGCAATCGTGTCGTCATGCTCTATTGCATCCAGATGAATATTAACCGCACCTTCCTGCTTATCTGCCAAATTGGTTAATTCAAAATAATGCGTAGCAAATAAAGTCATAGCTTTAATCTGGCTAACCAGATTTTCCGCACAAGCCCAGGCAAGTGAAAGGCCATCATAGGTTGAGGTACCGCGACCAATTTCATCCATTAATACCAGACTTTGTTCTGTCGAATTATGGAGGATATTAGCGGTTTCTATCATTTCCACCATAAAAGTTGACCGACCGGCAGCAAGATCATCCGACGCACCAACCCGAGTGAAGATCCGATCAATCGAGCCAATAATCGCTTTTTCGGCTGGCACAAAGCTACCTATATAAGCAAGCAGTGTAATTAAGGCTACTTGACGCATATAAGTACTTTTACCGCCCATGTTGGGGCCAGTAATAATTAATAACCGGCGTTGTGGCGACAGATCCAGTGGGTTAGAAATAAATGGCTCACTAAGTACCTGCTCAACGACTGGATGGCGTCCAGCAACAATTTCTATGCCAGGTTTCTGATTTAATATTGGGCAGCGATAGTCCAAAGTCTCGGCGCGCTCTGCCAAATTATTGAGTACATCTAATTCCGCTAACGCTTCGGCGCTAGTTTGCAATGCTGATAAATGGGGTAATAACAGATCAAACAGTTCTTCATAAAGCTTTTTCTCAATTGCTAATGCTTTACTTTTAGAAGTTAGCACCTTGTCTTCATATTCTTTCAACTCAGGGATAATATACCGTTCGGCATTTTTTAGGGTTTGGCGACGAACATAATGGATAGGTACCAGATGACTTTGTCCACGACTGACTTGCAGGTAATAGCCATGCACCGCATTAAAGCCGACTTTTAGGCTATCAATGCCTAATTTCTCTTTTTCCCGCAATTCAAGTTTTTCCAAATAATCACTGGCACCATCCGCCAATGCACGCCATTCATCAAGTTCGCTATGATATCCGGTTGCGATCACTCCTCCGTCTCGCATTAACACCGGTGGTGTGTCAACAATCGCTTCTTCCAATAGTGTTTGCAGTGATGCAAAGGAGCTAATGCGTGACTGTAAGTTTTTCAAATAGGGAAATTCAATCTTATCTAATATCGCGTGAATATCGGCAAATTGTTGGAAAGCATGACGCATGCGAACCAGATCCCGAGGCCGGGCTGAACGGAGTGCTAAACGAGCAAGTATCCGTTCTAAGTCACCAATTTGGCGTAGAAAAGGTTGTAATTCGAAATGATAAGATTGGAGTCCGGCTATCGCTTGTTGGCGATTGAATAATTTATTTAGATTGCGCAACGGACTATGTAGCCAACGTTTTAGCATCCGGCTACCCATCGGCGTTACGCACTGATCCAGTATCGCAGCTACCGTATTCTCGCTACCACCTGATAAATTTTGTGTCAATTCAAGATTACGACGCGTAGCGGCATCAAGGATAATGGTCTCTTTTTGTTGCTCCATGGTAATACTATGGATATGGGGCAATGCTGTACGTTGGGTATCTTTAACATATTGCAGTAAGCAACCCGCTGCGCGCAATGCTAATGTCGCCTTTTCAACACCAAAACCCATCAGATCCTGGGTACCAAATTGTAGATTCAATTGTTGTCTAGCGGTGTTTAATTCGAACTCCCATAATGGGCGCCGACGTAGTCCTTTATTATTTTCAAATAGTGCAACATCGACAAAATTCTCTGGATAGAGCAGTTCTGCCGGTCGGGTACGTTGTAATTCAGCGCTGATGGTGTTGATATCAGCCATTTCACTGATAATAAAACGACCGGAAGTGATATCTAAAGTGGCATAGCCATAACCATTATCTTCTTGCCAAATCGCTGCTAATAGATTGTCCTGACGCTCTTGTAGTAATGCTTCATCAGTAACGGTTCCCGGCGTTACGATGCGAACAACTTTACGTTCGACGGGGCCTTTGCTGGTGGCGGGATCACCGATTTGTTCACAGATAGCAACCGACTCATCTAACTGAACTAATTTGGCTAAATAACTCTCTACGGCATGATGAGGTATGCCAGCCATCGGAATGGGTTGGCCGGCCGATTGCCCACGCTTAGTTAATGAAATATCAAGTAATTGGGCTGCTTTTTTAGCATCATCAAAGAATAATTCATAAAAATCACCCATCCGATAAAATAACAAAATATCAGCATGTTGTGCCTTAAGGCGTAAATATTGCTGCATCATTGGGGTATGGGAAGCGAAGTTTTGGGAATTAGTCATAGTTTTTATTTTTTAACTCTTTGAGTTGTAATATTGCCGGTAAGACTTGCTTGCTGAATGCTATTTTAATTAAACTCGAACAATTTGCTGTGTAAGGGATTGGTTTTAAAATAGACTGTCTGCTTGTTAGCAAAATCTAGCCACTTATGAAAAATTTTCTTCACTATACTATGGATAAGCAATAATCAGAAGTCATGGTGATGAAAAAATAGTACTCACAAAATTAGCCCCATAAAGGTTCTATGGCAAATTTATTGACTACATTGCGAGCGGAGTGAAGAAAACAGATGTAACTGTTATTTGGTTGTTTGCGTCATAGCAGTGATAATAGCTATCTGATAAGCTCTTTACGAAAACAGATAACGCGTTCTGTTTCATCAAAGCCCCAATTTTGATGGGCTTCATGTGATAGTTTATTGTCAATTTCGGCATCGGAACAGAGTTCTTCAAATCCCTTTGCAATCAGATCGGTGGTTATTTTATTGATCAATGCCTGACCAATACCTTGTTGACGGTATGCAGGCTTAACCCAGATACCTTCCAGAAAGGGAACCGGTTGTTTGGTGCAGCCGTTGGTATATTCCCGTAGGCAAATTTCGGCAAAACCGACTGTCTGATGGTTTAACATAGCGATATATCCTGCATTTTGCTTACTACTTAGCATTTTATCTATGTTACTAAGATGGGCATCATGGGCATGTCGATCCCATAGTTGCAGACGCATAGTTGCCCAAACCGTACGGTCATTTTTCTCCATCCTTCTAATCATTATTGACATACCGTTTCCTTTTTTAACAGCGATAAAATTATTTTTTAGTTGGATAAAAGTTACGCCGAATTTAAACAGCTTTATTGGTTCCTTATTTTATAACAATATTATTTAATCGCGATATATGGCTAAATCAAATTGGTTTTATTGGGGCTATAAAATAAATAACCTCATATTTATTTTACACCTTGTTTTAGTTAAAATTATTTAACTTTACCTATCACAGGGATGATAATGAAAAAATTAGTTTTAGCTTTAATTGCAATGGGAATGATGAGTGGTTGTGCAACGATAGTGGGTGAAAAAACTCAGCGTATACAGATTAATAGCAATCCGTCTGGCGCTGAATTTTCCGTCAAAGATGAAAAGGGATCAATCATTGCTCAAGGAAAAACACCTCAGGGAATTACATTAGAAAAATCTGAGGGTGGTTATTTTGGTAAAAAAGTTATGAAATTACTTTGACAAAGGAAGGATTAAAACCGGTTACCTTACCGTTAAAAGCGAGTGCTAATGGATGGTATGTTGCTGGTAATTTTTTCTTTGGTGGATTAATAGGTTGGTTAATTGTTGACCCATTTAATGGTGGTATGTATACACGTCGTCCAGAAAAAATTGATGCTACTTTATCGCAAATATAATTTTAGCTAGTATGTATGAAATAATTATCGTTATTTTTATTAATAATTAAGCTCCGTAGGGGCTTATTTTACTTTCACAGAATTGTTTTAATTAATCGTATTAACGAACGGCATAAAGTGTTTTTTAAACTATTGTTGTTTATTTATTACAAACGCTATTTCTCTGCTATTAAGATTTATTGGTTTGTCGCATTAATCATTATTACATTTTTTATTTCTAACTAGCCGAGGAGTCTATTTATTGTTGAGCAAAATTAATTTCTATTAATGCGACAAAACCAGTTAATTTTTAGGCCAACTTTTGATAACGAGCAAAAAAAGCGTGGGCGTCTTTAGCATTAGCGTTCGATAAATTATCATCGATAATTTTGTCGGCATAATAAGCGGTAAAACGTCCACATTCGTTACCATTAAGCAGGGCTTGATGTCCAAGATGCTCGCTAGTGACGGCAAAATCTTTGTCTAAACCAAGCTCCTTTTCTGCCAATAACTGTTGGTTAAATGTCCTGCGCCATTATAAAAAGTATCAAGCAGCGGGCCTTTTGAATCATGGATTTTAGCCGATTGAATTTTACCTGCATGCATATCGACTTCTAGTAAGACAAAATGGCCTCGAGTACTACTGCAGAATTTATTGCTTTGGGCGATCGGTACTAAGACTTTGACTTGCTCGTGGGGATAGGTTTTTTTAATTTCATTCAGTGTCTGTGCAGCAGTACGGCCACCGGATAATAGATCCTGCATTGGATTAGGGTTAGTTAAATCATGGCAAGCAGAAGAGACAATATAAGTTATACCGTCCTTTTGCTTGCCAGCCATTTGTTGGGTTGAAGATATCATTTAAGGCAGAATTTAGTTTTGAGCAACTTAATTTCTCACCGAAAGTGCCAGTTAAATAATTGAAAAAATTACGCATCCAGGAACAAAAAACGGAATTTGCTGGCGAGGGTGGCTTGCCAAACTCAGCTGATAAGCTGTGACCAGCAGTAGAGATATTACCCCAATGACCCGTTGGATGGGGATTTGGGTGACTGTTTGAAATATATGGCATAATTTTAAATCCTTAATTAGCAACAGAATTATTATTTCATCTTAACGCTATTTCAAAGCATCAGTGACTTGTCTATTGGCTTAGATAAGTTTGAGTTTCTACAATAATTTTTCCAATAAAATTTATTTATTACTATCAGTGTTAAACCTTATTATTGTGAATTTCTTTTATCATTTATCGCTTCCGCCACTGTTGCATTTAGATTGCTGAATACTAAAAATGATTGGCTATTTTGTTAATGAGAACATATGTAAATTTTGGCTTTAATATTGCCAAAAATATCTCGCCATTAATTTTGAATATATAAAACATAAAAATGAAAAATAATTGAATTAAATTATGCTAACCATTAATGCATGATTTATTGCTGGTTAGTTCCATTTCTTCGATTAAAAATAGTGATATATTTTTGTTTTAGCTAGCGATTTTAGCTAATTTGCTAGTCTATTGAACCCGACTTTGGCTGGTAAGTAAAATAGTGGTCATTTAAATAGCCAGTTAACTTAAACACAGCTTACTGGTAGAGCCTTAATTTTTATCTGAATTACGGCATTAATCTAATTCATCTCACACCAATAGATTGGCGAAAGGTTTCCCGCCCTTTACGGCGGGTGGGGTATCGATTATTCTGCTGATAAGATCGAATATAAAATTCTGCTGATGATGGAAAATGCGCATTTAATTCTGTAATGGTTGGTAGTACATTAAATGTTTTCCAGGAATCGACAAACTGTACATAGGGTTTGTTGTCTTCTCCACACAAAACAACAGCATTATAAATCATGACCACACTGGCCAATTGTGGGAACAGTGTAACCTTGAGCTTGAATAATAAAAGATTTTTCTCCATTGATCATATATCGCATAAGAAGTTCCTTTTCTAGATCAGCAAGGCAATGAAAGCGATGTGAGCTTTCAAGTTGCTTGCCAAAAATCAATTGATCAACAATAGAACCTGGTATCCCTATTGTCGGTGACGCAGTGTTTTGGCACTTAATATATCTTTTCGATAATGAAGTTTATAATGTAAGCACGCTGCTAATAAAACACAATTGCCAGAATAGTGAATGTATGTATTATTTACATATTTAGCCATTTGCTACAAATTTTGTCGGGTTAATTTTCTGGATAATATTCTTGTTCTTCAGTTTTAACGAGTAACGCATTGTTGATTCGTTTGGCATCATGTGAATTATTATCTGGTATATATCTTGCTCTCTCTAGAAAAATAGTTTTGTTTCTTCCATCTGGTGGAGAATTATGAGCGAAAATTTTCATATTTATCCCTAAATAATAAACTGTGTAGCATATTATATTAATATTAAAAATTAACTTTCTTGCGGAAAATGTCGTAATATCCGATGAAAAATAAAAACCAAGTCAAATGGTGTTTTTCATTCGATTATTGGCCAAGATCGAAAAAAATAAATATTTTTTTAAAATTATTTCGGCAATAATGTAATAATATCTGTTATTGAGTAAAAGTTATTTGGGAATGATTACGATTATTTTAGTTTAGGATACTAACAAGCTATCTAAACGTGATAAAGAAGGTATTAATCTTAGATAAGGATTTTTTTGATCCATAAATAGTTGATTGCTAACAATCTCGTCAGTAGATAAACTGATAATACAATAATAAAGCCTATCACTTCGCCTTCAAAAGGGGCTTTAACATTCATTCCCCAAAAACTAGAAAAAATCATCGGGATAGTTAATAGTATGGTAATGGTAGCCAGAAACTTAAGAAATTTATTTTGATTATTGGCTATCGTTGAAGCAACCGTATTCATCATATCGGTAATTATTCTTGAATAGGTTGCTACTATTTCAATTGTCTGTTTATTTTCAGTATAAACGTCATCTAATAATTTCTTCATCAATTTCATCGAAATAAGATGCGTTATAACAAGCATTGTATTTTATTTTAATAATTCTCATTATAACCAAATCATTCGAATGTAATGACATTGAAAAAAAGACCAGACTTCGTTGTATATCCAGTATGCTGATAACATCTTCATTTTTGGTAGAAGTTAATAATTCAATTTCTAAACTTTCAAACTTATTAATAATTAATTTTGTGATGGCATTAAATTCACTAGCGATATTATAGATCAATGCTAGTAATACATTTATGCCAGTCATTTTTTTATAATCAATGGTCTCTAGGTATTTCAATGCACTTACTTTATCATATGAAATAATAACAATATTTTTTTAGTTAAAAAAACACAAATTGGGCTAATTGAGAATGAGTTATTACCGATTTTTATTGGCGAATTAAAGATAGCATGCTATCACCTACAGCTGTAATAATAGCTAATGATGTAGACGGTCTTTCTCCAAACATTTTCAAGGCATGATCTGGGTTTATTTCAACTGCCTGGATAATCACTATACACTCTACCTCCTCCACAACTATACTCTGTGTCGTAATGATTTATCCTGTATGTATGACCAGTATAGTTATTGGAGGAATTTTGTAAAATGAAACGGTCATGCTTTTTAGATGGATTTAAAGTTTTAGTATGAATAACATCCATCCAATAGGAAGGTTTAATGATTTTTCAATACGACGGGCGATTTTATCACCGATATTACGTATAGGATTATTACCGCTGATCTGACTAGGTTGAGCAGCAGGTATTCCAATTTTATCAGCTAACTGAGATTTCTTATTTTTTCCTGATACAGTGAAATCCTGAATCAAGGCATGCAAATTAGCACGTCTAATGTCTTTTGTTTCCATATTTACATATTGGCATCTTTTACCAATTTGATAAATGTACAAATTGGTAAATTATCCTTGTTATATATTTACCTTTAAAGTTAAATGGTATGACAAACGATTTACTCCGTTGGAGAAAAGAGTCTACCCAAGATGATTGGGTACGTCTTGCTCAACTAGCAGGGACAAGTGTCGGTTATTTAAATCTAGTAGCTTATGGATACCGCAGGGCATCTCCCAAAAAAGCTAAGCAAATGGAATTAGCAACTAAGCATTTTAATTACTTACCCGTAAAGAAAGAATTATTAGTTTTTACTAATTTAAAAATTAGCACAAATTAGCCACACAGCTCTTTAACAACCTGGCCTCCCTGAAATTGGGAGATTTATAAATTCCCAGCCCATCGGGAGGGATAACTATTATCTGAAACTTATGGATCAAGTGTAGGACATCCTAAAGATATTTAAAATAATGAAGTAAGAGGAGGACACCAAACTTAGTGTGCCATTATAATCTTATTGTGAATAAACCATTTAAATTTCTATTTTTGAATAATCTACATAATATTTTTCATTGGTAATTAATCATTTTTAATGAACTCATCTTTTTTTTATCAATATCCTTGAAGATTGTCTTCAATTAAAGATGAACTAACAGAATTGAAATAAAGATTATCAAATTTATAAACTGAAAATGGTAAATTATATTCAAGTTCTAGAACTGAGAAGGGGGTATCTCAGTACTTCATTTTGGTTTCAAAAATACTTACGTGTGGCTGCAAAGGATCATCCTGTAAACGGAGATACGGACTTTCATTTAAGTCAAACGCATCATCCATATAACCCTCAGTATTTGGTCCAGTCCACATATCACTGTTATTATGCATAGATTTTTTTATTTCTTGGTGAGAATCAAAAAAGTCATATATCCATGTATTATCAGGATTACCTTTATTACAGAGATTTCCTAATCTTTCATTAAAATGAGTTTTGTCGTCATTTTGTCGGAGAAAAGGGATGAAATTATCTATAGTATTTCCGTAGGAAAATGCTCTTTCTTCCATCGCCCCTTTTATAGAGTATTTAAATGTATAATCATTACTGGCTTCATTTTTTATAATAGATGCCTGAAATTTATCTTGATGTTTTGCGGGACTAATTTCCTTCAACTTATAAAAAGCTTCTGCTTTTTGCAAAGATGATTCAATATCGGACTGATTGTCTGGGGTATGAGTCAAGTCATAAAGTAGACCCAAAACTTCATCTGTCTTTGTTCCACAAAACCAGTCTTTTATTTTAGTAAATATATCCAGATGTGTAGCATCTTCTTTTGAAGAACTATTCTCTGCTTGTTGAATATATTTATCGCCAATTTCTCTAGTAAATAAAGAATAAGAATTTAGATTGGATTGAACTGATATTGACATAATATTTCCCTATATAAATATATTTTTTAAAATTAAGTAATTACTCTGAAGTCAATATAAAAGTTTTCAGTTTACTTTTTATGCTGTTGCTATTCGTATGAAAAGTCTAAATTAACTCAAAATACTTATTAAGTCACCTTAAACTTAAGTCTAGTTTTATACTATTCATTTAGTTAGGTCTTACCATGAACTCACGTTAGGATTGCTGCAAAAACTATCAAATCATTTTGTCTGTATGAAATTTGATTTTCGGATTTTTGAGTATTTTCTTGCAGAATAGAGATAAGTATTCGATAAGCAACAGTTATCAAATGAAGGCTGAGGCTTTTTGTCTTTCAGATTGAGAGTGAGTGATACAACCGTATTAACGGTGTCATCTTGCTTGTTAAATATGGAATCAAGGATTTGCTCTGTAGAAAGGGGTTTAGGCTTCGCTTCGTATTCAGCGCGTTGTTTTCTGCATTATTTTTTGGTTATTAATCGCATTTGGAAACTTATAATATTGGAAAAATTTAAAATCACCGTTCCTTTCCCTCCTTCCGTAAATCACTACTGGTATCACGCAAAACACAAACACTTCATCACCGCAAAAGGGAGATTATACCGCCAGTCGGTAGTTGCAGAAATCCTGCATCAAAAGCTTTGTAAGCGATTATCGCAACGTTTAGGGGTTGAGATAGGGGTGTATCCACCTGACCGTCGTAAGCGAGATTTAGATAACCTGATGAAAGCACCGATTGATGCACTCTGTCATGGCGGGTTGATAATTGATGATGCTCAGATAGATGTGTTGCACGTTGAGCGAAAGGAAATCATTAAGGGCGGGAAACTGGTTATCACCATTTGGGAATTAGCGTAATCAAGAAACCAACATTCAATGCAGGGCATCAAAACATGTCCCTATTCCTATTTTTGCCGGAGGACAGATGAAGGCGGTTAAGTCATTGGAATTAACTAAAGCACAGCATGACTGGGTAAATGGTTGGCTTGAGTTATGGGGGGCGTGGGTATGCTCAGGAGAACTCGACAAATGGCAATTCAATATCATCTGGCGATTTATGCAAAAGGCGAAAGGGGAAGTGATACCTTCGAGGCCAATGTGTAACGATGATGAAGGATTGCTCATTTCTCAAGTGGTTGATGCTGTTATGCGTATTGATGAGAAAGCCTACCAGATTCTATTAAGTTATTATGTTTACGGAAAGTCAAAATTAAGCATAGCCACCTATTATCACAAAATAGCAAAACCGAGAAGGATGATGACCAGGGCGGGGAGAAGGTGGAAAAGACCATCGCGCATAACATGCAGAAGGGAGATTGATGATATTCTCAATGCCGGCGTGTATTTAATACACAATCGGCTATTAACGGTCATGAAAAATCAAAAAACTGTTGCTAAAATGATTAATTTAACCTAATTATGGCTTGACTTTAATGAGCAAATGAGCAACAATTTTAAGGTAAACTGATACACTTATGCAAAAATCATAGAGCCTCGCTTTTTGCGGGGTTTTCTTTTTGGTTGTGTTGTTACCCAAATAGTTATATCTTATTAACGCACTACTTTTTATAAGCTCGTATGGTATATATAAGGTAATAAGGCAGTAGTGCATAGCCCCATGTGAAAACGTGGGGTTTTTCGTTTACGCCACCGCAAAACTGACAGATCAAATAGTCTAAATGAGTAAGGCGGTTGGCTCCCTTTTTAATTTAAAGCAACGGAACCCTCAACGGTAGGGTATATGCGCATGTCTGAAAAATACTCAACACTCACCGCCTACCTTTGGGGCATTATAACGACCATCTTAGGTTTTTTTCACCCTTGAGCAGTGGGTAGCGGTGATAGGTATTATCTGCACGATAGGGACTTTTTCAATCAACGTGTACTACCGCAAAAAGGAGTACAAACTCAAGGAGCGTCAGTATGAAGATACCGAAAAAATATTGATGGCAACGGGCGGTAGTGCGTTGTTTTTGGCCTCAAGCATGATAACGCATTTTGAAGGGTTGAGATTTAAGCCCTATTTTGACGGTGGCGGGGTGCTTTCTGTTTGCTACGGACACACAGGCAAGGATATTGAGCGTAACCGGACGTACACGCAAGAAGAGTGTGATAATTGGCTTGATGAAGATTTGAAAGCGGTTAAGCGCTATATTGACCCGTTGATTAAAGTGAGCATTAATACACTCACTCACGCTGCCCTTTACTCATTTGCCTACAACGTGGGCGTAGGCAATTTTGCCAAATCCACGTTACTCAAAAAGCTCAATGCCAATGACCAAAAGGGCGCTTGTGATGAGATGAAACGATGGGTTTATGTGAAAGGCGAAGTTTGGAAAGGTTTAATGAATCATCGAGAGATAGAGAGCGTAATATGCTATGGTGACCTTACACATTTATCGTAGTGATTATTGTCGCATTGGTTTTATCACTCGTTTTTATCAACTCCCGATATCAAACCGTCAAGCAAAACGATCAAACGCTAAAACAGCAATACCACGCGCAAATTGAAGCCGTGAAATTGCAGTAGCAAAAGATAGATGCCTTGCACCAACTCGATATTCAACACGCCGAGGAACTGAATAATGCCAAAAAGGAGATGGCTAAGTTGCATGATGCTGTGCGTGCTGGCACTAAGCGGTTGCGCGTCAACGCCGTGTGTCGTACATCCAAAACCGCTACCACCCAGAGCCGATATGATGAAGACACCCCACAACTTAATGAAGCAGCTCGAGAAGATTATTTCCGTCTTAGAGCGATGATAGTTGAGAACGAAAAGCAGACGGAATATTTACATCAATACATCAAAACACAGTGTCAGTGAATTAAGTTCTTAACTATCCGGAATTTCCGGATAGTTCCCGCGCACTCACCGCGCATTTAAATAAACCTGAGACAATTCACAAAAGAGACCTCAGAGAACGTCAGTCAATCATGATGCGTTCGGGGCCTGTTCGTTCTGTGTGAGCTGAGGTCTCTTTTGTGAAAGGTAAGTATCATGAAATCAGTAACAACTAAAAATAACAATTTTTTAGCAACAGAATTACCAACAATAACTAGTCTGGAAATGGTGGATTACATTAATGCTGAGCGGAAATCAAAATAGGAGGCAGAGGGATTAACGTTTCCATGTAAAAAATATCGCAAGTTACAGCACAATGATTTTTTGAAGAAAGTACCCAAGGTGCTTGGCGAAACATCAGGGAAATTTTTCTCTGATGATATTTTCACTGCTGGAAATGGTGCGCAGGCTACTCGAAAAATTTATCGATTTCCTAAACGTGAAGTTTGTTTAATGGCAATGAGTTACAGGCAAAAGTATTTGATCACATGACTAAGTTTGAAGGAACCAATGATCTAAATTTATTGGATTTCTCGGGTTTGACTGAAATGACTATAAAGCAAATGCAAGATAGAGTAGTCAAAGCAGAAGTGTTCTCTTTTTCTGAGCATGGTCAAAAAGGTAGCTCATTAATGACACTTAGAAAAAAGAGAAAAAAGCAATAAAGAAAGCTGAAAAATTAGTAAAGGATTTTATTCAATTCAAATTGTATGATCTTGGTGATTTTCCTGATGGAGACAGCCCAGCATGAACCACGAAGAATTCATAGAGAAAAACATCAAGGCCGAGTTAATCAAACTCGGCTTTCTCTATCTGTAGCAAGCTTAGCTACTCGTGAAGCTATCCGGTGTTACTGCAAACAGCCAGCGAGTAAACGCGGCAAGATGATATCGGATTGTCTCAATCAGGCTAAACGATGGGCGAAGAGTGCGGCTAAACATAAACATTAATTTGAAACAGGTGAAATGATGAAAGAAATAACCGCAGAACAACAAATGCGCCTTGATATTTTAACATCGATTTTGTGAAAGACGAGAAGCTGAAATTTGAGATATTTAAGGATTTATGGCACGAGTCCGGCGCAGAAAGTACGCCTGTTGCCCGTGCGCAAAAGTCAATCCAAAAGGGGAAAGAAGCTTTACTCCTTTTCCAGTAAACCTGGCGAGTAAATTATGGTGAGTAAAAAGAAAATTGGACGCCCAAGTAAATTAGCCGTCAGTCTTGAAAAAGCTAAACACTATTTAAATGGTGAATATAAAACGGTAGGCGATGTGGTACCCAGCGTAGCTGGCCTAGCCTGTTACTTAGGTATTAGCAGGTCTACCGCACAGGAATATGCTAAAGAAAATAAAGAATTTTCAGGCACGTTAGCGGCTATCAAAACTATTCAAGAAAATAGCCTGATAAATAAAGGGCTTACAGGCGAGTTTAACCCAACGATTGTTAAATTAATGTTATCCAATCATGGCTACGCAGAAAAACAAGAAACTGCCCTCACAGGTAAAGATGGCGGACCGGTTAAGATTAAAACATCCCCTATGAGTACACTATTCGGGAAATGACAATGATTAACCCTGTCTTTGAACCGTTCATTGAAGCGCATCGCTATAAGGTGCTAAAGGTGGGCGAGGGAGCGGTAAGTCATGGGCGATAGCACGGTTGCTCATTGAGGCAGCAAGACGCCAGGCAGTTCGTATACTTTGCGCGCGTGAATTGCAAAACAGTATTAGCGACTCGGTGATCCGATTGCTTGAAGACACGATTGAGCGTGAAGGGTATACGGCCGAGTTTGAAATCCAGCGCTTTATGATTCGGCATCTTGGTACTCACGCTGAATTCATGTTTTATGGCATAAAGAACAATCCAACAAAGATTAAGTCATTAGAAGGGATTGATATTTGCTGGGTTGAAGAAGCTGAGGCTGTGACGAAAGAGAGTTGGGATATTTTGATCCCGACTATTCGAAAGCCAAATTCTGAAATATGGGTGAGCTTCAATCCTAAAAATATTCTTGATGATACTTACCAGCGATTTGTCGTTAATCCCCCTGATGATATTTGCCTACTGACCGCTAATTATACTGATAACCCGCATTTTCCCGACGTGCTCAGATTAGAAATGGAAGAATGTAAACATCGTAATCCAATACTTTACCGCTATATCTGGTTAGGTGAGCCCGTCAGTGCGAGTGAGAGGGCTATCATCAAACGCGAATGGCTGGAAGCGGCTATCGATGCCTATAAGGTGCTTGGTTGGAAAGCGAAAGGGGCAATTATTGCCGCGCATGACCCATCAGATACCGGCCCAGATGCGAAAGGCTATGCAATGCGCCACGGTTCAGTGGTGAAACATATATCAGAAGGCTTACAAATGGACGTTAACGAGGGTGCTGATTGGGCGACGGAATTAGCCATTAAGCAGGGGCAGATCACTTCCTTTGGGACGCTGATGGCCTCGGCGCTGGACTTCGTCGACAGATTACGGAGGCTTTCGAGGGAAAAAAACCGTTGTTACCCTGTTTAAAGGGAGCGGATCGCCATTCAATGAAGAGGCGGCGTATCAATCAGGTGCCTGGTTTGATGAGGTTGTCGAAGGTGACAATATTCGTACCCTGGGCGATGTTTTCAGAAATAAACGCGCCCAATTTTATTACACGTTGGCAGATAGGCTTTATCTCATGTATCGTGCTGTTACACAGGGTGAGTATGCTAACCCTGATGATATGATAAGTTTCGATAAAGCGTGCATTGGCGAGCAGATGTTAGCGAAGTTATTTGCGGAGTTGACACAGAATCCAACGAAAATTTAACGGTAATGGGAAGCTTGAATTGATGACCAAGTTTGAGATGAAACAAAAGCTTGGCATTCCATCACCTAACCTGGCAGACGCGTTAATGATGTGTATGTATTGTCCACCCCGTCCAAGTATCCCCGATTATACGCATTACAGAATACCTTGTGGTGTAGGTTGATATGACTAAAAAAGAAAAGATGATTAGTAAGTTGGCAGACTGGCACAAAAAGGTTTTGCGTAACTTTGATAAGGCCTATTCCAACACGCAAAGTATGCGAGAGCAAGTCGCCACTGCCCAACGATTTGTGAGAGTGTTGGGTGCGCAATGGGAAGGCAGCACGAATGCGGGTTATTCATTTGAGGAAGGTCGGTTTGAACATTACCCTCGATTCGAACTAAACAAAATAGCGAGAGAGTGTGACCGAATTATCGGTGAATACCGACAAAACAGAATTAGTGTTAAGTTTCGCCCGAAAGATAGCCAGGCATCAGAAGCGTTGTCCGAGAAAATGAATGGGAAGTTTCGTGCAGACTATCAAGAAACCGCAGGGGCTGAAGCCTGTGACAACGCATTCGATGATGCGGTTGTTGGCGGGTTCGGTTGCTTTCGGCTGTATGCTGATTATGAAGATGAAATGGATCCGAATAATGAACAACGGCGAATAAGTCTAGTGCCAGTATATGACCCTGCGACATGCGTATTCTTCGATCAGGATAGCAAGCAATACGATAGAAGTGATGCAATGTGGGCGCTTGAAATGTTCTCTATGACACCCGAGGCATTTAAATCAGAGTATCCAAACGCAAACACAAGCAGCCTGAGTCGTGATGATACGGGAACACAATACGATTGGTCACCGCCTGAAGCTATCTATGTAGCACGTTATTATGAAGTCCGCATAGAAAAGACAATGGTCAGCACCTGGCGTAATCCTATTACTGGCGCAACCGCTATTTATGACACTGAACAAATTAAAGACATTTTCGATGAGCTGGAAGAGGGCGAATTTGAGTCAATAAACTAACGTGAAGTTAAAAAGCGGCGCGTTTATTGTGGCTTATTATCAGGGGCAGAATGGCTTGAAAAACCAAAGAGGATCGCCGGTGAATACATTCCGTTGATCCCTGTTTATGGTCGCTGTTCATTCGTTGATAACCAAGAGCGTATCGAAGGCCATGCCGCTAAGGCAATGGATGCTCAGCGGTTAGAAAACCTGATGGTATCGATGATGGCGGATAATGCCACCAAAGCAGGTGGTGACGGGATCCCGATCGTAGACGTTGATTTTATTCCTGTTCCACTAATGCAACATTGGGAAACCAGAAACAAGAGCAGACCGGCCTTTCTGCCGATGACGAGTTTAAAGGATAGTCTGGAAAATGTGGCCTCGCCGGCTCAAATCAGTGGTTATACCCCCATCACCGAAATGTCTCCGGCGTTGGCTGGATTGTTGCAGTACACCGGAACCGCTATTCAACAAATCACAGGCGCTTCACAGTTTGAGAATATGCCGAACAATGTAGCGACTGAAACGGTTGATAGTGTTTTTAACCGGATGGATACCCAAAGCTATATCTACATGGATAACATGGCAAAATCGATGCGGTGGGCGGGTGTTGTCTGGCTGTCAATGGCCAGAGAGATATATGGTAGCGATACCCCGATGCGCACTGTCAATGAAGACAATATTGACGATGTGGCATTGATGAATGGTGAGGTATTCGATCGCCAAACCGGTCGACGAGTAGCGTTAAATGACCTATCGCAAGGGAAGTATGAAGTCACTGTCGATGTCGGTCAGTCATTCGCAACGCGGCGAGACGCAACCGTTAAATCATTAACTCACCTCTTATCAATGGTTCCACCCAATACCCCCCAGGCATGACCTGTTAACCTCTATCGTCCTCGATAATCTGGACGGTGAGGGGCTTGATGACTTGAAGGAGTACAACCGTAATCAATTGTTATTGTCTGGTGTTGTAAAACCAAGAACACCCGAAGAAGAACAGAGGGTTACCCAGGCTCAAGCAGCACAGCAATCACAGCCGAATGCAGAGGTACTGGCTGCTCAGGGTGTTTTACTTCAAGGGCAAGCGGAAGTCATCAGGGAGGAAAACAGACGGCTTGAAATTCAAATAGAAGCCGCTAAAGTGGCCGATATATTTAACGCGATGGATTTAAGCAAGCGCAAGGAGTTCAGGGAGTTCTTAACCTTGTTTAGCACATTCCAGCAAAAGCAAGGAGACAATGCCCGTGCTGATGCGGAATTGATGTTAAAAGGGGCGGCTCAAAATCATTCACAGAGCATGAATATAGCAAACGCTCAGGAAACAATTCAGCAACAATCAGAGCAGTAATCACATTTAATCACGTTAATCGCTGTCTTTATGAAGCCAGTCATTCTATTGCCTTCCGATGGGCTTATATCGAGTAAACAAGGGGTAGTTATGTTAGATACGGCAGAAAACACACCAGAAGTAAAAACGGATAATGTGCCACCGGATGTAGGCACAGATGAAAAAGCGTTAAGTGAGAGTCAAAAGGCTTCAGCTGATGGCGAATTACCGCCAACGGATAGTGACCATAAGCCTGACGATGATTCAGAGCAAGCGTTTTAAATAGCGATAAAAGCCTGGAGAACAGCTAAAGGTTCAAATATTGAAATACCATATGTTTCTGTCGCTGAAAGTGATATTAAAATTTCCTCCTCACATTAATTAATATTAAAACCATTGTTCCCCACAAAGTAGGTTATAAGCTTAGGTGGGGTATTTTTGAGGTAATAAATATGTTTAATAATCTTGGACAAGCAGGTAAATATTTGGGGCAGGTGGCACTTATGCTAATCGGTATTCCTGACTATGATAATATATGTTCAGCATATGCGTAATACTTATCCTGAGCAACCGATCATGAGTTATGAAGAATTTTTTCGGCAACGTCAGGCAGCGCGCTATGCTAGTAGTGATAACGGCGGTTTTCGCTGTTGCTAGCCATTATTCAATGGATGTGATAACTGAGGCTTAGCATGACATCAATATCAGTAACAATATTGACCGGCTTTCTGGGAGCAGGCAAAATAACATTGCTTCGTCATATTCTCAATGCAGAACATGGCTATAAAATTGCAGTTATTGAAAATGAATTTGGAGCAGAATCGATTGATAGTGAGCTTATCGGTGATAATGCCACTCAGATAACAACCTTAGGCAATGGTTGTATTTGTTGTAATCGCTCGAATGAATTGGAAAATACGCTATTAGATTTACTTAATGCTATATATAACAAGCAATTAGATTTTTATCGCCTGATTATTGAGTGTACTGGAATAGCTGATCCTGGCCCTATTACGTAAACTTTCTTTTCACATAAAGTTTTTTGCCAACGTTTTTTGTTAGATGGCATTATTGCGGTTGTGGATGCGGTACATGCTGAGAAACAGCTTAATCAATTCATTATTGCTCAAGTGTAGATTGGTTATGCGGATAGTATCTTGCTAACTAAAACCGATATTCAAGCAAATAATGCTGCATTAATAGCCCGTTTACAGCGTATTAATGCCGGAGCACCTATTTATCAAGTCACCCATGGTGATATGGCGATACAGTCATTATTTAACATAAATGGATTTATGCTTAGCGATAAGTTAACTATTTCAAAGCCTATTTTTCGTTTTATGTCTAGCACACAAAATGCCATTCAATCAATCGTTGTCTATCTTGATCAATTAGTTGAATTGTCAGAACTATCAAAAGTGATGGAGAAGTTATTATGTCGCCATGCTGATAATCTCTTACGTTATAAAGGAATATTGGCGATTAAACATCAGCCCTGTCGATTAATATTTCAAGGAGCTCAGCGTTTATATAGTGCCGATTGGGATCGTGAGTGGCAAGATGGCGAGGTGCGTCAAGGGGTAATGATTTTTATTGGTTTACATTTACCTGAAGAGGAAATTCGGCAACAATTTGCATTATTAACCGAACGCGTTAATTGATCAGTTATTTTGGGCTACCTTCGTTACTTAAAGACAACAAAGGTAGCAATAATATTAGATATCGAGCCGCTTGGTTTGCCAACGCTTAGAGCGCCAACGCCAGGCATTGGTTAAACCTCGTAGCCATTCATCACATAGAAATCCAAGCCATATTCCTAATAATCCCATTTCCATTTTTAAACCTAAAAAATAGCTGATTGGGAGCGCAATACCCCACATAGAAATAAGTGCGGTGCAAAAGGGAAAGCGGGCATCGCCAGCAGCACGTAAGGCATTCACCATGACAATATTTAGTGTTCTGCCAGGCTCGAGAAAAACAGAGAGTAAGAACAGCGGAAGTAATAATTTTATAATATTGTGATCTTCAGTAATTGCATTCAATAGAGGTATACGAAATAACCAGAAGCAAAATACAATACCAATGGTAATAAAAAATCCCCATTTTAAGCTTTTCAAACCTCGTTGGTATGCATCTTCAAAACGCTTGGCACCGACTAAATGACCCACCATGATTTCATTACCAATACTAAAGGAAATACCAAATAGCATAATAAATAATGAAAGTTGGAAATAGAGGGTTTGAGCAGCAAGAGAGGTTTCTCCCATTAAAGCGATGAAAGCAGAAGCCACCATATAGTGTAAAATCCAGACTAAATTTTCGCCTGCAGAAGGAAGTCCGATATGTAATATTTTATTTAACGTATTTTTTGACCAGTGTAACAGCAAAGAGGGTACAAATTTGATCCTTAGTCCACTGAATAATAAGAAGAAAAGTAATATTATAGCGACTATACGACCGATCGTTGTAGACCAGGCAACGCCAGTTAAGCCATATTGTGGTAAACCAAAAAAACCATATAAAACGATCATATTACCGAGGATGGTGATCAGATTGGCAATAAATTTTACCCACATTGCCGGTTGTGATTTGCCATAAACACGCAAGCAAGCCGCTAATATGATTGAAATTGCTTCTGGTATTAAACATAAACCAAGAATATGTAAGTAAGCGTAACCATAATCCAGCAAATGTGCTGGTGTATTCATGATACCAAGTATCTTATAGCCAAAGAGTAGAATAATGGCGGCACTGATAAAGCCTAATAGGAAATTAAAAGCAATAGAGATATGGATGGCATGACTAGTCTTTTCTTTTTTACCTGCCCCTAAATATTGGGCGATAACAACGCTGCATCCTACACTGATAAAGTTAAATATGGTGATAAAAAGAATCAAAAACTTGGTTGCCTACTCCCATTGCGGTTAGATAAGCTGTGGAGACGTGACTAACCATATAAGTATTGATAAGTAACGTTGCAAAATGTAGCAGAACATCAATAAAGATTGGCCAACTTAGCGAGTAGAGTGAACGCTTGGTAACATCAGATGAATGCATTATGTACCTTTTTAAATATACAAGAAAGTTTTTGGCAAAATAGACAAAAAACAGTTAAATATTTTACACATTTTATTTTTGTATGATAGATGATTAACTATTTATTATATATCGGTCTTTTTTATTTAAATTTTATTAGTTAGATTAAATAGAATGCTTAAGAATTTTCTTTATTTTATAATTTGTTTTTTTGCGTTAACAAGTTAAGTGATGATATTAATATTAACAAATCTATAGTAACTTATTATTAACAATCATTAATTTGTTGCAAGAGTCCATTTTATAGGCTGGGTATTAATTAAATAATAATTAATAAAAATAAGCCTGTAGTAAAGTAAATACCACAGGCTCCTGGCGTTAGCGATCAAAAGTTTGGTTGATTTTACAACCTAAAATGTATTAAAAATTATTTTCGTTTTATCGTTTTAAATATTTTTGTAGTTTCAGTAATGGCAGTTTCTGCCGGTAAACGTTCCATAGAACTTGCGCCATAAAAACCGTGGCAATCAGGGCAATTTTGTAAAATATATTTTGCATCTTCAGGTGTTGCAATAGGACCGCCATGGCAAAGTACAATAATATCTTTACGAACAGACTTTGCCGCTGCCGCCCAATCGTTAATCAGTTTTACGCAATCCTCTAACGTGTGAGTTGTTTTGGCACCAATATCACCACCTGTTGTTAATCCCATATGCGTGACGATAATATCAGCGCCAGCTTCTGTCATGTTTTTCGCATCGATGGCGCTAAAAACGTAAGGCGTTGTTAATAAATCTTTTTTATAGGCTTGACGGATCACATCAACTTCTAACGCATATCCCATGCCTGTTTCTTCAAGGTTAGCTCGGAAATTACCATCGATCAAACCAATAGTAGGAAAATTTTGTATACCGGCAAATCCCATTATTTTTAAAGAGTCAAGATAGGTATCGAATTGGCAAAATGGGTCGGTACCATTAACACCCGCTAATACTGGAGTATTTTTAACCACGGGTAAAACTTCTTTTGCCATTTCCATAACAATATCGTTGGCGTTACCATAAGCAAGTAAACCCGCCAATGAACCTCTACCAGCCATGCGATAGCGGCCAGAGTTATAAATCACAATCAGATCAATCCCTCCTTTTTCTTCACATCTCGCTGATAAACCTGTGCCGGCACCACCACCGATAATCGGTTGACCATGTGAGATCATCATTTGGAATTTTGCTAATAATGATGCGCGTGTTTGTTTCATTTTCATAACTCCAAATTAATTCATTAGTTCTTGGTGCAATTCTATCACTTGATGACCAAATTCTGCTGAATTGATATGATAAGGAGTGATTATCAGTTTTCTGTTAGCTGTGGTTTGGTAGTTTGATTTAAACGCATCAATGAAGGCTTGGTTAGCTTGTGGTGACCAAAAAACGCCATCTTCAATATCTAAGGCGGAAAATCCCCCGGTTGGAATGATAAAAGTAACATCGCCTTGACATTGATTCAGCTTATGCGCAATCCAGACCCCCATCTTATAATTTTCCTCGGCCGTGGTACGCATTAATGTAACTTGGCTATTATGATGATAAAAATGACGATCTTTATATTTTTCAGGGATGGTGGTTGGACGACCAAAGTTAACCATATCTAATGCACCGCAAGAGATGATACAGGGCGTTTGGGTACGCATGATGGCACCAAAGCGATCTTCATCACAGGCAAGTATGCCGTCAAAAAGGTAATCACAAACTTCCGTGGTTGTTATATCAAGCACGCAATTCAATAATTGGCTATCAACCAGTTTTTCCATTGCTTTGCCACCACTTCCGGTAGCATGAAACACTAAACAATCATAATGGTTATCTAATTTTTTGGTTAACTGTTGGACACAGGGTGTTGTTACCCCAAACATAGTTAGCGCCAGAGTTGGTTTATTTTTGTTTTCATTTTCATTAGCAGAATTAAAAAGTACCGCACCTGCGATTTGCGCAGCGGCATTTTTTAAAATTTTACGGGAGATAGTATTCAGGCCAGAAATATCTGTAACTGAGTACATTATGGAGATATCACTGGCACCGATATAGCCTGAAACATCACCAGATGCCATCGTCGAGAGCATTAATTTTGGAATACCGATGGCAAGAGATTGCATTGCGGGTGTAATAAGCGCTGTTCCACCTGAACCACCTAATCCAAGAATAGCTAAAACATCTTTTTGTTGTGAGAGATATTTCTCAAATGCGATTGCCATAGCTGCGATAGCTTTTCCTCTATCTTGGCTAAAGATAGCTTTTCTTCCTAAAGGATGATAGCTGGCAATAGTTTCAGTACTAATATCTGCTTTATTATTCAAAGTGTTAGGATTAGTACTTAAATCAACAATACGTACCGCTAAGCCAGTTTTTTTTATAAGTTGACTAACATAAAAAGTTTCGATTGCCTTGGTATCCAGTGTCGCGGCAATGTAGATATAACTTTGCTGTTCCTTCATCATAAATCCTTGATTGTTTGCTGACTTGGATGGGAGTATTATAGGCGCAAAAAAAGTAAGCGATCATTTATGATTTTTATAAATTGAGATATTAGTCTCAATTTATTTTTAATTCTTTAGCGTTATATTGTTTTTTTATGCAGTAAATTCTATTTATAAAAGTTATCGTAAAGGTGACGTTTAAATCCATTTTGGTTAGTAATAAAGGATAAATTTTATGACGTCAATTGATTTTACTTCACAATATACTGGCACCAGGAAACGAACTTTTAACCGATTAATTTCTACCGCATTGAGCTTGTTTGAAGATGGAAAATTGCCTTCTGTTTCTGAAGTTGCCTCGCATGCTGATGTTTCGAGAGCGACAGCTTATCGTTATTTTCCAACTCATAGTGATCTAGTTTCCGCCATTGTGAGTGAAAGCTTGGGGCCTATTTTAACTTGGTTGCCTGATAGCCAAAAAACTGAAGAACGGATCCAAGAATTATTGTTATTTGCCTATCCGAGGATGTTTCAATATGAAGGAGCACTTAGGGCAGCACTACAAGTTTCTTTGCAGCAATGGGCGATAGCTCGCTCATCAACAGTAAAAGTAGAAAAACGGTTAGTTCGGGGACATCGGAAAGATATTTTGGCGATGATAGTTGAACCTATGAAGGATGATTTTTCCCCAGAAATTATTGAGAAAGTGAAAAGATCGTTTTCCCTTATTTATGGGTCTGAAGTCTTTTTGGTAATGAAAGATTATCTGGAATATGGACAATGCGGAGGTAATAAAAATTAACCAATGGATAGCAACTGCGATTTATAATCAAGCTATAAAAGATAATGAAAAAAGCCAATAGGCCTAGGCCTGTTTGTTAGCCAGTAATGTTCATTTAGTGTGCCGGAAGTTGCTAAAGTAAAAAATTGATATCAACACTGAATGGAGTCGTATGATTAGTGGATAAGAATCTATTCTTGATCCACTAATCGTTATAAATTATAATTCTGGCAAATTACGGCCGTAATAAATCTCTTGCATCTCTTTTTTTAACAAATAAGTAATCTGTTTTTTTTCCTCAACAGCCAGCTGTTCTGCGGTTGTATTAAACAAATAGTTATTCAGATTAAGCTCAAAGTTTTTTAGCATCATTTTAGTATGGAAAAGATTTTCCTGATAGAGGTTAACATCTATCATATGGTACTGAGACTGAAATTCTTCTGGCATATAATTTTGGATGGAATTGATTTCGTGATCAATATAGAGTTTGATGCCATTAACATCGCGCGTAAAACCACGAACACGATAGTCAATAGTAACAATATCTGATTCAAGTTGATGAATAAGATAGTTAAGAGTTTTTAATGGCGAAATTACGCCACAAGTGGAAACTTCGATATCTGCTCTAAAAGTGCATATACCATCCTCTGGATGGCTTTCTGCGTAAGTGTGAACACAAATATGACTTTTATCCAGATGAGCAACAATAGAATCGGGTAATGGCCCCGGATTTTCGGTGTTGTCTACATCTTTTGGATTGGTTGAATTTTCACTGATCAAAATGGTAACGCTGGCACCTTGAGGCTCATAATCTTGTCGGGCAATATTCAAGATATTGGCGTCAATGATAGAGCAGGTTTCGGTAAGGATTTCAGTCAAGCGTGTTGCATTATATTGTTCATCAATATAAGCCAAATAACTATGGCGATCTGCTGCTGTTTTGGCATAACAGATATCATATATACAGAAACTTAGGCTTTTAGTTAAATTGTTAAAGCCATGTAATTTCAATTTTTGCAATTTATTTCACCTCCTATTGAGTAAAACTAAACTTTTTTAGCGAGTAAATCCAGTAAGTACTGTGGTAAAGCGAAGCTGGCTAGATGCAGTGATGGTGTATAATAGCGACAAATAATTTCTGCTTTTTTAAAACGATTTTCCAATATTTGCAAGGATATTTGACGTAATTTTGCTGTTTGACTTGCCCAGGCAAAGGTCATCATGCCGCCATAGTAAGACGGTATAGCGGCTTGATAAAAGCTGCAATCATTAAAGTAATTAGATAGTTTTTGATGACTATTAATTACTTCATCTTGTTGCAAGAAACAAACACCATTTTGTGCAACTAAAATGCCATTTTCATTCAGGCAGTTGACACATCCTTGGTAAAAATCTGAGGTAAATAGTCCTTCTCCTGGTCCGATAGGATCGGTGCAATCAGAAATAATAAGGTCAAATTTTTTTTGGGTTGTCTTAACGAAATTGACGCCATCATCAATGACCAATTTAAAACGCGGATCGTTATAAGCGCCTGCATTATGATTGGGTAGATATTGGCGACAAAATTCGACTACACTCGCATCAATTTCAACCATAGTGATGTTTTCTAAATATTGATGGCGACATACTTCACGTAACATTCCTCCATCACCACCGCCAATTATTAGTACTTTTTTAGCGCAACCATGGGCAAATAAAGGGACATGAGTCATCATTTCGTGATAAATAAATTCATCCCGTTCAGTTGTCTGTACTACGCCATCAAGAGCCATAATCCGCCCCATCTCAGCATTTTCAAAAATAATCAGATTTTGGTGAGCTGTTTTATTATGGTACAGTATATTATCAATAGTAAAATATTGACCTACATTATGGTGGAGTGTTTCGAGCCAAATTTCTTTTTTTGACATACTTGTCTTTTCCTTTCTAACAGAGTTAAAAAAGCGCAGCTAATAATTTGTTTCGTTTCAATGGTCAGCTAGAAATTTCTTATCTAAATGGACGAAAGAAAGTATTTATTTTACATAGGCAAATAGTGCTAAAGCCTCATTGGCAAGCACCCGGCATTTCTTTTTACGAGGGATGGGGATTTTTTTAAGTCATCATAACGCTCTTCATTTAATTTTGCCATGGCACTTTTGTCGTAATTACTTATATCCCAATGGTTACTCTGGGCAAAATAGAAGATTGCTCTTTCAATTTCACGATCAGGAATTTGTGAGTAACCACAATCATGCTTTAAAAATATATAAACAGCTGTTAAATCAGCTAGATTTTTTGTTTCATTGATTGATATGGCAAATGCTTTGGTTGAAAAAACAAACCAAAAAAGCAGAGTTATATGTGAAATAAAAATAATTTTACGCATTCAGTTATTTGTATAATTTAAATATCAATTTATTCTATTGATAGTTATAACACTATTAAGTATACTTTTTTTAGCAAAACTGGATAAATATAATGTCATAGTAGATAAAAAATATTAGCTTGACCTTCCATTAAGTGGAACCTCTATATTTTAGTGAAATTATCTATTTTCTACCATTTCACTTCTATACCTTATATTATTAGGGTCTAATAATAAGGGAGCAAGCTATGTTGCGTCGGGATTTTATGAAACTGGCAGCGGCAATCGGTTCAGTAAGCTTATTACCAACCTGGAGTCGAGCTGCATTATCTGCAACTCAATATCCTTCTTTACCTATTCCACCATTATTATGGCCTGATAATCATGGCAAAATTAAGATCCGGGTTACGCAAGGTAAAACGCAATTTTTACCAGCAAAACCAGCGCTAACGTGGGGTTATAATGGATCGTTATTAGGACCAGCTATTAAGCTTAAATCAGGCCAGCGTGTCACTATTGATAATCAGTTATCCGAGGCTACCGCATTGCATTGGCACGGACTAAAGATCCCCGGCGAGGTTGATGGTGGCCCTCATTCAATAATTAAACCAAATGCGGTGAGGAGGGTTAATTTTATGGTTAACCAACCTGAGGCAACTTGTTGGTTTCATCCGCATCCTCATGGAAAAACGGGTTATCAAGTTGCCATGGGGTTAGCGGGGTTAGTATTAATTGAGGATGAGAATAGCCAATCACTCAAATTGCCAAATCAATGGGGCATTGATGATATTCCGGTCATTTTGCAGGATAAACGTTTAAATAGCGCAGGGCAAATAGATTATCAGCTTGATGTAATGAGTGCCGCGGTTGGCTGGTTTGGTAATACTATGTTGACTAATGGCGTTGTATTACCCAGACATACAGCACCTAAGGGTTGGTTACGTTTTCTTAAGGGTTGTAATGCCAGAAGTTTAAATCTGGCAACCAGTGATGGACGTAAAATGTATGTTATTGCTAGTGATGGTGGATTGTTAAATGAACCTGTTGCAGTCGATCAATTACTGATGATAAGTGCCGAACGCTTTGAGGTACTGATAGATGCCTCGAATGGTAAAGCGTTTGATATTGTTACATTGCCAGTCAAATAAATGGCTATGACAATCAAACCTTTTGATCAGCCGCTGGCCTTGTTGCATATTGAGCCGGGATTGAACGCAAGAGCGACTTTTTTACCTGATAGCTTCTATGCTTCATTGTCTGATTTGGCTGTATTAAACAGCGTCAATTGCATTTAATGATGGATGCCCGTTTAGATATGCAAGGGATGATGGCGCTTAGAAAACAGTATGGTGAGCAGGCTTTGGCGGGTATGAATATGCATGGCCATCACGATATGATGAATAGCAACGGCGATCATCATATGCATAATAGTCATCAGCAAGGCAAATTCATGAATCAACCCTTCGATTTTCAGCATGCCAACAGTATTTAATGGACGACCTTTTTCAATGCATGAATTGGCATTTAATGTCGTTAAAGGTCAATATGAACGCTGGCTCATTTCCGGTCGTGGTGACATGATGTTACATCCTTTTCATATTCATGGAACCCAATTTCGGATCCTTAGCGAGAATGGTCAAGCAGTCGCTCCTCACCGACAAGGGTGGAAAGATACTGTACGAGTTGATGGCGATATCAGTGAGGTGCTAGTAAAATTTGATCATGTAGCAACCCAGGCACATCCTTATATGGCACATTGTCATTTGTTAGAGCATGAAGATACTGGCATGATGGTCAGTTTCTCTGTTAGCTAAGATATTAACTATTTTATTTATGTTGTTAATCAATATTGAGTGAGGGCATTGTATCGCGTCTTTATTGTCCTTATGTTAGAGTCTACGGTTTTTACTTCCATGAATGCCTAAAGTTATGAAACAAATTGTAGAAGTCATGATCTCAGAAGCGGATGTTAAACAACGTATTGATGAGATGGCAAAAGAGATTGTTAAACATTATAAATCATTGCAAGATGAGTTGGTGTTGGTTGGTCTTTTGAAAGGCTCTTTTATTTTTATGGCTGATTTATGCCGTAGAATTGATATCCCGCATGAAGTCGATTTTATGACGGTATCAAGTTATGGCAATGGGATGACTTCAACTCGCGATGTGAAAATTATTAAGGATCTGGATGAAGATATTCGTGGCAAGCATGTTTTGGTTGTTGAAGATATTATTGATTCTGGTAATACACTCAAAAAAGTCCGTGAAATTCTAAAATTACGTGGTCCTAAATCTGTTGCTATTTGTACGTTATTAGACAAACCTTCTCGACGTGAAGTAGAGGTTCCTGTTGAATGGATTGGTTATGCTATTCAAGATGAATTTGTTGTTGGTTATGGTATCGACTATGCGCAGCAATATCGACATTTACCCTATATCGGGCATGTTATTTTACTAGACGATTAAACAGTAGTGTTATTTATTGGCTGTAAAAATCGAACTAACGTTCGATTTTTTGCAGTGTTTATTTTTGCTGGTTTAATTTAGCGATAGCTTGTCGATAGGTGAGTTCAAGTTGTTCACGGCTATTAGCAGTGACATCAAGATCATTGAGTCTGCCATTATGTATACCATAGACCCAGCCATGAATGATGACGTTTTGGCTGCGTCGCCAGGCAGATTGTATTATTGTTGAATGACCAAGATTATAAACTTGCTCGATGACATTGAGTTCACATAAACGATTTGCCCGTTCTTGCGGAGCCAGTTCACCTAAAATTGAGCTATGTTTAAACAAGATATCACGCACATGCAGTAGCCAGTTATTAATTAGGCCCTGTTCAGTATTATCAATTGCAGCTTCAATACCACCACAACCATAGTGACCACAAATGATAATGTGTTCAACCTTTAGTACGTCAACAGCATATTGGATAACAGATAGGCAATTTAAATCAGTATGTATCACCAAATTAGCGACATTGCGATGGACAAATAGATCGCCTGGTGCTACTTTAATTAATTTTTCGGCCGGAACCCGGCTGTCAGAGCAGCCTATCCACAGAAAATGTGGATTTTGAAATTTTGCTAATTCTTTAAAAAAAGAGGGATTTTCTTTGGTTACCGATTCTGACCACTGTAGATTGTTTTCAAACAGTTGTTTAATTTTTTTCATCATAATTCACCTGGATTAGTTATGTTTAACTGCGATAATAATCATATACAAGATCAATTTATTTTTTAATATTTACTAGTTGTTAGTTATAGTTTAATTGAAAAAGATTGCTAATGGTGTGATTTATTATCATGTATGGAATAAAAATAGATAAGAAAGGTTTTTTATGACTTATGCTTTAGAACTGCTTCAGCTTACAAAAACCTATCCTGGTGGTGTGAAAGCATTAACCGGCATTGATTTACAGGTTGAGGTAGGTGATTTTTATGCCTTATTAGGACTTAATGGTGCGGGTAAGTCAACGACAATTGGTATTATCAGTTCATTAGTCAATAAAACGAGCGGTAAAGTGAGAGTTTTTGGTTATGATCTCGATAAAGACGTGGTGAATGTTAAACGTCAATTGGGACTAGTGCAACAAGAGTTTAATTTTAATCTGTTTGAAACGGTATTACAGATAGTGCTCAATCAAGCAGGTTATTATGGGGTTCCGCGTTCCTTAGCCTTGTCTCGGGCAGAAATGTATCTTTCTCAACTGGCTTTGTGGAATAAACGTAATGAGCCTGCGCGAGATCTCTCCGGTGGCATGAAACGACGTTTAATGATTGCTCGCGCATTAATGCATCAACCAAAGTTATTAATTTTGGATGAGCCAACCGCAGGGGTCGATATTGAGCTGCGCCGTTCGTTGTGGAGTTTTTTAAAGACTTTAAACGCGCAAGGCACCACCATTATTTTAACGACCCATTATCTGGAAGAAGCGGAAATGTTATGTCGTAATATTGGTATTATTCAATATGGAGAATTGATTGAGAATACCAGTATGAAAAAACTACTCAATCAGTTGGAGTTAGAGAGGTTTATTTTTGATTTGGCGCCAAAGAGTCCTATTCCTATATTAGATGGTTATAAATTCAAGCTGGTGGATACTTCAACACTAGAAGTCGATGTATTTCGAGATCAAGGCCTGAATGGTTTATTTAGCCAATTTTCTGAGCAAGGAATACAGATAACCAGTATGCGTAATAAGGTAAATCGTTTGGAGGAATTATTTGTTGGTTTAATGAATAAACAGCATCCACTATCGATAAAGCAAGGGGAAAATAGATGACTCAGCTCTACTGGGTGGCGATGAAAACCATCTGGATCAAAGAAATAACACGTTTTGCGCGTATTTGGGTACAAACTTTACTACCACCAGTGATCACTATGTCACTCTATTTTATTATCTTTGGTAGTTTAATTGGTTCAAGAATTGGCAATATGGATGGTGTGAATTACATGCAGTTTATTGTTCCTGGCTTGATTATGATGTCGGTGATCACTAACGCTTATGCTAATGTTTGTTCTTCATTTTTTGGAGCAAAATTCCAAAAAAGCATTGAAGAATTGCTGGTTGCACCAGTTCCTACCCATATTGTGATAATTGGTTTTGTTGGCGGTGGGTTTGCTAGAGGGGTATTGGTTGGTCTTTTGGTCACCCTGGTTTCGCTCTTTTTTGTCCCATTACATATTTATTCATTATGGGTGGTAATTATTACTGTATTAATGACAGCAATTTTATTCTCATTAGCTGGATTGGTGAACGCGATATTTGCCAAAACATTTGATGATATTAGTATTATTCCTACCTTTGTCTTAATACCATTAACGTATTTAGGTGGTGTTTTTTATTCTTTGTCACTTTTGCCTGAATTTTGGCAAATGGTATCTAAGCTTAATCCGATTGTCTATATGATCAGCGGGTTACGTTATGGATTTCTTGGCATTAGCGATGTTGAATTATCTATTACCTTATCGGTATTAGTGATTTTCATTGTTATCTTATATGCCATAACTTGGTACTTAATTGAAAAAGGACGAGGATTAAGAACGTAATTACTAGTGCACAGTGCGATAAATATATAAGGAATTGCGCTATTTTTTTTAGCGCTTCCGCTGCATTATCTTTATGTTGCTGTCATGTTTTTTGTTTTTTCTGATAATGTTGGTTAATTTTATAGATAATGGTAAAAGTTTATGATGGTATGTCGTGTGGCAGGGGTAAATAAAAATAATAAAAAAATTCAGCTTAATTTTAAGGTGTCGGAACCGATAATAGTTTATCTATTTCTGTAGTAATTTGTTTTCTATTATAATTTGAATTTAATTTTTTAACTGTAAAACGTTTATAAACGTCGATTATTTGTTTTATTTTAAAACTATCTGTTTTTTTATTTTATGTTGTTAATTTTTTTACTGTCAGCTGGTGAGTATTTAAAATTGTTACACCAACATAAGTTAACTTCAACTCTTTTTTAATAACGGCATAGTATAATGGAACCATTAATGCCTTTGCTGTTACCAGATAATAATCATTTTTTTTCGAAAATTTTTTCATTTAAATCTCATTTTAGTTACCTATTCATTTTTTTTGACAATATTAGTTGTACATAATTAATATTTTATTACCTACGGTTACTAATCGTGTTCAATTTTAAAATGGAAGTTTATTTTTTAAGTTATGCAGTGTTTAATTTACGGTAACAATTTCATTATTAATGAAATTTTATTATTAAATATTACGATCGATATACAGCTTGCCCATAGCCAGTTGAATCATTGGCTAAGTTACCATAAAGTCAGCTCATTTTTAGCAACTTGCTGCAATCTATCACTGGATAATTCACCATCCGGAAAGCGTAGCTGAGGGGCAATTTCTGCTAAGGGATAAAGCACAAATTCTCGTTCTTTAAGGCCATAATGAGGGATAGTTAAATGCGTTGTCTGAATAACCTGTTGGCCATATAACATAATATCCAAATCGAGAGTTCTTGGCCCCCAACGATTGGCTTTACGCACTCTACCATGCATTAATTCTATCGATTGGGTATGTTTAAGTAGGGTTTCGGGCAATAACTCAGTATCTAACGCGATAACGGCATTGAGATAGTCAGGCTGATTTTGTGGCCCCATCGGTTTAGAGCGATAGAAAGAAGAAACCGCAATTGGTTTGGTATTCGGTAATTGCTGCAATTCTCTAATGGCACTTTGTACTTGTTGTAAGGGGTCATCTAGATTGCTGCCAATGGCGATATAAACACGTTGCATATTTAATTAACTCTGTTGTTTTTTATTGGCTTACGGTTGGTGTGATTTCGACGACGTGTCCAGTTACGACGATGAGTCGGTATACTTCCTAGCTCTGAGATCATTTCATGCTGTAGGTTATTGTTGGCTTGTTGAAACTCAGCCCACCAATGAGCCAGTTCTTCTAATTCACGTCGTTGTTCCACGTTGGCGCGTAGCTCCAGGAGATTAAACGCTGCGCGAAATTTTGGATGCTCAAGTAGCTTATCTGCTTTTTTCCCTTGGCGCCGTGGTAGTCGCAATTGTAGCTGCCAGATATCGCGCATTGTTGAAGTAAGCCGTTTAGGGATAGCGATAGAACGGCATTGTTCATCGAGGATATCATTCATTGCGATCGCAAAGGCTTCGTAATAGGGTAAGCCACTTTCCTGAGAAAGCCTTTCGGCATGTTCTACCAGTGGATACCATAACATGGTAGCAAATAAGAATGCAGGATTAACGCGTTTATTATTTTTTATTCGATAATCAGTATTTTGCAGCACCTGATTAATGATAAATTCCATCGGCGAATCATCATTGACGGTGAAGTGTCGTTCAACTAACGGAAACAATGATTGAAAGAGACTATAACGCCTTAATTGTTGATAGGTTTGATAACCTTGACCAGTCTGAAGTAATTTGAGCGACTCTTCAAATAGACGTGCAGATGGAATGTCTTTTAATAAAAATGCCAGTTGTGGAATAGGCTTGGCAGTTTCAACATCAATTTGCATATTCAGTTTGCAGGCAAATCGAATAGCCCGTAGCATCCTAGCGGGATCTTCTCGATAACGGATTTTTGGATCACCTATTAGGCGAATAGTGCCATTTTTTAGATCCTCAAATCCACCAACATAATCGCGTAGGGTGAAATCGTTAATTCGGTAATATAGGCTATTGATGGTAAAGTCGCGTCGAATGGCATCGTCTTCAATGTTACCAAAAATATTATCTCGCAGTAACATACCACTTTGTGCCTGGTGAGCCATATCCTTATTATTAGTATCAGTTTGCTCATGAGAACCACGAAAAGTAGCAACTTCGATGATTTCATAACCAAACATGATGTGCGCTAAACGAAAACGGCGTCCGACTAAACGACAATTACGAAATAATTTGCGAATTTGTTCAGGTGTCGCATTTGTAGTAACGTCGAAGTCTTTAGGTTTTTTACCTAATAGTAAATCTCTAACGCTACCACCGACCAGATAGGCTTCATAGCCAGCATTATTTAGACGATAAAGCACTTTCAGTGCATTGTCACTGATGTCTCTTCGCGAAATAGGATGCTTATCGCGCGGAACTATGGATATTGAAGTATTTATAGCAGAATCGGGTATCTGTTTATCTGCTAATTGAGCACTTTTAATGATTTTTGTACTCCGATATCTTTTTGTTAGTAAAGCTTTTACCTTAGTTTTGGACCTAGTCTCAGTCGCAGAACTATCATAAGATTTCTGTTTACTTCGATTATTCTTTTCTTTTCGTATCAATAAATTACGACAGAAATTGGCTACCTGGGTAAAAATAATACACCTCGATATCTAATGCGATTTTAGTTAAAAAAATAAATACTAATAATTAATCATATCTTATAGGATTTTTTTGAGAATGCCTAAGTAGGATAAAAATTACTAATTAATCATAATAGGTAATAATTCTCCCGCCTGGTTGGATGCTTTCTAATTGCCAATTTTGTACAGCCTGGCTAAGTAATTGTTCAGTACTAAGGTCTTGCCAATTAATAATAGTTGTTTGTGATAAAAAATTTAGTGCATCAACTAAAATAGGACTCGGATCGTTCATCGGCAGCGGCGGGGTATGATTTTGTTTAGAAAGTTTATTATGAGAACGATTTAATACTAGTGGTAAATGCACATAATCGGGTTGCGAAAAAGCCAGATAGCGATAGAGAGAAATTTGTCTAACGGTTGGCGCAATGAGATCCGCACCACGAACAACTGCGGTAATACCTTGGTCGTGATCGTCAATAACGACAACAAGATTATAAGCAAATAAATTGTCTTTTCGAACAATAATGAAATCTTCTTCTGCCAAAGAGCAAGGCGCTACATAATCACCTTGTAATTGATCATAAAAACCATACACCGGTTTTGACTGTATTATCCTCAAAGCTGCGGCAGAACAAGATAAACCAAAATTGCGACAATGAGCGTCGTAATAACCACCAATAGTATTAATACGTTGGCGGGTACAGCGACAGTAATAGCAGCCATGGCACAGCTTTAGCTGAGTTAAAATGTCACAGTAAATATCATGGCGTTGTGATTGATAGATTATTTTACCATCCCAATGTAAGCCATAATGGTCTAAAGTTTTTAAAATGCGAGAAGCTGCACCCGGCACTTCTCTAGTGGTATCGATGTCATCGATCCTAACATACCACTTTCCTTGCTTTTTTTTTTAGCTTGTAGGTAGATACCAAGCGCAGTAACTAACGAGCCAAAATGGAGATCACCGGTGGGTGACAGAGCAAAGCGTCCAATATAAGGTGGAATGTTAGTAATCATTGAATTACTCATTTATTTCAAAGGGATACGGTACACTTTTGTGTACCGTATTTTTATGGTGTAAGATTATTGGCTAACCCGCCATCTGTTTTTCACGCATTTCAGCTAATGTTTTGCAATCAATGCATAAATCGGCTGTTGGACGAGCTTCTAAGCGGCGGATACCAATTTCAATCCCACAGCTTTCACAATAACCAAAATCTTCATCATCAACTTTTTTTAGCGTCTTCTCGATTTTTTTAATCAACTTACGTTCGCGATCGCGATTACGTAACTCAAGGCTAAATTCCTCTTCCTGTACCGCTCTATCAACGGGATCAGGGAAATTTGCCGCTTCATCCTGCATATGAGTTACAGTGCGGTCGACTTCATCTCTGAGTTGATTGCGCCATGTTTCGAGAATGCGCTTAAAATGTGTCAATTGGGCATCGTTCATGTACTCTTCGCCAGGCTTTTCTTGGTAAGGATCTACCCCAGCGATGGCGAGAATGCTTAAGGACGAGGTTTTAGGTTTTTGCCCTTCTTGCATAATGCTTCTCCTACACACGCAATATTCAAAAGAACCCCTCAAGGGGGAAAAACTAAGGCCGCTATAAATAACAGAACACTCTAAACTTGGCAATGGTTCTTACAATTCGTTTTACTGTACCAGGATGCGTGTGTTATCTGCCTTAATTTGTATGTAAAACGAATTTTGCCTAAAAGAATATAATAGCTTGGTTTATTGAATAAATGGTATTTTTTTATCCATTGTTAGCCCTTTTTCTGATATTTTAATCTGATAGCAGAGTATTTCAATACCAACATTTGTTGCTTGCTGTAAGAGCGCAGCATATTGACAATCAATATGACTTGCAACGGACATTTTCTTTATACCAGTATGAAGTACGGCAAAGAACAAAACTGCTCTTTCGCCTCGTTCGGCTATCAAGGATAGTTCACGTAAATGTTTTTGCCCTCTTATTGTAACAGCATCAGGAAAATAACCGATATTGTTTTCTAGTAAGGTGACTGATTTTACTTCAATGTAGCAATTAACTTGCTGTTTTTTCTTTAGAAGGAGATCGATTCGACTATTTTCGTCGCCATATTTCACTTCCCGGCTCATGTTATCATAATCGGATAATTCCGGAATTTTATTTTCCGCTATAAATTGACTAATTAAATCATTTGCTCGATGAGTATTAACACAAACCCAATCGCCAGTTTGTGTTTGTGTCAGTTCCCAGCTATGTGGATATTTTCGCTTAATATTATTAGATGTTGAGTACCAAACTGTATCTCCGGGGGTTGCACAGCCTGTCATGGCACCTGTATTGGCGCAATGAATGGTTAGTAATTTACCTGCGGGTGTAATAACATCAGCAAGAAAACGTTTATAACGCTTTACTAATTGGGCTGATTCTAGTGGCGGGAACCAATACATTGCTAGCTACTCCGGTTGTGATAGACACGGCTAAGGGCAAAGCAATGCTACAATATTTGGCACTAAAAGTTAATAATTGTTGCTTTTTCATATAAATTAATGGATAGATAGTGTTCATTTAGTAAGATAGTGGTAATAATGTTATTATCAGAGTATAAAACTGCTATTTAGCGGATGTTTATTATTTAATTATAATAAAATGCTATTTTGATGAGATATATGAAATAAATATCTGTAAGTTATGATTAAACTCTTGGGTTAAAAATAAACTAATAGTAAATAAAGATTGATTTTATACCATGCATGACAAAGATAATTATGAACCCATTGGGCGCAGATTTAAGAAAAAGCCTACTGGTAAAAAATCAAAATCTCATCAAAATAATCGGTTAGATAACTATGAGTATGAAGATATTGATGACAACGAGGAAGAAGAACTAATGGCAAGTAAAGACAATAAGTCTCGGCCACCTAAAGATAGATGGCGTTGGTTTTGGTTGTTTGTCAAAATTGCCATAGTCTTGGCATTGTTAGTTGGTGTCTATGGTATCTATTTATATCAGAAAATCAGTGATCGTCTTGATGGTAAAGTTTGGGATCTACCGGCTGCAGTTTATGGCCGAATGGTTAATCTTGAACCGGGGATGAATTACAGTAAAGAAGAGATGATTCGATTATTAGATGGCATGCAATATCGCCAGGTAAATAAAATTACTTTACCCGGTGAGTATATTGTTAAAGATAACACGATAGAAATGTTACGCCGGCCATTTTCCTTTCCTGATCAAAGAGAAGAACAGATTTTAGCTAAATTAAGTTTTGATCATGCTCAGCTCACCAATATTACTAATATGGAAAATGGGCGTTCGTTTGGTTTTTTTCGACTAGATCCTAAACTTATCACCATGATGCAATCGGCGAACAATGAGCAACGCTTAGTTTTGCCGAGAGAAGATTTTCCTGATTCTTTAGTCAAAATATTACTTGAAACTGAAGACCGACATTTTTATGAGCATGATGGAGTAAGTATTTATTCTATTGGGCGTGCGGTTATTGCTAATTTAATGGCTGGTAAGACGGTTCAGGGGGGCAGTACGCTAACTCAACAATTAGTTAAAAACTTATTTTTAAGTAATAAAAGAACGTTAATACGTAAAGCTAATGAAGCTTATATGGCGATTTTAATGGATTCTCGCTATAGCAAAGAACGTATTCTTGAACTGTACTTAAATGAAGTTTATTTAGGACAAAGCGGCGATGACCAAATTCGGGGTTTTCCCCTTGCTAGCCTCTACTATTTTGGTCGTCCAATCGATGAGCTGAGTATTGATCAACAAGCGTTATTAGTCGGTATGGTGAAGGGTGGATCACTATATAACCCATGGCGTAACCCTAAATTGGCGCTAGAACGTCGTAATTTAGTGTTAAAGCTATTGGAAACGCGCGAAATTATCGATCATGAAATGTATAATATATTGAGTGCTCGTCCTTTAGGCGTTAAACCCAAAAGCGGTGTTTTGACACCTCAACCCGCCTTTATGCAGCTCGTTCGGCAAGAATTAGTTGAAAAATTGGGCGATAGAGTAAATAATCTTTCTGGAGCTAAAATCTTTACTACTTTAGATCCAGTCTCGCAGCAAGCAGCTGAAAATGCCGTCGAACAGGGGATAGCAGATTTACGTAAAACACGTAAGTTGCCTGATCTGGAAGGCGCGATGGTGGTGGTTGATCGTATTAATGGCGAAGTTCGCGCTATGGTCGGTGGCTCACAACCACAATATTCTGGTTTTAACCGAGCGTTAAATGCTCGCCGCTCAATTGGTTCTCTGGCTAAGCCGTCAACTTATCTTACCGCATTAAGTGAACCAGACCGTTTTCGTTTAAATACTTGGGTACCTGACGAGCCGATTAGCGTCAAATTTGATAATCAAATATGGGAACCGAGAAATTATGATCGCCGTTTTCGGGGGCAGGTCATGTTGATTGATGCTTTGGCCAGCTCGCTGAATATTCCGACGGTGAATGTTGGCTTGAGTGTTGGCTTGGATCAGGTTAGTAAAGTATTAGTAAGTCTTGGTGTGCCAAGTGATGCGATAGAAAAAGTGCCGGCAATGTTATTAGGTGCCTTGAACTTAACTCCAATGGAAACGGCGCAAATGTTTCAAACCATTAGTGGCGGCGGCAACCGAGCGGCATTATCGGCATTACGCTCCGTGATTGATGGTGATGGTAATGAACTTTATCAAAGTTATCCATCTGCAGAGCGGGCAGTATCTCCGCAGGCAGCTTATCTAACACTTTATGGTATGCAACAAGTGGTTGAGCGCGGAACATCTCGTTCATTAATGAATAAATTTGCTCAATATCACTTAGCCGGTAAGACCGGAACAACAAATGATCTACGCGATAGTTGGTTTGCTGGTATCGATGGCAAGGAAGTGGCAATTGCTTGGGCTGGTCGTGATAATAATGGTCCGACAAATCTTACTGGTGCAAGTGGTGCATTACATCTATATCGTCGTTATTTAGAAAATCAGACTCCATTGGCATTGGATAATCGCTCTCCTGATGGAATTATGGAGATGCGAGTGAATATCGATGGCAGTTTTAACTGCGCAGGTGGTGGAGATCGTATTTTGCCAGTATGGACAGAGGATTCTCAAGCATTATGTCAGCAAGGGGTACAAGTATTGAAGCCAAAGCTGAACTTAAATGAACAGCAGAGCAAAAGTAATGATGCACCTGCTTGGGTGAAAGAGATGTTTGGACAGTAATAAAAATTTAGTAAACCGGCGCTATGCTAAAAAATTGGCGCCGGTTTTTTTATGGCTTAATAAATGATTAGTTCATCTTATTAAAAGCATTTTCTGCAGCTTTAATTGTGCGATCAATATCTTCATCACTATGCGCAATAGACATGAAACCCGCCTCAAAGGCAGAAGGTGCCAAATAAACGCCTTCGTCTAACATGAAATGGAAGAATTGCTTAAATTTCTCAATATCACATTGCATGACATCCTGATAGCAGTTAACTTGTGGTGCTGCTGTAAAAAATAGACCAAACATGCCACCAACATGATTAACAACCAACGGAATAGCAGCTTGTTGCGCTTTTTCTTGTAAGCCTGTAACAAGTTTTTTCGTCAGTTCTGCTAAGCGTTTATGGGTATTGGGTTTAGCAACTTCAGTTAGGCAAGCAAGGCCTGCTGCCATCGCTAATGGGTTGCCTGATAAGGTACCGGCTTGATAAATTGGCCCTATTGGAGCGAGTTTTTCCATCAATTCGCGGCGGCCACCGAATGCGCCAACAGGCATACCACCGCCGATTATTTTACCTAAACAGGTCAAATCAGGTTTAACTTGATAATGTGCTTGTGCGCCACCTAAGGCAACCCGAAAGCCGGTCATCACTTCGTCGATGATTAATAATGCGCCAAATTGATCGCATAATGTACGTAGTCCAGGCAGGAATTCAGCCTCAGGTAAAATACAATTCATATTGCCCGCTACTGGCTCTACAATGATAGCAGCGATTTCTTGCGGATATTGGGCAAAAGTACGCCGAACTGAATCTAAATCATTAAATGTACAGGTAAGAGTATGTTTGGCAACATCAGCGGGAACGCCAGGAGAATTAGGTTGACCAAAGGTTAAAGCGCCTGAGCCTGCTTTAACTAATAGGCAGTCGGCATGTCCATGGTAGCAGCCTTCAAATTTAATAATCTTGTGACGCCCTGTATAACCGCGAGCTAGCCGTATGGCACTCATTGTGGCTTCTGTGCCTGAATTTACCATACGAACCATTTCGATGGATGGAATAAGTTGACTAATAATTTCTGCCATTGTTACTTCAATGGCGGTCGGGGCACCAAAACTCAGGCCATTTTCTGCCGCTTGGATGACCGCTTGCTTAATTGTGGGGTGATTATGACCTAAAATCATCGGCCCCCAAGAACCAACGTAATCGATATAAGCTTTGCCATCAACATCATAAATATAAGCACCGTCAGCTCGCTGAATAAATAATGGATAGCCGCCAACGCCATTAAACGCCCGAACCGGTGAATTGACACCGCCAGGAATATATTTTTTGGCTTTTAGGTAAAGTGTTTCAGATTGACTCATTAAATAACTCCAAGCATTGGTCCAGCAGAAATTTTGCGCATATCTTAAAGCAGTATTGGCAGTAAACCAAATAGCAAATGTAGCGAGAATTTTTTTAAATCAGTTAATTTCGGCTGGATCTTGAATCAATTGGCCGGCTGTTAGATAATCATCCCTTGTCCAGTGAAGTGTTGATGCTTCCTGCGTCTATTGATTGGCATGTCGGCCTGGAGTTAGAAATGAGTAATGATACTGCACTGCCTATACAGTTTACTGATGCTGCAGCGAATAAAGTTAAAGCGTTGATTGCGGATGAAGAAAATCCCAATTTGCGTTTGCGCGTCTATATTACTGGTGGAGGCTGTAGTGGTTTTCAATATGGTTTCACCTTTGATGATAAAATGAATGAAGGTGATTTAACGATTGAAAAGCAAGGCGTCGAACTAATCGTTGATCCTATGAGTTTACAGTATTTGGTTGGCGGTTGTGTTGATTATATTGAAGGATTAGAAGGATCACGGTTTGTGGTAACCAATCCAAATGCGAAAACAACTTGTGGTTGCGGTTCTTCATTTAGTATTTAATCGCTTAACTTACTAAGGGTAATTAATAACCCTTAGTATGGGGATCTAGCCGAAGTGGTTGTTAATAGCTCGTTTACGGCTTTGGCTTGAGTTAGCTAAATTAGCCAGCATAGTTTGCACCAATAGGCTTGACTGACGAGCCGCGACAGGCAAAAATTCCTCAAAAGAGAGATGGGACTCTTTATCAGCGACATCAGAAATTGCACGCACAACAACGAATGGGATATCAAATTGATAACATACATGACCAATTGCGGCGCTTTCCATTTCAACAGCGATGGCAGTAGGAAAAATTTGGCGAATATAGGTTAGCTCTTTCGCGCCATTAATAAAGCTATCACCACTACAAATCAACCCGCGAACAGCATGTAAATCTAATTTTTCAATACACTTTTCGGCCAGTTCTTGTAATTTTTTATCCGCTTTAAATGTGGTCGGACATTGTGCCATTTGGCCTGGTTGGTAACCAAAGGCGGTAATATTGACATCATGATAGCAAACTTCAGTTGAAACTACGATATCACCAACCTCTAAAGCAGGTAATAACCCACCGGCGGAGCCAGTGTTAATAATAAATTCAGGGGCAAAATGTTCTATTAGTAATGTTGTTCCCATTGCCGCAGAAACTTTACCAATGCCTGATTTTAATAATGCGATATCAAGATCATCAAGTTTTCCGCAGTAAATTTCGCAGCTAGCCCGTGATAATGTCAACTGAGCATTGATTTGCTCGCGCAATAATGCCACCTCTTGCTCCATTGCACCTATTATTGCAACTTTCATTGTATCATACTCATAGTTGATTAATTAGACATGTTGTCAGATCCGTGCCATTGTAACATTGAAAAGAGAAAAAAAGTTAACTGTGATCCATTAGCTGGGGATATTTCATCATCGGGAGGGGAAATGTCCAAGATTGATTTTAGGCAAAAGCTCAATTTTCTTCGTAAATATATTGATTACAATGTTGATGCAAAGAATGAGGAACAAGTTAATCGTCAATTTGAAAGTGATAGAGGGCGCATTATTAATTCTGCCGCAATACGCCGATTACAACAGAAGACTCAAGTCTTTCCTTTAGAACAAAATGCGGCGGTTCGAAGTCGTCTGACGCATTCGTTAGAAGTGCAGCAAATTGGCCGTTTTATTGCAAAGACTGTGATAAGCGAATTGAAAAAAAAGAAATTGTTGGCAACTTATGGTCTCTCTGAGCGCCTTGATGCGTTTGAAAGTTTGATTGAAATGGCATGTTTAATGCATGATATTGGCAACCCACCTTTTGGTCATTTTGGTGAAGCCGCCATTAAGAGCTGGTTTTCAACATTACTTGACGCTGAATTTATTTCTACTAAATCAAAGGCTATAGATCAATGCCAAATTAATTTTCTACAACTAACAAATGAATCTAACAAGGATTTGCTTCGTCGCCAATTACGTATAGATCTTTGTCAATTTGAAGGTAATGCTCAGGGACTTAGAATGATCCATCAATTGTTAAAATTGAACCTGACTTATGCCCAAATTGGCTCAATCTTAAAATATACTAAAGGTGCTTATCAACTGGATAAAATCCCTAAAGATTTTGATTATTTAACTAAAAAACCGGGCTATTATTGGTCAGAAGATAGTTTTATCAAAGAGTTGTATCGTCGATTGGATATGAAGCCATATTGTCGTTTCCCGCTTTCCTACATTATGGAAGCGGCAGATGATATCTCTTATTGCATTGCCGATTTGGATGATGCGGTAGAAAAAGGTATTTTCAGTGTTGATAAGCTGTTGGAATATTTACGGCAAGGTTGGTCGGAGGCAGGTAAAAAAGCAAAAGGTGATTTATTTGAACAGACAGTAGAAAAAGCTTACAAAAGTATTAATCACAATGAAACAAGACGTAGCAAGCAAGATCAATTTTTTATGTATCTTAGAGTTAATATTATTAGTAAATTGGCGTCGTATAGTGCTCATCGTTTTATTAAACATTTAGCTGAAATTTATGCCGGAAGTTTTAATAGTGCCTTGTTAGAAGATAAAAGTGATGAACATCATCTCTTGGAGGTATTGAAAGGCGTTGCCTATAAACATGTATTTACGCACCCGGAAGTTGAACAATTAGAGTTACAGGGTTATCGAATAATTAGTGGTTTACTAAACTTTTATCGCCCATTATTATTAATGCCACGTGCTGATTTTACCCAGCTTTATCAAGATAAGTATCACAAGAAGTATTTCATTGAAACACGTCTATTGCATAAATTATCAACTAAACATTGTTTAGCTTATGGTGAAGCCATTGAAGGAATTTGCACTACTGATGAGACAGAAAAAGATATATTAGAATTTTATTATCGAGCGCGTCTTATACAAGACTATATTAGTGGTATGACGGATCATTATGCTTATCAGGAATATCGAAAATTTACAGTGAAAAATTAAAAAATGTTATGTTATTAAATTAAATAACGAAAATAAGCATTGCTTAAATATATAGATTGGAAAATATTTTAAGTAATGCTTTAGAATAAACATATTAATTAAATATCGATTTAAGGTCTGATAAGTGAAAAATGTTTTGAATTTAAAAATCATTGTAATCTAAATTACTCTATTTATATAATTAAAGTGATTTTGATAACATTTGTTATTAGAAATTAGATAACAATTTAGTTATAACATAATTCAGAAATTGAAATTTTAATAAACTTCATTATGTTATAAATTTATAACATTATTTAGCAATATCATATTGGTTATTTGATTTTTGAGAATTTATTTCATTGTTTTTTTATTTTTATTTTTTTACAAAAATAAATAAATCTATTGCTTTATTCCTTTAAATTACAAATAATTAACAATTTATTGGTGGATAATCTACTTCAATTGCTTCGAGATGTGATACTATTCTTCACCCTCATTGAGAAAATGAATAAAGTGACCTTAATTTTCCGATAATATATGAGATGACAGTTTCTTTATTAATAGACTAACAAAATTTTATACCTTTAATGATATGGTACAATTTTATTCTTCAAAGCCGCGTAAAGTTAAATCCGATAATTTGACAGTAATAGCTGAAAGTCTTGATGTTAAGGGTCAAGGTGTTGCGCGTTATCAATGAAAAATAATTTTTATTACTGATTTACTTCCTGGTGAGCAAGCACAAATTCAATTTACAGAAGAGAAAAGGCAATTTACCAAGGCAAAAGTGAGCAAACGATTGGCTGATAGTCTTGATCGGGTGGCGCCTTTTTGTTGTCATTTTGGCATCTGTGGTAGTTGCCAACAACATGTGACGCCGGCTCTTCAACGTGCTGCGAAAATCAGTAGGTTAGAATATTTATTTCAACGTGAAACGGGCAGTGCGGTAAAATCATTGCCAGTTATTGCAGGTAGTGAGTATGGATATCGCCGTAGAGCGCGGTTTGGTCTTCAATACCAGCATGCAGAGCGTCGTTTACGCATGAGTTTTCGTCAGAGCCAATCAAATGTGTTAGTAGAACTGAAAATGTGTCCTGTGTTACAGCCAGAATTTGAAAGATTATTACTTCCTGTTGCTGACTGTTTAAACAAATTGGCAGCAGTTAAACATTTAGGTCATGTTGAGCTTGTTAATGCAGATAACGGCGTGAGTGTTATTTGGCGTCATCTTAAGCCGTTAACTACTAATGATAAAATATTATTAACTGCTTTTGCCAGGCGCTATAATTTCAATGTTTATTTGGTTGATAATAGTGCCAATCGGCTTAAACTTGTTAGTTTGGCAAGTAATGATAGTGAGCCTTATTATTCTATTGAGAATGTGAAATTGACATTTGATCCACAGAATTTTATTCAAGTAAATCCTGAAATTAATAAAAAAATGGTTGCTCAAGCGTTGGATTGGTTAGCGTTTGAGCCGCAAGATAGGGTTTTGGATCTATTTTGTGGCATGGGTAATTTTACCTTACCTATTGCACGTCATTTTAATGCTGTTGTTGGTGTTGAAGGCGTCGCTGAATTGGTGGCGCAAGGACGGTTTAACGCTAGTTTAAATCAATTAACCAACGTTGAGTTTTATCAAGCTGATCTCGAGTTTGACATAGACTGTCAACCTTGGGCAAAAATGGGCTTTAACAAAATCTTATTAGATCCTGCACGCGCCGGTACTATGGGCGTAATGCCACATATTATCAAATTTAAACCAGAACGGGTGGTCTATATCTCCTGTAACCCAACGACATTAGTAAAAGATAATCAACAATTACTTACAGCCGGTTATCAACTTATGAGTGTCAGGATGTTAGATATGTTCCCGCATACTAGTCATCTAGAGTCTATGGCACTTTTTTGTCGCGATTTAAGCAAATAGGCAAGGAAAGATTATGGTTGCAATTAGAAGCGCTCATTTGACATCTGCAGGAGAATTTGCCGTTGATAAGTGGGTTGCCAGTCTCAAACTTACCAACAATGACTCAGAACAAAAGTTAATTGAACTTTGGCATTACTGCTATAGCAAAGTTCAGCAACATGAACATCGTCAAGTACTGCTATGGCGTGGCATTGAGATGGGAGAAATCCTGTCAACATTAAGCATGGATCTCGATAGTCTGCGTGCGGCGATGCTGTTTCCCTTAGTTGATGCCAAAATTGTCACTGAGGAAATTATTAATATTGAATTTGGTAAATCGATTCACGGATTGGTTAAAGGTGTGATGGAGATGGACGCCATTGGCCAATTGAATGCTAGCAAATTAGGCGAAAAAAGTTCTACCCAGGTGGATAATATGCGTCGGATGTTGCTCGCTATGGTGGAAGATTTTCGTTGCGTGGTGATTAAGATCGCAGAACGTATTGCCCATTTACGTGAGGTAAGGGAACGCTCTGAAGAAGAAAGAGTCTTAGCAGCAAAAGAGTGCTTAAATATATATGCGCCTTTGGCCAACCGTTTAGGCATTGGGCAATTGAAATGGGAGCTAGAAGATTTCTGTTTTCATTATTTACACCCGGATGAATATAAAAAGATTGCTGAATTACTCCATGAACGTCGTATCGATCGTGAACGGTATATTGATGATTTTGTTTCGTCACTGCGACATTTTATGCTACAGGAAAGTATTACCGCAGAAATTTATGGCCGCCCGAAACATATATATAGCATCTGGCGGAAGATGCAAAAAAAATACCTGGCCTTTGATGAACTTTTTGATGTACGCGCTGTGCGTATTATCGTTGAACGTTTACAGGATTGTTACGCTGCATTAGGTATTGTGCATACTCATTTTCGCCATTTACCTGATGAATTTGATGATTATGTTGCTAACCCTAAACCGAATGGCTATCAATCCATTCATACTGTGGTGTTAGGGCCAAATGGTAAAGCGATTGAAGTACAAATCCGGACCAGCCAAATGCACGAAAATGCTGAATTAGGTATTGCCGCCCATTGGAAATATAAAGAAGGTGCGGTAATAACAGGCAAAGGCAGTAGCTATGAAAATCGTATTGTTTGGTTAAGAAAATTGATAGCCTGGCAGGAAGAGATGGCTGATTCAGGGGAAATGCTTGATGAGGTTCGTAGCCAGGTTTTTGATGATCGCGTGTATGTTTTTACACCTAAAGGTGATGTCATTGATTTGCCTGCTGGCTCAACCCCACTTGATTTTGCCTACCATATTCATAGTGATGTCGGTCATCGCTGTATTGGTGCTAAGATCAGCGGCCGGATTGTTCCTTTTAGTTATCACTTACAGATGGGAGATCAAATTGAAATTATTACGCAAAAATATCCCAATCCTAGCCGTGACTGGCTCAATCCAAATTTAGGCTATGTTACTACAAACCGCGGTCGCGCTAAGATCCACAATTGGTTTCGTAAGCAGGATCGTGATAAGAATATCCAGGCAGGGCGACAAATATTAGATAACGAACTTAATCAACTGGCGATAAGTATAAAAGAGGCGGAAAAGTTGTTATTAACCCGCTACAACGTTAACTCATTGGATGAAGTGCTGGCAGGTATTGGTGTTGGTGATATTCGTATTAATCAACTAGTAAATTTTTTACAGAATAAGTTTAGCCAAACCACTGCCGAAGAACCAGACCGCGCTGCGTTAAAAACATTGGAAGCTAAAATATCCTCTATCCGCTTGCCAGTGAAAGATAGCGGTAGAATTGTGGTAGAAGGTGTTGGCAACTTGATGCACCACATTGCTCGTTGCTGTCAGCCAATTCCTGGTGATGGTATTGTTGGGTTTATTACTAAAGGTCGAGGTATTTCGATTCATTGTATCGATTGTGAGCAACTGATCGAGCTACAATTGCATGCACCAGAAAGAATTGTCGATGCTATTTGGGGTGAAAACTACGCTAGTGGTTACTCATTAGGGCTGAGAATTATTGCTAATGATCGTAGTGGGTTATTAAGAGATATTACGACTATTCTTGTTAATGAAAAAGTAAATGTTTTAAGTGTTAGTAGTCGTAGTGATGTTAAACAACAATTGGCGACTATCGATTTAAATATTGAAATCAATCATTTACCTGTTTTAGGTCGTATTTTAGCGAAATTAAATCAACTCCCTGATGTATTTGAGGCTAAACGTTATATTAAGTCGTAACTATAACATCATGTTTTAGCAAGCGGCGCATTGATTGGTTTTTGAACTTTATTAACTTCGGATGGAAATAACATGCAAACGGACTCAGCTGCAATAGAACAATTGTTATTGATTATGACTCAGTTACGTGATCCTGAACATGGTTGTACATGGGATAAAGTGCAATCTTTTGCCACAATAGCGCCTTATACACTGGAGAAAACTTATGAAGTTGTTGATGCTATTGAACGACAAGATTTTGCTGCTTTAAAAGAAGAATTGGGTGATTTACTGTTTCATATTGTTTTTTATGCCCAGATTGCAAAAGAACAAAAATTATTCGATTTTAATGAAATCTGCCAAATCGTCAGTCAAAAGTTAATATCACGCCATCCTCATATTTTTGCTGGACAATCGATTATTAATAGCGATAAAGCAATATATGATTGGGAAAAAAATAAAGTCAAAGAACGGGCCGCAAAAAATCAGTATTCAGTTTTAGATGATATTCCACAAGTACTGTCGGCATTAATGAAAGCCAACAAAATGCAAAAATGCTGTGCGGCTGTCGGTTTTGATTGGGACAAATTTGCCCCGGTATTAGCCAAAGTTCATGAAGAAATTGAAGAGGTTTTGGCAGAAATAAATAAGCCTGAACCGAGTCAATCACATATTGAAGAAGAAATTGGTGATTTACTTTTTGCAGTGGTTAATTTATCGCGCCATCTTGGCCATGAACCTGAACTAGCATTACAAAAAGCATGTCGTAAATTTGAACACCGTTTTCGCCGAGTAGAAAAACTGATCTTAAACAAAGGCGGTTCATTAGAAAATGCTACACTAGATGAAATGGAAAAACTTTGGCAACAAATTAAAAAAGAGTGATTATTATTTTTTAGCTGAATGGATTAAGTATTAGTTAGGATGTTATAATCGAGCAGCTATTTATTGACAGGAGTTTGCATAAGCTAATTCTTGATATTGAAAGATTATTGATGAAAGTTAACCTTAATAGGTTTAGAACATTTGTAGCAGATTTAAGGTTAGGGTATACTGCTTTCCCGTCCTGTTATATTCATCGTCTTTTACACCTAAATTTTCAGGTTTAGCATGAAAACAAATTATATTTTTGTAACCGGCGGGGTAGTATCCTCTCTGGGCAAAGGCATTGCCGCAGCTTCTTTGGCTGCTATACTTGAAGCGCGTGGACTGAATGTTACTATTATGAAACTGGATCCTTATATTAATGTTGATCCAGGCACGATGAGCCCAATCCAACATGGGGAAGTTTTTGTCACCGAAGATGGTGCAGAAACTGATCTTGATCTGGGCCATTATGAACGTTTTATTCGTACTAAAATGACACGCCGTAATAATTTCACAACCGGTCGCGTATACTCTGAAGTATTGCGTAAAGAGCGTCGTGGTGATTATTTGGGCGAAACTATTCAAGTTATTCCTCATGTTACTGATGAGATCAAAAACCGGATTATTCGTGGCGGAGAAGGTCACGATATCGTTTTGGTTGAAGTTGGTGGCACAGTGGGCGATATTGAATCTTTACCTTTTTTGGAGGCAATTCGTCAATTAGCGGTTGATGTTGGTCGTAAACACACTCTTTTCCTGCATCTTACTTTAGTGCCTTATTTACCTGCTGCAGGTGAAGTTAAAACCAAACCAACTCAACATTCAGTAAAAGAACTTCTTTCTATTGGTATTCAGCCAGACGTGCTAATTTGCCGTTCAGATCGGGTTATTCCGGTTAATGAACGGGCTAAAATTGCTCTTTTCTGCAATGTACCGAAAGAAGCAGTTATTTCATTAGAAGATGTTGATTCAATTTATAAAATTCCTGCATTATTGAAATCTCAGCAACTAGATGATTATATTTGTAAGAAATTTGAATTTACCTGCCCAGCAGCTGATTTGTCTGAATGGGAACAGGTTATTGATGCGCAAGCCAATCCGGTAGGTAAGGTAACTATTGGCATGGTAGGTAAATATATAGAGTTACCTGATGCTTATAAATCGGTTATTGAAGCGTTAAAACATGGCGGTTTAAAAAATCGTTTAACAGTGAACATTAAGCTGATTGATTCTGAAGATATTGAAGCGCGTGGTACCGAACTATTAAAAGAACTTGATGCTATCCTGGTTCCAGGTGGTTTTGGTGAACGGGGTGTCGAAGGGAAAATGATGGCAGCTCGTTACGCACGTGAAAATAATATTCCTTATTTGGGTATTTGCCTGGGAATGCAAGTTGCTCTGATTGAATATGCCCGTCATGTTGCTGGTATGGAAGGGGCAAACTCAACAGAATTTGTGCCAGATTGTCCATATCCGGTTGTTGCCTTAATTACGGAATGGTCTGATGACAGTGGTAGTATTAAAGTTCGTAATGAGAAGAGCGATCTTGGCGGTACGATGCGAGTAGGTAGCCAATTATGCCGTTTAGAGAAAGGTAGTAAAGTCCGTGAGTTGTACAATAGCGACACAATTATGGAGCGGCATCGCCACCGTTATGAAGTCAATGGTAAGCTTTTGGCGCGTATTGAAGAAGCGGGTTTACGTATTGCAGGACGCTCAGCGGACAATAAGCTGGTGGAAATTATCGAGGATCTTAACCATCCTTGGTTTGTCGCTTGTCAGTTTCATCCTGAATTTACTTCGACACCAAGGGATGGCCATCCGTTATTTGCTGGTTTTATTAAAGCCGCAAAGGAATATCAGCAAGGCCAGCTGAAAAGAGATATGGGCTAATGGTATTAATTTGTTACCATTGGCTTAAATTTAACTTGTACTGAGGAAAATTTAATGTCCAAAATCGTTAAAGTCATCGGGCGTGAAATCATCGACTCCCGTGGTAATCCGACTGTTGAAGCAGAGGTTCATTTAGAAGGCGGATTTGTTGGTTTAGCAGCGGCACCATCTGGTGCATCGACTGGTTCACGAGAAGCATTAGAGCTACGTGATGGTGATAAAGATCGCTTTTTAGGTAAAGGTGTTTTGAAGGCAGTTGCAGCAGTAAATGGCCCAATTGCTGATGCATTGATCGACCAAGATGCCAAAAATCAGGCTAATATCGATAAAATCATGATCGAATTAGACGGTACAGAAAATAAATCTAAATTCGGTGCTAATGCGATTTTGGCTGTTTCACTGGCTAATGCAAAAGCGGCTGCGGCAGCGAAAGGTATGCCTTTGTATGAGAATATTGCTGAATTGAATGGCACGCCGGGTAAATTTTCTATGCCTTTACCAATGATGAATATTATCAATGGTGGAGAACATGCGGATAACAATGTTGATATTCAAGAGTTTATGATCCAGCCAGTGGGTGCAAAAAGCTTGAAAGAAGCAGTTCGGATGGGATCAGAGATTTTTCACCACTTGGCAAAAGTGTTAAAAGCCAAAGGGATGAATACAGCGGTCGGCGATGAAGGTGGCTATGCACCAAATTTAGAATCTAATGCCGCAGCTTTAGCCGCAATTAAAGACGCCGTTGAAGCAGCAGGCTATGAGTTAGGTAAAGATATTACTTTAGCAATGGATTGTGCCGCCTCAGAATTTTACAACCAGGAAACGGGTAATTATGAGCTGAAAGGTGAAGGTAAAACTTTTACTTCACAAGAATTTACCCACTATCTAGAAGAATTAACCGAACAATATCCTATCGTTTCAATTGAAGATGGTCTTAATGAGTCAGATTGGGATGGTTTCGCCTACCAGACTAAAGTGTTAGGAGACAAAATTCAGTTAGTTGGTGATGATTTATTCGTTACTAATACCAAGATTTTGCAAGAAGGCATTGAAAAAGGAATTGCTAATTCTATTTTAATTAAATTCAATCAGATTGGTAGCTTAACCGAAACTTTAGCAGCAATTAAGATGGCAAAAGATGCCGGCTACACTGCGGTTATCTCACATCGTTCAGGTGAAACTGAAGACGCTACAATTGCAGATTTGGTAGTAGGAACAGCAGCGGGCCAGATCAAAACAGGTTCAATGAGCCGTTCTGATCGAGTTGCTAAATATAATCAATTAATCCGTATTGAAGAAGTGTTAGGTGAAAAAGCGCCTTTTAATGGTCTAAAAGAAGTTAAAGGCCAGGCTTAAATTTACTGTTATTGATTAATCATATATTAAAGGCGAGAGACTTATTGTTATCTCGCCTTTTTTATTAATAGTCTTTGGATTTCTTTTATGCTTTTATTGTGGCTTAATCTTAATAAGGCAACTGTTTATTAATATTATCAATTTATCGATCATGGTTGCCGGCCAAGAATTAGCGATCCTGAATTTTCAAATAGACTATCACCGCGTAGGGAAAAATTTTGTGCGATCAGCGAGCCATTTAATTGGATATTATTATTTTTGTATGAATAACTATTAATACATTGATAAGGGTGGCTTTCCAAAATAATATTTTGCCCTTTGACAGTAGTCTGCTGGCTAAGTTTAAGCTGACTATGGTGTAAATAAGTTAGATTAGTATCCGGTTTGATTAGCTGCTTAAGTTTAATGTTAGCTTGGCGCAGGCTATAAGATATTGCGCCAGTTGCGGCAAAGTAGTGTTGTTGTGCAGCTTCCAGGGTTATATTATTGTTGATGATAATTTTATCGGCAAAAAGATTAACTTTAGCAATATTAATTTTAGCCTCAATATTCGCCAGATTGTTGATGGACAAGGAATTTTCTCTATCATCAGTTAAATTAATGCTGCTACCTATTGTGGTAATGAATTTTAGACTTTTTAGCTGTTGTAACGTTTTTTTCGCTGGAATTTCCAGTTTACCTGCGATAAGCGACAGACTTTTGACGTTATCTATTTTACCATTTTTCCAACTGATCCCATTAGGATTGGCAATAATCAAATCTGCAATAGTTCCTTTAATGCCGATGGTGCCTTGTAGATTAGAGTGCTTATCGCTAGTAATTTCTGCGATAATAATCTTAGCCGCTGTATTGTTTAGTATTGGATTTGATTGGTGATTGGATATCATTATTAAAGCTAATGCTACTTTGAGTGAAAGGAAGTTCAGAAAATGTATCGTATGAAATGCCATTTTCTAGTGGTTTTGCAATATCAACAGTAGAAGTATTGGCATAAATAAATTTATTAGCAGTAATTAAAGTAAACAATAGAATTTTTAAACCTAATTTGAATAAAATTGAGCAATAGTCCATTATTGTTCCTTTTAGTATTAATATAATTTAAGATGAAAAATTTATACCGGATTTATTTTATATTAAATAGTGGATTTTTATTTCATAAATAATCTTATTTAAAATTGCTTTAGATAATGAATATTAAATTATTTTTAATTATAAATATTATTTTATAAATTAGTATTTTTATTTTTTTAAGTTAATTAAATAATTATTTATTTTTTATTTATAATAAAATATTAAATGCAATAAAAAAGAAAATTTGATTTGATAATAAAATAGACTATGTTTCAGTTGCTTTTTACTTGTTATTTTTAGGAGAAAATTATGGAAAATCAGGTCCAAACAAAAACAATACCGGAAGGTGTTAAGCAGTGGAATTGGGGCGCTTTTATGTTTAGTATTTTTTGGGGATTTGGCAATCGAACTTACTGGCCGTTGCTGTGTATTATTCCATTATTTAATTTTATTTGGATGTTTGTATGTGGTATTAAAGGGAATGAGTGGGCATGGCGTAATGGTAATTATAGTGATGTAACCTTTAAACTTGTACAAGATACCTGGAATAGAGCTGGATTGGCTGCATTTATTATTAGTTTGATTTTTATTATTCTCTATTTTTTATTTTTTTCAGTATTTGCTATTTTTTTATTTTACCAGTCCAGACTACGGACAAGTTCAAGTGGGATAAATTATTATCTCAATGCCTAATGATAAAAAGAAATAATCGCCAATTTTTATTTTTGCCATAATATTATTAGAGGTGAATAGTCAGCGTTATGCCCGGTTTTAAATCTGCTATTCTGACACTAGAGTTCCAATTCATCAGATCTTTAAGATCGATGCCGTGGCGTTTAGCAATACTGTAGTAGGAATCACCTTGACGGACTTTGTAGGTCTTGATATTTCCTTTACCTTTCTTGCCTGATGAAGTGCTATTTTTAGCAATCACAGTTGGTGCTCGATAACTATTTTTACCGCTAATTTTTAATGTTTGCCCGATCCGCAAGTTGGCTGTTTTCATGCCATTGAGTGACTTAAGCTTATCGGTTGTGGTATTAAAACGTTTGGCAATAATCGATAAGGAGTCACCGCGTTTAACTTTGTAATTACTGATAGCACGCTGTCTAGCTAATATCTGTTTATTATTGTTGGCAACAGCAAGGCGAATACTATTTAATACGTCTTGATCAGAAAGCGCATCCTTAAGCAGATCAGCTTTATCTGTTGGTAGCATAATAGTATAGGGACCGGCTGGAGGTGTTATATTATGTTTTAAATTTGGATTATAGGTTTTAAGAGCGGTTAACGGCAGTCCAGAAAGTCTAGCTGCTTGAGGTAAGGTAATTTGTTCGCCTATATTAATCTGGGTAAGCGCATTATTTTTATTGGTTGTTGGTAATTGCAATGCATATTGTTCGCTATTGCGTAATATATTACTGAGAGCCAAAATTTTTGGTACATAATTCATTGTTTCTTTGGGGAGTGATAACGACCAATAATTAGTAGGTAATCCCAGCTCTTCATTTTTCTTGATGGCATTAAGCACACAACCTTCGCCACAATTATAAGCAGCAAGTGTTAGAGGCCAATCACCGTCGAATAGGTTATTTAATCGTTCAAGTAAATTTAGTGCTGCACTAGTCGAGGCAGCGACATCTCTGCGTTCATCAACCCATTTATTTTGTTTTAATCCATATGACTGACCAGTCAATGGAATAATCTGCCATAAACCTGTAGCCTGAGCCTGTGAGGTCGCATGGGGATTAAAAGCACTTTCAACGATAGGAACCAGGGCAAGCTCCATTGGCAGGTGGCGTTGATCAATTTTTTCAACAATCCAGTACATATAAGGCTCTGCGCGTAATGTCACATTCCGCAAATAGCTTTCTTTGGCCAAATAAGATTTGATTTGATTTCTGATCCTGGCATTATCAGGAATATCCATTTTCAGCTCATTACTAATATAACCCCACAAATCATTTTCTATTAAATAGGTTGATTCCCAAGTGGTAGTTTCAATATCTTGATTGGCTGGAGACGGATCTGGTGTTTGCTCATTGGGTGTCATTTGACAACCAACAAGCAGAACAGAGGCGAATAGTATCGCTTTTGTCTTCATTAATGTAATCTATCCTAGGTTGTTATTTATTCAATTGTTTAATAAAGAGGGAATGATACTGATCTCGTTAGCTAATGACAACTATCAATTTAAAAGCGATCTTTTAGTTTGCGAATTTTGGCAAATACATCACAATTTGAACAAGTAGCAGGAGAAAACCCCAATACTTTTTGTAAGTAAGGATCGTCATATCTTAAGAAGATATTGATCTTTTTTTCTACTTTAAGTTGTGATGGCAGTGTGGATTGTTTTTGGGCTCGTTTTTGATTCACGGCTAAAATATAAGCTTTTATTGCTTCATCGTGGGGTAGCAAATAATTGGCAAATACCATATTCGCAGCGGTATATTCATGTGAGCAACAGACTAGCGTCTCATCAGGTAAAGCTTTAAGCGTTTCAAGCGAATGATACATTTGTTCAGCTGTTCCTTCAAAAATACGGCCACAACCACCAGAAAATAGGGTATCACCGCAAAATAGATATGGTTTTTGATAGTAAGCAACATGTCCTAAAGTATGTCCAGGTACGGCAAAAATTTGCCATGAAAAGCCGGCAAAATTTAGCTGCTCTCCACCTTTTATGATACATGTTGCTCCTTTGCTGCTGGTTTCCATTGGACCATAGACGACTAATTCGGGATAATATTTTTGTAATTCTTTGACGCCATCGACGTGATCATGATGGTGGTGAGTAAGTAAAATAGCGACCGGTTTTATAGCATTTTGTTGCAAAAATTGCTGCACTGGCTTAGCAGTACCAGGATCGACAATAATACAGTTACCTTGATAGATTAATAGCCATATATAATTATCAACTAAGGAAGGAATTCTGATAAGCTCCATAATATAATAATGCCTCATAGCTAAAGGGTTAGAAGGATATTACAATGAAGTCAGCTCGTATTGCCCAACGCTCTAAAATGCCTGACTCCTGGGAAGACATTCCATGGGGAGAGTATTATCGTATTGCATTGAACCAGCAGCTACAACCATGGTGGCCAAAAATATTTGGTTTCCATTTATTAAAAATTGGCCAATTGAGTTTACAGATTGATACCCAAGCATCGCTCATTACCCATCAATTTAGCATGAATATAGCTGGAAGTAACTGTCAATTATTAGGTGATCCTAATGAAATACCTTTCGAGGACAAATCGATCGATGCCTGTCTTTTGATACAACAACTATCTTACAGTACTAACCCACATCGGTTATTGCGTGAAGCTGATAGGGTTTTGGTTGATGATGGTTGGCTAATTTTATCTAATTTTAATCCTTTTAGTTTGTTAGGGTTAGGGAAATGTATTCCTCTTTTGCGTAAGCGGCAACCCTATCGTAGTCATATGTTTTCGACCTGGCGTCAACTTGATTGGTTGAGCTTATTGAATTACGAAGTACTGCAGCGACAAAGTTTTCAAATTATACCCTGGATAAATCCTGATCATTTTATCAATAGAAATTTGCAATTTGCCGGTTGTATCAATCTTATCATTGCCCGTAAAAGAACGTTACCGTTGACGCCAACACCCATAAAATTTATGCGAACCAGCATGAAAATAGGTAACACAATGGGGGTTGTTAAGTGTTGGCGCAAACGTCATTAATTTTGTTCCGTTTGGTAGCCGCTATCCTCTTCTGTTGGTGAATTTGCCGCATTTCTTGCTAATTCATCGCATCGCTCATTTTCTGCATGTCCAGCATGGCCTTTGACCCAGTGCCACTCTATTTGGTGTCGAGAAATTGCTGCGTCTAATCGTTGCCATAAATCAACATTCAAAACATGTGATTTATCTGCGCGTCGCCATTGGCGATTTTTCCAGTTGTGGATCCATTGGGTGATACCCTGACGGACATATTGACTATCAGTCGTTAGAATAACCTGGCAGGGTTGTTTAAGCGTTTCCAAACCAATAATGGCAGCCATTAATTCCATACGATTATTGGTGGTACGAAAATACCCTTTGCTTAATGTTTTTTCATGTTTATTATAACGCAGTAAAATACCATAACCGCCTGGGCCTGGATTGCCTAAGCAAGAACCATCGGTGAAAATTTCTACCTGTTTCGTCATTTCTGATAAACTCATTTTATTCGTGATTTATAACCCTAAGTCTGACATAAAAAGGCACTATGAGCACTGTGATTACACGACAAATTGTTCTTGATACGGAAACTACTGGTATGAATAAGCTAGGGATCCATTATGAAGGACATAATATTATTGAAATTGGCGCGGTAGAAGTGATCAATCGCCGCTTAACTGGTCGCCATTTCCATGTTTATATAAAACCAGCACGATTAGTTGATCCTGAAGCTTTCGAAGTTCATGGAATTAGTGATGAGTTTTTGCAAGATAAACCAACTTTTGCTGAAATAGCCGATGAATTTTTAGATTTTATTCGCGGCGCTGAGTTAGTCATCCACAATGCCCCTTTTGATATTGGGTTTATGGATTATGAGTTTTCCAAGTTAAATAGAGATATTCCACCGACAGCAAACTTTTGTCAGATCACTGATAGCTTGGTATTGGCCAGAAAGCTGTTTCCGGGAAAACGGAATAATCTTGATGCTTTATGTGATCGTTATCATATCGATAATTCAAAGCGTACACTCCACGGCGCATTGCTCGATGCAGAGATCTTGGCCGAAGTCTATATGGCAATGACCGGAGGACAAACCTCGTTAGCTTTTTCAGTTGATTCAGAGCCAGGTAGTGAAACCTATACCGATGATATTAAACGAATAGAACGCTCAGCAATGGGATTAACCGTGATTTATGCTAATCAAGAAGAAATTACTGGCCATGAAGCAAAACTGGATCTGATTGAAAAGAAAAGTGGAAAGATTTCACTTTGGCGTTCCGATGATTGCGAAAAGGATCAGGTTAAACATTAATCATTGTTACACTTTTAGCTGAAAAAATGCGCAAATAGTGATTTTTTTTCTAAAAAATATTGACGTATAGATTGCTGATTCGTAGTATCATGGCCGTTCTTAAATCGATTATACCGTGGTGCGGTAGTTCAGTTGGTTAGAATACCGGCCTGTCACGCCGGGGGGCGCGGGTTCAAGTCCCGTCCGCACCGCCAATATTATAAAACCCTGAGTATAAGCCTCGGGGTTTTCTGTATTTTAAGATAATAAACATTCTTTTTGCCAGAAAATCATATCCAATCTCACAGCCTTTTTGCTTAGAAAAAATTATGATATTCGTGTTTTGATTTTCGCTATAGTACAAACAGTGATTGTTATTATTGTTTCATTCACTTATTTTTAATTCTTTTGCTATTGATTAAAATTTTGTTACCGCTGATTATTTAGGGCAGATACCTAGATTAGATTTTAACTGTTAAGATGGCAAAACGACCTTGAGAAAATCAGTATCAAATTTGCTATTTATTCGATTTGGAGTAAACAATGATCACTCGTAAAATCCTTGCTAATGCTATCCGTTTCCTCAGTATGGATGCGGTACAGAAAGCAAAGTCAGGGCATCCAGGTGCGCCAATGGGAATGGCGGATATTGCTGAAGTACTCTGGCGTGACTATCTGGATCATAATCCTGCTGATCCTGATTGGGTAGATTGTGACCGTTTTGTATTATCTAATGGTCATGGTTCTATGATACTTTATAGCTTGCTGCATCTTACCGGTTATGATTTACCGATCAAAGAATTAAAAAATTTTCGCCAACTTCATTCCAAAACACCGGGACATCCCGAATATGGTTATACGCCAGGTGTTGAAACCACGACTGGCCCGCTGGGACAAGGAATTGCAAATGCTGTAGGGTTTGCTATTGCCGAACGAACGTTAGCTGCTCAATTTAATCGTCCAGACCATACTATTGTTGATCATTATACCTATGTATTTATGGGTGATGGTTGCATGATGGAAGGCATTTCGCATGAAGCTTGTTCACTGGCTGGAACATTGAAATTAGGTAAATTGATTGCTTTTTATGATGATAATGGCATTTCAATCGATGGAGAGGTGGAAGGTTGGTTTACAGATAATACTGCTGAACGTTTTGCCGCTTATCATTGGCATGTTATCAAAGGTATTGATGGACATGATCCTGAACAAATCAAGTCAGCAATAGAACAAGCCCGTAAGGTTACCGATAAGCCCTCTCTATTAATCTGCAAAACGATAATTGGTTATGGCTCGCCACGTAAGGCAGGTTCCGAAGAAGCGCATGGTTCACCATTAGGTGAAACTGAGATCGCTGAAACCCGGGCAGCACTAGATTGGTCATATCCACCTTTTGAAATACCAGCAGATATTTATCAAGCCTGGGATGCCCGCGAAATTGGTCAGCAAAAAGAAGCTACCTGGCGTGAAAAATTTGCTGAGTATCAACGGGCTTTTCCGCAACTTGCCGAAGAGTTTATCCGTCGGACCAAAGGTGAATTACCGACTAATTGGCAAGCTGTTGCAAATAATTTGGTTGTGGAATTACAACGGAATCCTGCTAATATTGCCAGCCGTAAAGCCTCACAAAATACGTTGGAGGTTTTTGGTAAGGTATTGCCTGAACTTTTAGGCGGCTCCGCTGATTTAGCTCCCAGTAATTTAACTATGTGGTCAGCGTCTAAGTCAATAAAAGATTCTCCAGCAGGTAATTATATTCACTATGGTGTACGTGAATTTGGTATGTCGGCTATTATGAATGGTATTGCCTTGCATGGTGGTTTTATACCCTATGGTGCAACCTTTTTAATGTTTGTTGAGTATGCACGTAATGCAGTACGCATGGCTGCGTTAATGAAGATTCGCAGTATTTTTGTTTATACTCATGATTCTATTGGTCTGGGTGAGGATGGTCCAACCCATCAACCTGTTGAGCAATTAGCCAGTTTGCGCCTGACGCCTAATATAAGTACTTGGCGTCCTTGTGATCAGGTTGAATCGGCTATTGCCTGGCAGTATGCGATTGAGCGTAATGAGGGGCCAAGTGCGTTGATTTTTTCCCGTCAAAATCTTGAACAACAACCACGTGATACTAAACAGTTAGCCAATATTATTAAAGGGGCTTATGTGCTCAAAGATAGCGAAAAAACACCCGCGCTTATTTTGATTGCAACTGGCTCTGAGGTTGGATTAGCGGTTAGCGCTTATGAAAAATTGACTGCCGAAGGCTATCAAGTACGAGTGGTTTCTATGCCATCAACGGATACTTTTGATAAACAGGACGCCGCTTATCGTGAGTCTGTATTACCCTCTTCAGTTACTGCACGATTAGCTGTTGAGGCGGGTATTGCCGATTATTGGTACAAATATGTTGGCACAACCGGTGGGGTTGTTGGTATGCATACTTTTGGTGAGTCAGCACCGGCAGAGGTTTTATTTAAAGAGTTTGGTTTTAGTGTGGAAAATGTGATAGAGAAGGCTAAAGCTTTATTGCCGTAATTGATGAAAATGATATGAGCGTATTGATCAGCTTTATATGATTAGATACGCTCTTTTTATTTCAGCAGATAATCATGCGCTATTGCGATCTTTTTTTTATGTTGTAGTGCATTTAAATTAAGCTGAAACGTTTCATTTTGGCAAAATTGCTAGATTTATTGATCAAAAGCACACTTTTTATGATTGACGACAAAAATCCTCAGTACAAAAGCTGTAATTATCGGTATTCTTAGCCATTAACAAATCAGTTGTTATATTGAAGGACGAGTATGGTAGTTAGAGTGGCAATTAATGGTTTTGGGCGAATAGGGCGTAGCATCTTAAGAGCGCTTTATGAATCAGATCACCGAGCTCAAATTGCTGTTGTTGCAATTAATGAAATTGCTACTTCGGAAGGAATAGCGCATTTATTAAAGTATGATTCTAGTCATGGCCGATTTGCTTATGATGTGCGCCTGAATAACGATTTGTTAGTTGTAGGTAATGACAGTATTCATCTTTTTCATCAATTTGAGATTGAAAAACTACCATGGCGAGCATTGGATATTGATGTAGTACTCGATTGTACCGGTGTTTATGGCTCAAAGGCCGATGGCTCTGCGCATTTATCAAGTGGCGCAAAAAAGGTGCTATTTTCTCATCCGGGAAGTACTGATCTTGATGCAACTATTGTTTATGGGGTTAATGAAACCAGTTTGAAAAATAGCGATCAACTGGTATCAAACGCATCTTGTACCACAAATTGTATTATTCCTGTGATTAAAATATTAGATGATGCTTTGGATATTGAGTCTGGTACAGTGACAACGATTCACGCTGCAATGAATGATCAGCCGGTTATTGATTCTTATCATCAAGATCTACGTCGTACACGCGCCGCTAGCCAATCTATTATTCCTGTTGACACCAAATTGGCTGCTGGGATCACACGAATATTTCCAAAATTCAAAGATCATTTTGGAAGCGATATCGGTTCGCGTACCAACTATCAATGTAACGGCGATCGACCTCAGTGTGACGGTAAGATCTAAAGTAACGGTAGCTAAAGTCAATCAGCTGTTGCAACAAGCAGCAGAAGGTTCATTTCGTGGTATAGTTGATTATACTGAATTGCCGTTAGTATCAACAGATTTTTATCATGACCCACATAGTGCTATTGTAGATGGTACGCAAACACGAGTTAGTGGGCAACACCTAATTAAGATTTTAGTTTGGTGCGATAATGAGTGGGGTTTTGCCAATCGTATGCTTGATACGACATTAGCAATGGTTGCTACTGGTTTCAACAAATCTATCTGTTGACAGACAGTATGGGGAATATTGCTCTCCATGCACAGCAGAAGATTAATAATTTAGAGAATCAACGAGAGGATTCACCATGTCTGTAATTAAGATGACCGATTTAGATCTAGCGGGTAAAAAAGTATTTATCCGGGCTGACCTAAACGTTCCTGTCAAAGATGACAAAGTTACCTCTGATGCACGGATCCGTGCTTCTTTACCGACGATTGAAACCGCTTTAAAGCAAGGCGCAAAGGTAATGGTAACGTCTCATTTAGGTCGCCCGATTGAAGGTGAGTATAATGAGGAATTTTCATTGAAACCCGTTGTAGACTATTTAGCAGATAAGCTCGACTATCCTGTTCATTTAGTAAAAGATTATTTAAATGGAGTTGAAGTTGCTAATGGCGAGCTGGTGGTTTTTGAGAATGTACGCTTCAACCGGGGTGAAAAAAAGGATGATGAAAATTTATCTAAGCAATATGCTGCACTTTGTGACATCTATGTAATGGATGCATTTGGTACGGCGCACCGTGCTCAGGCATCAACCCATGGTGTGGCAAAATTTGCTCCTATAGCATGCGCTGGGCCGCTGTTATTTGCTGAGTTGGACGCATTAGGTAAAGCATTGAAAGAGCCTGCTCGGCCAATGGTTGCAATCGTTGGTGGTTCAAAAGTTTCGACTAAATTAACTGTCTTGGATTCTTTAGCAAAAATTGCCGACCAAATTATTGTGGGAGGCGGTATTGCCAATACTTTTATCGCAGCTGAAGGTCATAAAGTCGGCCGTTCTTTATATGAAGATGGCTTGATCCCAGAAGCAGAAAAATTATTATCTACTTGCGATATTCCTGTACCTACTGATGTTCGTGTAGCGACTGAATTTTCTGAAACAGCCGAGGCGGTAATGAAATCTGTCAATGATGTTAAAGATGATGAGCAGATTTTGGACTTAGGCGATGAAACGGCTGAACGTTTGGCGGGTATTCTTAAAAAAGCAAAAACGATTTTATGGAATGGTCCGGTTGGGGTTTTCGAGTTCCCTAATTTTCGCCACGGCACCGCAGTGATTGCCCAAGCGATTGCAGAAAGTGAAGCTTTTTCTATTGCAGGTGGTGGTGATACATTAGCGGCGATTGATCTGTTTGGTATTGCGGATAAAATTTCTTATATTTCTACTGGTGGTGGTGCTTTTCTTGAATTTGTGGAAGGTAAAAAATTACCTGCAGTTGTTGTGTTAGAAGAACGAGCAAAACAGTAATTATATCTGAAGAAAATGACAGGTAGCACTGTTCACCTGTCCAATAATAGGATTTTATCTCATGTCTAAGATTTTTGATTTTGTAAAACCAGGTGTTATTACCGGCGATGATGTGCAAAAAGTTTTTGCCGTTGCAAAAGAACATAAATTTGCGTTGCCGGCAGTCAATTGTGTCGGTACAGATTCGATTAATGCTGTTTTGGAAACCGCTGCTAAAGTTCGTTCTCCGGTAATTGTCCAATTTTCTAACGGTGGTGCTGCGTTTATCGCCGGTAAAGGTCTAAAAGCAGAAGGTCAGCAAGCTGCGATTTTAGGCGCAATATCAGGTGCTCATCATGTGTATCAATTGGCAAAACATTATGGTGTCGCTGTTATCTTACACACTGATCATTGTGCACGTAAACTACTGCCATGGATTGATGGCTTGCTAGATGCTGGCGAGGAATATTATAAAACCACCGGTAAGCCACTGTTTTCATCGCATATGATCGATTTGTCTGAAGAGTCATTGGCGGAAAATATTGAAATTTGCTCTCAATATTTGCAACGGATGAGCAAAATGGGCATGACATTAGAAATTGAGTTAGGTTGCACTGGTGGTGAGGAAGATGGTGTCGATAACACTGGCTTAGATAGCTCATCGCTTTATACACAGCCTGAAGATGTCGCTTATGCTTATGAGCAATTGAGTAAAATTAGTCATCGATTTACTATTGCGGCATCTTTCGGTAATGTGCATGGTGTTTATAAGCCAGGCAACGTTCAATTAACACCAAAAATTCTACACAACTCACAACAGTATGTTGCGCAGAAATTTAATTTGCCAGCGGAAAATAATATGAATTTTGTTTTCCATGGAGGTTCAGGCTCTACTGCTGAAGAAATTAAAGAAGCAGTCAGTTATGGTGTGGTAAAAATGAATATTGATACTGACACCCAGTGGGCGACCTGGGAAGGCATTTTGAATTATTATAAGAAAAATGAAGGTTATCTACAAAGCCAACTGGGTAATCCAGAAGGTGAAGATAAACCTAATAAAAAATATTATGACCCTCGTGTTTGGCTGCGTGCGGGTCAGACTTCCATGATTGAGCGTTTAGAACTTGCATATAAAGAGTTAAACTGTATCAATGTGCTGTAATTAAACGCTATTTTATTTTCCTAGTTCTCAACCCTGTGGTTCACCATAGGGTTTTTTATTATCCGACGTAAGTTTTGATAAAAAAGATGTTTTAGGTATAAGTGAGATATCAATTTTAACAAAACTAATAGAATATTATACGGTTAAAGATATTACAGTTGGATAGAATAAATAATTAACCATTCGGGTAAAAACAGAACATCGACATATTAAGCGACGAATACCAGCTATGCTGGTATTCACATCATTGCCGTGTACTCAAACTTTGCTTACAGATATCGAATTGATAAATATGCTAAACAAACAGCAGCTTCAACATCCGCAAAGGGATGACCTGTTGTTGGCCAACCGATTTTATCTGTTAGCCAGCTAAAAATAACAGAGCAACTTTTACTGAAATGCTAGCGGGTTTCCAAAAAACGCATCCCCCTCATTGTGAGCATGCCATTTTTATCAAGGTAATTATTTAGCGTAGTTAAATTGACGTTATATTGTTCACTGAGCCCTGTTAGTCCACCGGCCTTTGTAAACTCTTCGGCATCTAATGACGCTATTGTTTCTAATAGCTCTGGGGTTAATTTACTGGATTTGTCGCCTAAAAAATTTTTTCCGTTAACCGTAAGTGTGCCATCCGCATGGAGCTAATTATTTAAAGTACTCAAATTCACATTATATTTTTCACTGAGCCTTGTTAGTCCACCGGCTTTTGCGATCCCTTTTGCACCTAATAACACTATCTCTTTTAATATCTCAGGGGTTACTGATCTTATTTTTTCTCCATTTACCATCGTGTGAGCTAGATGAGTATTTTCAGTGAGTGAATTATGAGGAATGTTATCGGACTCGACTTTTCTTTCTAAATTACCATTAGTTATCTGCTGTTGTGTAAGTTCATTGTCTATAAAATATGAAGATAAAGCCTCATATTGGGGATAGAGACTGAACCAGATATCAAAAGTACTGTGGTTAGAGGAATTCATATATTTATTTACTACTTGTTGATAAGTTCGTGAAAGATTTTCAGCCACTTCTGGTTGTAAAGTATTAAGATTACTGTAGGGTGCATGCAATAAAACCACTCGTTCTGGATCTACCGGGCCTAAGATATGTGTTTCATCAAAACTTATTGCTCTTTCTAAACTCCCTGTTACAGAAAATAGCAACGCTATAGCACTAGTATCAGGATCATCAAAATTCTGTTTCAATGAAACCGCTGGTAATCCAAGCGCGGCAATAGCAAAAACCGCATAGGCTTGATTGCGGGATACATATCGTACAATTTCATCATAATTTCCTGTGAGAATGGTTGTTTCTCTTCGTTTTCCAATCATTGGATATAAGGAATTAAAGTCATGTGAAGGTTGAAATCCATTTATTTCAGGCTGTTCATTTACCGGATCGAGGACAACCTGAAATAGTAACGGAAAATTATCGCGAGCATTTAGTCCGTTAGGAAGCAAGCGAGTTTCCCCTTGAATATATGAGCAGAAGATGATATTAATTGCTGCAACAGCATGTTGGGTGGATCATTTTTATTGAGCAAAGCAACATGAGCAACCGTTGATAAATTACTTATTGGAAACACGTCACAAACTCCATAAAAAAATAGAATATAAATAAAGAATCAAGCATAGAAGAAAAATAATTATTGTAGTAATCCAAATTTGATCGGATAGTCAGCCACTTTATTGACGCAGGATTCTATATTGCGTTGTTATTATCAACAAGACTTAAGTGGATATCATCCAGATTAATGGAGTGACGATAGGTAAATTTTATAGATGCTCCCACGGTATGTTTAGCCAATATGTTTTTTGCCTAATTTGCCGTTGCTAACAAAACAAGACTTTTAATTTAGAATAACTCATGGTAGCGATACTAATGAGGAAATCGCCTATTTGCTAAACTTGATGGTAAAGGGTGAGAAAGCTGCTGTGCTGATGGGTGTGATGTGTCCGGTGACTGCATTTATTTCTGACGCGCCGGCAAACTTGCACGACGCAATTGTGACGGTAGCGCCACCAGACAACGTCAGGCAGGGTGTGATACAAATACATCCTTGACGCGCTGGACATGACGCAGATAGGGCTTTGTTATCGTGAGCATAGACAATAGCAAAACGCATTAAATATCTGTTTAATCGATTTAAACACAACGAATATTTTTTATTTTAAAAACGATTTAACAGACATTTTTAACTGTCGAAAATTTATACTATAACTGCGAATTTTCAATTGATAATAAATTAGATTTTTAATTTAATAAGTTATAAAATATTGGATTATCAACACATTGTGTCAGCCCACACTCCAATATTGTGGATATAAGGTTAGCGAGTATTAAAAATACAAATAGATAAATCGCTATTTCTCTGGCAGGGGATTTTGCTACTTGTATTTCAGCGCTATTGAATAACATTAATACACAAACGAACAGAATGATGGCTAAGGAGAAAATTAGCGACCAAGTATAAAGATGCAAACCGAAGACTGTAGAATAATATTCAGGATCACCTGGCAGAATATGAATTAATACTTGGCGGGTTGCAGTGATACATGTGGTGATAGAACTAAGAATAATTATACTATAATGACGCTGATTAATACCAAAGATAAGATTAAATAGAAAACCGATACCTATCATTATAATACCCACTCGTTGTAATAAGCATAGTGGGCAGGGTATTTCATGTAATATAATTTGATAATAGAATGCAACGATTAATGTTACAGATATTCCTAATAGTCCTAGAATATTCAGATTAGAAATAACTTTTGTTGAAGATAGTGTTTTCATCATAATTCTCTAACTAAAACGATAAGTTGATATTATCGCTTGCATGATATTTAGATAATAAGATAGTTATAATAAACAGCATTAATAAAAGGATATAACTTAGTTTTCTCTGTTTGAGAATAAGTGAGATAGTGACCAGAAAAGCGATGAAAAAAGGTAAAAACATCATAAGATCCTATTAGCATAACATTAACTATTCGATTTTATATGCACAATAATATTATCAATATAAATAATATATTTTATAATAATATATTAAAGTGATATTATAAATTATAGGTGTTAACCAATTGTTGTCAAAAGTTGTTAATAATCTGCATTTATTAGCAAAAAGCAATCCAATACAAGATCATCTAGTATTAAATTAAAATTCTATAGAGTTTTAAAACACAGAGGGTCAATGCGACTAATTTTATCAGGTTAACATTACCCTCAAATTTTCATTCTTTATGAAAATTATTAATATTTCATTAAGTTAAATTATATAGTCGTTTTAATATTACCAAAACAGAGATATTTTATTTCTAAAAATTCATCGATACCATAATGGGAGCCTTCGCGCCCGAGTCCTGATTGTTTAATACCACCAAAAGGCGCCATTTCATTAGAGATGAGTCCTTCATTAATGCCAATCATACCTGTTTCCAATGCTTCCGCAACTCGATAGATACGGCTAATATCGCGTGAATAAAAATAGGCAGCTAAGCCAAATTCGGTTTCATTAGCTAACTGAATTGCTTCTGATTCGTCAGCAAATTTAAATAATGGGCCAAATGTCTCTTCTTTAGCGACTTTCATTTGGTTATTTACATCAGTCAATATCGTTGGTTCAAAGAATAATTTTCCTTGTGAGGCAACATTGCCGCCGGTTAACAGGTGTGCCCCATGCGCGATAGCATCCGCAATATGTTGTTTTACTTTGTCGATGGCTTGCTGATTAATTAACGGTCCTAGTTGAGCATCTTTTTGACTTGCTGGCCCGACGCGCAGAGTTTTTACAGTTGCACTAAGTCTTTTTGCGAATTCGTCATATATAGTTGCTTGAACCAAGATACGATTAGCACAAACGCAAGTCTGTCCACTATTGCGAAAATTTGCTGCTAATACACCTTGAACTGCCGCTTCTAAATCAGCATCATCGAAAACAATAAAAGGTGCATTGCCGCCTAACTCTAATGAGATCTTTTTGACTATATTAGCACACTGCGCCATTAATAATTTCCCCCACTTGCGTTGAGCCAGTGAAGGTTAATTTGCGGACTATCGGGCTTGCTGTCATAACCGAACCAACTGTTTTTGCCTCGGTACTGGGTACAATATTTAAAACACCAGCAGGAATACCTGCTTTCTCAGCCAGTACTGCTAATGCTAAAGCTGATAGAGGTGTTTCAGCCGCGGGTTTTATAATAACGGTACAGCCAGTAGCCAGGGCAGGGGCAACTTTTCTTGTGATCATGGCATTGGGAAAATTCCATGGCGTAATGGCAGCTACGACACCAACCGCTTGTTTGATAGTCATTATTCGGCAATCAGCGACAGGAGAAGGAATTGTTTCACCATAAGTTCTCTTTCCTTCTTCCGCAAACCATTGGATAAAACTAGCGCCATAAGTTATTTCACCCATTGCTTCGCTGTGGCATTTACCTTGCTCCAGGCTCAATATTTCTGCTAAGGCTGTCTGATTTTCCATAATCAGATAAAACCATTTATTTAAAATCTGACTGCGTTGTTTTGCGCTCATTGCACGCCATGCGGGTAATGTCTTGTCAGCGGCATCGATAGTTTTTTGTGTTTAGATTTTGCCTAAATCACTGACTTTAGCAATTACATCACCATTAGCAGGATTGATAACATTAAATGTTGAATGCTTATCAGCATCGACCCATTGACCGTTAATATAGGCTTGTTGACGGAAAAGGGGAGAATTAATGAGATTATTTTCCATTGATTTTTCTCCAGAATTTATGGATGGTATACCATTCGATATTTATCTTTAATTTGATTTTCAATTGCGGCTAACTGCTGCAAAAATAAAAAAGAACAATTGCTAGCTGATTTAAATCTGCGCAAATGCAAGTCATCACCATTATTAGGATAGATTTTGATTATAATTTAGAAAAATACAATAATAACTTCTGAACAAAATAAAATAAATTTTATTGAAAAAAATGATGATAAAGTGGGGAATAATTTTGTATTGTCAGGCCAATTTTATCTGTTAGTCGCTTAAGAAACAGCAGCGTAACCTTTACTCGACTGCTGGTGTTAATGTAATAAAATAACAAAATTTAATTAGTTGCTGTAAAAAATAAACTCTACTATAACTTAATTTTATTCAGGCTTACCAAATAATAGTTTGCCAGAAAATCGATTATTTTTGTTGTTATTCATAAAAAATTTTTAATACCATTCAGTTTTAATACTTAATGAAGTAAATAATCATTCAATTCTAATAATTATTAGACATCTCTTAATATGTAATTAAAGGCACAATATACATTTAACAAATCGTTATTTGATTTGTTAAGGAGATTTTCTGCTATTGTCTATTATTAAAAAATTCTTTTATGCTTTAATTGCCAAAAATCATTCCATTCTAGCAAAATAAATTTCTTATTATTAATGTGATAGAGCCAAAAGTTGGCAATAAAAAGCTACCACCAAGACCAAAAAAATTGATATTATAAATGATATTGTTTATCAATATCATTTAAAGCGATGTAAAGGACATTATATGTTTTCTATCTCCTCTACCTTTTTCTCTAATTCTATTAACCCTACTAATTGTTTGGAAAAAATATCAGAACCTAAAAATGATATAAGTCAATCACCTTTTTCGTCTATGATAAGTAATGTTAGTAATTCTAATCAAAATATAAATAATGATTCGATACCATCTATTCTTGTGCAGTCAGGGGATTTAGATAAACAAAAAAATATATTAAGTAATACAAAAAGTTTTTGTAATAAAATAGCAATGTCAGCATATAATTATTTGCGTTCTATTGATGGAATTGATGAATTTACCGGAGCGACAGGACAAATTTTACCACAATTTCATCAGTCATTATTATCGTTAAGTATATTACTACCAGCTATTCCTTTGGTTGGAATAGGTGCAAAAGGCGCTTTTGATGAATCAGTAGAAAGTTTTAAAGATATTTATCCTACATTTATGAATGATATTAAGGAAAAAAAACAAGAGATATTAAAAATATTACAACAAAATTTTGCTGAAGATGATGTCAATAAGAAGCTTTTTGAAGAAAAAATTAAACCATTTTTTGATGCTTGGATTAATTGGTTACAAGGTGGAAGTGAAAAAGAAAATATCGAAAATTTACAGCAACTGTGTACTACTTGGAAGTATTTGCAAGAAAAATCACAAGAACAAGGTAATTCTACCGCTAAAACACTTTATATGGCTACCGAATATCAACGTATGCAACAAGAAGTGCCGGCAGTAAAAATTGACCGTAATTCTTCTCCATTACAAGCAGCGGCGATGAGTTTAATGACAGGTGGAATGATTGGATTGTCTGCCAAATCAATCGCAGATCTAGTGATGTCCCAAGGTATCAGTGGAGCAGAAGCCGTCAGTGATTTAGCCGGAATGGTCAGTAATACTCTGCTTTTGCCAGCACAAATCATGATGACTGGGTATGGAATTTCGCAAACCATTTCTGGACACCAGCGGGATACGCTACTGCGAGCAGATCGTTCCTTATTAGTAAAGAACCAGCAACTAGATATTATTAAAGAAAATATTGCACAATTAAAAGAAATAGCTGACCGTAAAATACATTATAACTATAAGCAAAGAATAGAGTATGGTACTGTCACTGCTGTTGGCCAGGCAGGGATGGCATTAAGTTCATTAAATGCAATTACTGGAATTGGCAGCGCGGTAGGTTTTGTTCCTGCTTTAGTCGGGGCGCCAGCTACTATTTATGGATCTTATATTCGTACAAGAACTAGGGTGCAAGAAGGAAAATATTTAGGTGCTAGAGATGCTCAAAATATAGCTGATAAAAGATTAAATTTCGATGAGTTGGCGAAACATACAACTGAAAAGTCTACTGGCACAAATCAAGCAACACAATCAACTGTAACAACGATTGATACCTTTAATACGGTTGTTAAAGTGGCAACCAATACAATGGTGCAGCAGCAAAAAGTTTTAGCAGAAGCAAAATTACTCTCATTAATTCAAAAGACGATCGATAAAGCAAATAAAAGTAATATTCAACTAACGGTAGAAAAATTGCATCAACAAGTTGATTCTAAAGTAAATAAATTACTTGATAAAATAATAAATAGCCAAAAAAAATTTATAAAACAACCGGGTAAGTATTTTATTCGACAACGTACCTCTTTACTATCAGATGATCTAAAAATAATAAAGGGGATGCTTGACGATGGTGAATATAGCATTGACCGTTTGGGAAATAAATTAGACAAGCAACAAGGAAGTTATAGTTTAATATCTAGATTGGAGTATGTAAAAGAAAGTTATAATATATCTCTATCAACCAAGACAAAAGAAAAAGTATTAGAATCTAGTGTGCAAGATCTTTTAAAATTAGCAAGTGAAAATAAAACAATTAAACAAGCACTAAAACATCAAGATAGTATTTCTGACAAAACTTTTAATTGGAATGATTTGCAAAAACTCATCCAGCATGATGAACAAGCAAAAGCTATTTACACGCAACATCATAACCATTATTTTATTAAGCAAATGAAAAATGAAGGTAAATCTCTGAGAGATGATGCTTATAATAATATCATAAATGGATTAGCAGCTAAATCAGCGACTGAACGAAATATAAATAAAGTAATATAATCAAACACATGTTTAGCTTTAATTATTTCTTGATATATATTATCAAATTTGAGGAATAATATTCTATATAGCAATATATTAAATAGTAATCTTAATTCTATTATATACCTCGATTTTATAGAAATTGAGCTAAACATGATTTTAGTTATAGGTTATAGGTTATAGGTTATAGGTTATAGGTTATAGGTTATAGGTTATAGGTTATAGATTGTACTTATATTAAATACATCCCAATTTGGGAAAATTTAGAAGAAAAAAATAGTAAAATGATTTTAACAATATGATTAATTTGACAGTATTTATCACTAAAACAGTTTAAAAATGGAATTTATGAAAAATATTTTATGTGCCAAGGCAGGTATATGAAAAAGTGTTGTATTGCTATCTGATAAAAATTAGCAAAATATTTGACAGAGAGGGTATATAAACGCAATTATTTTTTAATAAAAATAATATTTTGTTAATATTTTAGCCATCGCTGGTAAGCTGCTTTCTTCTATTTGCGTTAAAGGTCGATTGGGTTTTACTGATATTGTATATATAAAGGTTTTGGTTTTAAACTAAGAATTTCTTTCTTAGATAGGAGTCGATGAGGAGGCGAGATTAAATCATTTTTATAAAATATTTTTATGCCTAAATATTTAATACTGTATTCTGAAGATATAACTTGGTTGTACTTAAGTTTTTTTAGCGAAGGAGAACCAAAACCATCCATATTTAAAACAACTTGGACGTTTTTCGAATTCTTCACTTTTTCAAAACCAATAACCATTCTTTTGGTAAACCGATGAATAATTAAAACTTTAGGTGGTAAATTAAACTGTTCAATCAGGTTTGATAAATAATCAATAATATAATTGATATCAACATAAGATATTGATCCTATTACTTTACCTGGTATATTTCCATTGTGCACCATAAATTCTGGATCTATACCTAAATGAACATTTGGCATTTTTAAATAAGGACTAAGTCCTATAACCTCATTCCTTAAATTACTCAATCCGGGTTGGATGTCTAAAAATAAAATAGTGTTTTTTTCCATACCTGCGATTGAAATCGCCTTTTCTATTTGGTATTTGTTCATTCTATTAATATATTCACCATCGTAGCCTGGATTATTGCTGGCAACGATGGCTATATAGTGCAAAGCCATTATCACTGGTGTTGTTGGGTCGGCTGCATTCCATTCTGCGGCTTCATTTTTTAATTTACTCCACATTACTAAAGGGGAATACTCGCCTAATACTCCCATTTTTCTTGAGTCAAAATTACCATAATAAGCAACGATTCTTCTATCTGGAAGTATGTATACATCTGAAGAATTAACATCTTTAATTAATTTATTTTTATGAAAAGGAACCTCATTAGTATTTTCTAAACCATAGCTTTTAGTACTCGACTCACAATAGAACAGAGCGATAAATACAATAATATTATACATGCATACCTTGATCCCGATATTTTTTTCATCTCTTCGATAGTGCAAAGTATTCACTCCAATATTGCCGAATCGTTTGCTCTCTTTGTTGCTATCAGTCTCTTCCATTTACTGGTTATTTTCGACTGATAAACGCTTTACTTCGCTTGCATTGATTTCTTTATATCTGATAAGTATAGGATAGGTGTTTTTTTCTATAGATTTTTAAGTTAATTTTAATCTGGTTGTTATTTTATAAATGGTCTAATAATTTGATAATTGAATATTAAAATCCATTTTAATGCTATTAAAAGATATTTATCAAAATGTTTAAAATCCTTACATCAAAGTTCCTAAATTTTAGCCATTATTAGCGAATCGAGTGATATTTAAAAATAAGCAAATATCTGGTGGTGAATTTGTAAAAATAAAAGAATGTAATAAACTTTTATAATTTGTCAAGAAAATTAAGATTTGAAAGTCGGAGGGGATATGGGGGAAAGTTATAGACATATTAGAATAAATTATAATAATTCTAATCCATCAGATACTCGACATACATTACCTACTTCAGCTCAGGCTCCAGCGGTTAATCATTCTGCTAGTTCAATCGCATTACCGGCTAGCGAGCGCACAATGCCGATGTCGGCTTCGCAGCACAACTATGTCGCCGACTTCACATACAACGATTAAGATGCCTGATGCAGGTGTAAATTTAAGCTATTACTTAACATATCCGATCCGGCACCGACATTATCGCATCCAACAACGACGTCGCCAATTGCACATGTAAAAATTAAGATACCGGGTTCAAATGTAGATTTAGACTATAATTTAATAATACTTCTTTCCAACCAAAAAACTAGCAACATATTTCCAACAATTGCTTAAAGGTAACAATATTTTTGTTGCAATTATTTCTATTTCGTTTAATGTTCAAAAAATTATCAGCCGTCAAAATAGCTGATAATGAAAATAATACATAACACCTTATGTTAAAAAAACCAAAATTGATGAGCATAAATTATATGTTTAATTCCTCACCAAATAAAAAAAATAACTTAGTAGCCTTTATCTGGTTGCTTGTCTTTTTTCTCTATTTTTCTACAGTTATTCAAATCATTGTTGTAACAACCGGTCAAAGTAATACCATTGGTCTAAGAGATTCCCTTTTATACAGCACTCTTTGGCTCATTCCTGCACTGTTTTTTTCTCGCCATATCAAATTGATTGTCGCCATTATAGGCATTTTTCTCTGGCTATCTTCTGCCATCGCCTTGGCCTATTATATTGTTTATGGCCAACAGTTTTCACAAAGTGTCATGTTTATCATGTTTGAAACAAACACACATGAAGCAAGTGAATTCTTAACCCAATATTTAAGTATTAAAGTTATCGCAAGCCTATTGGTTTATACACTTATCGCTATTTTTTTATGGACACGCATAAAACCTATTCATATTTCCGTTTCAGCCAAAGTTATATTGACAACAATTATTATCGGTATTCTTTTTGGTGCCCCTTTTTACAAAAAAGTCATCAAATCAAACGGTGATCTTGATGACCTAATGCCATATTTAAATGCCAGGATGGCTTATGCTGCTCCTTGGCAATTTATTAGCGGTTATTTTCTTTATCAAAATCAGCTTACTAATATGGAAGCTATTTTAACCCACAATGCTAAAATACCCCCTTTAAAAAATTTGATTGATAATAATGGCGCTACTCCAAGAACATTAGTGTTAGTCATTGGTGAATCGACAAGTCGAAACCGTATGAGTTTATATGGATATGGCCGCCTAACAACACCACAATTAAGCACATTAAAAGCACAATACCCAAATAATTTCAAAGTATTCAACGACGTAGTTACCTCACGCCCTTACACTATCGAAGTGTTACAACAAGCATTAACTTTTGCCGATCAATTACACCCAGAACTTTATAAAACAGCTCCTTCGTTAATGAATATGATGAAGCAGGCAGGTTATAAAACTTTCTGGATCACCAATCAGCAAACCATAACTCAACGTAATACGATGTTAACCGCATTTTCGCGCCAGACCGATAAACAATATTATCTAAACAACGATATGGCGCAAAGTTCACGCCAATATGACACATCAGTATTAGCTCCATTCAATGAAGTATTAAAAGATCCAGCAGAAAAGAAATTCATCATTGTCCATTTACTTGGCACCCATATGAAATATGCCTATCGTTACCCTAAAGATGAGGGAATATTTGATAATAAAACAGATACTATGCCCACCAATTTGGCTAAAAGTGAGCAAGCCGATTATAACGACTATGATAGTGCACAACACTTCAACGATAAGGTAGTGGCAACACTAATACGAGATTTTGCTGCATCTAACGAAAACGGTTTTTTGGTCTATTTGCCTGATCATGGCGAAGAGGTTTTTGACACACCGCCACACCATATTTTAGGTCGTAATGAAGCAGCACCAACCCGCCCTATGTATGAGATTCCTTTTATTATCTGGCAATCAACCCAATGGATTAATACTCTCCAACGCCATTTAGATACCATGGTAAATAGGCCCTATAGTATTATGCATTTGATCCATACTTGGTCAGATTTAGCCGGGCTTGATTATGATGGATTGGATGTCAGTAAAAGTGTCATTAACAAGGATTTTCAACCTTCTCCCCGTTATATTGGTGATCCTTATAACAAACAACAACCACTAAAAACCTATGATCAACTAAAAAAATAGTCCTTTCATTTATTTCTCTTCCCGGGTTAATTCTTAGGGGAGAGTTACACCATTAATCATAAAATTTATAGATACAAATTATATCTGATAACCAGTTTTAAACTGGCCATTTTTCAAACAATTAGTTAGTAACGTACTTTTGTTTAAGATATCAATTAATCAATAACTAAAAAGCTAAATTATTAGTTAATAACGGTAAAAAAAGTCGAATAGCCGCTATTACTAGAACATTTTATTAATTAAATAAACTAATAATATCAGCTTGTAAGTCACAAAATTTAAAATTATTCATTAAATTATATGGTTTGTTCACTTTAATACTGTTATGGTTATCATTCTACACTGTAGTATTGCAGACAAAATAAAAATACTAACGTGCCTAATAATAAATAACGTAAATCATTTTTGACATGAAATTTAACACTTAATTAAATAACAAATAATCAATATAAACATTCATTTAACTTGATACTAAACATGTGTCTATACCAGGATATTGTATCAATTTCGATAAAAACAAATCGATATTATTTCTCATTTAAATACATTTATTTAATACAATTAAAGGAAAGGATAACTTAGGTAATAACACTGAAATACTAATTCAGGGCTTGTTAAATAATATGAGATCTAATACCGGCCTGACTAAAATGGAATCATTATGAAATCGAAAAGTTTAACCACTTGGATTATTGTAGGCCTGATCGCCGGGATAATAGTTGGATTTGCATTAAATTCATTCACCAATCCAGAAATAACGGCCAGCTACGCCAAAAATATTTCGATCATTACAGATATTTTTTTGCGTTTGATTAAAATGATTATTGCACCATTAATTATTTCAACCTTGATCGTCGGGATCGCCAAAATGGGTGACGCCAAAACCTTAGGGCGTGTTTTCTCAAAAACATTGTTACTCTTCATGGTTGCTTCTTTCATTTCAATTACCATTGGCCTGGTTATTGTTAATATTCTTACACCAGGAGCAGGTATCAATTTCGTGGCAGAGACCAATTCAACGGTGACAAATATCGAACCAACCACCTTTTCTTTCCATAATTTTATTGCCCATGCTATACCTACTAGTATCATTGATGCGATGTCGCGTAATGAGATTTTACAGATTGTAATTTTCTCAATTTTTATGGGATGCAGCATATCTGCCATAGGTAAAAAAGGTGAACCGATTATTAAAATTCTAGATTCACTGGTTTACGTAATGTTGAAGCTGACAAGCTATGTTATGCTTTTTGCCCCTATTACTGTTTTTGCTGCTATCTCAGCCATGATTGCTGAACGCGGATTGAGTGTACTGATCAGTACTAGCATTTTTATGGGAGAATTTTACTTTACTCTAGCGTTACTCTGGGTGATCTTAATTGGGGTATCCGTGTTAATCGTTGGCCCATGCATTTTACGCTTAGTCAAAAACATCATGGAACCGGCTTTACTCGCTTTCACCACCTCAAGTTCTGAAGCGGCTTTTCCGGGTACTTTAGAAAAACTGGAACAGTTTGGTATTTCTAATAAGATTGCTAGCTTTGTTTTACCAATTGGTTACTCATTCAACCTTGTTGGTTCAATGGCTTATTGTTCATTTGCAGTTATCTTTATCGGTCAAGCATGTAATATCCATTTAAGTATGGGTGAACAAATCACTATGTTGTTGATTTTGATGCTGACATCTAAAGGTATGGCTGGTATACCACGGGCATCGTTGGTCGTTATTGTAGCGACACTAAGCCAATTTAATATTCCAGAATCCGGCTTAATTTTATTAATGGGTATTGATCCTTTCTTAGATATGGGACGTTCAGCAACGAATGTCATGAGTAATGCCATGGGATCGGCACTGGTTGGTCGCTGGGAAGGTGAACACTATGGCGACGGTTGCCGAGGCACACCGAAAGAAAAATCTGATAATCTTTTTACTGATAAAATTAGTTTGAAATCTTAATAATAGATAATATTCCAGCCAAATAACACAACAAGACGCGCCTGTAGGCGCGGCTTATTTACTTAAGATATAATATGCTTGATTGATTTTAAGTATTTAATTAATTGAACTTAAGAAGGATTAGCCATTTTCATTTTTAGTATAATTACTGATGGTAATTTTTTTTCATTCCTCTAATTCTCATCTATGCTTAATGGATAACGGACATAAGCTACAGAGTTATACATATCAAGTTGTTATGTTGTTAAAATATTATATCCAGTCTTATGTCTTTATCTAATAGATGTATCTATAATGTTAAAGTCTTTTTTATTGATTATACACTTATTTATGATTGTCCATGCATATATAGAAAGGAACCTATCAATGAACAAAAAAATTCTAAGCATGCTAATCTTGGCGGGTATAATAACTGCTGTTACTGCTTGTGATGAATCACCTAAAGTAGACTATGCCATCCAACAGACCAAGGAAAGCGCTGAACAAATAAAACAAGCTGGGGCAGAAAAAGCTAAACAAGTGGTTGATGATGCGAAAGAAGCTGCAACCGATATAAAAAATAAAGCTGCTGAAGAAGCTGATAAACTATCAACAAAAGCAGATCAATTAAAAGAAACAACCAAACAAAAAACATCAGAGTTGCAACAAAATATTTCAGATAAATCCACTGAAGCCACAAATCAAGCCAAAGAAAAAGCGACCCAAGTTAAAGAAGGGTTTAATTCTAAAGTCCAGACATTATCTGATAAAGCAGCAGCGGCTAAAGAGGATCTAACCAATAAGGCAAACACTTTAAGTGAAAGCGCTAAAGAAAAAGCGGTAACCATGCAACAAAATTCTCAACCACAAAAACAATAAAATTCAATTAGTTTAATGAATTAAAAGAAAATATTGTTAAAAAGTTAATTGTAGTTAGAACCATCGAAATAAGAATAATATTGTTTTACACTTCCTTCTAACCTGATAAGGCCAGTATTTCTGGCCTCTTTTTTTAACCTGGCAAGATTGATCATATAAAATTTATAATAATTTGAAATTAATGCTGTGACATGTTGATTAAAATAGTTGCCAGATTTATTACACCAAAAACGGTTTACCAAAATAGTATATTCGCAATGTCTTTACCCAGAGCCCAAATTGGCGGTAATAGCTGCGACATAAATAACATGATATTTTCACTAGTCATGATAAGCTATTAGATAAATATTGAATTAACAGAAAAATAAAAATTCATTTTTATACTTTTTAAAACAAATAGTTATTAGAGTATTTATTTTACTATTGTTTATATTGGTAACAGCTAAGCAAATAAAACTGATTCAATTTTACTAAATTAATTAGGCTTAACCAGAAAAGAGTTAATATCATCAGCAAAATATTTTCATGCAATATCACCAATTTACAAAAATAAAAGCCAAGCTAATCATTTGTTCTTGTTAATAATACTAACGTTATTAATTTAAGGACGCCAATATAACTATCATAAAACAATATCGGTTTCTGGTATAAAGGAACCTAAAATGTCTAGCATAAAATCCCCTTCTGAATAGTTATCCCCTTTGATAAAAATACGATGGATATTATCCGAATAATTCATTACCTCGATTTTTCCAACCGTATTGCTAAAGTGTTCAACAACATACTTGCTATCTCTATTTTGTGCCTTATTGCTAATTTTCATAGAGGCAAGATCTATTTTATCAATTCCAGCCTGAAAACCTATAATCAAATCATAGGCTGAGAGTGTAGATTCTTTAGCAGAATGATAAACAAAATAATCTTTTTCGATAATTTCATAATTGTTAACTACGGTTTGCCGATCAACTCTTTGCTGCGTAATCGGTTGTGCGGCCTGCTGTTGAGTGGCAGATTGGTCAGCTTCTGACTCTATTATTCCAACGGCACTAACTGGATCAAATAAAGTTATTTCACGCTCAATAGATTGCAGCTCTTGTGAACTTAAAGAGCCAAAATTAAGCTTCTTTACTCCAATACTTTCAATGGCCCGAGTAAACCGAATCGATTGCGGATTTACGCCATCACCCCAAAGTCGATCAGCACCAAGTCCGCCATAAATATTATCAGAGCCAGCTCCGCCTTTAATATGATTATCTGCATCATTACCAACAATAACATCATTGCCTTTACCGCCGATAACATTTTCAATCACCACTCCAGCAGCAATTGAAAAATTTGCTTTTAAGCCACCAACATCGGAAAATGTTCCACTCTTCAAATTTATTCGTTGGTTTTGATAATATCCTGAAAAATCTAAAGTATCATTTCCTCCAGCATCCCATATACAGCAAACAAGACCTATACGGGCATCATTGGTTGAATAGTAATCTCTGTCAGCATTAGAATTGAAACCATAGATTGTATCCCCAGTCCGAGTATTCATATTCGGCCCATACAACCGTTGAATAGCACTTATATCATCCATCATGGGAGCCGCTGCATAAAGCCCGTGAAAATAAGCCCCGGTGGCACCTTCAGGCCAATAACTTATTACACTAAATTGCCGAGAATCTTCCCTATAACTCGCATCAAACAAATAAGTTATTCTAACACCTTCTTGTGCATTATATTCACCAGGATGATACAAACCTAAGGAATGACCACTCTCATGCGTAAAAGTATGCCGTCCATAATTACCATTCTCTGGATATAAATTTTCTGAATGATTCTGAACATTAAACCAGCATTGTCCTGCAAGAACTCCAGAATTAGGTAAATAAGCGAAAGCTTGACCTTTCGGTTTGTTAAAATTACCAAAATCAAGATTTGTTTGGCTATTTGGCGTTGATATATAGATAAAAGTAATATTAGCGACATCGGCCCAAGATTGTAATGCAAGTAATATTTGCTGCTGTTGCAATTCGCTAAGGCCTACCATCTGATTTGAACCAGGCTCATTCGCCTGACCCCAGTCATAAAAAGAGTAAGTTATTTCAGCATGTTTACCAAGAATATTTTTGCCATTCCAGGTTGAATTTGCTCTGCAACTTTAGCAATATTATAAGAAGGTTTATTCTTGACTCCATAACTATAACCGCCTCTTGCATAATCATTCATTAGCTCAACAATTTGTTTTGACTCTTGTGAACGAGGTAAAAATGATGCTTCCCGTGGGGTTACTGCTGGCTGCGATGGTGGCGGAGTTCTGTTTATTATTAACGTATACCCCAATATCGTTTTTTCTTTTCATTTGCCGCCATAACTTTTGCGTTTCCCGTTGGCAACAGTGGTCAATTAGCGCTTAAGCATAAAACTTAATGATTAAAAGTAGAGGTATTAATTAAAGCGTAAAAATACCATTATGGTTGCATTAATACCCATCGATGAAAATGAAAGTATAGTATAAACATGTATATAAAATGCAAATTTAAAGGAGTCAGAATGTTTTGTGTGCAATGTGAGCAAACGATATGTAGTCCAGCTGGCAATGGTTGTAATTATACTCGTGGTGTATGTGGTAAAACAGCTGAGACATCTGATTTACAAGATCTATTGATCGCTGCGCTAAAGGGTCTATCGGCATGGACAGTTAAAGCTTATCAAAATGGTATCATTGATCATCAAGTCAACCACTTTTCACCGCGTATCCTTTTTTCTACTTTAACTAATGTAAATTTTGACTCTTCGCGTATCATTGCCTATACGCGTGAAGCAATAGCCAAACGTGAGGCACTGAAAATTCAATGCTTAGCTAAAGATCCAACGATTATTATAAATCATCCAATGGCCGAACTGCAGTTATTCAGTGACGATCCTAGCGAGTTACAGTATCAAGCAGCAGAGTACGCGCTAAATAAAGATAAAGCGGTGATTGGTGAAAATATTCTTGGTTTACGTCTGCTTTGTCTGTACGGTTTGAAAGGTGCAGCGGCTTATATGGAGCATGCCAGAGTTCTCGGTCAATACAATAACGATATTTACTACCAATACCATAAAATTATGGCATGGTTAGGTAGCCTGCCATCTGATATGGATGCTTTATTGCAATGTGCAATGGAAATTGGTCAGATGAATTTTAAGGTCATGGGCATTTTAGATACCAGTGCAACTGACACTTATGGCCACCCAATACCCACTCAAGTTAACGTAAAACCCATTGCAGGTAAATGTATTCTGGTTTCTGGCCATGATCTGAAAGATCTACACAACTTATTGCAACAGACTGAAGGTACAGGTATTAATATTTTCACCCATGGTGAAATGTTACCAGCACACGGCTACCCAGGAATACATAAGTTCAAACATCTTGCCGGCAACTATGGAGGTGGCCGGCAGGATCAACAAATCGAGTTTGCCCAGTTCCCCGGCCCCATTATTATGACATCAAATTGTATTATCGATCCATTTGTTGGCAACTATTCCGATCGTATCTGGAGCCGCAGTATTGTTGGATGGCCAGAGATAAACCATTTGGAAGGTAACGATTTTAGCGCCGTGATTGCTATGGCACAGCAGATGGCAGGATTCCCATATAGTGAAATTGAACATCAGGTTACAGTTGGTTTTGGTCGCCGCACTCTGCTGGATGCAACAGATACACTAATTGAGTTAATCACAGTAAAAAAATTCAGCCATATCTTCCTAGTAGGTGGTTGTGATGGATCGCGCCCTAAGCGTAGCTATTTCACCAATTTTTCCACTCATGTGCTAAATGATTGCATAATTCTAACTTTAGCTTGTGGTAAATATCGTTTTAATAAATTGGATTTTGCTGAAATAGCAGGCTTACCACGCTTAATCGATGTTGGTCAATGTAATGACGCTTATGGTGCAATTATTCTTGACATCAAACTGGCGAAAAAATTATCGTGTAACCTGAATGATCTACCGCTATCTTTGGTTTTTTCCTGGTTTGAGCAAAAAGCGATTGCTATTTTACTCACCTTGCTGTCACTTGGCATAACTAATATCATAATTGGCCCAACGACACCCGCTTTCTTGACTCCAGATTTGCTCACTATCTTCGAGAAAAAATTTGGTTTAAGAAAAATCACTAATGTGGAGCAGAATATGCGGCAATTGCTGTCTGCATAAGAATAAAAGATATCAATAGATACAATTAATGCCAGGGAACGGCAGCGGGCTGTACCTTTGTTTAACGCTCGCGCCTTCAATTCCTTACCAATGGCGGTAACTTTATTGTTTTCACTTACATTATTATTAATCTTTAATAAATTTTTTTATTATAAATTTCACAATAAAATGTTTTTTATTAATAAATCTATTTTACACAAATAATTATTATTCAATAATATTCTATTTCGCCGGTTTAATTTTTTATTACAATCCCTCTAGTTAAATAGAAATTTTTCTAAACACTAATTATAAATATTCAATTTAAGCTATCAATATATTTAATTCCCCACATTAACCCAATAAATCTTTTAGTTAATACTTTCGGTAAAACAGATAAAAGATACAAAAAAACACTTACTGTTGTTATTATTACCGTATTTTTTATATTTATTATAAAAAAAATAATTGACTATGGTGTTAGTCAAATTAAAATATACACTTTAAGTCATTTTAACTTATCATGATTAAAGCGATCAAAGACGTGAATTTTGGCGGTAGGGTGGCATAATTTCCAGCTACTGGGAATGCTAACAAATTATTATTGTATTATTTACTATTAATTATTTGTTATATCAAGGCGATTGCTACTATAGAAAAAATGGCACAAAATATTGCTGATGATGTGTTCTATTGGATGAAATAATTTATGATTAAAATCTTTTTGGCGATCTCAATAGGCTCTGCGCTTGGTGGTATCTCACGTTGGCTTTTGTCAACCAAATTAAATCCATTAATTGCATTTTTACCATTAGGGACTTATCTGTCAAATGTTATTGCTAGTTTTATATTAGGTCTTGCTTTTGCTTATTTTGCTAACCATTATACCCTATCACCTGAGTGGCGATTGATGGTAATGACCGGTTTTTGTGGTGGTTTATCAACTTTTTCTACCGTTTCATTGGAAGTTATGCTCTCCTTTCAGCAACAGCGCTACTATCATGGATTTTGGAAATTTTAATTCAGGTGGTTAGTACCTTATTGGTAACTTACCTTGGTATAGTGATTTATCAATTAATTCAGAATCACTAGCATCTGACAATTTTTGTCAACCTAAATTGCTTAAAGACACTCTTTTTCTGCTAAATCTAACGCAAAATAGCTCAAAATCAGATTAGCACCGGCACGTTTGATGGCACCTAATGTTTCTAGCGCAACATCGATTTCATTAATCGCGCCTGCTTGAGCAGCAAATTTAATTTGGGCAAATTCACCGCTGACCTGGTAAGCCGCTAATGGTAGTTCAGTTCGCTCACGAATATCACGAATAATATCGAGATAAGCACCAGCAGGTTTTATTATTAAAACGTCAGCGCCTTCTTGTTCATCTATCAATGATTCTCTAATTGCTTCATGACGATTCATTGGATCCATTTGATAACTTTTGCGATCACCAATTAAGCAAGAGCCTGCCGCTTCGCGAAAAGGGCCATAAAGTTTAGATGCAAATTTGGTTGAATAGGACATAATACCGGTATTAGTAAAACCTGCTTTATCCAGAGCTTCACGAATTGCCCTGACTTGCCCGTCCATTGAGGCAGAGGGTGCAATAAAATCAGCACCAGAATTTGCCGCAGTGACTGCTTGTCGGCCGAGGTTGAGTAATGTTGCGTCATTATCAACGCCGTTGCTACCTAAAACACCACAGTGGCCGTGAAAGGTGTATTCACAAAAACAAGTATCTGACATGACTAGCATATTGGGTACGCTATCCTTGCAGGCTTTTGACATACGGGCAACTAAACCATTTTCTTGCCAGCTATCGCTACCTGTTTCGTCAAGATGATGGGAAATACCAAATAACATCACTGACTTGAGCCCGGCTTTAGCGATCCGTTCGATTTCATAAGGTAACTTGTGTTCCGGGATACGAAAAACCCCAGGCATAGTTGCAATAGGCTGATAATCTTTAATTTCTTCTTCCACGAAAATGGGCAATATAAGATCATTTAGCGTTAAAATTGTTTCTTTAAATAAAGCGCGAACTGTTTCTGTTTGACGTAATCGCCTTAAACGACGAATAGGCTGTTGATATTGCACACCTTCTCCTTGCTATTGCTACATAAATTATAATTAATCGTATAATTTTTTTCATAATAATATTTGAAGCGTATTATAAATGCTATTAATTCATCTTACATCTTTATTGATAGCGCTGTTTCTCTATGCATGCCATTTTGTCTTATTGGCTGAACCCTAAATAGAAATAAATAATCAATACGATTATTGCGGTAACAATAGCATAAGGCATCTGGGTTCTGATATGTTCAATATGATCACAATCAGTCGCCATTGAAGCAACGATGGCGTCGCTAGAAATTGGCGAAGTCATATTACCAAAAATCGAGCCGGTAATCGCTGCTCCGATCATTAATTCGGTAGGCATATTAACGGAAAGCGCTAATTGCACGCCAATTGGGATCATGATAGCAAAAGTTCCCCATGAAGTGCCGGTTGCTAATGACATGATAGCGGTGATTAAGAAAATAAAAGCTATCGAAAACCCTTCCGGCAACACGCCTGAAGAAATTTGTGCAATATAAGCACCAGTATTAAGATCGGCAGAAACATTGCCCATTAAAAAAGCTAAAATCATCACTGAGCTAATTTTGATCATGCTGGCGTAACCGATATAAATTTCCTTAAAGAAACTTTCGATCGTCAAAATGCGGTGGGCTAAAAACCAGATAAACGAGACTAAAGTACCAAACATAACTGCCCAATAAAAAGAGGTTGAACCACTGCCTTTAATGAACTCGCCATTACCGGTGATATATAGAGCGATAGGTACCATTAAAACCGTTGCAAGAATAGGAATGAAAAAGTTCAATACAGTGTTGGTTGCTGGATGATCAATGACTTCTTCATCGGCAATGGAAGATGGCTGATGAGATCGATGTTGATTGGCAATCGCTTTTTGTTCAGCTATTTTCATCGGCCCCCATGAATAATCGGTGAGGATATAAAATAGTACTGAAGCTAGTGATAACCAAGCCATAATATTATATGGCATAGCGGTAGCAAGAATTTCGAATGGTTCGCCAGAAATAAAACCTTTAGAGATTTGTACGCCAATAACCCCCATCATGGCTGCTCCCCAACCATTGATCATGACAGAAGAACATACAGAGACACCAGAGGTTTGAATAATATAGGTCATTTTTTCTGCGGAAACACCATAATATCTAGCAATATTTTTAGTGGAAGCACCAGCGACTAATTGATTAATAGAACTCTCAATAAAAATGATTATTGAAATAAACATGGCTAGCAGTTGAATTGCTTTTTTATTTTTTATTAAACGCGTTTTATTGGTTAGTAAATATACTAAACTTCTAACACCGCCGGTGACGCTAATTAATCGCATAATTCCGCCAATTAACAAAATAAAAATAATAGCTTGTGTATTGCCGGGGGAGGCAAAAGTAGCAATAATTCCTGTTAGTGTTGCTTGAATGCCTAACAAAATATTGTGATCGTTAATAACGGTATAACCAACTAAAATACCTATCAATAATGATAAGATCACTTGGCGTGTTATTATCGCGAGTATAATAGTGATAAGCGGCGTAATTACTGTCCAAATTCCGTAGTCATTCATTGCGATACCCTGTCTCTAGCTGAGTATTAAAAATTAAGTGCTTGCTCTAAATCGTTAAGTAGATCGTCAATATCTTCTATCCCTACGGATAGACGTAATGTTGTATCGTAAATGCCCATTTTTACTCTTTCATCTTCAGTCATAGCGGCATGGGACATGGTTGCTGAATGATTTACCATGCTTTCAACACCACCTAATGACTCGGCCAGAACAAAATATTGCAATTTGCTGATAATATTTTTTACGTTATCTCGATTGCCATTAATGTTAATGGTAACAACAGCGCCACCAGTTTTCATTTGTGTCTGACAAATATGATACCGGGATTATCTGATAGCCCTGGATAGTATACTTTTGTGATATTACGATGATTATTTAAAAACTTGGCAATTGTCAGTGCATTAGCGCATTGTCTTGTCATGCGAAGATCTAAAGTTTTTAATCCCCTTAATGCAAGATAAGTCTGAGTGTCCGCCTATGTATTTATTGGTAGACAGCATGGCAATATCAGCGCCTAATTCAAGGGGTTTTTGATTCCAGGCAGTAGCAAAAGTATTATCGACACAGGTTATGATGTTATTTTCTTTTGCCAGCTGACAAATTTTACTGATATTAACAAGTTTTAATAGCGGATTAGTAGGGCTTTCTATCCAAATCAGACGGGTATTATTGCGTAAATACTGTTTGACTAGTTGGAGATTATTGAGATCAATATAATCAACTTGATGACCACTTGTTTCTTTGATTAACTTTTCAAATATACGGTAAGTGCCGCCATAGACCCCTTGCATGGCAATAATATGAGAGTTTTGTGGTAGCAAATTTAATACTAGTAATGTTGCAGCGATACCTGATGCGGTTGCGGTAGCATAAATACCCTTTTCAATATCGGCAAGTAACGTTTAGTATGCATAGCGAGTTGGATTTTTAATTCTTGAGTAGCTAACTTCACCATTTACATCAATATTTTGTTGAATAAAACTACTTGCTGTGGTGATAGTGGGGAAAAGCTCATTATTAGCTTTATCAAGTTGGTTTCCACCATGAATTAAAATAGTTGAAAATTTTGCCATTATAATCCTTATATTTTTTTTAGTCAGTGTTAATTCATTATATGACAATAAGTATAGTTGTATGAATGGGTAGAATTACAATAGATTCGTGTTAACCAAAGGGTCTATTTGATATATTTGTACTGTTATATTTATCCTACACCAATATGCTAAGGAGTAATAGCGTATTTTATAAAATAACAAATATTTTATTTCTCGTTAATATAATATATATTTTGTTTTTATAATACTAAAAATATGGTATTTATAATGGCAGATTGATAAATAAGAAATATTACAACTTAAAAGAAAATATAGACTTCATAATATTCTTATGAATTATTTTTAAAAATAATCCATTCTTTTATTTTCATTACGTCTTGATATTAATTTTTTTATATAAAAATCAACTAAGTATTTCCAAAAAAAATAAAATATTGTTATATTTTATTTTACATAATCATAATGTAAGTTAAATTTTATTGTATAAAATTTTTATTCACAATATAAAATAAATTTCCATTTATCATGTAAGATGAAAGAGTCATATTTTGATTTTATTTTAGTGTTAAAATCTATCAATGATAGCTTATAAAGATAATTAATATCATTAATTAGTGCTTATAGAAAATTAAAAAATAGCTTAAAAATAAAATTATCACTTACAATAAGAGGAAAGTGGCTAGTTGAAGCAGTAAAGAATAGCTAACTTTTATAGAGTGAACTAAATATTAGTTATTAAAATTTAAGTTTATTTTTATACAGCAAAAAAATGAATGATAAGAAAAATTGGAGCATTAAAAGATGATGAATGAATTAGTTGTAAACAAAAGCCTGCAGTACATATCAAATATATATTTATTGGTATAATTTTGTATTGAAAGGGGAAAAGTATCTTATATCTACTTTTGTTTAAAAAAAAACATAAATAGATTGGGATATCATTAAAAATATTTAATAAACTATTTTATTAGTCAATAAATTAATGTTGAGTGTAAGTAATAATAAATTTATAACAGTAGATTTTATTTGATAAAATATTTAGAAATAACAAAATAAATTTATTATCAAATAAAATATCAAAAAAGAATATTTTATTGTGAAAGTTTAAAAAACATTTATTATTAGATAATAAAATGTTTCATTTTAGATAATTTTAAGCATTAAACATTATTGTTAAATTAAAAACACATTGCCTATGTTTATTTTTTGATACATAAATAAAAAATATAATAATATTATTTATTATCAATTAGTTATTAAAATTTTTATTTTTTTGATAGTTTTAGGCTATCAATAATGCGTAAACGGATTGATAAAAACAAATTGCATAATTGAGGTAATATGACTTTAATCTTTTCTTGTAATAGATAACTATTATAATATATTATTATACTTCCTATATATTTTATTATTTAAAAATCATACTGATGCTTGTTTTCATTAGCGGAGTTAAGTAATGGAATTAAAAAATTTAAATTTATTCATATTAGTGGTAAGAGTTGTTTAACCTTCAATCGTTTTATTTAATGTAAATAATAAAAAATCTGTAGAATAACGGATAGTGTAGAGCAATTTTATTATGGATACCCTTTTCAAGGATGGCTATTAATTAGACTATTAAATAAAGTTGTAGAAGAGGATGCTTATTATGAAACATCAAGATTTAGTTTTTCAATTTTTAGATTATCGATTGCATTGCAATGAAATGCTGATGCAAAATGGAGAAATTATTGCAGTACCACCTAAAGAATTAAGGGCATTAAGTTGTCTAGTGGCTAATAGTAAAAAGATTATAAAGAAAGATGATATCGTTGCTTATGTTTGGCAAGGTGGCGAAGTAAAAGATGAATCAGTTGTTCGTTGCATATATTCATTGAGAAAATTGTTTAAACAGGAAAATTTGATTATAACCATTTATGGTAGAGGATATTGTTTTAATAGTGATGTAAAACTTATTGATTTAAATGCGAAGAATGATTATTTATACGAAATTCCTAACCATGATAAGCGGCAAAGTGGGTTTTATATGCAAAGTATTGGCAGAAATATTACCTGTATTCAAAGAGGGTATTTGTTCTTCAAATACAATAAAGGATAGTTTTCAGCGTTTAACATTGAACATTAAATGTAAATAGTCATGATTTCGTCATAATTTGGTTGTGATCTTTGGGTTATTTTAAGGTTTAATGAGATCGTGTTTTTTGCTAGAAGCTGGTTTCATGTTAAGGAGCAAGTTTTGCGGCAGAGTGAATCTATGTGGATAAAATATGACGAAATTTTATTAGAAAATCCAGTCCTTTATTATGTTACGGCAGTAAGTAAAACAGAACTTCGTATTAGTTCAAAAGGAAATCAAGAAATTTGCTGTTTCGATATTGGAGAGAGTGGTATCATGATGATTTTACCTTCTAAAATAGATGTTCTATCGGGTGAAATCAGGTTAAAAAAAGAAAATATCTTACATTTAGCTAAAATGCAGGCTTTTATTGATAAAGCAAATAATCAAATCCATAATTTTAAGAATAATTACCTTTCTGCTTTTATTAATTTTAATTTTGATACTTATAAAAAACAAAAAAATCTTGAATATTGGTTTTTGAGTCAACAAATTAATAAAGAAAAAAAAGCAGAAAGGTTTTCTTCTTTATTACGCCAAAATGAAGAATATCGTATTGTCAGTTTTCTGCTTGAAGAATCGATGTTAGAAGGGAACCAAAAATTACAGAAAATGAGTGTAAAATATGGATTATCTGCTTCTTACTTTAGAAAATTAGCAGGAAATGCATTAGGTAATTCTCCTAAAACTGAGTTAAAAAAATGGCGATTAGTTAATGCGTTATTAGATTTAAACGATAAAAATCATAATATTACACAAATAGCTTTTAAATATGGTTATTCCAATTTGTCTCATTTTTCTGATGAAGTGAAGAGTTTTTTGGGGATAAGTCCGAGCCGGTTAAAAAGATACTATCAAAGGAAAGGATCTAGTGTCACCGATGAAGAAATTACTGATAAGAAAAGATAGCAGTATATTAATTTTTTTAGTGGTTTTAAATTTTATATTATTGCCCAGTTCTAAAGCTGTATCAGAGCAAAATATCGAATCAGGTTATATTGCTAAAAATGAAACTATGCGTGGTGTTTTTGATGCCTTATTTTCGGTTATTAATAAACCAATCGTAGTTAGTTAGCTTGCTGTAAAAAAGAAAATAACTGGCGATTTTGATCTTAAATATCCACTGGATACTTTAAAAGACATTACTCAGCAACTTAATTTGATGTGGTACGATAATAGTCAAGTAATATATATTTGTGATGCAATTGAAATGCGTGATACTGTTATTACTTTACATAATACGACAGTTTCTGAGATAAAAAATTTTTAAAAGATTCAGGTCTGTATGATGAACGTTATCCATTGCGCTCAGGTAGTAACAATCGTTTATTTTATATATCTGGGCCGCCAGTCTATATTGAGACGATAATTAATACTGCTCAGTTTTTAGATGAAGTGACTACAAGCTTTGATGGCCAAGAAAAAATAGCAATTGTGCCATTATATAATACATTTTTAGAGGATCGTCATTATCAATATATGCTTAATGATATTATTATTCCAGGAATGGCATCAATAATAAATAAATTGATGGATGCTTCAAGTAGTAATAATGCAAAATTAAAAACGCATACGCTAAAAAAATCAAGATGATTTAGCTAATCAGAATAATAATTCATCACTAACAGAAGATTTATCGTTAAATAAAGGTGAGGTTTCTATTATATCTAATCCTGGTAATAATAGCTTATTAATAAAAGGTAATAAAGAACAAGTAAATTATTTACGAAAGATTGTAGTACAGTTAGATATCACTAAAAGGCATATAGAACTATCGGTATGGATTATTGATATAGAATGATCAGCTTGGTATAAAATGGAGTGGTGGTGCTAATATTGGGCAAAAATTAGGTATATCGATAAATGCAGGAACAAGCACTATCGATGGAGCTAGTTTTATGGCAGATATATTTGCATTAACAAGGAATGATAAAGCAAATATTGTTTCTCGGCCAATGGTACTAACACAAGAAAATATTCCAGCAATATTTGATAATAATCGAACTTTTTATACTAAATTGATTGGAGAAAGAGCGACAGATTTAAAAAATGTTACTTATGGTACAGCCATTAGCGTATTACCTAGGTTTACTCTTGATAATCAGATAGAAATGATGATTACCGTTCAAGACGGAAGTCGAGGGCAACAGTTAACTGATCATTTACCAGAAATAGGACGAACAGATATTAGTACTATTGCTAGAGTACCTCAGAATAAAAGCTTATTAATTGGTGGTTATACTCGTGATGAACATAGAAATATAGAAGAAAAAATACCATTACTGGGAGATATTCCTTATTTAGGTAATATATTTCGCTATACTACTGAAAAAAAGATAGTTTAGTAAGAGTATTTCTTATACAACCTAAAGAGATTATTAATCCTTTAAGTTTGAGAGCGGAAAATATTGCTAAAGAAGTAATAGAAGATAGATTTGATAATAAATTAGAAAATTGGATGTCAAATTTTTCGAGTAATCGTTGATGAGTAATAACATAAATAATTCTTATAATATTGTCCAGTACATGCTGCGTAATAGACAATAATTAATTATGGAAAAAGTGAATACTCAGGAAAAAATGGATCGATACGAGGCACTTAACGATGAAAGCGAGAGCAAAATTGAAGAAAGGCATCAATATAACCAAAAAAAATTTAGTAATGAACAAGGAAAAGCACTATTACTATCGCAAACTAGACAGAGAAGAGATTTAGTTAGAAAAAGTGAATTAGAAAATTGTAATGAATTTGACTATATTTTGGATGATGAAATCGATTAAAAAATCGATAAAGTAGTAAATATTTTATCTGCGTCGAAAATTTCTCCCCAAAATTTAGTAGCACAGCTTAGAAAGTTAATAACTGATGATAGTGATTTAGTAATCGTATTACGAGCTTTAATTAGGCGTAATATGCTACATGAAAAAAAAGAAAAAAATAACAGATGTATTAAGTTATGTAGAACAAACCACGAATAAAAAACGATTAAAATCAGGAATTAATGTTGCTCTCAAAGCACGTATATTTAGCTCTAAAATAGATGTTGAACCCTATTTACTGCGTGAAAGTTATAGACAATTTATTGAAACGGATTTATATGAGATACAAATTTATGGTAACTGGATTTCAACCTATGGAACAGAAAATCGAAAAATAATTTTGCAATTTATCGAAAATGCGACGATTACTGATATTAATTCTAATGATCCCAGTTGTAGCCGAATAGAATTTGGTAATCTTTTGTCAAGATTAAATCAAATAAAAACAATAAAATCATATGATAAATTCTTTATTGTATCTTTAATTAACTATTATAAAAGTAAAGCAATTCCCTTTCAGGAGTTAAACATAGTATTATTTTTTTATTGGTGTACTTGAAGAACCTAATGCTACAGGTGATTTTCTAGATTTATTATTAAAAGTGGATAGTGGTAATGAAGATAAAGGAAAAATAACTCAATTAATTTATAATTTAATAAAAAAATTGCCACTATGTATTTTTATTGATACGAATGATAAAGAAATAATAAAAGAGCAGTTGATAGAAAAATTAAATAATTTTTTCATTTAAGATAGTATAAATCACTATAATATTTGAGTAAATATGAATAAATTTCTAAATGAAATAAAAAGACATTCAGAGTTGTTTGTATTAATTTTAGTTTTTGTCATCATTTCGATGTTGGTAATTCCTTTACCTACATATTTAGTTGATTTTTTAATCGCGTTAAATATTATTTTATCCGCATTAGTATTTTTATCTTCATTTTATGTAAATAGAATACTAAATTTTTCATCATTTCCTGCCATTTTATTGATAACCACATTATTTAGATTATCCCTAACCGTAAGTACAAGTCGATTAATATTAAGTGAAGCTGATGCAGGGGGAAATTGTCGCTGTATTTGGGCAATTTGTTATTGCTGATAATTTAGTGGTTGGGTTTGTCATTTTTGCCATAGTTACTATTGTACAATTTATGGTTATTACCAAAGGTTCAGAACGTGTTGCAGAAGTTGCTGCCCGTTTTTCTCTGGATGGTATGCCAGGCAAACAAATGAGTATCGATGCTGATCTACGCTCTAGTATTATTGATGCCGAAGAAGCTAAACGTCGGCGCAGTGTTGTCGAACGGGAAAGCCAGCTGTATGGATCTTTTGATGGTGCAATGAAATTTATCAAAGGTGATGCAATTGCGAGTATTATTATTATCTTCATAAATTTTATTGGCGGCATTAGTGTTGGTATTAGCCAACATCATATGGATTTTTCGCATGCTTTAGCAACCTATACGATTTTGACGGTCGGTGATGGATTGGTTGCACAAATCCCTGCTTTATTAATAGCGGTTGCGGCAGGTTTTGTTGTTACCAGAGTTAATGGTGATAATGAAAACTTAGGTAGAACGATCATTAACCAGTTATTAACTAATCCTTTAATTTTTTGATTATTTCAGCAATTATTGCATTGAGCATTGGCAGTTTACCTGGCTTTCCTTTTATTGTTTTTTTATTGATTTCGGCAATATTAGCTAGCATGTATTATCTTCAATTCAAAGGAAATAAACCAAATAAAGAAGATACGGCATTGATTGAAAAAAATGAAATAACGGACTTAGAGATAGATAATCAAGGGGTGATTAATAAAAAAACAAATGAAACGATCCCTTTAATTTTGGTTGTTAATAAAAGCGTAATTGAAAATTTAAAAAAAAGAAAATATTTCTGTCAAATTAAAAAAGAAATTTTATCTAGATTATGGAATAAATTTGCCTGATATCATAATAAGTGATTCTGATGATTTAGAAGAAAATACCATAGTGCTGTTAATTAATGAAATAAAAGAAGATCAATTTTATATTAGATACGATGGATATCGTCTTATTAATAAGGCAGATGAAATTGAACATCTTGGGATCGACAAAATTACTATTAATAATGATATTTGGATAAATGAAAAGGATTATGAAAAAATAAAAGAAATAAGCTATTTATGTCGCCATTATATAGATGAAATTTATTTTAATTTAGCCAATATACTCACTCGTTATGTACACGAATATTTTGGTATACAAGAAGCTAAGCAAGAAATTGATAATTTAGAAGAAAGTTATCCAGATCTTATTAAGGAAGTCGTAAGGCATGCAACTATTCAAAGAATAGCAGAAATATTACAACGGCTAATTAATGAAAAAATATCAATAAAAAACATGAAATTAATTATGGAAACTCTTGCACAATGGACGCCAAAAGAGAAAGATGTTATTTTACTTGTCGAACATATTCGTAGTGCATTAGGAAGATATATTTGTCATAAATTTTCGCGAGGAAATAATTTAAACGTTATTTTATTATCAAATGAAAATGAAGAGGTTATTTGGAGTAATATACGAAATACCTCGGCTGGTGCTTTTTTGAATTTAGAACCTAAAGAATCTGAATATTTATTAGATAAAATATCATTAGCATTAGATAGCATGCCGTTATATCTTATAATGATTTTGTTATTTTATGTTCAGTTGATATTAGAAGATTTTTAAAAAGTTTATTGAAAATAAATTTAACAATGTGGATGTTATTTCTTTTGGTGAATTAACAGAAACGGTTTCCGTAAATGTATTGAGAACGATTTAAAACTAAATGGAGAGAGTATGCATATTGATATTGCCTTATTAGTTCGTGATGCGCTGGCACATAGCGGTTGTGATAAAAATTTAATTTCTGATTTTGATGGACATTCAACGATTACATTAGAATTTAGTGATTCATGAGATATCAATATAAGTATTGATGATAATTGTGTATGGCTGTGGAGCCCTCTTTGCGAAGTGAGCAGTAATTTGATTTGTCAATTAAGCTAAAAGATATTAAATAAATTAATGGAAGAATGCCTGTTTACCGTGACAAAACAGTTACAATTAGTTTGTCGTAATCAATATATTAATTTGGCAGGCGTCGTAGCTCCTGCATATTTAGTCGATGGATCCAGCTTTTCTGTGGCGTTAGAGGAATTCTTCCACTTAATAAATAATTATTCAGAGATGCTTTGTTAATGAATGATACTTTAAGCCATAGAATATATAAAATTCAGTCGCTATTAGGAACAGTGATTGAAGCCAATATTGCCGATTGTGAAATTGGTGAAATTTGCCATATTCATAAAAATTGGCGAGACACAAAAATTATTGCTAAGGCACAAGTTCTTGGTTTTCGAAAAGATACTGTAATACTAGGGCTAATTGGTGAATCGGTAGGGATCTCAAAAGAGAGTGTTATTATTCCATCAAAAGAACATTTTACCATAAAACTTTCATCAGATTTATTAGGTTGTGTCATAAATTCAATGGGAGACATTGCTGAAGGTTTTAAAGAAAAAAGTGGTTTATTAACTAATGAAAAGCGTGGGATCAACCAAAGTTAACCAAATTATTTGCAAAGAAAACCAATACAACATCCATTTGTAACCAGTATTAAAGTGATCGATGGGCTAATTACCTGTGGAATTGGTCAACGATTGGGTATTTTTGTTTCTGCTGGATGTGGAAAAACATCACTGATACATATGATGATACAACATGCCAGTGCAGATATTTTTGTTATCGCATTAATTGGTGAACGGGGGCGTGAGTTGACTGAATTTGTCGATACACTGAAACAAATTGGTCATATTGATAAATGTGTTATCGTTTACGCCACTTCTGATTACTCTTCAATAGATCGGGTAAATGCTGCTCTGGTTGCTACAACAATCGTAGAATATTTTCGCGATGCAGGAAGTAACGTAGTACTGTTTTAGATTCAATAACCTGTTATTCCAGAGCATTACGCGACGTTGCATTAGCCGCAGGAGAACCGCCAGCCAGACGCGGATATCCTGCCTCTGTATTTGAAGCATTGCCAAAATTATTGGAACGGCCAGGGCTTACACAAAAAGGGGGAATAAGGGCATTTTATACTATATTATTAGAAAGTGATGATGAACCTGATCCGATTGCAGAAGAGATTTGTTCTATTCTTGATGGACACATTTATTTAAATCGTAAATTGGCAGAAAAGAGTCATTACCCTGCTATTAGTATTCTACAAAGTATAAGTCGTGTAGCTTCTCACATATGTGATCAACAACATTTGAATCATGCCGCTCAAGTTAGAAAAATTTTAAGTAAAATTGAAGAATTGAAAATATTTATTGATTTAGGCGAATAAAAAGAAAGCGAAAACCGTGAAAATGATGAAATGTTATATAAATATAATAAAATAAATAGTTGGCTTATACAATCTCCAGATGAAAAAATCCTTTGAATCAATAAAACAAGAGATGTATGAGATTCTATCGTAATATAAAAAAAAGCATACTTTAATATGTCAAAAAATAAATCAGAACGATATTTGACTGAAAAACTTAGATAATAAAATAATGATAATTGAAAATGAGATAAAGGAAATCAATAAAGAAATTTTATTTATTAATAATTTATTGGCAGATATTAATAACGTAGGATTATTATCAAAAGATGAGTTGTTTTCAATAAAAAGAAAACAAGCGGTATTTAATCATAAATTAATAGATTTAAAATTGGAGAAAGCAAAAAAGCAAGCTGATCATCAACTTGTTATTTTAGAAAAGAAAGAAAAATTAAATACTAAAAAAATTTTACATATGAAAAGCGAAAAGTATATTTTTTTATTGAAAAAATATATGGTTAAAATTATTCAAAGGAAATATCTTATTGAAGAAAATGAAATAAAGGAAATTCTTTATGCCAAAAGTCAGTTCAATAAAAAATTTTAATATACAATCAAAGAAAAATGGAACATGCTCATTAGATGACATTATTAAAGAAAATATAAAAAATAGCAAACCATTATCTAAAATCGATTTGTCAAAAACTAATAATATTAATTTATTATATGATAATACTATATTTCATGATGGTAGATATAGCTATGATCTTGATGAAGTTAACTATCTTAGTGATGTTCATGAAACTGATATCTTAATGAAAAATGAAGAAAAAGATAATACAATAGTAGATAATCAATTTTATAATATTTCTTTAAGATTATCTGATGTTAGCATAGAAAATATTATAATAAGTAATCAGTCAATATTCAAAGCTTCAGGAAATATAGAGGAAGTAAAAAATGATAACTTTAGTAATCATAAAAAATATGTTCCAACTGATAAAAAATCTGGCCAGATACACCTTATAAAACATGAAGATAGAGTTATAAAAAAAGAAAATATTGCCAATAAATTAAGTATTAATAATACAATCAATGACGATGATAATCTAATAGAATCTAGCAATAAGTTAAGCTCTAAAGGTTATATTCCCATTACACTTGAATATATTTTACAGAAAAATAAAATTCCTTTATTAGAATTGGAAAGTATTTTTCAAGGTAAGGTACTACCATGTGACTTAGCCGCAGAAAATAATATTAAAATTGTTGCTAATGGGGTTTTAATTGCAAAAGGAAAGATAATTTGGATTGAAAATAGATTGGGTGTAGAGATCACTGATTTATTTCATAACGAAAAATAAACAATTGTTAATAAAGAAAATAAAAGTAGAAATTATGAATAATGATATTTCTCTGATTACCCTATTGGCATTTTCAGCCTTATTACCATTTATTATAGCGACTGGCACATGCTATATAAAATTTTCTATTGTTTTTATTATGGCTAGGAACGCTTTAGGGCTACAGAAAATTCCTTCTAATATAGTATTAAATGGTGTTGCATTAATGTTGTCATTTTTTGTGCTACTGCCTGTAGTGAAAACCAGTTATCAAGAATTTAATAAGATTAATATAGATTATAAAGATATTGATTCTATTATTAATTCAGTAAACTCTGGATTGGGTGGATATAAAAATTATTTAATAAAATATTCAGATAAAGAATTAGTGTCATTTTTTGATAAGTTACATCAAAAGTCGAATGATGGAAATTATGATCAATATGAAAAGTTTATGAGTAATATAATTTTTGCAAGTAATAAGGTATTATATTTAATATTGATCTTTTCATTATTTCCGGTCATCGTCGCTACTATTATTGGGCTAATTGTTGGGCTTTTTCAGACGATAACTCAGCTACAAGAGCAGACATTGCCTTTTGGATTAAAATTGATTGGTGTAATGGGATGTTTATATTTACTATCAGGTTGGTATAGCGAAGTTCTCTTAAGTTATGCTCATGAAGTTATTAAGCTAGCACTATCGTGATTTAATATTATGCATATAGATACTAATTTTTATTTTAATATATATAATTTTTTGTCTCATTTAGCTGTCGTAGCTTCGCGTATTTTTCCAATATTTTCTATTATTCCATTTTATCTAATAATATTCTATCCTCTACGATTAAATTTCCTCTTTCACTATTTATTGCTATGGGTGTATGGCTATATGATGCATATGATTTACCTCAATTTGAATCGATCAATTATTTAGTCATCTTGCTAAAAGAAATTATTATTGGATTAATGATTGCTATTTTTATTTCTTTACCTTTTTGTGTTTTACAAATAGCAGGAAATATTATTGATAATCAAAGAGGAGCGACATTAGGTAGTAGTATTGACCCTATTAATGGTGTGTATATATCCGAGCTGGCTAATTTTTTTTAATTTATTTTCGGTGATACTATTTTTAGCTAATGGTGGAGTTATAATTATTTTAGAAATTTATAATTATAGTTATCGTTTGTGGCTACCTTTTTCAATGGAATTGCCATCAGTTTCAAATATTTTAACTTTTCTTTCTTATGCAATTTCAAAAGCGATAATGTTAACGAGTCCATTAATTATTATTTTTTTTGCCACTGAAATTATGCTTGGGTTACTTGGTCGATATGCACCTTAATTAAATCCATTTTCTATTGCTTTAACTGTTAAAAGTCTAATTTTTTTTATATACTGATGATCTGTTTTTCTTCATCTTTTAGAGAAACGGTATTAGTCATGCAGCAAATATCTTTTAAATTAATTGAAAACAGTATCTAATGGAATACTATGTCAGCAAATAAAACTGAAAAACCAACGCCCAAGAAGTTAAAAGATGCAGCTCAAAAAGGAAAAATTTTTAAAAGTAAAGATTTAGTTATCAGTTTTTTTATTTTTTAGGTTGTTTATATTTGACAAATTATATTAATTTCACAGCCATAATAGATATTTTGGCGAATACATTAAAAAAATAATCATCGTATTACACCATTAAATTATACTTTTGTCCTTTTATTTTCGGCATTAAAGATTTTTTTACTTTTTCTTTTTTATGTATATTAATTATTATGCTTATGACGATGGCACAGACAGGATTTAAAATTGCAACTAAAGTATTAAAATTAGATTTTAATACTTTAAATCCTATTCAATGGAATTAAAAAAATATTCAATATTAGAACGATAAAAGACTTCATTAAAAAATTTTTATTTATCTTAGTATTTTTTATTGTTACATATATTTATTGGGGTAATAATAAAAAAATTATTTTTGCTCAAATTTATTTAAATATTTAAGATATTTTTTTAGTATGGAAAACGTTATTTATCGATTTTATCGTTATTTTATTATTGTCATCTATTATTGTCTTGATTTTAGATTCTGTTGCAGAGTATTTTATTCATATTAAAGATTTAAAGATGGATAAAAATGAAGTTAAACGTGAACATAAAGAACAGGAAAGAAATCCTGAAATCAAATCAAATCAAATCAAATCAAATCAAATCAAATCAAATCAAATCAAATCAAATCAAATCAAATCAAATCAAATCAAATCAAATCAAAAAGAAAAGAATTGCATATCGAGATTTTATCTGAACAAGTAAAAAGAGATATTAAGAGTTCAAAATTTATGATTGCTAATCCAACACATGTCATTATTGGTATCTATCTAAATCCGCAAATAGTTGCTATACAATGGTCTCAGTATTAGAGAAGAATCAACGAGCACTTGCTGCTCGTGCCTATGCTGGAAAAGAGAGCGTGCCGGTAATAGAAAATATTGCATTAGCGCGTCGAATATATAATACCCATCAACTTTATTCCTTTATTAATTTAGAGGAAATTGGTGAAATAATTAAAATTTTAAGTTGGTTGCAAAAAGTTGAAGATGAGTGGGATAGCGAGGTTACATAAAGAGTTAACATTTTTTATGAGCGTTATTTATGTGAACACGATTTATTTATCTGTTTTAATTGTGAAAATGAATGCTAATAGCAATTCAGGAGATTTACTATGCCCTATAATAATGAAAATATATCTCTTACTCAGAATGAACAAGATAGTTTTGGTCTTGAAGAAACTATTCTGACCGTTATGAATACGGGTGCCACACTAAAAGATATTTATGAAATAGATGAGAATGTTATAGAGAATATTTATGCGCATGCTTATGAATTTTATCAACAAGGTAGGCTTGATGAAGCTGAAAAGTTTTTTAAATTTCTATGTATGTACGATTTAAAAAATTCTGATTATTTCATTGGCTTAGGTGTTGTTTATCAGCTTAAAAAGGATTATGCTAAAGCCTGTGATATTTATGCTTTATCTTACGTAATGGCAAAAAACAATCATTGCCCGGTTTTTTATTCAGGCCAATGCCATTTGCAAATGGGAGATATTGCTAAGGCACTTTATTGTTTTGATTTAGTTTGTAATGAAAGTACCGACGTTAAATTAGTAAAAAAAGCGGAAGTTTATCGAAAAGTTATTAAAGAAGCTAGATTATCAGAAACAGAAGTTAAAACAGAAACTTCAATTTCTTAATTTTTTATATTTTTAATTAGGAGTTATTATATGGGAGAGACAGATACATTTAATATAAGAAAAAATTTTTCTAATAAATTTAATAATGAAAATGTTGATGCTGATCATTTTAATGAAATTGCCATCGTTATTAAAGATAAAATTACTATTTCTCCCAAAGAAAGTATTCAATTAAATAATAAAGCTAAATTAGAATTAATTTTAGCATCAGAGTTTAACAATAAAAATGTATCTGATAATTCAATAGATATTCCGCAGATTAGAAAGCCTAAATTTTCGCTGTCAGAAAAAGGTAATTTATTATTAGTATTAGCTGAAATGCAAAAAATTAGTGTCGATCTTCAAGGAGATAAATTAAAACTCAGAATTGAATTGTTTAATGGTAACTAAAAATAAGCGTTAATGTGTATCTAATTTATTTTAAACAGTATATTAAGACTAGGAATTGCGATAATAATGATTAAATTTCAAATAGAATCTTCTTCGTCCCTATAGAAAAATAAACTGCATCTTTATTTTTCTTTTTAATAACTAATAAATAGTTATTGCCCCATTTCTTCGATAGGAATTGGGGGATTTTTAGTTTTTTTAGCTAAATTTATACTAGTGTATTATGCTATGTTTGACTTAATTGTATAAATTATTTCTATTTTCAGATGCGTATCTGCCATAATAAAAAATAAATATTATTTATGCTATTACTGGTTTTTATTATTAATTATTTAAAAAATTATATATTATAAAGCAGAGAGTATTTATGGAAATAACCTTTAGTAGTGTTGCTAATATAAATCATGTTAAATTAAAAACAGACAATGATAGTGATAATAATAAGCTGAAAAACGATAAATCAGCAAAACAAAGATTAGATGAAAATATGGCAACAGTGGTACCATCAGAGGAAGTGACTGAAATCGCTGCTTATTTTGAAATGATGAATGCAATGAGTGCTCATCGAGCAGAAAATATACGTAATACTCAATTAAAAAAACGATTTCAAGCGAAATTCTTGTTGATGTTCTCAATTTAATTAATGCTGCTGACAATAATATAAAACATCTAAATAATATAACTGGGTTGAGTTATTATCTCACAGTAAAAGATAAAAAAATTACAACTAGACAGTTGTAGACAGCAATTAACGTTATTAAAAACAGATGAAGAGAAATATAAAATAATTGAAAATAAAATAGTTGAGATTGAAAATGATATTGAAGTTTATCGTAAGGTACTGTTGATAGCCGAAAAATCTACTCGTGCTCATCAACTTAGTGCTATAGGTTTTTCAGTAAATACATTTCCTATTTTTAGATTTACTCAAGCGTTAAACAATATAATTAAAAAAAATTTTTATTACTCTCTATCAGACAATAGTAGTAAAGTGTTTATCTATGGATTAGATAACATAATTAATTTAATCGATCAAACGGATAAATATGTTTCTGATCACTACTTAAATATGATTGAAGCCATTATATGAAAATAAATTAAAAAGTATAGTAAGAACACCTATACATTTTAAAAGAGAAGATATGATCCAACATATAATTAGACAGCATGTAGAAGGTTGGCAAAATAAAACTGTTGCAGAAAAAGTAGAATTATATGAAATGATTAATGCATCGGATAGAATAGTAACAAAATTTAACAGTGGTAAATCTGTTATTGAACCAGAAATTGAAACATTAAATATTTATGCAATATCTGTTTTAGCATCTATTTATGAAACCGATTCACATGTATTTGGTAAATTATCATTAGATGATCTTATATCAACAAATTATGTTTATAGCTACAAAGATGAACGAGGCAGAACTCAAGTTGATATAACAACAATTTATGAATATATGTTACGACATATAAAAGAAATTGATTCACCATTATCAAAAAGAGATCATATTAAACTAAAGTTTCCTGCTGAATTTCAACCAGGTTTAATTTCTTATCTGGAAGAAGAGTGCGAAAATATCAAAACGATGAACGGGTTAGATTGTTATGTGGTCTACTAACCGAGGAGGGTTACATTACTTGTCAACCTTGCGATATTATTTTAACCAGTGAGTTGATAAATCATGTCACTGACTATTTGACCCGCTATAAAGATAATGAAGAGAAGATAACCGCCTTTGTCAGGTTATTACTTAAACCCTTAGGGGAATATGGCGCTAATCAAGGTGAAAAAATCTCTTATAGCCGTCAACAGGCAGTTATTACCGATTGGCTACAATATGCAATCTTTGGTGAGTCAATGGATAACTGGCTACTGGCACAGATAGAAAAATATCAAACGCAATAAAAGGCCTTTATTCTGACAGCCAAGTTCACCGATAAACTACACCAAATTATAGCGGGCGGTATTCCATCAGATAGCTGGAGTTTAATGCAGACTGAGCAAACTAAATCGTCAGAGAATTTCCTGTTAGGTCATGAGGATCTGAAAAATGATCACCACAATCAAATCGAATTAACTTTGCCGTATGCGAGGCTTGATGATTATTATCAGCAACAGCTATTAAACCGTATTATGCCAACATTGATGTTGCAGCCTAAAAAACTAGATGAACAACAAAGACTGCAAAAAATGGCGATAAATCAACCAGAGTGAGGTTATCTCCATGCAGGGACAGCATTACTGAGTGAAAGTGGCGCTGATTTTAATAGTATGAGCCTGAATGAGATTATTGATATCGGTATATGGTTAGAAATGATGCTTGCGGAGAAAAAAGTCCCTGCTGAATATGTTCAATACTTCAAATTACCCGCCATGATCCATGACCGATTAAATAAAGAACATACTGCTACCACCACACGGGAAATGACCGACGTTTATCACAATTATTTTGATTATTTCACGCAATATGACCAAAATAATCCCTTTATCAAATTGGTTACTTTATCTCAAAATTGGAAGTCCCGAACAGAGCTTGCCCGCCAACAATTAAAAGCGCATGATGTGGAAGAGAGTTGGTTATATGATTATTTGTATCACAATAGAGAGGTTGACTACCCGAATAAACAGGGAAAGATGACCTCATTAGCTAATATAAATCAAGTTTTTGCCGGACAGAACCAACAAATTGCTAGATTTACCGAACAGGCAGAAAAAATCTTGCTCCCCCTGACGTTTAATTCAATTAGATAGAGCGAACAAAAGTTTATTGAACAGGCGGCATTCAACTGGTAAAGGCCAGATTTGATGCTACCAATAGTTTGTACGGTGTCCCGTTACCGCCATCAGCAAGACAAGGAATGAGAAATTCAGATGGGTTAGTAACCAGGGTACCCGAATCGATTGATTTGTTGCAATGTATGTTTAATGGCGAAAAACGGATGTATGCATTAACCCTGGAGCAGGATATAGGACGTTATAGATTACAACGGGTTGATTTCAATAAAGGTAAAATTCTTGACCTATTTCCGAATGACGGATTAGCTCGCTATGATAATGATTATTAATTAAAAATAGAGACCATTTTGCCCTTAAAAGCAGCAAATGATAAGCCGAATATACTATTCGCAAAGTTGGCTAAACGACATGGTGAAAAATTATGTCAAAAACTGCGAGATGAAGGTTATGAAAAAACAACCCGGCAAAAAGTGGAGGAGTTTTTCTTAAGCCTGATTCCATTCTATACTTGTATTACTGAGGCCCAAAAAGGCGATACTAATGGGGCGATCGAAGCCGGTTTATTCGATATCTTAAGTTTTGTACCGTTTGCTGGCAAAAGTGCTCAAGTAGCTCGTCGGTTTGGTATTGCCGCTAGTGAAGCCGCTATTGATGCACTACGGATTGCGCTAAGACATGCGACGATTGCTGAGGCTTTAAAAGAAGGCGGAAAACAGCTTATCAAATTTGGTCTACCTCATATAATGCAAAGTGTACCAAGAAAAGCTTATGTTGATATAGGTGTAGCGTTTATCCGTTCAGCTGATCCTGGATTTGAACTGTTAGCAACTAGTGGATTAAAAGGTCTCAATAACCTAAAAAATGCCGCTATAAATGTAAAACAGAAAATTAGCGGGTTAACTCCGTTGGTTGAAGCGTTAGATAAGCAAGCTAAAGCGTTATCTATTGCACCAGTTGAGTCTTTCAATACTGAACGTGCTTTTCGCTTTGATCTGGCAAAAGTCGTTCAGGTAGTTAACATTGGCCAGGAACGCGGAAAAGATATTTGGATACAAGTAGATCCTACAACCGGTGCTCTTTTTGGTCGAAAATACCTACGAGATGCTGCCGGTAACCTGGAGTTAGCACCGGTTTTAATACGAGAACGTCTTTATTGGTTAAAAACCCAAGGTATGGGTGGAAAAGGTGCTAATGCAGCCGCCAAAAATTTATCTTCTCAATCCGATACAGTTTCAACTCAATTAGAAAAAATATCGCTTAAGCAATTGGACAAATTATTAGTAAATCGACAAGCTAATACGATTATCGATTTATCCAAAAAAACTTGAGTAACATGAAGCTTTCTCATTGTTTTAATCAAAACATAGACAGCGCTTTTGTTAATCTAAGTGGCTCTAATTTAACTAAGTCTAAATTGATTAAGGCTAATCTAATTCGCATTAAGCTAAATGGCGCCAATTTGACTGAAGTCAACCTGACAAATACTAACTTATATGCCGCGGATTTATCAGAAGCCAACCTGACAAATGCTAAGTTATTAACAGCCAATCTGATATATGCCGATTTAACAAAGGCTAATTTATTAGTCACTAAGCTAAGTAAGAGCAAACTTACTAATGCTAACTTATCCGCCGCAAATTTTAGTAATAGCGAAATGATTGATGTGACTTAAGTGGGGCTAAGCTTAATGATGCCAAAATCCTTCATGCTAATATGCACGGAGCTAATCTGGCAGGGGCCGAACTGACAAAAGCGAATTTAACCGGTACTAATATAATCAATGGCAATCTCAGTAATGCTAACTTGATAAATGTCAGCCTGACAGGTACTAACTTAGCAGGAACTGATTTTAGTGGCGCTTTATTGCGTAGAATTAATTTTAGAGATGCTAATTTGGCGGGAGTAGATATTATAGCTGTTGATTTTTCTGGCGCACTCTTAAACAGCACTCTTACAATTAATCCATTTATTGAATGGAATGACGAGACCTTGGATTTGATACTTAATCATTTTCATAATCTAGAAGGTAGTTTATTAACCAGTATCGATAGCATAGATGATAGATATCGTGAATTAAAAACTAAACTGGCTTTGCAACTTATTCATTCTCTTGACCGTCCTGGCATTAATCTTCTTCAGGTCAGGTTACCATTAATAGAGGTTTTGGGCAGACCTATTTTTATCAATAATCAAGAAATTAACCATTTTATTAATAAAATGATAGAAAATTGTCTAACAGACTCTTCCTTGGGACTACTGAATAACTTTAAATCCCACCCTCAACTAATTAAGCCTTTTTTCAATTATTTCGCCCAACGTCCGCATTTGCTAGCTTCAGTCCACGTTAATAGTGCTTTTATTCAAACCATAATAGCGGCCAGAATGGCTGGAATAAATGTGGTAGAAAATTTGGCAATTAATGAACTATATGAAAAATATTTAAAACTACCTGAAATTTAGCAACAACTGCAACACCCAGAAATTAAATACACTTTTGGTGATTCTGAAGGCAATGCAAACTGGGCAGACAAACATGCAATGAATTATCTATTATTATCACCAAAAAAGCCAGGCAGAGTATTATTGGTTGCTGAAAATGAGTTTATTAATATGCTGCACCCTGATTTGAATACAAGATGGGAGCATATTGTTCTTTTTCAGGATGGCAACTGTTTGAGTCCGACTGAATACAACCTGAGTCGATGTTACAAAGATGATTCTCCGCTTTTTGCCGCGTCTTTTATTAATAGTGAAAATCAGACAACGTTTAATAAATTAATTGAGGCCTTAGATTTAAATGACCAATATAAACAATTTTTCCTTGAGGCTATACAATCCAATGCTTATAGCACAAAGCTGATAGATAGCTCTGCTCAACAGGAGTTAACTAAAATTTTTTCTCGTCTGCTTGATTTTCAACAGGGCTGCACTTTGAAAAAGCAAAATTATGACCAGATCCTCAACTTATACAATTTAACAGAAAGTACAGATAGAGAAAAAGCCGAGCATCTATTCGCGTTATCTGCCGTTTTTACTCATTATTCATCCAGAGCTATTTTTGGAACCGAGTCAGAATCACGGCTAATGCTCAGGTATTATGCATGCGCTTTAATGGAAAAAGCTCACAATCTGGATCAAACACTGATTGGTCAGGATAGACTCAATGATTGGAAAAATCGACTACTAGGAATAGGAACAGAGAACATTTTCACTTGTACTGCGGTTTTATCTAACATAATGACTAAATATGCTTCAGAGCACTGTAATTATGTTTTGCAAAAGATCCAGCCATTGGCCTGGCGTTAAAAGATGCTATTTTATTAATGAAGAGTAATTAAATTTATGCAGGATGGTATGGTTTATTTGATCTTAGCTGCTAGAAAATGCCATCCTGTGTTTTTATTAATCTGTCATCCTCAATGTTTACAAATGTGGTAGTGGGTTAATGCGGCAATAAAGCTGACTAATCAGAACGTACAAGCATTGGCAATAGTCATTACAAGGAAAAATGCCAAATCTGGAAAGTTATTTAAAAATGTATTTGGCAAAGATTAAGTAGAGAGCATATGTTAGTCATACTAACTTAGATGGTTTGGTTAAACTTTGCTATCAAGCTGCCTCAGCTAATTCTGTTGTGAATACGATAAAAAATAATTACTACCCATTTGTTCAAAAAATGTGGATGAATTAGATAAAGATTTATTCTCTAAAATTGATAAGTTAGTAAAGATAAAAAAGCGACTAATGCTGATGAGTCTGCTGAGTTTATGATGGAATTTATTTCTTTAACTAATAATTCTTATGTTTTGTTGGATAAGTTTGTGGGAGTAAGTCTGGATGCAGTAAAATTACTAAATCAATATACAACTGAGTATGATTTCAAAAATAATTAAAATTCTTAGTTTCAATGACTGTGCTAGGAATGTGGTGCCCGGAGGCGGAATCGAACCACCGACACGAGGATTTTCAATCCTCTGCTCTACCGACTGAGCTATCCGGGCAACAGGGCGCATTAAACCTGATTATGATATTTTCGTCAATTAAAATTATTGCAATAAGCTTTCTTATGCTTTTTTTTCAACAATTTAACAACTGGTATATAAAAAGTGTTCGAAGCTTTTTTGCCGATTAGAAATGGTACCCTTTATTATAAGGGTACCAGCTTAACTAAGTAAAAAGGCTGTTAACGATAATTTTTCTGCGCATTATTTACTTTAATCAGATAATTACGTGATTGAGCAGCCGGATGTTTAGTCACTAATGCTTGGTAAACATCACCGTGTGGCATTTGGTTAATAATCTGTGCTGCCAGCTTTTTATCCTTATGGAATACTCTTAATACACTACCGGCTCCACCATTATAGGCAGTGATGATCGCATAGCGGCGCGAGGTAGCATTAGTGATTTCACCTAAATAAGTGTTTTGTAGCAATGATAAATAGGCGGTTCCCAGATCAATATTATTGGCAGGATCAAATAAATAATTGCGGTTTGGTATGCCTGATTTTCCTTGGGCACGAAAAACGTCTTTGCCAGCAGTGTTTGGCATAATTTGCATTAAACCTAAAGCATCAGAGCGACTGACTGCGTAAGGATTAAAACTAGACTCTATTTGCATAATTGCCAAGATCAACGCCATATTTTGCTGCTGACTGACGTCGCTGTAATTTATTTTCTAATAGATAGTCGGCAAATTTTGTTGCTCGCCATTCCCAGCGGATCGGTTGATTCGTATGATCAAGTACTTGTCCATATAAAAATGGCTTTTTACTGATAGCAATATTATTAATATCAGAGTAAAGATCAATGGAGCCTGGCTCATCGCCCATCAATAGAGTAGTAACAATGGCTTTTTTTAAGTATTCCTTTGGCTCTACGCCAGCGATGGTTTCAATTGTGATGCTGCCGCTGTCAAAATTAATATGGCTACGGGTTTGGTATTGATCGGTATATTTGACATAATCTTTTGGCCCAGCAATCAGCACTTCCTGAATTCCCCAAATATTCTCAATATTGTGAGCAAATTGCTGAACTAAAATATCAAATCCATTGGTATCTTTGATGTATTCAGGATGAAATGAGAACTCTTTTTTACTGGAGCAAGCCAGCAAAAGTTGGACAATGATCAGAGGGAGCAGCAGCGTTTTCATATCATTCGCAGTTTGTCAGATAAAAAACCATCAGAATGGAAAAAATTCTGATGGGGTTAATAATTATTTTTCAGGCGGGGTATAGCCTTCAATATGAATTTCTTGCCCCTCAAACAGAAATTTTACCATCTCTTGCTCTAATAGCTTTCGGTCTTCAGGATTCATCGTGCTAAGTTTTTTTTCATTGATCAGCATGGTTTGTTTGCTCATCCATTGTCCCCAGGCTTCTTTAGATATTTGATTAAAAATCCGCTTACCTATTTCACCAGGATAAAGCTGAAAATCGAAACCTTCAGCTTCACGTTGTAAAAAAGTACAAAAAATAGTTCTACTCATTAAGTGGATCCTCAGAACGGTAAAGTTAATATCTAAATTGTTTAAGTAAGTTTTCAACCGGTGCTGCTAAGCCAATTTTTATATCTTGCTGTAAGTTATACCAAAGTCCTTGTGTTTCATCCATACAAGCAGAAAACTGATTAATAGTGACATAAATAGGTATAATATCTAAATGAAAGTGGCTAAAGGTATGACGAAATGTAATTAATTGCTCAATTTTGTTATATACAATACCGGAATTATTAAGCCACTCGTTTAGTGCATCAAGCGTATCAAATTGTGGAAAAATATATAAGCCTCCCCAAATACCAGAAGGAGGACGCTTTTCCAGCCAAATTGAATTTTCATATTGTAGAATCAAAAACCAGCCACATTTGGTGGGAATTTGCTGTTTAGGTTTTTTGGCTGGAAAATTTTGCCAGCTGTGGTTCATAAAAGCATAGCAACCTTTTTGTAACGGGCAGAGTTCGCATTTAGGTTTACTACGACTACAGATCATAGCACCGATATCCATCATCGCCTGATTAAAATATTGAGCATCATTAGCAGGAGTTAACAGAGTACTGATAGCCCATAGTTGGTTTTCAACTTCTTTTTTACCGGGCCAACCATCAATTCCATAATAACGAGTAAGCACGCGTTTTACATTACCATCCAGGATCGGCAAATGTTGGTTTTGGGATAACGATAAAATAGCACCAGCAGTGGAGCGTCCGATGCCTGGAAGTGAAATAACTTGTTCGAATTTATTGGGGAAATGGCCATCATATTTAGCCACAATTTGTTGTGCTGCTTTATGCAAATTGCGGGCTCTGGCATAGTAACCGAGGCCTGTCCATAGGTGTAAGATTTCATCTTGCGGGGCATTGGCTAAAGATATGATGTCAGGGAAATGGCTAATAAATTTCTCAAAATAGGGGATCACGGTAGCGACCTGTGTTTGCTGCAACATTATTTCAGATAACCAGACGTGATAGGAGGATTTTTCTCGTTGCCAGGGAAGTGTTTTGCGCCCATAACGATGATACCAGTTAAGTACAGCTTGCGAAAATTGCAGTGTATCCATATAAAAAGTCTTTACCCTAAACAGTTTTATAAAAAGTAGCTTTTGATATGAGCGCTGCTATCATTGCTAGTTGTTTTTTCCGCAAGGAATAAATATTTACTCTTTAGCCAAATATTAGCTTTGATGAAGCTTTTTATTCCGTCAATAGAGTAATGCTTTTACCTGCAATTTTCATATTCAACTGCTCATAATATAATTATCTCTATTATGAATAGTATTAATTGGTAAAAATAATCTCAATACTTATGATGAAAAATGTTATTACTCCAGAAGTTAATGAAGAGGGCAAAGTAATACGTCGTGTTCGTAGCTTTGTCCGCCGTCAGGGGAGATTAACTCCTCGTCAGGAAAATGCACTGCAAATGTTATGGCCTAAGATGGGGGTAGATTTTACCGGCGAGCCTCTATCATTTGATTCACTATTTGGTAATAATGCGCCGGTGATCCTGGAAATTGGTTTTGGTATGGGGGCATCATTAGTTGCCATGGCCGAACAAAATCCGGCTAAAAATTTTCTCGGTATTGAAGTTCATACACCGGGAATTGGTGCTTGTTTGGCAGCGGCGAAAGAAGCCAATCTGAGTAATTTACGGGTTATGTGTCATGACGCAATTGAAGTATTGGAGAAAATGTTGCCAGATGATTCGTTAAATATGGTACAACTTTTTTTCCCTGATCCCTGGCATAAAGTAAGGCATAATAAGCGCCGAATTGTGCAGCAGTCCTTTGCTAAGCTTGTTTTACATAAATTGGAATTAGGTGGTATATTTCATATGGCAACCGATTGGCAGCCTTATGCCGAGCATATGTTAAATGTAATGCGTGAAATTAGTGATTATCGAAATTTGTCAGCAGTAGGCGATTATGTTCAGCGACCCGCTACGCGACCGGTGACTAAATTTGAAAAGCGTGGCCAGCAGTTAGGCCATGGAGTATTTGATCTTATGTTTGAGAGGATAAAATAATGTCTAAACAGCGTAGCCTTCGTTTACGTAAAAAAAACTACATATAGACGAATTTCAAGAGGTTGGTTTCTCAGTAAATTGGTCTTTTCCCGCTAAAACGCCCGTTGATAAGATTGATAGTATGGTTGATACCTTTATTATAGAGCTTATTCAACCTAATGGTTTAGCGATGGACGCCAGTGGTTATTTAGATTGGGAAGGATTGATTTGTATGGAAAAAACTGGCAAATGTACAGAAGAGCATCGTAAATTAGTAGACGAATGGTTAAAAAATCACGGAATGAAAAAGGTGGTTACTTCTGAATTATTTGATATTTGGTGGGATTAATCAGCTTTAAATGTTATTAGACAGATTATTGTGACTAAGTGTTTTTGGCATGCTTTAATTTGTCTAAATGAAGAATCGATAGTTAAAGATTACTTTTTTGGTGTAAATAAGTCTATCAATAGATTTTTTTACTATAAAAACTGTATTTTTAGTTAATAATTAAAGAAAAATAAATGTATTTTATAACAATTTTAAATTTAGTTTTTATATCTTTTAATTGAAGATGGTTAATCAGCAAATTGGCAAATAATATGCTGTCTTATTTTTTTTAATTTTTCATACTAAATAAAGAGAAAATTAAATTCATATTAACTGATTGAGTAAAAAGAATAAATTATTATTCTAATATTTCAATTTTAAGTAATAGATATTGTTTTTTATTACAACAATATATTTTTAATAGCTTTATATCAATCAAACTGGTTGTCTACCATTCCATTTATTATACAAATATAAAAAATATTAATATATTTTTCAAATAGCTAATAGTAGTATGCTTATAATATTTGCTAAAACTAATATTAAATTAGTATTTAACTAGCTATCCATTTTTATATTGTATTCATTAAACTGTTTAAATATATTAATTTTAATTGATGCTTAATGTTGGGTGGTTATGTTTTATATAATAAGTTAAAATTTTATTATGTTTTTTATATTATAGTGAATGCTAGATTTTTTTGTCATTAACTTAACTAAGTGATATTTAGCTGTATAATAGGTACTTGATAATTATGAGTTTTGAAATTAATTCAATTTTTTAATCATCAATTGAATGAATTTTAAGCATAAATAGGAAATAGATAAAAATTATTCTAATTAATAGATTATATTTTTATCATGATAATTTATAGGAAATAAAAATAATATCGGATAGTATTAAGATATGAAAACTTTAAACACAACGCTTTCTAATACATTACTCATAGATATTTTACAACAGGTCCGTGCTCTGATTGGACAAGGAAAAGTAGCAAATTATATCCCAGCGTTAGCAGAAGTGCCGAATCATCATTTGGCAATGGCTGTTTGTACTGTCGAAGGAGAGATATTTTCAGCCGGTGATGCATATGAGCGTTTTTCTATTCAGTCAATTTCTAAAGTACTTGGTCTTACCTTAGCGATGACCCGTTACCGGGAAGATGAAATTTGGTGTCGGTTTGGTAAAGAGCCGTCAGGATTACCCTTTAATTCATTGGTACAATTAGAAATGGAAAAGGGGATACCGCGGAATCCTTTTATTAATGCCGGGGCTATTATTATTACTGATATGTTGCAGTTTCGGTTTAGCACAGCTAAGCAACGAATGCTGGAGTTTGTTCGTTCTCTTACCGGTCAAACGGATATTAGTTATGATAACCAAGTTGCGAAATCGGAAATGGGGCATGCGAGTCGCAATGCAGCAATTGCCTATTTAATGAAATCTTTTGGTAATTTCAAGAGCGATGTTTTAGCGGTATTAGTAACTTATTTTCATTATTGTTCGCTAAGTATGAATTGTGTGGAATTGGCTCAATGTTTTAATTATTTAGCCAACAATGGACGATTATTAAATAATGATCAGATCATCACACCAATTCAAGCCCGACAAATTAATGCCTTGATGATGACTGGTGGTATGTATGATGGTTCTGGTGAATTTGCTTTTCGTATTGGAATGCCGGGTAAATCAGGTGTTGGTGGTGGAATCATTTGTGTTGTGCCTAATGCTTTTACAGTAGCGGTATGGTCACCTGAATTGAATAAATCAGGGAACTCTTTGGCAGGTTGTGCTGCCTTAGAATTATTATCGCAACGAATAGGTCGCTCCGTTTTTTAGTATATGGCAATACAAAGCTGTGGGTTAAAGGAGAAAATATGTTACGTATTATACTAATTGTTTGCACATTATTGATGGCAGCTTTTGTCGTAGCGAAAGATCATCAATGTTCTGTAAATCTTAAAGATGACATTATTATTACCAAACAGCAGATACAAGTAAAAGGTGCCAGTGGGAATTTGCAGATCACACCTGATGGTGAAGTTACCTTTAATAATAAAGTATTGCCGTTAACCCCGATGCAAAGAGAACATGCTGTTGCTTATCAAAGCGTGGTTCGTGCAGATTTACCATGGATCAAACAGCATACTGAGCAGAAATTATTTGAAGCTAAGCAAATACTCGATAATCTGGTTATTCGGGTAATGGGACAGGACAGTCAAGTGAGAAATCGCTTAAATACACTAAAACAAAATTTGGATAAGCAGATTGATAAGGTTATTGAACAAAGCGCCGATAGCCTGATCTTTCATCATCAGCAGTTAAAAACGATTGAAGCTGACAGCCGTATTTTACTCAATGAAAGTTTAGGTGGAATATTGCAAGATAGTATTAATGAAATGGGGCGTAAACAATTATTGACGGGTGGTGATGCAAACCAGTCGCTGCAAAATTTGCTGGGTGGACTAAGCGGATTACAGCAGGATTTAGAATTAGAATGGAAAAAGCAGGAAGATAATTTTCGCCAGTTTGGTCAACAGGTTTGTCATACAATTGCCCATATGGAGCAGCTTCGTATTGATCTATTAAATAAGTTGAAATAATTTTTTAAACTATCACATATTTTATTTTAAGCGTGCAATTTAACCAAGTTATTACTAAATTAAGCGTTTAATTTGATCGAGTTTATCCAATCAATAAAGTTTAATCTGGTTTTTATCTGTTATTGTTGCAGATATTAGTCAGGTTAAGCTCAATATTCCCATTTTTCATTTTAGCTAAATTTAGCCTGACAAAATAATGTCGCTGTACTTGGGATATGAAAGTGACAAAAATCAGCGTAATACCCGATATAGCAATCCTAAAAATTAGTATAATTTGTAGGCATAATAATGCTTATCGTTAAATAAACGGTTTCGATAGTTATTAATTTCAACAAAAATAGAATATTAAGTATAAAAATTAATGATAAAACCTTTTATATGAAATAAATCACTGAAAAATTTATTTTTGATAGGAGTACAATGCATGTCTACCATATTGAATTTAGGCAATAATTACAATTATAACTTTAGTGAAAGTCGACTTAATCGCGTTATGAATGCAGAAACATTGGCTGAAGCGCAAATATGGGGTTATGGGATCGGATTAAAGACCTTTTTCACGGTGGCGTGAAGCGGCAAGCAATAGAGATATTATTTGATCATATTAATCAGCCGGCATGCCATGATACTTCACCAAATAAACAACTACTGAAATTTGAGCGATTGATTGATTTAGCCAAACCTGAACACAAAAAAGATTTTACCATTGATGCTGATCCACCTAATGTATATGGTAAATGGAATTATCGATTACAGATCGCAGAACATACTGTATATCAAGCTAATGAGATAGTTGATAGTTCAACCACTTCTTATGGAGCTTTTTGTGCAGTTATGACAGGTATGGCTTTTCGCCAATATATATCTGATGATCCTGATATTTTTGGTAGTGGAAATGATAGTAATGATGACTATATTAGGGCTAGTATCCAATGTATGAGTGATAATGAAAAAATACGCCAGCAGCTTGAAAAAGACCTAGACAACCCGAAGTATAGCCATAAAAATTTTTGTGCAATCGAAGAAGTTGCTGATTCAGCAAAATTTATTGCCCGCTTCAAAGAGGGGAGTTTAGAATTTTCTAATAGAGATAATTTACACGGTGAATTTAGAGATGCTCTTTTAAAGAATGCATTGCAAAGTGGAAATTATCACAATTTGAGAGAATTGTGCTTACAAGGTAATAATCGTACAGGGCAAAATACCATGCTAAAGTATGCAGTAGCTCCTCATATTGATATTTTCATTCAAAGTCTGACAAAGGGTAATCCCATTGATTGGCCGAATGGTAGGTATGATCCCATTAAGGTTTTAATTGAAAATAAAAGTCCTCTTATCAGTGCGGAAACTATTCAATCACTAAATGAACAGGTTATTGGTGATACGACATTAGGTAAATTATTTGGCATTCCTCAACCTGATATCGATGATGCAGATGGTAAGCATAGAAATACTATAGTGGATAAAAGAGTATAGTTGATTAGAAAAGTAGAATAATATACCGTCATTTACATCCCACCCTAAATGGGATGTAAATGGCTTTATAAAAATAGTGTTAACAAAGAATTAAGAAATAATTTGCCTTGTTCGGTGATCTGCCATCTCAATTTTGTTTCTGTGATATAACCTTGCTCCAGCGCGTTATCAAGTTGACGACGAATGATATTTTCCGCTAAACCGGTGTAATCAATAAAATCCTGTCTTGGTACTGTCTCAAGCAAGCGAAAACGATTCATAAAGAATTCAAAAGGCCTATCTGGTTGGTTTACTTCCTTTTGCTGATAGAGATAGTTCCCCGATAGATAGCCACGGGGATGTTTCGTTTTCATTGTTCGCAAAATACGACCATCGGCAAAAGAGATTTTTCCGTGTGCGCCACAGCCAATTCCTAGATAATCGCCAAAACGCCAATAATTTAAATTGTGCTGACACTGATAGCCAGGCTTGGCATAACCAGATATTTCATATTGTTGATATCCGGCTTTATTAAGTAGCTGATGTCCTTCTGAAAAAATCTCCCACAGCGCATCATCATTAGGTAATACTGGCGGGCAGGAGCCAAAATGGGTATTCGGTTCAATCGTTAATTGATACCAAGAAATGTGGGGCGGAGATAAATCAATTGCTTGTTGCAGATCAGAAAGTACCTGTTCAAGTGACTGATCAGGTAAACCATGCATTAGATCGAGATTAAAACTACGTAAATTTAATGTTGAAGCCAGACAAGCGGCTTGGATAGCTTCTTCTGGGCCATGTATTCTGCCTAATCTTGTGAGTTTATCGGCAGCAAAACTTTGCACTCCAATAGAAATCCGATTAATACCAGCTTGTTGGTATTGGCTAAAACGTTCAGCCTCAACGGTGCCAGGATTTGCCTCCATGGTGATTTCGGCATCAGCTGCCAGCGATAATCTTTGACGTATACCATCAAGCAAAGATTGCATTGCCTTAGCGTCGAGTAGGCTGGGTGTACCGCCACCAATAAAAATACTCTTAACTTGACGACCATTTATCAGTGCAAGGTCAGCCTGAAGATCGGTTAGTAGATGTGTGACATATTCTTGTTGGGGCAACTCACCTTTTAGTGCATGTGAATTAAAATCACAATAAGGGCATTTTTGCACGCACCAGGGAATATGCACATACAGACTCAATGGCGGTAATTTAAGCATTAGTTAAAAATCCTAATAACATTTTTAATGCTTGCCCACGATGCGATACTGCATTTTTTTGCACTTTGGTTAATTGAGCTGCGGTAAGTTTTAGTTTGCTGTCATAAAAAATCGGATCATAACCAAAACCGTTGCTACCTTTAGGTTCATGGGTTAGCACACCTTGCCATATACCGTGACATATAATCGGTGTTGGGTCGGCAAAATGGCGCAGATAAACGAGTATACAATGGAATTGAGCTTGGCGTTGGTTGTCCGGAATATCTTTCATGATGGATAATAGTTTATGCAAATTTTTTTCGTCAGATGCATTTTCACCGGCAAAGCGAGCTGAATAGATCCCCGGCGCACCTTTTAACGCATTAACCGAAAGGCCTGAATCATCGGCAATGGCCGTGAAACCAGAGGCTTTTGCCGCATGGCGTGCTTTTAATATCGCATTTTCAACAAAAGTTAGCCCAGTTTCTTCAATTGCACTAATAGTTAATTCAGTTTGGGCAATAATATTTAAGTTACACTCTTTTAACAGTTCAGCGAATTCACTTACCTTGCCGGCATTACCCGTTGCTAATACCACTTTATGCATGAAATTTGCTCACCTTTACATTAAATAGCCAACTGAATAGAGTATGTTGGTAATAGTCGGATCAATGAATAGCAGAATATCCAGGCGCAGATAATTTAAAGCAATCAAAATCAGCATTACAATCATGACTGAGAAATCTAACCCGCCCATAGCAGGGATAATACGACGAATAGGTGACATTAAAGGTTCAGTTAATTGCATAAGCATATAATCAATAGGATTACGACCTTGGCTTATCCAACTAAGAATAGCTCGAATTAAGATCAGCCAAAAAACTAACTTGCCGGCATAAGTTAATAATTGAATAAAGCTAATAGGTAATAGCGCTATGCTGATTAAAGCAAGCATGTTCGTTGCCCACATGACAAAAAGAATATTGGCTATGGTAAGAATATAGGCGACCAATAAAGTTGCGGTATCAATCGCTCCAATGGCAGGAATAAAGCGCCGTAAGGGTCCTACAATTGGTTGGGTTGTTTTGACCACAAATTGGGAAAATGGATTATAGAAATCCGCTCTGACCCATTGCATCCAAACTCGTAGCAATAAAATAATAATGTATAGTTGAATAATGGTTGGTACGATAAAAGTTAAAAATTGCATTTAATTATCCTGATAAATCAATATTGTTTTTCCATTTCTTCAGCGCGGCGGATTGCAGCACGCATTGCGTTGGTGACAATTTGAGCTAAATTAGCTTGATAAAACTGCTCTAAGGCTTTAGCCGTAGTGCCGCATTTCGAAGTCACTTGTTCTCTTAGTGTCGCAAAAGAGAGATCTGATTTGCTTGCCGCCAGAGCAGCAGAATCTTGGGCGGTATATAAAACCAGCTCTCTTGCTGTTTTACTATCAAAACCAAGTCGTTCAGCCTCCTGTTGCATTAATTCCATAAATAGGAAAAAGTAAGCAGGTGCACTACCAGTAACGGCAATAATATCATTAATTGCGGCTTCGTTAGTCAGCCAGAAAACTTTGCCAACACTTGCCATTAGTTCTGTGGCAAAAGTTTTATCATTCTCTGAAACTGAATCCATGGCATACAAACCACTAACATCTTGGCCTACTAGAGATGGCGTGTTAGGCATAACACGCACCAGATTTATGTTAGGCGCGAGATATTGTTGATAACGTTTCACCGGAATTCCAGCAGCAATTGTCAAAACCAATTTATTGGCAAAATTAACCTGTTCTTTTAGTGATTGACAAACAGTTTCCATAATCTGGGGCTTAACAGCAAGCATAATAACATCTGCATGTTTGCTTGCATCACCGTTATCGCTTTTTCCGTGTATGCCATATTTTTTTACCAGTTGATCGCGATTTTTGGTGGTGGGGGAACAGACTGTGATGTTATTTGCCGGATAGCCAGCTGAAATTAATCCGGCAATAATCGCGTGAGCCATATTCCCAGCGCCGATAAAGGTAATTTTTCGCTGTTGCATTATATTGCTCCTTTTATTGATTGCCTTGATTTTCAAATTGATTCATTATCGGGAACCAAAAATAGCTGTGCCAATTCTGACTAATGTTGAACCACAAGCAATTGCAATATCAAGATCTGCGGTCATGCCCATTGAAAGTGTATCAATATCTGGATATTGTTTTTTTAGCAGATTGAATAAATTTTCCATGCTACGAAAAATTGACATCTGTTGGCTAAGCTCATTATTTGGCGCTGGAATTGCCATTAAACCACGTAATTTTAGGTTTGGTAATAATACAATTTCAGCCGCTAATTTATCTAACTCTGCTGGTGTTGTGATACCTGATTTACTTATTTCATCACTGATATTAATTTGGATTAGCACGTTTAGTGGCGCTTTATTTCTCGGACGCTGATTATTTAATCGTTGTGCTATTTTCAATCTATAAATAGTATGACACCAATCAAAATGCTCTGCTACTAATCGACTTTTATTGGATTGTAGCGCGCCGATAAAATGCCATATTAAATTCTGTTTGTTACTAAAGTAGGCGATTTTTTCTATCCCTTCTTGCAGATAATTTTCGCCAAACTGGTATTGGCCCGCATTGATAGCCTCTTGAATTGCATCACAAGATTTAGTTTTACTGACGGCCAGCAGAGTAATATCTTCGGGCTCTCGATGATATTTTTTGGCCGCTTGTATAATGCGATTTTTGACATTAACCAGATTTTGTTGGATTGTATTCATAAAATTTAGATGCTAAATAAAAATGAAATAGGATAAAAATATAATCTCATTGTCACGGCTATGCGTGACAGTTTATTGTAATTATGCTGATTAAGCATGTTGTTCAAACCAACTTTCTAAAATAATGACAGCAGAAATGGAATCAATCTTACTTTTATTTAACGCCCGATAGCCACCCTGATTAAATAGTTGTGCTCGCGCTTCTATTGTTGTTAAGCGTTCATCGTGTAATGCAACTTGGATACCAAAGCGCCCATGCAGACGATTAGCAAATTTACGGGCTTGATTACTTATTGGCTGCTCTGTTCCGTCCATATTGAGAGGAAGTCCAACGATAGCCAGTTCAGGTTGCCACTCTTGTATTATTTTTTCAATGTCTAACCAGTTGGGCTTACCATTTTTTGCTTTTATTGCAGTTAAAGGGCGTGCAGTTGCTGTAATTTTCTGCCCAATGGCGATACCTATACTCAGTGTACCGAAATCAAAAGCAATAATTGTTCTGTTTGCCATTATGCATGACCCGCTTGATTTGAAATATTAAAGATATCAATCCCAATTAAAGCAGCGGTTTCACGCCAACGTTCAGAAATGGGGGTGTGAAAAATGATATTGCTATTTGCTTTGGCGGTTAGCCAACTATTTTCCATTATCTCTTTTTCCAGTTGCCCTTGTTCTCAGCTTGAATATTGCAAGGCAATAAGTGTTTTTTCTGGTTGTTTGGTAGTTCCTAAAGTTTCGAGAATGTCTTTTGACGTTGTGATCATAATTTCATCAGAAAGCTTTAAGGTAGAACTAAAACTATTTTGTGGCGAATGCAGAATAAAACCATGAGCTTCTGCGATCGGGCCACCAGAAAAAACCGGTTGACTTAATGCAGTTATACTGATCGTATTCTGTCGTTTTAATGTTTAAATTTTTTAATATACTATTGATTGAAATTTGTTCTATTTGTCTATTGATAACGAGACCCATAGCACCTTTATGCTCACAGATATAAACCACCGACTTTTGAAAATACGGATCTAATAACGTTGGCATGGCAATTAGAAAGTGGTTTTGTAAATTCATATTATTAAACTTATTTTCCTGAATTATCAATAAAATATACCTGAATTAAAAGTTAAAAAAATAATTAATGAAACACATTCGCGATTGTTTAAATTTTATTTTCGACTGACTGTAAGATATTAATATTTTATAACAATAGAAAACATTTATAGTATCCTATCTTAATTATTCAGTTAACTGTAGTGTTAGCTGTGGTTAATTTACTGTTTTTGCAGCCAGTCGTTTTTCTATTGCATCAAATAACATACCTGTAATTGATATAGCCGAAAATGCTGCTTCAATTTCACGTATACAGGTAGGACTGGTAACATTAATTTCGGTTAAGTGATCACCAATAATATCTAAGCCAACGAAAATTAATCCTTTTTCCTTTAATATAGGTGTGGCCGTTCTGGCAATTTTCCAATCACTTTCTGTCAATGGTCTTGCTTCACCATATCCTCCTGCCGCTAAATTTCCTCGTGTTTCACCTTGAGCAGGAATACGAGCTAAGCAATAAGGAACTGGTTCACCATCGACAACCAACACCCGTTTATCACCTTGCTTGATAGCAGGTAAGTAATCCTGAGCCATACAGAAGCGCTGGCCATGTTGAGTTAATGTTTCAATAATGACACTGGCATTAGGATCATCTTTCTTTAAACGGAAAATCGATGCGCCACCCATTCCATCTAGAGGTTTAAAGATGACATCACCATGTTTTTGATGAAATTCTCGCAGTTTTTTATTATTTCTGGTTACTAACGTATCAGGTGTTAATTGAGGAAACCAGGCGGTAAATAATTTTTCGTTACAATCCCGCAGGCTTTGAGGTTTATTGACAATTAGACTACCCGCTTGTTCTGCCCTTTCAAGAATGTAAGTGGCATAAATATATTCAGTATCAAAGGGGGATCTTTACGCATTAAAATAACATCAAGATTTTTCAAAGCAATATCTTGTTCAGTACCAAATTGATACCATTGTGCAGTATCTTGTTTGATGTTGATCAGTTGTCTGGTATGTCCGTATGCATCACCTTGTAATAAATAGAGATCGTCCATTTCCATATAGTGAATTTCATATCCACGGCGTTGTGCTTCTAATAGCATAGCGAAACTACTATCTTTTTTAATTTTTATGGTTGAGATGGGATCCATCACAATACCTAATTTGAACATTTTGTCTCCTTAACCAAGATCGCCGAAGCGAACTTGTAATGCTGTGATTGCAGTTAACGCAGTGGTTTCTGTTCTTAATATCCGAGGCCCAAGTAGGATATTAGTAAATTGGTAGCTAGTTGTCATTATGATTTCATCTGGCGAAAGCCCACCTTCTGGGCCAATGAGTAACCTAATTTTATTTACCGCTGCGGGCAGTGTATTAATACTTGATTGGGCTTTAGGATGGAGATTAATTTTTAATGCATTATCTTTTTCTGTGCACCAAGCTTCAAGAGGCATAACTGGACGAATTAAGGGGATTTTGTTATGTCCACATTGTTCGCAAGCAGAAATGGCAATATTCTGCCATTGTTGTAGCTTTTTACTGAGTCGCCCAGGCTCTAATTTAACATTACAGCGTTCAGAAATAAGTGGAGTAATGATATTGACGCCCAGTTCTACTGATTTTTGAATAGTGAATTCCATTTTTTCCCCACGAGAAATAACTTGTCCAAGATGGAGATCTAAAGGGGATTCTCTGTTTGCAATTGTCGCCATCCCGAGCTGGACTTTAACTGACTTTTTATTAATCTCAAGTATTTGCCCTATGAAAATAGAATTACTGCCATCAAATAACTCAATATTTTGTCCTACACTCATACGTAGAACTCGACTAACGTGGTTAGTGGCATTATCGCTTAATCGTATTATTGCGCCTGATTCTAATGGTTCAGGATGATAAATCCGAGGAACGCGCATAGCCATGCTTCCTTATAAACTCGATGCTAGCAAAATATTGTGCCTATAATAAAGATGGGAGAATAAACTAGCAAGCTGTCTCGTTAGCCATTGATTTTCCTTTTTTATTTTGCGTAAAAATTCGCAAAAATTCGCTTACAACCGGATTATTGTTAATATTTATTGTAGAATTGTTATAAAGCGTTGTTTTTTTATTTATGGATATTGGGAAAGAATGCTGAGTGAATAATGCGGTTTTTTCAAAAAGGAATTTGAAGATGGCAACATGGCTCACCACTTTTTCGTATTGGCTGTTGATTCAAGCATTTGTTATAACAATTATTTTATTATCATTAAGCCATTTATTAGTTAGTTATTTTACCCCTTTATCTATTTAATTATAGATCGCATGACTCACCTAGTAGATATCTCATTTTTATTACTCTTTTTTATTCCTTTCACTATCATATTTTTGCTGATCACAAATCTTAGCCATATAGTGATTTTACTTTTTTTGTCTGGTTTAGCGTATTACTTGGGTTTATTGATCATCAGACAGGTTATTTGCCAGATTTATTAGTCTATCCATTACTTGTATTAGCGTTGCTTTTTCATGCCATGCAATCTAATGAACAGTTGTTATTGGCTATTTATGGTGCCTTGGTTAGTTATTTAATATTTTGGTTTATTTATGGTTTTTTTAAATTAGCTATTAAGCGTAGAGGATTAGCACAAGGAGATATTAAACTTGTGGCGGCTTATGGGGCTTGGTTAGGGGTATATATTTTACCTTATTTAATGCTATTATCTGCTTGTCTTGGCTTACTTAATTATTATATTCTTTTATGGAGCAAGATACGCTATCAGCCAGATAAAATTGCTTTTGGCCCTGAATTAGCTAGTGCAGGTATTAGTTTAATGTTGATTAAATATTTTAAAGAAGATTGGCTCATAAAAATTATTCTCTAACAAGTTAGCATGTCGATATTTGGGGCTGGGTAACTTTGTTAAACTTAGACTAGTATTTTTTATTGAAAAGAGACTTTATTAATTTTTATGTGCTTTTAACTCGTTAGATGAAATATGAGGAAAGTTAAAATGAAAAAAGCAAGTTTGTTATTATTTTTTCTTCTCTGTTGTTCATTTTCAATTATGGCATCTGTGCCAGATGGTATTATGGTATTTGCCAGTCAAAAAGAAGACGGTAGTATCTCTTCGGCGAAAAAAACCTATTACACAAAAACATTTGATGTTACGGTGGTAAATGCGTCTGAAAAAGATATTGATCTATCTAAATATTGTTTTTAAGTTTTTTTAGGTTCAAGAGAATTTAAGGTAGATACTATTGATGAGAATTTACATAATAAAGTGCTAAAAAATAACAAAAGTGCAAAAAGCTTGATAGTATTTGCATCTATTAATCGTGATATTACTAAAGACTCCATTTTAATTGTTTTCAAATTTATTATGCTAAATAAACAATAGTTAACCTTTTTTCATCCATGGAAAAACATAAATAATTTTTATGATAAGGAAGCCGCCGATAAATTTTCCAGATAATTTTGCCATAGTTGTGGTTGAGTAAAATATTTATCTAAATTTATTACCATCAGGTTTTCATTATGCTGAGCAATTAGGGTCGGAAAACCGGAACGAGCAACTTGATGTAATAAGGTACGACTTGATTGGATATGCTTGTTTGTTGGTTCATCTTTATTTATGGCAAAAGTTTGTTGAAATAACTGTTTGTCTAGTCCAATCTGCTGGGCTAATTGCAATAAAATGTTTTCGTCACTAACCCGAAGGCCATCAATATAGAGCGCTGTTTGGATGGCGTTTAACATTGCTAAATTTTTATTTGCTAATTTATCAGCGGTAATAATTGCGGTTATCGGTGGTAATGAATCAAGTATTACATCATTTTGTTGTAACATTTGGTGATAATTATCTCCAAATGTTTGACCCGTTATACCAGCTATCTGCTTATCAGTATCCAACAAAAATTGACGCCATTGATCGTCTATTTTTACTCGGTTGTGGCCTGTCAGCATACCACCACCATGAAGTTGTAGTTTAATATTCGGCTGACTAGCTGCAATTTCTATCAATGGACACGCGCCATAACACCACCCACAGAAAGGATCAAAGATATAGTGTAAGGTTATTGGTGACATTTTTTCCTCGCGAAATTATTGTGGCCATTTCATTTCCCCCTTCAATACTTTGGCGCTTAATTCAAGACTAGCAGGATCCTTTAAATTTGGGTAAGCTTGCTGCATTATGTCAATAACTTCAGTTGAATTTTTACTTTTTGCTAAAACTTTTTCTAGTTTTTTCAAATAGTTTTGTGTAAAAGTAACGGTAGTAATATCTTTTGCTGATGGCTCAAGGTAATGACCGGGAATAACGACTTTTGGCTTAAGTTGTTTGATACTTTCAAGGGCTTGTTGCCAGTGTTGGTGAGATGCTTTGCTTTGTGTATCAGTCGTCCAGACATGGATATTGTCAGAAACAAGTACGCCACCAACAACAGCTTTAAGTTTTGGGATCCAGACAAGAGTACGATCAGGTGCGACACTTTTTAATCCCTGAATTTTAATTTTTTCACCATCAACCACTAATGTATTACCTTGTAACACTTCAGGAACAATAATCTTGGTTGGTGCCTGTTCTTTCAATATAGGTCCCCAATAGGCCAGTTTACCATCTTTGGTCGCTTTTATCGCTTTAACAGTTTCGGCAGTTACTAATACTTTTACGTTAGGAAAAGCTTTAGTAATGACCTCTAGTACAAAATAATAATCGGGATCAGAATGACTAATATAAATTGTTGTTAGTTTTTTATTTGTTTTTTATACGATTAACTAATTCTTCCGCATCATTTTTTTGAAATTGTGCATCAATAAGGATTGCTTGGTGATCACCACTAATAATTTCAGAAGAGACGGCAAAAATACTTTTTTCACCTGGATTGTAGACTGACATTTTCAAATTAGTGGCTTGAACTAATGCGCTGAAAGTAAAGAGAGTAGCCATTGTAATGATGGAAACAACTTTCATAATGTTTTCCTTAATACTGAATGTTTAATCACTTATAGCAAATAGTAAAAATTGGAAGAAAAATAATACAATTGACAGTAAAGTGTGGCAAAAAATGAGTATCCACACTGGATAGCAACACCATTTCACCAGATTTCTTACCTTTATTGCCCCAGTAATTTGGTGGCATAAAAATTTAGTTTGTCTCTAATAACCATTAATGTTTACAATTATCCAGCAAATAGTATTTTAGTCGCTAGTTTGGCAAATTTCGCCCATTTATAAAAGAGTATTACTGTGGATCGACAATTTATCAATAAAACAGTTAACCAAGAAAACCATCCTATTGTCTCAGCATGACAGATTATTAAATAATCAAAAAATAATCTAATTATGTTTAATTATCATTGTGTTAATTAAAAATAAGTTAGTAATATTAAGATTATTACTGAATTCCATAAACTTAAGTTGGTTAATGGGTCAGATTAAAAATAATCAATAATGAAAGGCAGTCAGTAACTGAGTTTCAAATTCTTTAATCGTAATTTTTAGGCATTGAATAAATCGTTCGGTAAGTTCAGAAGAAGGCCGATGCATTGGTTTAATTAAATTGACAGTGAAAGGAATGGGTTTAATAAAAGGTCTGATGCAAAGGCTATCAGGATCATGTTGTAAAAAATCGATAACGGTAAATGGGTTGACGATTGATATACCTAATCCTTCCCTTACCATAGCACAAACAGAGGAAGCATTATGGACTTCCATTATCATTCGTCGGCTAATATGTTGTTCTGCAAAAATGTATCAATGGCTTGTCGATAACTATCCGTTATTGAAAGACTAATAAAAGCAACATTATTAAAGTCTCTAGCGGTTAAATATTTTTTTACTCAGTGGGTGCATACGAGGTAACACAACGACTTCATTTAGGCTAGTTAAAATATCACCATAGGTGCCGGTGGGTATTTGCCGATGTTCTGTCAAACCGATATGATAATGTTGTGCCGAAAGCCATTCCTCTAATATAGGTGACTCTTGGGAGGTAATGGTAAAGTTAACTTCAGGGTAATTGAGTAGAAACCGCTTACAGGCTTTAGGTAATAACGACTGACTAAATACCGGTAAACAGGCAACTGAAAGTTGCGTGTCTCTAAATTGTCTGATAATTTCCGCCATATTATAGATCCTTTCTAATCCATAATAAGAACGTTCGACTTCTGCGAATAACCTTAATCCCTAAGCCGTTGGCAATAGCCGTCCTTTGATCCTGTCAAATAACTTAAATCGTAACAGACTTTCTAGACGACTAATTTCACGGCTGACGGTAGGCTGAGATGTTCTAACTAATTGTGCTGCATCGGTAGGTTTTTGGTGGTCATGACCGCGCGAAAAATTTCTATATGACGCCAGGAAAAAGTTTTCATTTACATAACTCGCTGCTCTTATCTATATCCTATATGAATAGACTATAGCTAAATAGATATTTTTAATCCTTATTTTCTCTATTAATAATAAAAAAATGAAAAAATAAATTAAGGTTATCAATGACAACGTTTGCAACCACCATAAGTCGATATTTGACGGCAGAACAATTGATTAAACTGTCCGCTCAATTCGGGACTCCTATTTGGATCTATGATAGTGAAGTCATTACACAGGCGATTAAGCAGTTAGCTGCGTTCGATGTGATCCGTTTTGCACAAAAAGAGTGCTCCAATATTCATATTTTACGTTTGATTCGTCAACAAGTCGTGAAAGTTGATGCTGTATCATTAGGCGAAATCGAAAGGGCGTTAGTTGTAGGTTTTCGCCCAGGTAGAGAACAAGCCGAAATTGTATTCACCGCAGATGTCATTGAAAAGCAAACTATTGAGCGTGTAATAGAGTTAGATATTCCTGTTAATGTCGGCTCTATTGACATGCTCGTTCAATTGGGAAAAGCCAAAGGACATCATCCTATTTGGTTACGTATCAATCCAGGATTTGGCCATGGTCATAACCAAAAAACCAACACCGGTGGAGAAAATAGTAAGCATGGTATCTGGTTTAGTGATCTGCCATTAGCGATTGAAAAAATTAATCAATATCAGTTAACGCTGGTCGGTATACATATGCATATTGGTTCTGGGGTTGATTATTGCCACTTGGCTAAAGTCTGTGAGGCAATGGTAGAGCAGGTCATCTTAAGTGGCTGTGATATATAAGCAATTTCAGCTGGAGGGGGATTGTCGATCCCTGATAATTTAGCTGAAGAGCGAATTGATATTAACCATTATTTTGCTTTGTGGCATGATGCTCATGAACGTATTTCAGCTCATTTGGGGCATCATATCACATTAGAAATTGAGCCTGGTCGTTACTTGGTAGCAGAATCTGGCGTGCTTTTAACTGAAGTAAGAGCAATAAAAAGAATGGGCAAAAATCATTATGTATTAGTTGATAGTGGTTTTAATGATCTAATGCGTCCTGCTATGTATGGTTGTTATCATCATATTTCTGTCTTGCCAGCGGATAATCGAGATCTTACTGACGGAAATTTACGTGAAACACTAGTAGCTGGTCCTTTATGTGAGTTTGGTGATGTTTTTACCCAGACAAATACCGGCGCTGTTGTTCCTCGTTTATTACCTGAAATTTATGTGTGAGATTATTTAGTCTTTCATGATACTGGTGCTTATGGTGCTTATGGTGCTTATGGTGCTTATGGTGCTTATGGTGCTTATGGTGCTTATGGTGCTTCAATGTCTTCTAATTATAATAGTCGACCGTTAATCGCTGAGGTAATGTATTTAAATGGTGAGGTAAAATTAATTCGTCGGCGTCAAACATTGGCAGAATTGTTGGCATTAGAAACGTGTTTGATAAGTAGTGCTTAGGGAGCTTAAAGCCCCCTGCAAGTTCTACAATTATGCCGCTTGTTCTTTATCTAATGGGGAACTATTTTTCTGTTTGTCAGATTTTACTCGCTACGGCCAGTGCATCATATTCAAATTCATCAACATTGATCGATCTTAAACGGCTGGCTTCTGCTTTACGTAAAATGTCAGCTTCTTGTTGGCTAATTTTACCATCGGCGAGTGCTTGTTCGGCAAGTTTATCTAAATTGATAAAGTGTGGTTTATGGCTAGCTTGACTGGTCAAACGTTCAAAAATTGGCTCGGCGGCAATAATATCTGATAATGCGGCATTAATTATGCCATGAGGGTTATGCTCACTTGGCGTCATATATTGACCGCGACCAATACGCTCACGTGTTTCTTAGGGTGTCATCATAATTTTTGCTAGTTTATGATCAAGTTGATCGTTAGGTGGCGCATAACGATAACCCAATGGAAAAATGATAATACGGCTTAACATAGCAACCAGACGATTGGGAAAGTTTCGTAGCAGTGCTTGCATGGCTTTTTCTGATTGAAATAGACAATCTTTTATACTCATTCAACAATAGGTAAATCCATTGCTGGGCGGCCATCATCTTCAAAACGTTTTAGTGTGGCGGATGCTAAATAGAGGTGGCTTAAAATATCGCCTAAACGGGCAGAAATCCGCTCACGGGGTTTTAACCCGCCACCTAATACGCCATAGAAATATCAGTAAGTAAGGCAAGATTAGCACTTTGGCGATTTAATTGCTGATAGAAGCGGCGAGTATTATCTTTTGTTGGTGCTTTGCTTGTTCTGCCGTTTGTTATACCCAAGTAGAAACTGCGCAATAGGTTACTTATTGTATGACTTAAATGGCTAAAGAGTAATTTATCAAAGGCAATAATATCGTTATTTTGTGTTGCGGCTATTTCATGCAAAATATAAGGATGACAGCGAATAGCCCCTTGACCAAAAATCATCATACTGCGTGTTAAAATATTGGCACCTTCAACGGTGATAGCAATAGGAGCTCCTTGATAAAAGCGAGCAAGAAAATTTGAGGGACCTAGACAAATTCCTTTACCACCAGCAATATCCATCGCATCAATACCACCAGCAATATCCATCGTATCAATAATGGCTCTTTGGCCTCGATGGGTACAGTGATATTTCACAATTGCAGAGAGGACTGCTGGTTTTTCGCCAGATATAATTGCCGTCGTAATTAACGTTGAAGCGGCATCCATTAAATAAGCATTAGCAGCGATCCGTGCTAAAGGTTCTTCAATAAATTCCATTTTTCCAATAGGTACTTTGAATTGACGGCGAATATAGGCGTATGCACCGATTGCCAGCGCGACACTTTTTAAGCCACCCGTGGAGTTAGATGGAAGCGTGATGCCACGACCAATAGAAAGCATTCCATTAACATACGCCAGCCTTGGCCGGCCATTTTGGTACCACCGATAATATAATCAATCGGCACAAAAATATCTTTACCGCGCGTAGGGCCATTTTGGAAAGGGATATTCAAAGGAAAATGGCGATGGCCAATTTCTACTCCTGCAACATTGGTTGGGATTAGTGCGCAGGTAATGCCGAGATCGGTTATATCGCCAAGTAAATGTTCTGGATCATAAAGTTTAAATGCTAGCCCTAATACCGTAGCAATCGGCGCTAATGTAATATAACGTTTATTCCAATTTAAACGCATACCTAATATCTGTTGGTTTTCCCATTCGCCCATACAGACAACACCAGTGTCAGGGATAGCTCCTGCATCAGAACCGGCTTCAGCGCTTGTTAAAGTAAAACAGGGGATCTCTTCACCGCTAGCAAGTCTAGGAAGATAATGCTGTTTTTGTTCATCGGTGCCATAATGTTGTAAAAGTTCTCCTGGGCCTAATGAGTTAGGCACACCTACAGCAATGGCTAATATGTTGGAAACTCCGTCCAATTTTGTAACACTAGCGCTTGAGCATAGGCAGAAAATTCGAGGCCACCATACTCTTTTTTGATGATCATAGCGAAAAAACGTTGTTGTTTTAAATGTTGCCATAATTCAGTAGGTAGATCGGCTAGTTCATGGCTAATTTGAAAGTCATTAGCCATACGGCATGCTTCTACAACTGGGCCATTGAGAAACGCTTGTTCTTCAGTTGTTAATTGCGGTTTTGGATAATTATGTAATTTATCCCAATCAGGCATACCTTGAAACAGATCACTTTCCCACCAGGTTGTGCCCGCTTCGATGGCTTCTTTCTCGGTTTTTAACATGCAAGGGATAATTTTCTGAAAAATTTGTAAGACTTTGCTAGAAATGAATGAGCGACGTACTGGGAGATAGACTAATGGAAATAATACCGCCGCTGCGAGCAATAACGTCCAAAAAATACCATAAATCAGCACTAGCCATAATTAAACAATAAGCAAGTATAAGTAAGCTACTAAATAGTAGATTTGCTTTGTGATAGCAAAGAATTCCGATTAAACCAATAAATAGAAAAATAGTGAGTAGAGCCATAATGGTACTCCCTGATTATGATTAAGCTGAGTCATCGGAGGTCATATCTGTGTTTTTCTTATCTTTAATCTATGTAATTTTATTTATCAATATTTTTACATATTAATTACAATGAAGTTCACAAATTATTTATTGAGCTTAACTTGGTTGTGATAAGTAGTATTGATACTTCTTTCATAAAGTTTAATCTGTTACTCTGGGATTGTTGAGAAAATAATATTTTATTAGGAGTAAAAATGATGTATCAGAAGCTTATTTGTGCTGAATTAAAAGAAGCGGAGGTGACATTGAACAATTTTCTTAATAACAGAGAAAATATCGAAGCGATTGAACAAGCCGCGATTATGTTGTCAAATGCCTTTAAAGCGGGAGGAAAAGTATTATCTTGTGGTAATGGAGGCTCGCATTGTGATGCTATGCATTTTGCAGAAGAATTAACCGGACGTTATCGTGAAAATCGTCCAGGTTATCCAGCAATTGCGATTTCTGATGTTAGTCATCTCTCTTGCGTTGGTAATGATTTTGGTTATGACTACGTTTTTTCCCGTTATATAGAGGCTGTCGGTAAAGAAGGGGATATATTATTTGCACTCTCAACATCAGGTAATTCTGGCAATATCATCAAGGCAATCGCTGCTGCACGTGCTAAAAAGATGCAAGTGATCACATTGACAGGTAAAGAGGGCGGAAAAATGGCAGGAACCGCTGATATTGAGATCAGAGTACCTCATTTTGGTTATGCCGATCGGATCCAAGAAATTCATATTAAAGTGATCCATATCTTAATTCAGCTAATAGAAAAAGAAATGGTGAAATAATATTGCTAGGTAATATTGTCGGGTAGAAATGTGATTAGTTAGCTTGATTATGCTTAGATTTGCAAATTTCATTCTGGCATACATAAAGGAGGCATTATGTGTGAATTGCTTGGTATGAGTGCTAGTGTCCCGGACAGATATTAATTTTAGTTTAAATGGTCTTATCCCGCGAGGAGGTCAGACTGGGCCACACAAAGATGGTTGGGGGATCACTTTTTATGAAGGTCGAGGTTGCCGAACGTTTAAAGAACCCAAGCCATGTTATCAATCGCCTGTTGCAGGCTTTGTGCAAGAGTACCCGATTAAATCAGAGGCAGTTATTGCGTATATTCGCCAGGCGAATCGGGGCGATGTGTTATTAGAAAATACCCATCCTTTTACCAGGGAACTGTGGGGCAGAAATTGGACTTATGCACACAACGGCCAACTTGAGGGTTATAAAAAATTACCAGTAGGGCACTATCGGCCAATTGGAAAGACGGATAGTGAGTGGGTATTTTGTTGGATTTTATATCAATTGACAGAAAAATACCCTAAAAAACCGACAAACTGGTTAACTGTATATCGGTTTATTGCCAAACTGGCTGATCAATTAAAATTGATGGGGGTACTTAATATGTTGATTTCAGATGGACAATATATGATGGCCTATTGCTCAACTGATTTGCATTGGCTTACCCGCAAAGCACCTTTTGGTAAGGTAAAATTGCTTGATAATGATATTGAAATCAATTTTCAGCAACATACACAAACAACTGATATAGTCTCAGTGATTGCCACCAAGCCTTTAACTGGTAATGAGAATTGGCACCGAATTCAGCCGGGAAGTTTTGTTTTATTCCATTTTGGTAAGCGCATATTGTAGCCTTTCATCTGCTGTAGCTGGCGATGATTGATGGTTAGGAAATTTGTTTACTAAGTATTGTCTTTGCTGAATATTAATTACTGGCAATTGATTTGTTTTAGTAAAATATTCATACGCGGGTTGCAGTTGTCGCCAGAAGGTATAGTAACGTGAAGAATTACGATGGCGATTCATATTGTTAGAAGTCATTTTAAATGGATATATATTGACCATTTTGTAATGCATTTTCCACATAACGATAGATTTCATTTATATAGCGATCAGTCATCGCGTAGCAGCCAATTGATTTACAGCCACCATGTACCATCAAATAAGCGCTAGTATAGCTATGAGTCTGGTCGTATTTATTGGGAAAACCTAAATAAAAGCGCGATAATATTTGCTATCAGGTTTTGATTGTGAGCGTGTGATGCGATAAAACCCTTCTGGACTCTTTAAGTCACCTTGTCTTTTCTTAGGTCCTAATCCACCAGAGAAATTACAGATTGGATAACTTTTAAATAGTGAAAATAAGCCTTTTTCATTTTTAGTATAGAGTTCTAGCACTCTTTCTTCTTTGAAAATTTGAATAAATATTGAATTATTTAAATATTTTTTGCCGTTATTACTGCTATCTAATGGGTAATATAGCTTTGTCGCTGAGTAGCTATCATTGATAAAAAATGACAGGGAAAAGATCCCTATGCTAATAAAAAAAAGAGAGTTTCATAAGCTTCCATACAAAAGTGATGTATTGTACAAAAAAATACACAAATATTAATCATATATTTGTATTGTAGTTTTTTATATTAAAAATTAATAATTTTGTCTCCTGTCATTTTTGGCTTATTTTGCCAAAAATTCTGACATTCTTCGAAAAAAATGATTTAAATGATCGCTTTTTGCGAAGTGTTCTCAATATATTAAAAAATTTATTCTTATTTGCTTGAACTAAATCACTTGTTCTATCAGACAGAAAGTGAGGGAACTGATAAAATCATCTGCGTTAAAATAATAGGTAAATTGTAATTAATTAGTGGATATTCATTAGCTGGCTTGTTTCAATTATTCAACAGCCTTTTGATTATTGGTTGCTATCTGATTTCATTTGAAACCGTTAGCTTAGGGTTTAACTGATAAATTTGTGCAATTCTTATGATTAAAATTAAAAAAGGACTCGACCTCCCGATTGCAGGAGTGCCCGCTCAAGTAGTAGAGGATGGCCCTGTTATTCATCATGTAGCAGTATTGGGTGAAGAGTATATAGGGATGCGTCCTTCAATGTTGGTGAAGGAAGGTGAGCAAGTTAAAAAGGGGCAAATTCTTTTCGAAGATAAGAAAAATCCAGGCGTATTTTTCACCAGCCCGGCTTGTGGCGCTATCATAAAAATCAATCGAGGTGAACGCCGAGTTCTTCAATCTATTGTTATTGAAATTAATGGCGATGAGCAAATCGTATTTAACCGCTATGATAATAATCAAATCGATACATTAACGTATCAACAAGTAGAAGCTAACTTACTTCAGTCAGGTTTGTGGACAGCATTGCGAACGCGTCCTTTTAGCCATACTCCAGTGCCAGGTACTAGCCCAAATTAACTGATAATGAAAAAATTATTTATAAGCAATTTATTGGACCACATCCTGCAGGGTTAGTCGGTACCCATATCCATTTTCTAGAGCCGGTAAGTATAGAGAAAACTGTTTGGCATTTAAATTATCAAGATGTGATTGCGATTGGTAAACTTTTTACAACGGGTCATCTTTATTCGGATCGCGTTATCTCACTTGCTGGGCCTCAAGTTAAAAAGCCACGTTTAGTTCGTACTTGTTTAGGCGCTGATCTCTATGAGTTAATTGATGGTGAACTAAAAATAGGCGAAAATAGGATTATTTCAGGGTCAATCTTGTGGGGCAATAAATGTGATGATACTCGGGGTTATTTGGGAAGATTCCATAATCAAGTTTCGGTATTGAGTGAAGGACGTGAAAAAGAGTTATTTGGCTGAATTGCGCCTGGAATAAATAAGTTTACTATCACCCGTACAACACTTGGCCATTTCCTGAAAAATAAACAGTTTAATTTCACCACGACGACCAATGGTAGTGAACATTCTATGGTTCCTATTGGTAATTATGAACGTATTATGCCACTTGACATTATGATTGCTTATTTATTACGAGATCTGCTTGTTGGTGATTTAGCCAGCTCACAGCAACTTGGTTGTTTGGAACTGGATGAAGAAGATTTCGAGCTGTGCACCTATGTATGCCCAGCCAAATATGAGTATGGTCCTGTACTACGTGAGGTATTGGCCAGAATTGAGCAAGAAGGTTAACTACATGGGCTTAAAAAATTTATTTGAAAAGTATGAACGTCATTTTGAACACGGTGGAAAACTAGAAAAATACTATGTGCTCTATGAAGCTGTGGCAACTATTTTTTATACTCCGGGAACCATCACACATGGGAGTTCCCATGTTCGTGATAGTATTGACCTAAAACGAATGATGATTTTAGTCTGGCTGTCGGTTTTTCCAGCCATGTTTTGGGGCATGTATAATGCGGCGCACAAGCGATCCCAGCTCTTTATCAATTACATAGTGAAGCTGAGTTGCAAAAGATCCTTGTTTCTGATTGGCACGATAGAGTCGCTCAATTTTTGGGCGCTTCATTAACTCCAGTGGCAGGCTGGGTAAGTAAAATATTTCTTGGGTCAGTATATTTTTTACCTATCTATATGGTTGTTTTTTTGGTTGGTGGTTTTTGGGAGGTATTATTTTCGCTGTTCCGTGGTCATGAAATCAACGAAGGCTTTTTTGTCTCTTCTATTCTGTTTGCCCTTATTGGCCGCCTACTATACCGTTTTGGCAGGCGGCATTAGGTATTACGTTTGGTATTGTTGTGGCGAAAGAAATTTTTGGCGGTACTGGGCGTAATTTTTTCAATCCAGCATTAGCTGGGCGTGCATTTCTATTTTTTGCTTATCCAGCTCAAATTTCAGGTGATTTAGTTTGGACTGCGACAGATGGTTACTCTGGCGCTACGCCATTATCTCAATGGGCTAGGGGCGGAGATCATGCACTAATAAATAATTTGACACATAAGCCTGTTACCTGGATGGATGCTTTTTTGGTCAATATTCCAGGCTCAATTGGTGAAGTTTCAACATTAATGATCTTAATCGGTGGAGCGTTGATTATTTTTTGCCGAATAGCTTCATGGCGTATCGTTGTCGGTGTAATGTGTGTTCTCATCAGAGTTATTAATCCTGCTTATCCGGAAGGGATGATGTTGGCAATTTTGTTTGCTAACTTATTTGCGCCTCTGTTTGATTATCTGGTAGTTCAGGCAAATATTAAACGGAGAAAAGCTCGTGGCTAACAATAAAATAAAAAATCCAAAAGATAGCATCGGCAGAACATTTCTTGTGGTATTTATTCTGTGTTTAGTGTGTTCAGTAGTTGTATCTGGTGCAGCGGTAGGTTTGAAATCTAAACAGCAAGCGCAAAAATTATTAGATAAGCAACGTAATATTCTTGATGTTGCTGGTTTACTCAAACCAAAAATGTCAGCTGAAGAGATACAATCTCTTTATAATACTCGTATTAGCGCTAAGATTTTGGATTTCAACACAACTGAAATATCAAATAGTAATGGCAACTTCGATCTTAACAGTCAGCTACGTAATGATGAAACCCGAATTGCATTATCTCCTGAACAGAATGTTGCTAAGATCCGTTATAGAGCCAACTCGGCAGAAATTTATTTAGTCAACGATGATAATGGAAAAACCATCGCACTGGTATTACCGGTTTATAGTTCTGGTTTATGGTCGGTAATGTATGCTTTTATCGCTGTTGATATGGATGGAACGACATCACGAGGTATAACTTATTATTCTCATGGTGAAACGCCAGGTCTAGGTAGAGAGGTAGATAATTTACAATGGCGCGCCCAATGGATTGGTAAAAAACTTTATAATCAACAAGGGAAACTGGCGATAAAAATTGTGCGTGGTGGAGCATTAGATGGTCCCTCTAGTATCGATGGCCTATCAGGGGCAACACTGACATCAAACGGTATCCAGAATATGTTTGATTTCTGGTTGGGTAATAATGGTTTTGGCCCATTCCTGAATAAAGTACGCAAAGGAGAGTTAAATCATGGCTGATAGTAAAGAGATTAAACGCGTGCTAATTGGACCTTTATTGGATAACAATCCTATTGCATTGCAAGTTCTAGGTGTTTGTTCGGCTTTGGCGGTAACGACTAAATTAGAAACCGCCCTGGTGATGGCCATTGCTGTGACTTTAGTCACTGGTTTTTCTAGTTTTTTTATCTCATTGATCCGTCATTATATTCCTAATAGTGTGCGAATTATTGCTCAAATTACAATCATAGCTTCTTTAGTTATCGTTGTAGATCAAATCCTGCGCGACTTACGCTTATGAAGTTTCTAAGCAACTTTCAGTGTTTGTCGGTTTAATTATTACTAATTGTATCGTCATGGGACGTGCTGAAGCTTATGCAATGAAATCACCACCAATTGAAAGTTTTATGGATGGTATTGGTAATGGTTTGGGATATGGTGCTATTTTAATTTTAGTTGGTTTTCTAAGAGAACTATTTGGTTCAGGTAAACTATTCGGTATTACTATTCTGCAATCGGTTCAGAATGGTGGTTGGTATCAGCCAAATGGCTTGTTCCTGCTTGCACCAAGCGCGTTTTTCATCATAGGTATGTTGATTTGGGGACTGCGCACATTGAAACCTTCACAGGTTGAAAAGGAGTAACTGACGCAATGGAACATTATATCAGCTTGTTTGTTCGAGCTGTGTTTATTGAAAACATGGCTCTTGCCTTTTTTCTGGGGATGTGTACATTTTTGGCGGTTTCTAAAAATGTCAAAACAGCCTTTGGATTAGGAATTGCAGTTACTGTTGTTCTGGGTATTTCAGTACCTGCGAATAATTTAGTTTATAATTTCATTCTACGTGATGGTGCCCTGATAGAAGGCGTTGATTTAAGTTTTTTAAACTTCATTATTTTTATCTGTGTAATTGCCGCATTAGTACAAATTCTAGAAATGATTTTGGATCGTTATTTTCCCGCCCTTTATAACGCATTAGGTATTTTTCTACCACTAATAACCGTTAATTGTGCGATTTTTGGTGGTGTCTCGTTTATGGCTCAGCGCGAATATAATTTTAGTGAATCTATTGTTTATGGATTTGGTTCAGGATTGGGATGGATGCCGGCCATTGTTTTATTGGCATCTATTCGTGAGAAAATGAAATATCCAGATACCCCATCGGGTTTAAAAGGTTTAGGGATCACCTTTGTCACTACTGGTTTGATGGCATTGGGTTTTATGTCTTTTTCCGGTGTACAGTTATAAGGGTGAATATAATTCATGGATATTATTATTTTTGGTGTAGTAATGTTTACCCTAATTTTGTTAATTCTAACGGCAATGATTTTATTTGTCAAATCTAAGTTAGTAAACACAGGGGATGTAAAAATTGAAGTTAATGGTGACCCTGAAAAGAGTTTTGCTGCGCCAGCAGGTGACAAGCTATTAAATATGTTGTCCAATCAGGGAATTTTTGTTTCATCTGCCTGTGGTGGTGGAGGTTCTTGTGGCCAATGTCGGGTGACAATCAAGCATGGTGGCGGTTACCCTGCCTACTGAACTTGCTCATATTAATAAGCGTGAAGCTAGAGCTGGATGTCGTTTGGCTTGCCAGGTTAATGTAAAATAGGATCTGGAAATCGAATTACCTGAGGAAATTTTTGGTGTAAAAAAATGGGAATGTGAAGTTATTTCGAATGAAAATAAATCGACTTTCATTAAAGAATTAAAATTGAAAATTCCAGCAAGAGAAGTTGTCCCATTTCGGGCAGGTGGCTTTATTCAGATCGAATGTCCTCCACATAGAGCTTCTTATGCTGATTTTTATGTACCTGATGAATATCGTGAAGATTGGGATAAATTGAATTTATTTCGCTATTTCTCTGAAGTAAAACAGCAGACAGTAAGAGCTTATGCGATGGCAAATTATCCAGAAGAGCATGGGATAATTATGTTAAATGTCAGGATAGCAACACCTCCGCCGAAAGCTGCCGATTTACCTCCGGGTATTATGTCTTCATACATTTGGTCATTAAAACCAGGCAACAAAGTCACTATTTCTGGGCCATTTGGTGAGTTTTTTGCTAAAGAAACCAATGCGGAAATGATTTTTATTGGTGGTGGTGCGGGTATGGCACCAATGCGGTCACATATTTTTGATCAATTAAAGCGTTTAAAATCTAAACGAAAAATCAGTTTTTGGTATGGGGCTCGTTCAAAACGTGAATTATTTTATGTTGAAGATTTTGATCAATTGGCTGCTGATAATGAAAATTTTACCTGGCATGTTGCGCTATCAGATGCAATACCTGAAGATAACTGGCAAGGGGTATACTGGCTTTATTCATAATGTTTTATATGAAAACTATTTGAAAGATCACCCAGCGCCAGAGGATTGTGAGTTTTATATGTGTGGTCCTCCTGTGATGAACGCCGCAGTTATTAAGATGCTTAAAGATTTAGGTATTGAAGATGAAAATATTTTATTAGATGATTTTGGTGGTTGATTGTTTCCGGTATTTTAACTTTTTTTGTCATCATGGACTTAATATGCTTAAAAAATTTTATGCTAAAAAATAAATTATTCAATTGGATTATTGCCTTATCTACTATTTTCATGCTTTGTGGTTGTTTTGAGACAGAGCAAAAGAGTATTCAAGGGCAAACGATGGGAACTTACTATGTTTTTAAGTATGTTAGTGAATCATCTCATCCTTTTTGGGAAACATTGCGTGACGATATTGATAGCCGTTTAGAAGAAGTTAACAATCAAATGTCAACTTACCGCCCTAAATCTGAATTAAGCCAATTTAATCAATTTCAACATGTAAATACGCCATTTCCTGTTTCGTTAGCCATGATGACAGTGATTAAAGAAGCGATTCATATTAATAAATTAACCAATGGTGCGCTCGATATTACTATCGGACCATTAGTTAATTTATGGGGATTTGGCCCGGAAGGAAGGATAACCAAAGCACCACCGGAAGAGACGCTGCAGTTGCGCCGGCAATGGATTGGTATTGATAAACTTGCGATTAGAGGTAATAGCCTGATAAAAAAAATACCTCAGCTCTATATAGATTTGTCAGCTATCGCTAAGGGTTACGGCGTTGATGTTATAGCAGAATATTTAGAGTCACAAAATATTGATAATTATATGGTCGACATTGGTGGTGAAGTCCGCACCAAAGGCCATAACGGTAAAGGTGTAGCGTGGCGTATTGCGATTGAAAAACCTTCGGATAAAGAGCTAGAACAGTCGGTACAAGAAATTATTGAGCCTGGAAATATGTCAGTTGCTACCTCTGGTGACTATCGTAATTATTTTGAACAAGATGGAGTTTATTATTCACATACGATTGATCTGAAGACCGGTAGACCTATTATTCATAATTTGATTTCTATTACTGTTATCGCCCCGACTTGCATGGTGGCAGATGGTTTATCTACTGGCCTAAATGTGTTGGGGGCTGAAAAAGGAATGGAGTTAGCTGAACGTTTAAATTTACCGGTTTTCATGGTCGTTACGACTAATAAAGGTTTCGAAGAACGTTATAGTTCAGCATTTAAACCTTATTTAATAAAAAAAATGTAGCGGAGTTATTATGTTAAAAATATTTATCGCTACTTTGGTTTTTTTCCTGCTTGCTTTTATTACTATGTCACTTGGCTATATTATTAAACGCAAGCAACTTCAAGGAAGTTGTGTTGGATTAAGTAATATAGGCATTGAAAAAGTTTGTGATCGCCCGCAGCGATGTGAGCTTCGCAAGAAACGTATAGCAATGGAAAAGCGTCAAAAGCATCAGCAGATTAACAACCGTATTATTTAATAAAAAATCTCGTTATTAATAGTAATAACGAGATTATTAATATTTTGATTTTTTTATTATCTTATATCTTTAAAATATTTAGGTGAATCGACCATAACTTCATCTGCACCTAGCTCTTTAGCCAGTTTATAATGAGCTTCATCTTTTATGCCAAATAAAACGATATGTGCACCACCGCTGGCGCGGAAACATTTCATTGCTTCATGAACCCAAACTAAATCTGAGGATGATCGAGCTTCACCAAGAGTATATTTTCCACAATTTCTACTTTATGTCGCAGTTCCAGTCCATACCAGCGCTGAGTATTAACTTTTTTATCAATCAAACAATGATGATTCATGGTAATATTTGCCAGAATATCACGCGTTTCATCACGACTTTCAAAACGTTGTACATGATCAGATAAAGCATTCAAGAAAGCTTGGTTGGTGGAATAAAAGCGAGTACGTCGAAAAGCTTTTTCTTCTTTTAACACTTTTTCAATTGCTTTTGCTTGTTCGTAAGGATCGGCATCGGGAGATTTTAGATCGATATAGAAATCGGTCGCTGGAAACTGTTGCAGTACTTGCTTCAAGGTCGGAATGACTATTCCTTTATTACAATAAAGATGGTTATGACGGGAACCGAAACGGTAGCAGGCATCAGCCTTTATAAGCTGCTGCGCAGAGTAAGAGGAAACCGGGCCACTTCTATTGGTTAATGTATTTAAATCAGATGGACGATATAATACGGGGACTTTATCACTGGAGAGTTGTAAGGTGATCCATATTTTATCGTCGCCGTTTTTCAATGCCTGAGCAATGGCAGAAATGGTATTTTCTGGCGCATCGGCAGTTCCTCCACGATGCGCAACGATTTTCGGTGAATTTGCTAAGGCAGTAACTGAACAGAGCAAAAGCAGTACAGCTGTCATATTTTTATGCATTATTTTCTCCATAAGTTGTGTGTATGAAAAATATTATAAATTAATTTTATTATTAAAGTAGAAGATTAAATATAAATTAATATAGCAGATTTTTATTATTTTTTATCGTAAATTTAATGATATAACTTCACGTTATATTAGTTATAAAACTATTTATTTCTTAATTATAATTAAATCTTAAATAATATTTTCTTGTCAGATAATTTTTATATTCTTAAATGAAAATAACATATTTTTTAAAAGTATTTTTATGCTTCTAATAGTAAATTTTTATTCCATCAGATGAAATTTAAATACTATATATTATTTAAAAAATAGTAAAGATAAACTGTCCAATCTTTATTTTACAATTAGATTATATTAATATATCTTAACTTTTAATATAATTTTTTATATATTATTGTATTAAAAGGATTTTATTATTTCCATTTGTGACATTATTAAAGTTTTATCATGATAAATTATTCCTTAATATAATAGAGGAAATAATTAAAATAAATATATTTTATCATCTGTTATTTTTAATTTAAAATGATTTAATAATGATAATGTCTATAGCTTAATATAAAATAGGATATTAGAGTTATAGTGTATTAGATGGACTTATTGGGTTGTATATTATAGAAAAATAGTATTGTTGAATTAGTTAAATTAAATAAATAATAGTAAATATTATTATTTATTTTGTATTATTAATTAAATAAGGCTGTTAATTATGAAAATTTATACCTTTAATAAGACAGAAAAGGATCCTTTTTGTCGTGGGAAACAGATTGGAGAATGTTGGGCAACACAAATAAAACAGATTGTAATGCTATATTTAGATTTTTTTCTCGTATTGGCATAACTATCAATCAGGTCAGAAAAATTGGCGAGAATAGCTTATCTGCCTTGGAGTATTGGTGTCCAGATTTGGCAAGTGAAATTGAAGCAACGGCTCTTGGCGCAGATCTTCCCGTTTGGTATTTGGCAAGTCTCAATGCACGAACTGAAATTTTATCAACCAAAGCAACGTCATATTTAGGTGAATGCTCTATCGCAATTTATGCAGCTCCTGATACTAATATGCCACAAACTATACAAACTTGGGATTGGCATGACGTTTTAGCACCTTGCGGATTACTGACTGAATTGCAGAATAAAAAAGGAATGCGATTTAAGCTTTTTACCGAATTTGGCATGTTAGGTAAAATTGGTGTTAATAGCGCTGGATTAGGATTACATTTTAATATCTTACATCATATAAGCGACAATGATTCTGGTGGAGTGCCTGTACATGCAGTAGCTCGCCGAATATTAGAAGAAGCAACAACCATAGAAGAGGCCATCGCTTTAGCATTTTCTGCGCAAGTGAGTGCATCGTCAGTATTAAGTATATTTTCCCATCGTGCTGAAAGATGCAGAGCGGTAAGTATTGAGTTAAGCCCATTTTCGGACAGCGATCATTTATCCGCAACAAAATGATTGGTTACTACATACTAATCATTTTCTGGCATCTGAATTAGTTTCGGGGGAACGCACTACTGATGATGCTACTTATAAACATTATGAGCATCTTAAAATAGTCGCTAGTGATATGAAAAATAAAGGCATTATAGAGTCTGCTGCGGCAATGTGTGGTCCCGAAGGTGAGCAGTCACCAATTTGTTTTTTACCTGATAGTTCGCAACCTGATACCGAGCGTTGGGAAATTTTATTGACAATTAGTATTAATACTAAAAATTGTATATTAAAATATGCCGCAGGCAATCCTTATCAATTATCTCAAACAGGTTACCGCTCTTTTTAGCAACAAAATTTATTTAGTATATTAAAAAAGTAATACATTATTTTAATAAAATATTTTATGGTCATAATCCTATTATTGAGTTGTTATTTTCTTTAAAGTTTTTTATTTACGATTAATAAAATCATCACTATACTGTTTATTTAAGCAGTGTTATTGGGAGAAGGTTGTGCACAAAATTATCCATATTGATATGGATTTTTTATGCAGCTATAGAAATGCGTGACAATCCTTCTTTGCGCAATATTCCTCTAGCGATTGGCGGTAGAGCGGATCGGTGTGGGGTAATTTGTACAGCTAATTATATGGCTCGACGTTATGGTGTGCATAGTGTAATGTCTACAGCTTTAGCACCTAAACGTTGCCCACAATTGAGAATTATCCCTGGCCGCATGTCTTTATATAAAGAAATATCATGGCAGATACGGCAGATTCTGCTCGATTTTACGCAATTGGTTGAGCCTATTTCTTTAGATGAAGCTTATCTTGATGTGACAAATAGTCCCCATTATCACGGTTCCGCAACCTTGATAGCTAATGCGATTAGACAGCGCATTAGCTATCAATTATCGCTTACGGCATCAGCGGGTATCGCACCGGTCAAATTTCTCGCTAAAATTGCTTCCGATATGAATAAACCTAATGGGCAATATGTTATTACTCCTGATCAAGTGGCCAATTTTATTTATCCATTACCATTAAGAAAAATTCCTGGTGTTGGTAAGGTTACGGCACAGCGGTTGCAAAAATGGGATTGGAGACCTGTGGCGATATTCAACAATTTGATTTGATTACATTAGTGAAAGAATTAGGTAAATTTGGTCAAATTTTATGGGATCTTAGTCATGGCGTAGATCCACGTAGCATTAATAGTGAGCGTTTACCTAAATCAGTTGGGGTAGAGCGTACTGTTGCTAAGGATATTTATCAATGGGATGACTGTATGAAAATTATTGAACGACTTTATCCAGAACTTGAGACTCGATTAGCAAAAATTAAACCGGAGCTTAGCATTGCAAGTCAAGGCGTTAAGATGAAATTTACCGATTTTCAGTTAACGACTCAAGAGCATAGTTATCCGATTTTAAGTAAAGGTGATCTTATCCAAATAGCGCAGCAAATTTGGCAACAGAGGCGAGCAGATCGCGGTGTTAGATTAGTAGGTCTACATATCACTTTACAAAATCCACAGATAGAAAAGCAGTTAATACTGAACTGGTGAAAAGCAGGCTAGTTTAGCCTGCTACAATTATTAACCTTTTTCAGGTATTGATTTAAGTACTGATGTTAACAGTTGCCAGTATTTCTCGACACTTTTAATGTTAGCTCGCTCGTCGGGTGAGTGGGCGCCATATATCGTTGGCCCAATGGAAACCATATCCATTTGAGGATAAGGTTTTTTAAATAGTCCACATTCTAAACCAGCATGGATCACCATGATCTTAGGTGTTTTGCCAAATAGTTGCTGATAGATATCGCTAACAAGTGCCATGACCGGGGATTTCGGGTTTGGTTTCCAGCCAGGATAACTGCCTTTATGTTCACATTCCGCACCGGCAAGCATCGATAATGATGTCAACATGTTAATAACATAATCTTTGCCCGTTTCAATTAATGAGCGAATTAAAAAAGTAATTTCGGCCTTTTTTTCATCCATATTAACAACGCCGGTATTGAGTGAAGTTTCAACAACCTCTTTGATGTCGTCACTCATCCGAATAACACCGTTAGGCGCAGCATTGAGAAAGTGTAATAAACGAAATTGACAATCTGCGGTTAGCGCAAATAATTCTGTTGTTGTCTCATCAAGGGTAATGACTAAGTTTTTTTCAAGCGCGGCAAATTCAGATCTTAGCATCGCTAGATAGTGATTTTTACTGGTTTCTAAATTAGCTGCTACTGATATGGGCACAGCAATAATTGCTTCACTCTCACGAGGGATCGCATTACGTAAGCTACCCCCTTGAATATGAATGAGCTTTAATTGTAATTCACTGGCATGACCAGCTAGAAAACGCGCCAATAGTTTATTCGCATTAGCTAATCCTAAATGAATATCACCACCCGAGTGACCACCGGTTAATCCTTTAAGTGTTATTTTGAAGATTATATGATTAGCTGGAATGGCTTCTCTTGCCAATTTAAAGGTAGTAGTAAAATCAACGCCGCCGGCACAACCCATGTAGATTTCGCCTTCTTCTTCGGAATCGGTATTGATCAGGATATCTGCTTGTAGCCAATTTGGCTGTATGCCAAAAGCACCAACCATGCCGGTTTCTTCCGTCATGGTGAGTAAAACCTCTATTGGCCCATGTTTAACATGCTCATCATCCAGTACAGCTAAAGCAGAGGCCATACCGATGCCATTATCTGCACCTAATGTGGTACCTTGCGCTTTCACCCATTCATTATCTACGTAAGGACGGATAGGATCCTGAGTAAAATCGTGCTGAGTATCACTGTTTTTTTGTGGCACCATATCCAAATGGGCTTGAAGCACGACAGGTCGAAGATTCTCCAAGCCGGCTGTAGCCGGTTTGCGAATAAGAATATTACCGACTTTATCGCGTTCAACGCTAAATTTTTTGCTCTCCGCCCATTGAATAATATAGGAAGCAAGTGCTTCTTCATGTCCAGATGGATGAGGAATTGCACAAATTTGTGCAAAAATATCCCAAAGCGGCTGTGGTGAAAGCTGTGAAAGTTCAGACACGTTTTATCTCCTATTACTACCCTTATTATTAAGATTGCTAATTAATTCCGCAGTCTTGGTAAATATTATTTATTTTATTAATTCAGAATATCACCTTCTAACATCTATTCCTTTAGTTAATTGTGATATTATTAATTAATTTCTGGTTTTTGTTATTACAAATCACTATAATCTCGGGCAATATTTTTTCCACTAATATGCTTTTCTAAAATTGTCTCTAGCCGTTGGGCTCAGAATTTTATGAGTGAAAAATACATCGTAACATGGGATATGTTGCAAATGCATGCCCGTAGTTTGGCACAATGCTTACTACCTGCCAAGCAATGGAAAGGCATTATTGCGGTTAGCCGCGGAGGACTTGTTCCAAGTGCTATTGTTGCTCGTGAATTGGGTCTACGCCATATTGATACGGTCTGTATTTCAAGTTACGACCATAATAGCCATAAAAAACTTAAGGTTATTAAGAGAGTGGACGGTGATGGTGAAGGTTATATTGTGGTCGACGATTTGGTCGATACTGGCGGGACAGCGCAAGCTATCAGGGATATGTATCCCAAAGGCTATTTTGTGACTATTTTTGCTAAACCCGCTGGGCGTCCATTAGTTGATAATTATATTATTGATATACCGCAAAATGACTGGATAGAACAACCTTGGGATATGGAAAAAGAGGTTTTTATTAAGCCGCTTTGTGAACAATAATAATTATTTTATTTATTTCGCTTTGATTCGTGAAATAAAGTATATGATATAGGGATGCTAATTGCATCCCTTTTTCATTGCTAAAGTTTTTAACTGAATAAAGTCAATATGAGTGAAAAAAATCTGTCAGAAAAGCTGTTTAAGCCTAAATCAAAATTGAAACAAACTGAGACCTCTGTTCTGGTGACTTATAGCGTGCCTAAAACGCATTTATTGAAGCATAGCTCAACATTCGAAGGGACGAGTTATGTTAGTTGGTATCGTATGCTTAACCGGCTAATATGGATTTGGCGTGGCAACAATGGGCTGGCAGAAAAAAGCACTTGAATTGCCAACAAAAATAGCAGCACGCCAAGCTTGGTTACGGGCAACTAATTTATATAGTATTGCCGCATATCCTCATCTTAAAGGTGATAATCTTGCCGAACAAGCGCCGTTATTAGCTAATAAAGCTTATGAAAATGCAGCGCAATTGACCGATTTTCGACTGAAAACAATTTCTTTCAAAATAGCGGATGGTAAAAAAGAGGTGATTGGTTTTTTACATTTACCGGATACCAGCCAAGGTCCGTGTCCCACGATTTTAGTTTGTGGCACATTAGATAGTTTACAACTAGATTATTACCGCCTTTTCAACAACTATCTGGCCCCGCAAGGTTTTGCTATGTTAACCCTGGATATGCCATCAATTGGCTATCCTATTAAATATAAACTTTCTCAGGATACTAGCGCGCTGCATCAACAGGTACTTAATCAATTAGCTAATATTCCATGGATCGATCATACTCGAATAGGTGTAATTGGTTTGCGTTTTGGTGCCAATATTGTGCACTTCGCTTAGCTTATTTAGAACCCAAACGCTTAAAAGGTGTTGCAGTTTTAGGGCCCATCGTCCACAGCTTGCTTACTGAACAAAAATATCAGGATCAAATACCGGTAATGAATATTGATCTCTTTGCCAGTCGATTAGGTTTCTATCAGGTAGATGAAGCTATTTTACGTTCAGAACTAAGTTGTTATTCGCTAAAAAAACAGGGATTATTAGGGCGTCGCTGTTCTGTGCCGTTTATGGCTGTCAACTGGCAAAATGATATTTTTAGTCCTAAAGAAGACGCACAACTTATCGTACGTTCGTCCATTGACGGTAAGTTATTGACTTTACCAACCAAGCCGTTGTATCAAAATTTTCATCAGTCACTTTCTAGAGTAGTGAGTTGGCTGAAAAGCAAAATTGAATAATCGTTGTGATTACTTGATTATTTTTCCTTATTTGCTAAAAAAGTAGCTTAACAACAAGGAGATCCTTATTATGGCTTTAACTTCAAATTATTCTAAAAGTAAATTATTGAAGCATTTTGACAGGTTAGGACCTTATCTCCGCGAATCTCAATGTCAGGATGATCTCTTTTTTTTCGACTGCCTTGCTATTTGTGTTAATGCAAAGACTGCTCCAGAAAAGCGTGAATTTTGGGGATGGTGGTTGGAATTAAGACGAGAACTTGACGGATTTGTATATCATTATAAATTAGGTATGTTTGATAAAGCGGGTAATTGGCAGCATATCGAAATTAATAAATCAAATATTATCAAGTCGCTTGAAGAGACATTGCAAGAATTCCACAAACGTTTAAGTGATTCACTTAATACATTGGAATTAACATTAACCCCTTGCCCCAAAATGGTTGCAATTAATATATAGCTTATATTGTTGGCAACTATTGTAAAATTAACTTTTCATTAAAATTGCGTTATGTAAGTTGGCATAACGCTTCTTACTTGGTAAAACTGATGACTAAATATTTATTGTTATAGAGAGTTAATGGCAGAAGCATGATGAACAATAGCCAAACTTTGGTGATAAAATTAGGAACAAGTGTATTAACGGGTGGATCGCGTTGTTTGGATCAGGATTGTATTGTTGAATTAGTGCGACAATGCGCACAGCAGCATGAAAATGGTCACCACATTATCATTGTCACTTCGGGTGCAATTACTGCTGGCCGAGCTGGAATTGAAGTGATTATTGCCGCCGGTGATAAGCCTAATGTGATCGCAAATGTGCTCGAAGGTGCAAGTAGGAACAAAATTTCATCGCTTAAAAACGCTGATGGAAAACCGAAAACGGTGGATTTTTGGCGCGCCTCTGGCGGGTGGAATTGTTGTCGATGAGGGTGCTGCTTTGGCTATCCAGCAAAAAGGCAGCTCATTATTACCAAAAGGAATAAAGAAAATTAGTGGTAATTTTTCGCGCGGCGACGTTGTGCGTATTCTTAATTTATTAGGCAAAGATTTAGCACATGGGGTGACTCATTATAATGGCGATGCTTTACGCCTAATCGCAGGATATCATTCGCAAGAAATTAATCGAATTTTGGGTTATGAGTATGGTGCTGTTGCTGTTCACCGCGACGATATGATAGTGAGTAAATGATGTTGGAAAAAATAGGCAAAGCGGCTAAACAAGCTTCATGGTACCTGGCAGGGTTAAATACAAAACAGAAAAATAATGTCTTAATGGATATTGCTGATTGCCTGCAACAACAGAGTGATGCAATTTTAGCTGCTAATGCTCAGGATATGGAAGCCGCAAAAGCTGGCCATATGAGTGCAGCTATGCAAGACAGACTATTGCTAACTGTTGAGCGATTAGATGCTATTGCGAATGATGTAAGAAAGCTATGTCAATTAGTTGATCCGGTTGGATGTATACTCGATGGCGGCTTATTAGATAATGGCTTAAATATACAACGTCGATGTGTTCCTCTGGGCGTGATTGGTGTTATTTATGAAGCGCGTCCGAATGTAACGATCGATGTTGCCTCGTTATGTTTGAAAACCGGTAATGCGGTAATTTTACGTGGTGGTAAAGAGGCCTCACAGACTAATCAAGCAATCGTTAAAGTTATTCAGCAAGCGTTGCAACAAAATGATATTCCACAGGCAGCGGTTCAATCTATTGATGATCCAGACAGAAAATTAGTAACCCAATTGCTGAAAATGGATCGCTATGTAGATATGTTGATCCCGCGTGGTGGTGCAGGTTTACATAAGCTATGCCGTGAACAATCAACCATCCCAGTGCTCACTGGCGGTATTGGTGTCTGTCATATTTATGTCTATCAGCATATTGATTTTAACAAAGCACTACCACTGATCGTGAATGCTAAAGTGCAGCGTCCAAGTGCATGTAATTCATTGGAAACGTTATTAGTTCATAAAAGTTTTGCAGCTACATTTCTACCGCTTTTGGCTGAGCAAAATGTGACGCTACATGCCAGTCGGCATGCGATATCCTATTTAAAGTCAAGCCCGGCAAGCGTTGTTGAAGTGTTGTAGCAGAATTACCGTGATGAATGGTTATCGCTTGATGTTAACGTTACAGTCGTCAACGATATCGATGCTGCGATTAATCACATTCGGGATTATGGAACGGCCCATTCTGATGCTATTTTGACCTAATCAATTCAACAAGCTGATTATTTTGTTCAGAGCGTTGATTCTGCGGCGGTTTATGTTAATGCCAGTACGCGATTTACAGATGGCGGACAATTTGGTTTAGGTGCAGAGGTTGCGGTAAGCACACAAAAACTGCATGCAAGAGGTCCGATGGGATTAGATGCATTAACAACCTATAAATAGATTGGTTATGGATATAATTTAACACTTTCTTGAGTCATTACTTCACGATTTTTTGAGCCACACTGTTGTTGTGTTGCTTTATTTTAATCGTGGAAATTTAGAATTTTTACTTTTGTAAATTTTAAATCTCGCTTGTAAGCTGACATATATATATATTCTAACTAATTAAATAAATTATCGATTAGGACGACTTGATATGCTTTATCTTATTGGACCAAGAGGTGCAGGGAAGACAACAGTAGGAAGAAACGTTAGCTGAATCTAGGATGTGTCATTTTTTTGATACCGATTTGTTAGTTAAACAAAATGCTAAAATAAGTATTGCCGAGTTAGTTGAACGAGATGGTTGGGATTGCTTTCGTGATTTGGAGTCCAGCGTGTTGCGATCAATACAACAGCCAAACTCAGTGATCTCAACGGGAGGAGGGATTATTTTACTGAAAGAAAATCGTGATTTTATGAAAAAAAATGGCTGTATTATTTATTTACAAGCTCCATCTGATGTATTGATTAGGCGTCTGTCTGCTGATCCTGAAATTTCACAACGACCAACATTAACAGGTAAGCCCTTAGCAGAAGAGATAGCTGAAGTAATGAATGAAAGAGAAGGTTACTATTTAGATACCGCTGATTACATTATTGATGCCGCCTTACCGACGACAAAAATTGTTTACCAAATAGACCATTTTTTGCAAAACGATAAAAAATACTTTGTATGATCTCAATTTTGCCATGTTAGTCATCTTCGGTGAAAGATGTACTCTAAAATGATCAATAACATTAAGGAGTAAGGAAAGAGATATGCTGATAAAATTATTGCGCGCAATATTTCAGTTTTTTTTCGCGTGACTGTGGTTGGTGAAATAAAACTTAAAGAATATGAGCGATGTTTAATAACACCTATTCATGTCTCTTTTTTAGACGGGATTCTACTCGCTCTTTTTTTACCTATTCGCCCCCGCTTTTTGCTGTTTATTCATCTATCGGCACACCACGCTTTATTAAATTATTAAAACCCTATGCCGATGTTGTTCCGCTTGATCCTGCCAACCCAATGGCTATTCGAACTTTAGTTAGAGAAATAGAAAAAGGGCGTCCGATCGTCATTTTTCCTGAAGGAAGAATTAGCGTTCATGGTTCACTGATGAAAATTTATGATGGTGCTGCTTTTGTGGCGGCAAAAACAGCTGCTAAAGTTATTCCGATTAGCATTGATGGACCTGAATTAAGTTATTTCAGTCGATTGAACGGCATTTTTAAGCTTAAATATTTTCCTAAAATAACATTAACGATTTTACCAGCAACAAAAATTACCATGCCTGAGGCGAAACGAGCGGCAGACCGTCGTCGGCTGGCGGGAGCACAACTTTATAAGATTATGAAAGAGGCTCGATTGCATAGCCGTTGCTAGCAAACATTAATGGAAGCTTATTTTGCTGCGATGAAACGTTTTGGCCGTTTCACGGATTGTATCGAAGATATTAGTCTTAAAGAAGACAGCTATCAAAGTTTTCTCAAGAAAATCTTAGCGGCTGGGCTTATTATTGAACGTTATACCAAACAACATGAGCATATCGGTTTACTTTTACCTAATGCAACAATGACGGCGGCGACTATTTTTGGCGCAATATTACGTGGCCGGATCCCTGCCATGATGAATTATACTGCTGGTAGCAATGGCTTAAAAAATGCCATCAAAGCGGCATCCATTAAAACAATTTTTAGTTCTCGTCAGTTTATTGAAAAAGGTAAGTTATCACATTTGCCTGAACAGGTTACTGAAGTCAATTGGATTTTTTTAGAAGATCTGCAAAATACCCTGACTTGGCAAGATAAAAAGTGGATCCTATATCACTTACTATTGCCAAAAAAGGCGCTTATACCAGCAAAACCAGATGATGCGGCATTGATCCTTTTTACCTCAGGATCGGAGGGAACGCCTAAAGGGGTAGTTCATAGCCATACCAGTTTATTGGCTAATGTAGAGCAAGTTAAAACAGTGGCTGATTTTACCCCTAAAGATCGATTTATGCCCGCATTACCCCTTTTTCATGCTTTTGGGCTGACGGTAGGTTTATTTATTCCTATTTTTTCAGGTAGTCATGTCCTGCTTTATCCTAGTCCACTATATTATCAGGTGATCCCAGAATTGGTTTATGACAAAAATTGCACAGTACTTTTTGCTACTCCTACTTTTCTGGCACATTATGCCCGTTTTGCTCACCCTTATGATTTTGCGCGCGTCCGTTATATTGTTGCAGGGGCTGAAAAACTTATTGAAAGCACAAAAAAATTTGGTTCGACAAATTCGGTATCCGAATACTTGAAGGCTATGGCGTGACCGAATGCTCCCCCATTGTATCAATCAACGTTCCTATGGCGGCTAAAGTTGATACTGTTGGTCAAATTTTGCCTGGTATTGAAACCAGACTACTGCCGGTGTCAGGTATTGAGAAAGCCGGCCGTTTACAGTTACGCGGCCCAAATGTCATGAAAGGTTATTTACGAGTCGAGGATCCTAATCATTTAGAATCGCCTCCTGCTAAAAACAGTCAAGGAGAGAATGAGGAGGGATGGTATGATACCGGTGATATTGTTGAACTTGATAATAATGATTATTGTATTATCCGTGGTAGAGCAAAACATTTTGCAAAACTAGCAGGTGAAATGGTTTTACTAGAAACAACAGTCGAGCATCTTGCTGGCAGTTTATCATCCCATGCTCAGCATGGCGTGGTTATCAAAACTACCAATAATAAAGGTGAAAGCCTGATTCTATATACCACCGATAACACATTAGATCGTCGTCGATTATTAGCGGCAGCAAAAGAAAAAGGATTACCTGAATTAGCCGTACCAAGAGATATTCGCTACCTAAAAACATTTCCTGTACTTGGCAGTGGGAAACCGGATTTTGTGGCGTTAAAAAAATCGCGGATGAGGAGTCTTGATGAAAGATTTAATAGTATCGCCGCCGCTATTAACTAGAGGTATAAAAGCGCTACTTTTATCTCAATTTTTTCTGCTGTTGCTGATAATGCCCTATTATTTGTCATTTTAGCGCAACTCAAAGCCGCGCTTTATCCCGACTGGAGCCAACCTATCTTACAAGTGGTGTTTGTTTTTACTTATATTATATTAGCGCCTTTTGTGGGACAAATAGCAGATTGTTTTGCTAAAGGTCGGGTCATGTTATTAGTTAATATTAGTAAGTTGATCGGAGCGGTAGGCATTCTGTTAGGACTGGATCCTTTTCTCTGCTATGGTTTAGTTGGCATTGGTGCTGCAGCTTACTCGCCAGCAAAATATGGCATCTTAGCTGAGCTCACCACTGGCAATAATTTAGTTAAAGCAAATGGTTTTATCGAAGCTTCGACAATAGCGGCAATTTTGTTTGGTTCTGTTGCGGGTGGTTTTCTTGCCGATATCGATCTGTTATTTGCTTTAGCTATGAGTGTCCTGTTTTATGTAATTGCGGTGGTGATTAATTTATATATTCCTCGATTAGCGCCGGCTGAAAATAAACAAAAATGGGTTTTTCGCCAGCTAATTTTGAATTTTATTGGTCTATTTAAAACACTTTGGCGTGATCATGGCGAGCGATTTTCTTTAATTGGTACCAGTCTTTTTTTGGGGCGCCGGTGTAACACTGTGTTTTTTATTAGTGTTCTGGGTGCCAATAGCACTTAATATTACCGATAATACTACACCTACATTGCTGAATGGGGTGGTGGCAATAGGTATCATCATTGGTGCCGGATTTGCGGCACATATCATTACACTCAATAAAGTTAGTCGCTGTATTCCGGTAGGGATCTTTATTGGTGTGATAATTATTATTTTATCAATGCAACAACATCTTTTTTCTACTTATTTGATCCTTATTATATTAGGTGTTTTAGGTGGTTTATTTATTGTTCCGCTTAATGCTTTGCTACAAGAAAAAGGCAAACAGACGATTGGTGCAGGTAATGCTGTCGCTATTCAGAATTTAAGTGAAAATACCACTATGCTAATTATCTTGGGCTTTTATTCATTAGCGCTCAAAACCAGGTATTTCTATTATTACGATAGGAATATGGTATAACCTTTGCAGTAGCAATTGGCATCCTCTGGATTTGGTATCTATATCGCAAGATGTATGAAAAAGGAAAATGGCTAAAATGAATAGTGAGCAGCTGCTCTATGAATTAAGTAATAATCTTGCTAATAGCCTAAAGAAACAGGGTAAAACAATAACTTGTGCAGAGTCATGTACAGGAGGATGGATTGCTAAAGTCATTACTGATATTTCAGGTAGTTCTTCCTATTTTCAGCGAGGTTTTGTTACTTATAGTAATGAAGCTAAGCATGATATGCTAGGTGTGAGTAAAAATACGTTGCATAAATATGGTACTGTTAGTGAACAAGTTGTCATAGAGATGGCAGAAAGAGCGTTAGCTAGGGCTAATGCTGATTTTGCGGTTTCAGTTAGCGGTATTGCCGGCCCTGATGGTGGTACTGATGAAAAACCGGTTGGTACAGTTTGGTTTGGTTTTGCTAGCAAATCTTTTTCTGTTGCAAGGATAGTAACTCGTTGTTGCTTATTTAAAGGCGATCGTATTCAGATCCGACGCCAAGCCGTGATATTTTCATTAACAACACTATTGAAAGAAATAATCAAAAATTAACTTGATGCTGGATGGTTATACAGTATAATTATCAACAACCGATATCAAATCGTCTTATCTGCAGTGAAGTATTATCTTCACTTGATTGCTCGGGGGAGTTAAACAATGGCTATTGATGAAAACAAACAGAAAGCACTCGCTGCCGCATTAGGTCAAATTGAAAAGCAATTTGGTAAAGGATCAATTATGAGCTTAGGTGAAGATCGTTCTATGGATGTAGAAACTGTCTCTACGGGTTCATTATCTCTTGATGTCGCCTTAGGTGCAGGAGGCTTGCCATTAGGTCGTATTGTTGAAATTTATGGCCCAGAATCTTCCGGTAAAACCACGTTAACATTACAGGTTATTGCGGCAGCTCAACGTGAAGGTAAGACTTGTGCTTTTATTGACGCAGAACACGCTTTAGATCCTATTTATGCCAAAAAACTTGGTGTTGATATTGATAATTTACTTTGTTCACAGCCGGATACGGGTGAACAAGCACTGGAGATTTGTGACGCTTTAACACGGTCTGGGGCAGTAGATGTTATTATTGTCGATTCTGTAGCAGCTTTAACACCAAAAGCTGAAATTGAAGGTGAAATTGGTGATTCACATATGGGGCTAGCTGCTCGTATGATGAGTCAAGCGATGCGTAAGTTAGCCGGAAATTTAAAAAATTCTAATACACTATTAATTTTTATTAATCAGATCCGAATGAAAATTGGCGTTATGTTTGGCAATCCTGAAACAACCACCGGCGGAAATGCGTTAAAATTTTATGCTTCAGTGCGTCTTGATATCCGACGTATTGGTTCCGTCAAAAATGGTGAAGAAGTTATTGGTAGCGAAACTCGCGTTAAAGTAGTAAAAAATAAGGTTGCGGCTCCTTTTAAACAAGCAGAGTTTCAAATCTTGTACGGAGAAGGGATTAATATCTATAGTGAGCTTATTGATTTAGGTGTGAAGTATAAATTGATTGAAAAAGCGGGTGCCTGGTACAGTTATAATGGCGAGAAAATAGGTCAAGGCAAAGCAAATGCGACAGTTTATTTGAAAGAACGCCCACAAATTTACACTGAATTAGATAAAAAATTACGGGCTATGTTGCTTAATCACGCTGGTGAATTTAGTAGTGCCGCTTCTGATTTTGTGACAGAAGCGGTAGAGGAAACTTCATTACCAGAAGAATTTTAACTTAATAAATAAAATTGATTAAATCTATGGGCTATATTCGATCTGGATATGGCCTTTTGCTTATTATAAATTAGTTATTAATACAAGTTAGATTGAATTATGATTTGAAACACACTTTAGTAAAATAGTCTTGGAATTTACAATATTATTAACAATTAATGGATATGATTAGTTCATTTTTTACAAAAAGTGCTTTGTTTTTTTATATATAGCAAATTGTTATTATTGGCTTAATATATTCAGGCGCAGTTTTTGATTAATTTGTGTTAGACTTACGCTATTGCTTTCCTTAATCTTCTATTTAGCTGATAACTATAGCTTATACGTAATTTAAACTAAGTGAAATTAGCCACTGGAGTTATCTATTGGCAATTATCTTTCTAAATGTAGATGGAGACAAAATTTAACCGCTTTGTCCCGATAATAGGAAAATAAATATAATGAAATGGTGTTAATGTAGTGTTAGTTTCCCTGCATAATAGTTAAATCGTTTTATGTTAAACTAATCAGACTAGTCGTTGTTGTATTAGTTAGAAAACGATATATTTAGGGAAAGATGTACCTATAAAGCCTGAGCATTTGAGCGATGTATTAATACTCGTCAGTTAGTAGATCCTTGTCACCGATTTAGTCATAAAACAATTTAAGGATTTCTCAGGTTTGCCAGGTAAAAATGCCGTAGGTAACTTGATTGATGATAAAAATGTGTTTATCACATCAAGTCATAGATCTATTTTTCCAGCTTGATTTCAGGATAATTATGAGTAGTAAAAGCACCGCTGAGATCCGTCAAGCGTTTCTCGACTTTTTTCATACTAAAGGGCATGAAGTTGTACCTAGTAGTTCATTAGTACCAAATAATGACCCAACATTATTGTTTACTAATGCAGGCATGAACCAATTTAAAGATGTATTTTTGGGATTGGATAAAAGAGCTTATTCTCGAGCAACAACCGCACAGCGTTGTGTTCGAGCTGGAGGCAAACATAATGATTTGGAGAATGTTGGTTATACCGCTCGCCATCATACTTTTTTTGAAATGTTAGGTAACTTCAGCTTTGGTGACTATTTTAAACAGGATGCAATCAAATATGCCTGGGAACTACTGACAAGTGAGCAGTGGTTTAATTTACCCAAAGAGCGACTTTGGATCACCGTTTATCACACTGATGAGGAAGCTTATAAAATTTGGCAGCAAGAAATTGGTATTCCTGCTGAGCGTATTATTCGGATAGGTGATAATAAGGGTGCCCCTTATGCTTCTGACAATTTCTGGCAAATGGGGGATACCGGTCCTTGTGGCCCTTGTACAGAAATTTTTTATGATCATGGTGAACATATTTGGGGAGGGCCGCCAGGGTCACCTGAAGAGGATGGTGATCGCTATATTGAAATCTGGAATATTGTTTTCATGCAATTTAACCGCCAGTCTGCTGGCAGTTTAAAGGCACTTCCAACACCTTCTGTTGATACAGGCATGGGGCTTGAACGTATTGCCGCAGTATTACAACATGTTAACTCAAATTATGAGATTGATTTATTTCGTCAATTAATTGCTGCTATTGCTAAAGTGATTGCTTTATCGGATCTGAATAATAAATCATTACGCGTCATCGCTGATCATATTCGATCAAGCGCTTTTCTTATTGGTGATGGTGTATTTCCTGCTAATGAAGGACGTGGATATGTATTGCGTCGTATTATTCGTCGAGCGGTTCGTCATGGATATATGCTAGGAGTGAAAGAGATATTTTTCTATAAATTAGTTGCACGATTAATTCAGGTAATGGGTAACGTAGCTGACGAGCTAAAATCTCAACAAGCAACGATTGAAAAAACATTGAAGAATGAAGAGGAACAGTTTGCTCGTACTTTAGCGCGTGGATTGCAACTACTGGATGACGAATTAGCACAATTACAAGGCGACACTTTAGCTGGTGAAATCGCATTTCGGCTCTATGATACTTATGGGTTCCCATTTGATTTAACCGCTGATGTTTGCCGTGAACGCGATATTAAAGTCGACGAGTTAGGTTTTAACGCTGCGATGGAGCAGCAAAGAGATCGAGCTCGAGAGTCGAGTGGATTTGCGACCGATTATAATGATGCCATTAAAGTAGATAGTCATAGTGATTTCTCAGGCTATGAAAATAACAACCAACAAGCTACAGTAACGGCTATTTTTCATCATGGTAAGCCTGTCAATGTATTAAACCAAGGTGAAGAAGGGATTATTATTCTTGATAAAACCTCTTTTTATGCTGAGTCAGGTGGTCAGGTTGGTGATAGCGGTATACTTAGCAATAGCCATTGTCAATTTGCTGTGTCTGACACACAAAAATATGCTCAAGCAATTGGACATATTGGTAAGGTAATGACTGGCTCAATAGCGGTAAATAATTCGGTCGACGCAGGAATTGACATTGAACGTCGTAACGCTATTCGTCTCAATCACTCAGCTACCCATTTGTTGCATGCCGCTTTGCGTGATGTATTGGGAAATCATGTAAGCCAAAAAGGATCTTTAGTGAATGAGAAATATTTGCGTTTTGATTTTTCTCATTTTGCAGCAATGACGCCGATGCAAATACGCCAAATAGAAGATATCGTAAATTATCAAATTCGTAAAAATGACCCTATTATAACGACATTAATGGATTTAGAGGCGGCAAAAGAAAAAGGTGCGATGGCGCTTTTTGGTGAAAAATATGATGCACAGGTACGCGTTCTTAGTATCGGCGATTTTTCTATTGAGTTATGCGGCGGCACTCATGCCAATCGGACTGGCGATATAGGATCATTTCGTATTAGCAGCGAATCGGGTACGGCAGCGGGAATTCGGCGGATAGAAGCTATAACCGGACAAGTTGCTATAGATGATCTTCACCAGCAATCTAATTTATTGGCTGAAATTGGCCAATTAATGAAAGGTGATGCTAATAATCTAATGGAAAAAATTAAAACGACATTAGATAAAGTTAAGTTATTAGAAAGGTCGTTAGATCAATTAAAAGGGCAACAAGCTGCCCAAGAAAGCGTTTCTTTAAGTCAACAAGTTAAAAAAATTAACGGAGTTAGCTTATTAGTTACTCAGTTAAATAACACTGAGCCTAAACAGCTACGTATCATTGTTGATGACTTAAAAAATCAATTAAAATCAGCAATTATTGTGCTTTCTACTATAAGTAATGATAAAGTCAGTCTAATTGTTGGTGTAACCAATGATTTGACTGCTAAAATAAAGGCTGGTGATTTAATTTCATTTGTTGCGCAGCAAGTAGGCGGAAAAGGGGGTGGTCGCCCTGACATGGCTCAGGCGGGCGGCTCTAATATAACAGCACTTCCTGCTGCATTAGCATCAGTTGAAGAGTGGGTTAATTCGCGCTTGACATGAATTAACCATGAGGGTTGCATAACTTAATTATGCAACCTTTAACGGATTGTTTTTAAATGACTTAAGTACAAAATTATATTTTTAACTACAATATTAGTATGATGATTGCTTTAGGTTAAATAATTTAGGTGAATATCATTGCTTTACGTTTTCACGGTGTGTGATGGATAATAGCGGGGAAACCTAGAGACCCGACTCTTTTTAATTTTCAAGGAGCAAAGAATGCTTATTCTGACTCGTCGAGTTGGTGAAACGCTCATGATAGGCGATGAGGTAACAGTAACGGTGCTGGGTGTAAAAGGCAACCAGATACGTATAGGGGTTAATGCACCCAAAGAGGTTTCTGTTCACCGTGAAGAAATTTATCAACGGATCCAAGCTGAAAAAAGCCAGCCCAATAATCAGTAATTTTTAGTAAAGTGTTCATTCTTAGGTATATGTTAATTATATTTATAGAATGAGCGTGGTTTCTTATTGCCATCTATTTTATGTCTGTATTTTTCAAGCTTAGTATCCTATAAAACCAATTAGATAGATTGTAAAAAATGTCTTTTTTTAGTATTTTTTTACATTATGAATCAAATGCCGGATTTTAATTGTTAGATACCAACGCATTTTTTAAATACTTACAAATAAATCAATAGATTATTAGCTGACATAACTTATAAAAAGAAAATATTTAGGTTAACTATTTTACTCTGGAATAGTTTTCTTTATTAAAGGATAATAACCTACTTTTGATCTGTTTTTTCTGTTAATCTTCCTGTTTTGACGATTTTTTATTGGTCAATATAGAATGCCATATTATTTTATTTCGTTGTTAAACTACTCATCTTGATTGTGAAATGTGCAAACGAACTAAAGAACGTAAAAAGATCGGAAAAATTGTTTGACTTCTAAGTCTGGGAAAGTAATATGGGCGCAACGCAACAGAGAGATGGTTTGAGATTGTCTCATTGCTTATTCGGTGGTGAGGTGGCCGAGAGGCTGAAGGCGCTCCCCTGCTAAGGGAGTATGTAGTTAATAGCTGCATCGAGGGTTCGAATCCCTCCCTCACCGCCATTTTGATAGTGCATCCATAGCTCAGCTGGATAGAGTACTCGGCTACGAACCGAGCGGTCGGAGGTTCGAATCCTTCTGGATGCGCCATATCATGAAACCCTGTCAATTAACGGCAGGGTTTTTTGTTTTATAATTAAAATGTGTTTGTTAATAAAATATACGATTACTTTAGTGATTTGCTCTAGATAATCTAGACGGCGACAATTTTAATTATTTACGCTAAAGTAACTTTTTTGAAAGTAAAAATAACGAACGGATAACGGGAGGGCAATTTGATCCCGAATGTATCAAAAGCGCTATCATGGTTAGAGGCACGTCCTAATATTTTACATGGTCTTCGTCGAGGTATTGAACGTGAAACACTGAGAATTACACCAACAGGCGGACTGGCTAAGTCTCTTCACCCTGATAGTTTAGGGAAAGCGTTAACTCATCCATGGATCACGACTGACTTTGCTGAAGCTTTGTTGGAATTCATCACCCCAGTTGATAATAATATTGGGCACGTTCTAGCATTTTTAAGAGATTTACATCGTTATACGGCACGTCATCTTGATCATGAATTGATGTGGCCACTAAGTATGCCTTGTTTTATAGAGAGCCAAGATAACATTAAACTGGCTCAATATGGTGTTTCTAATATTGGTCGTTTTAAAACTTTATATCGGGAAGGATTAAAGAATCGTTATGGGGCGTTAATGCAAACAATTGCAGGGATCCATTATAATTTTTCTTTACCGATTGAATTTTGGCAAGCGTTGGTTGGTGTTAAGGATGCCGAAAGTGGTAAGGATGAAATTTCTGCTGGTTACTTTCGACTCATTCGTAATTATTATGGCTTTGGTTGGGTTATCCCCTATTTATTTGGCGCCTCGCCTGCAATTTGTGGTTCTTTTTTGCATGGAAATGCCAGGCATCTTCCTTTTGAGAAGACAGCTAAAGGAACCTATTATCTCCCTTATGCCACATCGCTACGAATGAGTGATTTGGGATATACCAACAAATCCCAAAGTGATCTGAAAATCACCTTTAATGATCTAACGACTTATGTTACTGGTCTTAAGCAAGCAATAAAACAGCCTTCTCCCGAGTTTACAAAATTAGGTATATACAATAAAGATGGTAAACATTTGCAACTGAATACCAATATTTTACAAATTGAAAATGAGTTATATGCGCCGATTCGACCCAAACGAGTGCTTATTGGTGATGAGTCGCTATCCGATGCACTGTTAAACAGAGGAATCGAATATATTGAAGTTAGAACTTTGGATATTAACCCATTTACTGCCATTGGTATTGATGAAGCGCAAATCCATTTTCTTGATCTTTTTTTAATCTGGTGTGTATTAGCGGATTCGCCTGTGATGGATGAAAGAGAATTAAATTGTTGTCGCACGAATTGGAATCGAGTGATCCTTGAGGGTCGTAAACCTGGACAAATAATCGGTGTGGGTTGTGGTGAGTCAATGAGACCTTTAAAAGAGGTAGGGCAGATATTATTTGATGATTTAATTAGAGTTGCTGATGCGTTAGATGTTAGTGGCAATACACGATATCGTGAAATTTGCTCTCAATTGATGGCAATGTTTGAAAATCCAGATCTTACTTATTCTGGCCAAATATTATCCCCGATGATTGAACAAAGTATTAGTCAATATGGTTTGCAATTGGCTAAGACCTATCATCAACAATTAAGTAATGAACCTTATGAAGTGATTACTGAAACTGAGTTTGCTAATGTTCGTCACACCTCGATTAGCGAACAGTTTGCAATTGAACAAACGGATAAAATAAGTTTTGAGCGTTACTTAAAGGCCCATATTGGGTAAGAATAAAGAAATGGCCACTTCAAAGTGGCCAAAATAAAATCTCTTAGAGAATAGGATGATAACAATTTTCGCGTCTTGCTTAAGTAAGACTTGCGATATGAAAGGAAGTTCCATTTATTTTGTAAAAAATTAATTTTTTGGAGATCACAGTAATGCCATTACTTGATAGTTTTATGGTTGATCATACCCAGATGAAAGCACCTGTTGTGCGTATTGCTAAAACGATGAAGACTCCTCATGGTGATGCGATCACGGTATTTGATCTTCGTTTTTGTGTGCCAAACAAACAGCTATTAACGGAGAAAGGCATCCATACATTAGAACATTTATTTGCCGGTTTTATGCGTGATCACCTCAATAGTAGCGATGTAGAGATTATTGATATTTCACCGATGGGCTGTCGTACAGGATTTTATATGAGTTTAATCGGCCAGCCTAATGAATAATCTGTTGCTGATGCCTGGAAAATGGCTATGCAAGATGTACTTAAAGTGACGGCTCAGAATCAAATACCTGAGTTAAATAAATATCAGTGTGGTACTTATGAAATGCACTCTTTAGTTGAAGCTCAGCAAATTGCTCGCAATGTGATTGAAAGTGGCATTGTGGTTAATAAAAATAACGAACTAATGTTATCGAAAGAAAAGTTAACGCAATTATCATCATAAAATAGCCTATAAAAAGCGGCTAAAATGATAGCTAGGATGGTTTTTGTTCTATCGTAAAGGGCAGGTCAATCGGCATTGCTCTAACTTGTTTAATCACGTTGCCATTGATAGCTAATACTATAAAACGGTACTTACCTATTAAGATTTCAGTATTTAGCATTGGAATGTCACCTAGCTCTTCTAATAACAGACCATTGATAGTTCTGGCGCCGTCAACCGGTAAGTGCCAATCAAAAGCTTTATTGATTTCTCGTATATTAGCAGTACCATCAATTAATACAGAACCATCGGTTTGTGGTAAAGCTTCCTCAGCTAAACTGGGAGACATTGAGGTGGTAAAATCACCAACAATCTCTTCAAGAATATCTTCTACTGTTACCAGCCCTTGAATATCACCATATTCATCAACAATAATACCTACTTTTTCATTATTACGTTGAAATTTTATTAGCTGTGTATTTAATGGCGTACTCTCTGGAATAAAATAAATTTTATCCGCAGCTCTGATTAGATTTTGCTTGTTAAATTCTTTCTTTTCGACCATTAGTCGATAGGCTTCACGAACACGTAACATGCCGATAATATCATCAAGGGTATCTCGGTAAAGAACAATTCGACCGTGTGGTGAATGAGTTAATTGGCGGATAATCGATTTCCATTCGGTATTAACGTCAATCCCAACGATTTCATTGCGAGGAACCATAATGTCGCCTACAGTAACTTTTTCTAAATCTAAGATTGAGATCAACATATCCTGATTACGGCGAGAAAGTTTACTTTTGGATTCATTAACAATCGTACGCAATTCATCTTTGCTAATCGCATCACTGCTAATAATGGGTGCTTTAATACCAAAGAAACGCATAAACATAAGGGTGATGGTGTTAAATAACCAAACAATGGGTAACATCAATTTCTGTAGCGGTTTAAGTAGAAGACAGCTAGGAAAAGCCACTTTTTCTGGATAGAGTGCTGCCATTGTCTTTGGTAGCACTTCAGCAAAAACCAGGATCACAAAAGTTAAGATACCAGTAGCGATGGCAACACCAACATCACCATAAAGCCTCATACCAACAATAGTTGCTAACGATGAGGCCAATATATTAATCAGATTATTACCAATCAAAATAACACTGATTAGGTGATCTGGTTGTTTTAATAGTGATTCAACGCGACGAGCAGCTTGATGGCCATGTTTGGCTAAATGGCGTAATCGATATCGATTAAGGGTCATCATTCCTGTTTCTGAGGCAGAAAAATAGGCTGATAAGATAATCATGACAATAAGTATGATGATTAAAGTACTTGTTGAGACCTGCTCCAAGGTAAAATTCCTATGTTGTTCATTAGTTAATCATAAAATAGTCTAAAAAATTAAATGACGATTACATGTTGTAGTAATCGATTACCAAAAAAAGCCAATGTTAAAATAAATGCGCCAATCAGATTAAAAACAATCACCCTTCTACCGCGCCATCCGTGATGAAAGTGACCCCATAACAAAATAATGTAAATAACCCAAGCACAAATAGATAAAATAGCTTTATGGATGTTTTCTTTATTAAAAACATTATCCATAAACATCATTCCTGTCCCGAGGGTGAGTGTCAGTAAAATGACCCCAACTTGTATAATGTGGAACATTTTACGTTCAATAACCATTAATGGTGGCATATCAGGTGTAAATATTAATTTTTTATTTTTTAATTGATAGTCTAATAAAGCTAACTGTAGGGCATATAAAGAGGCAATTATCAGGGTTGCATAGCCTAATAATGCTAGCCCGATATGAATAAAAGTCGCCACACTTGCTTCTAAGTGGATAATAAACTCACCGGACTTAATGGTTGCTAATAGTAAGTTGATAATAGACAAACTATAAACGATTGGTAGCAGGAACCAGGCGCGGTCGTTAAAGGCAACAATGGTCATAATGATACTGATTAACAAACTGACGATAGCGCCTAAGTTTAATAAAGTTAAATTCTGACCCCCGCTAACAAAGATCAATGTTTTTAATGCGATACCATGACTCACCAGAGCAATAACCGCTAATATGAGTGTCAGCCTGGCATAAAGTTTTTGTTTACCAGCCAAAGCTGGCATGATGAGTATCACGCTCAAAAAATAGGTACTAATGGCGATAATAGCGAATACTGGCATAATATTTTATTTGTTAGCTAATTTATTAAATGTGAGTTAGTTAGTATAGCGTTTGCCAGCATTGCCTCCAACAGTTGTTCACTATTCTTATGAAACTCGATGCAGAGATTGAATTATCATCGTGTTATAATAAAAATTAACTAACAGCAGATCCCTTTAACAGAATTGAGTTAAGCACATGTTTGATAATTTAACTGACAGACTTTCGCGTACATTGCGCAATATTAGTGGCCGTGGAAGATTGACTGATGACAATATTAAAGAAACATTACGTGAAGTTCGCATGGCGTTATTAGAAGCTGATGTTGCTTTGCCAGTCGTACGCGAATTTATTCAATCGGTAAAAGAAAGTGCAGTAGGTCAAGATGTCAATAAAAGCCTAACACCAGGCCAAGAATTCGTTAAAATTGTGCAAAATGAGCTCATTAAAGCGATGGGCGAGGAGAACAGTGCTTTAAATTTAGCGGTACAACCTCCCGCTGTTATTCTTATGGCCGGCTTGCAAGGTGCGGGTAAAACCACCACTGTGGCTAAATTAGGCAAATTATTAAAAGAAAAACAGAAGAAAAAAGTTTTAGTGGTTTCTGCTGATATTTATCGTCCTGCGGCTATTAAGCAATTAGAAACACTCACTCAAACAGTCGGGATTGATTTTTTTCCATCAACTGCCAGCGAGAAACCCGTTGAAATTGCGACTAATGTGCTACAACATGCAAAATTAAAATTTTATGATGTGCTAATCATCGATACTGCTGGTCGTCTGCATGTTGATGAAGCCATGATGGAAGAAATTCAGGCAATCCATCGCACTATTAATCCAATTGAAACCCTATTTATCGTTGATGCGATGACCGGGCAAGATGCCGCTAACACTGCTAAGTCTTTTAATGAAATGTTGCCATTAACCGGTATTATATTAACGAAAATTGATGGTGATGCTCGTGGTGGTGCCGCATTATCAATCCGCCATATTACAGGTAAACCGATTAAATTTTTGGGTATAGGCGAGAAAATTGATGGCTTAGAGCCTTTTTATCCTGACAGGATTGCCTCTCGTATCCTTGGTATGGGAGATGTCTTATCACTGATTGAAGAGATAGAAAGCAAAGTTGACCGTGAAAAGGCGGAGAAGCTTGCTCATAAACTTAAAAAAGGGAATAGTTTTGATTTAAATGATTTTCTTGAGCAGCTTAAACAGATGCGAGATATGGGTGGTATGGCGAGTATGTTAAGTAAAATGCCAGGCATATCGCAAGTTCCTGATGCGGTTAAGTCACAAATGGATGATAAAGTGTTGGTTAGAATGGAAGCGATTATTAGCTCGATGACCACTAAAGAACGACAAAAACCAGAGATTATTAAGGGATCACGCAAGCGGCGTATTGCAGCCGGCTCTGGCACACAGGTACAGGATGTTAATCGACTACTTAAACAGTTTGATGATATGCAGCGCATGATGAAGAAAATGAAAAAAGGCGGGTTGGCTAAGATGATGCGTGGGATGAAAGGTATGATGCCACCGGGTTTCCCTGGCGGTTAATAACCAGGGATTAAATAAACAATTCGTACTTTTGATTGCTTTTTATCTTAAAAAGAGTAGAATCTTGGGGCTTTTTATATACAACGAGACTCTATTCCTCGATAGGGTCTCGTTGTTTTGTTAACTAATGAGGATGTTATGGTAACAATTCGTTTAGCTCGTGGTGGCGCAAAGAAGCGTCCGTTTTATCAAATCGTTGTCACAGATAGCCGTAATGCACGTGATGGTCGCTTTATTGAGCGTATAGGCTTTTTTAACCCTATCGCATCAGGTAATGCAGAAGAGTTGCGTCTAGATTTAGATCGTGTTGAACATTGGGTTGATTTGGGTGCATCAGTTTCTGATTGTGTTTCGACACTGATCAAACAAGCAAAAAAAGCAGCTTAATTTACTACGGTGGTGGTGAGCAAAGAAGTTTGCCTTAAGATCCCTGTTAATCCTATTGTGTTAGGAAAATTAGGCTCTGCGCATGGCATTCGTGGTTGGCTCAGAGTTTTTTCATCCACCGAATATACCGAAGATATTTTTGAGTATCAGCCTTGGTTTATTCAACGTTCAGGTCAGTGGCAACAACTGGAATTAGAAGGTTGGAAACATCATAACCAAGATATTATCATCAAAATAAAGCATATTGATGATAGAAGTGATGCTAATTCAATGGCTAATTGCGAAATTATCGTCGATTCAGCACAACTACCTATACTTGAAGGTAATGAGTATTATTGGAAGGATCTGATTGGTTGCCAGGTCATAACTACTAAAGCTTATAGTTTGGGCTATGTTCAGGATTTAATGGAAACAGGCTCAAATGATGTACTGGTAATCAAGGCAAATCTGAAAGATGCATTCGGTACTAAAGAACGGCTAATACCGTTTCTTGATGAACAGGTGATCAAAAACGTTGATCTTACTACTAAGACAATTGAAGTAGATTGGGATCCTGGATTTTAAACGCCGATTGAAGGTTTTATGAGTGGAACGCAAGATGTGGATTGGGATTATTAGCCTGTTTCCTGAAATGTTTCGCGCAATAACCGAGTATGGAGTGATAGGTCGTGCAGTAAAAAATGGCCTATTGAATATACAGTGTTGGGATCCGCGAGATTATACTCACGACAGGCACCGTACTGTAGATGATCGCACTTATGGCGGTGGTCCAGGTATGTTGATGATGGTACAACCTCTTAGAGATGCCATTCATGCAGCAAAGTCTGAGATCGGTGAAGATGCTAAAGTAATTTATCTTTCACCACAGGGACGCAAACTTAATCAGCAAGGTGTTTGCCAATTGACGGCAAATAAAAAGCTTATTTTGGTTTGTGGTCGATATGAAGGTATTGATGAACGGATCATTGAAACTGAAATTGATGAAGAATGGTCAATTGGTGATTATGTTCTTAGCGGAGGAGAATTACCAGCAATGGTAATGATCGATTCAATTTCCCGGTTTATTCCTGGTGTATTAGGGCATCATGCATCAGCGGAAGAAGATTCTTTCATGACTGGGTTACTTGATTGTCCTCACTATACCCGTCCTGAGGTGTTAGAAGGTATGGAAGTTCCGAGTATCTTATTGTCGGGCAACCATGCTGAAATAGAGCGTTGGAGAAGAAAACAGTCACTAGGCCGAACTTGGCTTAGAAGACCTGAACTTCTAACAAGCCTAGCTCTGACTGACGAGCAGAGAATGTTGTTGGCAGAATTCCAACAGGAATATGAAGAACAGCAACGTATTAATTGAGACATTGTATCACACTGTCTTGTATATATCAGTTCACCTAGGGTAAGAGAGTAATTATGAGCAACATTATTAAACAGCTTGAAGAAGAGCAAATGAAGCAAAATATCCCTTCATTCCGTCCAGGAGATACCGTAGAAGTTAAGGTATGGGTGGTTGAAGGTTCTAAAAGACGTTTGCAGGCATTCGAGGGCGTGGTTATCGCTATTCGTAACCGCGGTTTGCATTCAGCATTTACTGTTCGTAAAATTTCTAATGGTGAGGGTGTTGAGCGTGTATTCCAGACACATTCACCAGTTATCGACAGTATCACAGTTAAACGTTGTGGTGCTGTTCGCAGAGCTAAATTGTACTACCTGCGAGAGCGTTCTGGTAAAGCAGCTCGTATTAAAGAGCGCTTGAACACTAAATAATTCGCTTTTCGCTTCATCCTAAAAATCTAAAAATCTAAAAATCTAAAAATCTAAAAATCTAAAAATCTAAAAATCTAAAAATCTAAAAATCTAAAAATCTAAAAAGCTCGCAATTTTTGCGAGTTTTTTTATTAGCTATTTTCAGCTTATTGCATTATTCGTTTTTATTTTTATTAGATCTTTTGTGTAATTTTTTATAAACGAAAAAATATTTTTCTTTATTTGAGGTGTAAATTTTTTTGTTTATTTTCATTCGATTATGTGTTTTTTTTCTGTTTTATTTTGTTAGTAAAGTAAATGTTACTATGTGTCGGCGCCATTGGATTGTATTATTTACAGTTCGTGTTATGGTATAGCCGAATTTCAAATCGGTGTAATGCAATGTAGGAAAAAAGTTAAACAGGTAAAAATAATGATCATGCAAAAAGATGAGCTTAATAATGTTAATATTTCTGATGAACAAATTTTAATTACACCGAAAGAGCTTAAAAAATATTATCCATTGGATCATAATAACCAGCAAATAATTAGTCAATCTCGCCGAATTATTGCTGATATTATTCAGCATCGTGATCCACGGTTGTTAGTCATTTGTGGCCCCTGTTCTATCCATGATGTGGATGTAGCGCTGGAATATGCTCATCGCTTAAAGCAGTTAGCAATCGAACTGAGTGATAGTTTATATATTGTCATGCGGGTTTATTTTGAAAAACCACGCACCACTACGGGCTGGAAAGGTCTGATTAGCGATCCGATGATGGATGGTTCTTTTGATATGGAAAAAGGACTACATATCGCACGTAAACTACTATTATCGCTTGTCGATATGGAATTGCCATTAGCGACAGAAGCACTTGATCCAAATAGCCCACAATATTTAGGTGATTTATTTAGTTGGTCCGCTGTAGGTGCTAGAACAACTGAATCGCAAACACATCGTGAAATGGCTTCAGGACTCTCCATGCCGGTTGGTTTTAAAAATGGTACTGATGGTAATTTAGTTACAGCAATTAATGCAATGAAAGCTGCTGCAATGCCACATCGGTTTGTGGGTATCAATCAATCAGGTCAGGTTTGTTTATTACAAACGCAAGGTAACCCTGATGGTCATATCATTTTAAGAGGAGGAGAAAAGCCAAATTACAGTGTGCAAGATATTGCAAATTGTGAAATACAGATGCGCAATGCTAATTTATCACCCTCTTTAATGATTGATTGTAGCCATGGTAATTCCCAAAAAGATTTTCGCCGTCAACCGCAGGTTGTTGAATCTATTATTGAACAAATTACAAATGGTAATCGGTCAATTACCGGTATGATGCTGGAAAGCCATATTAATGAAGGAGGTCAATCTTCAGAGCAATTACGTTCTAAAATGAAATATGGTGTTTCTGTCACTGATGCTTGTATTAGTTGGGAAACAACAGAGGCAGTATTAAGAAAATTACATACTAAAATTCGTTTACTACTTAAAGAGCGTATTAAGGCCCTAGAAAGAGCAAGTTAATTCAAGGTAAATTGATGTCAGCAGAATTATTACAATTACGTCAACAAATTGATGAAATCGATAAATCATTACTAGCTTTATTAGCAAAAAGAATGCAATTAGTGACGGCAGTTGGTGAAGTAAAAAGCCAACAAGGGTTACCTATCTATGTGTCAGAGCGTGAGGCTTCAATGTTGGAGGCGCGTCGCAAAGAAGCGGAAAAAATAGGTATTGCTCCTGATCTGATTGAAGATATCTTACGCCGCATTATGAGAGAATCTTACCTACATGAAAATAATCAAGGATTTAAAAAATTAAATGCTGATCTAGGGCCGATTATCATTGTAGGCGGCCAAGGTCGGATGGGAAAATTATTTAGTCGCTTATTTAGACTCTCGGGCTATGAAGTTTATAGTTTGAGCGAACAAGATTGGGATAGAGCTGATGAATTATTGGCTAATGCGGCGGTAGTAATGATTAGTGTTCCCATTCACTCAACGCTAGAAGTTATCCATAAATTGCCAAAATTGTCTGAAGATACATTATTGATGGATATCTCTTCTATTAAGCAGCAACCGCTTGAAGCTATGTTATCAGTGCATAATGGGTCTGTTGTTGGCTTACATCCCATGTTTGGCTCAGATGTAAATAGTATTGCTAAACAGGTTATTATTTATTGTGAAGGGAGAAATCCACAAGCATACCAATGGTTATTAGAACAATTGACTGTTTGGGGAGCCAGATTACATAAAATTAATGCTGTAGAACATGATAAATGTATGGGATTTCTCCAGGCACTTCGTCATTTTACTACTTTTGCTTATGGACGATATTTATCAGAACAAAAAGTCGATCTGCAACAATTGTTAACCCTTTCATCGCCTATTTATCGATTAGAGTTAGCAATGGTTGGACGTCTGTTTGCTCAGGATCCACAGCTTTATGCAGATATTATGGCATCCGATCAAAACATTGATTTAATTGCTAAATATTACCAAAGTTTTGGTCATTCTGTTGGATTGCTTAAAGAGAAAGATAAGGAAGAGTTTATTTCTCAATTTGAGAGAATTAGCCAATGGTTTGGTCAAGATGCTAAACGGTTCATGCAAGAAAGTAATACATTATTACAACAAGCTAATGATATTAGCCGTTAATTTACTGTTATTAATACTTTTAAAAAAACCGGGTATACAACCGGTTTTTTAGTTAGCAACACCGGTAGATGCTAAATTATCAGCTGGATAGCAGCCTAAAATTTTTATTGAGCGTGTCATTGCAGTTAACTTTTCTAAAGCATGTTGCATATCTGATGAGCGTAAGTTTGCTTGTACATCAATGTAAAACATTTCTTCCCATGGCTTGTTATCGATAGGGCGAGATTCTAATTTACTCATAACAATATTATGTTCTTTCAATACTAATTATGCATCGACTAAAGCAAAGATATCTTCGAATTTATCACAACTACATTCAATTGATTGGCTAAAATGGTGGGCTGAATATTGACGTGCTGCAAGATGAGAATAGGATCCATTAGGGCCTAAAAAAGCAATTCGGCCAGAATTATTTGGTAGCGGATTTAAGTGTTGCTGAAAACAGCCTGCTGCGTTAACACGAAATCTTGATTGATTGTTTGAAAAAGCCGCGTGATATAAAAGCTATCTAGACCTTGTTTTTCCCTTCAGCGATTAATCTATTTAGTAATTGCTGTTCATCGTTTGCCTCATTAATAGGCTGATTTATTTTTAATTTAGCGTCAGCGATATTAGTTGCTAAATGATGTCTTTCCGCCAGTAAATTTAATAACAAACTATCAAGTTCATTTATTTTTTTCTGCGTATTTAATAGATTAGATTTATTATCCATAATGATTTTCTCTGGTTGTATTTTTTTATTTTTGGGCGATTAATGATAATAAAAAAACGCCTTTCTGATAATTATCAAGAAGCCAACAAAAATTCAGTGAGTATAACGATTAAGCTTAATTATTAATCCTGTTTTCAATCAGTATTAATTATGAAGCTTATTTTTATGTTAGGCAAAACAAATAACATAATAAAAAACGCACTATTAAAAGTGCTCTTGGAGAAAGATTAAATGGCGAAAAGGTTATTACAAGGCGGCAAGATCTATCTCTTTTGCGGCTGGATAAGCACGCCTGGCCTCATTTTTATGTTGACGCTTATTAAGTTGTTTCTCAAGTTTAGTTATTAATTCATTGGTTGCAATATAAAAATTACTATGTTTTGCGCTTGCAAATAATTTTCCATTAGGTGTGTGAATATTGGCGTCGACAATAAACTCTTGAGGCTTTTTTGACAGCACAATGTGAGGATTAATTAAAGAAACTTGCCATTTGCTAAGTTTATTCAAACGTTCTTCAATGTGGTGACGTATAGCAGGTGTAATTTCTATGCATTTGCTTGTTATACTAACTATCATATCGCTACCTCACTTGTCATTGAGTTATGGATATTTTCAGAATAGCGATAATTAATAGAAAAAAAGTGATATTGATCGGTTTTATTTGGTCTCTAGTTAAAGTAATCGTGAGATTGTGATGCATTATCAAAAAAAGATGCTTGCTACTTGCATAAGATACTGGTTTTTTTGAATTATTACTTGATTGTGCTATTTTTATCGGTTTAAAAATTTAACATCTGGCTAAAACTCTTTTTACTATTAAAGTTAAAAACAGCAAAATAGCTTTGCTGTTTTTAATCAATAGCTTCTAACGATTATTTCGCCTCTAGGCAGGGTTAGCTGCGATTAATTCTGCAACCTTATTTTTTTCCTGTGTTAAACCCAACTTATTATAGGCTATTTCCATGTATTTTAATGCATTGCGTGTTGACTGGGTATCGGGATAATTTTTTAGCATCTGTTCAGTGCGATTAATAACAGCAACATAAGCACCACGTTTATTATAATATTTAATAATAGCCAGCTCATATTTTGCTAAACGCTCTTTTAGGAAGGCTAAACGTTTGCTAGCATCTGTTGCATACAGACTATTTGGATAAAAACGAACCAACTGGCTAAAGTCTCTAAAGGCTACAATTGCATGTTGAGGATCGCGATCTGAGCGATCAATACCAAAAAAATCTTGTAGAGCACTATCGTCTAACGCTTGTGCTGTAAGACCGCGCATATACAAAACATAGTCAATATTGGGATGTGTTGGATTCAAGCGAATAAATCGGTCAATGGTTGCTATCGCTAATGGCGGCTCCGCTGATTTATAGTAGGCATAAATCATATCCAATTGAGCCTGTTGGGCATAAGGCCCAAATGGATAACGATTATCAAGGGTTTCCAATAATTTAATTGCCCCTTTATAATTACCGTTTTGTAGTTTCTCTTGACTGCTGGTATAGATATCAGTGGGAGAGCTTTCTGGTAAAGTATCCTTATTGCTGGAGCATCCGGTAACAAGTAAACTTAATGTGGCTGCTGCCAGCAGATATTTTATACTTCTAATCACGTGGTTATTTCCTCTGAATGTTTTTGGGGCGATCTCCATAAAGCCCCTAACGGAATATGAGTTACAATAGCACATATTTTAATTAAAATGGCACTGTCGTCAAAATGTAAACTTCACTGTAGATAATTTTATGGCTCAACAATTACAACTCCAGGCACAAATTCTGGAATCACAACTTGGCCAACGTTTAGACCAGGCATTAGCTGAATTATTTCCTGATTATTCTCGCTCACGAATAAAAGAGTGGATTTTAGATAATAGAGTGCAGGTAAATGGCAAAATTATAAATAGGCCGAAAGAAAAAGTATTTGGTAGCGAACAAATTGCCATTGATGTACTTATTGAAGAAGATATGCGCTGGCAGCCACAAAATATTCCATTAAATATTGTTTATGAAGATGACGAAATAATTGTCATTAATAAACCTCGTGATTTAGTGGTTCATCCTGGTGCAGGGAATCCTGACGGAACGGTACTAAATGCGCTTTTATATCGCTATCCTGAGATTATTAATGTTCCACGAGCGGGGATCGTTCATCGGCTTGATAAAGATACTACCGGGTTAATGATTATTGCAAAAACGATTCCTGCCCAGACTCATCTGGTTGAAGCTTTACAGCTAAGAGAGATTACACGTGAATATGAAGCGGTAGTAAATGGTCGTATGACTGCTGGTGGAACGGTAGATGAACCTATTGCTCGTCACCCAACTAAGCGTACACATATGGCCATTCACCCGCTGGGCAAACCCGCTATTACCCATTATCGAGTAATGGAGCATTTTCGCGCTCATACCAGGCTTAGATTACGGTTAGAATCAGGTAGAACGCATCAAATTCGTGTTCACATGGCGCATATTAATCATCCTTTAGTTGGCGATCCGGTATATGGTGGCCGTCCACGCCCATTAAAAGGTGTTTCGGAAGAATTTCGTCAAGTTATGAACAATTTTGATCGTCAGGCTCTCCATGCCACGATGTTACGTTTATCTCACCCTCGTACAGGTATTGAAATGGAGTGGCACGCAGATATTCCTGCAGATATGGTTATACTAATTAATATACTCAGAGCAGATGCCATGATGCACAAAGATGAGATGGATTGGTAAATGGATAGCTTAATATATCCGGACTGGCCGCAACCTAAAACAGTCATGGCTTGTAGTACAACCCGTATTGGTGGCGATAGTTTGCCACCTTATGACAGTTTCAATCTAGGGTTACATGTCGGGGATCAAACGAGATTAGTGGAACAGAATCGGAGTAGCTTAATGAAAATTGCCCAACTACCAACACAGCCTTACTGGCTTAATCAGGTACATGGCACGCATATTATCGATTTGGCTAACGAAAAAAATGGTAATCGGCAAGCGGATGCTGCATATAGTAGCGAGCGAGGACAGGTATGTGTAGTGATGACAGCGGACTGTTTGCCTGTTTTACTCTGTAACCAACAAGGCACGGAAATTGCTGGCGTACATGCTGGCTGGCGCGGTTTGTGTGATGGGATCCTGGAAAAGGCAATAAAACAATTTAAATCACCGGGTTCCTCTATTATGGCCTGGTTGGGACCGGCAATTAGTGCGGAAAAATTTGAAGTAGGTAGTGAAGTCAGGGATGCTTTTATTCAACATGATGCAGAATTAGTGCAAGTTTTTAAAGCTTATGATAATGGTAAATATCTCGCTGATCTCTACTTGCTAGCGCGTTTGAAATTAAATGCAGTGGGTGTCAAAAATATTTATGGTGGAACCTATTGTACGGTTAGTGAGCCAACGCGTTTTTTTTCCTATCGACGTGATGGCGTAACAGGACGAATGGCATCATTGATCTGGTTAAAATAAATCTTTAATCAGATTAATTATTATTTTTTATATCAATAGCTGATTTTTATCGAAAGTAACTTGAATAATATGAAATAAAACCTCATTTAATCTGCATAAATGATTGCAATTGTATTTTGGAGGTATTATGCGTTTGGATCGTCTTACCAACAAATTTCAACAAGCACTAGCTGATGCTCAATCTTTAGCAATTGGACAAGATAATCAATTTATTGAACCAGTACATTTACTGGTTGCCTTGTTAGATCAAGAAGGCGGTACATTACGTCCTTTATTGACATCGAGAGGGGTTAATATTAGTCAGCTTAGTAACAAATTAAACGATATTCTCAATACCTTACCGCAAGTGCATGGCACTGCTGGTGATATCCAGCCATCAAACGATCTTATTCGGCACTTAAATTTGTGTGATAAGTTGGCGCAACAGCGAGGTGATACGTTTATATCCTCAGAGCTATTTCTTCTGGCAATTTTTGATGCCAAAACCTCCCTGGCAAATACGCTTAAAACGATGGGAGCGAATAAAGCAAATATAGAAAAGGCGATAGAACAAATGCGTGGTGGTGATAATGTTAATGACCAAGGTGCTGAAGAGCAGCGTCAAGCACTTAAAAAATACACAATTGATTTAACTGAAAGAGCTGAACAAGGCAAACTCGATCCTGTTATTGGACGTGATGAAGAGATCCGTCGAACGATACAAGTTCTCCAGCGCCGAACAAAAAACAATCCGGTTTTAATTGGTGAACCAGGGGTAGGTAAAACCGCGATTGTTGAAGGTCTTGCTCAAAGAATTGTTAATGGTGAAGTACCCGAAGGGCTGAAAAATAAACGCGTTCTCTCTTTAGGTATGGGTGCTTTGCTGGCTGGCGCTAAATATCGGGGCGAATTTGAAGAACGCTTAAAGGCTGTCTTAAATGATCTGGCCAAACAAGAAGGAAGTGTGATTCTGTTTATCGATGAATTACACACTATGGTTGGTGCAGGTAAAGCTGAAGGAGCGATGGATGCTGGTAATATGTTAAAACCAGCACTAGCGCGAGGAGAATTGCATTGTGTCGGTGCGACTACACTTGATGAATATCGTCAGTATATTGAAAAGGATGCGGCATTAGAGCGTCGTTTCCAGAAAGTTTATGTTGCTGAACCTACCGTTGAGGACACCATTGCAATATTAAGGGGACTGAAAGAACGTTATGAGCTGCATCATCATGTACAAATAACTGACCCTGCCATTGTTGCTGCTGCCAGTTTATCAAATCGTTATATTTCTGATCGTATGCTTCCTGATAAAGCAATAGATTTAATTGATGAAGCTGGCGCTAGCTTACGGATGCAGATGGATTCTAAACCGGAAGCGCTTGATCGTTTAGAACGTCGAGTTATTCAATTAAAACTTGAACAACAAGCGCTAAAAAAGGAATCTGATGACGCCAGTAAAAAGCGGCTTAAAATGTTAGAGGACGAACTAACGGAAAAAGAACGGGAATATTCAGAGCTAGAAGAAGAGTGGAAAGCTGAAAAAGCAGAGCTTACCGGTACACAGCATATAAAAGCGGAATTGGAAAACGCACGTATAAGTATGGATCAGGCTCGGCGTAGCGGTGATTTAGCTAAAATGTCAGAATTGCAATATGGTAAAATTCCTGAGTTAGAAAAACAACTTGAAGCTGCCACTAAAGCGGAAAGTCACACCATGAAGTTATTGCGCAATAAAGTAACTGATGCAGAGATTGCAGAAATATTAGCGCGCTGGACAGGCATTCCCGTTTCAAGAATGTTAGAAAGTGAGCGTGAAAAGTTACTTCATATGGAACAGGATCTGCATAAGCGTGTAATTGGTCAGAATGAAGCTGTTGATGCGGTATCTAATGCTATTCGGCGCAGTCGTGCTGGTTTATCAGATCCAAATCGGCCTATTTGCTCATTCTTATTTTTAGGTCCTACGGGTGTTGGTAAAACTGAGCTATGTAAGGCACTGGCAAATTTTTTATTTGATAGTGACGATGCAATGGTACGTATTGATATGTCCGAATTTATGGAGAAACATACAGTCTCCAGGCTAGTTGGTGCACCTCCAGGTTATGTAGGATATGAAGAAGGCGGTTATTTAACCGAAGCAATCCGACGTCGCCCTTATTCTGTTATTTTGCTGGATGAAATTGAAAAAGCGCATCCCGATGTTTTCAATATTTTATTACAAGTTCTGGATGATGGACGTTTGACCGATGGGCAAGGAAGAACGGTCGATTTTCGTAATACGGTTGTCATTATGACATCAAACTTAGGTTCGGATTTAATCCAAGAGCGTTTTGGTAGTTTGGGTTATGACGAAATGAAAGAACTCGTCATGGAAGTTGTCAGCCGTAGTTTCCGACCCGAATTTATTAACCGTATTGATGAAGTAGTAGTATTCCATCCACTCGATAAAGAGCAAATTACAGAAATTGCGCAGATCCAACTATCGCGTTTATATAAGCGAATGGAAGAGCAAGGCTATAAAGTAAAAATCACGCCAGCGGCGTTAGAAAAATTAGGCGAAGCGGGATTTGATCCGGTATTTGGTGCACGCCCTTTGAAACGAGCGATCCAACAAGAGATAGAAAATCCATTGGCTGAACAGATGTTATCAGGCAAATTAGTGCCAGGCAAACAAGTCACTTTAGATATTAAAAAAGGTGTTATTGTTGCTAAGCAATAAATAAAATTAAATTATTAATCTTATTTGAAGAGGTAATATTTGCCTTTTCAATAGTATTATAAGAACTCAATCGCCTTGATTAAAGATCATTATTAGCAACTAGCATAGATACTATCAATTCAAGGTTAGAGCAATAAATGAGCACTTAAACAGAAAAAATGTAAATAATAGTTGTTAGTTTCAGAAAAGCCCCTATAATTCTGACCCGTTATCGCGACTTAATTCATCAATAAAAGAATAAACGCGTATTAAGGTGAAAAGCGTAATATACGCCACCTCGCGGCCCAGGTCGCACGCTCTTTAACAATTAATCAGACAATCTGTGTGGGCACTTGCAAGACATCATCAAAAAATATTTGGTTTTAAAGTCTTGAAGAGTGACAAAACAGTTAATTCATATATGAACTAATATGCAGTAACGTTATTTTGGTCGGCAGCGGCGAAGGTGGTCAAATATCGGCAAAGCGAGTTGAACAAAAGCGCGTTACGGTCAGTAAAACATTCTTTGAGCATCAAGCTTTTAATTGAAGAGTTTGATCATGGCTCAGATTGAACGCTGGCGGCAGGCCTAACACATGCAAGTCGAGCGGCAGCGGGAGGAAGCTTGCTTCCTTGCCGGCGAGCGGCGGACGGGTGAGTAAGGTATGGGGATCTGGCCAAAGGGGGGGGATAACCACTGGAAACGGTGGCTAATACCGCATAATCTCTAAGGAGCAAAGTGGGGGACCGTTCTGGCCTCACACCTTCGGATGAACCCATATGAGATTAGCTAGTAGGTGGGGTAAGGGCTCACCTAGGCGACGATCTCTAGCTGGTCTGAGAGGATGATCAGCCACACTGGGACTGAGACACGGCCCAGACTCCTACGGGAGGCAGCAGTGGGGAATATTGCACAATGGGCGCAAGCCTGATGCAGCCATGCCGCGTGTATGAAGAAGGCCTTCGGGTTGTAAAGTACTTTCAGTCGTGAGGAAGGTGTTAAGGTTAATAACCTTAGCAATTGACGTTAGCGACAGAAGAAGCACCGGCTAACTCCGTGCCAGCAGCCGCGGTAATACGGAGGGTGCGAGCGTTAATCGGAATTACTGGGCGTAAAGGGCACGCAGGCGGTTAATTAAGTTGGATGTGAAATCCCCGGGCTTAACCTGGGAATGGCATTCAAGACTGGTTAGCTAGAGTCTTGTAGAGGGGGGCAGAATTCCATGTGTAGCGGTGAAATGCGTAGAGATGTGGAGGAATACCGGTGGCGAAGGCGGCCCCCTGGACAAAGACTGACGCTCATGTGCGAAAGCGTGGGGAGCAAACAGGATTAGATACCCTGGTAGTCCACGCTGTAAACGATGTCGATTTGGAGGTTGTGGTCATGAACTGTGGCCTCCGGAGCTAACGCGTTAAATCGACCGCCTGGGGAGTACGGCCGCAAGGTTAAAACTCAAATGAATTGACGGGGGCCCGCACAAGCGGTGGAGCATGTGGTTTAATTCGATGCAACGCGAAGAACCTTACCTACTCTTGACATCCAGCGAATCCTTTAGAGATAGAGGAGTGCCTTCGGGAGCGCTGAGACAGGTGCTGCATGGCTGTCGTCAGCTCGTGTTGTGAAATGTTGGGTTAAGTCCCGCAACGAGCGCAACCCTTATCCTTTGTTGCCAGCGAGTAGAGTCGGGAACTCAAAGGAGACTGCCGGTGATAAACCGGAGGAAGGTGGGGATGACGTCAAGTCATCATGGCCCTTACGAGTAGGGCTACACACGTGCTACAATGGCGTATACAGAGAGAGGCGAGCCAGCGATGGGGAGCGGAACTCAGAAAGTACGTCGAAGTCCGGATTGGAGTCTGCAACTCGACTCCATGAAGTCGGAATCGCTAGTAATCGCGGATCAGCATGTCGCGGTGAATACGTTCCCGGGCCTTGTACACACCGCCCGTCACACCATGGGAGTGGGTTGCAAAAGAAGTAGGTAGCTTAACCTTTTGGATGGCGCTTACCACTTTGTGATTCATGACTGGGGTGAAGTCGTAACAAGGTAACCGTAGGGGAACCTGCGGTTGGATCACCTCCTTACCTAGATAGATGGAATGTGAGTGTTCACACAGATTGTCTGATGAAGATTGAGCAGAAAGTATCATTAGGCCTGTAGCTCAGCTGGGAGAGCGCCTGCTTTGCACGCAGGAGGTCAGCGGTTCGATCCCGCTTAGCTCCACCATATTGCAAGATAAAAATAGAAAAAAAGTTATTCAGAGCAGGCTGGCAACAGTATGCTACGAATAATAATGCTCTTTAACAATCTGGAACAAGCTGAAAATTGAAACACACATTATTGAAAAAATAGTGTGGGGAACTCTCAAACTCCAATTTGAAGTGTTATTCAAATAGGCAGACGAATGGCATGAGCGAGCAGGGTGAAATTTGCGGCGTAGGTGCGCAGTCAGCGCAGTGTACATAAGTACGTGAGCATGACGAGTACCGCACAACAAAAAATTTCGCACGGCGCAGCCATGGCGCTTCCGTATTATTTGATAAGAGACACCTTCGGGTTGTGAGGTTAAGCGAATGAAGCGTACACGGTGGATGCCTAGGCAGTCAGAGGCGATGAAGGACGTGCTAATCTGCGAAAAGCGTCGGTAAGCTGATATGAAGCGTACTAGCCGGCGATGTCCGAATGGGGAAACCCAGTGCATTAATGCACTATCATTTGATGAATTTATAGTCAAACGAGGCGAACCGGGGGAACTGAAACATCTCAGTACCCCGAGGAAAAGAAATCAACCGAGATTCCCCCAGTAGCGGCGAGCGAACGGGGAGCAGCCCAGAGTCAACATCAATATTTACTGCAGGAGAAGGGTCTGGAAAGGCCGGCAATAAAGGGTGATAGCCCCGTATCTGAAACGGTAAGTGTTGTGAGCTCGAAGAGTAGGGCGGGACACGTGTTATCCTGTCTGAATATGGGGGGACCATCCTCCAAGGCTAAATACTCCTGACTGACCGATAGTGAACTAGTACCGTGAGGGAAAGGCGAAAAGAACCCCGGCGAGGGGAGTGAAATAGAACCTGAAACCGTGTACGTACAAGCAGTGGGAGCACCCGAAAGGGTGTGACTGCGTACCTTTTGTATAATGGGTCAGCGACTTATATTCTGTAGCAAGGTTAACCGCATAGGGGAGCCGTAGGGAAACCGAGTCTTAACTGGGCGTTAAGTTGCAGGGTATAGACCCGAAACCCGGTGATCTAGCCATGGGCAGGTTGAAGGTTGGGTAACACTAACTGGAGGACCGAACCGACTAATGTTGAAAAATTAGCGGATGACTTGTGGCTGGGGGTGAAAGGCCAATCAAACCGGGAGATAGCTGGTTCTCCCCGAAAGCTATTTAGGTAGCGCCTCGTGAATTCATCTTCGGGGGTAGAGCACTGTTTCGGCTAGGGGGTCATCCCGACTTACCAACCCGACGCAAACTACGAATACCGAAGAATGTTATCACGGGAGACACACGGCGGGTGCTAACGTCCGTCGTGAAGAGGGAAACAACCCAGACCGCCAGCTAAGGTCCCCAAGTCATGGTTAAGTGGGAAACGAAGTGGGAAGGCTTAGACAGCCAGGATGTTGGCTTAGAAGCAGCCATCATTTAAAGAAAGCGTAATAGCTCACTGGTCGAGTCGGCCTGCGCGGAAGATGTAACGGGGCTAAACCATGCACCGAAGCTGCGGCAGCGACATTTAGGTGTTGTTGGGTAGGGGAGCGTTCTGTAAGCCGTAGAAGGTGGACTGAGAGGTCTGTTGGAGGTATCAGAAGTGCGAATGCTGACATAAGTAACGATAAAGCGGGTGAGAAACCCGCTCGCCGAAAGACCAAGGTTTCCTGTCCAACGTTAATCGGGGCAGGGTAAGTCGACCCCTAAGGCGAGGCTGAAAAGCGTAGTCGATGGGAAACGGGTTAATATTCCCGTACTAAGGGTTACTGCGAAGGGGGGACGGAGAAGGCTAGGCTATCCGGGCGACGGTTGTCCCGGTTTAAGCGAGTAGGAGGGTAGTGCAGGCAAATCCGCACTGCTATAACACTGAGACGTGATGACGAGCCACTAAGGTGGTGAAGTAGTTGATGCCCAGCTTCCAGGAAAAGCCTCTAAGCGATAGGTAATCATTAATCGTACCCCAAACCGACACAGGTGGTTAGGTAGAGAATACTCAGGCGCTTGAGAGAACTCGGGTGAAGGAACTAGGCAAAATAGTGCCGTAACTTCGGGAGAAGGCACGCTGGCATTAGGTGAAGGGTCTTGCATCCGGAGCTGAAGCCAGTCGAAGATACTAGCTGGCTGCAACTGTTTATTAAAAACACAGCACTGTGCAAACACGAAAGTGGACGTATACGGTGTGACGCCTGCCCGGTGCTGGAAGGTTAATTGATGGGGTAAGCCGTAAGGCGAAGCTCTTGATCGAAGCCCCAGTAAACGGCGGCCGTAACTATAACGGTCCTAAGGTAGCGAAATTCCTTGTCGGGTAAGTTCCGACCTGCACGAATGGCGTAATGATGGCCAGGCTGTCTCCACCCGAGACTCAGTGAAATTGAACTCGCTGTGAAGATGCAGTGTACCCGCGGCAAGACGGAAAGACCCCGTGAACCTTTACTATAGCTTGACACTGAACATTGAGCCTTGATGTGTAGGATAGGTGGGAGGCTTTGAAGTGTGGACGCCAGTCTGCATGGAGCCAACGTTGAAATACCACCCTTTAATGTTTGATGTTCTAACTTGGGCCCGTAATCCGGGCTGAGGACAGTGTCTGGTGGGTAGTTTGACTGGGGCGGTCTCCTCCCAAAGCGTAACGGAGGAGCACGAAGGTTGGCTAATCACGGTCGGACATCGTGAGGTTAGTGCAAAGGCATAAGCCAGCTTGACTGCGAGCGTGACGGTGCGAGCAGGTACGAAAGTAGGTCTTAGTGATCCGGTGGTTCTGAATGGAAGGGCCATCGCTCAACGGATAAAAGGTACTCCGGGGATAACAGGCTGATACCGCCCAAGAGTTCATATCGACGGCGGTGTTTGGCACCTCGATGTCGGCTCATCACATCCTGGGGCTGAAGTAGGTCCCAAGGGTATGGCTGTTCGCCATTTAAAGTGGTACGCGAGCTGGGTTTAGAACGTCGTGAGACAGTTCGGTCCCTATCTGTCGTGGGCGAAGGAAGGTTGAGGGGGGCTGCTCCTAGTACGAGAGGACCGGAGTGGACGCACCACTGGTGTACAGGTTGTCATGCCAATGGCATCGCCTGGTAGCTAAGTGCGGAAGAGATAACCGCTGAAAGCATCTAAGCGGGAAACTTGCCTCAAGATGAGTCTTCCCTGACAGTAATGTCCTATAAGGGGTGTTCGAGACGAGGACGTAGATAGGCTGGGTGTGTAAGCGTAGCGATACGTTGAGCTAATCAGTACTAATGACCCGGGAGGCTTAACCTGACAACACCGAAGGTGTTTTGAGAGAGAGAATTTTAGCTTGTTTTGAGATTGAATCTGGTCGGATTTTGCTGAAGGCGCGAAATAAGATGGGATAAATAAAAAAGAATTTGTCTGGCGGCAATAGCGCGGTGGTCCCACCTGACCCCATGCCGAACTCAGAAGTGAAATGCCGTAGCGCCGATGGTAGTGTGGGGTCTCCCCATGTGAGAGTAGGGAGCTGCCAGACTTTGATTTAAGGCTAATGGAAAAGACCGTTAGTGAAATTGATAGGGTTGGTGCGGTAGTTCAGTTGGCTAGAATACCGGCCTGTCACGCCGGGGGTCGCGGGTTCGAGCCCCGTCCGCACCGCCACCTATTAGGGGCGTAGTTCAATTGGTAGAGCACCGGTCTCCAAAACCGGGTGTTGGGAGTTCGACTCTCTCCGCCCCTGCCATTTACGGCTTTATAGATAATATTATTAAATATTAAAAACCCAGTTTAACAGACTGGGTTTTTTTATGAGCCGCCCAAAGCCATTTTAATTTCTAGTTATTAAAATTGATGTATTTCTATCCTATCATATTATTTTTAGTAAATATTAGATACAAAAAGACCAAGATCGTTTTTTGTACTTTTAGCCATAATAGATATTTTTTGTTAATGATAGGTCATGTAACTAAAAGTTTATATTTTACTTATTCATAATTAGTTATTCTTAATAGGTATTTTTGCTAATTTATCAATAAACGTCTCTTGTCTATTATTTTGTAACGAAATAGCATAAATTGGTTTGCTATAGACAACTTTCGATAGTGTTTTTAATTCATGATATTGATTAAGCCAATGAATTGGTAAAACAGAGGCAGATTTTGTGGGATATAATAGCTCTCGCGCAAGATTAGCCGATGTTGTAAGTAGTGTCGGCGAATTTTCAACTAAAGATGATTTTTCAGTGGTATTGAAATCAGGACTCCATTCAAGTTTGATGTAATTGAATCTCGACAGAGTTAAATTTTTTTTATTTGTCATTAATTGTAATTTTATTTCACCAATGATGGCGCTTTCAAATTCATCCATTTTTGGCGGTTCGATTGCAATAAGTAAATCAAGTTCGCGTGAATGAAGCTGTTTTACTAAAGATTGTCGCTTGGATATTCTGCATTCAAGATGAAGCTCTTTGTGTTTTTGATAGATGAGTTGTATCCAATTTGTTAAGCATCCTTCCCATAGTGATATTGTTGAGCCTATTGAAAATTCTGTGTGTAATGATTGATGAGAAATTTCTTTTTTAGCTTGTAGCCAGGTATTTATTAACGATTCAGCGTAGGGAATCAAACGTTCGCCTGCGGCAGTTAAACGAATATTATTGCGATGACGGGCAAATAAAATAGTACCTAATTGCGTTTCTAATTGACGTATTCGAAAACTTACCGCTGATTGTGTTAGGTATAATGATTCGGCTGCTCGACCAAAATGTCGGGTTTTACTAACTTCTAAAAAAGTTTTTAATAATTCAGTATCCACAGCAAACTCCAAAATTTTTAATCTTAACGATTTAAATGTTTTGTTTTACAGAATGCAATTGCTAACTAATACTCCGCGCCATAATGAGTGTGACATTAGAGAGGTAGGAGTGTGTTAGATGGCAGAAAGCTTTATCACGACTAATCGTTTTTTTGATAATAAAAATTATCCTCGAGGTTTTTCTCGTCATGGTGATTTCACCATTAAAGAAGCTCAGTTGTTAGAATGTTGCGGTCAAGCTTTCAATGAACTTGATTTAGGTAAGCGTCAACCTCAGACAGAAGAAGAAAAACTTTTTGTTGCTATGTGTCGCGGTGAACGCGAACCTGTGACACCAGAAGAAAAAGTATGGTCTAAGTATATGACTCGTATTAGCCGACCTAAGCGTTTTCATACCTTATCTGGAGGTAAACCACAACTGGATCCCTCAGAAGACTATACCGATACTGATGATTAATATCATCATAGTTCTAAAAAAAGGGTTTTAATACCCCTTAATTATTCAATTTGTTTTTGTAATTGAATAAGTAGCTTATCCATACTGCGATAGCTAATTGCTTCAATAATATCAATTTTTTTAATTTTTTGTTGCTGTTTTAAATCGGCAATGGTCCGTGAAACTTTCAGTATACGATGCCAAGCTCTGATTGAGAGGCCAAGTTTATTTAATGTTGTTTCTAAAAAAAGGGCGTCATTTAGTTTTAGTTTACAAAAAATTGCAGCTTCTTTGCTATTTAGTTTTGCATTAATTTTACCTGAACGTTCAATTTGTTGCTTTCTTGCCTGTATTACACGTTTTTTTATATCTAAACTGGTTTCATTTGTAGGTGTAGAGTGGCTTAAAGTACCTAGCGGTAACAGAGGTACCTCTATAGAGAGATCAAAACGATCTAAGAATGGTCCAGATATCTTTGCTAAATAACGGAGGATCTGTTTTGGGCTGGTTCGGTTATATATGCCTTTATAGTGGCCCATAGAGCTGGGATTTAAAGCGGCAATAAGTTGAATATTGGCTGGGAAATTAACTTTAGCTTTTGCACGTGAAATTATTATTTCTCCAGACTCTAGCGGTTCCCTAAGTGCGTCGAGCACTTTTCGCTCAAATTCGGCGAGTTCATCAAGAAATAAAATGCCATTATGGGCTAAGGATATTTCTCCCGGTTTGGGTAAGCTTCCTCTACCAATTAATGCTGCCATAGAAGCACTGTGATGAGATGCTCTAAATGGCCGTGTAAGCCATTTTTCGTTATCAAATGAGTATCACATAAACTTTTTATTGACGCTACCTCTAGCGCTTCTTGATTGGTTAGATCAGGCAGGATAGTAATAAGTCGGTTGGCAAGCATTGTTTTACCTGTGCCTGGTGGGCCAAATAGCAAAAGGTTACGTCCTCCTGCGGCGGTTATCTCTAATGCGCGCTTGGCATGTTGTTGGCCAATAATATCATTGATATCTGTTATGTTAGAGTACTTATGGTTGGCGCCAGGTTTGATGATCGTGTGACTGGTAAACTGAATACATTTGCCCCTAATGCCAAAGTCATCCATTTAGATATAGATCATGCTGAATTGAATAAATTGCGTCAGGCGCATGTTTGTTTGCTCGGTGATGCAAAACTATGATTACCGCGATTAGCTAGACGATTAAATATTGCTTCATGGCAAGCCAAAGTCAGCGCGTTGAAAAAAGAGTATGAATGGAATTATAACCATACAGGGGATGCTATCGATGCCCCTGCTATGTTAAAACAAATCTCAGAACGTATGCATGTTGAAACCATTGTTACAACAGATGTTGGGCAACATCAGATGTGGACGGCACAGCATATGGCATTTCGAGCTCCAGAGAATTTTATTACCTCAAGTGGATTAGGCTCAATGGGATTTGGTATTCCAGCTGCAATCGGCGCTCAGTTAGCCCGCCCTAATGCAGCGGTTATTTGTATTTCAGGTGATGGTTCTTTTATGATGAATATTCAGGGATTAGCCACCATAAAACGCAAACAATTACCGATCAAAATTGTGCTTATCGATAACCAACGTTTGGGCATGGTACGTCAGTGGCAAGAGTTATTTTTTCAACAACGCTACAGTGAAACTCAGTTAACGGATAATCCAGATTTTATCGCATTAGCCGCATCATTCGATATTGCCGGTCAGCGTATTACGCATACTTCAGAAATTAATGACGCACTGGATAGATTATTCAGTCATGCAGGCCCCTATTTGCTACAGGTATCTGTTGATGAATTAGAAAATGTTTGGCCATTGGTTCCTCCTGGTGCCAGCAATGAAAAAGATGGAGAAACCCTGATGAGAGAATATCAATTAAATATTGAAGCGCGCTTTCGGCCAGAGGTCTTAGAGCGCATTTTGCGGGTGATAACAGCGAATACCTTCAAAAACCGAAGTACCATAATGTAAAGAGTGAGACATAACATGTATCTTTGCCTCCGCCCAGGGCACCATTTCTCCGTTAAACCAAATATAATCTGCTTTTTTTGTCATTTTTTTACCTTACATTACGATTGATTGTTTGGCAGCTTGTTGCTTGATTTCAATATCAAAAACATCTGCCAATTTAATTAACTGGGAACAAAGTAGGTTTAGTGGACGCTGACTATTAACCGTTATTTCAATGCTAACGTTATTTCCACCTAATACCTGACTCATGCTTATTGCATTAACCTGAAAACCGCGATGACGGGTCACCCTCATCAAGGGCCAGTAATTTTTCGCCATCGTGAGCATATGCAGCGTTTACATGATTCAGCCAAAATTTATCGCATGCCTTTAAGCCTAAGTGTTGATGAGTTGATGGCGGCTTGTCGCGAAACGATTGGTAAAAATAAGTTGGTTAGTGCCTATATTAGACCACTTGTTTTTATTGGTGATGTTGGTATGGGAGTTAATCCGCCACCAGGTTACAAAACGGATGTCATTATTGCGGCTTTTCCTTGGGGAACGTATCTCGGTGAAAAAGCACTCGAACAAGGTATTGATGCGATGGTTTCGTCGTGGCATCGCGCCGCACCCAATACCATCCCGACTGCGGCTAAAGCCGGTGGTAATTATCTATCATCTTTACTGGTAGGTAGTGAAGCTCGACGCCATGGCTATCAGGAAGGAATAGCGTTAGATGTTAGTGGTTATATTTCCGAAGGGGCGGGTGAGAACCTATTTGAAGTTAAAGATAACGTACTTTTTACACCGCCATTTACCTCATCGGCACTACCCGGCATCACACGTGGTGCGATTATTAAGTTGGCCACTGAATTGGGATTTGAAGTCCGTGAACAGATGTTATCACGTGAATCGTTGTATCTGGCTGATGAAATTTTTATGACCGGCACAGCGGCTGAGATTACGCCAGTTCGTAGCGTTGATGGAATACAATTGGGAGCCGGTCATTGTGGCCGAGTAACCAAGCGTATCCAGCAGGCTTTTTTCGGTTTATTTGATGGTTCGACAAAAGATAAATGGGATTGGTTAGATCCTGTCAATAGTTAGTTCAAATTAATAGATGTTTATTGGCGACTAGTTATCGTCAATTTTTATACCAAAGGAGCAAAAATGCCAGAATATCGTTCTGCTACAACGGTCAATGGCCGTAATATGGCTGGTGCAAGGGCACCTTGGCGGGCAACAGGAATGACTGACGCTGATTTTGGTAAGCCAATTATTGCTGTTGTAATTCATTTACTCAATTTGTTCCTGGTCATGTGCATCTGCGTGATCTTGGTCAGTTAGTGGCTAAACAAATAGAAGCCGTTGGTGGTGTGGTAAAAGAGTTTAATACCATTGCTGTTGATGATGGTATTGCTATGGGCCATGGTGGTATGTTGTATTCGTTGCCCTCCCGCGAGCTTATTGCTGATTCCGTTGAATATATGGTTAATGCTCATTGTGTCGATGCGATGGTTTGTATTTCTAATTGTGACAAAATCACACCAGGAATGCTGATGGCCGCGTTGCGTTTAAATATTCCGGTTGTTTTTGTATCGGGTGGTCCGATGGAGGCAGGCAAAACCAAACTTTCTGATCAAATTATTAAACTAGATTTGGTCGATTCTATGATCAAAAGTGCAGATCCGGCTGTCAGTGATAAAGAAAGCGAACAAATTGAACGTTCAGCCTGCCCGACTTGCGGTTCATGTTCAGGCATGTTTACCGCTAATTCAATGAACTGTTTGACGGAGGTATTAGGATTATCTTTGCCTGGCAATGGTTCTTTACTGGCAACGCATCGCGATCGTAAACAGTTATTCTTGGCTGCGGGTAAACGTATTGTTGAGATCACGAAAAAATATTATGAGCAGGATGATGACAGTGTTTTACCACGCAATATTGCCAGCAAAGCTGCATTTGAAAATGCGATGACCCTCGATATTGCCATGGGCGGATCGACTAATACGGTATTACATCTATTAGCAGCAGCGCAGGAAGCCGAGGTTGATTTTACTATGGCAGACATTGATCGGTTATCACGTAAAGTACCGCATTTGTGTAAAGTAGCACCGAGCATTGCCAAATATCATATGGAAGATGTTCATCGAGCCGTTGGGGTGATCGCTATTTTAGGTGAATTAGATCGCGCGCAATTACTTAATCGTCAGGTAAAAAATATTCTTGGTTTGAACGTCACTCAAATGTTAGCGCAGTATGATGTCATATTGACGCAAGATGATGCGGTGAAACAGATGTATGCCGCAGGGCCGGCTGGTATTCGCACTACTCAAGCATTTTCACAAATATGTCGTTGGCCATCTTTAGATCTCGATCGTCAAACAGGCTGCATTCGCAATTTAGCCCATGCATATAGTCAGGATGGAGGGCTGGCGGTTTTATTTGGCAACCTGGCTGAAGATAGTTGTATTGTCAAAACCGCAGGTGTTGATGAAAATTGTCTGACATTTCGTGGTTTGGCCAAGGTATTTGATAGTCAAGAAGAGGCGGTAGCAGCAATATTGAGTGGTAAGATCGTGGCTGGTGACATAGTGGTAATTCGTTATGAAGGACCAAGAGGAGGGCCAGGCATGCAGGAAATGCTTTATCCAACTTCTTATCTTAAATCAATGGGATTAGCGAGTAGCTGTGCATTAATTACTGATGGTCGCTTTTCTGGGGGTAGCTCTGGATTATCAGTTGGCCATATTTCGCCAGAAGCGGCAAGTGGAGGTTTGATTGCCTTGATTGAAGATGGCGATCTTATTGATATTCCTGCTCGCAAGATTGCCTTAAATATCGATAGGGAAATATTGCATCAACGTCAGCAATCTGAATTACAGCGTGGTGAAAAAGTATCGACGCCACGCAAGCGTGAACGTAAGGTTACTCACATGGTTTCAATATCGTTGAGGTAGGTGAACAGATCCGTCAGGATATTACCGTTATTATGGTGGCGCCAAAATGCCCGGGAACCGAAGTACGTGAAGAGTATCTGCGTGGTTTTGGCGTACCAACGTTGATTGTCGTTCATCCGGAAAATGATCCGCAAAGGTGAAGGAATAGCCATTGCGAAAGCATGGGCTGCTGCGACAGGAGGCCATCGCGCGGGTGTGCTTGAATCCTCTTTGTTGCCGAAGTAAAATCAGATCTGATGGGTGAACAAACCACCTTGTGTGGCATGCTTCAAGCTGGCTCCTTGGTTTGTTATGACAAAATGGTTGCAGACGGTATTGAGCCGGGTTATGCAGGAAAATTATTACAATATGGTTGGGAAACGATCACCGAAGCTTTTATCTAATTCAGCTAAATTGCGGGCATTTGCATTATCTGAACAGCTAAAAGAAATCATGGCGCCATTATTTCAACTACATATGGACGACATTATGTCTGGCAAATTTTCATCTACGATGATGGCAGATTGGAATAATAATGATAAAAATTTACTGTCTTGGCGGGCAGAAACGAGGCAAACAGCATTTGAAAATTATCCAGAATATAATGGGAAAATTTTAGAGCAGGATTATTTTGACCATGGTCTTTTGTTAGTTGCGATGACCAAAGCTGGGGTTGAATTAGCCTATGAAACTATGTTGCAAGCCGGTATTATTGCGGAGTCTGCTTATTATGAATCATTACATGAATTACCATTGTGCGGAAACGTTTATATGAGATGAATGTAGTTATTTCCGATACTGCAGAATATAGTAATTATCAATTCTCTTCTGCTGCAATACCATTACTCAAGGATTTTATGGCAACTTTACAGCCAGGTGACATAGCGAAAAATATGGCCGTTAGCCACATTGATAATAGGCAATTGCGGGATATCAATGCAGCGATCCGTAATCATACCATTGAGGTCATAGGTAATAAACTGCGTAATTATATGACTGATATGAGAGGTATTGCTTCTGTTGCATAATGTATACGGTAGATTTTATCTACCGTTTTATTAATGAAGTAGTTATGGATCATCTAGTTAGTCTATTTTAATTAGCTAAAAAATTACCATTCATTCAGATTTTATTTATCATCATTCAGTGTGACAAAACCATTAAAATAGCTACTCAGGAAGTGGTATATTGCTTGTCTTTGCGAACTTCACGTAACGAAAATTGGTTGCATAACCATTTATAGGAGATACTTATGAGTACTCCGCTATTCAGTAAAACTCCGAAGATCATGGTGGTTGATAACCGTGGTCTAACGATACGCGATATTGCGTATTACCGTCATCCTGATGCATTAACGGTAACCACTGAGCGTATCACCCGCCATCAGTACAATGCTGTTGGTTTTCTATCACAGAGTGTCGACCCGCGTTTGTATGATACTGGTCAGGTAAATTTCACCTATCTGACGATCCTGTCTGGCAATGTGCTGCGTGCGCAGAGTGTTGGATGCGGGTACCAAACTTGCGCTAAACGACACTGCAGGCCGACCGTTTATAGCAATCTGTCTGGGCTGGTAACACGGAAGATGAAAAGCAATATAATTTGGTTGGTCAGTGCGTTAGCCACTACGATACAGCCGGTTTGGTGCAGACAAACAGTATCGCTTTAAGCGGTGTCCCGCTATCAATAATCCGACGGTTGCTAAAGTAAGCCCATAGGGAAGGCACAGTAGCTGATTGGCAAGGAGACGATGCCGCAGCCTGGAATCAATACTTAAATGATGAGCCCTACACCACTCGGGTTACAGCAGACGCAACAGGTCAGCTATTAACCACCACTGATGCTGCCGGTAATCTACAACGCATGGCATACGATGTAGCTGGTTTGCTGATGAGCAGTTGGCTGTCAGTGAAAAATAGTCAGGAACAGGTTATCGTACAATCCTTGACTTATTCTGCCGCCGGGCAGAAGCTGCGCGAAGAGCAGGGTAACGGAGTGGTGACCAGCTACACGTCCGAACCTGAGACTCAGCGTCTGATTGGGATTAAAACAGAGCGTCCGGCTGGACACGTTTCAGGCGCGAAAGTGCTGCAGGATATATGCTATGAGTATGATCCAGTGGGTAATGTGCTCAGCGTACACAACGATGCGAAGAGACTCGTTTTTGGCGCAATCAAAAAATAGTACCAGAAAATACCTACACCTATGACAGCCTCTATCAGCTGGTCAATGCAACCGGTCGTGAAATGGCCGATATTGCACAGCAGAGCAGTAACCTCCCCGCCGCCATCATCCCCCTTCCATCAGATAACACCACGTATACAAACTACTTCCGTACCTATAGCTACGATACCGCGGGTAACCTGACACAGATAAGGCACAGCGCACTGGCCGCCAATAACAACTACACAATAAACATCACCATCAGCGACCGCAGTAATCGAGGGGTATTAAGTACGCTGACAGAGGACCCAGCAGAAGTGGATGCGTTGTTCACGGCGGGTGGTCAGCAAAACATGTTGTTGCAGGGGCAACTACTCACCTGGACACCGCGCGAGGAGCTACAAAAAGTGAGTCCGGTGACGCGAGAAGGGAGAGTGGATGACAACGAACATTACCGTTATGCTGCAGATAGCCAGCGTATCCTGAAGGTAACTCAGCAGATGATGAGTGGCAGTGTGCGAACTCAACTAGTGCAGTATCTACCGGGATTAGAGTTACGCAAAACGGCAAATAATGATGTAATCACTGAGATTTTGCAGGTCATCACGATGGGAGAGGTTGGGCGTGCGCAGGTGCGGTTATTACACTGGGAAATGGGAGAGCCGCCGACTCTCCATGGAAATAATCAGTTTCGCTACAGCTATGATAATCTTATCGGCAGTAGTTGCCTGGAGGTAGATGGAGATGGCAGTATTATCAGCTTGGAAGAGTACTATTCGTATGGTGGCACGGCAGTATGGACGGCACGCAGTCAGATTGAGGCGGACTATAAAACCATCCGCTATTCGGGCAAAGAGCGAGATGGGACCGGGCTGTATTATTATGGATATCGATACTAACAGCCATGGGTGGGGCGCTGGCTTTCAGCAGATCCTGAGGGTACGGTGGATGGACTGAATTTATTTAGAATGGTCAAAAATAATCCCATTACATTGAAAGATGAGCGAGGTTTAAATGACGATGAATACGAGATAAGAGAACTGACAAATGAAAGTTATAAGCAAATGTCGACAGGTTCGTACTGGAAGATTATGCGTGACGGTATTTCATCGTTTAATGATAAACCAGAATTTGATTATATATCTTCCTATTACTCTGCAGTGCTTGAGGATGAAACCAGGACCGTTACCAATACGCCGAAAGGTTCCAGATTTGTAGAAGGATTTAAAAAACTGGATATTAATTTGGTTCATTTTACTGATGCAAATTTGGATAGTAATGGTAAGGCAACATTCTTTTCAAGAGATGAATTGTTAAGTCGAAGAATTGTTTTTGATCAAAGCCACACTACAAAATCAGATATTAAAGACCTCCAGACCAATGATTTTGCTTTTTTCTCACTCGACATCGGTGAGAATGGAAAATCGAACAGTAGGTTTGGAAAAAATAAATATGAAATTCCGATGAAAAAGATTGCGGATAATGGCTATCTAAGAGAAAGTTTTTTTGCCATGAATGATACTCTTTACTGGAATAAGATAATCCCGCAACAATGGCCGCTTGCTGCACAAGAAAGTTTAATGAAACGAATGGGTACTATTTTTAATACTCATGATGTCGATAATTTAATGCGACTGGAACTAGGCAATTTTCCGGAAGAAACAGTATTTTCCTATGGGGAACATCTAAATCAACTAGCCATCAGAATGTTATGGCCTACAGTTGCATATAATTCAAATATGTTAACCAAGGATAGGAACACGATATTGAATACTACAACACCGGATGAATATGGTTCATTGCTTTCTATTCTATACCGGGTACAGGTTTTGGTTCCTGTAAAATTGGAAACTGAGCATTTTTCTAAAAAATGAAAGTTTTGTTGATGGCTACTGGGGGAGAAATAATAAATTTTTTGTTTGGACTCATCTGGGGTCATTTTTGGTGAGATTGATTGCTCCTTGTTGGCTTGGTTTTTCAGGCTATTTTTGTCACAACCAGTTAGTCATAACCATTGTGAGATACAACTAGGAAATAGCGTTAAAATAAAATCTATTTTATAAATCAATTTGTTATGTGCTTTTTGTTTGTTGGGGGTTATTTTAAAAGTATAAGAATACTCGATTTGCAAAGCTAGCGCTAACTGATCCTATCACCATTAATATGACAAAAAACATATATTGTAAGGATTAATTTACTTTTTATGTGAATTTTTACCCATTATATTTCAATCACTCAATAGCGGGTTTTTTTTATGACATTTTTTACTGATTTTCTTTCTGATACAATTTTAACTTATGATGAATAATGACAAATACTCAGTTAATACGCTATGCGATTAAATTACAATCAACAACAAGCGGTTGAATATGTTGACGGCCCCTGTTTAGTGCTGGCTGGGGCGGGCTCAGGAAAAACTCGCGTTATTACCAATAAAATAGCCTACTTAATTCGTCATCGTGGATATTTACCACGTCAGGTGGTGGCAGTCACTTTTACCAATAAAGCCGCCAGAGAGATGAAAGAACGGGTAGGGCAAACTCTAGGAAAAAAAGAAACTAGAGGATTAATTGTTTCAACTTTTCATACCCTAGGATTGGAAATTATTAAACGGGAACATAGTGCATTAGGCATACAAGCCAATTTTTCATTGTTTGATGAACACGATCAAATGGCTTTGCTAAAAGAGCTAACCTTTGATTTATTGGCAGATGATAAAGATCTGTTACGCCAATTAGCGTCAACAATTTCTAACTGGAAAAGTGATTTATTAACTGCCAGACAAGTTATGGCGCCGGTAAAATCGGAGAAAGATCAGCTGTTTGCTGAATGTTATCGGCGCTATGAATTACATTTATCGAGCTGCAATGTGCTGGATTTTGATGATTTAATTACTAAACCAACTCGCTTGCTAGATGAGAATGAAGAGGTGCGTTCGCGTTGGCAGCAAAAGATCCGTTATCTGCTGGTGGATGAATATCAAGATACGAATACTAGCCAATATCAACTGGTTAAATTGTTAGTGGGTAAACGTGGACGTTTTACCGTTGTTGGTGATGATGATCAATCTATTTATTCCTGGCGTGGTGCTCAACCACAAAATTTAGCGTTACTAAAAAACGACTTCCCTCAGCTTAATGTGATCAAATTGGAGCAAAATTATCGCTCTTCTGGCCGGATTTTGAAAGCTGCTAATATATTGATTGCTAATAATCCACATGTTTTTGATAAAAAGTTATTTTCTGAATTGGGTTATGGTGAAGCGCTAAAAGTTATCACGGCTAACAATGAAGATCATGAAGCAGAACGTGTGATCGGCGAATTGGTTGCCCACCATTTTATCAATAAAACCCAATATAAAGATTATGCTATTTTATATCGTGGTAACCACCAATCACGACTATTTGAAAAATTATTGTTACAAAATCGTATTCCTTACCGTATTTCGGGTGGTACTTCATTTTTTTCACGGGCAGAAATTAAAGATATATTGGCTTATTTGCGGATCCTCACTAATCCAGATGATGATAGTGCATTTTTCCGTATTGTTAATACACCGAAACGTGAAATTGGGCCAAAAACCATACAAAAATTAGGTGAATGGGCGATTTTGCGCCAAAAAAGCCTGTTTAATGCTAGCTTTGATGTCGGCCTTGAACAAACTTTAACCGGCCGTGGTTTGACAGCATTGCAACATTTCACCCATTGGTTAGCCAATATTGCCAAACGTGCTGAACGCGAGCCACTACTTGCCGTCAGAGATCTACTGCATGACATTGATTATGAAAGCTGGTTATACGAGACATCAACTAGTAGCAAAGCGGCTGAGATGCGGATGAAAAATGTTAATCAACTGTTTGGTTGGATGGATGAAATGGTTAATGGCAACGATATCGATGAGGGGATGACCTTATCGCAGGTTGTCTCGCGCTTTACATTGCGGGATATGATGGAGCGTGGAGAAACGACAGAAGATTTAGATCAGGTACAATTAATGACTCTGCATGCCTCAAAAGGACTAGAGTTTCCTTACGTTTTTTTAGTTGGTATGGAAGAGGGGTTGTTACCCCATCAAACCAGTATTGATGAAGATAATATCGATGAAGAACGCCGTCTTGCTTATGTAGGGATAACCCGTGCTCAACGAGCGTTATTTTTTACTCATTGTCGGGAGCGACGTCAATATGGTGAACTTATTCGACCAGAAATTAGTCGTTTTTTACATGAATTACCACAAGATGATTTGCTCTGGGAACAAAATAAAAAGATAGTTACTGCAGAACAGCGAATGGAAAAAGGACAGTCTGCGATTGCTGATATCAGAGCGAGATTCGGGTTAAATAAAAAATAAATTTTGCTAACTAAAAAAGATTGAGTTTACTGAGTTAATTTAGTTTGTCCTTCTAGTATCAAAGGCCAATTGATATTACTTTGCCATTGAATTTCTTGCTGTAAATTTTCATAACAAAGTGGATGTTCTAATAACCATTGATGAGGTAATGTTAGGATCAAGGTTTCTTTATTTGCTCTAAGCCGTAATAACGGTATGGTATTGTCACGACGAGGGAGAGTAAAAATAATCGCCAGTCTTAAAAGGCGACAAAGAAGAATAGCATGTTGGAGGGGGATCGCGTTTTGTTGAGTCAATTCCGCTAACTCAATTGGGCCAGTTTGATTTTTTAGTAAAGCCGCTAACAAGCGTTTTTGCGTAAGAGTATAACCTGGCATATCAAGATGGCTGATCAGATAATGGGCATGGTTAGTAGCATGACGAGCGTCAATACTTAAGCCAATTTCATGTAGAGCGCTGGCACCTTTTAATAGCTCATCAACTTGGTGATTATCATGATAAAAGCTTTTCTTTAATTGTGAATAAAAATATTCGGTTAGCCTTTTTACCCGATTAGCCTGCTCAATATCAACTTGAAAACGATGTTGAATATTAGCGAGTGTAACTGCGCGTATATTCTGTTTTGCAGGCAGATCAAGTATGTTATAGATTAATCCTTCACGTAATGCTCCACCTGCTAATATCATATGATCGATTTTTAATTCTACAAATATGGCAATTAGAATAGCTAAACCACTGGGAAAAACTAGCGCACTTTCTAGTGTTAACCCCTTGATTTCCAACTCTTCTAATTTTCCTGAGGTGATCGCCACTTTTTTTAATAATTGTAATTTATCTAGCGTAATACGTTCATCCATGCCAGCGGCCAGCATAATTTCTTGAATCGCTTGTATTGTACCTGAAGCGCCGACACAAATTTGCCAACTTTGCTCAATAAGTTGGTTCTCGATAGGTTTAATGATCTTATGCGCGGCAGTTTCAGCTTGCGCAAAATTTTCTTCGGTTAGATTACGATCTTTAAAATAGTGTTCAAGCCAGGTAACGCAACCCATATTAAGGCTAACAAGTTGATTATGTTTAACATTGGTACCGGTAATGATTTCAGTACTACCACCCCCAATATCTATCACTAGTCGTTTATCTGAACCGCCAGTGGTATATGCTACTCCCTGATAAATGAGTTGAGCTTCTTCTTCTCCAGTAATGATTCTGATGGGATGCCCTAGAATATTTTCTCCTTGCTTAATAAAGAGGTCGGCATTCTTAGCGAGACGAAGCGTTGCTGTAGCAACAATTTGTACTTGTTCAGTAGGTATATCCTGTAAATACTCGGAAAAAAGATGCAGACATTGCCAGCCACGATCCATGGCTTGTTGAGATAAATAGTTATTTTCATCGAGACCCGCGGCCAGTCTGACTTTACGCTTGATGCGAGCAAGGGGCTGTACATAACCAGAAATTTCTCGTACTACTAACATATGAAAGCTGTTAGAACCAAGATCTATTGCTGCATAAAGCGATGATTTTAACATAATATTTATTAGCTCGGACGTTTACGATTGTTGCGTGAATTGTTCTGTCGGCTTTGGCTATTATTGTTACGACGTGTTCCATTAGTACGTGAACGACGACGTGGTTTTGGTGTAGGTAAATCTTGTAATAATGCTTCACTGTTGTATTTGCTGACAGGGATTTGATGCTGAATATACTCCTCAATAGCAGGTAGATTTAAAGAATACTCTTCACAAGCCAGACTAATTGAATGACCACTCTCACCGGCGCGGCCGGTACGACCAATACGATGAACATACTCTTCACAATCATCAGGTAGATCATAATTAAATACATGAGTGACAGATGGGATATGTAAACCTCTGGCGGCAACATCTGTTGCAACTAAGATATCTGAATGGCCTTGAGTAAACTGTTCAAGAATACGTAGCCGTTTTTTTTGTGCTACATCGCCAGTTAATAAGCCAACGCGGTGACCATCAGCAGCAAGATGAGCCCAGATATCTTCACAGCGATGTTTGGTATTAGCAAAAATAATACATCTTTCGGGCCACTCTTCCTCGATTAACGTTTGTAACAGACGCATTTTTTCTTCGTTAGAAGGATAGAAAAGTTCTTCTTTAATGCGATGACCTGTTTTTTGTTGAGGTTCTACCTCAATATATTCGGGTTGATTCATTTGTTCAAATGCCAGTTCTTGAACACGATAAGAAAGTGTTGCGGAAAAGAGTAAATTCAAGCGTTGAGTGGCGGGCGGCATTCGACGAAATAGCCAGCGAATATCTTTAATAAAACCAGAATCATACATACGGTCAGCTTCATCAAGTACAACCACTTGAATGAGACCTAAATGAATGTGGCCTTGTTTGGTATAATCGATTAAACGCCCGGTCGTACCTATAAGAATATCTACACCCGACTGGAGCACATGCAGTTGTTCGTCGTAGCCATCACCACCATAAGCTAAACCCATTTTTAAGCCCGTTATAGCGGCTAATTCTTTTGCATCAGTATATATCTGAACCGCTAATTCTCGTGTAGGAGCCATAATTAGCCCTCTGGGTTGGTTAACTTGTCGTTCTGAATTTGTTGGATGTGTTAGTAAATAATGAAATATTGAGGTAAGAAAAGCCAATGTCTTACCCGTTCCTGTTTGTGCCTGCCCTGCAACATCAAGGCCTTCGACAGTAAAAGGCAATGTTGACGCTTGTATCGGCGTACAGTTATGAAAGCTATTTTTATTAAGGGCTTCAATAACTTTAGGGTGTAAGGCGAAGTCTATAAACTTCTTGTCTGTCAAATGTGTTTTACTCATAGTGTGTTAGAATATCAGTTAACGGTTGCTTTATGAAAGAAGATTGTTTGAAATAAAGCAAACATGGTTAAATTAATGTTAGACTGAAACAGCATGAAAATTTTATCCTTGGAGTATCGCAATGAGCGACAAAGTTATTCATCTATCTGATGGAGATTTTAATACAAAAGCCCTAGGGGCAGCAAAGCCAGTATTAGTTGATTTTTGGGCAGAATGGTGTGGCCCTTGTAAAATGATTGCTCCCATTTTAGACGAAATTGCTGATGAATATGCAGCTAAATTGATTATTGGAAAATTGAATGTTGACGATAATCCTGAAACAGCGACTAAATATGGTATTCGTAGCATTCCTACTTTAGCATTTTTTAAAGACGGTGAGCTGATTAATAAGCAAGTTGGTCTTTTGTCTAAAACTCAATTAAAAGAATTTTTAGACAAAAACATCTAATTTCCCGTAAAATATTAACAACAGACGTTTAGTAGGCTAATATTTTTCTCAATTTGCTATTAGACGTCTGCTTTTTATGCAATTCATAGCTAGACGTCTGCTTTGAAGCATGGTAATTTAGCGTCACTACTTAATATGATACGCGTTTTTATCTTAATGTGTACATATTGAATATGTTATTGTATAGACATATTTGTTATCTCTGGATAATCTATATCCTACAATGGTTTGAATTCCATTGACTCTCATAGAAATAATTCTTTTAGACAGACATGTTCCATTTGTTATTTGCTTGGTGCTGTTGTGTAGGGTCTAAGAAGTAAAAAGCGAGATTTTCTCATCAACTTTGAGATCAATTCTTATAGTCTTATTCTGTCTTTGTTGTATAAAGAGTGTTATCTAAGGTAGTAAATTAACAAATTACTGCGACTACATGAATTTATATCCTAACGAAATTGATATATTCATCAAGAATCGTTAAGGTTTTTGTATTTTTATTTAAATAGGCACTTAGATATTGCTATATTATTTATTGTTCATAGTTCAAAAAATATACCCCGAGTTTAAGAACCCACCATTATGAATCTTACCGAATTAAAAAATACGCCGGTATCTGAATTGATTACTCTTGGCGAAAGTATGGGGCTAGAGAACCTAGCCCGCATGAGAAAACAGGATATTATTTTCTCGATTTTGAAGCAGCACGCGAAAAGTGGAGAGGATATTTTTGGTGATGGCGTGCTAGAAATTTTGCAGGATGGATTTGGATTCCTTCGTTCTGCTGACAGCTCTTATCTAGCAGGTCCTGATGATATTTATGTTTCTCCTAGTCAGATTCGTCGCTTTAATCTACGAACAGGAGATACCATATCAGGAAAAATTCGTCCTCCTAAGGAAGGCGAACGCTATTTTGCGCTACTAAAAGTTAATGAAGTCAATTTTGATAAACCTGAAAACGCCCGTAGTAAAATCCTGTTTGAAAACCTGACACCGCTGCATGCTAATAACCGTCTACGTATGGAGCGTGGCAATGGTTCAACAGAAGATTTGACTGCTCGTGTTCTGGATTTGGCCGCACCGATTGGGCGTGGGCAGCGTGGTTTAATTGTTGCTCCACCAAAAGCAGGTAAAACCATGTTATTGCAGAATATTGCAGCTAATATTGCCAATAACTATCCAGACTGTGTTTTGATGGTGTTGCTAATTGATGAGCGACCAGAAGAAGTGACCGAAATGCAACGCCTGGTTAAAGGTGAAGTCATTGCATCAACCTTTGATGAACCTGCATCTCGTCATGTTCAGGTTGCTGAAATGGTAATAGAAAAAGCTAAGCGCTTAGTTGAACACAAAAAAGATGTCATCATTCTTTTAGATTCGATTACGCGTCTTGCTCGTGCTTACAACACAGTGGTTCCTTCCTCTGGAAAAGTATTGACTGGTGGGGTGGATGCAAATGCTTTGCACCGGCCGAAACGTTTTTTTGGTGCTGCACGTAATGTAGAAGAAGGTGGAAGCCTAACGATAATTGCTACAGCATTAGTTGATACCGGTTCCAAAATGGATGAAGTAATCTACGAGGAATTTAAAGGCACCGGCAATATGGAACTACATTTGTCGCGGAAAATAGCGGAAAAACGTGTTTTCCCAGCGATTGATTATAATCGTTCTGGTACTCGTAAGGAAGAATTATTGACTTTACCGGATGAGTTACAGAAGATGTGGATATTGCGTAAAATTATTCATCCTATGGGTGAAATTGATGCAATGGAATTTTTAATTAATAAACTGGCAATGACGAAAACGAACGATGAATTTTTCGATTTTATGAAGCGTTCTTAAATTGCTGTTTGTTTAATGAGTTATTGAAAAGCGCCACTTTTATGTGGCGTTTTATTTTGTTCGTTTTTGTTATCCAATAGCATCTGTTTTGGTATATATTTTGCTTACTAATAAGCAGTGCAAGATGATAGAAATGTTTCGTTATTGTTACATATACGCTAACTTAAAGTACACTTATAGTCTATACATGGAAATGGGTGCAGTGGATGATTTCTAAAAAAATTATAAGAGAGTAAATATTGTGCACACATTAAATTTACTAATCGACGTTTTTTGGGTTTTCTTGTTTTCTCTGATTTTCATATTTATTGCGAGAAAAGTGGCAAAAAGATTTGGTCTAGTAGATGAACCTAATCATCGAAAAAAACACCAAGGAGAAATTCCTTTGGTTGGTGGTATTGCGGTTTTTTTTGGTATCGGTTTGGCATTCATGATTACGCCCGAATATATTCCTCATAAATGGTTGTATTTGATTTGTGCTGGGGTTTTGGTATTTGTTGGAGTATTGGATGATCGCTTTGATATTAGTGTTAAAATTCGAGCAACTATTCAAGCTATTGTTGCGTTGGTCATGATTTATTTTGCTGGTCTAACATTAGATAACTTAGGTTATGTTTTTGGGCCATGGCATGTAACGTTGGGGCCTTTAAGCTATTTAATGACATTATTTGCTGTTTGGGGGGCAGTCAATGCTTTTAACATGGTTGATGGTATTGATGGTCTGCTTGGTGGGCTTTCTTGTGTCTCTTTTGCTGCATTAGGCATTTTGCTTTATCAAAATGGCAATATGGCATTAGCTTTTTGGTGTTTTGCTGTTATTGCTGCCATTCTCCCTTATATATTCCTGAATTTAGGTTTATTAGGAAAGCGTTATAAAGTGTTTATGGGGGATGCGGGTAGTACATTAATTGGTTTTACTATTCTTTGGTTGCTGTTGATGTCGACACAAGGTGAGCAACCTTCGATTAAACCAGTGACTGCCCTCTGGATTATTGCTATTCCTCTGATGGATATGATTGCCATTATGTATCGGCGTCTGCGTAAAGGAATGAGTCCTTTTTCACCAGATAGACAACATATTCATCATTTAATTATGCGTTCAGGTTTTACCTCAAGTCAGGCTTTTATCTTGATTACAGTGTCGGCAGCTATTTTAGCAGCGGTAGGTATGATCGGTGAACGTTCAAATTTTATTCCTGAATGGGTGATGTTGGCATTATTTTTGCTCATATTTGCTATCTATGGCTACTGTATTAAACGTGCTTGGAAAGTGGCGCGTTTTGTGAAACGTGTTAAACGTCGGATGCAACGTATAGCAAAATAAATAAACAAATGTTTAAAGGAGTTTCATACCAGTGACAAAATCAGAAACACAACCCAAACCTAATTCTCACTCACAGTCTCTTGAATATGAGTTAGATATTAGAAGTTTATTTTGTGCGCTATGGCAGGGGAAAATATGGATTATCTCTTTAGCATTTATTTTTGCAGCTGTTGCATTAATCGTTTCTTACATGATGCAACAAAAATGGAGTGCTAATGCTGTCACTGATTTACCTACAGTTAATAATTTAGGTGCATATTATTCCCAGCAGCAATTTTTGCGAAATTTGGATTCGCATATTAATGAAACACAGGATAATCAGTTGCCAACAATTTCGAATCAGGTTTATCAAGAATTTACTACTCAAGTAGGTTCTTATGATACCCGGCGAGAGTTTTGGTTAAATAGTGATTACTATAAAACCCGCATGGAAGGAAATGCTAAGGCTGATGCTGGATTACTTGATGAATTAATTGATGATATTCAATCTACCCCCCAAGATGATAATAAGATACTTCATGATAATGTAAAATTAGTTGCTGAAACGACTACTGATGCAAACCGATTACTACGTGAATATATTTCTTTTGCCAACAAACGAGCTAGTTTTAATCTTAATGAACAGATTAAAGGCGCGTGGGCAGCAAAAGCACAGTCTTTAAAAGCATTAATTAAACGCCAGGAAATGGTCGCAAAGGCAAATTATGAACGGCGTTTAAATAACCTACAGCAATCGTTCAAAGTTGCGCAAAAGCAAGGTATTTCACGTAACAAAGTTGATGTCCCCATCGATCAGCTGCCTGATTCAGAAATGTTTCTATTAGGTACTTCATTATTACAAGCACAAATTGAGACATTACAGGCAACAGGGCCTAATTATGATGAAAGCTATGATCAAAATATAGCGATGTTAACGACATTAAATGTAGAACCCGCTCTCGAGAATAATTTTCAAACTTATCGCTATTTAAGAACACCAGAAGATCCCGTTAAACGTGATAGCCCTCGTCGAGCATTAATGATGGTCATTTGGGGAATGATTGGTGCCTTAAGTGGAATAGGTATGGTGTTGTTAAGGCGTAATACCTAATTATTTGCTAAACATATAGCAATAGAGGACTTCAACAAACTATTAATATGTTGAAGGTAAAATCATTATTGATGATACATCTCATTAGTAGATGAGGTTAAAATAAAAAGAGAGTCACTGTGAAAGTGTTGACTGTGTTTGGTACTCGTCCTGAAGCCATAAAAATGGCTCCACTACTGGTACATGTTTTGGCAAACGATAAGGCTTTTGAGTCGAAAGTTTGCGTAACTGCTCAACATAGAGAAATGTTGGATCAGGTATTGCGTCCTTTTGAGATAACACCTGATTATGATTTAGATATTATGACACCGGGGCAAGATTTAACTGATATTACCTGTCGTATTCTTGAACGAATGAAACCCGTATTGTTATCTTTTAAACCCGATGTGGTATTGGTTCATGGTGATACTGCTACCACGATGGCAACCAGCCTGGCTGCTTTTTATCAGCGTATTCTGGTTGGTCATGTTGAAGCAGGATTGCGTACTGGTAACTTATATTCTCCCTGGCCGGAAGAAGCCAATCGTAAAATTGCCAGCCATCTGGCAACGTATCACTTTGCGCCTACCGAGTATTCACGAAAAAATTTACAGCATGAATCGATCCCTGCTAATCGTATTTTTGTTACTGCTAACACTGTAATTGATGCGTTGTTTTGGGTGCGTGATAAAGTTATCAATGATGCCACAATACGAGCAAGCCTTGCCGCGCAATACCCTTTTCTTGACCAAAATAAAAAGATGCTACTGGTTACAGGGCATAGGCGGGAAAGTTTTGGTAGCGGATTTGAACGTATTTGTCATGCATTAGCTGAAATTGCCAAAAATCATGCTGATGTTCAAGTTGTCTACCCGGTTCATCTTAATCCTAATGTCAGCGAACCAGTACAACGCATTTTGCAGGGTATTAATAATATAAACCTGATTGATCCACAGGATTATTTACCTTTTATTTATTTAATGAATAACGCTTATTTGATCCTGACAGATTCAGGGGGTATTCAAGGAGAAGGGCCAGCTTTAGGTAAGCCAGTATTAGTGATGCGTGATACTACTGCGACCTGAAGCGGTTGAAGCTGGTACGCTACGTTTAGTGGGTATGCAAACAGAAAATATTGTTCAAGCGGTAACACAATTACTTACGGATGACCATGCTTATCAGAAAATGAGCCGGGCGCATAATCCTTATGGTGATGGTAAAGCATGCCAGCGAATTCTTGAAGCGTTGAAGACAAATCAGGTGATATTATGAGTTTTGAAACTATTTCTGTTATTGGTTTAGGTTATATCGGTTTACCGACTGCTGCCGTTTTCGCTGCTCGGCAGAAAAAAGTAATTGGGGTTGATGTTAATCAACATGCGGTCGATACGATTAATCAAGGTAAAATTCATATTGTTGAACCCGATTTAGATAAAACGGTAAAAACAGCCGTAGAAGCTGGCTATTTAAAAGCGTTTACTACACCGCAAAGGGCAGATGCGTTTTTAATTGCGGTTCCTACACCGTTTAAAGATGATCATCAGCCTGATCTCTCTTATGTCATGGCAGCGGCAGAATCAATAGCGCCATTATTGAAAAAAGGCGATTTGATTATTCTAGAGTCTACCTCGCCAACTGGAGCGACTGAGCAAATGGCACAGCGGCTAGCAGCTATGCGATCTGATCTGACATTTCCACAGCAACAGGGTGAAAACTCAGATATTGATATTGCTTATTGCCCCGAGCGGGTTTTACCGGGCAAAGTGATGGTGGAGCTTATCAAAAATGATCGGGTAATTGGTGGTATGACGATGAAAGCATCCCAGCGAGCCAGTGAGTTATATCGTATTTTCCTTACCGGTGAATGTGTGATCACCAATGCCAAAACGGCAGAAATGTGTAAATTGACAGAAAATAGTTTTCGCGATGTAAATATTGCTTTTGCCAATGAACTCTCTTTTATTTGTGCAGAACAAGGGATTAATGTTTGGGAATTGATTAATTTGGCCAATCGTCACCCGCGGGTCAATATTTTACAGCCGGGTCCAGGTGTTGGAGGCCATTGTATTGCAGTCGATCCTTGGTTCATTGTTGCTCAGAATCCAAAGCAATCTCGTTTGATCCAGACAGCTCGTTTGGTTAATGACAGCAAGCCAATTTGTGTGGTCGATCAGGTCAAGACAGTATTAGCCGATTGTTTAACCGAAACAGGCAAACGGGCAAATGAAATTAAAATTGCCTGTTTCGGTTTAGCCTTTAAACCGGATATTGATGATTTACGAGAAAGCCCCGCTATGCAAATCACTAAAATGATTGCAGATTGGCATACTGGTACCACTTATGTAGTAGAACCTAATATTAATGAATTGCCAAATGCACTGAAAGGTCCTGTCAATTGGTCTCTACTGAAGTTGCCGTTGCTAATGCAGATATTATTTTGTTACTGGTTGACCATAAACAATTTAAGTTGATTAAGGGTGAACAAATCCGACAAAAATGGGTAGTTGATACCAAAGGAGTTTGGCGTTGAAACGTATTTTAATTACTGGTGGGGCTGGATTTATTGGTTCGGCAGTTGTTCGTTATATCATTGAGCATACTAACGATAGTGTGTTAGTGGTTGATAATTTGACTTATGCTGGTAATCTGGAATCGTTAGCGTCAGTGAGAGAAAGTCCTCGCTATGCTTTTGCCCAAATAAATATTTGTGATCGGCCGGCAATTGATGAAATTTTTCAGCGATATCAACCTGATGCCATTATGCATTTAGCGGCAGAAAGTCATGTTGATCGCTCGATCGATGGGCCAGCTGCCTTTATCGAAACCAATATTGTCGGTACTTATCTTTTATTGGAGGCGGCTCGTAATTATTGGAATCATTTGAACCCGCAGAAAAAACAGTCATTTCGTTTCCATCATATTTCTACCGATGAAGTTTATGGCGATCTGCATACCACTGAGGGGCTATTTACCGAAACAACCCCCTATGCACCGAGTAGCCCTTACTCAGCTTCGAAGGCTTCCAGTGACCATTTAGTTAGAGCCTGGCAGCGTACTTATGGCTTACCGACCTTGGTGACCAATTGCTCAAATAATTATGGCCCTTATCACTTTCCTGAAAAATTAATTCCTTTGATGATCTTGAACGCCATAGCTGGTAAATCATTGCCTGTTTATGGTCAAGGTGAACAGATACGTGATTGGCTGTATGTTGAAGATCATGCCCGTGCATTACACTTAGTCATCAGTCAAGCCGATGCGGGTAAAACTTATAATATTGGTGGCCATAATGAACGCAAAAATATTGATGTAGTAAAGACAATTTGCTGCTTGCTGGAAGAGTTACGTCCGGTTAAGCCTGAAGGCGTGGCTCACTATTGTGATTTAATTACCTATGTCTCGGATCGTCCAGGACATGATGTCCGTTATGCCATTGATGCTATCAAGATAGAACAAGAGTTAGGATGGAAGCCACAAGAGACCTTTGAATCGGGTATTCGTAAAACCGTTGAATGGTATTTGAACAATGAAACCTGGTGGCGCCATGTGCAAGACGGTTCATATGCAGGTGAATGTCTAGGCATCGCGACAAAATAGGAAACGAGGAGAGGTGATGAAAGGCATTGTTTTGGCTGGTGGATCTGGAACCCGTTTGTACCCTATTACACGAGGAGTTTCTAAACAACTGTTACCTATTTATGATAAGCCAATGATTTACTATCCGCTTTCGGTACTGATGTTGGCAGGTATCCGAGAAATATTGATTATTTCCACGCCTGAAGATTTACCTAATTATCAACGGTTACTTGGCGATGGTGATGCTTTCGGTGTTCATTTCAGTTATGCCGTACAACCTTCGCCGGACGGATTAGCGCAGGCGTTTTTGATCGGTGAAAGTTTTATAGGTGATGATGCTTGCTGTTTGATATTAGGCGACAATATTTATTTTGGGCAGGCTTTTAGCGATAAATTGAAATCTGTGGTGGCTCGTCAGTCGGGAGCAACAATTTTTGCGTATCAGGTGATGGATCCTGAACGTTTTGGCGTAGTTGAATTTGATGAAAAGTTCAAAGTGTTGTCTATTGAAGAAAAACCTCAGCAACCTAAATCTAACTGGGCGGTTACTGGCCTCTATTTTTATGATAATCAAGTAATTGACTTTGCTAAACAAATTAAACCTTCGCTACGTGGAGAACTTGAGATCACCTGTCTGAATCAAATGTATCTTGAGCGTGGAGAGCTAAATGTTGAGCTGTTAGGCCGCGGATTTGCCTGGTTAGATACCGGCACCCATGACAGTTTGATTGAAGCGAGTATGTTTGTGCAAACCGTTGAAAAAAGGCAGGGATTTAAAATTGCTTGTCTGGAAGAAATAGCATGGCGTAACGGTTGGTCGACGGATGAACAGGTTCGAAAATCAGCGGAAAAACTGGCGAAAACCGGTTATGGTCAATATTTACAGGATTTGCTGCATGTCCATCCACGCTAATATTGAAATACTCAGTTGGGAAAGTGATTTCTTTAAGCGTAAAACGGCCAAGTTACATTTTGCACCCGATGCGCCAATTGTCTCATTAGATCAACTAGCTGACTACGATATTGTGCAAGCTAAAATTGCTACCGCTGATACTAAACTGATTGATGCAATATTGGCGATGGGTTTTTGGCTGGTAGAAAGTGAAATCGATTTTTGTCTAAATATTGCCAGTAGGGCAAAAAATCACAGCTTAGATCTAGCTGTGGCGATGGAACAGGATATTGAAATATTGAAAAGTATTGCGGCTAAGGCTTTTTCATATAGTCGTTTTCGCCCGCCCTGGTATCGATTAACAGATAATGCCCGTTTTTATTCTGTTTGGCTTGAAAAAGCAGTTAAGGCTACTTTTGATGATCTTTGTTTATTAGTTAACGATAAGCAAGGAAATATTCAAGGCTTTGTCACCATAAGGAAACTGTCAACTGAAAAAGAGGCGCGTATTGGTTTATTAGCCACCGCTCCAGCCCATCAGGGCAAAGGGGTTGGTAAACAATTACTAGCAGCCGCCTGTCAATGGTGTGAGCAGCAAGGGGTAGAGCGATTAAAGATAGCGACTCAAATCAGCAATATTTTCGCTATGCGTCTCTATTTACAAATGGGTGCACAAATTGAAAGCACAGCTTATTGGTTATATCGAGGACGACATGATCCCATTTAATAAACCACCGGTTATTGGTACTGAATTAAGTTACATGCAAGAAGCCATGCAGAGTGGCAAATTATGTGGTGATGGGCACTTTACTCAGCGTTGTGAAGAGTGGATGGAAAAGCATTTCCACTGCCCGAAAGTACTGTTGACACCTTCTTGTACCGCCTCTTTGGAAATGGCAGCTATTTTGCTTGATATTAAACCTGGCGATGAAGTCATTATGCCAAGTTTTACCTTTGTTTCTACTGCTAATGCTTTTGTGCTAAGGGGCGCAACGATTGTCTTTATCGATATATGTCCTGATACCATGAATATGGGTGAGACTAAAATTGAAGCGGCGATCACGGCCAAAACTCGCGCTATTGTCCCTGTTCACTATGCTGGTGTGGCTTGTGAGATGGATACCATTATGGGATTGGCAGAAAAACACCATTTTTATGTTGTTGAAGACGCGGCTCAAGGTGTTATGTCCACTTATAAGGGGAAAGCGCTTGGAACGATAGGGCATATTGGTTGTTATAGTTTTCATGAAACAAAAAATTACTCTTCCGGTGGTGAGGGGGGAGCGATACTGATTAATGAACCGTCACTTATCGAGCGAGCAGAAATTGTGCGGGAAAAAGGCACGGATCGCAGCCAATTTTTCCGTGGCCAAGTTGATAAATATACTTGGCGAGACATTGGTTCTAGTTACTTAATGTCAGATCTACAAGCGGCTTATTTATGGGCGCAATTGGAGCAAGCGCAAAAAATTAATCAGCGTAGGCTAGCGTTATGGAAAAACTATTATCAAGCGCTTAAACCTTTATCTGAAGTTGGTAAATTAGATTTGGCGGTTATACCGGCAAATCTAGAACATAATGCCCATATGTTCTATATCAAATTAAAAGATATTGAGCAAAGAACCGCGTTTAATAAGCATATGCAAGCAGCAAATATTTTGTCAGTATTTCATTATGTTGCTTTACACTCTAGTCCAGCAGGTCATAAATTTGGCCGTTTTCATGGTGATGATTGTTATACGACGAAGGAAAGTGATCGTTTAGTTCGTTTACCGATGTTTTATAATCTTACCGATGAAGAGCAGCAACAAGTGATCAATCAAATCCAATGTTTTTTTGCTTAATATGTCATTAGCTAAAGCGTCTGTTTGGACAGCTATTTCAACCTTAATAAAAATTGGGGTAGGGTTAGTTGTTATCAAATTATTGGCAGTCTCTTTTGGTCCGAGCGGTGTTGGTCAGGCGGGAAATTTCCGTCAACTAATTACTGTACTTGGTGTTTTATCTGGTGCAGGGATCTTCAATGGCGTGACTAAATATGTCGCTGAATATCATCAGACACCAACAAAATTAGGCACTGTATTAGGTACCTCATCATTAATTATTTTGGGTTTTTCAACCCTATTAGCGCTTATTTTTTTATTATTTAGCTCATTTATCAGTCTGGCGCTATTTGGTCATACCCATTATCAAATGGTTATTTGTGCCTTAGGATTGATACAAATGGGCATCGCTTATGCGAATTACTTTTTGGCGATACTAAAAGGTTACCGTGATGCGAAAGGTAATGCGCTATCGATTATCGTTGGTAGCTTAGCAGGCGTGATTGCTTACTATTTTTGTTTTAGATTAAGTGGTTATCAAGGAGCGCTAATAGGATTGGCTTTAGTTCCTGCACTAATTGTTGTACCAGCCGTGATCATGATTTTGCGTCATAAACAGCTGAATTGGTCATATTTTAAACCAAGGTGGAATAGTACCATTGGTCATCACTTAGCTAAATTCACCTTAATGGCGTTAATAACCTCAGTCACGTTGCCGGTTGCTTATATTATGATGAGAAATTTATTGGCTGAGCGTTATAGTTGGGATGAAGTGGGTATTTGGCAGGCAGTGAGTAGTATTTCATATGCTTATTTACAGTTTATTACCGCATCTTTTACCGTTTATTTATTGCCAACTTTAGCTAAATTGCAGCATAGAGATGAGATTAGTGCAGAAATTTTTAAAGCTTTGAAGTTTGTTTTACCGGCGGTTGCGTTAGCCAGTTTTACCGTATGGCTATTACGAGATCTGGCAATTTGGCTGCTTTTTTCCGATAAGTTTATTGCAATGCGCGATCTCTTTGCTTGGCAGTTGATTGGTGATGTATTGAAAGTAGGCGCTTATGTATTTGGTTATTTAGTTATTGCTAAGGCCGCATTACGGTTTTACATTTTAACGGAGGTGACTCAATTTGCGCTGTTAACAGGGTTTGCTTATTGGTTAATACCCGCTTATGGCGCGTTAGGTGCTGCCCAGGCTTATATGGCAACTTATATTGTTTATTTTATGCTTTGTAGTGGCATATTCTATCTTTACCGCAGGCGCACATGAAAACCTTAATCCATGTATTAGGCTCTGACATCCCACATCATAACCAGACAGTGTTAGCATTTTTTAATGATGTTTTATTTTCGTCAATACCATCACCAGAAAAAAGACAGTTTATGGTTGTTAGCCGTGACCTCACTCTAGCATCACGCTATCCACGACTACACATTAACCAATTTGATAATAAAAAAGCGATTGCTAAAGTTATCGCTATGCAAGCAAAAGCAGATAGAAATTGCCAATTTTTTTTTCATGGTCAATGTAATGTATCAATTTGGTTGGCATTATTATTTGGCAAGATCCGTCGACAACAATTTTTATGGCATATTTGGGGAGCTGATCTCTATGAAGACTCAGCTGCATTGAAATTTAAATTATTTTATTATTTTCGGCGTTTGGCATTTAAACGGGTAGGGCATGTTTTTGCTACCCGAGGGGATTTAAATTATTTTTCTCAGTTAAATCCAACTATACCAACATCACTACTCTATTTTCCAACCAAAATGGATCCAGCCTTAACCGTCTATGAAAAATCGATTAATCAAACGGATAAAGTGACAATTTTGGTTGGTAACTCAGGTGATAAATCCAATCGACATATTGAAGCGTTGCAGGCTATCAAAAAGCAGTTTGCTTCACAGCTGGTCGAAATTTTTGTTCCTATGGGATATCCCGCTAATAATCAAGTATATATTGCCGAAGTTGCCCAAGCGGCCGAAAATTATTTTCCTAATGGAGAAGTGACAATTATTAAGGAAAAAATGGCTTTTTGTGATTATCTCACTTTACTGCGTTGTTGTGATTTAGGTTACTTTATTTTCAAACGACAGCAAGGTATAGGCACATTGTGTTTATTAATTCAGTTTGGCATTCCTTTTATTATTAGCCGGCAAAATTACTTTTGGCAGGATCTTATTGAGCAGTCTGTACCTTTTTTATTTTATGATGATCAATTAGATGAACGGCAACTGGATACCCTGCGACAGAAAATGATGTTAACGGATAGAAGCCAAATAGCTTTTTTCAACCCTAATTTTATTAAAGGATGGCAAGCTGCATTAACATCGATAGGAGAGCAGTAATGACTATGATGGAATTTGGTGGCCTATCGATTGTCTATTTTATCTCTCTGATATTAATTTTGGCACTAACATATCGTGAATTTCGACGAGTACGCTTCAATTTTAATATCTTTTTCTCTCTACTTTATTTATTAACGTTCTACTTTGGTTTTCCATTAACGGGATTACTTGTTTTTCAATTTGATGTTAATGTGGTATCAACCAATGCATTATTGAATGCGCTGCTATCATCCATCAGTTTTTATATTGTTTATTATATCGCTTACAAAACCCGCTTGCGAACGGGTGTCCAACAATCTGAACAGTCGTTATTCACTATGAATGGGGTAGAAACGCGGCTAACTTGTCTCTTGTTGATGCTCATTGCTATAGTGACAGTAGCAATATTTTTCTTACAAAATGGCTTTTTACTGTTTCGTTTACAGTCTTATAGTCAGATTTTTTCTAGTGAAGTTTCAAGTGTAGCATTAAAACGTTTTTTTTATTTTTTCATTCCGGCAATGTTAATTGTCTATTTTTTAAAGCCGACCCAGTATCGCTGGTTATTTTTTCTCTTTAGCACAGTTGCTTTTGGGGTACTCACTTATCTAGTTGTCGGTGGAACACGGGCTAATATTATTATTGCCTTTGCGCTTTTCCTATTTATCGGTATCGTCCGTGGCTGGATTAATTTATGGATGCTAATTATCGCTGGTGTTATTAGCATTATTGGTATGTTTTGGTTAGCGTTAAAGCGTTATGGATTAGATGTTAGTGGTGCGGAAGCTTTTTATACTTTTCTCTATTTAACGCGTGATACCTTTTCGCCATGGGAAAATTTGGCTCTGTTACTTGATAACTATGATAAAATCGAATTCCAGGGATTAGCTCCTATTGTACGTGATTTTTATGTTTTTATTCCCACTTGGCTATGGCCTGAACGACCTGATATGGTATTGAATTCAGCCAATTATTTTACCTGGCAAGTGCTTGATAATCACTCTGGTTTAGCTATATCGCCCACATTAATTGGTTCTTTAGTGGTTATGGGTGGGGTTATTTTTATTCCTATCGGTGCAATTGGCGTTGGCTTGATTATTAAATGGTTTGATTGGCTTTATGAAAAAAGTAAGATTGAAGTTAATCATTATAAAGCCGTTATTCTGCAAGTTTTCTGTTTTGGCGCTATTTTTAATATTATTGTCCTGGTTCGTGAAGGGGTAGACTCTTTCGTATCGCGGGTGGTGTTTTTTGGCTTGGTATTTGTGCTTTGTTTGTTTGTTGCCAAACTGGTTTATTGGTTATTTGCCAAAGCCGGTTTAATTCGCATATATACCACGAATGATTGTAAAAAATAAGCTAAATAATAGCTTACTGGAGTAATGTATGAAGCAACAAGTGATCCCGAAATATGATATTCGAGGTCATCTTATTTGGGGTTTTCATGATATAACCCATTTCCTCAATTATCTAATTTCAGATCAAGAAGTTAAGCATGGAACATTGGTGGCTATCAATGCGGAAAAAGTCTTAACTGCAGAGCAAGACCGTGATTTAAATGCGTTGCTAGCTAAAGTAGAATATCTCTATGCTGATGGAATCAGTATTGTCAGAGCGATTCGTCGTAAATACCCACAAGCAAAGGTTTCACGTATTGCGGGTGCTGATTTGTGGGAAGCATTGATGGCAATTGCAGGTCAAAAAGCTGTACCCGTGTTTCTGCTTGGTGGAAAAGCGGAAATTCTTAAACAGACTGAAAATAAGCTTCGTACTCAGTGGCAAGTGAATATTGTTGGTAGCCAGGACGGTTATTTTAAGTGGGAACAACGTGAAATATTATTTGAGCGCATCAAGGCTAGTGGAGCAAAAATTGTTACGGTAGCAATGGGTTCACCAAGGCAAGAAATTTTTATCCGGGATTGCTGGCAAGTATATCCAGATGCACTTTATATGGGAATAGGTGGTACTTACGATGTTTTTACCGGACATGTAAAACGAGCACCTAAATTATGGCAACAATTAGGATTGGAATGGTTATATAGATTGCTTTCTCAACCGAGTCGTATCAAACGACAGGTAAAATTATTACGCTTTCTGGGTTACTATTATAGTGGCAAACTGTAGTTTTTTATTTGTGTATTATTTCTATCGTAAAGGTTCGTTTTAACAGTAGTAAATTTCAATTCCATCTGCTATGTCTTCTTTTAAATAGGGTTTTTGGCTGACAACTGTTTTTTCATTGTTGAGCAATTAACACTATTTTAATTACATTTATAAATTTTTATTTGATTATTATTAAAAACATGTTTTCATTACGGCACTATTATCTGCCATTATGACCATGAAGATCATATGGTATTAAGTGATTATTGAAAGGGCAGGAAATTGCTATGGGGAAACCGGAACAAGGTCTCAGTCGTGGCCTTGAAGCGAGGCATATTGAACTTATTGCATTAGGTGGAACAATTGGTGTTGGTTTATTTATGGGTTCTGGCAGTACGTTAAAGTGGGCAGGACCTTCTGTATTACTGGCTTATATTGTTGCTGGATTATTTGTTTTTTTTATTATGCGTTCAATGGGAGAAATGCTGTTTCTTGAACCTGTTACTGGCGCCTTTGCCTCGTTTGGTTATAAATATTTGAGCCCTTATTGGGGATGTTTAACGGCATGGGGGTATTGGTTCATGTGGGTCGCTGTTGGTATATCAGAGATCACAGCGATTGGTGTCTACGCGGAATTCTGGTTTCCTGAGGTTCCACAATGGATTTTTGCGTTGATTGCAGTTGTACTTGTTGCATTAGCTAATCTGGCCGCAGTACGTTTGTACGGTGAATTGGAATTCTGGTTTGCTATGATTAAGGTTACCATGATTATTGTGATGATCTTGATTGGATTAGGGGTGATTTTTGTTGGTATTGGCAATAACTTTGAACCGATTGGTTTAGCCAATTTGACTGAGCATGGTGGGTTTTTTGCGGGTGGCTGGCAAGGCTTTTTATTTGCGCTTTGTATTGTAGTTGCCTCTTATCAAGGCGCTGAATTAGTTGGTATTACTGCGGGAGAAGCAAAAAATCCGCAGGTCACATTAAAGAAAGCTATTAATAATATTTTATGGCGAATTTTGATTTTTTATGTCGGTGCTATTTTTATTGTTGTAACGTTGTTTCCTTGGACAGATATTGGTCAAAATGGTAGTCCATTTGTGCTAATGTTTGCCAAAGTAGGCATTGTATCGGCAGCTGAGGTAATTAATTTTGTGGTACTTACAGCGGCATTATCAGCCTGTAATAGTGGCATGTATAGTGGCGGACGTATGATTTATGCTTTAACACAGAATGGTCAACTGCCAAAATCTTTATTGAAAGTGACCGCAAATGGTGTGCCTGCACGATGTATTATGCTAACAATTTTGTGCCTTATTGTTGGCTCAGGTCTTAACTATATTATCCCTGATCCACAAGCGGTTTTTGTATATGTTTATAGTGCAAGTGTATTACCTGGAATGATACCTTGGTTTGTTATTTTATTGAGTCAATTGCGTTTTCGGCAAGTGCATCAACAGCAATTAGCCCAACATACTTTCAAATCAGTATTATTTCCTTACGTGAATTATTTGACCCTGCTTTTTTTGGCATGTGTACTTGTTGGCATGGCAATTAATCCAGATACGCGTTTATCATTAATTGTTGGCGGCGTGTTTTTATTGATTGTTTCTGTGATCTATTTTTTGAATCGTCTTTTCCGTCATAAAACAATGAAAAAATGATTAGCAATAACCTGTTTTACTGATTGAAAAATGATGGTAAGGTTAATTTTATGATTGAAATGGATAAAGCATAAGCAAATAATCTTTTTATTTAAAAAATCACTGGACAGCATGCTATTAAATCCGTACCATCCTCACCCGCAACGGCGTTAAGCGCCCGTAGCTCAGCTGGATAGAGCGCTGCCCTCCGGAGGCAGAGGTCTCAGGTTCGAATCCTGTCGGGCGCGCCATTTGATGCGTGCTCTGCTACGGTGTAGTAGATTAATGTTGTATACAATTAATTGAATTTTTAAAGATTTTATGGTGGCTATAGCTCAGTTGGTAGAGCCCCGGATTGTGATTCCGGTTGTCGTGGGTTCGAATCCCATTAGTCACCCCATATTTGTTTTATGCAGTTTGTGAGGGTGGCGGAATTGGTAGACGCGCTAGCTTCAGGTGTCAGTATCCTTACGGATGAGGGGGTTCAAGTCCCCCCTTTCCACCATAATATAAAGAAGTTTTAAAAATTACATAAAAAACATCGTTAAATAGAGATTTTTTTCGGTGAGTAGCGCAGACTGGTAGCGCAACTGGTTTGGGACCAGTGGGTCGGAGGTTCGAATCCTCTCTCGCCGACCAAATTTTAAAGAAACCCTGCAATTTATTGCAGGGTTTCTTCTTTTGTGTGCCCAGTATGGGCGCATTCTTGCGAGTGAAAGTTTTGTCATAAGCGTATCATAGCAAATTAAGTGAAGCGCAATTGCATGCCAGCGACCAAATATGAGAGTAAGCGAGCAGCGTAAGTCATGAGCTCATGCATGGAAGGCGCAGCCAAGCAAGCGGAATGGATTAAAAACTATAAGGCTTTCATTATTAAGGAAAAATAGCGTAAATGCGGTGATTGTGTGATGAAGAATAATGTGTTTTTACTTGGTGGAGATCTCACCTAACGCCTCAAAGGGTGGCGGTAAAAGCCGGAGTGAGAAGCCAGCAGAGGCCGTAATAAGCGGCTAATGAAGAGCTATGCTAATTATACCATTATATTTAGTTAAACAAATAAGTGTGAATAAGTTAGTTTATACTCGTTATCTGTCAACATCGATTCCCCCATTTTTATAGCGAAAAAATAGCATAATTGTATTTAAAATGTTGTTTTTTTTATCTATTTTAAAAGTTTGTCGTGTTTTAACAACAAAGCTAGTAATTAATGTCTCAATATAGAGACATTTTATTTCATGAAAAAGAAAGAAAAAATATAAATATTGCTATAACGTCTCTAATAAGAGACAGTTTGATAATGTGTATCGTGAATTGTGGCAATTAAAGTAAGTAAAATTATTTTGTTAAAAGGCAAACAATAGTTAATTGGTGAATATTTATTCAAAAGTGGGCGCAAAAAGATTATCTTTGAGTAAAAAAGTAATATTTGGCATGAATTATGCCCTAAGATAGAGTGTAGATGCTCATCCTGCTTCTTGTGATAGCTTTCAGCTTCACAAACTATTTGATGACGCAGAGCCAATTTGATGTGCCTATTGTCCACGTTATCGATGCATAATATCCATCACCAACCGGACGCAACGTTGAGTGAGGCACAATCTGTCTGTAGACCTGATTGTATTTTGACACCTATCTTTTGATAGGTGTTTTTTTATTTTGTTAATTATTTAGCAAAGCTAAAATTTTATTCAACAGGTAATGATTAAATAGTATTATTGATGATATTTGATCCAAATGTTTTACGTTAAAAATGTCAAATCAATCGATAAAGGTAAAAAAGCCTCCATAAGTTAGAGGCGAGATCAAAACAATAGAGAAGAGAGTCATCAATTTTCATGCTTTAATGAAAAAAGTAAGCCATGTTGGCGAATTTGTGCTGCTTCTTCCACTTTATGTTGTTTATCTAAAGCATCAGCAAGCCATGCAAAGTCGTGAGCATCAGGACGTTGTGCTAAAGCAGACTTAAAATATTTTTCCGCTTCTTGCCATTCGCCATGCTGTAATGCAAGTTGACCTAATGTACTATTTAGTAAGGGAGTGGCGCCACCTGACTGTTTTATTAGATTGGTCAGGATTTTATTCATTGCTTTGCTGTCGCTAATTTGTAAACGAGGAACTAGCAATAAAAGATGTTCATCATATTGCTGTTTTAAACCTGTAATAATAATTTTTTCTGCTGCTTCGCTATCGTCGCATTCAATAAGGCGAGCTGCAACGATCGATTGTAGTACCGGATCATGACGTATTTTACGTCCTTGAGACTGCCACCAATCTTTTAAATTTTCGCTTCCACCTTCAGCCATATACTGATTAATCAAACCTTTATAGGTGTCTTTACGTAATTTATCGATCTCTTCTGCACTATATAACTTTTCTTTTTGCATAATAGGCAAAAGTTCAATAAGCGCTTGATAAGCTCCTGAACGTTGATAGGCTTGTTCTGCCATTCTTAAGACTTCAGGGTGCCGCGGTGCCTGATCCAGTAATTTATCAACACCGTGGCGTGCTGCATGAATTTTACCTTCAGCAAGTTGTATACGTACGCGTGTAATATCAACAGAAAGTTGATGGTTACCCGCGACTTCTGCTGCGCGATCAAGATATTGATTGGTACGATACTCATCACCGCGTTGTTGAGCGGCTTCTGCTGCCAGCAGATAGTTAACAACCGGTTGTTCTGCATAGTCAGCATGACCTGTCAGTAGTTTTTCCACTTGTGAAAAATCACCTTCCGCTAATTTTAGTAATGCTTTTTGTGTTTGACTGTGCGCTTTATGATATTTACGGCCTTTTAGCCAATTATGGGTAAATGATGAGGTACCGCGAATACGACGATAGCACCAGCCAAGCAAACAGAAAATAAATTGTAAAATAATAAAACAGATGATTAAACCGGTTACACTGGTTTCAATATCGTAGTTGTTGGTTTGGATCAGTACATAACCTTGGTGCCCGGCGACAATGGGACCAATAATGATGCCAGCAATCAGTACAATAAAAAGGATCAGTACTTTTATCATGCAGTTCCCTCCTGGGCGGTTTTATTGCTAGGTTTTACCGTTTCTTCTGTTGGAGCAGGGGGAACTCTTTTTATGTCATGATTTGTTCTCTTTTCGTTGGTTGGTTGCGTTTTTTGTGGTTTCGGTGTTGGAAAAGAAAGGATTTGCCCTTGAATACGCTTTTGCAACGCTTTATTGAGTAGTAATAAACTTTTTAACTCGCTGGAAATATCCATTGTAATCGGTTGTTCAATCAGTTTATCGACTTCGGTAAGGAAGGCTTTTGTTGCCGCGTCGTTGGTATTGAAGTAAATTCGAATCCAGGTTGAAACTTGCTCTAAAGATTGTTTATAAATTTGCTCTTGATGACGAGGTACGGCTTGGGCGGCAATAAGTAGTTGTGCTCGAATATTGGCGCGTAGGTAAATGTCCTGATTTGGTGCAAGTAAAGGCGTTTCATGAGAATCTCTACGACGAATGGCAATAAAATTTTTACTAAAATTTTTCCAACTTTGGCTAAGATTTTGTTTCCAATCATCAATATTATTGGAAAGTTCCGTGCTATCCTCATCCATGGGGTTACCATCTGGAGCACTATCATTTATGCGTAAATTATCGATATCACTGCTCAGTTGATTAAGCTTTAAAATAGTTCCGTCATAATCAATTTGGGTAATGGCTGATAGCCCACTGATATCATTATTAAGCGTTTTTCGGATCTCAATTAAATTAGGATCATTCATTTCTGCTAGACTTGCATCAGCACTTTTTAATAAGGCAATCGCAGTAACGGGATCATAGTCATTCCAAAGTTTTCGGCCAGCCATTTTGGCTAAGAAATCAGCTTGGGCAAGTAACCAGCTTTTTACATCTGTACTTGAAAGTGTTGTGATTTGTGCTTGTAATTCTTCGACGCGTTGTTCAAGTTGTTGCTCATATTCTTTCTTATCTAACTGGCTAATACGCTGGGATTCAACCAATTGGTTAATTTGCTGTTTTTCTGTTTCTTGTTGACGTAGTAATTCATTTATTTGTTGTTGTAATTCACTGCTTTCATTGACTATTTGTTGATGTTTTAGATGAAGATAATAATAGAAGCCACCACCGAGTATGATAATAAGAACGATAGTAATTATACTACCAAACAGACCAGAACGCTTTTGCCTATGGGGGTTACCATTTTTGGCTGTAGATTGCGTTGTTGTTTTTGAGGCATTTGATGGGCTTTCACTTGCCTCATTAGGTTTATTCTGTTCCGTCATAATTAATATCTCAATATAGGTTTACATTAATGCCTGAATTAAAGCATCATTATTAGCACTTTTGGCTACTTTGACTGATTGCCACCCTAATTGGTAAGCAGTACTGGCCAAACGTTCACTGACAATAATCAAGTGGCGAGAAAGCAACCAAGGTTTAACATCATCTGTAATTAAGTTAAATAATAAATGTAACATTTCGCCACTGGTAACAATAATTGTTTTAATATTTGCCTGCCGCCATTGCAACTGGAAAGTTTGTCGATCATATTTTATTGGTTGACGTTGATAACACTCACAATAATCAATATGACTTCCGCGCGATTTTAACGTCGCGGCGAGTAGTTCACGTCCACCGTTACCCCGCAATAACAAAGATTTTTTGCCTAATATTGATTGTAAATCAGGTAATTCAATTAATGTCTCACTAGTTTCACCAGCTTGAGATAGTTGAATAGGCAAATTAGTTAATCGGTGAAAAGTCGATGCTGTTGAATGCCCTATACCATAATAGGATAGCGCATCAGGCCATTTTCGTCCTGCTAAATAAAGTGCTGAATTAGCATGCCATACCGCATTTGGCGATAAGAAAAAAACCTGATCACCATTAGTTAGCCTGGCTAATTTAGTCGGCAGAAGGACTAGTTCATTACCTGGCATAATTTCAATCAGTGGAGCATGAAATGCCATTTTTCCTAATGACCTAATACGTTGAACAAGTTTTTCACCGCTGGGGTTTGGTCTGGTGACCAATATACTCATCGAGAAAATGCTCCTGGCGAAATTTTGTTAAGAATTTGTTTAGCACCGTTATTGAGTAACTCCTCCGCAAGTTCAATACTCGCTTGTTGAGCGTCTTCAGGGGTAAAATATCTTTCTGCACGAATAATTTGACTACCATCGGGTGCACCAACTAGCGCTCTAAGCCAAATTTGTTTATTTTGCCAAATAGCATAACTACCTATTGAGGCCTGGCAGTCACCTTCCAATCGATTGTTGACGGCTCGTTCTGCTTGAATACAGATAGCAGTATCATGATGATGTAATGACGCTAGAAAATGTTGTGTGTGATAGTCATCTAGACGGCATTCAATACCAATTGCGCCTTGCCCAACTGCTGGTAATGACTGCTCTGGTGGCAGTGGCATACGTATGCGTGTTTCTAAACTTAGACGTTTTAAGCCAGCTGCAGCAAGAATAATACCATCGTATTGACCATTATCTAATTTACTCAACCGTGTTCCGACATTACCACGCAGATCTCGCATAACCAAGAGGGGATAAGTATGACGTAGTTGGCATTGGCGGCGTAGGCTTGATGTTCCTATAATACTCCCTGCTGGAAGCGCATCAAGGGAATCGTACTGATTGGATACAAAAGCATCACGAGGATCTCCTCTCTGGCAAATAGCGATTAATCCTAAGTTATTAGGAAAAGTTGCGGGAATATCTTTTATAGAATGAACAGCAATATCAGCTCGGTTTTCTAGTAGTGCATTTTCTAATTCTTTAACAAAAAGTCCTTTGCCACCAATTTTAGCCAAGGAAGTATCAAGTAGGATATCACCTTGAGTACTCATGGGAATAAGTTCAATCGTTAGTGTTGGATGATGCTTTTCTAATTGTGTTTTTATGAAAATCGCTTGCCACATTGCTAATGGACTTTTCCTTGTTGCGATACGCAGTGTTTGTGTTGACATATTTTTATTTTTCTTAGGTAATTAGATTATGAGTGAATTATAAAAGAAAGGTAGACAGTTTTAACATTTTGGTAAGTTTTTTTCCAGTTGTAGCTGAACAATTAATAAATATAACTAATGAATAGTTCAATTTGTAAACAGAAAAAAGTGGTTTACAACAGTTGCAACGTGATTTTTTGTTATTGGATTAAAGCAAATAAATACACATTAAATTAATTTTTTTATATTTATCTGAATATTTATTAATGGAGGTAATTATAAAATTTTGATAAGAAAATTTAACCAATAGTATCCTTTTTTTATACAGATCATCTATTTGAAATTCTTAGAAGCGAAAAAGATTTTTTAGGTAAAAGAATGGAAAGCATTTAGTGTGAAAAATAAACAGTTAATGTAGGTGTAATGTACTTTACCCTTTTGGTACAAAATGTTAAATTGATCACGTTTCTAGCAACCTATTCAAAAAGCTTATCGCTGTTATCGTTCCCCAATACCCAAGGAACCAATGGCTGAGTTAAGGTTATTTATTTTTTAAAGTTAATTCAGGCAAAACTTTTGTATCTTTATATTGAGACACTAAAGCAAAGATTGGATGCGATCAATCAATTACGACTGGAACGAGCATCATCTTCTATGAATGAAGCGTTCAAGCATGTATATGGATTGCTGCCAGTTTTATTAAATTATCATCATCCCATGTTACCTGGTTATATAGAAGGTAATGTACCTGCTGGTGTCTGTTTTTTTGCGCCTGATGCTCAGCAAATTAATTGGTTAAAGCAGTTTGAGGCATATCTTTTTTGTGAACTATCTTCACAACAAACCAATGGTGAATTACCTATTACAGGTATTTATTCCATGGGAAGTTCATCATCAATCGGGCAAAGTGATGTTTCTGATTTAGATATTTGGGTATGTCATCAATCATGGTTAGATCAAGAAGAAAGACAACTGCTACAAAAAAAATGTACATTAATTGAGCAATGGGCGTCCTCGCTTGGTATAGATGTTACTTTCTTTTTAATTGATGAAAATCGTTTTCGCCATCATACGAGTGGTAGTTTGAGCGATGAAGATTGCGGAACAACACAACATATATTGCTATTGGATGAATTTTATCGTACAGCGGTTCGTATGGCTGGGAAACGTTTGCTATGGATGATGGTACCCGCAGAAGAAGAAGCCAATTATGATGAATATGTTTTATTTTTGTACGCGCGGGGAGTATTAACGCCAAATGAGTGGTTGGATTTAGGCGGCTTAGGTGAATTATCGGCTGAAGAGTATTTTGGTGCTAGCTTGTGGCAATTGTATAAAAGTGTTGATTCTCCTTATAAAGCGGTGCTGAAAAGTATTTTACTGGAAGCTTATTCCTGGAATTATCCGCATGGTATGTTGCTGGCAATGGAATTTAAGAAACGTTTGCATGCTGGGGAAATTGTTTCCTATGGTCTGGATGCCTATTGTTTAATGTTAGAACGCGTTACCCGTTATTTAATGGAAATCGGTGATTTTAAACGCCTTGATTTGATTCGTCGCTGTTTTTACCTCAAAGTTTGTGAAAACTTGTCTGATGAAAATAGTACCTCGGTGAGTGGTAGTTGGCGCAGGCAGGTGTTATCACAGCTTGTTACTTCATGGGAGTGGAATACAGAGCGATTAAGCGTCCTCGACAAACGAAATTATTGGAAAATAGCGCAGGTTCGAGATGCACATAATGAATTACTTGACACCATGATGCAAAGTTATCGTAATCTTATTCGTTTTGCCCGTCGTAATAATTTACGGATTAGTGCAAGCCCACAAGATATTGGTGTGTTGACGCGGAAATTGTATGCCGCCTTTGAAGTATTACCTGGCAAAGTCACTTTAGTTAATCCGCAAATTTCACCAGATCTGATCTGAAAGTCATCTCACTTTTATTTATGTTCCTGCTGGGCGCGCCAATCGCAGTGGTTGGTACTTATATAATAAGGCGCCAACTATTGATTCTATCATTGGACACCAACCTTTAGAATATAACCGTTATCTTAGTAAATTAGTGGCATGGACTTACTTCAATGGTTTATTGACAGAACAATCCCATATTTATATTCATAATGGTGGTTCACAATGTGATGAGAATAAATTACATCAATTTATTAATGATATAACCACAAATTTTCCTATTCGATTACTAGCACCCACACCAAAAGCTTTATATAGTCCCTGTGAAATTCGCCATTTAGCCATTATTGTTAATTTAGAGAAAGATCCGACAGCGGTGTTTTCTGATCAAATTATTCATTTTGATTTACGTAAATTAGACATATTGAGTTTTGGTGATCCACCGCAATGCTTAGTGAGCAGTATTGATCTACTGTATCGTAACTCTTGGAATGAGGTGAGAACACTGCATTTTTCCGGTGAGCAATCTATGTTGGAAGCATTAAAAACGATCCTGGGCAAAATGCATCAAGATGCTGAACTGCCAGATGTGGTTGAAGTTTTCTGCTATAGCCAACATATGAGAGGGTTGATCGGTACACGTGTTCAACAGTTGGTTTCAGAATGTATTGAATTACGTCTATCAAGCAGTTGTAATGACTCAGGGCGTTTTAAGGCACTACGTATTGCAGGTCAGACTTGGGGATTATTTTTTGAGCGTTTGAATGTTTCAGTGCAGAAATTGGAAAATGCAGTCGAATTTTATGGTGCAATTTCTAATAATAAATTACATGGCTTGACGATAAAATTGGATATCAAAGAAACTTATCATTTACCTTTAGTTGTTGATGGTTATGCCAGTGAAGGGATTGTACAATTCTTCTTTGAGGATACAGAAGAAAATCATGGTTTTAATATCTATATTTTAGATGAAAAAAACCGGGTGGAAATTTATTCACACTGTGAAGGAAACAAAGAAGAACTTGTTAGGGATGTTAGCCGTTTTTACTCATCCTCACATTATCGTTCTACCTACCGTGCAAGTTTAGTCAATTTCAATTTACCGCAATTTTATCAGATAATAAAAGTAGAAGATAAAAATCAAGTCATTCCTTATTTGTCTGGATCATTTTCAAACTCACCGTTCAATGAGAATGTCTGTCGAGAAGAATCAGGTATTAGTTTTTATATACATTAATAATAAAGAATGGTATTTGTTTTTTCGCAGTTAGAGATCAAATGAAAGTGGTTCACCACTTTGTTCACTAATAGCATAGGCTAATATTTGGATAAAATTTTTATTACTGCGAGTACAATACCAATTGTCTATTTTATAGTTAAAGTGGTAACCACCTGACCGTGTAGCTAGCCATATTTGATGGAGTGCTTCTTGGCGGTTGATAATAATTTTACTATCATTTTCGAAGGTTAGTGTCATAATACCGCCATGGGTTTCGCAATCGATATCATTATTACCATCATACTGATCAAGTTGTTCTTCTATTTTATTCATCACTTTATCAACCAGTTGATGAAATTCTGTGTCTGTCATCGTCAATTTCCTATTTGCTTTTCTACGCCTAACTGCGATTATAGATTATAAAGGATAATGATTTAAACATGCAGGCGTTAACATAATGAAAAAATTACTTTGGCTATTTATGACATCGATATTTTTAACCTTACTTTCTGCTTGTGGTTTGAAAGGGCCACTCTATTTTCCAGCAAAAGCAACAGCGGAGCAAAAGACTGAAAGTACGATATCGTCTAAAGAGACAGAACATCAATTGATACAGACCGAAACATTGCAAAAATCGAGTAATGACAAAATAGCCAATTGATTAAGATGGAGTAGAAAATGCAATTCTCCAAAATGCATGGTTTGGGTAACGATTTTATGGTGGTAGATGCCGTTACTCAGAATGTTTATTTTTCTCCTGAGCTTATTTGTCGTTTATCAGATCGACATAAGGGCATTGGATTTGATCAGCTTTTAGTTGTTGAAGCACCTTATGATCCCGCTCTTGATTTTCATTATCGTATTTTTAATGCCGATGGTAGTGAAGTGGCTCAATGTGGTAATGGTGCCCGTTGTTTTGCTCGTTTTGTTCGCCTTAAAAAACTGACCAATAAACGCGATATCAAGGTAAGTACTCAATCTGGCAGGTTGACATTATCGGTAGCAGAAAATGAAGATGTTTGTGTCAATATGGGAGTTCCTGAGTTTGAGCCAAATACAGTACCATTTAAAGCGAAAAAAGCTGAGAAAACTTATATAATTAGAACTCAGCAACAAACAATATTATGTGGCGTGGTTTCTATCGGCAACCCTCATTGTGTATTACAGGTTGAAAATATTGACACGGCTGAAGTTGCTTTAATAGGGTCGATGCTTGAAAAGCATGAACGTTTTCCTGAGCGAGCTAATATAGGATTTATGCAGGTGATTGATCATGAGCACATTCGATTACGTGTACATGAACGTGGTGTAGGAGAAACACAGGCTTGTGGAAGTGGTGCCTGTGCTGCTGCTGCTATCGGTATTCAGCAAGGTTTATTAAAAAAAAATGTCCGTGTTGATTTACTTGGTGGCATGTTAAAAATTCGTTGGAATGGACTAGGTCATCCACTGTTTATGACAGGCCCTGCGACACATGTTTATGATGGTGTTATTCATTTCTAAGTTTTGTTTGGTTAAGAGGTCTTTTATTATGGATAAAAAAGAAGCAGCATTTGATCCTCAACCTCTGTTAGATGATCAGGCAGTCGTAAAATATCTAAAAAGCAATCCTCATTTTTTTATTCGCAATGCAGCTGCTGTTGAACAGATACGGGTTCCTCATCCGGTTCATCATGCGGTTTCATTAGTTGAATGGTCGATGAAACGTCAACGAGTTTATATCCAAAATCTGGAACAGGATATGCAACTATTGGTTGAGCAGGCGCGCAATAATGAAATACTATTTAATCGACTGTTAAAATTGGTTATTCAGCTATCAACGGCAGATGATTTTGCCGATTTGCAGCGACGTTTATATGCCTGGTCAAGAAGTTTTGGTTTGAGCGGTGCTTATATTCGCTTGTTTAGTGATTGTTGGCAGCTAGGCATACCAATGGATGCGCAAAAAGTTATGATTTCTCGTCAGGCATTTGAGCCTGTTCGTATTCAGCGATTTGGTGAAAAAAATCATTATCTTGGTACGTTAAATAATCCAGAAATATTATTATTAATGCCAGACGCAAATCATGTCGGTTCGGTGGCTATTTCTTTATTAGGTCTTTATGGTAATTTAGGGATGGTGATCTTTAGTAGCCGCGATACTCAGCATTATCAAAAAGGGATGGGAACGACAATGCTTGACCACTTAGCCAAATTATTGCCCGATTTGCTGTTACGTTGGGTAACTCGTGCATGAATTCAACACGGCAAAGCTTGCAGCAGCGAATTGACGACTTTTTGCGTTACTTACGTGTAGAACGGCAGCTAAGCCCCGTGACGATTATTAATTATCAACGCCAATTAGTCATGTTAATGGACATGGCTATAAATATGAACATCAATGATTGGACGCAATTAGAAACATCACATGTTCGTATGATGGTTGCAAAATGTCGCCGACAAGGATCACAGGCAGCGACTCTCGCTTTGCGTCTTTCGTCATTAAGAAGTTTTTTAAATTGGTTAGTTGAGCAGGGCATATTAACCGCTAATTCAGCTAAAACTGTTAGAACGCCGAAAAATAAACGCCATTTACCAAAAAATATCGATGTAGATGAAGTCAATCAGTTGTTAAATATTGATTTAGCAGATCCGCTATCTGTACGTGATAGAACCATGTTGGAAGTGATGTATGGCGCAGGATTCCGTTTATCGGAACTGGTTAATTTGAATTGCCAACATCTGGATTTACCTAATGGTGAAGTTTGGCTTATGGGAAAAGGTAGTAAAGAACGGAAGATACCATTAGGACGTATTGCGGTAGAATGGTTAATCCGTTGGCTTGAGATGCGCCAGCAATATGTTAAGCAAGACGAAGCTGTTTTTATCTCAATCCAAAGAGGAAAACGTATTTCCGCTCGGAATGTACAAAAGCGTTTTGCATTATGGGGAATTCGTCAGAATGTTAGAAATCACATTCATCCTCATAAACTTCGTCACTCTTTTGCTACTCATATCCTGGAATCAAGTGGCGATTTAAGGGCAGTTCAAGAGTTACTAGGACATGCTAATCTTTCTACCACTCAAGTTTATACTCACCTAGATTTTCAGCATTTAGCCAAGGTTTATGATGTGGCTCATCCAAGGGCAAAAAGGGAGAAACCTTGAATGCATGTTTATCGGCAATTAACTTCTATTGCAGCGATTACCTTTGATTTGGATGATACACTGTATGATAATCGCCCTGTTATTGCTAAAACTGAACAGGAATTATTAAATTTTATTCGTTGTTATGACGATCGCTTTAATAAACTTCAATTTGCCGATTTGAAAAACTATCAAACGTTAATTGTTAATCAATATCCTGAAATTTATCATGATGTTACACAGTGGCGTTGGTTAGCAGTCAAGGCGTTACTTTGTCAGTATGGTTACGATCGAGAAGGATCTGCTAGTGGTGCTGACGATATAATGGTACACTTTTCTTATTGGCCTAGTCAAATCGTAGTCCCAGACGTGACCCATAAAATCTTATCTACCTTAGCCGAAAAATTCCCACTAGCGGTTATTACTAATGGCAATGCAGATCCGTATGCTTGTGGATTAGGCGATTATTTTCAATTTGTTTTAAAAGCGGGGCCAGATGGACGCGCTAAACCGTTTAGTGATATGTATTATCTTGCTGCGCAGAAATTTAATATTGTAGTGGATAAAATTTTACATATTGGTGATGATTTAACAACCGATATCCAAGGTGCTTTACATAGTGGCATGCAAGCTTGTTAGATCAATACTAACAGTAGCAACTTACTAGCCACCAATGAGAATGACATATTACCTCATATTGAGATCATCGGTTTAGCTTCACTCATTGCGCTGATATAATCTTCTCATCTGGTTAAAAACACAGTAGTGATTTATTGACTGCTCTCTTAATTTAATGGTAACCATGAACGCCTCATATTTACTTGAAAACTTAAATATTAAGCAACGCGAAGCTGTTGCTGCTCCTCGAACGAATATGTTAATACTTGCTGGCGCAGGTAGTGGTAAAACACGGGTACTGGTTCATCGAATTGCCTGGTTACTGACGGTTGATAAGGTTTCGCCTTTCTTGATTATGGCGGTGACATTTACCAATAAAGCAGCGGCTGAAATGCGTCATCGTATTAATGTGTTATTAGGTAGCGATCAAGGCGGTATGTGGGTAGGAACTTTTCATGGCCTGGCGCATCGTCTATTGCGGGCTCACTATTTGGATGCCGATTTACCGCAAGATTTCCAAATCTTAGATAGTGATGATCAATATCGTTTATTGCGTAGAATTATCAAGGCCATCAATCTGGATGAGTGTAAGTGGCCACCACGTCAGGCTATGTGGTACATCAATGCCAAAAAAGATGAAGGCTTGCGGCCACAGCATATTGAAAGTTATGGCAATCCAACAGAGGTAACGTGGCTGCGAGTTTATCAGGCTTATCAGGAAGCGTGTGATCGGGCCGGATTAGTTGATTTTGCTGAACTTTTATTGCGTGCCCATGAAATGTGGCTGAAGAAACCGCATATACTACAACATTATCGTGAACGTTTTACCAATATTCTGGTTGATGAATTTCAAGATACCAACAGTATCCAGTATGCCTGGATACGTATTTTGGCCGGTGATACTGGCAAGGTGATGATTGTTGGTGATGACGATCAGTCAATTTATGGTTGGCGTGGCGCACAGGTAGAAAATATTCAACGTTTCTTGCAAGATTTTCCGGCGGCGGAAACTATTCGGCTAGAACAAAATTATCGTTCGACTAACAATATCTTGAAGTCGGCTAATGCACTGATTGCTAATAATAATAACCGGTTAGGAAAAAATCTCTGGACAGAAGGGGCTGATGGTGAACCTATTTCGCTTTATTGTGGCTTCAACGAGTTAGATGAAGCGCGTTATGTTGTTAGTCGCATTAAACAATGGCATGAGAAAGGTGGTGCTTTAAAGCAGTGCGCAATTCTTTATCGCAGCAATGCACAATCACGAGTGCTTGAAGAAGCCTTATTACAGTCTTCAATGTCTTATCGTATTTATGGTGGCCAACGCTTTTTTGAGCGGCAGGAAATTAAAGATGCGCTCTCTTATTTACGTTTGGTTGCTAACCGTAATGATGATGCATCATTTGAGCGAGTTGTTAATACACCAACTCGAGGTATCGGCGAACGAAGTTTAGACACTATTCGTCAGGCCGCGCATGAAAAACAACTCACGCTTTGGGAAAGTTGTGAATATTTATTAGCTGAAAAAGTCCTTGGAGGTCGGGCGGCCGGGGCGATTGAACGGTTTCTTGAGCTAATTGATGCATTAGCTAAAGAAACGACGGATATGCCGTTACATGTTCAAACTGATCGCGTGATCCGCGACTCAGGTCTGCGGTCGATGTACCAGCAAGAAAAAGGCGAAAAAGCGCAAGCGCGGATTGAAAACCTTAAGGAGTTAGTCACTGCTACTTGTCAATTTAGTTATCAAGAAGAAGATCAAGATTTAATGCCACTGCAAGCATTTTTGTCTCATGCTGCGTTGGAATCCGGTGAAGGGCAGGCGGAGTTACATCAAGATGCCGTTCAGTTAATGACGCTACATTCGGCAAAAGGTTTAGAATTTCCATTGGTTTTTATTGTTGGTATGGAAGAAGGTATGTTTCCAAGCCAAAGGAGTGCGGAAGAGAGCGGAGGGCTGGCAGAAGAAAGGCGATTGGCTTATGTTGGATTGACACGAGCCATGGAGAAATTGACGCTTACTTATGCGGAAAGCCGTCGCTTATATGGTAAAGAAGTCTACCATCGTCCTTCGCGTTTTATTGCCGAATTACCGACTGAATGTATTGAAGAAGTTCGTTTACGTGCAACGGTTTCTCGCCCTATTAGGCATCAACGACTTGGTACCCCAATTAATCGAAATGATAGTGGCTATGCATTAGGCCAACGGGTTCGTCATCCTAAGTTTGGTGAAGGAACTATTATTAATTTGGAAGGGGATGGTGAGCGTTGCCGCTTGCAGATAGCTTTTCAGGGCGAAGGGATCAAATGGTTGGTTGCAGCTTATGCTAAATTAGAGTTGCAATAAAGAACGCTTGAAGTATGGGAATTTTTGTTACTAATTAACTGGCTATTATTTTGCTATTTGGGGTTCTGAAGGAGGCGCCATAATATGCTGCTGGCATTTAAATTAGACAACCATCGTTTGTCTCGCCTTGAGCTTGATGAAGGTGAAAAACTAACCGATGCGGTATGGGTTGATTTAATGGAGCCTGATGAAAAAGAACGGCAAACAGTACAAACTGAATTGAAACAATTATTAGTAATCCCATCTGAATTAACTGATATTGAAGCATCGGCTCGTTTTTTTGAGGATGAGGATGGTTTACATATTCATTCATTTTTTTATTATCAAGATAGTGATGAATATGTTAGTAATTCGACGGTTGCTTTCACTTTTCGTGATGGCCGTTTATATACCTTACGGGAGCGTGATCTGCCGGCTTGTAGTTTGTATCGTATGCGTTCAAGAAGTCAAAAGTTGATCGATGCTAATGCTTATGAATTATTTTTAGATTTATTTGAAACCAAAATTGAACAACTTGCTGATGTAATAGAAAATATTTATAGCGTATTGGAATCGTTAAGCCGGATTATTTTGGAAGGCAAACAAGGTGATGAATTCGATAGCGCACTTTCTAATTTAGCGGAACAAGAAGATATTGGCTGGAAAGTGCGGTTGTGTTTGATGGACAGTCAACGAGCATTAAATTTTTTGATCCGCCGAGCAAGATTGCCGGCAGGTCAATTAGAGCAAGCGAGAGATATTTTACGTGATATGAATCACTGCTACCTCATAATGAATCATTATTTCAAAAAGTAAATTTTCTTATGCAAGCGGCAATGGGTTTTATTAATATTGAGCAGAGTCGAATTATTAAAATTTTCTCCGTTGTTTCTGTGGTCTTTTTACCGCCGACGCTAGTGGCGTCCAGTTACGGTATGAATTTTGAATTTATGCCTGAATTAGGCTGGCGTTTTGGCTATCCGGCAGCAATTATATTGATGATTATTGCCGGGCTGGCACCTTATCTTTATTTTAAACGTAAGAATTGGCTCTGAATTTATCAGATAAATAAAGATAACTTGAGTAAAGTAGAAAGGCCAGCTTAATAACATAAGCTTCATATGACGTTTATTTAAAATAGATTTTTATTATGGTCTTAGCTTGGTTATTTATATTTAACCCACGAAACAAGTGGCTATACCTGTTGCGATATGTTTATTTTCGTTACTATGTAATTCGGCCCGGGCAACAGAAATCTTATTACTAGTGAGAATGATTTTTCCACTCGCAATAAATTTTTTACCACGACCTGGACGCAAGTAATTAATATTCAAATCGATGGTCGCAAAGGCAGATAAAGGGTCTCTGAGCGCTTCTTTTGACAATGAAGTTATTCGACTTAATGCATTACAAAAGCAAATTACACTGCTAGCAAAATCTAACACTGCAGCAATTACACCACCATGTAGGATTTGTTGTTCAAAGTTTCCTATCAATTGTGATTTGTTGTTAAAAATTAACTTGATCTGGGTGTTATCAAAGGATAACAACTCAAGACCTAATAATTGGTTGAATTGCATTTGAAGATATTTTCCAATTATAAGTTTCTGTGCATCGTCCAATGTAGGGGCAGGCGTATTCATAAATATTCTCTTAATTATTAGATATTATGTTAATCAACGATTGTTATTATGCAAAGGTTGGCAATTTTTCTATGATTATGCTTTATGAATAGGTAAAAAATAAATGGTTATTTGGCATAATAAAGAGTGACTTTTTTTCTTCTAACCTCTTTATTTTATAGCGGAAATTAATAGGATGCTGTAATTCTTATCAGAGTCAGGTAGCATATATTTATTTACCGTTTTTTATCAAAATTGATTAGTCACGTTTATTAAGGATACCAGTGTCTACTGCGGAAATTATCAATATTACATCCCCGGCTCGGCAAGTGTTACAGCAGATTTTTGGTTATCAGCAATTTCGGCCAGGCCAAGAACAAATTATTAATACTATACTTACAAATCAAGATTGTTTGGTCGTCATGCCAACCGGCGGAGGAAAATCTCTCTGTTATCAAATGCTCGCTTTAATTTTACCTGGCTTAACCATAGTAGTTTCTCCACTGATTTCATTAATGAAAGATCAAGTTGATCAGCTTTCTCAGTATGGTATTGAAGCCAGTTATCTTAATTCAAGCCAAACCGGGCAACAGCAAAAGCAGGTAATTGAGCATTGTCGGCAAGGCAACATAAAATTACTTTATATTGCCCCAGAGCGGTTGGTTATGGATAATTTTCTTGATCAATTGCCGAAATTAAATTCGGCTTTATTGGCTGTCGATGAAGCTCATTGTATTTCACAGTGGGGACATGATTTTCGCCCTGAGTATCGAGCATTAGGGCAATTGCGGCGTCGTTTTCCACAGTTACCAGTTATTGCCTTAACGGCTACTGCTGATCAAACAACGCGTAATGATATTATTGACGGGCTTGAACTGTGTGAACCACTTGTCCATATCAGTAGCTTCGATCGACCTAATATTCGTTATACTTTAGTAGAAAAATACAAGCCTCTTGATCAGCTTTGGTTTTTTTATTAAAGGACAAAAGAGTAACAGCGGTATTGTTTATTGTAATAGCCGTAGTAAAGCTGAAGAGGCAGCTGAACGATTGTATAAACGGGGTTTGAGTGCGGCGGCCTATCATGCGGGTCTTGATAATACACAACGTGCAAAAGTACAGGATGCTTTTCAAAAAGATGATTTGCAAGTGGTGGTTGTAACGGTGGCATTTGGTATGGGAATTAATAAATCTAATGTCCGTTTTGTCGTCCATTTTGATATTGCCCGTAATATAGAATCTTATTATCAAGAAACCGGTAGAGCTGGACGCGACGGCTTAGCTGCAGAAGCCATTTTATTTTATGATCCCGCTGATTTATCTTGGTTGCGTCGTTGTTTGGCGGAAAAGCGAGCCGGCAATTACAAGAGATTGAGCGCCATAAACTAAATGCCATGAGTGCTTTTGCCGAGACACAAACCTGTCGCCGTCTAGTATTGTTAAATTATTTTGGTGAAAATCGACAGCAACCTTGTGGTAACTGCGATATCTGTTTAGATCCACCGAAACGGTATGATGGCCTAATTGATGCTCAGAAAGTACTTTCTTGTATTTATCGGACAGGGCAGCGTTTTGGTATCGGCTATATTGTTGGCATTTTGCGCGGCGCAAATCATCAACGTATACGTGAATTTGATCATGATAAGTTGCCAGTTTATGGCTTGGGTAAAGAACAGAGTCATGAGCATTGGGTGAGTGTGTGTCGGTAACTTATTCATATGGGTTTAGTGAACCAAAATATTGCTCATTTTTCAGCATTACAATTGACAGAAGCAGCTAGGCCGATATTGCGCGGCGAGGTACCATTACAATTGGCTGTTGCTAGAGTTTTATCGAAAAAAAAGCCGTAATCAGCAAAATAAAAACTACCAAGGCCATTATGATAAAAAATTATTTGCTAAATTACGTCAATTAAGAAAAGTGATTGCTAATGAAGAAAATATTCCACCTTTTGTGGTTTTTAACGATGCAACTTTAATAGAGATGGCGGAGCGATGCCCTGTCGGGCCGAATGAACTACTGTTGATTAATGGTGTAGGCCAAAGAAAATTAGCACGATTTGGTGAGGCATTTATGACATTGATTCGCGATCATCTGGCAGATTTTGAATGAGTTTAGGAGTAATTATGACGCCTGACATGCTAAAAGCGAGTTGGCTGACACGTGAATCTCAGTTTTTAGCGTTTGCTAATGGTCCGCTTTTAGATTTTTGGAAGATGCATGATGAAGCAGAATTTATTGGCGTTGATAATATTCCTATTCGTTATGTAAAAATTTGTTCTGCTCAGCATGATAAAGCGATTGTTATTTTGCCCGGGCGTAGTGAAAGCTATGTAAAATATCCTGAAGTCGCTTATGATCTTTATCATCTTGGTTATGATATTTTTATCATAGATCATCGTGGACAAGGCCTTTCGGGAAGAATGTTGGCCGATCCGCAAAAGGGGCACGTCGAAAAATTTACTGATTATATTGATGATTTTGAATCTTTTATTTCTCTTGAGATCAAGTCACGACACTATTCACGTTGTTATGCACTCTCCCATTCAATGGGAGGGGCTATTCTTGCGGGTTATTTGCTGAGAGATAGTCTGACTTTTAATGCTGCGGTTTTATGTGCTCCAATGATAGACATTAATTTACCGGTTTCACGTTGGTTGGCAAATTTTATCATTCAATGTGCTGAGGCGAGATCCAATACCCGTGATGATTATGCAGTATCAACCGGTAGATGGCAGCCATTACCCTTTATTATTAATGTGTTGACCCATAGTTATGAACGTTATCGGCGTTATTTACGTTATTATGCCGATTATCCTGAATTACGTCTTGGTGGTCCAACTTATCATTGGATTGGGGAGAGTCTGCAGTTTGGTGCTAGCTTAATTGAAAAAGCGGCAGAGATTGAGGTTCCGCTGATGGTATTAGAAGCGAGTGAAGATAAGGTCGTTAGTAATCGGGATATCCAGAGATTTTGTGTCGCTCGGCAAAAAATGCAGATGGGAAGAGAGGAAAAGCTACCTTTAATTATTGAAGGGGCAGACCATGAAATATTATTTGAAAACGATGCATTACGTGCCATGGCACTTAATGCAATTTGTGATTTTTTTGATCAACATTGATTAACCAAGGAAAAACAATGACGTATTCTGTTGTTGCTTCAGATTTAGATGGTACTTTACTGTCTCCTGACCACACTTTACCCCTTTATACAAAAGAAACGTTGAAATTATTAGCAGAAAAAAATATTCATTTCATTTTTGCTACGGGTCGCCACTATATTGATGTTGATCAGATCCGTAATGGGTTAGGGATTAATGCTTATATGATCACATCTAATGGCGCTAGGGTACATAACACCAATGGAGAGCTGATTTTAACGCATAATCTTGATCCTGATATTGTTCATGAGCTCTGTTTAATGGAGTTTGATAATCCAAATATTCTGACCAACTACTATTCTAGCGATAATTGGTTAATTAATCGTGAGAGTCCGGAGCAAAAAGCATATTTTCAAGAGTCTGTTTTTCACTATCAATTTTTTGAGCGTGATAATTTTTCGACGACGGATGTGAGCAAAGTTTATTTTACTTGCGAAGATCATCAGCAGTTACTACTATTGCAGGAACAAATAAGAAATCGTTGGAGTGATCGTGTCAACGTTAGTTTTTCATTACCATGTTGTCTAGAGGTTATGAATGGTTGTGTTTCCAAAGGAAATTCACTAAAGCAGGTAGCGGATTTATTAGGCTATACTTTGCAGGATTGTATCGCTTTTGGTGACGGAATGAATGATTATGAAATGTTAACCATGGCGGGAAAAGGCTGCATTATGAAAAACTCACATCAATTATTACGAGATAATTTACCCGATATGGAAATTATTGGTTCTAATGAAGAAGAAGCCGTTTCCTATTATTTACGTCGACTTTATAGTGGTATTTAAATATTTGGCGTAGATAAAAACCATGTAAATTGAGGTTACGGAAGTTCACTTTAGAAAATAACAGGATAATTTATTATTAATTTGTTGCAGTGCTTCCGTTTTTAATTATATCAACAGGTTAATTAATAATGAATTTTCAAGATTTATTATGATTTATATTATGGAAAATAAATTGCTTAAATCTATTTTTGAGTTGTGATTTGTATAGTGTGAAATAAAGGGATACTAAGATTAATATCTTAGTATAATTTTTGAAGCGTTAGTTATAAAAAGGAGCTGGCGATATGAGAAAATTAATTCTGGTATTTACGCTAGGAATAATAAGTTATGGTTCTTTAGTATCTGCTAATATAACAACTACAAAATCTAATGGAATAACGCAATTACAGTAATTAGCTGAACAAGGTAATGACAAAGCTAAGTATGAACTGGGGGAAAAATATTTCCGTGGACAAGGAATTTCTCAGGACTTCAAACAGGCTGTCGTTTGGTATTTGAAATCAGCTGAATTAGGTAATGCAGATGCGCAATTTAGACTCGCGACTATGTATGTTAATGGTTTTGGTGTTAGGCGTGATTATGATCGGGCAATAGAATGGTACCAAAGGGCAGCAATCCAGCAGCATGTTCGTGTGCAAAGCAATATGGCTACCATGTATGCTCATGGATTAGGTGTGAAACGAAATTTACCGGAAGCAGCATATTGGTATGAGCAAGCATCAAAAGGGGGGTTATGCATTGGCACAGTTTAATTTGGGATTAATGTATAGTATTGGCAACGGTGTGATAAAAGATTATAAAAAAGCCGTCTATTGGTTTAAACACGCTGCAAAACAGGGATATGCCAAAGCTCAGGATCGTTTAGGTGTCATGTATGCAGAGGGACATGGTGTTAATAAAGATAATAAAATGGCCTATGCATGGTTAGCTACCGCAGCTTGTAATTGTAATAAAGAAAGTCAAAAATTTCATGATAGGATCGGTAAATTGTTTTCTGATAAAGAAATGAAGGCAGCGCAGGCGTTAGCTGAACGTTATATTAAAAAGTACCCCACCCAAATTGATTAAAAATAAATTAACTGATAACTAGATTAAATCCGTTATATATTAAAATAATATTATATTTATGTTAAAAATAAATATGATATATTTTGTTTGATTTTTACATAATTTTATCTGTTATTTAAACGGCCAAAGTTGATTGTAATTTATAATTCTCCGGCTTTTCTTGCCGGCTTTCGCCCAGATGTATTTTTTGTTGCACTTCGTAATAGATTATTACTGGCAATATCAACTCGGGCTTGAAAGGGCGGAAATGGTAGCGTGATCCCATGTTGTGCAAAACCGATTAATATATTTTGATGAACTTTATGGCGGGCAGGCATTCTGTGCCCCATTTCTGCCGCATAAATACGTAATTCAAAGATTTGAATACCTTGTTGTAAATCAACTAGATATACTTCAGGTGCCGGGTTAGTTAAAATCATCGGCGTTTTCTCGGCGGCATTTAATAATATCTGACTGATCTCGGTACTATCTACATCAGCGGGCGCTGGAATGGTTAAAACAATACGAGTGATAGTATCGGATAACGACCAGTTAATAAATTGCTCGGTAATAAAGGCTTTATTAGGAACAATAATTTCTTTGCGATCCCAATCTGTTAAGGTTGTTGCTCTAGTATTGATTTTGGTAATACTGCCTGTTAAATCACTAATAGTGACGGTATCGCCTATACGAATTGGTTTCTCAAATAAGATCATTAAACCAGAAATGATATTGGCAAAGATTTCTTGTAGCCCAAAGCCAAGTCCAACACCCATCGCGGCAATTAACCATTGTAGTTTTGACCACTCAATACCAAGCATGGAAAACCCGACTAAGCTACCTATAAGCGCAATAGTATATTTAGTCAAGGTGGTGATTGCATAGCCAGTTCCTGGAGTTAAATCAAGGTGTTGTAACAGGGCGAGTTCCAACAATGCCGGCAAATTTCTAATTAGTTGTGCTGTAATTATAATAATAAGAATAGTAATAAATAGTGAGCTGAGGGTGATCGGTTGAATGGTATCTACACCATTTACCGTAGTAGTTACATTCCAAAGCCGGATATTTTCCAGAAAAGAGAATGCTGAGTGTAGCTCAGACCAAATTAAAATCAGTGAGACTAACGCTACCATAGTGAGAATAGAGCGCACAAGTCCCAGAGATTGTGCACTGATTGTATCTAAGTCAATCGCACTTTCTTCGATATCGGCTAAGCCTTCGCCACTACTATTATTGTCACCTTCATCTTTTGCTCGTTGAGCGAGAATGTCAGCGCGACGCTGTTTTGCTCTTTCAAAAGCAATTTTACGCCGTTGGATAGACATCCAGCGGCGGATAATGTGATAAATGATCAGTAAGAAAAACCAGATTGCAACAGAGGTTTCCAGCCTGGCTAAAAGTTCTTGAGATGTTGAAAGGTAACCCAATAATGCCGCAACCGCAGAAAAAATTGGCGCTATAATCAATAATAACCACAACATATTGCTAATTGCATTCTCACCCGAGCCGTGGCGATCTAGATAAAGCGGTACGCCTACTCGTTTGAGGTTATGGGTAATCAAGCTTAGCGCAATACACAGTAATAAGAAGCATAGTCTGCCTAAGCTTGGGGCAAATTCACGGTCGTTATAATATTCAAACGTAATCAAGGCCATCATCAATGGTACTATGACAAAAATTGATAATTGGTAGTAACGCATTGCCCTTTTTATGTTTTCTTCTGACCAGCCAAAATGAGAAATAAACAATCCGTTTGGTAGTGCAAAAGTAGCACTAATCATAAAAACCCATAAAACCGGTGTTGTTGCCCTCACCCCAGAGCTAATAGCAGTAGCCATAGGGAATTGCCAGGCGCTTTGAAGGCCGTAACCAATCGCTGACCATAAAATAGGTAAAGGAAGTGCTATCAGAATAGACCAAAATACGGTTCGTAAGGTTAGAGCAAAGCGATCCTGGGTTACTTTACCAATACGGGTACTAGCGCGAAGAAGAAAATTATTATAATGCTGATGGGTACTAATGCTAAAAATGACGATAGTAACAGCAGCGAGCAGGTATAACAAAGTATCCTTACTTGCGAAGATAACTCTAATTGCGCCACTGAGTTGAGATAACGTATCTAATGATAGTAAGCGAGTCAGATCTTTTACTATGGTAATTGGATAGTTGAGACTTATAGGATCGGTATCCGCAATCCAGAACATATAGCGATGGGTCGCATCTTTGATATCTGTTAATGAATCGGTTAACTGGTTTGCCGCAACGTAAAGCTTAGTTAATTCCAATATTTCACTGTCATAACCAGAAATTATTGAGCTTAATAATTCTTTCCGGGTTTGGATGAGTGAATCATAAATTTGCGTTTGTTCTGGCGTCAAATTTTTTATTTCGGCTTGCTTTTCCTCGTTCTCTTTATTGTTGGAATCGAGATTTTCCAACATATCTTGATACTGAAGGCGATCAACTCGTTTGTTGATGATTTCTCTGTCAATTTGCTGATTTTTGGGAATTTCTGGCAAATGGTATAACTGTGCGCGTAATGCTTCACCCAAAGTAGTTGAACTGCTTAACCATTGGGCCTGTTCACGAATTGTCCCAAGCGCTTGACGAACGGTTCGTATATCACTGGAAGTTTGGCGTTGCCTTTGTTCAATATCATTTATTCTGTATGCTTGTTCATTAAGTCGTTGTGATAATTTACGATTTAGTTGCAATTGGGCTGTTAAAAATTTGGGAAGCTCTCCCCCTTGAGCAGCTAACATTTCAGTGTGTTTAAGTGCCAGTTGTGCTTTCTGTTGGCGCTGAAAGTTTAGATGATTTCGCAGTTGTTGAAGCTCTTGGTCGATTTGCTGATAACGTTTTTTAAAAAGCTCAATGCGTAAGCGAGCAATTTCTTGGCGATTATTGGCTGAAAGTTGTGCTATTTCTAGTTCATTGGTTTTTGACTTTCTTGCTGTGACTTCTGTTTGTGCTAAGTTATATTGTGCTTCAGCTAAAGGGGAAACCGGAAAATGCAGCGACTGTAGTCTTACGGTAGAGTCAGAAAGCAGCCTGCGAGCTTCTAATAATTGTTGAGGCAATGTTACAAGAGAGTCGCTAATTTCACGATTTCTATCTTGTTCTTGCTGAATTTGTCTGCCTTGCTCAAGTAATTGACTACTAGCCTGAACAATACGTTGCTCAAGTTCGAGGATAGTTATATTGGTTGGTATAGTAACTGTTTTATTGCTTTCAATAAGAAATTGTTGCTGTAATTCTTTTATGATTTTAGGGAAATCATCAATTGCTTCTTGATAAGCGCGGGTTTTTTTCTTTGACTCTTGTGCCTCTGATAACCAATTTAGGGCAACTTGTAATGCCTGAATAATCTCTGCATTTTTTGAATTTTTATTTGCTTCAAGTTGCTTAATCTCTTTTTTAGTTTGTATTTCATCAAGATTAATTGCTGCAAATGCAGGTATCGTGATGAACAAGAGACTAAATAGAATGCCGACTATCAGGCGCACAATATGATTTCCTCAGATAAAATTATTCAGATCCATCAATTAAATTTTGTTGATGGGTCTGTTCCTCAGTATTTGGATAAATTGATTCTGCTAATAATTCACCTACTCGAGTGACGGATCCTTGCTCTAGAGCAGAATTAAGTTTGATATGGTTAGATTCAAACAAATTGATAACAGTTGAACCCAGTTTGAATTTTCCCATTTCTTCACCTTTTTTCAGATAAACTGCACCTGTTTTATCTTTTTCCGGGTAAGTCCAACGTTTGATAATTCCTTCCCGTTGATTATTGACGCAGCCACGCCAGCTAGTATTTATGCTGCCAACAATTGTTGCTCCTATTAGAATTTGAGCCATTTTTCCAAATGTTGTTTCAAAAATACAGATGAGACGTTCATTACGGGCGAAAAGATTAGGGACGTTTGTTGCAGTCAGTTGATTAACAGAAAAGAGATCACCAGGGACATAAATCATTTCAGTTAGTAAGCCATCACAAGGCATATGGACACGATGATAGTCACGTGGAGATAAGTAAGTAGTTACAAAAAAACCATTTCGAAACTGCTCGGCCAGTATATAATTACCTGCTAATAATGCCGTTAAACTGTAAGAATGACCCTTAGCTTGTAGGATTTGATCATCCATAATTAATCCTAATTGGCTTATTACACCATCGGCTGGTAGAGCGAGTTGATTACTACCTGCAACAATAGGACGAATATTTTGTTTTAATGGGCGAGTAAAAAATTCATTAAAGGTGGAATAAGCGGAAAACTCACTTTCTTTGGCTTCTGCCATATCAACTTTATAAAACTTGGCAAAAAGCTTGATCATGAATTGGGTAAACCCAGCCACTTTTTGATCCGCAAGCCAACCTGCTAATTGCGTTAGCCCTTGTTTTGGTAATAGATATTGTAATTTGATCTTTATTTTTTCCAGCACATTAACCTCTAATCTGATCCTAATGTTATTGGGTTGTAATCAAAAAAAGATAGTTATTGTACCTATGCTTTTTATGAATTCCAGAATTATGTTTATAACTATTTATTATCTGTAAAAGATCCACGTGGTTTTATTTGTTCCATGCTTGCTAAAATACGATGGTAATTTTCGAAACGTGATTTTGCTATTTTTCCAGCGATTACCGCTTGTTGTAATGCACATCCAGGATCGTCTAAATGCTTGCAATCACGAAATTTGCAGTATCCCAAATATTGCCTGAATTCGACAAATCCTTTAGTTATTTGTTCCCTTGTTAGATGCCATAAGCCAAACTCTCGGATTCCTGGTGAATCGATAAGATCACCTCCTTTGGCGAAGTGGTAAAGACGTGCCGTTGTTGTTGTATGTTGACCTAATCCTGAATTATCAGATACTTGGTTGATTAAGATTTTTTCTTCATTATCAGGTAATAAGTTATTAATCAAACTGGACTTACCGACACCAGATTGCCCGACAAAAATAGATATTTTTCTTATAAGGTTTTCAATAAGCGTATCTATTCCTTCATTAGTATGACTAGATACCTCTAAAACTACATAGCCAATGTTATGATAAAGTTTTATTGCTTTACTTATTTCTTTTCTGTTCTCTTTATTGAGTAGGTCAATTTTATTTAAAATAATCATTGGTGCAATATTAAGTGTTTCGCAGGCAACTAAATAACGATCAATAATATCTAATGATAATTGAGGTAAAATTGCTGAGACAATAATCGCTTGGTTGATATTAGCCGCGATAGGCTTGAGGCCGTCATAGTAATCGGGGCGAGTCAAGACCGATGTTCGTTCATAGACTGCTTCTATGACACCATTAACTTTTATATTAGATTGCTGATGTAGCGCAGGGCGCCAAATAACACGATCACCGGTGACTAATGAGTGAATTGTTCGGCGAATATTACAGCGTTGAATGTCACCTTCATTTGTCTCGATATCTGCATGCTGACCAAAACGGCTAGTAACTAACCCATCTTGGGGAATGCCAAGCTGATTATCATCAATATCTTGCTGAGATTGTTTTTTTAGCTTACTTTGATGGTTTGCATGTATTCGGCGTTGTTGGCCTTTGGTAAATTTCTTTTTAGCCACCTGACCTCACTAATTTTATTGGTTTGTTGATTGCATTCATTATCAAGAGTTATCGCAGTTGTGCTTTTAAGAAGCTATCATACACTAAGTATTGCATGCTATCAGTTTAGAATGGAACCCGGGATATAACATGGTAAATAGTGAGAACAATTTGATATGGATAGATTTGGAAATGACGGGATTGGATCCGGAACAGGATCGTATCATTGAGATCGCAACAATTGTCACTGATTCCAATCTAACTATTTTATCCGAAGGGCCAGTGATTGCCATTCATCAACCAGAGCAACAGTTGTCACTTATGGATGAGTGGAATGTTAAAACTCATACAGAAAGTGGATTGATTGATAGAGTTAAATCTAGTCAATATGATGAAAAAAAAGCAGAATTAGCTACAATTGCATTTTTAGAAAAGTGGTTACCTGCGGGGGTTTCACCTATTTGTGGTAATAGTGTTGCTCAAGACCGTCGTTTTTTATTCAAATATATGCCTGAGTTGGAAAAATACTTTCATTACCGTTACTTAGATGTGAGTAGCTTAAAAGAGCTGGCGCGCCGTTGGAAGCCTGATATATTGGCCGGTTTTACGAAAAAAAATACCCATCAGGCTTTAGAAGATATAAAGGAATCTATTGCAGAATTAGCTTATTATCGTCAACACTTTATCAACCTTTAAATCGTGTTGTGATCATGCTGATTATGAGCGATTTGCTGTTTTAATCAGCATTTAGATTGAAAATAGATTTTTTTATGGTTAAAAGTACTTGTCTGTTTGATAATTTTTCGTATAATTCGCAACCCATACTGATTGGTAATATTGTTGTTATAAATATGCGGGAATAGCTCAGTTGGTAGAGCACGACTTTGCCAAGGTCGGGGTCGCGAGTTCGAGTCTCGTTTCCCGCTCCAAATTCTTCTTTTATCATCATTAGCATAAAATTCTGTTATATAATTTATTGTTTTTTTTATTATATTTTTTGTTCTTTCTGCTTATTAATTACTTAAAGTTTAGTGGCCAATTTATACCTATTTTGTTGATGGATTTTATTTTTCTGTTTTGGGTTTTATTTAATAATAAGAATAAAATTTTTTGTTGCACTATGATAAAAACCGTCTATTTTTAAATAGGAGAGTTAGTTACTAAAAGAAGTCACAGTCTTGATTAATAGTCAACAATTATATAGCTAATTGAGATAGAATTTATTTGAAAAATCGGGCACATAGGACTTGCAAATCGTATCTGCTAGGCATAGAATTCCACTTCCCCAATTTTGAAGTCGATGTGATGTTACGGCATATACTTTATCAGTGAAGTGAACAATGTGGTGCCATTCTTGGCAGGGAAATTATTTTAGTATTTAAAATGTATTGCAGGTGAATTGATGTTGTTATTTACATTAATTTTAGAAATTTTATGGTTAAAACAGCTACATTTTCTTAGTTAAAATGTTTTAATAACTTATTCATTTACAATTGAATTTTGGTTATGGCACACAGTGCCTATTTAGTTTTGTTGCACAGAGTTATCCACAGGCAAATGCGTTTTTCTATCGCTATTGATGCTTTTCTTTAAGAATGCCATTTAACTTATTGAAAATATTTATATTTTTTGATGATTGATCATATGGTTATTTTTTTATGATCAATGCATTTTTATTTTATGCACAAGTAAACTTGAAGTATCTATTCTAGAAAATACTGATGTTAATAACCAGGTATTGCGCGCAAGGCGCTATTATTATTTTGATAAGGTTTTTATTTATAATAAAAGTATCATTTTAATGATATATTTCAAGGTGTAACTACCTAAGGCAATATAATATTTTTTAATAGCGGATATTTACCCATTTCTCGATATATTGTAGCGCCTTCTTAGTGATGTAAAAAAGCTTCTCGCAACCAAATAATTTTAATCGTTTAAGACAATAATATTGCATAATAAACATTAATTTTTTTATATAAATATGTACAAATCAAATGATAGAATATTGATAAAAGCAAGTAACTGCTAAAGATTAACTAGCTGAATAATAAGCATATGATGTAAGTTTTATTGATAAATATAACATTAAATATCGCTATAATATTCGGTAAGTAATAGTATTTTGTGATATATTTTATGAATTAAATTATTAGATAAAAAATTATAAAAAGTGGCAATATTTTCATGAAAGAACTTATATTATTGCTTGCTAATGAAAAGGCAACAATAACCTTAGGGCAGCGTTTAGCTCAGCTTTCTAAGCAGGGTTTTATTCTTTATTTATATGGAGACTTAGGTGCGGGGAAAACGACTTTTTGTCGTGGTTTTTTGCAAGGTTTAGGTTATCAAGGACATGTAAAAAGTCCAACTTACACGTTAGTTGAACCCTATTTGCTGACTCCTAATCCTGTTTACCATTTTGATTTATATCGTTTAACTGATCCTGAAGAGCTTGAATTTATGGGTATCCGTGACTATTTTGATTGGCAGGCTATATGTTTGGTGGAGTGGCCAAAAAAAGGTGAAGGGATGCTACCATGCGCTGACCTTGAACTCTACCTATCATATGACAATAATGGAAGACAAGCACGATTTGTCGCGTTATCAACATATGGGGAAATGTTATTAGAAAAATTGTCATAATAGGAATACTAATCATGATGAAGACTTCGATGATTAATATAATAAAAAGATGGCAAACTCATGTATTTCTTTTATTAATGACAATGATAATACTTAGCAACTTATTATTGTCTAATGCACAGGCTGCAACTTTATCCAATATTCGCGTCAATGATAATTTATCCGAGGCAAAAGTCACTTTACACTTTGCTGGCGGTAATCCAGAGTACCGCTTCTTTCCCCTTCATGAGCCTGAGCGTTTGGTTGTCGATTTTCGTCAATCTGATCAGGTATCTGGATTACCAATGAAGTTTATAAATAATAATTTGGTTAAAGGGATCCGTACTAGTCAGCCATCGAATAGTCAGTACCAACGTATTGTTATCGAATTGGCAAATGCAGTGAAAGCAAGTGCGGTGGCTGAACAGATAAATCATCGCTATCAAATAATTTTTACCTTAAAGAATAATCGTGCTGGGGCATCGAAGCCTCAGACATCTCAGCCCGCAACTGAAGCAACCAATAAATTGCTATCAATCGATTCACGAGCTGAGAAAAAGTTAGCCAATAACTCGCCAACTCTCTCAATATATAAAAATTTACCTAAAGGTACTCGGCAAGTTGTCGTGGCAATTGATGCTGGACATGGGGGTAAAGATCCAGGCGCAATTGGGCAAAATGGTCATCGTGAAAAAAATATAACAATGATAATCGCGCGTAAATTAGAGAACCATTTAAAGACAGATCCGATGTTTAAGCCAGTGATGACCCGTAATGGCGATTATTTTATTTCTGTAGCGGGTCGTTCAGAAGTGGCACGACAGAAAGCGGCTGATATGCTCGTTTCAATTCATGCTGATGCAGTACCTAATAATCGTGCCCGAGGTGCTTCTGTTTGGGTGCTTTCCAATCGAAGAGCGAATAGTGAATTGGGTAATTGGCTTGAACAACATGAAAAGCAATCTGAATTATTAGGTGGTGCCGGTGATGCGTTAGCAAATGGTGCAGTTCCTTATCTTAGCCAAGCTGTTTTAGATTTACAATTTGGCAATTCCCAACGTGTAGGTTATGCTGTCGCGGTAAAAGTACTGAGAGAATTAAGTAAAATTGGTAATATCCATAAATATGATCCAGAACATGCCAGTCTTGGTGTACTTCGTTCTCCCGACATTCCATCTATTCTGGTGGAAACAGGTTTTATTAGTAATATTTCTGAAGAGAGCCTTTTAGTTTCTGACGATTATCAGGAAAGTTTGGCAGTAGCTATTCATCAAGGATTACGCAATTATTTTACCCAACACCCCTTACAAGCAGCGCCAAAATGATGCAATATGGCAGAGGTCAGTATGTCAGCGATACAAATTCTTTCTCCTCAGTTAGCTAATCAAATAGCTGCGGGTGAAGTTGTTGAACGCCCATCATCGGTTGTGAAAGAGTTAGTCGAAAATAGTCTTGATGCTGGCGCCAGCCGTATTGATATTGAAATTGAGCGTGGTGGGGCAAAACTTATCCGTATCCATGACAATGGTAGTGGTATCGCCAAAGAAGATTTAACACTAGCGTTGGAGCGACACGCTACCAGCAAAATAGCGACGCTAGAAGATCTGGCCGCTATTATGAGTATGGGATTTAGAGGAGAAGCGCTGGCCAGTATTAGTTCGGTTTCTCGTTTAATACTAACTTCACGTGTCGAGACTCAGACGGAAGCCTGGCAAGCTTATGCTGAAGGGCGTGAGATGAATGTTACGCTAAAACCTGCGGCTCACCCAATAGGAACAACAGTTGAAGTTCTTGATCTGTTTTATAATACGCCGGCTCGACGTAAATTTTTACGTACAGAAAAAACCGAATTTAGCCATATTGATGAGATTATACGTAGAATAGCTTTAGCGCGTTTCGATGTTGCAATCAATTTGCATCATAATGGTAAATTAGTTCGCCAGTATCGTGCGATAAATAGTGAAGAGCAATATGAACGACGTTTGGCGGCTATTTGTGGTACTTCTTTTATACAAAATGCGCTGAAATTATGTTGGCAACATGGTGATTTAGCCATTAAAGGCTGGATAACTAATCCCTATTTAGGTAAGGCCGCTGAAATTCAATATTGTTATGTGAATGGGCGCATAATGCGCGATCGATTAATTAATCATGCAATTCGTCAGGCCTATGCCGATCGTCTGCAAGAAGAACAGCAAGCGGCTTATGTGCTTTATTTAACCATTGATCCTCATCAGGTTGATGTTAATGTTCACCCAGCCAAACAGGAAGTCCGTTTTCACCAAGCGAGATTGGTTCATGATTTTATCTATCAGGGTGTGAACACGGTACTAAGCCAACAACACCAAAAACAATTTAATCAAGTCTCTGTTAGTTCAAACCAGGAAACTCATCTTGCTTCAGGATTACAAAATCGGTTAGCTGCGGGTGAAAATTTTTTTGCCTCAGATGATTCAAAGCAGAATTTAGTTATTAAAGAGCAAAAAGTACAAGTAATAACAGAATTAAGTGCCAGTAGCCAAATTTCGCCGTCTAAAACAGCATCATTTTCTTGTTACGATAATGGAAAAATAGCTAAAAAAATCTATAACAAAAAACAGGGTGAGCTTTATCAGCAATTGATGCAAAATGAACCAGCTAAACAAGAAAAAATCCCACTTTTTCCAGAGCGAGAATCGATAAAAACTGAAAAAATAGCAGTGAAATCGGTTGATATAGAAAAAAATGATAAAAATTATACATTTGGTAAAATACTAACAATTTATTCTAAAAATTTCGCATTTATTGAATCATCATTTGGAATAGGTTTGTTATCATTAGCGCAAGCTGAGCTATATTTAAAACGAAGTCAATTAATTCCTACTGATAAAGAATTAAAATCTCAGCCCTTACTGATACCAATAAAGCTCGTATTAACAGAAAAGGAAATTGAAACTTTTTATCAAGTAAAGGTATTATTAAGTACCTTAGGTTTTGACATCAATATTTCTCATAACACAGCAACAATTAGTGGTGTATCTTGTCCCTTGAGATCACAAAATTTAGCTGAACTATTTCCAAAATTATTGAAATATCTTGCTCAAAATACTTCTTGTCAGTTGATGGAATTAGTTGTTTGGTTAGCAGATCATTTAGTAAATGAAAAACAAGTGTGGACGATTGCACAAGGGGTACAGTTATTAGCGGATCTGGAGCGGGCTTACCCTGAATTAGTTAAAGAACCACCGAAAACATTACTACAACTAATTGATTTTGAATCGGTGATAACGGCTTTAACTCATGAGTAAACAAATTTTTCAACATAAACCGCAAGCGATTTTTATCATGGGGCCAACGGCGTCAGGAAAGACAGCATTGGCAATGGCATTGCGTCAACAGTTACCCGTTGAAATAATTAGTGTAGATTCTACTTTAATATATCGCGGTATGGATATAGGAACAGCGAAACCAACACGGGAAGAGCAACAAATTGCTCCACACCGATTAATTGACATATTGGATCCTGCACAGTCTTATTCAGCAGCAGATTTTCGCGGTGATGCTTTATTAGAAATGGAAAAAATTGTCGCATCGGGCCGTATTCCCTTACTCGTTGGGGGGACTATGCTATATTTTAAAGCATTACTGGATGGGTTGTCACCCTTACCTTCTGCCGATGTTACAATTCGGGCAGAAATTGAAATGCACGCGAAACAATTTGGTTGGGGTGCAATTCATAAACGTTTGCAAGCGGTTGATCCCATATCGGCAGCTAGAATCCATCCTAATGATCCTCAACGATTGTCTCGTGCCTTGGAGGTTTTCTTAGTTTCCGGGAAGAGTCTGACAGAATTAACTGAAATTGTAGAGGCAGAATTACCTTATAATGTGTTACAGTTTGCGATTTCACCGCAAGATCGTAAAATTTTCCACCAACGTATTGAGATGCGCTTCCTACAAATGTTGAAGACGGGTTTTGAGGATGAAGTTAGCTCTCTTTATGCTAGAGGGGATCTCCATGGGGAACTACCCGCTATACGTTCTGTTGGTTATCGTCAGATGTGGTTATATTTGTCTGGCGAAATCAGCTATGATGAAATGGTTTATCGTGGTATATGTGCAACACGTCAATTGGCTAAACGTCAAATTACATGGTTAAGAGGATGGAAAAACGTGCATAGACTCGATAGCGATGATATTAAGGGAATTCTTAACACAATATTGCATGTTATTAGTGCATAGGTTTGCTATTTATCTACAATTGGTGGTAAAGGCACAATTTTTTTGAGTAGTTAATTTTTTCGAACCATAAAGGTTCTTAGTTAAAAACAACAAAATAAGGAAAATAGAGAATGGCTAAGGGGCAATCTTTGCAAGATCCGTTCCTAAACGCGTTACGTCGTGAAAGGGTTCCGGTTTCCATTTATTTGGTCAATGGCATCAAATTACAAGGTCAAATCGAATCATTTGATCAATTTGTTATTTTACTGAAAAACACAGTAAGCCAAATGGTATATAAGCATGCTATTTCTACTGTAGTACCTTCTCGTCCTGTATCTCACCATAGTAATCAAGGAGGTAATACAGGCTTAGGTAATTACAATACAGGTAATGTGGCAGTTCCACAGGATAGTGATGCGACTGAATAATTCAGTTAATTATCTGAACAAAAAAATATAGGTAAAGTTCCTTTTACCTGTATTTTGCCTGTTTGATATTTTTTAAGTCTAAGGAGTTGTGCTTTTGTTTGATAGACATGAAGGTGGGGAATTAGCTGTTCTTATGCATGTTTTTTTCTCTAATGAAAAAGATACTGAAAACCTGATTGAATTTGAATCATTAGTCATCTCTGCGGGCATTAAGCCAGTACAGATAATCACAGGAAATCGCAAATCACCGCAGGCTAAATATTTTGTTGGTGAGGGTAAAGCGGAAGAAATCGCAGCAGCTGTTAAAGACAGTAATGCCGATGTGGTTCTTTTTGATCATACATTAAGCCCTGCACAGGAAAGAAATCTTGAACGATTATGTCAGTGCCGAGTTATTGATCGTACGGGTTTAATTTTAGATATATTTGCACAGCGCGCACGTACACATGAAGGTAAACTACAAGTTGAATTAGCTCAGTTAAGGCATATTTCTACCCGTTTGGTAGGTGGCTGGACTCACCTTGAACGACAGAAAGGAGGGATCGGCTTACGTGGACCTGGTGAAACGCAACTTGAAACGGATCGTCGATTGATCCGCGGTAAAATTCGGCAAATTCTTTCTCGGTTGGCTAAGGTAGAAAAGCAGAGAGAGCAGGGTAGACAAGCTAGAAGTAAAGCGGGTATTCCCACCATATCATTGGTAGGCTACACTAATGCAGGTAAGTCTAGTCTGTTTAATCAAATGACAAAGTCTGAAGTATATGCAGCAGATCAATTATTTGCGACGTTAGATCCTACATTACGGCATATTGATATTGATGATGTTGGAGTGACAGTGTTGGCTGATACTGTAGGTTTTATTCGCCATCTACCTCACGATCTGGTCGCTGCATTTAAAGCAACATTGCAGGAAACACGCGAAGCCAGTTTATTATTACATGTTGTCGATGCTGCGGATAACCGTATGGAAGAAAATATCCGCGCAGTTGAAAGTGTACTAGAAGAAATTGAGGCTAATGAAATTCCAGCGCTGTTAGTCATGAATAAAATTGACATATTGAATGGATTTACTCCCCGTATTGATCGCGATGAGAATAATGCCCCTATTCGGGTCTGGCTCTCTGCTCAAACTGGTGAAGGGATTTCATTATTATTACAGGCGCTGACAGAACGCCTTTCTGGTGAAATTGCACACTATGAATTGCGTTTACCGCCAGAAGCGGGTCGTTTGCGCAGTCGGTTCTATCAACTTCAGGCAATCGAATATGAAGAAATGGATAAAGATAGCAGTATCATGCTTCAAGTCAAGCTGCCCATTGTTGACTGGCAAAGACTTTGCAAGCAAGAACAACCTTTACTTGAGTACATTGTTAAGTCAATACATTAAGTGTGGTCAATAAATTGAACAAATTAAGAGTAAAATATTTTGCTCTTAGCCCTGAAAAACCAATCATAACGAATGGAGCTATAACATGGCGTGGAATCAGCCCGGTAATAACGGACAGGACCGCGACCCGTGGGGAAGCAGCAATAGCGGCAACTCCAGTGGTAATAAAGGTAATCGGAAAAAGGGAACAACTGATCTTGACGATCTGTTTCGCAAGTTGAGTCGCAAACTTGGTGGTTTAGGTGGGAATAATAAAGGTAAAAATGGTTCGAGTAATCAAAATGGCGTCAATATAAACGACCGTTTTATCGTATTTATTATCGCAGCAGTTGTTATTATTTGGGCTGCAAGTGGTTTTTATACGATAAAAGAGAGTGATCGTGGCGTCGTTTTCCGTTTTGGTAAATATAGCCATACTGTTGAACCGGGTTTGAATTGGAAACCAAATTTTATTGAAAAAGTGATTCCGATTAATGTTGAAACCATTCGTGAACAAGCGACTAATGGTATGATGTTAACTTCGGATGAAAATGTTATTCAAGTAGAAATGAACGTCCAGTATCGCGTAACAGATCCGGCTCAATATTTATTTAATGTTACTAACCCGGATAACAGTTTACGTCAGGCAATAGATAGCGCAGTACGTGGAATTATTGGCCAATCAGCAATGGAACAGGTGTTAACGACGAAGCGTGCCTTTATCCGTGATGAAACACAAAAAGAGTTAGAAAATACGATAAGACCTTATAATATGGGTATAACGATATTAGATGTTAACTTCGAGGCTGCTCTTCCACCGGAAGCGGTTAAAGCCGCATTTGATGATGTTATTGCAGCACGAGAAGAAGAACAGAAAACCATTCGTGAAGCGCAAGCTTATCGTAATGAAGTTTTGCCATTAGCGAAAGGTAATGCGCAGAAATTGATTGAAGAAGCAACAGCTTATAAATCAAGTGTGGTTTTCAAGGCGGAAGGTGAAGTAGCCAGCTTTGCCAAAATGTTGCCAGAATATCGAGCTGCTCCTCAAATCACTCGTGAACGTTTATATATTGAGACAATGGAACGAGTACTAAGTAATACGCGTAAGGTTATTGTTAACGACAAGAGCAATAGTATGTTAGTGTTGCCGTTAGAGCAGATTTTACGCAGTGGAACCAAAGATAAAGCAGTAGATATACAAAAAATAACGCCACCAAAAGTTATTCAGCAATCAGATATTTCTACTGAATCGCCTTATTCATATAGCTATGGTACGCGGGATAATGCTCGGGGCAGTAATTCAACTCGTGTAGGGAGACAATAATCATGCGTAAATCAGTGATTGTTATTATTGTTGCTGCATTAGTTGTGTTGTATATGTCAATTTTCACCGTTCAACAAACAGAAAGAGGTATTATTCTACGCTTTGGTAAGGTTGTGCGTGATAATGACAATAAACCTATTATTTATGAGCCAGGTTTGTACCTCAAAATACCATTTATTGAAACGGTAAAAATGCTGGATGCTCGTATTCAGACATTGGATGTTCAGGCAGATCGCTATCTGACTCGAGAAAATAAAGATTTAATGGTTGATTCCTATTTAAAATGGCGAATTACTGATTTTAGTCGTTACTATGTGGCGACCGGTGGCGGTAATCCTTATCAAGCTGAAACTTTACTGAAACGTAAATTTAGTGATCGTCTGCGTTCAGAATTTGGCCGTTTAAATGTGAAAGATATTATTACCGATTCTCGCGGGCGCTTGACCGTCGATGTGCGTGATGCACTTAATAAAGGTTCTGGTTCAGATACAGAAGCGACAAAAGATGCAGATCAGGCTATTGCCTCGGCAGCAGCCCGTTTTGATCAAGAGATCAAAGGTAATTCGCCAGTTGTTAATCCAAACAGCATGGCGGCGTTAGGGATCCGAGTTGTCGATGTTCGTATCAAACGTATTGAATTGCCAAGTGAAGTTTCGGAAGCGATATATCAACGTATGCGCGCTGAACGAGAGGCTGTAGCACGCCAACATCGTTCACAAGGTCAAGAAGAGGCCGTGAAGATCTGTGCAGCAGCAGATAAAACAGTGACCGAGACATTGGCAGAAGCGGAGCGCACGGCACTGAAATTACATGGTGAAGGAGATGCGATGGCAACTAAGCTATTTGCTGATGCATTTAACCAAGATCCTGATTTCTATGCTTTTATTCGTAGTTTACGGGCATACGAAAAGAGCTTTAGTAAAAATGGTGATGATGTGATGGTATTAAGCCCAGATACCGATTTTTTCCGCTATATGCGAGCACCAACTAAACAAAGAGCGGTACAGTGATTATTTAAAGATAAATGAAATGATTGCCAATTGACTCTAGGTAAGCCCGCATTAGGCGGGCTTTAATCTGTTAATATTGTCATGAAAAGAGGTATTGGTGTTATAAAAATTGCTGGCAGCTAATGGTTGAAATGGTAGAATTCTTTTTTAAGCAATCGAGTGAATTTTGAAATGGGTAAAAACGTTGTCGTATTAGGTACTCAGTGGGGTGACGAAGGTAAAGGCAAAATAGTTGATTTACTAACTGAATGCGCTAAGTATGTTGTTCGTTACCAAGGTGGGCATAATGCTGGTCATACGCTAGTGGTAAATGGTGAGAAAACTGTTCTCCATCTTATTCCATCAGGTATTCTGCGTGAAAATGTCATAAGCGTCATTGGCAATGGTGTGGTATTAGCGCCTGATGCATTAATGGATGAAATGAAAAAATTGGAAGCGCGTGGCGTGCCAGTGCGCGAACGCCTCAAAATTTCGGCAGCTTGTCCATTAATCTTGCCCTATCATGTTGCTTTAGATAATGAGCGTGAAAAAGCGCGAGGTGCAAAAGCGATAGGAACGACCGGCCGGGGCATTGGACCCGCTTATGAAGATAAAGTTGCCCGCCGTGGATTACGCGTTGGCGATCTGTTTAATAAAAAAATCTTTCCAGTCAAACTTAAAGAAATTGTTGATTACCATAATTTTCAATTAGTGAATTATTATCAAGCGCCCGCAATCGATTACCAAAAAACATTAGATGATATTATGGTTATTGCCGATATTTTGACGGCGATGACCGTTGATGTCGCAGATTTATTATACAAAGCGCATCAAAAAGGCGAATTAGTGATATATGAAGGTGCTCAGGGAACATTGCTGGACATTGATCATGGTACTTATCCCTATGTGACTTCATCAAATACAACGGCGGGTGGTGTTGCCACTGGTTCAGGATTAGGTCCGCGTTATATTGATTATGTTTTAGGAATATTGAAAGCTTATTCTACCCGTGTAGGTGGCGGTCCTTTTCCAACGGAGTTATCTGATGAAACCGGCGAATACCTGCGTGAAAAAGGGCAAGAATTTGGTGCAACAACAGGCCGTTGCCGTCGTACAGGTTGGTTAGATATTGTTGCTATTAACCGGGCAGTTCAAATCAATTCTCTTTCCGGTTTCTGTTTAACCAAATTAGATGTATTAGACGGTTTGGATGAAGTGAAACTTTGTGTTGCTTATCGCAAACCAGATGGGACTGAATTGACTATAACGCCGTTAGCGGCAGAGGAATGGGAAGATTTAGTGCCGATATATGAAACGTTACTAGGCTGGAGTGAAAGTACTTTTGGGGTAAAAGAATATAATCAATTACCTAAAGCAGCCATTGATTATATTAAACGGATTGAGGAATTAACCAGGATCCCGATAGATATTATTTCGACCGGACCTGATCGTGCTGAAACAATGATATTACGAGATCCTTTTGATGCATAATTTTACCACTCAATAATATTGCTCAAAGAGTGACGCCTGAACATTCAGGCGTTATTTTTATATCTAGTAATTCATATTACCTGATTACTGATCAATTTTGCTTAATATGATAAAGATTTACATAATAGATATAACTAGATGAATTAATGTCAAGAAGATGTCTTTCCATTTTTGTTTTATAACCAGAGGTTAATGTGCAGTTAACAAGTTTTACTGATTATGGCTTAAGAGCATTAATTTATATGGCTTCATTACCTAAGGATAAAAGAACTAATATTACTGAAGTTGCTAATGTATACGGTGTCTCGCGTAACCATATGGTAAAAATTATTAATCAATTAAGCCGATGTGGACTTGTTGCTGCGGTGAGAGGGAAAAATGGAGGGATTTACTTAGGCAAGCCAGCTGAGCAGATCCGGATAGGTGATGTTGTTCGTCTATTAGAGCCTCTAGCATTAGTTAATTGCTGCAGCGATTTTTGCCATATTACTTCTGCTTGTCGATTAAAAAAAATATTAAATCAAGCAATTGAACTTTTTTTAAATGAATTAGATAAATATACACTGGCAGATCTAATAGAAAATAATAAGCTACTTTATAAGTTACTATTAAAATAAATAACAGGCCTAGTGTATTAGTGGGTTATATTAATCAAAGTGGTAGCGGAGGTGAGTGATGGCAAAAGATCCTTATAAAGACCGGGAAGCTGAGAAATATCATTCACCAATTGCAAGTCGTGAATATATTTTAGAGGTATTAGCAAAATTTACTAAGCCTGTAAGTCGGCAGGAAATCGCCCGAATATTAAAGTTAACTAAAGAAGAAGAGTTAGAGGCTTTGCGGCGCCGCTTACGTGCTATGGAACGTGATGGGCAATTGGTATTTGCTCGTCGTCAATGTTATGCCTTACCTGAACGCCTTGATTTACTCAAAGGCACAGTTATTGGCCATCGTGATGGTTTTGGTTTTTTACGGGTAGAAGGCCAGAAAGACGATTTTTACCTTTCTTTAGAAGAAATGAAAAAAGCGCTGCATGGTGATGTTGTACTTATCCAGCCATTGGGCAAAGATCGGCGAGGACGTACAGAAGTTCGCATTGTTCGAGTGCTTGTCCCACGAAATAATCATATTGTAGGACGTTATTTTATAGAATCGGGGATGGGGTATGTAGTCCCTGATGATAGTCGACTGTCCTTTGACATATTGATCCCTAAAGAGCAGGTTAACGGTGCCAGGATCGGAAATGTGGTTGTCGTTGAGATGACAACCCGACCAGCGCGCCATACCCAGGCAGTAGGAAATATTGTTGAAGTATTAGGCGAAAGCATGGGGACCAACATTGCGGTAGAGATTGCATTAAGAACCTATGAAATTCCATATAGTTGGCCACCACAAGTTGAGAAGCAAGTTGCTGATTTGTCCGAACAGATCCCTGCATCAGCAAAAAAAGGCAGAGTAGACTTATGTCATCTACCTTTAGTCACCATTGATGGCGAAGATGCCCGAGATTTTGATGATGCAGTTTATTGTATGCCGAAAGAAGACGGTGGCTGGTGCTTATGGGTGGCGATTGCTGATGTTAGTTATTATGTGCGGCCACAAACGGCTTTGGATAGTGAAGCGGTTAGTCGGGGAAATTCAGTCTATTTTCCATCACGAGTGATCCCTATGTTGCCTGAAATTCTTTCTAATGGGTTATGTTCATTAAACCCTGAAGTTGAGAGGCTTTGCATGGTATGTGAAATGCAGCTATCGGCGGAAGGGAAAATTACTTCATCTAAATTCTATGAAGCCGTAATGAGTTCTCATGCCAGATTGACTTATACCAAAGTCTGGAAAATTTTACAGGGTGACGAAGAATTACGTCAACATTATCAAGACCTGGTGCCGCATTTAGAACAACTTCATCGATTATATAAAGCGTTAGATAATACGCGCATAAAACGCGGGGCTATCTCCTTTGAATCTGAAAAAGCTAAATTTATTTTTAATGCAGAAAAACGGATTGAGCGGATAGAGCCGGTTGAACGTAATGATGCGCATAAATTAATTGAAGAGTGTATGATTTTAGCGAATATCGCTGCCGCACGTTTTGTTGAGCGGAATAAAGAACCTAGCTTGTACCGTGTCCATGATAGGCCCAAACAAGAGAGTATTGTAAATTTGCGGACGGTATTTGGCGAGCTGGGTTTGACATTGCCAGGTGGCATGAAACCACAATCAGCTGATTATGCTAAAGTTATGGATGAAGTGGCTGAACGTCCGGATCATGAATTGCTGCAAACAATGATTCTGCGTTCAATGAAACAAGCTATTTATGATCCTGAAAATAGAGGGCATTTTGGCTTAGCACTGAAATCTTATGCCCATTTCACTTCACCGATCCGTCGATATCCTGATTTAGCGTTACATCGTTCGATTAAATATCTTTTATCTGGCCAACATGGAAACAATCAACATCGTTCGACGCCGACCGGTGGTTGGCATTCTGATACTCATGAAATGCTGCAATTGGGTGAACATTGTTCAATGACAGAACGGCGAGCTGATGAAGCAACGAGAGATGTTGCTGATTGGTTGAAATGTGATTTTATGCAGGATCAAGTTGGCAATGTATTTACTGGCATTATCACCAGTGTCACGGGTTTTGGCTTTTTTGTCCGCTTAAAAGATCTTTTTATTGATGGTCTGGTGCATGTCTCATCACTTAATAATGATTACTATCGCTACGATAATGTAGGACAGAGACTTATTGGTGAGTCTTCGGGGATGGTATATCGTCTTGGTGATGAAGTTGAAATTAGCGTTGAAGCTGTACATATGGATGAACGCAAGATCGATTTCGCATTGATATCAACCTTACGTAAGGCGAAAAATCCAGGTAAGACAGCAAAAGAAAAAGCAAAAAAGCAATTTAAAAAAACAATTTCAACTCATAGCAAACAAGATTACAGCCAGGACAAAAATTTTGAGCCCAGTAGTGCATTTATTAAAGTGAATAAAAAAGGCAGCGGCAACGATAAAAAAGTAGATAAGAAAGGGAAAAAGGTTTCTGATAAAAGTAAAAAATTGCCGCAAAATTGAGAGCAAAAAAGGCTATCAAAAAAGCACAAAAATAATCTTAGTTATTTTTATTACTGATCTTCATCGGCAATGATTGACTATCTTTGAGAGTTATAAAGTAATCGATAAATTTATGAGTGAAATTATTTATGGTATTCATGCAGTGCAAGCACTGCTGGAGCGCGATCCATCGCGTTTAAAACAAGTTTATGTACTCAAAGGGCGTGAAGATAAACGTTTATTGCCGATTATTCACCAGCTTGAAAAATTGGGTATTATTATCCAGTTAGCTAATCGTCAATGGATGGATAAGCAGACAGAGAACGCTGTTCATCAGGGTATTATTGCTCAGGTAAAACCCGGGCGGCAATATCAAGAGAGTGATTTAGATATTATTATTTCTCAGACAAAATCACCCTTTTTGCTTATATTAGATGGTATTACCGATCCACATAACTTAGGTGCTTGTTTACGTAGTGCAGAGGCTTCGGGTATTGATGCGGTTATTGTACCAAAGGATAAATCTGCTCAACTTAATGCCATCGTTAAGAAAGTTGCCTGTGGTGCAGCTGAGAGTATGCCATTAATTCGGGTTACCAATCTTGCGCGGACACTACGTCAATTGCAGCAGCATCATATCTGGATTGTTGGCACTGCAGGTGACGCCAATCATACATTATATGAGAGTAAGTTAACCGGGGCGGTTGCATTGGTGATGGGTGCTGAAGGTGAAGGTATGCGTCGTTTAACAAGGGAATATTGTGATGAACTGATTAGTATTCCGATGGCCGGTATGGTTTCGTCTTTAAATGTCTCTGTTGCGACCGGCGTTTGTTTATTCGAAGCAGTACGTCAACGGCACAGTTATTGAGAAAAAAGTAAGAGCATTGATAATCTTGGCAAGATTACTTAACCCAATTCAATGGCGATAAGTGATGATTTAACCTATTGCTTGAGTTTTAACTAAAGGATAGGTATAGTTACGTGTCGATTTTTCAGCCGCACTTAAATAAGTTCCTTGCCTCCATGGGATGCGGCTGACCCTGACAGGAGGCTGATTAATCCGTAAGGAGCAAAACTCATGCGTCATTACGAAATCGTTTTTATGGTTCATCCGGACCAAAGCGAGCAAGTTGCAGGTATGATTGAGCGTTATAGTAGTTCTATCACCGAAGCGCAAGGTCAAATCCATCGCTTGGAAGACTGGGGTCGCCGTCAATTGGCTTATCCAATCAATAAATTGCACAAAGCACACTATGTTCTGATGAACGTTGAAACGCCGCAAGAAGTGATTGATGAGTTAGAAACAAACTTCCGCTTCAATGATGCCGTTGTCCGCAACATGATTATGCGTGTTAAGCATGCGGTTACTGAAGCTTCTCCAATGGTTAAAGCCAAAGACGATCGTCGCAGTCGTGATTTGGTTGATGAAGACCTGGAAGGAATTGAGGTTGCTGAAGAGTAAATTTGGTTGTGAATACTAATCGATTGGTGCTGTCAGGCAAAATCTGTAATGCGCCGATAAGAAAAGTCAGTCCAGCTGGGGTTCCTCACTGCCAGTTTGTGCTCGAACATCTTTCACAGCAGCAGGAAGCCGGTTTTGATCGGAAAGTATGGTGTAGAATAACTATCATCGCCAGCGGACAAAAATTACAACAGTTTACTCACAGTATTATGGTCGGTAGTTGGATCACAGTTATCGGTTTTATTAGTAGCCATCAGGGCGCTAATGGCTTGAATAACTTGGTGCTTCACGCCGAGCAGATTGAATGGATAGATTCTGGAGACTAGCCAAATGGCACGTTATTTCCGTCGTCGTAAGTTCTGCCGTTTCACAGCGGAAGGCGTTCAAGAGATTGATTATAAAGATATCGCAACGCTAAAAAACTATATCACTGAAAGTGGTAAAATTGTACCAAGTCGTATCACTGGTACTCGTGCAAAATACCAGCGTGAGCTCGCTCGTGCTATCAAGCGCGCGCGTTACCTGTCTCTGTTGCCATATACTGATCGTCATCAGTAATTGGTACGGTCCATTAACGACTTAAAGAGGATAAGGTAATGCAAATTATTCTACTGGATAAAGTAGCAAACCTGGGTAGCCAGGGTGACAAAGTTGATGTTAAAGCGGGTTATGCTCGTAACTATTTAGTTCCGCTGGGAAAAGCTGTTCCTGCAACTAAAAAGAATGTTGAATTTTTTGAAGCACGCCGTGTCGAATTAGAAGCTAAATTAGCCGATGTTCTGGCTGTTGCGGAAGGGCGCGCTGAAAAAATTAATTCATTAGCAACAGTAACCATCGCCTCTAAAGCCGGTGATGAAGGTAAACTGTTTGGTTCGATCGGGACTCGTGATATTGCTCAGGCAGTCACTGCTGCGGGTGTTGAAGTTATGAAAAGCGAAGTTTGCTTACCAAATGGTGTATTGCGTACTGTTGGTGAACATGAAGTTCATTTCCAAGTGCATAGTGATGTATTTGCAAAACTGAATGTGAATATTATTGCTGAATAATTGCTTTCTGATTATTATGCACAAACAAAAACACCAGCATCAGCTGGTGTTTTTGTTCCGATTTCTATCAGCTAAATCATTGTTGCTATTAATCAATCGTACAAAATCAATTGTTTTACTTTTTTATCTCTGCCGAGTGTTAGAGGAATTTTTGGCTGGTAGTCGATAATTTTAATTCATGAAATTGTCACTGTTCATATATTATCATTAATAGATATTATATTTAGGAATAAAATTTATTTTTCAAACTGAAATCCCACCTTTAGGTTTTTAGTATTATAAAATTAATGAATTGATATAAAATTAGAATATTATTTTTAATTAGATTTATTTTATATGGTTATTTACCCATTTATTTGAGACTGTTATTCTTTATTATTATTTATAATTTAATAAATAGGAGCTGTTATGACAGATCAGGCATTTGATTCAATTGAAACTCAGGCAAGTTATGGCATTGGTCTTCAAGTTGGTCAACAGCTTTTAGAATCAGGCTTGGAAGGCATTCAGCCAGAAGCTTTACTTGCGGGTTTATGTGATGCATTACATAGTAAAACGCCGGTGGTTCCTGTTGAAGCTTTGCATAGAGCATTACGAGAGATCCATGAACGCGTGGATGCTCAGCGGCGTGAATTTCAGCAAGCTGCGGCGGTGAAAGGACAAAATTTTTTGGACAACAATCAGCAACGTGAGGAAGTCAATACTACGGAATCAGGATTACAATTTAGTATATTAAAACAAGGTGAAGGCCCGGTCCCGGCTAAAGCAGATCGGGTTCGTGTTCATTATACTGGTCGATTAATCGATGGTACGATTTTTGATAGTTCAAAAGATCGAGGGCAACCAGCAGAATTTCCTGTTAATGGTGTTATTGCTGGCTGGATTGAGGCGTTAACATTGATGCCTACAGGATCAAAGTGGGAACTTTATATTCCGCATAATTTAGCCTATGGTGAACGTGGTGCTGGCGCCGCTATTCCACCTTTTAGCACGTTAATATTCGAAGTTGAATTACTAGAAATTATATAATTAAGTTTTATTTTTCATAGAGTTAGTTGGTGTATTAATAAGATAATTCGATAAATAATCTATGCCGTTTTCGAGATATATTATGTTTGAGCAAATATGTGATTTGGCGAAAGAAGCAGGTAGCGCAATTATGACTATCTATGAAAGTGCACAACAACTTGCTGTTAAGCACAAAAAAGATAGTTCACCGGTGACTGAAGCCGATCTTATTGCTCACCAAATTATTAAAACTGGATTGACAAGTATAACGCCACATATTCCGCTACTCTCTGAAGAAGATGCACTGCCTTGGCAAGAGCACTGTCATTGGGAAAGCTATTGGTTAGTGGATCCGCTCGATGGAACTAAAGAGTTTATTCATAGAAATGGTGAATTTACCGTTAATATTGCTTTGATTCAGTCGGGTTCTCCTGTTATGGGGATTATTTATGCGCCAGCAAAAAATGTGCTTTATGCTAGTGAGCAAGGGGCGGCATGGAAAATAGTAGATGGAGTAAAACAATCACTTCATGTTGCTAATGGGCATCCCCCGCTAATTGTTATTAGACGTTCTTATCAGGATAAAGAATTGACTGATTATTTAGCACAAATGGGGCAGTATGAAGTTATGGTGATGGGTTCTTCACTAAAATTTTGCCTTATTGCTGAAGGCAAAGCACAGCTTTATCCGCGATTTGGTCCCACTCATATTTGGGATACTGCTGCAGGACATGCGATCGTCCAAGCGGCAGGTGCTAAAGTGACGGATTGGTATGGTAGAACATTAGACTATTCCCCCAGAGAATCATTTATTAACCCGGGATTTAGAGTGTCAATATTCTGATGGTTTAATTAATTATTTTTTTAATTGTGTTTCAATCAATTTAATAACGTTATTTGCCTCTTCAGATGTTAGAGCACCATCTTTAGCAAATAATACGTCATCCTTTTTATTTAATACGATGATGGTAGAACTCTTGGGTTTTAGCTGCCAGGTTTTTTTAACTACACCATCATTATCCACAATAATTTGAGAAAACGGGAATTCTCGCTTACTGTCTTCAATACTACTGCGGACAAAAAACCGGTTCCAAGAATTGTATCATCAGTATTTATTATTGTTGTTGTCTGATATTTTTTCTGATCAAATTTCTTTTGTTTAATTGCCTCTATTAATGGCTCATTCAGCTCTTTAGCGGAAAGGCGCCCGGCAATATGCAGGATCGTTCTTGTTTTGCCAACAAGTTCCTTGCTGCGCCAATCTTGATAAATAAGTTTACACTTTTCGTTTAACAAAAGTTCACCTCGATCGATGACAGTTACGGCAGGCACCGGCTTATTAATTTGTAAGGTGGCAGTTAATGCAGAAAAAGGGTGAGTTAAATAAAATTACTATTGGTATGATCTTTTTTAACATAGTACTCCTCGTTAATCTTTTCTAAACTGGTTATTGATGATTATCCTCGTTTATTAGCATAGTCAATCTTAAATATAATGTCTTTGTTATAGAGAGCTGCTTTAGCACATACAGCAAAAGTTGTTAAGGCTTCAAATGAAAAATATTGTAATGATTATTCAAAACTATTTAACCCGTTATCATGTTATGTAAAATCGTTAAATCTTATTGGAAAAGGAGAACTAAAGCTTGTAACCAGAGTCTATGATTATAAAATGTGTCATGAATTACATTTTTGTGACTTCAAGATCAACAAAGTGGAGGAAAAAGTTGAATGAAGATTTTTCACCGTTATAACCCACTGAAGATTGCGCGTTACGTTAAGATATTATTTCGTGGTCGATTGTATATCAAAGATATGGGAGTATTTGAATTTGACAAAGGAAAGATATTACCCCCTAGAATTAAAGATAAGCGGCATTTCAACATAATGAATGAAATCAATAAAGAAGTCCTTATCCTCCAGACAGAAATAGGTTAATTCATCTGATAAGTTCTGCGCCACATCCTCAGTGGCGCAAATAAAATATAAACTAATCATGACCTAACAATTTTAATCCATAAGTTTTACGACAGATCGGATTAGCAAAAAGTGTTTTACTATACTTCGCTTTACTCGCTTCATGTTAAATTTAATGCTTACCAACCACATTTCATTTTGTGGCTGATGTTTAATAATTTTGTCTTGGATCTGTCAACAGCGATGTTTTGATTAATATAAAGATTATAACTTTAAACAAAATTAAATTTATGTGTGCATTTTTGTTAAAAAATTGAAGTAGTATATATACTTTATCAGCTTATCAACACTTGTTGATGGAACATATCAATCTCAAAGAAGAGAAAGGTTTTCTCCTATGCAAAAAACTGTTTTAGCACTACTTATTAGTCTGTCTGCTCTGACAGTCTCCTCCTTTGCTGTTGCCAAAGACGTTACTTACGGTGAACAAAAAATCATACTGTCTGATTCCATTTCTCCGGGTAATGATTTTTATCAATATGTTAATCAAGATTGGATAGCTCATACAAAAATCCCAGCTGGAATGTCACATATTAATTCCTTTGTTGAGTTATATCTCAAAACAGAAAAACCGCTGCAAGCACTGATAAATAAACTTGCAGTTCAACCGGAAAATAAGCTTAATCATAATCAACGCAATATTCGTAATCTTTATCGCAGTTATTTAAATGAAACGGCAGTTGAAAAAACAGGTTTAACGCCGGTACAAAATGCCCTGAATGCTATCAAGCAGGCAAAAACTCACGCTGATATTACTAATTTGATGGCAAAACTAGGTTATATGCCATTTATTTCCTATTGGGTTGGATTGGATGCAAAAGTACCTGATACCTATGTTCTTTATCTGGGACAAGGTGGTTTAGGCCTACCAAATAGAAATTACTATCTGGATAACACTAAACAGATGGAGACTATCCGTCACGATTACGTCGTTTATATTGCCACTATTTTACATTTAGTGGGAGAAGCCGAAAAAAAAAGCACAGTTAAAGGCTAAGCAGATTTTTGCGTTAGAAAAATCGTTAGCAAAAGTTCATTGGACACCAGAAGCTGAAGGTGACACGTTGAAAAATTATCATCCGATGACGCTTAGCCAATTGAAAAAGTTTGCGCCAGATTATCAATGGCAGGGGTTTATTCAACAATGGAAACTTTCAGATGAACAGTTGGCGAAAGTTATTGCAGAAAATGACAGTGCAGTTGAACAGCTGGCAAAAATATTGGCTAATACCCCGCTATCTACCCTACAAGACTACTTAGTTTTTCATTATCTGAGTAGTAAAGCTAATTACTTGAATCAAGCGTTTTCTGATGCTCGATTTAATTTTTATTCAACTCGATTAAATGGTATTAAACAGCAGCGTTCACGTAAAGAACGGGCATTAGCAGTCGTGAATAAACTACAAGGGGAGCCGTTGGGGCAGTTTTATGTTGCAACATATTTTGATCCTGATGATAAAAATAAGATCCAAAATCTGGTGAGTTATGTTAAAGGAACGCTTAAAACGCGTTTGCAAAATAATGACTGGATGGATAAACGGACTTGCCAAGAAGCACTCAAAAAGCTTAACCAATTTACGGTTAAAATTGGTTACCCTGAAAAATGGCATGATTTTAGTACGCTGCATTTGCAACCAGATACATTATTTGACAATTATCTGTAAGTACAAAACTGGCTCTATCAAGATAATATGAGCCGAGTCGGTGAAAAAGTCAGAAAGTGGGAATAGGGGATGACGCCACAAACAATTAACGCTTACTATAATCCAGTTCAGAATGAAATTGTTTTCCCGGCGGCTATTTTGCAAGCGCCATTTTTTGTTCAAAATGCTGATCCTGCTTATAACTATGGTGCCATTGGTGCGGTGATCGGGCATGAGATGGGACATGGTTTTGACTATCAAGGCCGTCTTTATGACGGAACAGGGCAATTAAGAAACTGGTGGTCAACGGTTTCACAGCAGCATTTTAAAGAAAAAACCGCCAAACTTATTAAGCAGTATAACGGGTTTAAAATTGATGGTTTAGCTGTTAACGGTAAACTTACCCTAGGTGAAAATATTGGTGATCTCGGTGGATTAAATATTGCTCTCAATGCTTATAAGCAATTTTCTAAAGAACATTATCCGAATGGTGAACCGCCGATTATCGATGGAATGACGGGATTACAACGCTTCTTTATAGCCTGGGCGAGAACTTGGCGCGAGTTAGCTAATAAAGAGTCAGAGCGTAATAAGATTATGGCTGATCCCCATAGCCCGAACCCCTATCGCGCCAACGGTGTGGTACACAATATGGATGATTGGTATGCAGCATTTAATGTAGAAAAAGAGCATAAGCTTTATCTGGCACCTAAAGATCGAATCCATATCTGGTAGACTTCAATATCAGGCTCTATAGCGTAGAGCCTGATAAACTTGCTTTTTTCGGGTAATAACGTTAGAAACACTTCATTTGTATAATCGCAAACATAAACGATATGTGATATTCAACAATGAGGTGAATTAATAATGGATAAATCAATCACCGTTGCTTGTGTACAGGTAGCTCCTGTATTTATGGATTTATTGATAAAACTATCGATTTAATAAAAGAAGCGGCCAGTAGAGGGGCGGAATTGATCGTTTTTCCGGAAAATTGGCTACCTGGTTATCCTTGGTTTCTTTGGTTGGAATCACCTGCCGCATTAACTCCATTGGTTTATCAATATTATCAAAATTCTTTAGTATTAGGCAGTGAACAGGCAAAGCGTATCGCTTCGGTTGCTAAAGAGAATAATATTTGGTTGCTATTGGGCTTGAGTGAAAGAGATCATGGTACGCTTTATATGGCTCATCAGTAATGCGGGGGAAACGGTCGGTGTACGGTGAAAACTTAAACCGACTCATGTTGAGCGCACTCTATTTGGTGAAAGTGATGGTTCATCGCTAAAAACGTTTACCACTGAATTAGGTGTGATTGGTGCATTGTGTTGCTGGGAACACATGCAACCATTAACGGGTTATGTTATGTATGCTCAGCATGAGCAAATTCATATTGCGTCTTGGCCTAGTTTTAGCCTTTATCGCGATATAATAGCTGCTTTGAGCCCCGAAGTCAATATCGCGCTTTCACGATCCTATGCAGTAGAAGGACAATGTTTTGTTATTGCACTGTGTGCCATTGTGTCAAAGCAGATAATTGAACAGTTATGTAATGAAACTAAACGGAACTTGTTAAAAGCAGGTGGTGGCTATGCACGTATATTTGGTCCAGATGGCAGTGAGCTAACAACCCCCTTGGCAGAAAATGAGGAAGGATTACTGTTAGCTATGCTTGACCCTGCTTCAATTACCTTCGCCAAAGCGATCGCCGATCCGGTCGGGCATTATTCACGTCCAGACGTAACTTGCTTATTATTTAATCCTGCGGCTAATCGTCCGTTATCGATTAAAACCGCTTCTTTTATTGAACTAATAGATACAAAACAGATTGTATTGTCAGGGAGTGAAGAAGTTCAGGCGAATTGGAATATTCTGACTATTAATTGAACAAATATAGTGATAAATTCTAATATATCCATTTGACTGTATTTATCTGTTTTAACAGTGAGATAGTGACTAAAATTTATGGTTAGGCGGTAATTATTTTTTCAGTCTATCTTTCTATTTATATGCCTTTCTAAACTTTTTTATGGTTAAGAAAATTTTTGCATTTCGTTTTTTTGCAAGAAAGTTGCTATTTTTTAATAAGGTATTTCGTGCATAAATTTTGGCTTGACGGTATAAAAATAAACAGACCGATAGTCTTATCAGTTAAAAATATTTTAGCGTGCTATTCAATAGCCAGTATTGGGGCTTAAATGGACAGAGAAAGATTGCATTATTTATTATTAATGTCTTGTATATCTTGTTTAATTTAACCAAAATGAGTGAGTTTTTTATCGTTATAAGGTCTATTTTCCATTAGGAGTTGGCGTGCCAAGATATTCTTTGCTTTGTTTTCTTTGTATGTCGATGGTAGTGTCAGTTGCCAATGGTGCCAATCTTCGTTTAAAAGTTGAAGGATTGACAGGAGAACTTGAAAAAAACGTTCGTATTCAGGTCTCAAATATCACTCAGGATGAAATTGCCCCAGATGGCCGTTTCCAGGTGAGAGTTGATAAAGCAATTCGTTTAGGGTTAAGGCCATTAGGTTATTATGAACCCACCATTGAATTTTCTTATCAGGAATTTAAGCCTCCTTCTCGACCCGTTTTGACAGCTAAAGTTGATCCTGGAAAACCTATTCGTGTTGAAAATGTTAGTATAACGTTAAATGGGGAGGTTAAATATGATAAAGATTATGCGGAAATGATATCTCGCAATACGCCACCAAAAGGAATTATTCTTAATCATGGCGATTATGAAGATTTGAAACAGGGATTTAGTCGGCTAGCGGTGCGTAAAGGTTATTTTGATGCAGAAATGGATAAAAGTCAGTTAGGGGTCTCATTGGCCCACAAGGCTTCTTACTGGATATTTGATTTCAATAGTGGCGAGCGTTATCGCTTCGGTGCTATCAAATATGAAGGCTCCCAAATTCGCGAAGATTATCTAAATAATATTGTTCCCTTTAAACAGGGAGACTATTATGCCTCTGAGCAATTGGCTGAATTTAATCAACGGTTAGTCAATACCGGTTGGTTCAATTCCGCAATTGTTACCCCTGATATTACTAAAGCTCGTGAAAAAGGCACGCATATTCTGCCAATGGACGCAGTATTAACGCCACGTGCGTGTAATCATGTTGAATTAGGTGGTGGTTATTCGACCGATGTAGGTCCCCGAGTCAAAGCTACTTGGAATAAACCCTGGATTAATTCTAGAGGACAGAGTTTTACTTCCAGCCTTAGTCTTTCGCAACCTGAACAAATTATTGATGCCAGCTATAAAACTCCGCTAAAAAGAGTCCATTAGAACAATATTATGCCGTTCAGGCGGGCTTTAAACGTACTGATTTAAATGATACTCAGTCTGATACCACAACGCTGAATTTATTAAGGAATTGGGATTATTATAAAGGTTGGCAATATGGCGTTAATTTGCGCTGGAGTCTTAGCCATTTTACTCAGGCAAATATAACCAATACTACTATGCTTCTGTATCCTGGAGCCAGCCTTAGCCGGATGCGACAGCGAGGTGGTGCTATGCCCTATTGGGGGGATAGCCAGCGATATACTATTGATATTTCTAATACTACTTCGGGTTCAGATATCGATTTTGTGGTATTACAAGCACAAAATGTTTGGATAAGAACACCCTGGAAAGGGCATCGTTTTGTGGTAAGAGGCCATCTTGGTTGGATAGAAACTAATCGATTTGACAAAGTCCCACCTGATCTGCGTTTTTTTGCTGGTGGTGATCGCAGTATTAGAGGTTATGGTTATCAAAAAATTTCACCCACCAATAGCCAAGGAAAATTAACCGGTGCTTCAAAATTAGCCGTTGGCTCACTGGAATATCAATATAATGTGACAGGTAACTGGTGGGGCGGAATATTTGTTGATGGTGGTGAGGCGGTAAATGATTTTAGTAAAGATGATTTTAAAGTTGGCGCTGGCGTTGGTATTCGCTGGGTTTCACCGGTTGGGCCTATTAAACTGGATATTGCTGCGCCGGTCGGTGATCCTGATTATAGCAAAGTACAATTTTATATTGGGTTAGGTGCTGAGCTATGAAATGGGTAAAACGCATTAGCCTGGTCTTATTGTTTTTGTTACTAATATTATTAACGATGATTGGTTGGATAGTTACCCCCCAATCAGGCTTACATTTTGCCCTTAATACAGCAGTGCGTTGGTTGCCAGGATTAGAAATTGCGACCATTTCCGGTGGTTGGAGTGATTTAAATTTGCAGGGAGTTCGTTATCGAACCAAGGGTATTAATATTGATGTTGATAAGTTTAATCTTTCACTCGAAGTTAACTGTTTAAAACGTTTTCAATTGTGTGTTAATAATATTTCAACTGACGGCGTCGATGTTAAGATTGATAGCAAAGCCTTTGCATCTACCGAAGAGCCAGCCAACTCAACTCCATTGACTAAATTGTCAACGCCCTATCCTATTTTGTTAAATCAGTTAACACTAAAAAATATCAATATTCAGCTCGATAACAGCCAGATTTCGCTGGCTGAATTAACCATGGCGGCTGATTGGCAAGCTAATCTGTTAACAATTAAACCAACGACAATTAATGGATTAGTGGTTAATTTGCCAAAAACTTTAGTGGAAGAAAATAAAGCGACAGCAAAAGCAGTAATAAAAACCAGCGATGAGGTAGCCGATAAATCACCCGCGGAAACATTAAAAGCATTATTTGCTGAGCCTTTATTAGCTAACTTACCTGAAGTCGTTTTACCTATCGATATTAATATCGAGCAGATCCGAGGTGTAAGCTGGCATTTAAGTGGTGATACTAAGGTGGCAATTGATCATTTGACATTAATGGCGAGCGTACAAAATCAGCAGATAGCTATCAAACAATTTGTTGTTGTGATTCCTGAAGGCAAGATCACTATTACCGGTGATGCTAATTTGGCTCAGCAGTGGCCGGTTAATATTGCTGTTCAAGCGGAATACTATCTTAACGATCTTAAAGGGCAACAAGTTGATTTAAAACTGGAGGGGGCTTTATTACAACAACTTAAATTAATGTTAAGTTTAACGGGCCCCATCAAGGCTAATTTGGTCGCTGAAGCGGCCTTGTCACAGGCAGGATTGCCAATTCAATTAACCTTAGAGAGTCAGCAGCTTAATTGGCCACTACAAGGTGAACCAGAATATCGTTTAAAAGATCTACGTTTACGTTTAAATGGTATGGTGACAGGTTATGATCTCTCATTCCGAACTGATATTAATGGACGAGATTTGCCACCGACGTTGTTAACGCTTGATGCTAAAGGGAATGAACAACAGTTTCGGTTAACGCGTTTGCGATTGAATGCGTTGCAGGGAAAAACAGAATTAACCGGTATTATCGATTGGAGTACAGCGATAAGTTGGAATGGGTTATTAACTTTATCCGATATTAATACTGTAAAACAGTGGCCACAATGGCCAGCTAAATTGCAGGGTAAAATCGTCACGACTGGCAGTTTACATGGTGGTAGCTGGCAATTAAAAATTCCTGAAATTACCCTTGATGGTAATGTAAAAGGTCATTTATTACGCACACGCGGACAGATAAGTGGCAATGCCGCAGGTCAATGGAACATTCCCGTTTTCAATATCTTACTCGGACGCAACAAATTAGGTATTAATGGACATCTGAGTGACAGCTGGCAACTAGATGGGATAATTGATGCGCCAGCTCTCGATGGTGTATTACCTGGTTTAGCCGGAGTAATAAAAGGACAATTAAAATTACGAGGTGATTTAAAGTCACCTCAATTACTGGTTGATATCGCAGCTCATAGCGTTAAATGGCAAGATAGCTTAGCTATCGATAAAGCAACTATTCAAGGTGATATCCGTTCTGATAAACAGATCCATGGCCAACTAACCGCTGCTGTTCAGCAGTTGAAACAGGCAGATTTAGTTGTTCATAATTTCACCTTGGATGCTAAAGGTAATGAACAGCAGCATAGTGTTAACATCAATATCGATGGAAAACCCATTTCAGGTCACTTAACCCTGAAAGGCAGTTTTGATCGACAGAAAGCGTTCTGGCAAGGTGTGTTAGATAATACGTTATTTAACACCCGGATCGGTGAATGGCAGTTAAGTCGGGCGGTGTCGATTGAGTATGCCAATCAGCAACAGGAAGTCACAGTTTCGCCTCATTGTTGGTTAAATACTAAAGGGCGCTTTTGTTTGTTTAAAATGGCTAAAATTGGTAAATCCGGTAATGCAGATATTCTGCTACAGCAGTTTGATTTGGCACAACTCAAACCCTTTTTGCCAGCGGAAACTCAGCTAACTGGCAGTTTTGATGGTGATGCGAAAGTGAGTTGGTATGCCGATGGGCATTCACCGCAGGTGAAAGTAAATTTGTTTGGTAATGGTGTCAAAATCAAACAACTGATTGAAGGATCATTGTTACCCGTTGAATTTCAAACGCTAAGCTTGAATGCAGATATGAGTAATGGTAAGGCAGTATTACAGTGGCTAATACAAATTACCAATAATGGCAAATTTTCAGGCAATATACGGATTGACGATCTGGAACAAAGTCGTAGATTATCGGGTAGTATTAATATTAACGATATTTCATTAGCCTTAATTCGTACGATTTTAAGTAATGGTGAAAGGTTAGATGGCAATTTGAATGCCGATTTAAGGTTATCTGGCAATATGAAGCAGCCGTTATTAAATGGTAATTTGGCGCTTTCTAATGTAGCAGCAAAAGGACACTGGTTTCCATTTGATATCAATCAGGGGTTCTTCAAACTGGATTTTATGGGAACTCGCTCTCAATTGACAGGACGTATTAATACACCTGAAGGTTATTTGAAATTAGTTGGAGAAGCGGATTGGCGTAATATTAAAGCCTGGCAAGCGAGAATTTCTGCCACAGGTAACAAATTGCGGATAACATTACCGCCAATGGTTCGTATTGACGTGGAGCCGGATATTGTTTTTGAAGCTACGCCTAATTTATTAAGTCTCAATGGCAATGTAAATATTCCTTGGGCGCGTATTACGGTACAAGAATTACCAGAATCAGCAGTTGGCGTTTCATCAGATGAGGTGATGTTAGATGCAAATTTACATCCAATTGAGAAAAAAGGTATATCAATTCCGATATTAACTAATCTACAGATTAAAATTGGAAATGATGTTCGTTTGGATGCATTTGGCTTAAAAGCGCGATTAGCAGGAATATTGAAAGTTATCCAAGATAAGCAAGGGCTGGGTTTAAATGGCCAGATTGATATTCCTGAAGGTCGATTTCATGCATATGGGCAAGATCTAATTGTGCGAAAAGGACAAATTTTATTTTCCGGCCCCGTTGATCAGCCATTCTTAAATGTAGAAGCGATCCGCAATCCAGATAGTACCAATGATAATGTGATTGCGGGGGTAAGAGTTACAGGCTTGGCTGATAAGCCAAAAGCAACGATTTTCTCCGAGCCAGTTAAATCGCAGGAGGAAGCTCTGTCTTACTTACTGAGAGGTGAAGGGTTAAATAGTAGTGGCGCAGATAGTACTCATATGGCTGCTTTGCTGATTAGTCTGGGAGTTTCCAAGAGCGGAAAATTATTGGGAAGTATTGGTGAAACATTTGGTGTTTCCGACTTAGCATTAGATACTCAGGGCGTTGGTGACCAATCTCAAGTTGTCGTGAGTGGTAAGATAACTAATGATTTGCAAGTTAAATATGGCGTAGGGATATTTAATTCTCTTGCTACATTAACACTAGGCTATCGTTTGATGCCAAAATTGTATCTAGAAGCTGTGTCTGGCGTGGACCAGGCACTAGATCTGCTTTATCAGTTTGAGTTTTAATTATGCGTATAATTGTTTATGGTAGTTTAAGGCGTAATCAGGGAAATCATCATTGGATGACTTATGCTCAGCTGTTAGGAGAGTATAGGTTGGAAGGTTATGAGATTTATGACTTAGGTTATTACCCTGCAGTAATACGTGGTGAAGGGACGATAGAGTGTGAAGTTTATCGTATTACACCATCCATTTTGACTGAACTTGATGAATTAAAAAGGAACTCTCAGGATTATGTAAGAGAATTGATACCTACACCTTATGGTAATGCATGGATTTATCTTTATAAACTTTCGGTAGATGGTTTACGCCGAATTGAAAGTGGTGATTGGCTAAAGCGTGATGGAAAAAGCAAATAAATTTTTCTAAACCAGATCCCATTTATCGCTGATAAAGGGGATCTAATTAAAACTCTATAATGGTTATTTTTTAGCTGCGCGTTCAAAAGAAGAAAGAATTTCAGCTTTTGCCGCATCAACATTTTCCCAGCCATCCACTTTTACCCATTTGCCTTGTTCTAAATCTTTATAGTGTTCAAAGAAATGTTTAATTTGAGCTCGTAATAATTCAGGTAAATCGTTAATATCTTTAATATGATCATATTCTTTAGTTAATTTAGAATGAGGCACCGCAACCAATTTTGCATCTTCACCCGATTCATCGGTCATTTTTAATACCCCGATTGGGCGACAACGAATTACTGCTCCTGGTTGTAGCGGATAAGGTGTTGGAACTAAAACATCAACGGGATCGCCATCCAGGGAGAGAGTATGATTGATATAACCATAATTACAGGGATAAAACATAGCGGTAGACATAAAACGATCGACAAAGATGGCGCCAGATTTTTTATCTACTTCATATTTTATCGGATCCGCATTCGCGGGAATTTCTATAATAACATAGATATTTTCAGGCAGCTCTTTCCCTGCCGGTACATTATTTAGGCTCATAAAAAATGTCCTTTATTTAAAGCTAAAAATTGAGTAGCGGTTATTATAGCCGTAAACGAAACAAAAACTCACTATCACTATAAAAATAAGCTTAACAATAAAGGCCGGATCGTTTGCCTTTATTGCGTATGATAGGATGTTATTCATTAACTGAAAATTCAAGCATAAAGCTTTCGGCTTTTTCTACCATAGATTTTGTTCCAACAAAGAAAGGTACACGTTGATGTAGTTGTTCTGGGACGATATCTAAAATTCGATTAGTACCATCACTTGCTTTACCTCCTGCCTGTTCGGCTAAAAAGGCGATCGGATTGCATTCATATAGCAAGCGTAATTTACCTTTAGGGTGACTTGCTGTACTTGGGTAAATATAAATCCCACCTTTTAGTAAATTTCGGTGAAAATCTGCCACCAAAGAGCCAATATAGCGGGTGGTATAAGGGCGTAGCGTTGCGGGATCTTGTTCCTGGCAATATTTTATATATTTTTTTACCCCTAATGGAAATTTACTATAATTTCCTTCATTGATTGAATACATATTGCCTTGTGGTGGAAACATCACTTTTTCGTGAGATAGACAGAAGACGCCCAGAGAAGGATCATAGGTAAAGGCATGCACACCATAACCGGTTGTGTAAACCAGCATGGTTGAAGAACCATAGACAACGTAACCGGCAGCGACTTGTTGATGGCCCGGTTGTAAAAAATCTGCTTTAATAACCGATTGGCCAATTGGTGTAATACGGCGGTAAATAGAGAAAATAGTTCCAACGGAAACATTTACATCGATATTTGATGAACCATCTAATGGATCCATTAGCACAACATATTTGGCATTTTCTGCCCGATCACCAGCAAAAATTACGATTTCGTCTTCTTCTTCGGAGGCAATGCCAGCAACCTCTCCTCGTGCTTTCAAAGCGGCTTTTAATTTTTCATTAGCGTATAGGTCAAGTTTCATTTGAACTTCGCCTTGAACATTAGAGGCACCACTTGCGCCTAAAATATCCACCAAACCGGCTTTATTAATATCGCGGTGAATGATTTTTGCACCTAATTTAATTGCTGATAATAATGCGGTAAGTTCACCCGTAGCATGAGGAAAATCATGTTGTTTTTCAACGATAAATTCGTCTAATGTTTTCATGACCAAGGTCCAGAGTCTAATTTTATAGAGATTTTGTAAGGAATCGGGTTCTTTGTGTGCGTGCAGTTTAGCCAAATTAGGCCAAGATTAATAGTTGGATTATTTTTACTGATCAAGAGAACGATTCATTTCATATTATCGCGCTGATCAGCGTGATAACTTTGGCTTTTATAACTCTTGTTCAAACAAATTCAAGATGGCTTCATAAAGTTGTTCGGTGGAAAATCCCAAAGTTGGGGTAGAAAAAATGGTATCATCGCCGGCGATACTACCTAAAATTCCTTCTGAAGTTCCTAACGAATCTAATAAACGAGCAATGAGCTGTGCAGCGCCAGGACTAGTACGAATAACCACAATTGATTGATTGTAGCTAACATCTAATACCAAATTTTTTAGCGGGCTAGTTGTTGTGGGAACAACCAGTTCAGCAGGTAGGCAATAAACCATTTCCATTTTAGCATTACGGTTACGCACCGCACCAAACTTTGTCAGCATTCTAGAAATTTTTGACTGGTTTATATTTTCAAAGCCTTGCTCTTGAAGTGCTATAACGATCTCACTTTGGGAGCTAAATTTTTCTTCCTTGAGCAAAGCTTTAAAAGCTTTCACGAGATCTTCTTGTTTAGAAGAAACATACATAAATCACCTTTTTCAAGACGCTAAGTAGAGCGGTATTATGTATAAAGGTGAATTTTTATGCAACAAGCAGTTCTAGCCTGGTGCTATGAAAATAATAAAAATAGCAATAATAAAAATTATTAGTCAGTTATTTGCCTACTTTGTGGAAATTAGCGATAAATTATTGTTAAAAAAATAATGTTGTTTGTAAAAAATGGCAGTCGTGCCTCTAAATTATACTGCTACCTAAGCAATATTAAAAAAGTGCCCCTTATCGCATTAGTCGATAAGAATTTTATTTAAAATGAAAAAAAAATTTACAAGATTTATTAACAAGAATTAATCGTAATTAATAGACTGTGTTATGAATAACGTATGTAATAGGTTGAAAGTTTTTAAGCCATTTTGAAGTGTCATCATATAAAGGAGTATCAGCATGAAATTAGCTATTCTTGGAGCAGCAGGTGGCATCGGCCAAGCACTTGCACTTCTTCTTAAAAACCAGTTTCCATCAGGCTCAGAGCTTTCTCTTTATGATATTGCTCCTGTGACCCCTGGTGTTGCTAAAGATTTAAGCCATATTCCAACAGATGTAAAGGTAATTGGTTTTGCTGGTGAAGATCCGACACCCGCACTTGACAGTGCTGATGTAGTATTAATTTCGGCAGGTGTTTCCAGGAAACCAGGTATGGATCGTTCAGATTTGTTTAATATCAATGCCGGTATCGTTCGTAATCTGATTGAAAAAGTTGCTCAGAGCTGTCCTAAGGCGTTAATTGGTATTATTACTAATCCGGTTAATACTAATGTGCCGATAGCAGCAGAAGTATTAAAAAAGGCCGGCGTATATGATAGAAATCGATTATTTGGGGTAACAACCTTAGATATTATTCGTTCTAATACTTTTGTTGCTGAATTAAAAGGTAAAAAACCTCAAGAAATCGAAGTGAAGGTTATTGGTGGTCATTCTGGCGTAACGATCCTACCGTTACTCTCTCAAATTGACAATGTTAGCTTTACCGAGCAGGAAGCTGAGGAGCTAACTAAGCGTATTCAAAATGCCGGCACTGAAGTTGTTGAAGCAAAAGCTGGTGGTGGATCAGCGACACTTTCTATGGGCCAAGCCGCTGCACGTTTTGGTTTATCATTAATTGACGTTTTAAATGGTAAAGAAAATATAATCGAGTGTGCATATGTGGAAAGTGATGGTGAATATGCTCGTTTTTTTGCTCAGCCAATACGTTTAGGTAAAAATGGGATTGAAGAAAGATTACCTATTAATATTATGAATAAATTTGAAAAAAATAAATTGGAAAATATGTTAGAGACACTCAATAAAGATATTAAATTAGGCGAAGATTTTATTAATAAATAATATTATTAACTTCATTAAATAATAAACCGCAGATATGAGTCTGCGGTTTTTTTATAATTTATTCGTTATTTTTATTAGTAGGCCGACGAATATTTCGTTATAATAATTCTCCTGTATTGAAATTGTAATAACGGCTTGGCCATATTTCAGAAGGATAAAAGTTTGCAATTATCCATTCTCTTTTTGGCCAGGGCCGAGATAATGCATTGGCTAGTGTTAAAGGCTTAAACCTGCTTGTCTTGATATAGCTGCTAATGTTGTCCCGCGTTTTATTAGCGCTGCAATAATATCCGCAGGATGCCAATCAGATTTCTGTGAAATCATTTTTAATCCTTTTTCTATTAAATATATTGCTGTATTAGTGGTATAAATAACAGATAGTTCTGACATGTATTTCGAACTAGAATTTGTTATTAGAGATAAAATAACATTTTTTTCTTTAATAGTTTCTTATTTTTTTCTTAAAAATCTCTTTTTTGAACTTGATTACAAAAAATAGAGAAATTTTACAGATATTTTAAGAAATATAGTGAGACTCTCTTCAATTTATTAGGAGTATAAATAATTAATTCTAGTTATCTTAATTCAGTATAATAGAATGACAAAAGTAAAAATCTTTAATTTATATTAATTCCTTAGAATTAATAGTTATAAAATAATTTGTCCGATATTAATAGAAAAAAATTAGTTAATAATGATAGTGGAAAGGAGAACAATATTTGCAAGAGATAAAAAAAAATAACCCTACAATTTTATTCAATGCTTTTTCTATGGTTAGAAAATTGGGAGGATTTTAAAAGAAAAAAATAATCTAAAAGGCCACCATTTTTAACAATTAGATTTGCAGAATTAGGTTATGTATTAATACCAAAAGTGATGTGAGAAAATTATGAAAAAAGAATGGTATACCGCGAAAGAGCTCGCTGGATTGGTTGGTTCGCCTTCATCACCATAAGGTATCAACCTAATGGCTCGCAGGGAAGGATGGGAGAAACGTCGAAAACGTGGGGTTCAAGGCAAAGCTGTTGAATATCATGTTAGTAGTCTACCTGAAGATGTATTTAATGTATTATCGCTAAATGATAACTCTATTGATTATCGCGGCAAAGGGAAACGGCAAGATGCTTTTTTAATTTGGGTCGAAGCTTATAAACAATTAACAAAAAAAGAGCGTGAAAAGATTATTAAATTTATTTTACGTGAAGGATTGGAAAAGTTAATTGGTTATATCAATTGTTGTGAAGCGATATTGGTGGAAGAAGAGAACTCAGGAACAGGATGAGTGTTCCAGAGAAGTTTTTATTACGAGGGGCGTTGAACGGAAATGCAAGCCAAGCTGATTAGAGCATCTTTATAAGATGTATCAGGTAAGATATCGAGAGCTTTAATTGCTTTATCAGCTTCCTCTCTAGCTCGGTTGCGGGTATATTCAAGAGAGCCACAGTGTTTCATGGTAATTAATATGATACTGAGTAAATGGCGCCCATTACCTTTTTCTATTGAGTTACGAATAAGTGCAGATTCTTCTGCGGTGCCTTTTTTCATTGCATGAAGTAGAGGTAGTGTTAGTTTTCCTTCATCCAAATCATCGCCAATATTTTTGCCAATAGTGGTACTATCCGCGTCATAATCCAGAAGATCATCAATCAGTTGGAAGGCAGTACCAAGATAACGGCCATAATCTCGTAAGGCTTGCTGTAGGATTTCATTGGCACCTGATACGATCGCTGATGCGTGTGTCGCTGCTTCAAATAGGCGTGCAGTTTTACTATATATTATTTGCATATAGGTACTTTCGGTGATGTCTGGATTATTACAATTGATTAATTGTGAAACCTCACCTTCTGCGATGATATTTGTTGCATCAGACATCAGCTTTAAAACAGGCATAGAATCAAGCTCTGTCATCATTTGAAATGATCGGGTATAAATGAAATCTCCTACTAATACACTGGCAGCATTACCAAAAACAGCATTTGCTGTTTTTTTACCGCGCCGCAAGGTGGACTCATCAACAACATCATCATGTAGTAGTGTTGCGGTATGAATAAATTCTACCAATGCCGCTACATTAATGTGTTTTTCTCCTTGGTATCCTAGAGCCCTTCCAACCAGGATAGCAATCATGGGCCTAATTTTTTTTCCACCACCGCTAATAATATAGTGACCCAGCTGATTAATGAGATGGACATCTGAATTTAATTGATTCAAGATTGCTTTATTAACCGCTTCCATGTCTTTTGCGGTTAGATTTATAATTGATTCTAAATTCATTTTATAAATTCTTTTATCAATTTGGTTTTACCTAAACATAATATTTAGTCAAGTGATTTCGTGCTGTTATTCTGCCGCTAATTGTACTGTAAAATTAATTACAAATGAACGGCTACGGAATAAATACACTTCAGAAAAGTAGATTTTTTATTATTAGATTGAATTCTAGGCTTGTCTTCTGATGCTTTTTTGCGTAGAATTCGCGCCCTATTGTGAATATTTATAAAATGCACTCTGAAATCAAATATGCTAAGGGAGTGTGTTAAGCGGAGTTTATATGTACGCGGTTTTCCAAAGTGGTGGTAAACAACACCGAGTCAGCGAAGGCCAAACAGTTCGCCTGGAAAAGCTACACATTGCGACAGGTGAAAGTGTTGAGTTCGATCAAGTATTGATGATCGCTGACGGTGATGATATTAAAATCGGTGCTCCTGTCGTTGAAGGCATCAAAGTTAAAGCTGAGGTTATTGCGCATGGCCGCGGTGAGAAAATTAAAATTGTTAAATTTCGTCGCCGTAAACATAGCCGTAAACAACAGGGCCACCGTCAGTGGTTTACTGATGTTAAGATCACTGGTATTGCTTAAGAATTAGGAGAGCAGATTAATGGCACATAAAAAGGCTGGCGGCTCAACGCGTAACGGTCGCGATTCCGAAGCAAAACGCCTAGGTGTAAAACGTTTTGGTGGTGAATCTGTGTTGGCAGGTAGCATTATTGTTCGTCAGCGTGGTACTAAATTCCATGCCGGTAGTAATGTTGGTTGTGGTCGCGATCATACCCTATTTGCATTGGCTGACGGAAAAGTTAAATTTGAAATTAAAGGACCAAAAAATCGTAAATATGTCAGTATCGAAGCTGAATAAGTTTTTTTGATCTTTAAATAGCGTTTAAAAAAAGCCCTGCAATTTTGCTGGGCTTTTTATATTACCTTATGTGATACCATCTCTGGGTAAAAACTACCATCTAGCGTATAATGTCTAGTATGCGGAGAAAAGATAATGAAATTTGTTGATGAAGCCAAAATATTAGTTACAGCTGGCGATGGCGGCAATGGCTGCGTTAGCTTCCGCCGTGAAAAATATATCCCTAAGGGCGGGCCTGATGGTGGAGATGGTGGAGATGGTGGAGATGTTTATCTGTTGGCTGATGAAAATCTTAATACGTTGATCTATTATCGATTTGAAACAATCTTCCAGGCTGAGCGGGGACAGAATGGTCAAAGTCGTGATTGTACTGGCAAACGTGGTCAAGATAAGACCATTAAAGTCCCGGTTGGCACGCGAATACGTGATTTTTTAACCAGAGAAATCGTTGGTGATATAACGCGTCACGGGCAACGTTTAATGGTTGCGAAAGGTGGATTTCATGGTTTAGGTAATACCCGATTTAAATCATCAGTCAACCGCGCTCCCCGTCAAAAAACGATGGGAACGAAAGGTGAAACAAGAAAATTGCTACTTGAATTGATGTTATTGGCTGATGTAGGCATGCTAGGTATGCCGAATGCCGGTAAATCGACTTTCATTCGCTCAGTCTCGGCGGCAAAACCCAAAGTTGCCGATTATCCATTTACTACTTTGGTGCCGAGTTTGGGCGTAGTACGCATGGATAGTGAGCAAAGCTTTGTTATTGCTGATATCCCTGGTTTAATTGAGGGAGCGGCAGAAGGAACAGGTCTTGGCATTCGTTTCTTAAAGCATTTGGAACGTTGCACGATACTTCTGCATCTTATTGATGTTTGCCCTATTGATGGTTCTGATCCGGCTCAAAATGCCAAAATAATTGATGCGGAACTGGAAAAATATAGTGAGAAATTAGCACAAAAACCGCGGTGGTTAGTTTTTAACAAAGTTGATCTTTTGACCCCCGAAGAGGCTAATGACCGTATAAAAGCCATTATTGAAGCATTAGGATGGCAAGACAAGTATTATCAGATTTCTGCGGTAAATCAGCTAGGTGTTAAAACACTTTGTTGGGATATTATGACGTTTATCCAAGCTCATCCCCAAAATATATCGGTTGATAGCGCAGGAGCCGATAAAGCTGAATTTATGTGGGATGATTATCACAAAGAACAACTACTTGATAATGAAACGGATCTGGATGACGACGATTGGAATGAAGACGATGAACAGGGAATCGACTTCATTTATAAGTATAAGCGTTAATTAATGCGAATTATTTTTTTAGCGGGTATCGAGTAGATACCCTTTTTTTCTATTAGTAATTACGATAAAGATCTTTATAGAGATGGCTTTCAAAACGGACGAGCGGAATACGGCGACTATTATATTGCGCTGGTGGCAAGCTATAAGCTGAAATAAACTGTACGAAAGCGATACGCTGACCACTTCGCGCGGTAATGAAGCCGACAAGGTTATATACTCCCTGCAAAGCACCGGTTTTAGCTGAGACCTTACCATTAACGCCTGCATTGTCTAAGCCACCACGATAACGTAAAGTGCCATCATCCAGCTAATAGTAACATAGCAATAAAGTTCAGTTGACTATCATGTTTAGCAATATATTGCAAAATAGACATCATAGTCGTTGGTGTAATTAAATTGTGACGAGATAGTCCTGAACCATCTACCATAATCGTATTGGCTAAGTTAATATTGGCTTTCTGTTTTAAAATCTGGCGGATAGCATCGGAGCCAGAAGACCAAGTACCCGGTATTCACGGCCTATGGTTCTAAAGATCGCATCAGCTATCATATTATCAGATTTTTTTAACATTATTGTCAGCAAATAATGTAGCGATTTAGATTTTGTTGTGGCCAGGATATTTCCTGCTATGGTAGGAAAGTGGCGTTGTTTAATGTGCCCGGTAAGAGTGATTTTGGCATCTATCAGGTTAGTTTTTATAATAGCTCCTGCATAGCTTGCGCCGTTTTGAACGGCAAATGCTAATGGTAGCGGTTCAGCGCGTTGAGTTAAGCAACCCGTTAATATATAACGGTTTAGTTCTCCTGGTATAACGTCTAATGCGCAATAACGTGCATCAGTTGAACCTTTTGCTAGCGTAATAACTTGACTGAACATATTAATAGGATAAAAAGAGGCGGTATGGACATGTGCGATATCGCCAGGTTTCTGACCACTATGTAAAGTGGCTGAAAAACAGTTTTTATCGATAATAGCGGCGCTTGGTGGAGCACTAAAATATTGTTTCATATCCACCCTGGAGCCTTATCTTGGCCAGCGAAGGCTGATATATCGATGATTAAATCGCCTTCAGTTTGTTCAATACCAAGTTGCTTTAATTTAGCTACCATGTTGCGAATTTGTTGGCGCGTTAAGGTTGGATCGCCAGTGAAGCGTACAACCAAATCACCTTTTAAACGATGATCGATAATTTTTCCTTCAGTTTCGAAATGGGTTACAAATTGATAATCGCGACCTAATTGAAGTAATGCAGCTAGTGCGGTAATAATTTTTTGAGTACTTGCAGGTAGTGCCATTTGTTGGCTATGGTAATCGAACAATGGGGTATCACTCCCCACTTTTTGCGCGATAAAAGAGAGATTTGTACCTGCAGGCAGATAATTAATATAGTTTTCAATTGGCGCTGATAGCGCCTGATTGAATATGAAAAGTAGCTTAAATAACCAATATGATCTTCCAATTTTTTTTTAAAAAAAGCCATAAGTGCTGTATATAAAAGTAGACATAATAGGCATACTAAAGTGTAATGCAGAAAAAAGTAAACGGTGACCTAGCATTAAGTGTGCGTTAGAATGGTTAATTAAATGATAGAATAATAAAGTTATAAATTAATAGTTAACAAGGTTTGCCCCCTTTTTTGTTTGCCCAGAATGTTGTTTTGTCAGAAGTGCTAATTTGCTTTAATGACAGAAAAATCAGGAAGATATTTAATTTTTATTTAGGAAAGAATCAGAGGCATTTATTAATGAAACAGATTCCAATGACAGTACGTGGCGCAGACAAGCTGCGTAAAGAGTTAGAATTTTTAAAGAATATTCGCCGTCCTGAAATTATTGCTGCTATTGCAGAAGCACGTGAACATGGTGATTTGAAAGAAAATGCAGAATATCATGCAGCGCTTGAGCAGCAAGGGTTTTGCGAAGGGCGTATCCAAGAAATTGAGGCTAAATTGTCTCATGCGCAAGTTATTGATGTAACAAAAATGAAAAATGAGGGTCGTGTAATATTCGGCGCGACAGTTACCGTATTTAATGTAACGACAAATGAAGATCAGATTTATCGTATTGTGGGTGATGATGAAGCCGACATCAAAGAAAATCTCATTTCTGTTAATTCACCAATCGCTCGAGGCCTGATCGGTAAGACTATGGATGATGTGGCAGTTATCAACACCCCTGGCGGTGAAGTTGAATATGAAATTTTACGAGTGGAATATATTTGATTTTCATTTTATCTTAAAGTGTTATGTTCTTGAGTTAATTCAAAAGTAAAAGAGGCCAAAGCGGCCTTTTTTACCCTGAAGTGGGATGGCATTTTTGTATAAATGTAGAAAACTTATTTAGGTAAAATGATCTTGCGTGCTTCAGAAGGGCGATAGAGTATCAAAATTTTACCAATAATTTGCACATTGATAGCATCGGTTTCTCGAACAATAGCGTTAGCTATCAAATTTTTGCTTTCGCGATCTTCGCTCGCTATCTTGATTTTAATAAGTTCATGATATGACAAAGATTGTTCGATTTCAGCTAAAACACCTTCAGTTAAACCATTGTTACCTATCATTAGAATAGGGTTTAGATGATGAGCAAGGCTTTTTAGATATTGTATTTGCTTTTTATTAAGAGTCATTGTTTTTTGCTTTAGTGGGATTGAAAACGGTACATTCTACCGCCATCTTTTAGTTATCACCATAAATTCTATAATTTTGGTATATCGAAAATGGCAGAGATCAGTGTTATTTTATAAGTATAGTTGGAAAAACAATGGCTAATAAAAAGCGTTCAGCAAGCTCTAGTCGTTGGTTGCAGGAATATTTTAGTGATAAATACGTTCTTCAAGCACAAAAAAAAGGGTTTCGCTCGCGTGCATGGTTTAAATTGGATGCGATCCAGCAGAGTGATAAAATATTTAAACCTGGTATGACCGTTGTTGATTTAGGGGCAGCGCCTGGTGGTTGGTCTCAATATGCAGTAAGCAAAGTTGGCCAGACGGGGCGGGTTATTGCATGTGATTTATTACTAATGGATCCCATCGTAGGTGTTGATTTCTTACAAGGAGATTTTCGGGATGAGCAGATATTGAAGGCATTACTTGAACGAGTTGGTGATAAAAAAGTCCAGGTTGTTATGTCTGATATGGCTCCCAATATGAGTGGGACACCTGCGGTCGATATTCCTCGATCCATGTATCTGGTTGAGCTAGCGTTGGATATGTGTCGCGATGTACTGGCTACTGGGGGAAGTTTTATTGTTAAAGTATTTCAGGGAGAAGGCTTTGATGAATATCTGAGGGAAATTCGCTCTCTATTTTTGAAAGTTAAAATTCGTAAACCAGATGCTTCACGGTCACGTTCACGTGAAGTGTACATTGTAGCGACAGGACGCAAAATATAGTACCCTGTACGTTATTTATTTAACATAGTTGTAATGAAGAGGTTCATCCCTTGAGTGACATGGCGAAAAACCTGATTCTCTGGGTAGTCATTGCGGTAGTCCTGATGTCTCTATTCCAGAGTTTTGGTCCTAGCGATTCGAATAGTCGCAGGGTGGATTATTCTACCTTTATGAATGAGTTAACTCAGGATCAGATACGTGAAGTGCGGATTTCTGATCGTGAAATTAGTGTTAAGAAAACGGATAACAGTCGTTATACGACTTATATTCCAGTGAGAGAGGATCCAAGATTGTTGGATACCTTGCTTGAAAGGCATGTCACCGTCATTGGTGAACCACCTCAAGAGCAAAGTTTCTTAGCGACTATTTTCATTTCCTGGTTCCCAATGCTATTACTAATTGGGTGTTGGATCTTTTTTATGCGTCAGATGCAAGGAGGAGGTGGCAAAGGTGCTATGTCCTTTGGTAAGAGTAAGGCGCGCATGCTGACAGAAGATCAAATTAAAACCACTTTTGCTGATGTTGCCGGTTGTGATGAAGCGAAAGAAGAAGTTGGTGAACTAGTTGAATATTTGCGTGAACCGGGTCGTTTTCAAAAATTAGGTGGTAAGATTCCTAAGGGAATTCTGATGGTAGGGCCACCGGGAACAGGTAAAACTTTATTGGCAAAAGCCATTGCAGGTGAAGCAAAAGTTCCCTTTTTTACTATCTCCGGTTCAGATTTCGTAGAAATGTTCGTTGGTGTTGGTGCTTCTCGAGTTCGTGATATGTTTGAACAAGCAAAGAAAGCCGCACCTTGTATCATATTTATTGACGAAATCGATGCGGTTGGCCGCCAACGTGGCGCAGGTTTGGGAGGAGGGCACGATGAACGTGAACAAACTCTTAACCAAATGTTGGTAGAGATGGATGGATTTGAAGGTAATGAAGGTATTATTGTTATTGCCGCTACCAACCGTCCCGATGTGTTAGATCCGGCATTATTGCGTCCTGGACGTTTTGATCGGCAGGTTGTTGTGGGTTTACCTGATGTACGTGGTCGTGAGCAGATTTTGAAGGTTCATATGCGCCGTGTACCTTTAGATCCTAGTGTTGATGCTTCAGTATTGGCACGAGGCACACCTGGTTTTTCTGGTGCTGATTTAGCTAATTTAGTTAATGAAGCCGCCCTTTTTGCAGCACGCGGAAATAAGCGTGTTGTCACGATGGTGGAATTCGAAAAGGCAAAAGACAAGATCATGATGGGTGCTGAACGTCGCTCTATGGTGATGACAGAGGAACAAAAAGAATCTACGGCTTATCATGAGGCTGGTCATGCGATTATAGGACGTATTGTTCCAGAACATGATCCTGTTCATAAAGTGACAATTATCCCACGAGGTCGTGCCTTAGGTGTCACATTCTTCTTGCCAGAAGCTGATCAAATTAGTGCGAGTCGGCAAAAGCTAGAAAGTCAAATTTCTACGCTTTATGGCGGCAGATTAGCTGAAGAAATTATTTACGGTTCAGAAAAGGTATCTACTGGCGCGTCAAACGACATTAAAGTAGCAACTAATCTTGCTCGTAATATGGTGACGCAATGGGGTTTTTCTGAGAAATTAGGGCCATTGCTCTATGCCGAAGAAGAAGGTGAGGTTTTCCTGGGCCGCTCGGTTGCTAAAGCTAATCATATGTCAGACGAAACTGCGCGAGCAATTGATGAAGAGATCAAGGCAATTATTGATCGTAATTATAAACGAGCTCGTCAGATTTTGAATGAACACATGGATATTTTGCATGCGATGAAGGATGCATTGATGAAATATGAAACCATTGATGCACCTCAAATTGATGATTTGATGAATCGCCGTCCAGTTAGAGCTCCAGCTGGCTGGGATGATAATGATAGTAATCCTACTACAACATCCTCATCACAAGGAGAGCCAGAAAAGAATATTTCTGCTGCTCAGGGTGAAGATAATATGCAAGAAAATGATAATGGAAGTAACACAGAGAATCGTTAATGTTCATTGGTTCTCTATGTGAAATGAATAAATGATTGAAACCCCAGGAAAACCTGGGGTTTTGTTTGGTTGAGTAAGGTGATTATGAAAATTACTGCCCGAAAAATAGAGTTTGATCTTAATTGTCCTATTGTTATGGGAATATTAAATGTTACTCCAGACTCTTTTTCTGATGGTGGTATATACAATCGTTATGACTATGCTCTCAAGCATGTAGCTAGTATGGTTAACCATGGCGCGGCAATTATCGATATTGGTGGTGAATCAACCCGTCCGGGTGCTAGCGAAGTCAGTCTACAGCAAGAACTTGATCGAGTTATCCCAATAATTGAAGCAGTAACTGACCGTTTTGATGTTTGGGTTTCTGTTGATACGTCTAAAGCTGTTGTCATGACAGAGGCAGCTAGAGCAGGTGCGCATATTATTAATGATGTTCGGTCGTTACATGAGCCGGGTGCATTAGAAGCTGCGGCTGAAACAGGGTTACCAATCTGTATTATGCATATGTTAGGTCAACCTAAGACAATGCAACAAACACCCGATTATAAAAATGTGGTTGCAGAAGTAAAACAGTATTTATCAGATGAAATTGAACGCTGTGAAGCGGCTGGCATTGCCAAAAATCGTTTGATTATTGATCCAGGTTTCGGTTTTGGTAAAAACTTGGTGCATAATTATCAATTATTAGCGAAATTGGATGAATTTCATGCTTTCGGAGTGCCACTACTAGTTGGTATGTCACGTAAATCTATGATTGGTGAACTATTAGATCTACCACTAGAGGAACGGCTTATTGGCGGTAGCGCATGCGCAGTTATCGCAGCCATGCAGGGAGCACAGATTATTCGTGCTCATGATGTGAAAGAAACTGTACAGGCTATGAAGATTGTTCAAGCAACCCTTTCAGTAAAGGAAACAGATGATTATGAGTAAGCGCAAATATTTTGGCACCGATGGTATTCGTGGCAAAGTAGGAGAAAACCCAATTACCCCTGATTTTGTTTTGAAATTGGGTTGGGCAGCGGGTAAGGTTTTAGCGCGGCATGGTTCTCGTAAAATAATCATAGGTAAAGATACACGCATTTCAGGTTATATGTTGGAGTCATCTTTAGAAGCGGGTCTTGCAGCAGCGGGAGTATCAGCTGCATTTACAGGTCCTATGCCTACACCAGCGATTGCTTATTTAACACGCACATTCCGTGCTGAAGCGGGCATTGTTATTTCTGCTTCCCATAATCCTTATTATGATAATGGTATTAAATTCTTTTCGATTGATGGCACTAAATTACCTGATGATGTAGAAGAAGCAATAGAAGCTGAGATGGAGAAACCACTTACTTGTGTTGAGTCTGCCGAATTAGGACGAGCGAGTCGTATTGTTGATGCTGCTGGGCGTTATATAGAGTATTGCAAAGGGACGTTTCCCAGTAACCAAAGTTTAAGTGGATTAAAAATAGTTTTAGATTGTGCTAATGGCGCAACATATCATATTGCCCCGAATGTTTTAACTGAGCTTGGTGCGGAAGTCATCGCAATCGGCTGTGAACCAAATGGACTGAATATTAATGAGGGCTGTGGCGCGGCTGATGTTACGCTATTGAAAAAACGTGTGGTAACAGAAAAAGCGGATATTGGTCTTGCTTTTGATGGTGATGGTGATCGGGTAATAATGGTTGATCATCGTGGTAATAGAATAGATGGTGATCAAATTCTTTATATTATTGCGCGTGATGCACTTCGACAAGGTCAATTACACGGTGGAGTTGTTGGCACTTTAATGAGTAATATGGGATTAGAATTAGCCCTGCAACAGTTGGATATACCTTTTATCAGGGCAAAAGTTGGTGATCGTTATGTTCTCGAAAAATTACAAGAGCAAGGATGGCGGCTTGGTGCTGAAAATTCAGGCCATATTATTTTGTTAGATAAAACGACAACAGGTGATGGAATTATTGCTGGTTTACAAGTTCTAAGTGCGATGCTCCGTAATAATATGAGCCTTTATGATCTCTGTTGTGAGATTAAATTGATGCCTCAAGTATTAATAAATGTGCGTTTTTCCGGTAACCATAATCCATTGGCCACAGAAGAAGTTTTAAATATGGTAAACCAAGTGGAAAAAGAACTAGCAGGTAGAGGACGGGTTTTATTGCGTAAATCAGGTACCGAGCCTTTAATTCGTATCATGGTGGAAGGTGAGAATGAAAAACAGGTTACCGCAATGGCTAATTGCATTGCTGAAGTGGTCAAGCAAGTGAAATAGTTCATAATATTTTTACAAAAAATCATATGGTTGTATAAGCATTGTGTCATTTTTCGTCAATTGGCTTTGGAGAACAACTTTTGTTGTTTTTTCTACAAATAGTACGATGAGATAAAAATAATCTTGCTTGTCAGCTAAGGTTTGGTTAGTATTCAAAACCGCTCCTTAAAGTAACGACTTAAGGAGCAAGTTGCAGTAGATAGGTTTTCCGAACTTTATTGTCAAATAGGTAGTTAGCTATGTACATAACCCTTTTGGTTATCTTTTTATTAGTCTCAATTGCGCTGATTGGTATGGTCATGCTGCAACAAGGGAAAGGTGCTGATATGGGAGCTTCATTCGGTGCAGGTGCTTCTGCAACATTATTTGGTTCATTAGGATCAGGTAATTTTATGACGCGGATGACGGCTATCTTTGCAACATTATTCTTTGTTATCAGTTTAATTTTAGGGAATTTAACTGCTAATAAAAGTGTGACTGGAAGCAAATGGGAAAACATTGGTGAACCTGTTAAAATTGAGAAACCAGTGGGAGTTCCTACAGCGCCTGTAGCACCAACAAGTGATATCCCTCATTAATTAAGCAACAGTTTGTGTAGTGAGGCGGTTTTATTGAAAAATTGTCTTACTGGTGTGCCGAGGTGGTGGAATTGGTATACACGCTACCTTGAGGTGGTAGTGCTTATAAAACGGGCGTACGGGTTCAAGTCCCGTTCTCGGCACCATTTTAAAAGATAGCTTGCGTTTCGCATATTATCAGCGTAAAATTTGCGGAATTTCCGGACGCGGGATGGAGCAGTTTGGTAGCTCGTCGGGCTCATAACCCGAAAGTCGTCGGTTCAAATCCGGCTCTCGCAACCACTTCTTAGCATATAATTTATTTCAGGCGTCTTATTGGATTATTTTCGTTTGGAAGAGTGCTGAGTCAGGGGTTAAACCTACTGGCAGTGTATAGGGTCCAGTTGCATAAAGCCCCGGTTTTCGGGGTTTTTTGTTATTTAAAACAGAATTACTGGGCTTTTAGCCCTTTTTTTATGTCTGGGGGTGGGGTTTGTCCACGTTAGAGCAAAAATTAATATTGATGATTTCAGTGCCGGTAGAAGCTCTAGGTTTTGAATTTGTTGGTCTGGAGTTTATTCGAGCACGGGTTTCGACATTACGCGTTTATATTGATAACGAAAATGGTATTACCGTTGATGATTGTGCCGAAGTTAGCCACCAGGTCAGTGCAGTACTGGATGTTGAAGATCCGATCTCAGAGCTCTATAACCTGGAGATATCTTCACTAGGACTTGAGCGTCCACTCTTTACTGTTGCACACTATCAGCATTCTATTGGTAAAGAAGTGAATTTAATATTAAGAATAGCAATGCAGAACCGTCGTAAATGGCGAGGTATAATTAAAGCTGTTGATGACGAAATGATTACGGTTACTGTGGATGGCAAGGACGAAGTGTTTGCACTAAAAAACATCCAGAAAGCTAACCTGGTACCCCACTTTTAATAAAGTTCAATGAGGCAACTAGGATGAATAAAGAAATTCTGGCTGTTGTGGAAGCGGTTTCTAATGAAAAATCGCTTCCTCGCGAAAAAATCTTTGAAGCGCTTGAAACCGCATTAGCAACAGCTACTAAGAAAAAATATGAACAGGAGATTGATGTTCGCGTTAATATTGATTGTAAAACGGGAGATTTTGATACATTTCGTCGTTGGTTGGTGGTTGAAGAAGTCACACAGCCGACACGGGAAATTACTTTAGATGCGGCAAAATTTGAAGACTCAGAGATTAATTTAGGCGATTATGTAGAGGATCAAATAGAGTCTGTTACCTTTGACCGCATTACCACTCAAACTGCAAAACAGGTTATTGTTCAGAAGGTACGTGAAGCTGAGAGAGCGATGGTTGTCGAGCAATTTCGTGAGCAGCAAGGTGAAATCATTACCGGGGTGGTAAAAAAAGTCAATCGTGAAAATATTACCTTGGATTTAGGTAATAATGCCGAAGCGGTAATTTTACGGGAAGATATGTTACCACGTGAAAACTTTCGACCAGGTGACCGTGTGCGTGGTGTATTGTATGATGTACGCCCAGAAGCGCGTGGAGCGCAGCTGTTTGTTAGCCGTTCTCGTCCTGAAATGTTAGTAGAATTATTTCGCATAGAAGTACCGGAAATCGGTGAAGAAATTATTGAAATTAAAGCCGCTGCTCGTGACCCGGGATCGCGGGCAAAAATTGCTGTAAAAACGAATGATAAACGCATCGATCCAGTAGGCGCTTGTGTTGGGATGCGTGGTGCAAGGGTGCAAGCAGTATCAAGCGAGCTTGGAGGAGAGCGTATTGATATTGTTTTGTGGGATGATAATCCTGCACAATTTGTGATTAATGCGATGGCGCCAGCTGACGTTGCCTCTATTGTCGTTGATGAAGATAAATGTACGATGGATGTTGCCGTTGAAAGTAGTAATTTGGCTCAGGCAATTGGCCGCAATGGACAAAATGTTCGCTTAGCTTCCCAGTTACTGAAAAAGCATCGTGGAGATGACAGATGGGAATTGAATGTAATGACCGCGGAAGAACTTGAAGCTAAACATCAAGCAGAGGCACATGCATCTATTGATTCTTTTGTTAAGCACCTTGATATTGATGAAGAATTCGCTACTGCTCTCGTTGAAGAAGGTTTTTCTACATTAGAAGAATTAGCTTATGTACCAATCAACGAACTATTAGAAATTGAAGGTCTTGATGAGACAACGATTGAAGTTTTGCGTGAAAGAGCGAAAGCAGCGCTGACGACATTAGAGTTGGCTCAAAAAAAGAGTATGGGTGATAATCAGCCAGCTGAGGATTTGTTAAATCTACCAGGTATGAATCATGTTTTAGCAATGAGCCTAGCTGCTCATGGTATTTGTACATTGGAAGATCTTGCCGAGCAGGGGATCGACGATCTGAGAGATATTGAAGAAGGGCTGAATGATGAACAGGCTGGTGAAATTATTATGGCTGCGCGCAATATTTGCTGGTTTGGCAACGATCCAAAATAATTTGTAGCAGGAAGGAACAGAATGGTAGATGAAACTGTAAAATCATTGGCAACAGAGATTCAAACTTCAGTTGAACGCCTGGTACAGCAGTTTGCTGATGCCGGGATAAAGAAAACTGAAAATGACGCTGTTACTCAAAATGAAAAAGAAACTTTACTTGCATACTTAAATCGTGAAGATGGGACGACAGCTAACCAGACTGGCAAATTAACATTACAGCGAAAAACTCGCAGCACACTAAGTGTGCCGAGTACAGGCGGGAAAAGTAAATCAGTCAACATTGAGGTCCGTAAAAAGCGCACATATGTTGACCGCGATGCCTTGGAAAAAGCGAAAGCTGAAGAACAAGTGAAGCATGAAGCGGAAGAGCAAGCAAAGCGCGAAGCAGAAAAAAAAGCAAAACGTGAAGCAGCTGAAAAAGCAAAGCGCGAAGCAGCGGAAAAAGAGAAAGTGAAACAAAGTAAAAATAATCCAAAAACAGCTAAATCCAATCAAGATTCGGCTGCTTATACTGAAAAACAGCGTCGCGAAGCTGAGGCAGCAGAGCTTAAACGTAAAGCTGAAGAAGAGATGCGACGTAAGGTTGAAGCGGAAGCTAAACGCGTTGCTGAAGAAGCTCGTCGTATGGCAAAGGAAAACTCCAATCATTGGAGTAGTGATGATGAAACGGAAGATAATGTAGATTATCATACTACGACTTCTCGTCATGCTCGTGAAGCAGAAGATGAAAATGATGCCCAAGAAGAAGGCCGCCGCGCCCGAAATCGAGCTGGAAAGGCTACTCGGCAGAAAAAAAATAATAAACATTCTGAAAAAGCTGATCGCGAAGAAGAGCGAGCGGTTGGTAGTACGAATAAAATCAAAGGTAAACAGAAAAAAACCAGTTCATTACAGCAAAGTTTCACAAAACCGGTTGCGGTTATTAACCGTGATGTTGTGATTGGCGAAACCATCTCGGTTGCTGAATTAGCGAATAAGATGGCAGTCAAAGGTTCGCAAGTTGTCAAGACCATGATGAAAATGGGCGCTATGGTGACCATCAATCAGGTTGTTGATCAAGAAACAGCGCAACTTGTGGCAGAGGAAATGGGGCATAAAGTTATTTTACGGCGTGAAAATGAGCTGGAAGAAGCGATTTTAAATGATCGTGATACCGGTGAAGCAGTTGCAGAACCTCGGGCGCCAGTCGTAACCATCATGGGACATGTTGACCATGGTAAAACTTCATTACTTGACTATATTCGTTCAACTAAAGTTGCATCGGGTGAAGCTGGCGGCATTACGCAGCACATAGGTGCCTATCATGTTGAAACAGATAAAGGCATGATTACCTTCTTAGATACACCAGGACATGCTGCATTTACTTCAATGCGTGCTCGAGGTGCTAAAGCAACGGATATTGTTGTTTTGGTCGTTGCGGCGGATGATGGTGTGATGCCTCAGACGATAGAAGCTATTCAGCATGCCAAGGCCGCTAATGTGCCGGTTGTCGTTGCAGTTAATAAAATTGATAAACACGAAGCTGATCCTGATCGCGTCAAAAATGAGCTGTCGCAATATGGTGTTGTGGCTGAGGAGTGGGGTGGCGAAAATCAATTTATCAATGTATCTGCCAAAAAAGGGACAGGGATTGATGAATTATTAGAAGCTATCTTATTACAAGCTGAAGTATTAGAACTCAAAGCGGTTCGTACTGGAATGGCAAGTGGTGTTGTTATAGAGTCTTATTTGGACAAAGGTCGTGGTTCGGTTGCGACGATTTTAGTTCAGGAAGGCACCCTTAATAAAGGTGACATTGTACTATGTGGTTTTGAGTATGGCCGTATTCGTGCAATGCGTAATGAATTAGGTGAAGATATTCAGTCTGCAGCGCCATCGATTCCGGTTGAAATTCTGGGGTTATCAAGTGTACCTTCAGCAGGTGATGACGCAACGGTTGTCCGTGATGAAAAGAAAGCGCGTGAGGTTGCACTTTATCGTCAAGGTAAATTCCGAGAAGTAAAATTGGCACGCCAGCAGAAGTCAAAACTAGAAAACATGTTTGCTAATATGGAAGATGGTAAGATTTCTGACTTAAATATTGTATTAAAAACCGATGTACAAGGTAGCTGTGAAGCCATTACTGATTTGTTGCAAAAATTATCAACTGATGAAGTGAAAGTAAAAATTATTGGTTCGGGTGTAGGTGGTATTACAGAAACCGATGTTACATTGGCTGCTGCTTCTAATGCAATTATCATTGGTTTCAATGTCCGCGCCGATGCTGCAGCAAGACGCATTGTTGAAAGTGAAAATTTGGATCTACGCTATTACTCGGTTATTTATAGTCTTGTCGATGAGATCAAACAGGCGATGAGTGGTATGTTGGCGCCTGAATATAAACAGCAAATTATCGGATTAGCCGAAGTCCGTGATGTGTTTAAATCACCTAAGTTTGGGGCCATTGCTGGTTGTATGGTTGTTGAAGGCATAATCAAGCGTAATAACCCTATCCGTGTATTGCGGGATAATGTGGTTATTTATGAAGGTGAATTGGAATCATTACGTCGCTTTAAAGATGATGTCAACGAAGTGCGCAATGGCATGGAGTGTGGTATTGGCGTGAAGAATTATAATGATGTACGTGTTGGTGATATGATAGAAGTATTTGAAATCATTGAAGTGAAACGTTCTATTGATAATTAATGCCTGCTTTATTGATGCTTTTTAAAAGGCCATAACTGATGTTATGGCCTTTTGGTTAAAGAGTTATAGATAACCATTTAGATCGGGTATATTGGTTATCGATTGATGCGATGAGATTAATTCTATTATGATAAATAATAGTTAATATTTATTTTATATAAAAAAATCAAATAGATATAAGTATTGAATTTTATTTTTCTAATATATATCATAATAATTAATGGTCATTATATTTTAGTTTTACCCTTGTGAGGAGATATCATAATGGCAAGAGAGTTTGGTCGTGCTCAGCGTGTTGCCCAGGAAATACAAAAAGAGATCTCCATTATTCTTCATCGAGAAATTAAAGATCCACGTGTTAAAATGGCTACTGTCTCAGGAGTGGAAGTTTCTCGCGATTTGGCTTATGCCAAAGTGTTCGTGACTTTTTTAAACATATCAGCAAAAGAACATGAAACAGATATGGTTAAAAATGGTATTAAAGTATTGAATGGTGATATGGCGAAACATATTCGTTCTTTGCTGGGTAAAGCGATGCGTTTACGTATCGTCCCTGAATTAACTTTTTTTTATGATAGCTCTTTGGTGGAAGGTATGCGTATGTCTAATTTAGTTAGCAATGTGATCCGTGATGATGAAAAGCGCCGTCATACTACAAAAGATGATAAAGATAGGAAGTAATGAATCGTCGTCGTGGTCGTGAGGTTCACGGAGTATTGTTATTAGATAAACCGGCAGAACTTTCATCTAATGATGCTTTGCAGAAAGTACGTCGTTTATTTAATGCAAAAAAAGCCGGTCATACAGGAGCACTCAATCCTTTAGCAACCGGAATGTTACCGATTTGTTTGGGTGAAGCAACTAAATTTTCACAATTTTTGCTTGATTCTGATAAACGCTATCGGGTTATTGCTCGTTTAGGACAGCGTACTGATACTTCAGATGCGCATGGTAAAATAATTTGTCAACGCCCTATCGAAATAACACAGCTGCAACTTGATAAGGCATTAGATAAATTTCGTGGTAATTTAATCCAAATACCGTCTATGTATTCTGCGCTTAAATATCAGGGTAAGCCACTTTATGAATATGCCCGTCAGGGGATTACTATTGAACGTGAAGGCCGACCGATTACTGTTTATGATTTACAATTTGAGCGCTGGCAAGAGAATGAACTGGAATTAACAATTCATTGTTCTAAAGGAACTTATATACGAACTATTATTGATGATTTAGGTGAATTGTTGGGTTGTGGTGCTCATGTGATTTATCTAAGGCGCTTACAGGTAGCTAGTTATCCCAGTGAACGTATGGTAACAATAGAACAATTATATACGCTTAAGCAGCAAGTGGAGTTAGGGACAACTTCTCTGGAGGCACAATTAGATCCTTTATTATTACCAATGGATACAGCAGTTAATCATTTTCCTGAAATCAATATTTCATCGATTGTTGCAAGCTATTTTAAACAAGGGCAATCGGTTGTTGTTGCTAACCATCGGCTTTCCGAAGGTAATAAAGTTCGCGTAAAAGAAGGTGATATGCATAAATTTATTGGTATTGCTGAGATTGATGGACAAAATAGAATAGCACCTCGTCGTTTAGTGGTGGAAAGTGTTTGATAGGATTTAGATGTAATCTTGCGTTATGATCAATTGAAGCGTAAAATAGGTGAGAATTTGTTCGGGAAGGCTGAATTAGAGATTGGCTTTCCTTATGTTTAATGGAAAGTTTGGAGTTATTTATGTCTCTAAGTACTGAAGCGAAAGCGCAAATTATCTCAGACTATGGTCGTGATAAAAATGACACGGGTTCTAGCGAAGTTCAAGTTGCTCTATTGACTGCGGAGATCAATCATTTGCAAAGTCACTTTGCAGAGCACAAGAAAGATCAACACAGCCGTCGAGGGCTGTTGCGTATGGTTGCTCAGCGTCGTAAGCTATTGAACTATTTTAAGGGTAAAGATGTTGCTCGTTATACCACACTTATTGAGCGCTTAGGATTACGTCGCTGATTAGTTGGTTTCAAAAGAAAAGGGGCCAGTAGGCCCCTTTTCTGCTAGAAAGCGGAAAAAATTTTTAGAATTGGTTTACACTTACAAAATGATTTTAGGAAATAGATTTTTGTCAATTTATTTCTAAATAATGTGAGCTTCTTTAGCTACAACCGGTTCGCGCGGCTAATGAGAATACTGATATTCACAAAATAAGTAAAAATATTCAGTATTGTCATTAGTCGCGAGGATGTAGCAAGAAAGGAAATATTGGTGTTATTATATAAATAAACAGCTATTAAAAGGGTATTATTTTGCTTAATCCTATTGTTCGTAAATTTCAATATGGCCAGCATACCGTCACTATCGAAATGGGTATGATGGCGCGTCAGGCGACTGCTGCAGTTATGGTTAATATGGATGATACAGCCGTATTTGTCACTGTTGTTGGGCAGAAAAAAGTGAAAGAAGGGCAGGATTTCTTTCCACTGACAGTTAACTATCAGGAGCGATCTTATGCTGCCGGCCGAATCCCCGGTAGTTTTTTTCGTCGTGAGGGTCGTCCTGGTGAAGGTGAAACACTGATAGCCCGGCTGATTGATCGTCCACTTCGTCCCTTGTTTCCAGAGGGATTTGTCAATGAAATACAAATTATTGCTACGGTTGTATCCATTAATCCGCAAGTGAATCCAGATATTGTTGCTATGATCGGCGCCTCTGCTGCATTATCTATATCGGGTATTCCATTTAATGGTCCAATTGGTGCAGCTCGTGTTGGTTATATTGATGACCAGTATGTTTTAAATCCCACCGTTGATGAATTGAATAGCAGTCGCTTAGATTTAGTTGTCGCAGGTACGTCGAGTGCGGTACTAATGGTAGAGTCTGAAGCTGATTTATTGACGGAAGAGCAAATGCTTGGTGCGGTTGTTTTTGGTCACGAGCAACAGCAAATCGTGATTGATAATATTAATGCCTTGGCAGCCGAAACAGGTAAAGAAAAATGGGATTGGCAGCCTGAAGCGATTAATGAAGAATTACATAATCGTATTGCTCAATTAGCTGAAGAGCGGTTAGGTGATGCTTATCGTATTACTGAAAAACAAGAACGTTACACTAACGTTGATGCAATTAAAGAAGATGTCGCTAATGCGCTTTTGGCAGAAAATGAATCTTTAGATGTTGCAGAGATAAACGACATTCTTTCCGGTTTAGAGAAAAAAGTTGTCCGTACTCGGGTATTAAAAGGTGAACCGCGGATTGATGGGCGAGAAAAAGACATGGTACGTGCACTTGATGTCCGTACGGGTGTATTACCTCGTACCCATGGTTCAGCATTATTTACGCGCGGAGAAACGCAGGCGTTGGTCACGGCAACTCTTGGTACTGAACGTGATGCGCAAGTTATTGACGAGCTGATGGGTGAATATACCGATCGTTTTCTATTCCATTATAATTTTCCTCCTTATTCAGTAGGTGAGACAGGCATGGTCGGTTCGCCAAAAAGGCGTGAAATTGGCCATGGGCGTTTGGCTAAGCGTGGAGTATTGGCGGTGATGCCGAACCAGTCAGAGTTTCTCTATACTGTACGTGTAGTGTCTGAAATCACTGAATCTAATGGCTCTTCTTCTATGGCTTCCGTCTGTGGGGCATCACTAGCATTAATGGATGCCGGTGTTCCAATTAAGGCAGCGGTAGCAGGTATTGCAATGGGATTAGTGAAAGAAAACGATGATTTTGTTGTGCTTTCCGATATCTTGGGTGATGAAGATCATTTAGGCGATATGGATTTTAAAGTCGCGGGTAGTCGTGAAGGTATTAGTGCTCTGCAAATGGATATCAAGATTGAGGGCATTACGCGTGAAATTATGCAAGTTGCGTTAAACCAGGCAAAAGGGGCTCGTTTACACATTTTAAGTGTTATGGAAGAGGCTATTAATGGCCCTCGTGAAGAGATTTCTGAGTTTGCGCCACGTATTCATACTATCCACATCAACCCTGATAAGATCAAAGATGTAATAGGTAAAGGTGGTTCTGTCATTAGAGCATTGACTGAAGAAACCGTTACTACGATTGAAATTGATGATGATGGTACCGTAAAAATTGCTGCAACCGATAGTTCTAAAGCAGAAGCGGCTATTCGTCGTATTGAAGATATTACCGCAGAAGTTGAAGTTGGCCGTATCTATCAGGGCAAAGTCACACGTATCGTTGACTTTGGTGCTTTTGTTGCCATTGGTGGTGGTAAAGAAGGGCTGGTGCATATCTCTCAGATAGCAGAAAAACGCGTTGAAAAAGTTACTGATTACTTACAGTTAGGTCAGGAAGTGCCAGTCAAAGTATTGGAAATTGATCGGCAGGGTCGTATTCGCCTTAGTATTAAAGAGGCGGTTTCTGCTGAAAAGCCGGCTGAAACAGAAACACAGATTTCTGCAGAATAATTTGACGTAAGGCTCGGTGTCCTGTAAAAAGAGCACCTACTCAGTTTTTTTAATAGCTGAGTCTCCGGTAATTGTGGGGATTGACGGGATATATTGACTAGTTTCTGTCTTTGGGAGAAGGCAATGAATTCTTTTCTGCGCTGGCTTTATACTGCTGCTATTGTTTTTATTGTCGGTTGCAGCAGTGAAAACTGGCGTAAAAATGAAGTCTTTGCTGTCCCATTGCAACCCACATTGCAACAAGAAGTAATATTGGCTCGTATGGAACAGATCCTAGCGAGCCGGTCGTTGTCCGATGATGAATATGCACAGCTTTTATATGAACGCGGTGTGTTGTATGATAGTCTCGGATTGAGGGCGTTAGCGCGCAATGATTTTACCATGGCGCTAGCTATACGTCCTGATATTCCGGAAGTTTTTAATTTTCTGGGAATATATTTTACACAGGCAGGCAATTTTGATGCTGCCTATGAAGCGTTTGATTCTGTTTTAGAGCTTGATCTAACTTACAATTTCGCGCGCATGAATCGGGGTATTGCACTGTATTATGGTGGGAGATATCGATTGGCGCAGGGTGATCTGCTGGCGTATTATCGACAAGATCCAAATGATCCTTTCCGCAGCTTATGGCTGTATTTAGTGGAGAAAGAGATAAAACCAAAAATGGCGCAAGCCAATTTGTTATCTCGTTATAACCAAGCGGAAAAAGGGCAATGGGGCTGGAATATAGTTGAATTCTATTTAGGTAAAATCAGTGAAAAAACATTGATGGTTCGTTTGAAAGAGAATTCAACAGATAACACTTCGCTCGCTGAGCATCTTAGTGAAACTAACTTCTATTTAGGTAAATATTACCTAAGTCTGGGGGATAATGATAACGCTATAGCGTTATTCAAGCTTACGGTAGCTAGCAATGCACATAGCTTTGTTGAGCACCGCTATGCTCTGTTGGAACTGGCTTTGTTAGGTCAGGCACAAGACGACCTTTCAGAATCAGGCTAACAGTAGCGACGAACATATCATCACTGCTTTTTTAAGTCTTCATCGATTGTGATGAGGGCTTGTTGTTCGTTTAATAACATAATTTGAGCCAGTTCACATTTTAAATGAAAATGACCGAAATTTTTTTCGCAGAGTTATGTAAACTGGCCGCCATAATAAATGAGGCACTTTTGCATGACTAATGAGACTGAAATCTCTTTTGCTGATTTAGGTTTATCAACACCGATTCTTTCTGCACTAAATGACCTTGGTTATGAAAAACCATCGCCAATCCAGCAGCAATGTATCCCCTATTTATTAGATGGGTGTGACGTATTAGGTATGGCACAAACCGGTAGTGGTAAAACCGCCGCTTTTAGTTTGCCGCTATTACATAATATAGATATCACATTGAAAGCCCCTCAAATCTTAGTGTTGGCACCAACGCGTGAGTTAGCCGTACAAGTTGCGGAAGCCATGAGTGAATTCTCCAAACACATTCGTTCAGTAAATGTAGTCGCACTTTATGGTGGGCAGCGTTACGATTCGCAACTACGCGCACTAAGGCAAGGCCCGCAAATTGTAGTAGGAACTCCGGGTCGCTTATTAGATCATTTGAAACGAGGGACGCTAAATTTATCCCATTTACGTGGTTTGGTTCTTGATGAAGCGGACGAAATGTTACGTATGGGGTTCATTGAAGACGTTGAAAATATCATGAGTCAGATCCCAACCGAGCATCAAACGGCACTATTTTCTGCCACAATGCCGGAAGCGATCCGTCGTATTACCCGTCGTTTTATGAAATCACCAAAAGAGATCAGCATTCAATCCAGTGTGACGACGCGTCCAGACATTACTCAAAGTTATTGGTCTGTCTATGGCATGCGTAAAAATGAAGCATTAGTTCGTTTTTTGGAGGCTGAAGATTTTGATGCGGCAATTATTTTTGTACGCACTAAAAATGCCACATTAGAGGTTGCTGAAGCGCTTGAACGTAGTGGCTATAATAGCTCGGCTCTAAATGGCGATATGAATCAAGCTCTACGTGAGCAAACCTTAGAACGTTTGAAAGATGGCCGTCTTGATATATTAATTGCCACCGATGTCGCAGCACGAGGTCTAGATGTTGAACGCATTAGTTTAGTTGTTAATTATGACATACCGATGGATGCAGAATCTTATGTGCATCGAATTGGTCGTACCGGTCGGGCAGGTCGAGCTGGTCGTGCTATTTTGTTTGTCGATAATCGTGAACGTCGACTACTACGCAATATTGAACGTACCATGAAGCAGCCAATTGCCGAAGTTGAGTTACCAAGTTCTGCACTTTTAAGTGAACGTCGCCAAGCTAAATTTGCTGAAAATATTCAAAAGCAATTAGAAAGCGGTGATTTAGAAAAATATCGTGCATTACTGGCTAAATTAGTTGTTGATGATGATCTGGATATGGAAACCTTAGCTTCAGCACTATTAAAAATGGCGCAAGGTGATCGGCCGCTAATATTGCCACCTGATCCTGTTCGTCGTGCAAAACGTGAATTTAATTCACCTGATGAGCGTCGTCGCAGTAACGGTACTTCTGAACGTAGTCCGCGTCGTGATGTCGGTGATATGGAATTGTACCGTATTGAAGTTGGTCGTGATGATGGCGTTGAAGTTCGCCACATTGTTGGTGCAATTGCTAACGAAGCGGATATTAGTAGTCGTTATATTGGTAATATTAAGTTGTTTGCTTCACACTCAACAATAGAGTTACCAAAAGGTATGCCAAATGAATTACTTAATCATTTGACACGTACACGTATTTTGAATAAGCCAATGCAAATGCAATTGTTAGGTGAAGCAAAACCGTTTGAACGTCGTGGTAACGGTGGGCAGCGTAATGGCGGTGGATTACGTGAGCGAGGACATCGCTTTGGTAATGAACGTCGTAGTGAGCGTGAACAGTTCCGTGGTCGTAACGAAGGGAATAATAACTCTGGATTACGCCGTCGTAGCAATCACAATATCTAATGTAATAGGATTATTGTCCTATTTAGCGCCAAAAGCTGAATTCAATTGAATTCAGCTTTTTGTTTATTAAAAGGTTATCAACCGAATTAGCATAATCCTAACGCCTCTTTGAAGACTTTCAGGTAGCGACGGCTGATCGGAATATGTTGACTATTACTTAATACCAGTTTTGCCTGATTATTTTCAGTAAAAGTAATTTCTTTTAGTTGGGCCATATTAATCAAATATTGGCGTTGGTAACGAACCAATGTGGTACGCATTTCAATAGTGCGTAGTGTCAGCTCGGTAAATCCTTCTTGATTTTTATTATTCATAACATATACACCATTCATACGAGATGTAATGTAGAGCACTTCGCCAAGGGGTATCAACCAAATACGATTGTGGCCTACACAGGGAATGTATTTAAGGGAGATATTACTCGACAATTGTTCAATATTCTGTTTTTGTCGATAGTGATGTAACCGCTGAAGGGTTTTTGATAAACGGTTTTTTTCTAACGGTTTTAGCAAATAGTCAAAACCGTGCTCCTCAAGAGCTTGAATAGCGTATTCGTCGAAGGCGGTAACAAATATAATATAAGGCCGATGTTGCGGACCGAGCATTTGTACCATTTCAAGTCCTGTAATGCGAGGCATTTGAATATCAAGGAAAACAACATCCGGTTTTTTTATGATGAATAACCCTGAGTGCTTCAATGGCATTAAAGCATTCGCTAATAATATCGATATTGGCTTCCTGCTCTAATAGGTAACGTAAATTCTCGCGTGCAAGAGGTTTGTCATCAACAATTACAATCTTCATTGTTAAGCCGCCTGGTTTGTTACGTTAATATCGGGGATATACAGCCTGACACAAGTAAATTGTTCTGGTTGGCAGAAGATATTGATACCATATTGTTCACCGTAGTGGAGTTTCAGACGCTTATCTACCAGGTTTATGCCTAATCCATCATTTATTTCAGCAGGTTGATATAATCCTGCATTATCTTTAATTTCAATATAGATATGCCCATGTTGTTGAAAGGCACGAAGGCTAATTCGGCCAGTATTTAATAAATGTGCGGTTCCATGTTTGATCGCATTTTCAACTAGGGGTTGTAGTGAAAACGCCGGTAATTTAGTGGTTTTCAATTTTGGCGGGATTTGGATTTGAATTTGCAGATGCTCACCAAAACGCGCTTTTTCAATTTGTAAGTAAGTGTTTACATGTTCAATTTCGTCATACAATGTTGTTATCGTTTCAGGGCGTTTTAAATTTTTACGCAAGAAGGTAGAGAGGGTGTTTATAAGTTCAGTAGTTTGTTTGCGGTCTTTACGTATCACGGCTTGTAGGGTATTGAGTGCATTAAATAAAAAGTGAGGATTAACTTGTGCATGAAGCAATTTTATTTCTGATTTTAACAAAGATTGTTTATTTCGTTCATATTGGCCGGATATGAGGCTAGCAATAACCTCTCCTAAAGTAAGATTAATTGAACTAAATAATCGATTTTTTTCCTCATAAAGCTTGATGGTACCAATAACTTATTGATTTTCTGCTCGTAACGGGATCACTAAAACTGAACCAATTTTACAGTTGATACTCATTGAGCATTGATAGGGTTCTTCATTTCCGTCTGCGTATACCACCTGATTATTTGTAATCGCACGCATTGTTGGTTTAGAAGTAAGTTTAGCGCCGGCAATATGATGATCAGAGCCAATGCCAACAAAAGCGAGAATTTTTTCTGTATCAGTGATTGCAACCGCACCAATTTGTAATTGTTGATAAAGAATATTAGCAACATGCATACTATTATGAGTATTAAATCCTTGGCGCAATATTCCTTCGGTATGAGCCGCAATTTTTAACGCTTGGGTAGAAAAGGCCGTGGTATATTTTTCAATAATAGCTGCCTATCCAATAAAATACGAATAAATATCGCTGCACCAATGCTATTGCTAATAATCATCGGCAGGGCAATATTTTTTAACCAGAGCGATAGCGTTAGCAAAGGGTTTTGTTAGTAATAAAATGATTAACATTTGCAGAATTACAGCTAAAAAAGTCACACTGGCAGCAGTATAGGGATTAAACAGCTTGTTGATTTGCATCTGTTTTATGTAATAGCGATGTACCAGTCCGCCAATTAAACCTTCCATAATCGTTGACAGCATGCAACTAGATGCTGTTGCAACACCGAGTGAATAACAGTGTATTCCGCCGGTAATACCAACCAATATTCCCACACTGGGACCGCCGAGCAAACCACTTAATACGGTACTGATGGTGCGAGTGTTAGCAATTGCATCACTAATATATAACCCCAAATAGCTACCGATAATTGAAAAAACAGCAAAGATAACATAACACATCAGCTTATGAGGGATAAAAATCGTGACTTTCAATAATGAAATAATGAGCGGGGTTTTACTAAGTATCCAGGCGATAATTAAATAAACACACATTTGTTGGAGTAATAATAGTAATAAATCAAAGGTATACATAGTTAATCCAGTAAAAAATACATTTTATGGTATCGCATAACTGAATGAGCAAGACTAAAATTGAATGGTTACTAGTCAAAATATGCGTAGGATAAAGATTAGATTGTACAATAGTAAAGGCATAGCGTCTGTTTTATGCGATTTAGAGCACGAATTTATTAACAACTTACATTTTAAAATCGCATACTGAATTGTTTGTTAATTGCAAACAATATAGTTGCATGTGAAATAGTTAAGGTATGTTATAGTTCATATGAAAAGAAGAATCTCATTTTTAGTGCTACTGATGCTGATTGTTGTTGTGATTGCCGTGTTACTTTATACACAGAATAAGCACCTTTTGTTACAAGGGGAAGTAGATGCACCTGAAGTCATCGTTACCTCTAAAGCTAGAGGGCGTGTAATAGAGCGTCATATTGAACGCGGTGACATGGTATAAAAAGGGCAATTATTGATCACCTTGGAAAACCCGGAATTGCAAGCGCAACTAGCGGCATTGAAGGCAGTACGTGATCAAGCTAAAGCGCAACTTGATTTATCTTTAAATGGTACTCGCGAAGAGACGATCCGTAATGTTTAAGCTGCATTAAAACAGGCCCAATCCCAATATACCAATGCAAATAACGAATATATCCGACTGAATAATTTATCGGGTAAAGGTTATGTTTCGGCTAATGAGTTAGATAAAGCACGGTGGGCGAAAGATGTCGCTTTCCATCAGGTAAATAGCGCTCAGGCGCAATTAGATGAAGCTAAAAATGGTGATCGCATTGAATTGCGGAATAAATATGCTGCTGCATTACGGCAAACCGAGCAACAAATGATTGAGTTACAGGTGCAAGTTGATGATTTACTTGTTAAAGCACCGGTTGATGGTGAAGTTGGCCCCATATCGGCTGAAGTTGGCGAATTGTTTAATGCCAATAGCCCACTGCTGACGCTGATTCGTTTGCCGCAGGCCTATTTTATTTATAACTTACGCGAAGATATTATGGCCTACGTTCGTAAAGGCGATAAGGTGTCGATACGTGTTCCTGCTTTGCAGGACAAAATTATTGTTGCGGAAATACGCTATATTGCACCAATGGGCGACTATGCAACTAAACACGCAACACGTGCAACTGGAGACTTTGATTTAAGAACATTTGAATACGCCTTTATCCACTAGAGCCTATTGATGGATTGCGTCCTGGATGAGCGCACTGTGGGCTTGGGATAAATAGATGTTTTTTATGACAATAAAAGCAATATGGGCTAACTTTAGTTTTGCTTTTAATCAAGAAATGCAGATTGCTGTTCGTAGCCCGATCCTACATTGGTTAAGTTGGATATTTCCATTACTTCTATTTATATTATTAAGCGCTAACTTTTCTGAAGGAACCTTGTTAAATCTTTTTGTTTCAGTGGTTGATCATGACCATAGCCTATTATCAAATAAGTTAATTCGTAATTTAAATGCAGCGCCACATGCTGATATTAAAGCGATTGATGGCACAATCAATACTTCGTTATTACGTTTAGGCAGTGCTAAAGATTATGCTTTGCTCTACATTCCCTCTCATTTTGAAAAGGGTGTTCTTACGGGTCGGCAACCGACAGTCAGAATGTATTATAATGCCTTATTTTATGCCTCTGGCAGTTATGCCATTCAAGATTTTAGCGGGGTAATCGCTCAACTGAATGCACAATTCCGTCCAATATTAGCTTCATCAATGGGGAGTAGTATACCTCCTTTGGCCAGAGTTATTCTCTCTTATGACAGCCTGTTTAACCCTAGTGGAAACTATATCTATTATCAGCAATTTGCTGCTACTATCCATATGTTACAGTTGTTTGTTATCACTTGTACTATCTATATTATGTTGCGTGGCACGGCATTATTAACCAACAAAACATTTACCAGTGCATTATTAGGCAAATTGGCGCCTTACACCCTGTTTTTTTACCACATTATTATTAATTGAAATTGCTGCCCTCTCTTTTTTCTTTGACGCCAAAATTACCGGTAACCCATTTTACCTTTTGATGGTGGGCTTTTTTTATGTCATTGCCGCCCAGGGTGTCGGTATGTTGTTATTCGTTTTTACCAAAAGTATTTTTACTGCCTATAGTTTGATTGGCATGCTGGTTAGCCTGGCATTAGCTTTTTCCGGTTTTGCCATGCCGATAATGGCAATGGCTTGGCCCGCGCAGATTGTGGGAAATATTCAACCACTTACTCATGCATTAAATGTGATGTTTGATATTTTTTTGCGAGAGGTTTCTTTGCTACGCGTCATGCAAGTCTGTTTAATATTACTAATTTACCCTGCTATTTGTGCCTTTTTGATCCGTAATCGCCTGTTAACAAGGCTAAGAATGCAGGAGGCCTTTTGATAAAGCTATATTTGCGGACTTTTTATCGGGTATTACTTGGCATGTTGGCAAAGCCTATGTGGTTATTGTTGTTGATTTCGTTATCGATTATGAGTCTGGTTTATATTCGGCCAGTACTGTGGGATTTGCCGGTAGCAATTATTAATCAAGATCATGGTTCTGCTAGCCGCTTACTGATGAACCGATTGGATACGATACCAAAAATAAAATTACATAGTTATGATGATTTGGCCAGAGCAAGGGCTGATATGCGTGAACGGAAATTGTTTGCCATTATTCTTATTCCTATCGATTTTGAAAAGAGTTTACTCAATGGTAAAAATATTACGGTACCCGTTTATGGTGATGGTACTAATCGACTTGCCAGCGGCCAAATACAGCAAGAAATTTCCTCTGCTTATATTCAGTTGTTAAACGAATATAATACTCAACGACTAAGAAATGCAGGGTTTACTGATCAACAGGCCAGTACATTATTAACACCCATTAAAGGAATAACAGAATCTTTATTCAATCCGGGCCCGAGTTTTGCTGCGATTGTTTTTCCAGGTTTATTGGTCATGTTATTACAACACTCATTGTTAGTCGCTTGTGTGAAAGCCTATATTGACGTTCACAAAGCGGCAAACGGCAAAATTTCATCCGCTGTTTATCTGGGGGCATGGTCAGCGTTGCTACCCATTTGGTTATTCCTGTCGGCCATCTTTTTTGCACTTTGGTCTTGGGTATTGGGTTACCGACAAGAAGCACCAGTTTATCAGCTTGTGATCGCCACCTTACCATTCTTATTGGCGGTTTTAGGATTAGGTAAGTTTGTTACCGAATTTTTACGTAGTGTCGAAATGATTTATCTAACACTGGCTTTTCTAACCACGCCGGTATTTTATATTTCAGGCGCTATTTGGCCATTACAAGCAATGCCGGATTGGGTAAGAATGGTTGCTTATTCCTTACCTTCAACATGCGCAATAAAATCGATAGCGGGTATTAACCAACTTGATTTAAGTTTATCTGACGTAGGTATTGATATTTTGATGATGCTAATGTTAGGCACAATTTATGCGTTACTAGGCATATTGATCAATATGTTACGTAGTGGTGAACTGCGCCAGTTCAGCCACCATTTGCGTTGTTTATTGAAAAGAAAAAAACGTTATTAATTTTTATGGTATAAACGATAAACCGGCTGCGCGCCGCCAAAAGCCGTTACAGTTTGTATCATTAGTTAATGTTAGTGGATACTGACATTGCTGATTAGCTCTAAATTGTTCCAAAATACTGAGTGAATCTAGATTTTTAGCGGAGATCCGCACGATATCGACTAATCCGGCCATTGACGTTTGTTCATTGCCTAGATTATAGCAGTAGCCATTTTGCGTCTGGGTACCATTTAGGGTAAAGAGTAATTGGTTTTCCTGCGAAAAGACTTTTCTACCCTGGGAATATTTTTCACAACAAGTATCACAGTTATCTTTATGGCGATTTTCTGAGCGGGCAGTAAAACAGCGAGCTGACAGTGCTAGTGGTAGATGTCCATAACCAAATACTTCGACTTCAAAATTGTGGCGAAATCCTAGCTGTTCACATTGATAAAGCAGATCTTGTAACCAATCACGAGAAAGTTCAATCGGTAAGCACCAACGTATCATTCCTTGGCGATAAAGCAGGCGTAAGGTATAGGCATTGTAGCAATTGAGTCCATATCCTGCCATAAAGGGTATTTTTTGCTCAATAAGTTTATTAACGACACCGAAATCGTGCGCTTCAACTAAAAATTCACCATTGTCGACTAATTTAGCTATTTGTCGAAGCTCGGCCGCGTTTTGAAGTAAAGATAAACTAGAGATTACTACTTGTTTACCGTGTAAAGTTATTTCTTTTGCCAGTTCAAGCCAGTCTGCTGCTTGCATTTCTCGACGCTTACTACAAACCGTTTCACCAAGATAAATAATATCTGCGCTACTGTTCATCGCTTGTTGATAAAACTGAATTAATGTTTCTTTCGACTAATAATAAAGTACTGAACCTAAGGAATATTTCATTTTTCGCCTTATCTTATTGCCATTTACGATGATAAGCACCTAATGTGGTCTGTTTACCTTCAGAGAGATTTTCCAATACATTGCTCCAGTTTTGATTGGTAATGAATTTTTTAGGATTATTTTTGCAATAATCAATAGCTTGGCGCCAGATATGGGTAACGTCGCCAACATAAGTTGGGCTTCGCTGGCGGCCTTCGATTTTGACAGCGGCAATATCTGCCAGCATCAATTTTGGTAACAATTCCAGCGTATTTAGGCTAGTAGGCTCTTCTAATACATGATATTTTTTTCCATTGAGACAGTATCTTCCTTTACAAAGAGTTGGTAACTAGCATTTTCATTATTTGAATAGCAATCGATTAAAATGTTATTTAAGCGCGACTCCATACCTTGGTCGGTTTGTTGCCAGCGTACAAATCGGGCTGGAGAACAAGCCCCCACGGTATTGGGTGATTCTCCTGTCAGATAAGAAGAAAGATAACAGCGTCCCTCCGCCATGATGCAAAGGCTGCCGAAAGCAAAAACTTCCAATGCTACCGGGCTGGTTTTGGCTAACTGTTTAACTTGATGTAATGATAGAAAAGGAGGAAGCACTAGTTGTTGGACAGTGAAATTACGGTGATAAAATTCAATCGCTGCAATATTTGTCACTGAAGCTTGAACGGAAACATGACGTTCAATATGGGGATATTGATTGGACGCATATTCTAAGATAGCCAGATCAGCCAGGATCAGCGCATCAACACCGATTTGCGCAGCCATATCAACGGCGGATAGCCAGCGATTAAAACCATTGGGCTGCGCAAAGGTATTGATAGCAACATGTAATTTGCAATTATGATCATGAACGTATTTGACGGTTTGAACCAATTTTTTTTCGCTAAAATTTAAACTAGCAAAATGACGTGCATGAGTGTCATCTTTAAAACCAATATAGACTGCATCAGCGTCATTATCGACAGCTACTTTTAAGGCAGGTAGGTTGCTTGCCGGACATAATAATTCCATTGATGATCCTAGTGTATAATTAGATGTCTATCGATTGTAGTCAAGGTGTAATATGGTTGTTTTGACTTAAACCAGATTACTTTCTTTTGTGAATTGATTTTGCTAGATGAAGCATAAAATTGAACAGACTTAATCGATTGTTGGTTAAATTTTGATGTGGATTCAAGGATATTAATTAATAATTTGGCAGCATGGATGATTATCATTAATGCTTAAAAATATATCATAAAAGTGTAAGAGGAATTTGCAACGTGTTAAAAAAAATTCGCCAGCAGATTATCCAACAAGGGCCTAAATTGATGCGTTTACTATTAAAAGCTACGCCTTTTATATTAGAGCGTCAAATTCTGGAGCAATTACTAAGTTGACAATTTCAGCAGGCATTAAACGATGGCGAACTGGATTTTTTGCAGAATAAATGGCTAAGAGTTGAGGTGCAAGATGTACAACTTGTTTGGTATATTAGCCTGCAGGCAGGTAAAATCATAGTTAGTAAGGATCAACAAGCAGATGTCAGTTTTTGTAGTGATGCGAATGATTTAATTTTAATTGCCGCGCGTAAAGAAGATCCTGACACCTTATTTTTCCAACGTCGATAGCATATCGAAGGTGATACAGAGCTTGGTTTGTATGTAAAAAACCTGTTAGATGCATTTGAGTTAGAGACCATGCCGGCAATTTTACGTTTTGGTTTATTGCAATTAGCCGATTTGATTAAACTAGTACAAAATGAAAATATTGATTATAAAGAGCGTGCATTATCATGCTAATTCGAGTTGAAATTCCTATTGATGCGCCAGGTATTGATCAATTATTACGTCAAACTTTTCCCACCGATGCTGAGGCTGATTTGGTGCAGAAATTGCGTCAGGACGGTTTATTGGTATTGGGAATGGTGGCGACTGATGATAAAGGAAAAATTATTGGCTATATCGGTTTTACGTTGTAGATGTCAACGGTGATAAGGAGTGTCAATGGGTGGGGTTAGCGCCATTAGCTGTTGATAGTGCTTATCAGCGACAAGGTATTGGCGCAAAATTGGTTTGTGAGGGATCAGATAGTCTAAACGAATTTGCTTATAAAGCGGTAGTAGTGTTGGGTGATCCGGACTATTACCGTCGTTTTGGTTTTACGCAGGCTTTACCGCATCAATTAACATGTAAATGGCCTGGAATGGAGGCCTATTTTCAAGTTTATGCGTTAGATAATGGTAATTTAGCCGATTATTCAGGATTGGTTAATTTTTCATCTTATTTTGATGATTGCTAATTTGGCAAGATAACCAACCAGATCTAAAGGTTGGTCTGCGACAAGTTGTTCTTTTTGTGCTTTGGTTAATTGTTTTATTTGATATTCTAAGGACAATGCCTCTGAATGATTTGTTAGTTGGCATTGGTAGACTAATAAAAGAGGGGGTTTACCTCTTAAAGTTTTAGCACCGATGCCTAAGAGATGTTGTTGTAGGCGGCGCTCGATATCTGTGGTGATACCAGTATAAAGCACATTTTGTCCATTTCTTATTAAGTAAATTGACCAATGCTTTTTCATCATATTGGTTTGATAAAATTAGGTTTTAGTTAATTTTATATAAAAAATAAGTCAATTTTTTATACTGATTTTGTGGTGATTATGTGCCCTGTAAGGTGTGTAAACGCTATTTTAACAAAATTAAAAGAATTATTTTTTATATGCTATTCATTTTTTTGAAAGACAGCAACAAAAAAACTAATCCAAAATTTTAACGAGTGCCTATACTATGATCTATATCACAGGAATAACCAATAATATTTCTGAATGATAATAATCAATTAAGGAGTTTATGATGAAAAAATTACCAGCTGCTTTAATTTTGGTTTTAGGTGCGTCGTCATTCGGTGCAATCGCTGATGAGGCAAAACAAGTCATGCAATTTCCTGTCCAGCAGCCAATGGATGTTGTCTCTGGTTGTGGGAGAAACGCCTACTAGTGTCGTTGAGCAGTTAAAGAAGCTACCAAAAAAGGGGCAACTAGCTATTATGTAACCTTTTTAGCCTATACACAAAGTAAAGTACAAGCTAATGCCCGCATCTATGGTAACAGGTCAAGCTACTTCTCCAGCCTATAAATAATTGGTAGTATAAATTATCATCGGATGATGATAGCGCTTTAATTTTTGATAAAAACACGCTGAAGAGTTATTCTCAGCTTGTTTTTACTTAAGGATATATATTACGACTATGCTAGCTGATCAATCATCATTGGCTATTATGCAACAATATCTTTCGCGTAAGCATGTTTTTTCGCTATTTACCTCTTTTCAGTCAGATGTCTGGCCTGCCATTTGTTTTTATACCTTTAACTCCCAAACGATGTCGTTATATTTTTTGACTGAAACCAGTACTTGCCATGGGCAACTGATGCTTAAAAACCCGCTTGTGGCTGGCACTATTTGTTGTCAAAACAAAACAGTGGCCAACATACAAGGAATACAATTTACTGGTAAAGTCGATTCTCCAACCGGCAAAGAAGAAAAGCAAGCCAGGCAAGATTATAATCGACGATTTCCAGTCGCTATGGCAGCCAGTATCCCTATTTGGCAATTATCTTTACAACAGATCAAAATGGTCAATAATAAGTTAGGTTTTGGCACTAAATTGGTCTGGCATCGTGATAGTTAATTCAGTCTATGGATCACTTGATTATGACTACCTCGCCATAATAGATTGGGGTCATAGCGCGCTTGAATAAATTTACCATCAACTAATACATCAAGATAGTTAACCACGGCTCGTTGATTATTAGTTAATTGATTAAGGGTATAACCGGTCCACAACCAAATATCTTTATCTGGGCATTCGTGTTTAATGCGTTTAACTAGTTGTAAAATCGTCTCTACATTTTGTGGATGTAATGGGTCGCCGCCAGAGAGGGAAAGTCCCTGACGAACGATCCTTTGGTCTTGCAAATCAGTGATGATTTGATTTTCTATTGCTTGGGTAAACGGTTTACCCTAATCAATTTTCCAGGTGCTTTTGTTGTAACAACCTTTACATTGATGGAGACAGCCAGCGACAAAATCGGTCACATAAATTCTCACTGGGGGTACTATATAAGCTAAATCCATAGCCGGTTTCAGCTTTCCAGTGATCTGTCGCTGCACGTAGCTGCTGAATGATCTGATAGGATTTTTGTCGCAGAGTTTGATCATCAAAAACATGTTGTTGCGTACCATAAAGTGCATTGATTGTTTCATCAGGCCGATATAACCTAAAGAGATCGATGCACGACCACGTTTAAATATTTCAGCAATATTGTCTTCTGCTTGTAAACGAACGCCACAAGCACCTTCCATATAAAGAATTGGGGCGACACGCGCTTTGACATTTTCCAGTCTGGCGATACGCGTCATCAGTGCTTTTTTGGTAATTGCCAATCTGTTATCCAATATTTGGTAAAATCGTTGTTCGTCACCTTTGGCCTCAATTGCTATCCTGGGCAAGTTAATACTGATCACACCGAGATTATTACGTCCTTCATGAATAGCTTGACCTTGCTCTTCATAAATGCCCAAGAAACTGCGGCAACCCATCGGTGTTTTGAAAGAGCCGGTGACGTTTACCACCTGCTCGTAGTTAAGAATATCTGGATACATCCGTTTACTGGCACATTCAAGTGCAAGCTGTTTAATGTCGTAGTTGGGATCGTCATATTGGTGATTGATCCCCTTACGGATAGCAAAAACTAATTTTGGAAATACAGCGGTTTTACGATTTTTACCTAATCCAGCTAAACGATTTTGTAAGATAGATTTTTGGATTAATCGTGACTGTTTTGAGGTTCCTAAGCCAAACCCAAAGGTAACAAAAGGTGTTTGGCCATTTGTAGTGTGCAGTGTATTGACTTCATATTCTAGTGATTGAAAAGCGTCATAACACTCTTTTTCTGTTCTGCTCTCAGCATAGGCAAATTGGTCGGCAATTTGCCATTCTTTGGCAATTTTTAAGTGTTTTTTATAGCTCGCCTGAACAAATGGAGCCAGCATTTCATCGATACGATTAATGGTAGTACCACCATAAATATGGCTGGCCACTTGGGCTATAATTTGTGCTATGACGGCGATGGCGGTTGAAATTGATTTTGGTGGCTCAATTTCAGGATTGCCCATTTTAAAACCTTTGGTTAACATGCCTTGCAAATCGATCAGCATACAGTGAAACATTGGAAAAAATGGTGAGTAATCCAGATCATGATAGTGAATTTCACCACGTTCATGCGCCATAACGACATCACGCGGTAAAATATGTTGTTTAGCATAATGTTTAGCAACAATACCTGCTAATAAATCGCGTTGAGTTGGAATAACCTTATTGTCCTTATTCGCATTCTCATTAAGTAACGAAACATTACTTTGCTCAATTAAGCCGCGAATTTCGTGAGTAAGACGGCTACGTTGTTCTCTGGCAATGCCCCGTTCATGGCGATATTCAATGTAATTTCTGGCCAGATCTTTATAAAGACCCGCCATCAGTTGATTTTCAACTGCATCTTGAATTTCATGAATATCAACGGTTTGGCGGCTGCCTAATTGTTGTTAACTGCACAATATTGATCATCGCAAATCCCAGTGGCAGTGGCTGCACGCATGACGGCTTCTTTGATCCGATTTTTATCAAAAACGACCTGACAACCATCGCGTTTAATAACTACTGTTTTGACAATAGGCTCCTCCAATTATTATCCACAACTTAATCACAATTAATCAGGTAGCATTAAATTGTGGATAACTTGTCTATAAATTCTATATCTAGTTCTTTTAAGTATATTAAAGCACAATATATAGTATATGGAGGTTATTTCGCAGGGCTTTTATTGATCTAAAACAAAGAAGTTTGATGTTGTTTGCTTTTTAGCTAAACGTTAATAACAACAGAGAGGTTTAAGTTGCTAATTATTTAAAAATCTTTATAGAAAAAGTTTCTATAAAGATTTGGTTAAGTAAATGGTTAAATTACAAGCGTTAGCTAAGTTTGATTAGGCATAATATCAAAGTTAGGGGTTTTTATTAACGAATAGCTATCGCTTCAATTTCAATGCCAACATCTTTTGGTAAGCGAGCAACTTCGACGCAAGAACGAGCAGGATAAGGCGCATTATGTTGGTTAAAAAACGCTTCATAAGTGGCATTTACGCTCGCAAAATCATTCATATCTTTAACAAAAACGGTAGTTTTAACAATATTAGCCACACTGAGCCCCGCTTTTTCTACGATAGCCTGAATATTTTTCAGTGACTGTGTTGTTTGGGCAATTATGTCTTCAGCTATTTCACCGGTTTTCGGATCAATCGGAATTTGGCCGGATGTAATAAGCATGTTGCCAAGATCAACACCTTGCACATAAGGGCCGATAGCTGCTGGTGCATTTTCAGTTTTAATTTCGTATGACATAAGTTGTTATTTACCTTGTAGTCTAAAAGTTAATTATAAATTTACCACCACCACTATTCTAGTGGTCGACATGAATGAGAGGGTTATATAATACTGCATTACATATTATTAATTACCGCATGTCGATCAAAGGTTTTTTCACAATATTTGCATGTCAGAATGACTTCATTATGTCGCTGCTTAATGGTAAAATTGCTACTGACCGGTTCATTATTGCTAATGCAGTTACTGTTAGGACAGATCAAAACTGCATCAATTTGCTCAGGTAAGGTAATTGATAGCTTTTTTTCCACTTTATAGTCTTTAATACAGTTAACGGTGGCATGGGGAGCATACATTGCCAGTTCGTTTTCTTGTTCAGGGGTGAGAAAGGTATTTTCAATTTTAATCAGATCTTTTTTACCTAAGTGATTAGAAGGTAGATTTAAACCTATGGTAATACACTGATCAGTTTGCGTTAATTTAAACAACGAAAGTAATTTAAAACCAATTTGGGCGGGAATATGGTCGATAACGGTGCCACAGCTAATTGCTTCTACTTGTAATTTGTGGTTATTTGCCATAATTGAATGCCTCAGAAATTAATGGTTTTATTTAAGATCAGTGCTAGAAGTGCTTGTCGTGCATAAATACCATTACCGGCTTGCTGAAAATAGTAAGCATGGGATGTTTTATCAACTTCTGTAGTAATTTCGTCCATGCGTGGTAGAGGATGTAAAACTTTCATGCCAGGTTTAGCGACGGCTAATTCATGGCTGTTTAAAATGAATTGGGCTTTAACATTAGCATATTCAGAAGGATCTAAACGCTCTTTTTGCACTCGAGTTATATAGAGAATGTCCAGTTTTGGCAAGACCGCCTCTATGTTGTCATGTAAGCTATAAGTTACCCCTTTTTCTTCTAGCAGATGAAGGATATGAGCTGGCATCGATAAAGCTTCAGGTGCAATAAAATAGAGATGATTATTATCAAACTTCGATAATGCTTGGGTTAATGAATGAACGGTTCGGCCATATTTTAGGTCACCAACCATCGCAATATGCAAATTATTTAAGCTGCCTTGGCTCTCTTGAATGGTGAATAGATCGAGTAATGTCTGGGTAGGATGTTGGTTGGCGCCATCACCGGCATTGATCACCGGAATTTTTCCTGAAAATTGAGCCGCTAAACGTGATGCACCCTCTTGTGGATGACGGATAACAATGGCATCAACATATTGGCTAATAACCGATATCGTATCTGCCAAGGTTTCGCCTTTTTTACCTAACGAAGTATTATTACTGTCGGAAAAACCCACCACCGAAGCACCTAAGCGGTGAATGGCTGTTTCGAATGAAAGGCGTGTACGGGTGGAAGCTTCAAAGAAACAACTGGCAATCACTTTATGTTTTTGCAGATTCGGTTGGGGATGTTGTTTTAGTGATGTAGCAACTTCAAGTACAGTGAGTAGATCTTCACGCTTTAAATCATTAATCGAGATTATGTCTCGAAGATACAACGGATTAACCATCGTGTTGTTCCTCCTTTCTTTGTGCCATATCTAATATTGTTATGCCAAAAAAAAGCCCCTCATTGAGGGGCTTGAATAAATAGGGTTAATTGAGGAGGAAATGCAATAACTAAATAGCCCAATGGCAGCAATGCATATATTGATTTTTTTAAGCATTGGTTATGCATTTCTTCTCCCACAAAATTTTTGGCACATTATACGCCGCTCTGTCAGTATAGCAAGTGATTACAGAAAGAAAATTGAAAAAATGTTTAAAAATATAATGCATTGAATTCAGAAAAAATTTTTTGCGCGGTAACAAAACAATTGTTACTGAACCTACTGAGGAATATTTTGGCAACATTAAACCTACAATTCTTAGCTGCCAATAATCAAATGGGTGGTCTATTTTTCGTTATCTGCTAATCGAAAATCAATTTTTTTGTTGATATTCACTTAAATAATCATACCCGAGTTGATTTTTATTAAACAGAACTCGGTAATTTTACTTATTTTTTTATATTGAACTTATATTCAAATCATGATCATAAAAAATCCACATCAATCTGAATATAAATTTCTTTGTTGTAATAGTAGCTCTCCTTCGTTGGCTATGGGAGAATGCAAAAGTTACTGTCATATTAATACAGAGGGAGCGCGACATGGTTAATAAAAAAGTACTAGGAGAGCAGCACGCAGATACCCGTTTGGATGTTGAAAATGTAGCGACGGATAGCAGTGATCCTAATGTGTTTTATGAAATAGAGCAGCACCTTTCAGCTGAAGAGTTGACGTCGTTTAAAAAAGCATTATCAGAACAGCAAATTTCCACAGAAAATTTGTTACTGGAGCAAAAAGCAGTTGCAGAGCAGCGAGCAGAAACGCATTCAATCATCGAAGAATTATTGGAAGATGGTAGTGATCCGAATGCTTTGTATGAAATAGAACATCACTTTTCGGCCAAAGATTTTAAGTTATTGGAAAAAGCGGCAATAGTGGCATTTAAATTGGGTTATGAAGTGCATGATGCTGAAGAATTAGAAATTGAAGATACAGTACTGATGTGTTGTGATGTCTATCGAGATAGCGCGCTTGATGCAGAATTAATTGATAAGCAAGTCGTACAATTGATGATGTTAACTGAGAGAATTGGCATTAACTACGATGGTTGGGGTACTTTCTTTGAAGATCCTAATTATGATGATACGGAAGAAAAGGACGTTGAACCGAAGGCATTACACTAGAATCAAATTGTTAGAATAGAAAGGACAGGGATTATAAATCAGCTGATGATGCATATTGAGTTGAGTAAGTAGGGTGGTTAGAGTAAATTTGTCAGTTAACAACACTGCTACCTTATGTAGCAGTGTTGTTTCTTATTTAAAGTGAGCTAATAGTTACTTTTTGATTAGTCAGTTTTTGTTTTGCTGCTAAATGTCCCGCCAGGCGCTCACGCTCTTTTTCAACAGCAGCAGCAGGCGCTCGGCCGACAAAACTATCGTTAGCTAACTTGTTTTCAATCGCTGCTATCTCTTTGGTTAATTTATCCAGCTCTTTATCTAGCCGCGCTAGTTCGGTATCTTTATCGACTAAATCTGCCATTGGGATCAACACTTCTGCTCCATCTATCAGTTTAGTTACAGCAAGTGGTGTTGGTTGCTGTTCATCCAAAATAGTAATAGAACTAAGGCGGGCCATTGCTTGAATAAAATTCAGGTTTTCTGTAATACGCCGTTTGGTTGCATGATTAGCACCACGTAGTAGCAGATCTAATGGCTTACCGGGTGAGATATTCATTTCTGCCCGAATGTTACGTATGGCAATAATCAGTTCTTTGATCCATTCCAGATCATAACGCGCCTCTTCATCAACTTTGGCTGGTTCAAAGATTGGGAAAGGCTGTAACATGATAGTGTCTTGTCGGATGCCTTTAATCACTTTCACCCGTTGCCAAATCGTCTCGGTAATAAATGGAATAGTAGGATGTGCCAGCCGTAATAAGCTTTCCAGTATTTCAATCAAGGTATAACGTGTGGCACGAATTTCTGCCTCATTTCCTTTATGGATAGCCGGCTTAGACAGTTCTAAGTACCAATCGCAGAACTGGTTCCAGGTAAATTCATACAAAATATTGGCAGCGATATTAAAGCGATAAGTATCCAGTGCTTCACGATACAATTTTACCGTTTGGTTAAATTCTGCCATGATCCAGCGATCAGCCAGCGAAAAAGTCATTTCCCCACCATGCTGACCACAATCTAGACCTTCTGTATTCATCAGGACATAACGACTGGCATTCCAAAGTTTATTACAAAAATTGCGATAACCAGTAAGACGTTTCATATCCCAATTGATGTCTCGCCCGGTCGATGCTAATGCTGCAAGCGTAAAGCGTAAAGCGTCAGTACCATGCGCTTCGATGCCTTGCGGATATTCTTTACGGGTACGTTTAGCAATTTTTTCGGCTAATTGGGGTTGCATCATATTGCCAGTACGTTTTGTCAATAAATCTTCCAGCGAGATACCATCGATCATATCCAATGGATCGATGACATTGCCTTTGGATTTTGACATTTTTTGCCCTTCTTCATCGCGGATCAGACCTGTCATATAGACGGTTTTAAAAGGAATTTGCCCTTGGCCATTTTCATCTTTGATGAAATACATCGTCAGCATGATCATGCGGGCTATCCAGAAAAAGATAATATCAAAGCCACTAACCAACACATCCGTTGGATGGAAAGTTTTTAACGCCTCGCTATTTTCTGGCCAGCCTAATGTTGAAAAGGTCCACAGACCAGAAGAGAACCAGGTATCTAATACATCTTCATCTTGATGTAGGCTAATATGAGCGCTGAGGTTGTTCTCTCGACGAACTTCCTCTTGGTCATGTCCGACATAGACGTTATCGTCTTTATCATACCAGGCGGGTATTCTATGTCCCCACCATAATTGGCGTGAAATACACCAATCTTGAATATCCTGCATCCAGGAAAAATACATATTCTCATACTGTTTAGGAACAAACTGAATACGGCCATCTTTTACCGCCGCAATGGCTTGCTCTGCTAATGGTAGGGTACGAACATACCATTGATCTGTCAGCATGGGTTCAATAACAACACCGCCACGATCGCCATAAGGGATGGTAAGTTTATGCGGCTTTACGGCAACTAATAATCCTAATTTTTCTAATTCGCTGACCATCGCTTTACGGGCAGCAAAACGTTCTATTCCCTGATAGTTTGCAGGGATTGTTGTGGTATAAATAGTGCTAGGGTTGCCTGCGTTGTCGAATACTTCAGCTTGTTGGCGGATATGGCCATTGAAATCGAAAATATTGATCATTGGCAACTGATGACGTTTTCCCACTTCATAGTCGTTAAAATCGTGTGCTGGTGTGATCTTCACACAGCCGGTGCCTTTTTCCATATCGGCGTGTTCATCACCGACGATAGGAATACGGCGATTAACCAATGGCAGTATAATTTGTTTGCCGATTAAATCCTTATAGCGCGGATCAGCGGGATTAACTGCAACACCCGTATCACCAAGCATGGTTTCTGGTCGAGTCGTGGCAACAACCAGATAATCTTGGTCTTCGGCAGTTTTTACCCCATCAACAAGGGGATAACGTAAATGCCATATAAAACCGTTAACTTCTCGATTTTCAACTTCTAAATTGGAAATAGCGGTATGTAGCTTAGGATCCCAGTTAACTAATCGTTTGCCGCGATAAATAAGATCATCTTGATAGAGCCGAATAAATGCTTCTTTTACTGCTTTCGAGAGGCCTTCATCCATGGTAAAGCGTTCACGTTGCCAATCAACAGAGTCACCCAGTCGTCGCATTTGGTGAGAAATATTATCGCCAGACTCGGTTTTCCATTGCCAAATTTTTTCAATAAACGCTTCTCTGCCATAGTCATGACGAGTTTTATTCTCTTCTGCAGCAATTTTGCGCTCAACAACCATTTGAGTGGCGATCCCCGCGTGATCTGTGCCACTTTGCCATAGGGTATTTTTCCCTTGCATGCGCTGGTAGCGAATTAAGGTATCCATGATCGTTTGCTGAAAAGCATGCCCCATATGCAGGTTACCCGTGACATTAGGCGGCGGGATCACGATACAAAAACTCTCTTTGCTGTTATCACCGTGTGGTGCAAAATAGCCGTTTTTTTCCCAGTGTGCATATAAAGGTTGTTCAATTGCAGCTGGCTGATAAGTTTTGTCGAGTGATGGCTCAGACTGAGTTTGATTTGCGGGTTTCTTTTCCATCTTGCTTCGTTATTTATTTAAGTGATTGGAGGTGGTGCCATGATCAAATTAAAACCCATACTGCGATAAGTTTTGTATCTTTCACGTGCCAACTGTTTCAAATTTTCATCAATGGGTACAAAGTCTATCACTTCATGGAAGGCTGTGGCAAAGTTTGCAAATGTTGATTGTAGATTTATCAATATATCTCTTGCTGAGCTACCACGTTTTGTTGGCCAACAAAGCTCAACCGGCGCGCCATAGCGAGGGCCCTCTCCGGCTAAATTGTGTGGGACAAATTGATAAGGTTCTCTTTGCCAAAGTATTTCATCCAATTTTTCGGCTTGTATTTGATCCTCACAAGCAATTAAAACACGTTTACCCATCCGCCAGTTTTCTGCTGCTAGCTGACAGGCTAACCATTCATGACTTTCAAGTTCTGCTTGTGAAGATAGCTGCGCTATTAAATAGAAAGTTGCTTTTTTCATCGCATTACTATTATAGAAAAAGGGCATTGCTTACAACACCCTATTATTAAATTCACTGGTGCGATTATTCGTCACAGTTTATATAAGCACGATTTAACAGAAATTGAGCAAGTAAAGCCACCGGGCGGCCTGTTGCTCCTTTTGCTTTTCCTGATCGCCAAGCTGTTCCAGCAATATCTAAATGTGCCCAGTGATATTTAGTAGCAAAATGTTCCAGGAAACAGCCAGCGGTAATTGCACCACCAGAACGGCCACCTATATTGGCAAGATCTGCAAAATTTGATTCTAACTGCTCAGAGAACTCTTCAGCCAGAGGCAGTCGCCATGCTTTATCGCCTGCTTGTTTAGCGGCATTCAGTAATTCATGTGCTAAGGGATTATGGTTTGACATTAATCCACTATGGTGATTACCAAGTGCAATAATACAGGCTCCGGTTAAAGTTGCAACATCAATTACCACATCAGGATCAAAACGTTCTACATAAGTTAGTGTGTCACAAAGAACCAATCTTCCTTCCGCATCAGTATTAAGGACTTCTACTGTCTGCCCTGACATGGTGGTTAAAATATCACCAGGGCGATAAGCTTTACCGCTCGGCATGTTTTCACAGCCGGCCAACACTGCGGTGACGTTAATCGGCACTTTTAGTTCAGCAACAAAGCGCATAACGCCATAAACAGTTGCGGCTCCACACATATCGTATTTCATTTCATCCATGCCATCGGATGGTTTAATAGAAATCCCACCAGAGTCAAAAGTTAATCCTTTACCGACCAACACAATCGGTTTAGCCGTTGGATCGTCACTTCCTTTATATTGCATGATCGACATTAGCGATTCGTTTTGTGAGCCTTGGCCTACGGCTAAATAGGCATTCATCGCCAGTTCTTTCATCTGTTCTTCGCCGATCACTTTGGTGGTAAGATTTTCATAATCATCGGCTAATTGACGTGCTTGTGAGGCTAAATAGGCTGAATTGCAAATATTGGGCGGCATGTTAGCCAGATCTTTGGTTGACTTTATACCCAGCGCGACAGCCAGGCCGTGTTGAATAGCGCGCTCGCCATTAGGTAAATCACGGCGTGTTGGAACATTAAAGACAATTTTACGTAATGGCCGTCGTGGCTCGCTCTTATTGCTTTTAAGTTGGTTAAATACATATAATGTTTCTTTTGCAGTTTCTACTGCCTGGCGAACTTTCCAATAATTATTACGGCTTTTTACATGCAATTCAGTTAGAAAGCAGACGGCTTCCATTGAGCCGGTTTCATTCAAGGTATGAATTGTTTTTTGGATAATCTGTTTATATTGACGCTCATCGAGTTCACGTTCTTTACCGCATCCAACTAACAGAATGCGTTCAGATAATATATTAGGAATATGGTGAAGTAATAGCATTTGGCCAACTTTACCTTCCAGTTCTCCGCGGCGTAGTAAGGCACTGATATAGCCGTCACTGCTCGTATCCAGTTGTTCGGCTATAGGGGATAAGCGGCGAGGTTCAAATACCCCAACAATGATACAGGCGCTACGCTGTTTCTCTGGGCTACCGCTTTTTACACTAAACTCCATGCATTCTCCTGAATTTTAAAGACAAAGATTAATACTATCGCTAAAATTAACGAACAGTATAAATTTACCTTATGAAATAGCTGCTTTATGTTAAACTAACCGAATGGTTTACGGATAGTAATAGGTAACGATTAAGCATATTCTGTTTGGTGATCGAATAGTTAATTCTGTATTTATCATCATGATACATTGTAACCATTAAGAAAACCAAAATATTGTACGTAACTGTAACTATACGACGAAGTTAGCTATTTTGCTGCAAAAAACAAATTTTCACAGGTGTAATTAGTGTGATTATAATTCGATACTTAGTTAAGGAAACGCTGAAAAGTCAAGTTGCAATACTTTTTATCCTGATTTTAATTTTTTTTAGTCAAAAAACAATCAATACATTAAGTTCAGCGGTTCAGGGAAATATTCCTTCCGATTTAGTTTTTCCTCTTCTGGGGCTTGGAATTCCTGAAATGGCACAATTGATTTTGCCATTAAGTCTGTTTCTCGGCTTGTTAATGACCTACCGCAAACTCTATATCGATAGTGAAATTACTGTCATGCATGCCTGTGGCTTAGGTAAACGGGTATTAGTGACAGCGGCTTTAATTTTGGCATTGTTTACCGCTCTGGTTGCGGCAATAAATGTAGCCTGGATGTTACCTTGGTCGGCAAAATATCAAGAGCAAGCATTAGCCGATGCGAAAGCTAATCCTGGTTTGGCCAGTATGGTTGAGGGACAATTTAAAACCGCTAAGGATCAAAATATTGTTCTTTATATTAGTGATGTAAAAGGCAAAAATTTTACTGATGTTTTTATGGCGCAATTACGCCCGGTTAATAACCAACGTCCTTCCGTGGTGATTGCTGAAAGTGGACGTATCCGAGAGGATCAAAACGGTAATCAAATTGTGGTATTAGATAAGGGAACCCGCTATGAAGGTACAGCACTATTACGTGATTTTCGTATAACGGATTTTAAAGATTATCAGGCGATAATCGATCATAAAGAAACCGCAGTTACAGGCGATAACATCGAGCAAAAGGATATGTTGCAATTGTGGCGTGCTACAGATGCTGAATCAAAATCAGAATTTCACTGGCGCTTAACATTAGTCGTTTCGGTACTTATTATGGCCTTGATGGTTGTGCCACTAAGTGAAGTTAATCCCAGACAAGGACGAGTCTTAAGTATGTTACCTGCGATGTTGCTTTATTTAATTTTCTTTTTATTACAAAGTACCTTGCACTCTAATGCTGAGAAAGGTGAAATTGATCCCAGAATAACAATGTGGCTAGTTAATGGGGCTTTTTTGCTATTAGCTATCATATTGAATATTTGGGATACCGTTTCGATGCGTCGAATACGTGCTAAGTTCTTTAAAGGAGTCGCCTGATGTTTGGTGTATTAGATAAATATATTGGGCGTACTATTCTCTCCTCGATCCTAATGACCCTTTTTATGTTGCTTTCATTATCGGGCATTATTAAATTTGTTGAGCAATTAAGAAAAGTCGGTGATGGTGACTATACCACCTGGAGTGCCGGAATTTTTACTTTATTAACCGTTCCTAGAGATATTGAAGTATTTTTTCCGATGGCAGCACTGTTAGGCGCATTACTTGGATTAGGAACCCTGGCAACCCGTAGTGAATTGGTAGTGATGCATGCGGCTGGTTTTTCTCGCTTACAGGTTGCGATGTCAGTGATGAAGACCGCGATCCCTTTAGTGATTTTGACGATGGTTATTGGTGAATGGGTTGCGCCTGCAGCAGAGCAGTGGGCACGTAACTATCGGGCTGAAAAAATTGTCGGTCGATCGTTAATGGTGACAGATCGTGGATTATGGGCTAAAGATGGTAATAATTTTATTCATATTCAGCGCGTTATCGATCAAAATGACATAAAAGAAATTTCCATCTACCAACTTGATGCGCAGAAAAAACTGCAAGCGGTCATTTTTGCCGCTTCAGGTCGCTATAATTCTGATACTCACCAGTGGCAATTGTCACAAGTAGATAAGTCATTGATTAACAATGAAAAGGAAATTACTGGCTCTCAGAGTTTATTGATGGATTGGAAAACCAACCTAAGCCCAGAAAAATTAGGGGTAGTTTCTCTGGAACGTGATTCGTTAGCAATCAGGGGCCTGTATAAATATGTTAAATATCTTAAGGAGAGTGGGCAAGAAGCATCAGTCTATGAACTAAGCATGTGGAAGAAAATCCTGTCACCACTTTCTGTCGCTGTTATGATGTTAATGGCACTATCATTTATTTTTGGCCCGTTGCGCAGTGTCGCAATGGGGGTAAGGGTATTGATCGGTATTTCAGGGGGATTTATTTTTTATCTACTAAATGAGGGCTTTGGTAACCTAAGTTTAGTCTATGGTGTTCCTCCTCTGATAGCAGCAATGTTACCTAGTGTATTATTTCTGGGATTTAGCATTTTATTATTAATGCGACGCCAATAATTAGTTTTGACAGCATGGTTAGGTATATTTTCAATGCGCTACCATGCTGATAAAAAATTTATTTCTTATTATTTGGCTTAACCATGATCAGGGGTTTCTAGCAGTTTTTTGGCCAGATTTGCCGCAAAATCTTGTTTGGTTGGCTGGAAAGGATTGTTATTGTAATTTATGGTTAACGCGGCAGTTAAATCATTAACTCCTTCGGTTAACCGACTAAATTTACTGCCTTTTTTGCGTGAAATCACGGCAAATATACCAATACGTTGTTGTGGGATCATGGTCATATAGGTATTAAAACCCCCACCGCTACCCGTTTTTTGATAGATGCCGGGAATGCCATCGCGGGGATTCATATAAACCCATCCAAGGCCAATACCATCGGCATGTCCAGCGACGTCCATACCTTTAATATCGGTAAGCATATCGCGAGCAAAATAGATCGCTTGTTCACGTTGAGCGATTTTTTTACTTATTTGTGTATGGGTTGACAGAAATTGTTGCATCCATCTTTGCATATCAGCTGGCGTTGAATAAACCCCTCCACTACCGGCGGCAGCTAAGGTACTAATACATGGACTGGATTTATAACCGACCATTAGGCGAGAACATTGATTGGTAGTTGGTGTAAAGGTGGTATCATACATTTCGGCTGGTAAGGTGATTTTTTCGGCAAATAGTTGCTTATAAGATTTTCCTGCCGCTTTTGCCAAGGCATCGGCTAATAGATCATAAGCCAGATTAGAATAAGCAGCTTTGGTTCCTGGTAAGCATTTAATTTTTGCCTTTTTGAGCCATGTCTAACGGTTTGATTGGGTTGGCCAAACAAATACCGGCCGGCCGATTTTACCGCCAGGTTGCTCTCTTGGTAAACCACTGGTATGACTCGCTAGGTGATATAATCGAATAGGCTGTTTGCCATGATAAATAGGAATATGAGTACCGAAATAGCTGTAATTTTGTAGGGGATCAGTAATACGTAATTTTTTATCCGCTTCTAATTTGATCATGACTTCACTGGTCATTAGTTTGCTTAATGAAGCAATGCGGATCAGTGAATTAGAGCCCGGTTTTTGTCGCGCTCCGGGTGCAGTTTCACCGTAATAGCGGGCCACTATCTGATCATTATCGATGACAACGATTGCCATCCCTTGTGGATTTGTTTCAGCAAAAATTTGGCTAGCAAAACGATCAATCAAATCAGTGGTTTTTTCTGTAGCGGGTTGATGACGATTAAGAATTTCTAGTGCTGTTGGTGAAATTGATGAAGTTTTGGTTGAAGGACGCTTTGTTTCTGTTGTCGATGACGAGCAACCAGTGAGCGATAAAAATAGTGTCAAGGCTGAAAAGAATTTTAGGCAAAATAGTTGCATTCTTAATAAACCAGTATCAATAAATTTTTATAAACAATCGCCTGATAAATATTTAATTTTTCATTAATGTCTTCATCAGGCAGCAGGAAAAAATAGATTATGTTATCGATGCTAAACGTATTATATAATATAACTCTCTAATTATAGAAAAATTGTGAATATAAGCTACAAAACTATTTTCTAATGTTTTATTGACAGCACAAAAATCTAATTCTTATAGTGGTTAATATTGAATCGATAAAAGAGTAGCCATACACACTACTCTTTATTATTTAATTGGAAGCTGGTAAGGGATTAACGTAAAAAACTTTTGGCACTATCTAACATAGCATTGATGGTACTGCTTAAAATTTTAACGAAGTTATTCATAGTTATCATTGGCGGCATTATAGCGTTGTGACATTTCATCTAGCATGGCTTGATAATCTTTTTTAGTGGTATCAATGGCGGTATTAATCAGATTGAAACGAGCCTGGGAGATCTCGAGATTATCTTTGGTTGGTTGTTGCAGATTTTTCACTACTTCTATGGTACGTTCTAGTGGCTTGATATCAATTTTAATTTTAATACCTTGGGTTAAACTATTGGCATTGATTTGATCCAAATTGGGTGCTTCAATCAAAGTGCCAGTAACTTTTTGTTCAAATGATTGGCGATAGCTTTGCATCAGTGCCAATGCTTGTGCTTCGGTGTAACGAACATCGCTGTCATCGCCAACTTTTTGATAATCTCCATCCGCATGTTGAATAAATTTAATTTCTTGTTGATAGATGATCCCGTCGGGATCTTGCGATAATTTAGTTTTCAATTGTTGGAAATCATCCAATATTTTTTGCTGTTTAAGAGTGATAAAGTTATCTTTTGAGTTTTCGTTAACATAGTTACTGACTTAGGAAAGTAAGCCACTAATTTCCTGGAATTTTTCCATACTATTTTTAAACACATAGCGATAACTATGCAGATAACTTTTATTAGCATCTCTAATAGTTTGCTGAATATTATTAAACATCACAATTAATGAGTGATAGCTATTTTCGTCTAATGTGTGTTGCGCTTGCGTGAGTTTTTGTTGGCTAGCGTTGGCTAGCGGCTAATAACGCCTGATGTGACTGTTGATAACTTTTTGCAACAGGCGCAGGATTTTCATCAGATAATAGTTGATTAAGGTTAATTAGGCCGTTGTATCTTAGTGCTTGACCTTGCTCTACTAATGTTTGGCCGTTTTTTATTAATGCCTGATCTTTATTTATTTTTCCACTTATTATATTTTGAGTCTCATTCTCTATATCTCTATTACCATTTTTTATATCGTTTAGTGATCCCTCTATGACATCAAAATAGAAATTTTGTTTGTTTTGCAATTTATCATCTGGCTTAAGGTAAATGAGATGATCTTTTATTATTTCAGGCGGTAAAATAGTCAAACTTGCCGGTAGAATAGGTTGAGTATCGGTTTTGATAAATGCAGACACAGTGTTTTTGTGCTCTATACTAGACGAAAACCCGGCAGAATGTGACGTGGAATAATTTATTGCATTGACCATAAAAATTCTCGTTTCAATCATCGATTATTAAGTAAGCGCTAATATTAAGCTCTAATATTGCCTGAAATAGTGGATACAGTTTGTTGACTATATTCGATCATTTTATTAAGAATTTGTATCAGCTTGTTTTTTACCTCGTCATTGATATTTTCTTCCCGCTGATGGGTCTCTCCGGTGGCATTATTAATTTGTTGCTCAGTTTCTAAAATACGTTGGTTACCCTGTTCTTTGACTTGTCCAGAAGCTAGGGGTTGTTGCGCAATTTGGCTGATTGGGTTTGATAAGCTGCTAATGGCATTTCCAGCTATAAGGGAGCTATTTTGTAGGTTGCCAACATTGTTGGTGTTGGTTTGCGACAACCCTTTATAACTGATCCCTGCGCCGGCGATTGTCATTCCCAGACTTAAAGGGCTACCCGCGATAGCACTTGTCAATAGTGAACCGGCTTCGGTATACTTACTATCTTTGACTTTTTCGCTGGATTGTAGGGTGGTGATTTTTAGTTGGTCTCCGTCGTTACGGCCTTTGGCGTTAAGTTCTCTTAATGTAGCTGATATTTTGTTCAATAACGATAGTAATTGCACATAAGTAATTCCTAATAAATTCATTACGGTAGGCAATAATTTTGCTAAACGATCAATTAACGTTTGCGCATCTTTTTCCACTGTTGGTGGTGTGAGCAGCGGTAAATTGGTTTGATTGATTTGCTCTTTGGTTGTCTGTTCAATCTGTAGCTGCGCTGTTTTATTAGCTAAGTGCTGAGAGACTAATTTGTCTGAAACTTGATTAGATTCCGTCGTGTTATTAGCATCCTTTACCGCTATTGACGGAATAAAATTTTTAGTTACTGAAGGAGTAATAGTTGTCATGGTTAAGTCCTTTTTATGCCATAGTGTTTAAATTATGAGTAATATATTTACCGGTATGCAGGCTTTGGCTGCCCATTTCGCCTATTTTACGCATTAACTCAGCGATCGTTTCCATCTCTTTGCCAAAGTTGCCCATCACTCGGCTAAGCAGCTTATCCAGTTGAGCCATTATTTGATTAATGACGGTCAAATCACTAATCGTTTAATAACATCGACTTCCAGATCAGTGGCATGGAGATTTAAGGCAGAACTTGTGCTGGCATTGGTAACGGAAAGGCCAAGCAGACTTTTTTGCATCGTTGAGGCACTGATATGTTGGGCTAATTTATTTTTTTGGTTGTGTAATAATTTGATCACTGTGGCCAGTTTTCTATCTGCATTATCTTCCAATATACGGCTATTTATTTCGCTACTATCTTGTTGCTTCTTTTGTAGATCTTGTCGGCGATTAAATTGACTCATAGCCATTGACATATCGTCCATAATATCTAACAGCTGGTGGTGGCTTACTACCATTGGCGTAGGTTTAGCTGTTTCAATGTCAGACGAATGCGGGGTTTTCGGTTGCTGGTGCAACAAAACTGATGAATTAATTTTATTGATATCTACCATTTTTATTACCTATTCTCTCCATTGATATAAGTATAAAGCAGGTCAATAGCAGGCTGTGTTTGCGGATCAACCGGCTTAAATGGATTTTTTCCCAGCGAATCATTCAATAGATTTTTTTCTTTTACCAACCTGGGTTGCAGCATAAAAATACGTACCATTTTTTTATTGGTTGTACTGCTATAGCGAAATAATCCACCTATCCATGGAATATTGCCAAGTAATGGAATTTTACTCTCTCTGGCATCGATATCTTCTCTGGTATAACCGCCAATCAGCAAACTATCGCCTTGGGTAATACGAGCCACTGTACTGATATTGGTGCGATTAATTACTGGCAGCGCATCGATTTTTTCTGTTTCACCGTTGTTGGTTTTTTTTCAGCGCCATCTTCTAAATTGATAACCATCTCAATTTCATTGCCGGCGGGAGAAAGGCGAGGGAGGACACTGATCATAGTACCAAATGTGGCTGACTCTAAGGTGGCAATACGCTCTTCACGTACTTGAGTATAGAATGTGGTGCTGTTATCAAAGATGGTAGGCGTATTTTCTTGCGTTAGGATAATCGATCGGGCGGGAAACCATTTGAGCACTTCCTTCCAGACTCATTGCTCGTATTTTGGCTAAAAAATGTACCCCGGCCGCAGCACTAATATCGCTGGTATTAAGTAAAAAGTTACCGTGTTTAGTGTGGTAACTGCTTTGCCAATCAATACCCAAGCGATCAGCTTCATGTTTGGCGATATCGATGATCCACAATGACAGCTCAATTTGTCGTTTTGGTTGATCAAGCCGTTGGATCATTTCATTGATCAATTGAATACCTTGAATACTGCCTTTGGCTAACAGACTGTTAGAACCGGGTAAAGGCATTAACTCGATTGATTCTTTGCCAACACGGGTAATAAAGGAGGGTTCAGGTTGATATTGTTCGTCAATGTTAGCAATTTTTGTATCCGTTTGACTTGCCGTTTGTTTGTTGGATTGAAAAAGTTGTTGTAAAACGGTACTGATGCCAGGTAAGACTAATTTTTCTCCCCGGATAGAGTAGCTTCTATCGGTGACAACGGTATTTTTTAAAGCAAAGATGTGAAGATAATCATTACCAAAGCGTTTTTCTTCAATAATATTCTGTTTTAACTGCCGTGCTTCTTGATCCAGATATTCTGCCGCAGCTTGAACTTACTTCACATAAATTGGTGGCCCAGAGACATAAAAGGTTTTGTTATTGCTGCCAGCACGTAAGGGATAACGTGGATCGTAAAGACCGATAGCATGCAAATACTCTTTTACGCGCTTGAAATCGATCTTTTTTAGATTCAGCATCTATTGTTTCATTTCACTGCCATCGTAAACATAAATGATGTTACCATCATTAAAATAGATAAATGCCATTCTACGTATGAAAGTATCAAAAGCGGTTTTGGGGGACGAAACATCAAATCGACCTGAAATTCGCTTCTTTTTCACTGCGGAACTGAGAATAAAAGGTTTATTTAATTTATCGGATAATACGTCAAAAAATTGTTCAACCCGACTATCAACGGCAATAAAAAGAATCATTGTCCTGTTCAATATAATCTTTAACTAAAACGTCTTCTTTTAAATTTTAAAATGTCGTTGCTTGATTAGGAAAAACAATCAATAGAAAACAACATGAAAGGATGGCCTTAAATAACGGGCTAATCTTCATAAAACGACTTCCTTATCAATCCAAATGACTTAGGTGTGGCGCCAAAAATAACTTTTATCTCTTTTGATAGGTGTGAAGCGGAACTAAAACCGTAATCCAGCGCTATATTGGTTAGCGGTTTATTTTTTAGAATAATTGATAAGTAAAGTTTGAATATCCTTTCCGATGCTAGAATCGAGAATAAACATATGATTTTTAGTTATTATTGATTGCTTAGAATAATGAGGAAGATTGTGGTTAGTTAACGCATAATCGATATAAGCAATCAATTTTATACAAGAAAAAATATCTGATTTTTCTATTGTCCAATGATTATGAATTGGTTTTATTGTTGAGACTTGTTCCAAGGATAAAAATATTTGTTTATCAGTTAAATGATAATATTGATTCTGTTTGTCTTTTATAATTCCACATGAATTATTATGGATATAAAAATAAAAAAAATTTGATATTTATATTATTAATATTTATTTTTAGGTGTAAAATAATTCATATACTCCTTCCCTGATAAATCTAATTTATAATATAAGTGATTTTTATAATATGATGTTTAACTTGTTAGCTTTAAATTTTTTGGTAAAATGATACACTACTCCTCATAAGAAAAAAATATAAATAAGTATATAAATAAAAAATAAAATTTAGTCTTTAAAGTATTTTCTTTATTTATAACATATTAAATTAAATAATCATAAAAGTATATTTAATTACTTTAAAATAGATAAATTCCATGAATATAAATAATAACTATATGATTCGTTTTTTTACTGGAAAACTCAGTGGTATGGTCTTTTCGCTAATACCCGGTCACTATCAAATTATTGTTGGTAGTGACCAATGTATTCAACAATGGTCTGAGTAACATGATAAAAATGATGATGATTTTATACAACTCTATGTACCCATTAATCAGCAAAATAAGCTGATTATTATTGACACTATTTTGCCTGAAGTGGATAAGCAACGAGATAGTTTTGGCTATACTTTAAATGAACAAAATGAATCTATTAAGTCATTTGAAGCTAAATTTAATTACCCGACTTTCTGGCAAAAAATACCACTATTTGCGATAAAGAGAGTCGATGAAGAATGGTGTGATGAGTGTGAGAAGTTGTCTTATTTAATTGAGAAATCCGATAAGTCAAATAAAAATCACTTGATAAAAATAGGAGCCATTTTTTTTATTGCTTGTTTTATTTTTATTCTATTATTATGTGTTCTCTTATGAAGTCAATCTTAATAAGAAATCTTTATTTCCTAATGAAGCCATTAATAACTCACTGCCATTTGATTGTGAACAATTTTTGAGTAAAAAATAATATAAAAAATTATTGATGAAATTAATAGATCGGTTCCTAATATTGAATATTTTTATTTCTATATAATAAATTATAATAGTTTTTCTTTTATTTATAAAAATAAACAGACAAAGAAAATAATTGAAGAATTATTTAGCCAATATCAATTATGTCAATTTAATATGAATGCTATTTTATTATCTGATTTAATTGATTATGTGAATAATAAAATTTCAAATAAAGTAAAAAATTATAAATTATGGTTATCAGAAAAAGGATTAATAATTCAGTTGAGTGAAATGTTGACCGAAGATGAGATTTATCAATTTAAATTACAATTAAAACCTTATCAAGCTCAACTGGGAAAAAGTTTTTTTCAATTTCTATTACCTGAAGAGCGGGAAATATAATCAGAAAAAACGCAACTTAAAAGTACCAAGGGATATATTTTTGTTCAACCGGAGCATCGATACTTTCCCGCTGGTTAATTATTAATATTATTGGAAAGGAGATCCTTTATGGTAGTCAATAATAGTACTATCGGGGAGATATTTAAAGAGACTCAAGCAACATCTGATGAATATCAAAAAAGTATTAAAGATACTATTGAAAAATTGAAAAATTGAAAAATTGAAAAATTGAAAAAAGATCCATCTAACTCAGCAGATTTGGCTGAATTTCAGGCAGCGATGGCGGCACATAGTGTTTTACTGAATTTCATGTCAACAACGATTAAAGCACACAAAGAGAATGCACAGACTATATTAGGTAATATGCGTTAAGGATAAATGATGAATATTAGTAGCATAAATAATAATTTCTGTTCTGACTGAATCAGCAGAGGGTGGAGCGATGACGTTACAGAAAGCCATCAGTCAGCTATATCGACAACATAATCAAGTTGAACAGTAAGTTACTGATACATTATAAACAGGCGAGCTCTCTTCACTGCTTGCTATCCAGCAAACTACAAGTGATTATCAGGTTGAAATGTCATTGCTAAGTACATTAGCACGTAAAGCACTAACAACTGTTGAAACAGTTATAAAGGCGCAATAACAGTGACAATACTCTTTCGCCACCTATACTTTTTTATTACCATATCTCTTTTCACTTTTCTTTTATCAGGTTGTCATGATGAAGCGTTACTTAATTATTCGCTGAATCAACGACAGGCAAATGAAGTACTGGCAGTTTTACAAAAGCATCAAATTACGGTCAGTAAAAGTGCACAAGGAAAAGGGCTCTATAAAATTAATGGGGCGAAAGAGGACTTGTCGGCTGTGGTACAGTTATTACAAGAATATCAATTACTTTCACCAGAACGGCTTGAGATCTCTCAATTATTTCCTGCTGATGCCTTAGTTAACTCGCCGCAAATTGAAAAAGTCAGATTAATTTCAGGTATTGAGCAGCGGCTTGAACAATCCTTAATGGCACTGGACACCATCGCTGATGCGCGGGTACACCTCAGTTACCCTATTGTAGTTAATAGCCGCAGTCAGACACCGATGAAAGCCTCTGTCATCGTATTTTATCATGGTAAAAAGCAAGATATTGATGAATTTAAAATGGGTATAAAAGCATTTATTAAAAATGCGATTAGTGAATTGGAACCTCAATATATTACGGTATTTTTAATTCATAAAATATCACCACCAATTTCTTTTCAGCCGAAAAAAAATACATTAGGTGAGGGATATTATTTTTATATATTATTGCTTTTTATCTTAATTATCGGTGCTGGGCTAATATATTGGACAATTAAACGTAAAAAGCTCGCGCAATTAATAATAAAATCTCAACAGTAATGAAACAGCAAACTTTTAATTTGATAAAAACAATAATGTATCAACCTGCCAGTTATATTCATCACTCATTTGGCTACCCACCATATGATAAGCTAACAATGGCTGAAAAACGGATATATGACCAACAGGTAATGATGCACTTTCAATTACCAACCATGGTCGATCTTGAATTTGCTGATAACTTACACGTACAGTTATATATTAATTATTGGTCTAGGCTACCAATAGCAGCTTTATACTTAGGTGGATTATATCAATCACCACAGCTGATGATCGCCAATTAACTCAAACAGTTACCAGAGCCATTCAGTCAATTTTTATCCTGGGCTAAGTTACTGTTACCGCCACAAAAACAACAAATTATCCCGATAACTGCCACGTCCTATTCACAAGATGAACTAACAAAGTTCGGGATGTGGGCAATGAAACCATTAATTGAAAAATGCTCTTTGGCATTAGCTGCTCGTTTTAGTCTACTGTTTAATAAAAATTATCCACAGTGGCAACTTGCTACCGTTTTACTGATTAATTACTCATTATTAAAAGCAACGCTTAATTATGTTACCTACACGACCTGAAAAATTATTGACTCAAGCGATAGATAATGTCTTAATCCGCGCTCAGTCCAAACAGAGCCATGATTATCATCAACTACTGATAAGCCAGGCCAAAAAACAGGCGAAGAAAATAATTATTGCCGCGCAAGCAGAAAAAGAACAAATATTTAGCCAGGCTAAAATCCACGGTTATTGCCAAGGGATCAGCCAGACATCTATTGCGCTTACCTTATTTATTCAGGCATACCAAACCATCAACTACAACCTTTATAACTATATAATTAAACAAATAGAGTAAACATGAATTCAATTTCTATTAACAGAACCGGTGATTGAGCAGCTACTGTGTAATTTAGTGGCCAAAGTTGACCTCCAGCAGCAAAGCAAAATTTACCTACCGGAAAAGCTGGTAATCACATTATCTGAGCATTGGTCAGACAAATTTAGCAATATCAAACTCATTAGCCACCAACAAAATTGCATAATGCTAGAAATGGGTAATTAAATTCTTTACTTTTCGCCGGAAAAAAGTGTTACCGAGATGATGAAAAGTATCATTGCAGATAAACAGATCGCCGCCGGCAACCAGCAACAAATAGCCTGGATCACTGAACTGAAAGAAAACTTCGTTAAAACGCTACAACAACAGTTTGAGCACTATCTGACAGCCAGCGACCAAAGCATGCCTGAAGCAGATAGATGATTGCTTTTTAAGCACTTAACGTTATTGGTGAACAATAACAGTTGCGCCTGACGAGATGACAAGTATAATGGCGCCGTTTTCCGCGATTCTCCCTCAATGCCGAAGTGGCGAAATCGGTAGACGCAGTTGATTCAAAATCAACCGCCTTCGGGTGTGCCGGTTCGAGTCCGGCCTTCGGCACCATAAAACATTTCTGGACATCAGGTGATGTCTTTTTTTGTGTTTGGAATCTTAGTTTTACAAGGCTTTTCCCCACTTTTCAGTCTTCCCTAGTATACTAAGGTCAACCCACATCAAGTGCCTGCTGTTGGTACAAGTGTTGGTATCTCTCGATTCGATAATAGTTTGTACCAACAGAAGGAGATAAATCATGCCTCTTACGATGCTAAAGTCAGAGCTGCCAAGCCTTTGGATAAATCGTATAAATTGACCGATGGTGATGGTATGCATTTGATGGTACATACCAACGGCTCAAAATATTGGCGTTTACAGTATCGCTTTAGCGGTAAGCAAAAGATGCTCGCACTTGGAGTTTATTCTTATGGATTTTATTCGTGATAACCCTCGTGCGCAGATGTCTGAGGACGATCTCTTCACTATTTGTTATTTCCAGAAGGGGAGTGGGCACATCGCGTTTAAGCGTTTGGAGCTGGTCGAAAAGATGAATGATATCGTGGAGAAGCACTAATCCGGGGTGTTGCCAGCAAAATGAAATATGATGTTTTTATAAGTAGAAGGGGAAATTCGAAAAGTGTTATTCAATGACTACTAGGTTCACTACGAGCTCCGCAACACTGCCATCTATATTGTAGATTTCTGGCATACAAAAGAAGAACGATGAGGAAGTGCTTTTACGTTAACGAGTATTGCTTACCGATATTTAACTCATTTTTGTGTTTTTTACTCATTAATGTGTTTTGATGGCATCTATTATTTCTAAGTAGGAGGTATGTCATCTTGCAAAACAAAATCAAAGAACTCCGTATCCAACTATCAATCACTCAACGTGAATTAGCAGATATGGTTGGTACCAGTCAACAGCAGATTCAGCGTATTGAAACAGGGAAAGTTGCGGCCAAGTTGGTGCTGGCGTAAGCGATCAGCGCTGTCTTAAAGAAGTCGTTGAGCGTTGTTTTTCCCGATAGCGATAACTTGCTGAAGAAATTGCGCAATCAAAGTAGCCGTAGTGGCGATGAGCTGGAAAATATTGCCGCTATTGGTATTGAAATGGATGGTTGCTTTTGGGGGTGAAACTCAGGCTACAAGGGCAGCAAGATTATTTACTGTTACCTATTTCCTCGGCTGATAAGCGTCGTTTTTACTCTTATTTTCAGGAAAGCGCAGTGCCAGGCCGTGAGCATTTTTTTGTTTTCGACTCTGAGCAGCATCGTTATGCCTTAAATACTTGAGAAGTGATCTTCCACCAATTTTTGTTTGATGGTTTTCCACCTATCCCTGGTGAAGAGGGTGACGATGCAAATGAAGGATGTTATGGAAATGTCCATGTTACCATGGCGAACGGCGGCCCAGTTATTGAGCTATGCTGTGAGTCCGAGGTATCGGAGGACGACGGAATTGAAGATGTTGGTCAATTGAATGCATTTTTTGACATTCTGGAGTTAGAACCAGAATCAACAGAGCGCTATCAGTTAACCGACGAAGATGGGGAAGATGCTTTTATCCGTATTGGTTCTATTGCGATGGTCCGAATTGCGCTTGATGCTTTGGAGTCTATCGAGGAAGATGATACGTAATAGGATCGGCATCTTAACCAAGTCATGCTCGTCCGGGTTCGATGCCGAAAATCAATGAAATTATGTGTTGGTATCTGTGTTGGTATAACATCATGGCTTTTATTATTAATTATTTTAAATCATGAGGTTGAGTGATGTGTATGAGTCCGGCCTTCGGCACCATAAAACATTTATAGACATAAGATAATGTCTTTTTTGTGTTTGAAATTCCAGTGTCTGCAAGGCTTTTTTTGTTTTGTAATCAACTTAAGTCAACTTGATTCAATCTATTTCAACTTATTAATATGGGTACAACTGCAGGTATATCTGGGTTCGATAATGTTTGATCCACACAGAACCCTTGAAAGGATACTCATCATGGCTCTGAGTGATGTGAAGATGCGTACAGCCAAGCCTGAAGCAAAAGCTTATAAGCTTACTGACGGCGAAAGTATAGTGTTGCTCGTTCATCCTGATGGCTCCAATGAGAATAAGAAAGCCGTCAAGGTAGAACAAGAGCAAGAAGCGATAACTTTTAAAGTGGTAGCAAGAGACTGGCCCGTCAGCAATCAGAAGTGGTCTGAGTAGCATAATGCTCGTGTATTAGAGCCTTGAGGATAGTCTCTTTGCTGCCATGAGTAAGCGGAACATTGCGGAACTGGAAGACGCGAGATTGACTTTTACCCATCAAAGCAGTCGAACTGTCTGGGCGTCTAAAAGTTCCTGCTCGTTTGCAGCACGTACTACAGCGATTATGCGTTTTGCCGTGCAGAGCGATTTAATCGACTACAATCCCTTGCAAGAGGTTGCAGGGGCGTTCGTTACCGCAAAAAGAGAGCACCGTGCTGCTCTGGAGCTTAACCGCATACCTGAATTACTTCATCGTATCAATTATTACTCCTGCGAATCGTTAACTAGGATGGCAATGGAATTAAACTTATCGCTATTAAACAAACCGAATCAAAGGCTTAATCATGATTATTCACTTTACTGATAAATTTCAAAATCTAATTTCAATTATTTCATCTAAATCATTTTTACTGCATTACTGTGGTGAGTATTTTGGTGACACAAGGGGGAAAGTGGTTTCTCGAGCCGCTCACCCTGTGGTTTCATTTAGTGATTACATGCATCATGAACTGTGCAGTAAAAAAATAACATACGGTGATTATGGAATTGCTCTTTGCAAAGAATGGGCAGTGTCTAATGGATTAAGTCCTGTGAATTATATTGAAAAAACTCTCCAATGGCATTAGGACTTATAGCTTTACTCAGATCTCGACAAGTTGGTACATTACCAAATCACCTTAGACTTCCTGTTATTCAGTTGAAGTGTTTTACAAAGCATGTTTATGGTTACAATAGTTACTTCGATGATGAACACTTTGATTTTAAGTATGATAACGAGTGGAGGTTTGTTCCAACAATCAAACAAATTAAGGGAAACAGAATATCAGTGGATTTCTCTAAGTATAATAAGAATAAAAAAATATAATAGAATAGAGCCTTACCCACTTAAATTTTTATTGGGTAATATTAAATATATCTATGTTAAACATAAATCTGAACGCGAGCAATTAATCTCATATTTTGGCTTTTCCAAAGGCCAAGTGGTAATTGCTACTTGGCAGAAGCCGATTAATAGCAAAGCCGTCTAGTGCTTTCCGTATTTGACTTTAAGTTATGACTAAATTCATTTTTCGCTCTTAGATGCTCGAAGTAAGGCAATTGAAGAGCTAAGATTGTTTCGTCAACTAACAGCTTAAAATTACGTTATTATGGTGAATTGAAATTAGAGCAATTCACCATTTTTAATTAACGAGATTATAAAGTGATTATTTAATTGTAACTTGCCCATTCATTAGCATTGGGAGAAGCCAGTCGCCAGTCGCGAAGTTGATTCAAGTATCGGTTTTCCGCTTCCAATGAATGACTTTTTTTGAAAATTGGCCTAGTTATATTGGTAAAGTTTCTAATTAATCTATCATTGGAATATGTTAATAGGTAGCGTTTTAGCACCCCATGACGAATTCCTTTATGGACACTTCCAGTTGATGAATTTTTTGTAAAAATTTTCATTTCATCTGATGAAAGTAAAAGATAAAGATATTAAGAAGTGATTTTTTTCAAATCAGGCCTCAATGTGAATACTGATTCATTGATATTCCAGTTAGTTGGTTTTTTTGAATTAAATAAGTAACACCTACTGGTTCAATACTTGTAAAAAGAATATCACCAGCCTTAAGCTGTGAACGACGAGATATAATTTCTAATGCATCATCATCAATCTTATCGCACTTATCATCTAGAATGATTTTACCATTACTGATATTTTTATAGTTACATAAAAATTATTACCACAACCAAGTTTAAAATTGTTTCTTGGATTTAAGCCTGTTCCAGAACGTTCGATAATATCTTTAAGCTCACAATCATGCCAACCGGCTGGAATCTCCTGTTTCAAAATCGAGTTATACACTATCTTTCCCCCAGAAGTTTTATACGGTTTTCCATTAGCATCCGGGAAATCAAACTGCACAAACCAGTAGTGGTACAGTGTTTTTGCTATTGCTTCTAGTTCGGTGTTGATGCGATTATTAATTTTTATTTTTTTATCAATAACCTCAAGAAGTTCACGTGTTTTTATTTGTGTGGTCATGTTATCTATAGCTGGCACAGACATTTCATGAAGCTCATTCCTGTTGACTCCCGGAACTGCGCTTTTGCATGATGTGCGAATTCGTCCTAAGCAGCTAAGTAGAGAATAAATATATTTAGGGTCATTGCCTTAGAAGTTCTGTACATACAATGCTGTATTGTGTGGCCAATATTTATCTTCAGCATAATACATTTCACCTAGTGTGCCATATCGTCCGGTTATAACACCTGGATCCTCGACCTTATATTCATTATGCCAGCCAGATATACCTGCAGAACTAATTACAGGATATGGGACTAACTCACTGTTTTTTTCAGGTAAATCGTATCCCCTTTTGAGCGTAATTAAATCGCCCAGCCGCTTTAGTATAATCCTACTCATACTTCAACCCCGCCAACTGTTTCTTAATCTCTACTTCCAGCTCATGGGATGAACAAACTCTCCAGATTGTCAGTAAACCCTTTCATTTTCTCAGCAAACTGTTCTGGCGTAATATCGACATATTCAATTTTAACATCAAAATATTGCCCCGCGCTGAATGAGTAATTCTTGGCCGCAATATCATCATAAGAGACCACTACGGAGAAATTGTCTTCGTTCCACTTGTTATTAAATACTTGACAGATGCGCTTTTCTTCTTCATCCGTTAGCACCGTTTTTTGGTTTTTGCCGTCTTTAATCTTCTGGCCTAAATTCGAAGCGTCGATCAGCACTACTTTCTCTTTATTGTTGGCATCAATAAACAGAATGGAGACGTTGGTGCCGGTGGTGGCAAAAATATTCGATGGCATGGAAACGACGCCCGCAAGCATTTTGTTTTTAACCAGATGTTCACGAATGCCTTTGTCAATGTCAGACTGGGCAGTAATAAGGCCTGTTGGTACCACGATGGCCGCTTTACCGCCTGGTTTTAGCGACCAGATGATATGTTGCAGGAACAGTTGATAGATGGCCATCTTGTCTTTGGCTGCTTTAGGCACTTTTGGGATACTAGCAAAGAAACGCTGCTGGTTTTCTTTCGTATCCAGGTCGTTGCGAAAATCGCTGAAATCCATCTTAAACGGTGGGTTGGAAACAATATAGTCAAAGCGTTTCAGTTGCCGACCCTCTTTATGGTAGGGGTGCAGTATGGTATTGCCTTGAATGACGTTTGGAATGGAGTGAACCAACTTGTTGAGAATTAGGTTTAGGCGCAGCAGGCTAGAGGATTTTTGCCAGATATCTTGGGTATAGATACTGCAACGATCTTCGCCGATGGCATGTGCTACGTTCATTAATAGGGTACCGGAACCGGCTGATGGGTCGTAGCAGCTGACGTCACGCACTTTACCCTGTTGATCTTTCGGGACTAGAATTTCAGCCATAATGTGCGCTACAGCATGGGGCGTGTAGTACTCGGCAAATTGCTGTTATAGTCTTTGATCAGGTATTCAAAGATAGTAGCGTAAAAATCGAATTTCTGACTAAATATACGTTCGAAACTGAATTCTATTAACTTGTTGATGATTGCCCGGCAGAAGTCATCACGTTTTGATTCATCAGCGATAAACTGGCTAAGACGATCAAATAGCACCACTTTAGCGCCGCCGTCAGTTTTGACTGCGAAGATTTCGTTGTTGGTGATGGCAATATCCATCAGGGTATCGTCAAAGTTTTTGGCAAAATCTGCGGCGTTTTGTTGGCTAAACAGCGAGCGAATAAAATGGTGAGGCTTCAAGTGAGCCGTATCCGGACTCATCTTTTGTTGTAGTTTGTCTAGTTGCTCCTCGCTCATTTGGCTAAGTGCCGCTTCCTAGCTTTCTGCGCTGGCAACAGATTTATCGACCTTTTTGGCTTCAAAGGCGAATTTATCGTTCAGAAATTTGTACAGAAATGTCTGAGTAATAATTTTGAATTCATTACCATCATTTACAAGGCCGTAGTTAGCGCAAATACTTTTTAGGCTGTCTATCAGATCTTTGGTTTTGTTTCTAAATTCCAATTCTACCACGTACGTGCTCCGGTATTAAATTCATTCAGGTACTCTGTGACAATCAGGCAATTGATCTCGTTTGCCGTCTTGGTCGACAGCTTTATATGATGCTCATTTTCAAAGTGGGCGATCACGCATGACACCATTTGTCGCCCAAAGTAACCTTCGTTGTTTAAAATATTACTGTTATTCAGTACTTTATTATCCGCATCCAGTTTAACACTAAGCAGCGCCTCGTAGATTTTACGCTCGGATTCGCTGAAACGCCCATGTTCCCGCAACCGTTTATGAGTGCGTGCATATTTGACGTCGCCTAGGTACTTGTCGCGCAGCAGATTATTCTGTCGGTTCAGCTCTTTGATGCGGTCATGAATTTTATTAAGTATACCAATATTAGCAATCATTTCGTTTTGAGTGACTTCGCTGAGTTTCTTTTTCTTGAATAAACGCTCTAGTTCTTCTTTTAAAGTGATGAACTGTGGATCTTGTTGAACAAAATTGTTGGCTAATGCTTCATGAGTCCGGCGCAGAGTATCTTTTAGTTGGTCGGCCAGCGCCAGTTCTTCTTCGCCAATTTTATGAAATTCAAAAATAACTTCTTCTAGTGCTCGATTCAGAAGCCCCGAAATATCAATACCCTGTTCTAAATCCGCTTTCAGATTGAGCAAATCTAGGCGATGGCTGGCTTCGCGATACAGGATATTTAATTGGTTGAAATTTAGTTCCTGCAGGAACTTAACTTCGCCCTGGAGTCGGATTAAGTTGTATAGGCTCCTGGCATCAGCTAACACATTTTTTAACGTCAGCATCGTTTGCCGATCTTCGATCTGACTTATTTGATTGGCAAAAATTTCAGCGTTCAGGATATCAAATTGGAACAGAACGTCTTTAATCTGTTCAATTTCCTGGCTGATCTCTTCTTGAGACTTGAACAGTCGGGAGTAATGCTCGATCTCATCGCCCAACTCGGACTGAAGCTCTTCAAAGTAGGCTTTATTGGTTGCGTCAAATTCCTGACAGATGTCTGCGAAATCTACTACATAACCGTAGCGGAAATCTTTATACGTACGGTTAATGCGGGTCAACGCCTGCAATAGGTTATGTCTACGGATCACGCGTCCTAGATAGAGTTTTTTCAGGCGCTTGGCATCGAACCCAGTTAATAGCATGTTATAAACAAACAGTAGATCGATATTACCGACCTTAAAATTTTCCATCCACTCTTTACGTTCCTGTTTTGTTCCCACATCATGTAGGATTAGAGCGGCACTTTTGATGTCTTGCTTTTTCCTACTTTTTTTGTTTGTGGAAAGGTAAACCGCCTCGGATTCAGCGGCGTGAGCAATAGGGAATTCCTCGTTTGTTTTTATTGGTGTTTCAGCATACTGCGCATTGAAGAGAGCAAATATCTTTTTTGCCTGTTCTGAACTGTCACAGATTACCATGCCTCCAATAGTGTCATCATTTAGTGCACCACGACTTTTGGCAAAGTCAGTGATGATATAGTCCAACATGGGTTCGACGAAGCTGGAGTGAGCATAAATAAGTTTACGATCCACGTCACCCATCTGGATTTCAACGTCTTTTAATGCTTGTTGCAGGGCTATCCGGTAATTGGAGGCGATCTCTTCACGGATCAAACGTAGTGTATAACCATCCGCGATAGAGGCGTTGTAGTAATATTTGTGGATGTAACTACCGAAGAGATAGCGCGAGTTGTAGTCAGTTCCTAGCAATGGAGTGCCTGTTAGGCCGATTTTGATGGCATCGGTATCTGACTGACTTAAGTTAGCCAGAAAACTACCTTCGGGGTTATAACTGCGATGAACCTCATCTAGAAAGTAGACTCGTTGAATATTGATATCATAATCTTTGGTCGAAACAACGTCCGATTCATTGTGAAATTTTTGGATATTAACAACGGTTATTTCTGGTTTACCTTGGTGATTGTGGATCACTTGAATGGCTTTAATATCGCGGGAGAAGGCGCTACGTGAGTTGATCAGGTGAACTGTTAAGCCACGGGCAGTAAATTCCCGATATGCCTGCTGTAGTAAATCCAGTCGATCGACAATGAAATAAAATTTGGGGATCACCTGCTTTTTTTGAAAATAGTCGGTTAGGAAACGCACGCTATAGTATGCAAGGCCGTTTTCCCGCTGCCTTGAGTGTGCCAGATAATCCCTTTTTTAACTTTCTCATTCAGTTTGCGTTCTATGGCTTTAGTCGCAAACAATTGTGGGTAACGCATTATGTGCTTCTGTATTCCATCCGGCTCTACGACATAAGCCAGTGCATAACGTAAGATAAATACCAACCGATCCTTGTTCAGCAATGAGGTACAGATACGATTTGTTGGCCGGTTATGATCTTTGTTTGTTTGAAATTCCGGGCTAGTACGGATCACCTCAAGGTTATTATCTTTCAATACCGCTAATTCATCACTGTCCGTTAGTGATTTTAACAATGTTGTGAGGTTAAAGAGTTCCTCTTCCCGAAAGTAATTGAACTCTAGTTTGTGGTATGCCTACTAGCATAAAATGTGCCTTGAATTAGCTCAGGATCGCTATCATCATACTCCATGTTATTGGAGAAAATCATAAACTGAATAATGTTAGCAAAACGCTTAAATTTCGGATTTTGAAAACGTTCATTAATACGATTACGCTCTGCAAGAATACCTTCTCGATTATTAGGCTTTTTAACTTCAATAAACACCAACGGCATGCTATTAATCAGCAGGGTGATATCAGGACGAAACTCTTCATCTCCATTTTCATAAGTTAGTTCTGTTACAACATGGAAGCTATTGTTATTAAAGTTTTCGAAGTCAATGAATTTTACATTAGAACGATCAGTAAGTTTTTCGAAAAATGCACGTCCTAAATCTTCATTATCAAGCAGAAGGGTAATGTCTTTAAGAAGACGCGTGATATCATCAGGATTTGTATTGGCGTTAATTTTTGCAATGGAAGTTTTAAAGATTTCAGGAAAAATGTTAGTTTCTTTATCCCAGTTCTGTCCTTTGAGCGAAAGATAGGTATAACCTAGTCTTATTAAGTGAAGAATTGTAGGAATTTTTACTCGGGTATCTTCGGTAAATTTGGTGATGTTTTTATTGGTTATCATTGTTCTGATACCCTCTCCAGTAACTCGTTTAATTGGCAACTAAACTTATTAAGCGCATCAACATCAAGTTTCTTATACATTAGAGTGGTAGTATTACAGCTAAACTCTGTTTCGCGGATAACATCTGAAATATATATTTTATGCTCAACCTTTAAGCGAGCTAATTGGCAGCGGCTCATTGGGTTTTCCTTAACATCAATTTTATCGAAATATGTTATCTTTTTTCGTTATAAGAATCGAATATTCAAGTTAATATGATATTTTTTCATATCAATTTGAATTTTTATCTTGTATATACTTGAACGGCAAATTCTTTCTTTAACTTTTCTATCAACCAAAAAACACATACTCATCCATAATCCAAGTCAATCTAAAGTAGCCGGCTTAGCTTCCAATCAGTCTTGTCACCAACTGCTATTCAATTTTCATTTTCAATCTATTAGGCCAATTGGCTAATGGGAAGTTTAGCGGCAAACTATGTCAACGTAGCTACATCAGCTTGGTGCGTTAGTTAAAAGCGATAACGACAATCAAGCCTAGTAATAAACGGATAAATTAGCGGCAGCTGGAGGATTATATTTAATCTAAGGGGAATTTTGAAAACTAACATAATTAACCCAAAAGCTTGATCAAAAAGAGATCAAATAATTAAAGTAGATTGAGTATTACTATTTTTTAGCAATCAATAAGCTAACGTTTATTTAATTAAACTAGATAAAAACATAAGTGCATAAACGGAGGTATTTTATTTTAAATTATATAGTACTGTTAATTAACGAATCAATTTGATAGATAAACAGTGATATATGTTGTGAAGGATCATATCCAGCGATTTCTTTGTGAAATACTTATTAAAAATATCGTGTTATTAATAAAATTTATTAAATTAAAATAAATAAGTTATATTTAATTTGATTAAATAAAATAAATAATACATATAAGTTATAATAAAGATTAATTATTAATCTTTACTATTTTTTTTATTTTTGTGATAATGAATTTAATAGACAGGCTATTTCATAATATAAATAGAAAGTTTAAATAGCTAAAAGCAATAATATGCATTTTAGTTATTAATTTATAATTAATTTTATTATTTTTTTATGCTCTACATATACTACAGTGTAAAAATATGAAAGAGATAAAAGAGAACATCTTTTAGACTATTATAAATAGGTTGTATAGTTTATTTTTTTATCCTTTAAGTAGTTTAATGACTTTCTGATCTCTGTTTGCGTTGTTAAATCTATTTCATAACTGATCATGTCTTCTGCTTTTTCCGAGGCGTTGGCAACAATCGTTCCTTTGGGATCGATAATTCGGCTGCCGCCAAATAGGTTTATATCACCTTCTTTGCCCCATCGATTGACTGCTACCAAATGCGTTGTATTCTCTAAAGCACGACAAGGCGTGTTTATATACCAAAGATTTTTATCTTGTTTTGACCAAGCCGATGGCATAAATAAAATATCTGCCTTTTTAGTTGCCAAAATTCTGGCAACTTCAGGAAATCCTGCATCGTAACAAATTATTATTCCAATACGACAAATACCAATATCAAAAACTGGCAAGCTATCACTGGGTGCAAACCATAGTTTTTCATGATGAAATAGATGCATTTTCCGATATACAGCTAACCAGTTTTTTCTATTTGGAATCCAAATACCGGCAGAATTATAAATTTTACCGGTTGTATCATCTCGTTCTATAAAACCACAAATAATAACTAAATTAAGTTTGCTGGATAATTGGCTAAATAGCTTATCTGTCTGTTCATTTTGGGTTTCACTAAGTGAATAATATTGTTTTCCTAGTATTGATGGTGAATATCCAGTAGTCGCTAATTCAGGAAAACAGATAATTTGCGCATTGTTTTCCTTAGCCTTATAGCAATAATTTTCTAAACATCATAAATTTTCATCTTTGTCACCTAAAATTGCGTCCGTCTGAGCTATTGTAACTTTGATCATTTTTTATCTCTTTGGGTATTTTATTGAAAAAATTCTTTAAAATAGACAAGCAGAAATATATCACAGCAGAGATAAATATCGAGTTAACTGATGGAATACCCATAGTTATGGTCATCCCAGCGATAGAGCCTAAAGCCCAAGCAATGAGAGATGGGTAATTTATCCATGGTGTAGCAGCATTATTTGGCAACTTGCCATCTTTACGCGTTGAATCAAGTAAATCTCTATTAGTACGAAGGATATAGTAGTCAGTGAGCGTAATCCCAGCTATTGGTGGGAAAATAACACCCGCTATTATCAAAAAATTAATAAAATTATCTAAAATACCGATAACGGTAAAGAAAGTTCCTATACTGCCCGCGATTAGCGTTAATGTAACATAATTGATTTTCTTGCCTATCATACACTCAATAACATTGCTCATGCTAAGCGAGACACTATAAAGATTAATATCATTTATTTTAACCACCGCTAAGATGGTACAAATGACGCCGATCCAGCCTGCATTTTGAATAAGGATATTAACCACATCATCGGTACCCATCGCTTTAGCGATCAATATAGAAACGCCATTAACAATAAATTCACCAAAAATGATTGAAATTGTTAACATCCAAAAAACATCCTTTGAATTCTGACAATATCGACTGATGTCAGGTGTTATTAGCATTGCAACAATACACCCACCGGCGACCATTGTTGCTCCAGCGCTTAATGTCATTGAGTCCTGCTCTGCTGGAATGATATTGATTAATTCTTTAATGTCGATGGTGGTTAATTAATTAAATGTTACCCAAATCATAACAGCAAAAAATAAAGGTACCGCTATTTTGGCGGTTAGACTTAATCCTTTGAATCCGTATGTAACTAATACGGTAATAAATATGCCTGAAATTGTGGCACACCAGCCGAAGTCAAGCTTGCCGTTTAATGCATATTCTAAAGCTTTGGCACAAACTCCATTTTGTACGCCGAACCAACCGAGCGAGCTTATCGCAATAGCAAATCCGATCATGGCAGAGCCTATTTGCCCAAAGCCACACCATCTGGACAGAATACTGGTAGGTAGCCCCTCCCGACATCCTATAAGACCCAATCCTAGACTTACAAATTCAAGAATTAAGCTACCCAAAAGTGTTGCTAACATTGCCTGCCAAAATGTCATTGCATGGCCTAATGTAGCACCCAGTATAAACTGCGATAGTGCAGTATTGGCGCCGATACGAATTAAAACAATAGAAAATAAATCAGAGCGTGCTGAAGGTGGAATCCTTTCAAGGGAGTGTTCTTTATCCATGTTTATATTTCTCTATATTATTTAGTTAAATAAATAGCTGCGCGGTCTGAGAAATCGCATCGGTATTTTATTATGAATATTTTTATGAATACAATATTCTATAAGTTGTTCCCGAAAGCTAATCCCCAATTTTTGGTAGATAGATTGTAATTTATTGTTAACGGTATGATGACTAACACAAAGCATTTTAGAAATTTCTTTTGGATTAAATGAATGTGCTACCAGAAACATTATTTCTAATTCTTTTTTGGTAAATTTTGTTTCAATCAGGCAATCTGTTGTTCCATGAATTTTACCAAAATTTTTAAATTTCCTAAAAGGCAGTAGTTCCATCTTTCTTGAATGAAACATAACGCCAACACATTCTCCGTCGACAATAAACGGAAATTTTTCACAAATGTAAGGTTGTAATAGTGAATCTTCACCATAAGGATAAATATCAATCGAAATGATATTTCTTTTTTGTTTCAATGTTTCAAAATCATGTGCTTGAAAGTTTTCTGAGAATTCAGCTGTGGGATGAGGTATTTCGCTATTATTTTTGCCGTATAAGTTAAAATTTGTAGATAAATTAAATAACCTGTAGTTTTGTGGATTACTATAAAAATGAATAGATTGGTCGCCGTTAAATATTTTTATTCCCCACGGGTCGCTATTGTTTTCAAACATAGCAATAAGTTGAGGTGATATTTTCACATCCATTATTTCCTCCTGCCGATAGGACTCAATAATACTCATGAATTACCTATAAACAATCTGTTTATTCCTTGTAGAATAGCGTCTTAATATAAATAAATTCTGGACATAATGGAAATTTTTCTAGCAAACTATTTGTCTGTTATTTCAATTATTTTATATAATTAATTATTTTTATTGAATTATTTTTTTATTAAGTCGGATAATTTGATATCAGACAAATTAATGAATTTATCTGAACTATTAAAACAATATATTGGCCAATTTTTAGCCGAATAAATACCTACATAATCAGCAAAATGAATAAAAAAATAATGCTTCAGTTCACTAAGAGAAGACCAATAAAAAGTCACTATCCATTGCTTATGACAAGAATAAATTGCTGCAAAATTTAGTTGTTTATTATCTGTAATGACAATGAAAATAAAATATTAACTAGAAACATATAAAACCAATATTGAAAAAATACTCACTACAGGTGTGCAGCGAAATAATATTTTTCGAATGGCTAATTAATCAAATAATGACTAATAGAGTAAATTAAAAATGTCATTATTGGTGAAGAAGCAGAGGGCTGGTTATTTTCACTTATTACATAAAATTGAATAAAAACCAGTCAATATAATATGACGAAATTAATTTGGCGGCAAATACGAATATCGAGCAGAAAAAATCGCATGATAAAAAATTATTATATGGTATGTAACTAAGGGGTGTTTGGGGTTGGTTTTTTGTCGTAATTTTGAGTGGGGTCTGTTTCATGGGACATTAGACTGTAAGAGGCTTACAGGAATATTTGTTATTTTTCTAATCTTAATATTTTAATTAAGTAAGAATTATATTAAATAAGACTGTGCCATTTATTTTGCTTTGCTAGAGGTAAGGTAACTAGTAAAATAGATCAATTTTTCTCATCGTATTCCAGCAAAAATAATTAGTAATGACTGTTATTTATATGATCAGCAATGAAAGTATTATTTTTGCCAAGCGGGTAATTATCAACACCCACCATCCCAAAAAAGCGGTGATCTAAGCTCACCATTTTACTATTATGCCAGAATAAGATCGCTTTGTTTGACAACGCCAAGGATATGCAGTTTAAAGTCGGGGATGGCATCACCGTCACCATCTATAAATAATCGACTTAAGTTACTTTCTTCATTATAAGTCAGCATCATATCTCCCACTTGTTTAGTAAAATAGTCAACAAAATAGAGTTTAGGGTTGCTATTGATATAACTATCCAGCCTAATGGCAGAGAGATCAATTAAGTCAATGCCAGTGTCAAAATCCATAATTTTATATGGATTGTTGAAAGGTGAATCTTTGATCCTGGAAAAAACAAAGGTATCTTTGCCGCTACCATTGTCTAGCTTCTGTGCTTTTTGTTGTCGCTATACCGATTATTAACATCATTGCTGATATAGTTATTGCTCATCATGCGACTATTTTGTGTTGGCCAAAGTGAGTATTGCTGTTGGTTGCAGTATCCATAATTGTTACAATCGGTGGGTTGATTGGGCAATGCAGCATTGTAAGTAATAGAATATTGCCAGGGAGAGCTATAATCATAACTATAACCATTAAAATTGTTCATCATCGGGTAAAAACATGGGAGTACTGCTATAGCATGATGTCGGTGTTGTCCAATAACAAGTGTTAGTGTTATTACACCACCATGGTGAGGTTATGCAGTTGTTAGGGATGCTGGTAACTTCATTATCATAATCATCTTTTGGTAGTTTATTATTAATATCTTGTGTTGGTTGATGAGCATGAATACTGTTGGGAGGTTGGTCATCTGTTTTTTTATCGGGCATGATAGTGTCACGATTGCCGCCCCATAATATATCTCTACCTTTACCCCCTCGATGATATTGTCAGCGCCGTTGCCGATAATAACGTCATTGCCTGAGCCACCGATTGCATTTTCAATAATGGCGCCCCGAGCAATTGAAACATTGGCTTTAAAGCTGCCGACATCAGAGAAGGAAACTTCCTTTAAGTGAATGCGTTGGTTTTGATAATAACCAGAAAAATCTAGTGTATCGTTACCGCCGGCATCGCGATGTTTAAAAAAGGCAAATTTCAATTCTTCCAGCATATCTGAACCGGTGCCATCAGTGCCTAAAGCGACATTGTGGTAATTCGTTAATTGCGCGTTATAACCGGCATGATTATTCATATTAGAGCGGGCGTTATGTACCAGGAAACCATCATTTTGATTAAGGATCTGTATATCGTTGATAGACAAATAGAGCCCATGAGCAATTAATGTTTTGTGATTGATCAGATCGTATTCAGCTAAACGTTGTAAGGGATCTTTACCGTATTTATCATGGCTATGGGAGACATCATAGTGATCTTCTGCTACATGAATGTGCAAACCGCGTTGGGTTTCTTTGATGGCGTTTTGTAATAGACCAAGTACGTCATTGGATACTGTAAAGGGGGCATGAGCACCAATGTGGGCTTCTACCAAATAACGTTCTTTGTCTTTGGTGCTATCAATATATTTGGCGAAGTTAATATTTTCTTCAATACCAGCCTCGAGCTCTTGCAGACCACCATTGCGATAAGTGGTTTCAAAGCAGGTCATGCCTCGTAATCCGGCTTTCAAAAAAGCGTTACGTAAAGTGTGCAGGGAGCCATGAATAAAATTGGGTGAGGCGTGATGGTCGATAACGGCAGTACAGCCACTTTTAATCGCTTCTAATGCGCAAATCAGGCCACTATAGTAAAGCGCTTCTTCATCCAAAGCTCTGTCCAGTTGCCACCATAAATTTTTTAGAGTAGAAATAAAATCTGGGCAGGGAGGAATTTGCGCCATGATGCCCCGGGATAAGCCAGAGTAGAAATGGTTGTGGGCGCAGACAATACCAGGCATGACAATGCGGCCATTCATCTGTTTAATTTCTGCGGTTGGAAAACGGGCGGTCAAATTTGGGCCAATAGCCAAGATCTCTTTATCCTGGATAGCAATATCGATATTTTCTCTCACCCGGGCAGGCTCAAATTCTACTGTCGTGGCATTTTTTAAAGTTAGCATAATCAGGCATCCATATGGGTTAATAGATATTGATGGTGTTTGTGTACATGGCTAATGATTTGACACAGGTTATGCAGCTCTGGCGGTATTTTTTGAAATTGACTGTCGTTATTGATGCGTAATAGCTAGGTTCGGCTATTGAGTCGGACAGAGATCCGATCGCCTTCGGCCCAAAAACCAGGGTTAGTACTGTTAATGAAGTCCTCTTCCAGGCTAAAGATAGTCACCTTATTTCGATAGGGTTTTCCTTGCCATGGACAGAATTGCGAACAATTGCCACACTCATTGCACATGGCATCTAAATGCAGTGTTTAATGGCGATTTTGAAAGCCAGGTATGGCGATCGAGACATTGGCGCGATTTGGGCAGACATCAACACATTTACTACAAATGTAATTACATTCCAGGCAGCGATCGGCTTCCTGTTAAACGAAAGCCTCACTGTGCTGTTTGTCAACCAACTTGACGGTAATTTGACCTTGACGTTGATAAAAATGCTGAGGATCAACGTTACTCCAGTATTTATTACCATGATGGCTATAAATATTTTCCCGCCGCAAAATGGTATCGACAGCGCGACGTGCGGTACTGATTGCCGCAATAATGGAAGAAAGGCCTTGTTGAACATCGCCGATTAAAAATATGCCAGATTGCGTAGTTTCTCCGCTGGCCAGTTCAATAGCTGGTTTACCATTTTGATCGAGTGAAACTCCCATTGCGGCAAGTATTTGGCTATCTTGTTGCTCACCTATTGCTGTGATTATACTATCGATTTTTAAGCTAGTGGTTTGTTCGGTTGCCACCGCCTGAGGACGTCCGGAGCTATCAATTTTACCTAATTTCATCAGCCTGACTGTCAGTTTACCGTTAATGGCAAAATGTTCAGGATTGGCGAGGAACATAAATTTTACGTCATCAGCTAAAGCTTCTTCGTATTCTTCTGGCCAGGCGGGCATTTTAGCTTTTGAGCGGCGATAGATGATAGTGACTTGTTCTACATCAGGTATACGTAGCGCTGCCCGAGCACAGTCCATGGCGGTATTACCGGCACCAATTACCGCTACATGTTTACCCATATTCGGTGTAAAACCACGATTATAGTCACGCAGGAAGGGCAGAGATTGGTAGATATTATGATTTTCACCGGCCAGTTTGATGCCACTATTTTTGTCGGTGCCAACGCCAATCAAAACATAATGAAAGCCGGTCGCTTTCAATTTTTCCACGGTTAAATCAGGCTGACATCCAAATTCAAATTTGACGCCATGTTCAGCAATAAAATTGATATCATGCTCGATAAGCTCTGCTGGAATACGAAATTGGGGAATAATATTTTTTACTACCCCACCGGCGCTGGATTCACGCTCAAAAATTGTTACTGGATAGCCTGCTCGGGCTAAAAAGTAGCCGGCACCGATTATGGCAACCGGGTGGCGAGTACCTGTACCGGCAGGTTTATGCCAACGCTGTTTGTACTCTTGCTAGCCTTTTTCTAACGCAATTTTCTTCAGTTGACGAATATTTAGCGGGCTATCATAGTCCAAACGAGTACAGTTATATTGGCATTGATGATCGCAAATATGACCGGTAATGGCCGGTAGCGCGTTGCGTTGGTAGATAAGTTCTAACGCATCGGTATAACGCTTTTCACCCAATAAACCGATATATTCGGGGATATCCTGTTTAATGGCACAGGCATTAACACAGTGAGCCGCATAGCAATCTGTTAATGGTAGTGAATTATCAATATTTATCTGATGATCAGCCTTCCACTCTTTTTGGCTATAATCCATACTGATTGCTTGTTTTGCCAATTTTTCTAACCGTTCTACATCAATTTTTTCTGCCTGCCAGGCCGCGCTATCCGTTAATTGTCGTAGGCATTCAGTCATACGTAGATAACCACCGGGTTTTAATAGATCGGTTGCCATGGTGATGGGACGAATGCCGGTTGCGAAAATATCACGGATAGTGATCTGGCTAGCACCACCTGAATAAGAGATCGGTAGCATGCCGTCAAAGGCACGGGAAAGAACAGCAGCGACATTGATTGATAGTGGAAATAGTGCGCGGCCAGACATGTACATCTCTTCGCCGGCTAGTTTACCTTTATGATTGATAACGCCTAATGTGTTAGTCAGTTTCACGTCAAACGTTAGCTGTTTCTCACTGGCCAGTGTCATTAAGCGGCGCAGCATCGCCAGGGCTTGCTCAAGCTGTAGATCATGCTGGAATGAAGCCTCTTTTAAGCCAATATAATCGAAACCGCAGCTATCGAGGATCGCTCTTACCAGTTGATAACCGAGTAGGGTAGGATTGAGTTTGACAAATGTATTGAGTTTTTTGTTTTGCAACATATAACGACAGATAGCTTCTATTTCATCAGGTGGGCAGCCGTGCATGGTAGATAGGGTTACACCGCTTACCATTTGAGCGGGAATGCTTTCGGCTAATGTTGTCAGCGCAGTTTGTTGACATTCAATACCTAACTGACTAATAAAGTCAGGGTTTTCGGTCCATGACTGTAAAAGCTGACGGTAGCGGTTAAAAGCGGGATGATGAGAAGCATCCATCATGTTATCAATAAATTGCTGCATAGCTGGTTGCTGAATACCAGCTAAATCGTAAACCGACACTCATGTTAAATATAAAGGATTTCGCTTCGCCTGCTTGGGGTTGCTCAAAAATAGCTTCGAGAAGATGCAAAATAAACCAGGCTTTCAGATATTCATCCCAGGCTTTTACTAGTGTATCTTCAGTTGACCACTCAGTGTTAAAGCATTCATCTTCAGCGTCAATGCAGGGTTTATCTATTTCTAATTGATCGAGGATCTGCACTGTTTTTAGTTCGATAAAGCGGCCACCAGTTAACCAGGAGACGATAATATTTTGGGCTAACTGGGTATGCGGTCCGGCAGAAGGGCCAATTGGTGTGGCACACGTTTCACCAAATACATTAATTAATGGATGTTGATTTTGCTGACGATAAGATTGTTGTTTGGGAATACCAAATATTGATTGATTTTGTTGGTATTCATCAAAGATGCGCTTCAAAAGTTTATCGAATGGAATTGGGCGCATGATATCTTCCATGAGACTCTCCTTGCTGCGATTTAATTGGGCAAATTGGCAAACAGTTGTCATAAACTTTGCAACAATCACGCCAGAAACAAATAACCGAGGAATGGTGAATAAGAAATGTAATTAATATCTAATCTTGTTTTTTTATTTGTGAAATAACTCACGATCAGGCAAATAAGAATGATAATCAATAGAAAATAGCTAACTTCGGCAGATAGTTATCGATTTTTTAATTCTCAAAAAAATAATTTCACTATCACTTTGATAAACCAAACAGGCAGAGGATGTTTTTTGTTGTCTTTAAGTGGAGGCAAGCAGATTTTCTGTTGCTAGTAACGTCAATAAATCTCAGGAGTGTCAATATCTGCGGTGATTGCCGATTGATCTAAATCTAAATATTGCCATTGACCTTTTCGTAAAGTTTGCTGCATTGAGCGGCAATGGGTTTGTTTTACCGCCATATTAAGGCAGTGATAAGGCAATAAAACTGGATGACCGGGTGTTTTTTGATAGCGAGGGATCAACGCATAAGCGCCGCGTTGGGGCCAAATTTGCTGAAATATATTGCTATTCAGGCAAGGCATATCACCGTGCGTAATAAAGCAATAGTCGCTATTGGCAGCCATAGCGCCAGCTTTGATGGAGCCAAATAGTCCCTGCTGATAATGAGTATTATAAATAATGCTGATTGCTGGATGTTGCTGGTAGCGCGCACTTAATTCTGTCGCCCGATAACCAATCACCAAAATAATGCGAGAACAGAAGGTTAATGCATTTTTGATACTTGCATCAAGTATTGTTCCATTCTGCCAGGGTAACATCATTTTCCATTGTCCCATACGGGAAGAAAGACCGGCAGCTGGAATAATGCAATCGATATTTTTGATTATTTGTGCCGATTTTTTTGGCCATTATGGGGGCCGGGATAGCAGATTTATTCATTCTATGGACTCTTAAGTTATGCCACAGGCAAATATACCCGAACCGCTCACTCAGTTTTGTGATGGATCATTAAACTCATCATCTGTTGTTATTAGTTTGATTGGCGCAGGCGGTCAAGCAGGACAAAATGATGCGGCAAATTTATTAAAGCCGGCCTTAGCGAGAGGGGGAGCTCCGTACAATCGCAGCGACAACACAAGCAGAGTACAAAAAATATTTTGAAAAAGATGCGGCACTGGCTCGTCGTTTCCAGTTGATTAAAGTGGATGAGCCTAGTCAGGAAGTTGCCATCGCCATGCTGCGTGCTATGGTGCCTATGATGGAACAACATCATGGCGTACGGATTTTAGATGGCGCAGTTACTGAAGCGGTCCAGTTAGCTGCGCGGTATATTACTGGCCGCTAATTACCGGATAAGTCGGTTACCTTGCTGGATAGCGCTTGCGATCGGGTCGCTATTTCTCAATGTGGTGAGCCTGGACCGATAGAAGATTTGCTGGTAATGTTGACGCAGCGAAATGTTGATCGTCAATCATTGTTGCGCGAAGGTAATTCTGAGGATGAAAACGTCAGTCGCCAAATTGAACAATTACAAACTTCGCTAAATTTACTATTGCCCGAATATCACGAGCAATAACGTCTGGTGCAAGCAATCAATGCAGCGGGTGATAATGAGACAGCAATTACCCCATCACGGAGTGAATTACAGGCACGGCATCAACAACATGCTTATGTATTTGATTGTGTCGATGCAGCCTGTGTGGCGGACATTGTTTCTGGTTGGACAGGTATTCCATTGGGCCGGATGGTGGAAAATGAGCGTGATATACTGATTTATCTTGAGCAACGTTTAGCTTGCAGAATTATGGGGCAAGATCATGCTTTAGCGCAAATTGCCCGTCAAATACGAATTGCTAAAACGCAACTGGCTGATTCACAGAAACCTTGCGGTGTTTTTATGTTAGTGGGACCTTCAGGTGTTGGTAAGACGGAAACCGCTATCGCATTAGCGCATGAAATGTATGGTGGTGAACGAAGTATGATTACCGTTAATATGTCGGAATATCAAGAAGCGCATTCGGTTGCAGGTTTAAAAGGGGCACCACCAGGTTATGTCGGTTATGGTCAGGGTGGAGTATTTACTGAATCTGTGCGAAGACGCCCTTATAGTGTGATTTTATTGGATGAAGTTGAGAAAGCGCACCCAGATGTATTGAAGCTATTTTTTCAAGTTTTTGACAAAGGTATAATGGAAGATGCGGAAGGGCAACGAATAGATTTCCGCAATAGCTTGATTATTTTAACTTCAAATGTGGGTTCTGAATTAATCATGCGAGCGATTCGGCAAGGAGTGAAAGAAGGGGATACCGTAATAGCTGTAGAACTGGATGACATCCAACAATTTTTACCCCCTGAGTTGCAACGTTTTTTCCCTACCGCGTTCTTGGGACGTTTACAAGTGATCCCTTATTTACCGGTAGAAGGTGAAATTTTGCAAACAATTATTCGTCACAAATTGGCCAAAATTGTTATAAGATTTGATAAAGCAACTCAGTTGCGATTGACTTAATCTGATAGATTGGTGGAATATCTTGCCGGTCATTGTTTGATAGCAGAAAGTGGTGCCCGGGAAGTTGATAATTTATTATTGCAGCAGGTATTACCATTATTATCAGATAATCTTCTATCTGGAGATATGGTCAATAGATCCAATATTTATCTGGATGTGCAAGATAATAAGGTATGTTTCAACTCTATATCATCAGACTAAAAAGCTAATAATAAATATAACTAACCGAGGATAAATAATTTATTGGTATTATTTGTTGGTTTGTGTATTTTCTATGAAAAATAGGCAGTATAATTAGAATAATATAATGAAGACGTTGGAAATATCGCTGTATTGGTTAATTTTTATTTTTGTTGACCTGGGATTAGCCTTATTAAGTTTACAGACTCGTAATATAGGTAGCCTTTATCCATTATTTGGGTTGCCTGCCGGTATTTTAGTCGGCGTTTTATGTATCTAACCACCTCGTTATTGGCCATTATGGTTGGTAACGGGATTTTTGGTGGTGCTTTGTGCGAGTCAATTATCTGATCGTTCGGTATCAGTTTCTTTAATTTTTGCCACGACAGATAGCCTGTATTTGGCGGTAGCGGCATTTATTTGGCAATATTTCTATGGTGTCGCTTATATGCCACGTAATGCTTGTCAGATACTTCATTTTGCCCTGATAAATGTTGTTATTGGCAGTATAGGGTGTTTTATTACGAATATAATATTTTATTTATCTGATTTGTCTTTTGATTTATATGATCCATTTGCAAGAGTCGTCATATATATTAAATTATTTGCCGTTAAGCTTGTTGGTAATATATAGCTTTTGTCGTAGTCCTCAATTGCCCTATATGCCAAAATTTTGGCTAATGGCTCTATTTTGGGTCGTAATAATAACAGGTTTTATGTATTATCCGGTGACTGCTATTATCTCATCGCCTCTGATTGCTGGATTATTGTTAGTCAGTGTCAGTATTACTATTTTGCTTTCTCTTAGTTGTAATTTATTACTACTCAGTGCTTTTTTATCACTGTGTTCGATAGGTTTTGTCTTATTACCGTTACTGAATATGCCAATTTTTTATGAAGGCGATGAAATAAGGCGTCAAACAATAATAGATTTAGCGCAATGGTGTAGTGTTTTGTTAGCGTTTCCTACCCTATTTTTGGCTGGTTTTTTGCGCAGTTTATATCATGTGTTATTTCGTTATAAAGCGCGCTTTTTATTAGCTCATAGCGTATTAGAGCAGGATGTTATACATCGTTTTTTATTAAGTAAAGAAGATGAACTTATTACCTGGTATAACTTAAAAACATGGCGGAAATGTTATCCTATCCCAGCCTCATGGGTGCTATTCGCCGCTTGGATCCATTTTGATGATAGAAAAGCGGTTGAGCACCTAAAAATATCAGCTTGTGGTAAGCCTAAAGTATTAAAAATTCGGCTATCAGATGGTAAAGGCGGATTTAATGAAGCTCATCTTGCTTTGATTTTGCGACAAGGAGATAGAGGCAAAGAAATGGAAGGTTTGTTGTATGAAATTTCACGTTAAAAATAATCTGAGGGATCTATGTGTAAAAAAATTATTATTGCTGATGATCATCTCGTATTTTTACTGGGATTACGTATGGTTCTTTCCAGTATGCCAGAAAACTATCAGATTGTTGGTGAGGGACATCATGTCAGTGGGTTGTTATCTTTGTTGCAAACTAAACCGGTAGATATGTTGATAACTGATTTTATTATGCCGGGCGACAAGGATATGGATGGTTTACGTATGATAAGATCTGCAAAAATTGGCCAACTTTACCTATCGTGGTGATCACGATGGTTAATGAACCCAATATAATCAATATGCTGTCGCGTTACAATGTCAAAGCCATCCTGAATAAAAGCAGTTTAGCGAGCGAACTAGAAAAAGGACTTTATAATACTGCAGGTCAAGAACAGCCTTATATTAGCTCTGACTTTCTCAGTTCCCCTATCGATCAAATCGCTCGTATATTAACGCCTAAAGAGTTAGAAGTGATTCGTTTACTGGCAAAAGGATTAACCGTTAATGATATTGCTACCAAGGTTTTTCGCACTAAGCAAACTATTAGTTCACAAAAACAGAGTGTCATGGAGAAGCTTAATATTCCAAATGATGCGGCTTTATATAATTATTTGCAACAGGTGGGGCTCAGTGGGTGAGCATACGAAAAAGGATAGCCCTCTTATTTGGGGGATGGTATTGGTTTTTTGCTTTACCTGTATTTGGTCAGTCACTATGTAATGATTCATCGCAAGTGACAATTCCGGCTGAAGGGATAGAGATTGGTTATTGCTCTAATATAGTGCAACGATTATTTTTGCCTAAGGTGAATTTTGTCGATAATTTTGCAGATAAATCAACGGCTATTTTAGTAGTATTGTTCGTTGTACTAGTGAACCTTTAATCATTTATCGGTGGGATGGCAAGATAGAAGGAATTTATGCAGATTATCTCAGTGTATTATCAAGATTATTAAAAATACCGATAAAGATACGTATATTCGATAATTACCAGCAGGCGAGAAATGCACTAAATGAAGGATATATTCAGTTATTAGCCCAAACCTCGGCGGGATTAACAGCAATAGTACAAAGAAAAAATGAAAGTAGACCAATATTAATTCAACCGCTGGTGATGTTGGTAAAAAAAGAGAAAGCTTATTATAAAGCTGAAGAATTACGTGTATTGGTTGCTCATAGTGAACCGCCGGAACTATTGGCGAAAATTCGTCAATCATACCGTGAAGTTGTGGTTGTTGGTTCAGCACAAGAGGCGTTACGGTTAATATTGGATGATAAAGCCGATGGTTTTATTAGTGGACAAGCGCAAATAGCTTATCAGTTTATTTTTCGTTCGTTGCCGAGTTCTTTAGTTTGGCATCATGTCGATTATTCCAGTACGTTGGAAAATAATTTTGTTTTTCGAGTAAATGATCCACGAATGGAGAATATTGATCGTACACTAAACGAACTATATAAAACCATTAAAAATGTTGTTTATGAACGTTGGATTGCCGGTGTTGTTCCCATAATGAGCAGTGAAAATATTAATTTTTCACTAGAGGAAAAGAATTGGCTGTTACAGCACCCGGTTGTTAATGTTGTGGTAAAATACAATGCGCCGCCATATTCCTTTGAGAATGCTAATGGTCAAATCATTGGCATGAATATCGATATTTTACGCTTAGTCGGGGAAAAAAACCGGTATCCATTTTAATCTTGTGACCGTCGATAATTCGGCCGGTATTATTGATTATTTGCAGCAAGGTGAGGCTCAGATGGCGCTGTCATTAGTGAGTAATGAGCAACGTCAAAAATGGTTACTGTTTTCTCACCCTTATAGTTCTTTCGAATGGGTAATGATCACAGGGAATTATCGCAATGCACCAGAAAACTTCCAACAATTACGCCATCGTAAAGTTGTGGTAGTAAGTGGTCACATCTTATTGTCAGAATTTGAACATGAGCCAGATATTGAATTGATTGAAGTTGACAATATGGATAAGGCCATTGAAATGGTATTAGCGGGCGCGGCAGATACGGTGTTAGATAATTTTGTCAGCGCCAATTATCTACAATCAAGCCGTTATGGTGATAGCATTTTAATACATCCCCTTAATATGGATTTCTTTCCTGCCAGGTATGCAGTAATTAAGGATTATGCACCATTAGTTAATATTCTGAATAAAGCGATTGATGCGTTGTCGCCGAAAGATCTGCGTTATTTTCATCAAAAATGGTTATCGCCGGTCACTTTTTTTTACTTCATATAGTGTATTACATCTTTCTGCTTGGATAATTCTTTGGGGCAGTGTGTTATCAGTGATCTCGATTACTTTAATATTTTGGGGGTAGTTGGTTAACACGTCAGATCAGGCAGCGTAAAGAGGAAAAAACAGCGTTACAGAACTCGTTAGCTTATTGGGAGACTTTGTTCAATACGATCCCTGCACCGATGTTTGTCTGTGATCCAATCATGAATATCACGGCTGCTAATCCATGGTTTTTACATGAGATGGGCGACTTGCCGCGCAAGAGGATCATTGGCCATTCTCTATTTTCACAAGGTTTTTTTCAACCAGATGATGAAGAGAGATATTTACCCAGTTTCTCAGTTGCTTATCAGGTGCTCCCGCCTATTTTTCTGATTGCTCTATTTCTGTTCAAGGCCAAACGCGAGAAGTTTACCTATGGCTAGAGCATTACCGTGATGCAGAAGGAATTGTTCAGGATATCATTGGCGGGTGGTTTGATATTACCGAGCGAAAATTATTGTCGCGAGAATTACGAACAGAACGTGATAAGGCGAAACGAGCGAGTAATGAAAAATCGGCTTTTTTAGCGCATATTAGCCATGAGATCCGCACGGCATTATATGTCATTATTGGGATATTGGAATTAGAAGTCAGACAACTACCAGAAAATGTTTCTTTGCATACCGTCAGTCGAGCAGCAAACTCTTTACTGGGTGTGATCGGTGATGTTTTGGATTTCACGCGTATTGAATCTGGTAAGGTAACATTGAATTTACAGTCGGTTGGATTGTATGCCTTGTTGGAACAATGTGCAGAACCTTTTTGTGCAATTGCACAGGATAAAGGATTAGGTTTCACCCTTGAATTAACTATCCCAAAACAAAATCATTATCTACTTGATGCGACGCGTATTACTCAAGTGATCAATAATTTGCTCAGTAATGCGGTTAAATTTACTGATGAAGGTTTCATTACATTAAGGGCAGCTATCCAACGCTCGATCAATAGTGAAACGGAAATGCTCTCTTTGTATGTACAGGATACGGGCTGTGGTATTCCAGAACATATGTATAGTGAAATTTTACAGCCTTATGTACAAGTGGAAGCGGATTCAAGGGGAACATTAACAATATCAATACAATTAATGGCGCTGATGGATGGAGCCCTCACGTTAGAAGCGGCTCCTGGTAGTGGCACACTGGCACATATGTATTTATCGTTAAAGCGAAGTGAGCTGCAAGAAGAAGTATCTCCTACTCATATTATCCAACCGGAACCACTCAATATCTTATTAGTGGATGACCTACCAGCCAATTTGCAAGTGTTATCTCTACAACTGGCTTCTTCCAAACATCGGGTAACCATTGCTGAAGGTGCAGAGCAAGCATTAAGGCTGGTGGAAGAAAATTATTTTGATATGGATTAACGGATTGTTAAATGCCAGTTATGAATGGCTATGAATTGACTCGAGTATTGAGAACCTCGTCAGCGCAACGTAATTTGCCGCCCCAAGTTATTTTAGGTTGTACCGCAAATGCATTTAGTTCAGAGCTATCATTGTGTCTTGCTGCCGGTATGGATGGTGTATTAGTTAAACCTTTAACACAGGATCATTTGCTGTCGGAAATTGCTCGCTATTATCAGCTGATTAATTCACAAAATGAACTCTGTTTTGATGGTATTAGTGCCTTGGCAAGTGGTGATAAACAGAAAGAATATCAATTATTACAAGCAATTTTGGAAGGAATAGAACAGGATCTGGCCACGCTGCATAATTTAAGATCAACGTCGATTGATAAGGAAGCGCTTTCGCTACAGGTGCACCGAATGAAAGGTGTATTTGCTTTATTATGCTATCAGCCTGCTTTACGCGTTTTTTGGCGGATTGAAAAAGGTGGATTTTGTGGTGATAGCCAAACCTTAGAAACACTATTTTACTATACCGATATTTTTCGGGCGGCAGTTAATGGACGTTTAAATGATAATAATGATCTGGCCAAAGAGTAATCTGATCATAAAATGATATTAACGGAATAATAGCTGTAATTGTTTGAAGCCCGGCGGTATTAAATTATTTATTCATGCTGCTTAATTATTCAATTAGCATTTTTAACTATTAAGACTGTGAAATGCTAAGTTATTTTGCTCATCATCAGTTTTATTAACACAATATTGGATTGTGTTATTGAATAACTAGGCTAGCGTTATTTTTGCCTGATTTATTATTTTCGATGAGATATCTCATTCTGGGTTGAGTTGGGATATCCGCCAATTTTAAAAATCTTCAATAAATTTTGCATTAACAGAGAAAGTTTGTAGCTCTATTTATTTAGATGTTCACGAGCAACAACCATAATTAAGAGGTAATTCCCCATATTTTCAATTTTTGGCACCACAAGCGATGTTCAGGTGAAAGCAATTTTAACGGATCATATGGATAAGGCTTTGGGGTTGCTTGCAGAAATAGTTGGCGCACTATTGCGTGTAACCAAGCAGCGCCCGCAACATCTTCGGAGCCTTTTATTTTTTGCAGAAGTAAAACTAAATTATGCAATTTCCCAATTTTCATTTCATAGCTCAATATCTCTTTTTGCTGTTGCTCATACCACTTGGGAAAAATGAATTTAGTTAATCGAGTAAATATATTCTTAGGTGGGCGACTTGCTTCTATAATAGCATCTTTAATAATGGCAGTTGCATTTTTATTAGTTAATAATGGTAATGTTTTCCCTAATGGGATTGGCAATAGTTCCAAATTATGAATAATTATTCCTTGTAATTTTCTATTATAACTATGTAGTTTTTGTAAATAGTTTTTTAGTTCATTAATATTTTGCTTTTCTATTATTGCTTCTAATTTAATGTCTTCTACTTCTTTTATCTCTCTGGCCTTTTGTAAATATATCTGATGATACATATTAGCCAGCTCTTCTGATAACGAAGCTAAGTTGGTTAAACTTTGAAAGTTAGCATACTGTAGCGTAATTTCAGCATCCAGTTTTGCTATTTCTTCGATTGAATTGTTGTCTGAAATATTTATTTAATCAGTCAGTATGTTATTGATAATAAATGTTTCAGTTTGTCCAGATAATTTTAATTTATTTTTTTTAAAACAGATGGTTCTAATTTTAAAAATCCCTTAAATGCATTATCTGTATCAATCGTGATTAGATTAATATTATTGATAGATTTATTGCTTTTTTTATAAACATTAATTTTCCCTTTGTATTTTAATGACTTTTCTTTAGTTTCTTTAACTGTATTAAGTCTGGAATCATTGATTCCTAAGGGATTATTTGGTGTTGAAAGAATAAATGACATTATAATTTCCCTAGTTATAATTTATTTTTCTTAATAAACAACTTTATTCCATGGTATAGTAAAGTGAAGTTAGCAGCTGAATTTATACAGTTATATCCAGTAAACTACTGAGATTTTATAAAATTTCATTATCAAAGATAAAAACAGAGAAAAATTTTGCCAAAATAGATTAAGTATGCGTTTGCATCAAATATCAATGTACTTAATATCATTTTTATAATGATAAAGGCGTTTTCAGTAAAATAACTTTATTGTTATATAACAAATTAACAATATAAAATAGCGTTCTGATCAAAAAAATTAAATGGTTATGTTTAAAAATGCGAAAATAATAAAAATTGACTACTAAGCTTATAAGGGACTTTATTTTAAAATAAGTTGCAATTTCATTTTCTTACAGAAAATAAATTTTATATTTATGTTAAAAATAAACTTAAAATATGTTTTTTTGTTATTCAATAAAATATATTTGGACTTTATTGTTCATAACCAGTATGTTATTTAACAAATTAATGAAAAATATATATCATTTTAAATAAACTATGGTAAATAATTATCATTCATTGAGGGAAATAGTTTTCAAAATTTTTATAAAACAGTTATTTTTTCTTTAACTGTTCTCAGGTATTTACAGGATATTTTCGTTTCATCGTACCATGGATACTCTATTTATATAGAGTTAGTGGAGTTATTATGTCGTTATTTAATAATCCGATGCAATTAATTGTAGTGCTTTTTTGTTTATCCATAATGCCTTTGTTTGCGGTAATGGGAACTTCGTTTTTAAAAATTTCGATTGTTTTATCAATGTTACGCAATGCGTTAGGCATACAGCAAATTCCGCCTAATATGGCTATTTATGGTTTGGCATTAATATTGACTTTATTTACGATGGCTCCCGTTGGTTTTGCAATTCATGATAATATTAAAGCCCAGCCGATTGATTGGAACTCTGTTGATTCTTTGGAACAAATAAATTCGTCAGTTATTGCGCCATATAAAGATTTTTTGAAAAAAAATACCAGCGAAGAGCAAATTAAATTTTTTACTCAAATAGGCTATAAAATTTGGCCTAAACAATATCAAACTTCATTATCTCCTGACTCTTTATTAGTCATGGTTCCTGCATTTACCATGAGTCAACTTATTGCAGCCTTTAAAATTGGTTTTTTGATTTATCTCCCGTTTGTTGCGATCGATCTTATTGTTTCTAATGTTTTATTAGCAATGGGAATGATGATGGTTTCGCCAATGACAATAGCGCTTCCTTTTAAATTATTAATTTTTATTTTGATGGGTGGCTGGGACAAACTTATTGGTCAATTGATGGTGTCTTTTTCATGAATGAGTCCACCATAATTCATTTTACTTTGGAGTTGTTATGGATTGTGTTGTTGCTTTCATTACCGATTGTAATAGTAGCATCAGTCACTGGGCTATTAGTGAGTATATTACAAGCGCTCACACAAATCCAAGACCAGACATTGCAATTTCTGATTAAATTAGTGGCTGTGTGTATTACCTTGGCGGTAAGTTATCACTGGATGGGGAGTGCGCTACTTAACTACGCTATTTTATCTTTTGATCAAATAGGTAAATAAGAGGATTAGATGAATAGTCTAATGCAAATGGTGCCTTGGTTGGCATTGAGCATGATGCGACCTCTAGGAATGTTACTATTATTGCCGCTGTTTAAAGGGGGAGCAATGGGTAGTAGCTTGATTCGTAACAGCCTGGTATTAGTGTTTGCTTTGCCCATTGCTCTGATAATCAAGACCATGCCGATCGATTTCACCCATCAGACTGTGACAGAGATAGTGTTTCTATACAGTGAAGAATTGCTTATTGGATTAGTGCTTGGTTTTTGTGCGGCTATTCCTTTTTGGGCTATTGATATGGCAGGATTTATTATTGACACGTTGCGCGGTGCCTCGATGTCAACCATCTTAAATCCTTTAATGGGATTACAATCTTCAATTTTTGGCATGTTATTTACCCAAATATTGAGTGTTTTGTTTTTGGTTTCCGGTGGTTTCAATGTGTTACTTACCGCGCTTTACCATTCCTATAATGTATTACCGCCAAATGCACCGTTATCATTTAATGCTTCAATGTTGCTATTCATTCAGCAACAGTGGCATATGATGTTAGAAGTCTGTATGAGTTTTGCAATGCCAGCCATAGTGGTAATGATTTTAGTTGATGTTGCATTAGGATTGATTAATCGTTCGGTAGAGCAGCTTAATGTGTTTTTTCTATCTATGCCAATTAAAAGTGTATTAGTTGTGTTTCTTCTTTTGGTGAGTATGTATTTTGCTTTTGATCACTATTTTATGAAGATCCAACTATTTGAAAAACAAATTTCAACTTTATTCCAACTTTGGCGAGGATGATATTAATGGCTGAAAAAACGGAAAAGCCTACACAAAAGCGGATGAATGAGGCACGTAAAAAAGGACAAGTCATTAAAAGTAATGAAATAGTGACAGTATTAAAAATGGTAGTCATTCTCGGCTATTTAATTGTTGAAGGACATGCTTTATTTAATGCGATTGGCGAATTGGTTATTTTAACTGTACGCTCACTTTCTTTACCGATTGATGTTGCTGCTAAAACAATTATTGGTTCCTTTATAATGTTGTTGTTGCGTTTTATGTTTGGCCTGGTGGTGGTATTAATTATCACAATCTGCTTAAGCTGTATAGTTCAAACTGGGCCAATTTGGGCGCATAAAAGTTTGGCATTTAGTTTTAATAAGATGAATATAATCAAAAATGCTAAACAGATTTTTTCGATGAAAAATCTATTTGAGTTTGGAAAGAATATTTTAAAGGTTATTGTGCTGACATTAGTTTTTTATTATTTATTAGATTATTATGTAAACCTATTTCAATACTTGCCAACTTGTGGTATTGACTGTGGTGTAATGGTAACGTTTACGTTAATTCAATGGTTATGGGGAGGATTCTTAGTTTGTTATATTGTATTTGCCATAGCAGATTACGGATTTCAATATTATCATGTTATGAAAGAGTTAAAAATGTCGAAGGAGGATACACAGCGAGAGTTTAAAGACACGGAAGGTAATCCTCAAATTAAGCAAAAGCGTCGTGAAATACAACGAGAAATAACGAGTAATTCAGTGGTTGCGAATGTAAGAAGATCGACAGTGATTGTTCGTAATCCAACCCATATTGTCGTTTGTCTTTATTACCAATCTGGCATTACTCCATTACCTCAAGTTGTTGAAAAATTTCAAGATAATATGGCTTTGCATATTGTGAAACTCGCTGAAAAAGCAGGTATTCCAATGGTTGAGAATATACCACTGGCTCGTGCGCTATTTCAACAAGTAGAAAGGGGGCAAATAATCCCTGAGAGCTTGTTTGAACCGGTTGCAGAGCTATTGCGTTTAGTCATGGATCTTCGTTACGATAGCGATGATTGATTAATTGTTTATAAAAAATTGAAACTTATCACTCTTTTAGTTGTAGAAATGATAAGCACTATAATGAATAATAAGTTGCATTGTTTTTACTTGTTAAAGTAGTTTCCTCCATCGCTTGAGGTTATGAATTTAGAGTATCAAGTGTGACAAAAACCAAGATGGGGAAGTTAAATGATTACTGGGGATTTGAAACGAATCAAGATCGTTGTGGTGGATGATCATGACTTGATCTTTGATGGCTTAAAAAGCTGTCTTGCCCCCTACTCCGATCTGGAACTAGTTGGATTTGTTACTGATGGTCTTGGTGTGTATGATGCATGTTTAAAATTACAGCCAGACTTAGTGATAATGGACCTTAGTTTACCTGGCATGAGTGGCGTTGAAGCTATTCGCCAATTAAGAAAACGTTGGCCAAAATTAATGGTAATTGTATTGACTGCTTCCGAAGAAGAACGCAAAGCACGTGATGCCCTTGATGCTGGCGCTAATGGTTATGTATTAAAACATGGCTCTAAAAGTACACTGATAGCGGCAATTAAAAGTGTCGGTAGAGGTAAGTTTTTCATCGATCCTAATTTGGATGCAGCAAAAATTGTTGCGTTAAAAGGGGTTGAAAATGGGGATATTCCGGTATTAACCCATAGGGAAAAACAGGTGCTTAAACTTATTTTTGAGGGCAGGCGTAATCGTGATATTGCTGAAGCATTAGTAATCGGCTTGAAAACAGTCGAAACTCATCGAATGAATATTATGAGGAAACTCGATGCGCATAATGTAGCAGATTTGATGAAATGGGCGCACAGAATGGGATTCTAACAGCTTGGCCCTGTTACGGACCGTGATGAATTAGTGATTGATTATATTCTAGTGCGATTAATAACACCTCAAGTTCATCGCTAGAAAAATGTCCTTGTGATTCGAGACGTTTTTCTAATTCTGCTGCAGTTTTTGCTATGTTTTCAAAACCGGTAAGGGCTGCGCTACCTTTTATGTTATGTAAAATGTTTCGTAGATCTTCCCAATTATGCGTTTGTAACCAATGTTGAGTACGTTTGATCATATCAGAAAAGTGCTGAGTTAGCCGTTGATTAAACTCGTCTTCAGAAAATTTCATAATCGGTTCAGCATTATCGCAGTTAACTTCAGGTTGCATATCGCGATCGATCTGAATTTCGACGGCCATCTCAATGCATTGAGCTAATTGCTCGAGTAACACGGGTTTAGTCAAATAGCCGTTCATTAATGATATGGTTTTTTCATGTTCGCTTGGATTAGCGTTGGCGGTAAGCGCAACAATTGGGCATTCAGTATCCAGAATGACCTTACTTTTACGCCATAATCGAGTCGTCTGGTAACCATCAATATCGGGTATCCGTATATCCATTAATACCAAATCAAAAATATGCTTTTTACCTAGATTAAGCGCTGCTCTACCACTGTCCGCAGTATAAACCATTTGGCCAAGTTCAATTAACATTTGGCTAATAATGTCACGGTTAGTGGCAACATCATCGACTAAAAGAATTTTCAGCTTCCAGGGTATTATTGTTTTGAATAGAATTGATGAAGAGGGCAGAGAAATACCGTGCTGGATTTCATATAGCTGTTTCCATAATCGCCATGGCAAGTAGGTTAACTCTTCATTTTCAAGTAATGAATTTTTTCCTTCCTTAGCTCTACCCCTCCACAAAGCAATTTGTGCATGTAGTTTATGTGGTGCCGCGATAGGTTCTGGTTGTAAACACATGGGTGAACTTGGTTCGAGTAAAGGCATACGAAATATGAATGTAGAGCCATAGCCATAATCACTCTTCAGGATAATATTGCCGCCCATAATAACGGCGATTTTTTCAGAAATGGAAAGACCAAGCCCTGTGCCAACTTTAGAATGTGATGACTGCACAAAAGGTTGAAATATACAGGCCTGATCCTCTTCTTTTATCCCCGGGCCGGTATCTTTTATATAAAAACAGAGCTGATTTTCTTCTACTTTAATCGTCAGTATGATATCCCCTTGTTCAGTAAATTTTGCTGCATTTCCCAGAAGATTAACTAAAACTTGCTGCACTCTTAATGAATCTAAATTCGAAGATTCTGGCACATCATTATTGATTATGCAGTGTAATTTAACTGGTTTATCTATTAAATGGGGCTGAATGGTGACCATAGCATCGTCGACAATTTTTAGGATTGGGTAGCGGCGAAGATTTAATTCAACCTGATCGGCTTCAATACGAGAAAAATCTAAGATATTGTTAATAATACTGAGCAATGATTTAGCACAAGTATAGGCGGTATTACGTAAATTAGCTTGTTTTTCGGAAAGCGGCGTAGTTTGCAGTAATTCTAACGATCCTGTGATGCCGTTAAGTGGTGTACGTAGTTCATGGCTGATAGTGGTAAGATGCTCACTTTTGCGCGCTGTAGCTCGCTCGGCCAATTGTTTGGCTTCAGTCAGTTCAATGGTTCGAATTGCAACTTTATTTTCTAATTCATCATAATTATGTTTGATAGTATCAAGTAACGTATTATAAGCTCGAGCAATATCACCAAGTTCATCTTTACGTGACTCAGGTAAACGGCGACTAAAGGTCGGCTGAACATCTTGTTTAATAATATTAACAAAATTGCGAATTGGTTTTGCCAGGTACTGCAACAAAATCCACAACACTACAATGGTCATAATAGCAAATGATAACAATGACCATTTCAATTCATGGAGAAAAGGAGTATATGCAATTTGCTTAATACGATCCTTCGGTATTAATGTGATTTGCTGCCAATTTGGGCCATCGATTTGTTCTGATATGGCATAATAATTGCCAATATCGATCCCATAAAGCGATCCCAACAGATGAGTATAAGTTGGTATCAACATTTTAATATCGGCCATCTCATTCTTAGAAATATTTAACTCATCGTTGAATGATAAAACGCCTTTGGGAGTAAGGAAAAAGTTGATATCGCTGGCATGATAAATATTAGAAACATCTAACATACCATTGATATCAATCACAAAGCCGACTTGTTGATGATTAGGTTTTTGCGATGGCGGTGTGTAACTCATCAGTACATAAGCATGTTTGCTAACGGTATCATAAAATGGCTCACTCCAACGAAAACCATCTGTTGTTGGTTGCTTGGCTAATGCGGTAATTTCAGCTATTCGTTTGGTTAAATTATTACGTTCTATAGTGGATAGCGCATAAATAGCGATACTCTTACCGGGTTCAATAATAAACGTATCAATATATATTTGTTGACCTGAGGTGCCAAAAGTTTGTAGCGCCCATAGATTAGCCATATTTGTTTTCATCGGATGACTGTCAATATTAATTTGGCGGGCAACTAGTTCATGTTTGTCTGGAAAATGTAGGCATTCAAACTGGGATTCACTAATACGGCGTTCCAATTGCTGAATGTCAGTAATTGACTGTTGAAATAGTTTGCGATTCAAATGAGCTCGAATTTCACTCGTTTGCTGATAGGTCATAAGAATATGTTGTATGGCACCACTATAAATATTGTTATAAAAATTTATTTCAATAAGTATCCATAAACTAATGAGTACCGAAATAAAGGCAAAGGTGAGTTTAGTCACTAAGGATGAACGCCAATGTGTATTCATAATTACTCTCTTATCCTAGAACGTATGCACATAGACACACATACAATTTATTAACAATAACGCAAATTGTGGTTAAGAATCTACTCTAATTTCTCTATTTATTTTTAATCTGTTTAGGTAACTATGAGATTAAGGTATTTACCTGATACGCCAAAGATATTGTATTACTCATACTTGTTAACAGATAAAAAAGGTGACAAGACGATGATAAAAAGATTTACAGCAACTGGATTGTTTGAAGTTGTTGAAAAAACAGAAAACGATTGGAACGCAATTTGTGCGGGCAGAAATGCAAATTGTTTATCATCTTCTTTTGGTGCCACAGTTGGTGTTCAGCTAATACCGCCCGATAGCAAAATTTGGTATCAACAAGCAAGTTTAGTGCTTGTTTGCTGTCCAGAAGGAAGGAATATTGGGCTAGATTATCGACACTCTTATTGGGTGCTCTGGCAAGCCTATGATAAAGATATTGATGATAATCTACTTATTCAATCTATTTGTAGTCATCTGGCATTCGCTAAATTTTTGGAAGAAGGTTTGTGTCAACCTGTGGCATCACCACCACTGCGCTATCGAAGTATAAAAAGATGAAAAATAAACTCTGTTGCTTATTTTTATTAATCACAACGGTTGCACAGGCGGCATCAATTTCTTCCATCCATTGGCAGGACAGTGACCCCTTCGTTTATGTGAGTCGTGGGACACCGCTTGCATCGGTAATAAGAGATATTGGTAATTCTTATGGTATTCCTATGGATATTAGTGCACAGATACAAGATACCTTCAGTGGCCGAATTGAAAACAAAACACCGCAGGAAATTCTGGCATTTTTAGCGCACCAGCATGGCTTAGTTTGGTATTACGATGGTGATGTATTACATGCTTATAAAGCACAGGAAATGAACAATCAAATCGTTTCTCTTAGTGCTTTATCAAATGAACGTGCGCTGAACTATATGGGAAAAGCCGGTTTTTTAGATAAAAATAGTTGTGAAGTTAAATCGATTAATGGATTAAATGCGCTACAGGTTTATGGTGTCCCAGATTGTATTAATAAAGTAACCCGATTTATTAATCAGGTTGATCAAGAAGCAAAACAAAACATTCAAACGCAGCGCTTAATTCGCATTTTTCCGCTTAAATATGCTTCTGCAACGGATACCATTTATCAATATCGTAAACAAAATGTGACCGTGCCAGGTATCGTTAGTGTTCTAAAACAGATGAATCAAACTAATGCCAGTGGCGTAAATGCACAACAAGATATAACGTCATTTGCCGCCGATCCAAGGCAGAATGCGGTAGTAGTTAGCAGTAATAAGCACGATATGGGGCTTTATAGCACGTTAATTAAACAGCTTGATATCGTACCAACCATGATTGAAGTCTCTGTATCGATTATTGATGTAGATGCCTCAGATTTTAATCAGTTAGGTATTGACTGGTCGGCAAATGCCACAATTGGTGGTGGATCGATTTCTTTTAACCAAGGTACATCAGGCAGTGATAATTTTTCAACGGTCATTGGCAATACCGGCAATTTTATGGTGCGCCTGAATGCATTAGAGAAAACTTCTAAGGCGAAAATACTTTCTCGCCCATCGGTTGTAACGCTTAATAATGTTCAAGCCGTGTTAGATAAAAATATCACTTTTTATACTAAATTACAGGGTGATAAGGCCGCAAAACTGGAATCGGTAACTGCTGGTTCATTACTTCGTGTCACTCCCAGACTGATTTACAGCAATGGTCGCAAAAAAGTGATGTTATCGCTCAATATTGAAGATGGTCAGCAAGCGAAGGCGATTAATGATAGTGAACCATTACCGCAAGTACAGAATTCAGAGATAGCAACGCAAGCAACACTGAATACCGGTGAAAGTTTATTACTCGGTGGCTTTGTTCAAGATAAAGACCAAACGGTGCAAAATAAAATTCCATTATTAGGGGATTTGCCATTGATTGGCGGTTTATTCAGGAGTGAAGATCGTAGCAAACAGAGTGTGATACGTCTGTTTTTAATTAAAGCAGAGCCTATCAATCAAGGAGGTTAATCATGGCAAGCGATTATAAATTGCTATGGTTAAATGGTCCGATGCAAGGGCGAGAATTGTTTCTGCCTGAAGGCGATCTGACCATGGGCATCGATGGTGACATTATTGCACCATTATCTGATCATTCCTCTTTGTCACTGACGGTACAGCCACAAGGTATTACGCTGAATCAGCCGATGATGGTATTAGTTGAAGGTTGGATGCATACTGGCCCCATGACATTTCCGCTAAACCAAGCCATTGTGCTAGCAGGTATTGGTTTTATGGTTGGACGGGCAGATGAATCATTACAATGGCGCCCGTTACCTGAAGCCAAACTGGCCGGTAACACTAAATGGAGTTTATTACTGTGGGCCGGATTTTCACTCTTTATCTTGCTGGTTAGTTTATTTGTACTATTATTACCACCATCATCAGCCACCCTGTTTGATCCTCAGATTTGGTTAAAACAGCAGCTGTTGGCACCTGAATTGGTAGATATACAGTCAGAATGGGATAGTAATGGTGGGTTAACGTTGAGTGGTTATTGTAAAAATTTTATCGCTTTGTCAAGACTAGAAAGCGAATTGAAATTTCATGGTATTTGTTTTCGTGACAAAACCGTATGTATTGATCAACTTGTAGCAAATGTGCAGTCAGTTCTGGTCGCTAATGGTTATTTGCATGCAAAAGTGACAACTGGTAAAGAAGCAGGCGATATTCTTATTTCAGGCGCCATTCAATCGGGCAAGCAATGGGATAATGTTACCCAACAGCTGGGACAATTAAATGGCTTACGTCATTGGCAGGTAAACAATACGATTGGTGGTTTTAGTCAGCAATTAATCGATACATTACGGAGTAAAGGGTTATTAAGTGGATTGATGGTTGAATTTCGCCAAGACAGCATCATCATCACTGGTTTGAACGACCCAAATAAAGAACAAAAAATATATCAGCTAGCTGCTTCACTTTCCGCTGCAACGGGGCAGCATATGGATGTAAGAATTGAAAATATACCTGTTCGCGAAAATTTAAGTGATTATCTACCTGGCCAGGTTGTCAGTTATGGAGGTAATAGCAAAGCACCTTTTGTTGAGTTAAGTAACGGTATACGACTTAAATATAATAGCCAGTTAGATAATGGTTACGTTGTTAGTTACATCGATTTTACTGGATTAGATTTAAATCGTGATGGTAATTCTGTGCATATCCCATTTTCTTTTTAGGGGGGTCATATGACATGTATCACAAAATTGGAAGAGAATTTAAAGCAACAATCAGAATATCAGGTAATTTATTTACAGGAATTAAATGACTGCCAAAAAAGTCTAACCCAAAATGATGCGAAATCTTCGTTGGCATTATTGGAGGCGGTAGAAGCAGGAAAACAGGTTATTAATATTTTAGCGCAACGATATAAAAAGCAAAATTAAATAAATATTTATTTTTCTATTTTTTATAAATTTATTTTTATTATAAAAATTTTTTAACCAGAGGAAATAATTATGTTTAATGACATTCAAGCATTAATATCGGATTTAGATTTTCGCCGTTCATTGTTATTTGAGCAAATGAAAGAGTTTGAATCTTTGCAACAAGAAATTAAACAATTAACTGAAGAATCTAGCCATAATACAACCGCACAAAATAAATTAAAGAAATTAGCACAAGCATTTCCAGAAGGTATTGATAAATGCCAAAAGGATATTCTTGCTAAGATTAATTCCCTTGAAAAAAATTTTAAAGTTATAGAGAAAACTTTTAAATCAATTAATCATGAGCCTGATGAAGGAAATAATACATCGTTAGACTCAAACACCGCAGTAAATACAAAAAAGAAAACTTTTAAATCTTATATTTAGTTATGAGGGCTAAATTATGTCTACTCAAGTCTTAAACACATCAGGTAATTATTCTGTAAATTCTGGATCTTTAAATGGCATTAAAGATACCTCCGTAATATATGGTGATTCAGTCTTATCCGGTGGTATTGCGGTTCTGCATATATTTATGAGTTTGTTATCTGATGTTGCCAATCAAAAATATGCGCAAATGCAGCATAAATCAGATGTATCACGTAGCGCTCAGGATATGGCTAATCAGGTTAATGAAAGCATTGCTGAGGTATCTAAAAAAGGTGATAAAGCGACCGGTGAGCTTCCTCAAGCTGTTATCGACTATATGCGTAAAAACGGTATTACCGTTGATGGTATGTCAATCGATGATTATATAAGTAAACATGGTGACAAATTAGATCAAGGCCAACTACAGGCGGTTAAGGCGGCGTTGGAAACGGTATCAAACCGTGCTTCTGATTTTGTTTCTCAATCTCAGCTGCAACTGCAAAAAGTGATGCAAAGTTATAATGTGACGGTCAGTTTAATTAATAGTATGCAAACGATGTTGGCAGAAATGAATAAATCGATTGCCCAAAATATCCGTTAATAGATAGTGCTAACAGTTAACAAATAACGTTAACAAATTAAAAAGTGGGAGGTCGCTATGATTCATTTAACCAGGGGCATTAGAGAGGCTTTGTCTGTTAATAAGGGAGAAGCGAATAACAGTAATCCCAACAGTGGAGATTATGTTATATCCGGCGGGATCGCGGTTCTCTATTTATTTATGAATTTACTTTCTGACATGGTGCAATTGAAATATAACCAGATGCAAATTAAGTCACAAATGGCACGTGATGCGCAAGATATGGCTAATCGAGTCGATGAAATCATCGCCAAAATTGCCAAAGAGGGCGATAAAGCACTGGAAAAATTGCCGCCTGACGTTATCGACTATATGAGAAATCATGGTGTCACTGTCGATGGCATGTCGATTGATGATTTCCTGCAACAAAACGATCCTACCGCGGCTCTATTGGTTAAATTACGTGAAAAAATCGCTGAATCAGGTGCAGATGGCATGCAGCCAGCCAGTTGGCAGGGTGTTGTTCGCTATATGGATGAACATGGTATTAAAGTTGATGGACAACGTTGTAGTGATTATATCTGGGGATTGCCTGAAGTAGGTTCTCGTTCCTATCAAAAGATCAGTCGTGAACATATGCAGCATATTGCTGATGTATTGGCGGGCGGCCGGTGGTTTAGATCAAGGGAAGCTAGGCTCGGTTAAAGCAGCGCTGGAAACAGTATGAAACCGTGCTTCCGATTTTGTTTCTCAATCTCAACTGCAATTGTAAAAAGTGATGCAAGGCTACAATGTGACAGTCAGTTTAACCAATAGTATGCAAACTATGTTGGAAGAAATGAATAAATCGATTGCCCAAAACATTTGTTAGGGAGGCAGCAATGGATAATAAAGATTTTGCCACTTTACTTGAATTTGTTCAGCAAGGTGGAGCGTTGAGTTGTTTGGCAAATGTTGATCAAAAGGATCTTGATTTACTTTACCGCTACGCGATGCAACTGATGACTTATGGCGATTATCAGGGTGCCAAGCGAATTTTTTTCTTACTAATGCGACTCAATCAAGGCAATTTTGAATACGTTTATGCTTTAGCAACTTGTTGCCAACAATTGCATGAACATGAAGAGGCTATTTTTTGTTTTGGTCGTGCGGGTATGAATCGTTTGCAAGATCCCCGTAGTCCTTACTTTGCTGGCATCAGTTACCTGGCACTTGGCAATCGTCAATATGCAGAGAAGTCTTTTCGTGCTGCGCTAAGGGTATGCCGTTATTTGCCGGCTGAGCAATGGCCAGAAGTCAGAAAAAATGCCAACCAACAGTTAGCTTATTTAATGGGAGAAATGTGCCGTGAATAATATGAGTGTTGCTTCATCCATTAATACAGCGGATATACAAAATCCTCATGTTCATAATAGCCATCCGGTTGAAAAAGCCAGTTTACCCGAATGGTCTATGCCAACCTGAGTTTAAAAATATTTGGTGATACGGCGAATTCGGCAGCGAAAGTTAGCCAATTGATGACCGATACCCAAGCATTTTTACGTGATAAAAGGGTAAAAGAGTTTCAAGAGCAACTGGCCAAACAAATTGAGCAATCGGAAAAAGCGCAAAGAGGCGGTATTTTTGCTGATATTTTTGATTGGATTGTTGGCGCGGTAGAGGCTGTTTATGGTGCACTCAAACTGGTTGAAGGTGCGGCTCGGCTCGCGGTTGGTGATGTAGTTGGTGGTTCATTAGAAATTGCCAGTAGCGCATCTTATTTAACTGCTGGCATTGCAGGAATGGTCAAAGCTGCAGCAGAAACGGCAATATTGCTAAGTGCAGATAAAGACAAATGCCAGGAAGTTGCCGATATAGCTGGTAAAGTTCAGTTGGGTGCTGAAGTTGTTGCGATGGCGTTAGATATTTTCCAGGCTGGGCGTGCGATATCGGCGGCCAGAGCGATAGCCAAAACAACGGGCGAAGCCATGAAAGAAGCGGCGCCAAAATTAGCTGAAGCCGTGGTTAAAAATTCATCACAAGCAATATGAACTATTGCTAAGCAAGTTGGTCAGCAGGTCTCTGAACAGATTGGCAAACAATTAGTTGGAGGTGTAGAGAAAGGCTTAGAAAAAGTGGCTGAACGTGGCGGACAGATTGCTAAATCATTAAGTAAGGCTTTCAGTCAAGAAGCGATCCAAACACTGGTAACTCAATCTGTTGAGAAGATAGCTACCCAAGCAGTAGAAAAAGGGTTGCAAATCACAGCAGAAGAACTTACTAAGCAAGTCACTAAGTTAATCCTTAATGAGGTGATCAAACAAGCCATTAAAGCCTGTACTTTTGTTTCTCTCGATTTGGTCTATGTTACGGCCAGTGCCGGTAAAACGGTAACTAGCGGTATTATCGGCCTAGAAAAAGCTAAGCTACAAAAACAGATCGAAGCATTGATCTTGCAACAAAATTTTATAGAATTTTGTTTTGATTGGTACGACAAAGCGAAAGAGCAGCAAGGTAAAACGATCAAAGATCTATTAGATAAACAGAGTGATACCTTAGCTGGGGTAAGTAGGACGATTAGTTAAACGGGTATGTTGCAATCGCGCATTGCTAGTGCCACGGTTTAGGTGCAATAAATATTTTTACTGTAGTTGTTTCAATTAGTTATTACTACCGTAAGTTGGTAATTAAACAGCTGGATTTTGATAATTGTAAGGCATTGATAGTGTTATTTTTGTTCAGATTTATACATTATTAGCCTGAAATTAATGATGAAAAGTAAAATTCAGCGGCTAATTGATAGTTGATCATAAAATGATAATCGATATTGAGGTTGCTCTATTATTGCTAATAACGAAATTTAATGATCAACAAAACAACGAGATAAAAGCGTCCTAAAACAGCACAGTGTAAAACGCGCCAAGAAATGGGTAGTTACTGATTATTCAGATAATTTTAGTAGGAGGCAGTTATGAATGATATTCAATCAATGTCCGCTAATTCAGTTTCAGTCGATAAGTATGATGATGTTGGTAACAGTGGGCTCTATGGTGGTAGTAATATGGATGCCATTGCTCAGATCAATGAATTGATTATTAAGTTAGCTGAAGTATTAAAAAAACTGCGCAATATTTTGCAGGAATTTAACCAAAAGCAACAAGAGTTAGGCTGGAATATATCAAACTTCATCACTCGATAAAAAACGCCAAGGGATAGAAGATGCCTATGATGCGGCCAAATTAGCCGGTGCGTTTCAAATGGTCTCTGGTGGGGTTGGCGTACTAAGTGGTGCTTTTGCCAGACGATTTGGTGAAATCGCCATTCATTTGGGACAAGCGACCAGTAAAGGTCTGGAAGGAAGTGGCCAGCTGGGTTCTGCTGAAATGACTAAAAATGCAGAATTGGAAAAAGTTGAAGGTGATTTCCAAACAATGAATGCGCAGAATTACGCAAAAAACATTAAGGACTCATGGGATAAAGCTTGTCAACTATCCGAACAAATGCGCTCTATCGTCAAAGATTTAGTTGACTTGTACACGCGTATTAGCTCAGCAGTAGTAAATAAATAAATCTAAATAATAAATAGCATATTAATAAATTTAGGGAAATGCACCGCTCAAGATACGTTATTGAGCGGTTTTAATTAAGTGAGGCTTTGACCCAAGATGACAATGACAAATATTAATCAGGAGGTTACATTAGAGCAATTAATAGCCATTATTGAACAGGCATTGACGCAACCGCAAACAAAACAAAATATCTCCAGTGAGATATTAAATGCGACTTACCAACAAGCTGTAGATGCATATCAACAGCTGTTATTGTCGCCAGCATTAACTGCTTTTACTTATTTGGTTGTACCAGCCTTGCGAACGAAAATATCTTATCGGCTTGGCTTAACATTACACGCTTTAGAACAATATCGGTATGCATTAGTGTTTTATGGCTATGCCAGTTTACTCGATGCTAGAGATGCAGGAGTAACCTTTCGTATCGCTCAATGCTATCTGGGAATAGAAGCAAACTAGCGAAGCTATTGATGCGTTACAGACATCAATTGAGCAGAGTTTTATTGCACCAATACAACCTGATATACGTAGGCTTGCACAGACATTATTAGATGAAGTTATACAGTGAACTTCATGACTAATAAGAGGGTATTTTATGGCATATGAAAAACTATCGATTCTAGCAGAGCAACATTAGCTTACCTAGATCTTGCTCAATCACCAATAAAACCATCGACTACGGCACGACAATTTAATATTGACCAGGTACCACTAACAGTCGCCAATAATGTGACACAGTGGTTAGATCTGGCGACGCCAAATGGAGATACAAAGGTAAGCAAGCCACTGGATCTTAAACCAGAAATTGAACAGCAAATTAATCAGTCTAAACAATATTATGATGAAGCTAAGCAACAAGGTGTTGAAATCGCTAAACGTTCTTTTTTTAAAGAGCTATTAAATGTAGGGATCGCAAGTGTTGGTTTAGGGCTTTTCGATAGCAGCTACCCTATTTACTGCCGGATCAACAATGCCATTACTTATTGGTTCAAGTATTACATTTGGTTTGGCGGTTGCTGATGCTGGGTGTGCTTATGCTAATTGGCATAGTCAAGCTAAGGGTGGTGAAGGATTAAAGTTAGGATCTGATACCATAGCCAATGCTGTTTATCGGCTACTCAATAAAGCAGGCATGTCAAGCGATAGCGCTGAAAATTGGTCTAAGTATACCTCTGCTTTTTTACGTTCTGGCCTGGTTGTTGGTACATTATGTTCGGGCGGTGCGGTTACGACAGCAACATTAGGTGCGTTGAGTAGCACTTTCTCAGCGACTAAATTGGTGAGTAACGTGTCGATGCATTTACCTCAAGGTCGGCGTCTGTGGCTTTGGACAATGCGGTTGAGAAAAAAATCGGATACAGGAACAACAAATGCAGCAGCAAAGGATTAGCAAATTAAGGGAAATGCAAAATGGGCTTACCCAACAGCACAGCGAGCAACAATATCAATTAGATTTGGCCAATTTAGAACAAAAAAATCGTCAATTGCAGTTTGAACTTGAATTGGAAAAAATGAAGGTTCAATCTTGTAAAATTAAATATGCATAAATGTTATCATTATTTCAAGAGTAATAGCTAAAAATTACTATATTATTTGGTAATATTTAGATTTCATATTGCTCATTAAATCGATAATATGTTGATAATAAAAATTAACGGGTTCTGTTGTAGTCGGTTAATTTTTTTTTAAAAAATATCCTTGTTTTTTAGTTTAACAAATATATTAATCTTTTCCATCTATCTTTAAATACCAATTTATTTCTTCTCATCTAACGATAAATCTAATTAGTTATATCGAATTTAACTATTATATTCCATTTGGTTATATTTATTTATTCGTATTTATCCTAATTAAATTTAATGCTAATCATAACTTGCTTATTTTTTATTGATATTTCAGGTGAATACCGGATATAGAAATTGAATATTAACCACCAGACTATGTTATATGCAGTAAAGCAATAATATAGAAATAAGTCATTAAATAACAATAAAACACTAACAGAAATATTAATAATGGATAGAGTTGCATAGGTTTTTTTAGTTTTAAAAAAGATTTGAATACTGATGTATCGTTAAGTGTTTTGATCAAGTGAAATAGCATTGTTTATCTCGTTTGGTAATAAATATTTACATCCATTTTTATTGATAGTTGAAAAATAAGATGAATAAGGTCTGGCAAACAATGCTTAATTTGACGTTAGGGTAAAATTATGGATTTAAATGTTATCATCAACCAATTATCGCAACTATCTGCTAATGCTGCTGGTGATATTAAAAGTAAAATTGCCAACGCTGATCCTAGTAATCCGGATCAGATGTTACAGATGCAGTTTGCGGTACAGCAATATTCCAATTTTATCGGTTACGAAAGCGCTTTGATCAAAGTGGTTAAAGACATGATACAAGGGATTATTGCTAAAATATGAAAAAAGAAGATAAACAATTATTGGTAGAAATTGCGCTTGCTGCTGCCAATCATGGATTAATAAAACAGGCTTATGCCATTTTAGCTGTGTTTCCAGAATTGATTGCTGACGAAGAGGCGCGTGCGCTATGTAGTGGTTTAGTCTACTTTGCGTTAGGTGAAAATAGTGCCGCCCTGCGTTCATTAATGGGCATGAAGAGTAATCAAGGTGAAGGATTACGATATTTATTTTCCTTGCCTGCTGACATGATCGATCATGCGCAAATTTATGCTTTATTAGCGGGAGATGAAAATGGACATTAAAGCGGTAGCCCCCATCAATATGATGAAGACCCAGGCGGCAGAAACAGTTAATCCCGATAGCCAAATAGTTGAAAAATTCAATCAATTAATGCAACACGGTCAAGGACAAACGGCTGCATTAGGGTCAGTTCTTCCATCAACTGTCGAGCCAATGGCTCAAGCGTTGTCACCTACCCAAGCCGTGCAAGGACAAGCAATCATAGTGAAAGCCGTTCTTGAAGTGGACATGGCAGCTAAAACAGCAGGAAGTCTTGCTCAATCGATCAATAAATTAGTGACCATGCAATGAAATACTTAAAGTATTTATGTTTATTATTGGTGTTATTCCTGACCGGCTGTAAGGTCGAGTTATACCGCAATTTGCCGCAAGATGAAGCTAATCAGATGGTGGCATTATTGATGTTAAATCACATTGATGTTAATTCTGAAATCGATAGCAAAACTGGCAAAGTGACATTGCAAATTGAAAAAGATAAGTTCATCGATGCGGTGGAAATACTTAGGCAAAATGGTTATCCCAAAACACAATATGTTGGTATTGAGGATCTTTTTCCTGCAGGTCAATTAGTTTCTTCTCCTGCTCAAGAAGAAGCAAAAATGCGTTATCTTAAAGAACAACAATTAGAACGTACGCTATCAAGCATGGACGGTGTTATTAGTGCACACGTGTCTATTGCTCAGTCGAACAATAGTGAGGGTAATATTGATAATAGCACGCCAGAAAAGTCGGTAGCGGTTTACATTAAATATTCGCCAAAAGTCAATATGAGTGGTGTTGAAGCGCAAATTCGCAATTTAATTAAGAATGCGATATCAGGTTTGCAATCCGACAAAATTAGTTTGTTTTTGCAACCAGCTGAATTCCGCTATCAACCACAGAAAATTCAAACTGAGCCGCAATGGCAATATTTACAGAATTATATTGTCGCTAATAAAACGTTAATCTTATTGACTATTACCGGAATATTTATTGTCGTATTTGCCGCATTAATATTTGGACGCCGTAAGGATAAATCTTAATGACTGAATTGGCAATGAGATTTAATTATTTATTATCCCATCCAGGCGAGATCATGCACGCTAAATGGTGGCAATCGCTTGGACTTAATGAATGGCAGTCTCGCTACCCAATTAGTAATGAATTAAAACGACGCTTAGATAAATTGATACTTAATCGATTAGGATTTCAACCTACTTTATATCGTCAAGTACCCGAAAATATGCAGACCTGGCTTTTGTTATTAACGAAAAAGCCATTTTTATTCACCGTCGTTGGATTAGTTTGTAATCCCTATCCTGACTATTTGTGGGATAGTGCTTATAGATCACGTTTAGCGACCTTATTAAGCCAGGAACAAATTAAGCAATTAATCGCTTTATGGCCGCCAGAGTGCCACACTGTTGCGGTGCATTGGCTAGTTGAGGAATTTCTTGAGCAGGCACATCTTTATGCCTTAAATGTTTTCTCAAATTATTGGCAGGAACAAGATTTTGCGCGGCTTTTGGCCTGGTATTTTGCACCATTAGAGCAGCAAATGGTCTGTTCGCAGCAACAGATTGAACAGGCTGTTCGCTGGTTATTTCGTTTGGAGCGTTTCTTATGAATGGATTTTTAGTGTTAGTTAAAGAGTTTGAGCTCTTAAAGCAAACATTGGAAATCACACCTGATGAAATTCAGCAAGGTTTAGCTGAATGTAGGCGGGAACAGAAAGCCAAGCAACGTATTAAGCAATATGTAGATAAAGTACGGCATGAGTGTGACGCGCTTCTGCAGGAAGCTCAACAGATTGTTGCTAAAGCAGAGATGAGCGCTAAGGAGCAGGAAAAAGCGTGGCGAGCACAATTGAGGCAAGAAATAGTTGCAGAAAGCCTTAATTGGCTGATTGAACAGGCGGAGTTAGAAAAACAATTAGTTGTCGTTTTACAGGAACGGATCTACCAACAAGTAAAATTAGTCATCAAAGCCTGGAGTAAAAAACAAAATATTAGTGAAAATCTGATTAGCCAGATTACTGAGCAGATTGGTGAAGCAACCACTAAACAAAGTTTGGTATTGAGTGTTTCACCGGAACAGGCAGATGGGTTGGGTAAAATATTTGCAGAACAGATGCAAATTAGGCTCCGTTCTGATTTTGCACCATGGCAAGCAGAACTGAGTTCAAGTTGTATGACATTACGCTTTGATTTATATGAACACCTTGAAAGGCTACTAGAAACCTGTTTTCCTACAATGGAAAAAACGCACTTGAGAGGAACTTGTGATGCGGATTGATCAATCTGATTATCTCGATTTTCAATCTCTACAAGATAGCAAGCAGTCAGCTAGTTTTTTACCAGCAGAGAGTACCGCAATGCAAGCCAGCATTGCATTAGCAGAAGTACGTGCTGAGGCGCTGGAAGAGACGTTAGAGGGTTTAAGCTTAGGGCTAAGCCAGGTAATGAAAAAAATTGCCGATTCAAATAAAAAGCAAAGTGCATTATTTAATGGTGTAGAAAAACTTTTACAGCAATTAGATGAAAAGCAGCGAGGTTTTATTGAGCAGATTGCTAAACAACTGCTTTCCTTTAAAGATGGCGAAAAAATTTTACAGCAAATTCCTCAGCTTGGTTTAGATAAGGGACAGCTTATTTTTTTGTTAGCGACATTACAGGGTATGACCAGTTTAGCCTTATCTGAACGTTCGAAAATCAAAAAGTTTTTAATGTCATTGTTAGCCGAAGAAGATATTGAGTTAGCGTTAATTGCCGCTAGCCAAGGTATGACTATAGATACTTCACGTTTGCAAGCTTATCGTCAACTCTATCAGCATGCTGCGCGTGGAGAAAAAGGGCTAAGTCATTGGTTTAAATTATTACAAGAACATAAAGATCGACGGCGGACTATTCAATTATTAATACGTGCATTATCAGAGCCCCTGGTAAGCCATGAACAGTTAGATATGACTAAATTGATAACTACGATTGACGATTTACGTCGCTTATGGCTGTTCTTAGCTTTTACTGAGCATTGTGCTTACTTATCGCGCACACTCAATTTAGCAAACGATACCGTTGCAGAAATCAGTATTGAATTATTGGAGCAGGGTTGGATCTATCCTGAAGCATTAGCGCAGTTGATAATAAAATTGCCATTAACAACGTTGCAACGTTTAATTTTTTTACGTAAATGGCGCGAAATTATTGTGGTCATGAGTGAAGCTTGTTATCGCGATCCAGAGCAAAAAGAGCATATCCTGGAAGTCATGTTACAACTGCTTGAACAGTGGAATGATGAGTATGCTGTTTAAAGGAGAGGAGAAATGCGTAAAGAAGATAGTGTACTGGCCCGTTTTGGTCAACTATTAGGCCTACCCTTGGTATGAGATGGGAGTGATCAGTACACTTTATTACTCGATAATCAATTGATGATATCCATCCATGCCAAAGTAGCTTATTAGCAGTTGTATGGTTTTTTTGGACAGATTGATGCGCAAAAAGCACATTTACTATTCATTAATTGTATGCACCACAATATGCAACTGGTTGAAAATAATGATGGTGCAGTGGGCTATGATTCAGTGCAGCAAACTTTATTATATGCAGTGAATTGGCCGGTTCCCGCCAGTGGTGAAGAACTCTTAGTCTGGTTTGAACGTGCCAATTTGCTATGAAGCGCTTTACCGTGAGTTTAGTCAATGCCCGGAGCTAACAATATAGGTTGTTATATGACGATTGAATTGGATAGATTTTCAAAAAATTCGTGGACAGGCCCTTGCTTCATCTCGGGTCAACAAGATCAAGGTTGTTCAAGTTTGGTGCATTCTCAAATGAGTTTTAATGACCATGTGTTAAGTACATTAGCTAAACTACCTTTTTTGAAAAATGAAAATGCGATTCGGGCCTATGTTGCACGCCTTAATATCACCGCTCAACAGAAATTAACTGTGTTCTTACGCTCGTTAGCGGAAAGGTATGGTTTGGCTACCGCTGAACAAACATTACCTAGACTTGATTTATGACCAAAGACACCACTGACTGCCCATAAAATAGAATTTATTCCTCAATCTATATTGTTCGATGAGCCAAGCGCATCCAATGTCTGATAGTCAAGCTGAAGGCATAAACAATAAAGTCTTTTTACTGAACCAGTGTAGCAATGCGATAAAACGACTAGTCAATCAAGGTGGGCTAAGCCATTTACCTATTCCGACTGCAATACCTAGATTTGGTAATTGGTTTTATTTGGAAGATAAAAATATTTAAAAAGTGCAGCAAGCCATTGCTGGTTATCATAAGCTAGTTGAAAAAAATGAATATCAAAGTGCCTCTTCATGTTTGTTAGCTTTAACTGATCTACGTCACCAGTCTGATGAATTTTCTGATCTTTATAGCAAATAAAAAGTTATCTTGATTCTTATCGGCAAGCGCTAGATGACATTGAACAATGTTGTCTGACGGTTCCTTCTTCTCAACAAGCTCATTTGACCTCATTATTGCAGCAGGTTTTAGTGCAGAAAAAGCACATTGCCACAGTTGCTGTACAGTTGGCAAAGTTACCTGAATTTTGGCAGCAGACGGTCATAGAGCGGCAGATCATTAATACCCGCTTTGAGAATTTGCCTGAGGAACTTAGAAATTTAGCCTCAGAATCGGTATTATTACTCAGCCATCAGTTAATTGAGATGTTTGATCAGGCGCCTTCAATAGACAAATGGCAAGAACAATTAACTGAATTTTGGGCGAAGGCAGAATTACCATTACCTTCATCATCTGAACTAACAACGTTAGTGGCCATTTTGGCGATTGAACGGCCTCAGTTAGCGGGTCAAATTGCGATTTCTTTTAAACAAGAACAGGATAAAATTCAGTTTGGTGTTTATCAACATTTAATTCAGGTGCTAAAACTAAGTCGGGATCAGGTAAAAAATAGCAAAATGGATCTTGAGCAACGCATGGGAATTGATGACAAACAGAAAAATGTTCGTAGCCAAGCAGCGCTTTTGACCAACTGGTTAAGTAGAGCCGGAGAAGAGATCTATTTACATGAACAGTGTCTGGTAGCGATGTTGATTAGCATTAGTGGTGAGCGTTGGATCCTACAAGATAAAACACTTATTGCTGATGGAGCGGTGGACCTCGATGATTTAGAGATAGAACCGGGATGTGAAACTGATATTCAGCAACTAGCAAATGAAGAAAAATGGGTTGCTTTGGCCAGAAAAGTGCTCATTGCATAAGATAAAGTCTATAGATTTGAAGAATTGTATGATAGCGAAAGTGGCCAACCTGCCATAAATTTCCATTGTGATGTGAAACAACGTGTATTGCCATCTTGATTAATGGTATCTCCTGAGCGATATTTGCCTTTTTTAACTGAGAAAATAGCGACATTAACTGATTATCATGCTGCATTAAAATCTTTGACTGAAAAATTAAATGTAGACAAAGTACGCAGCCGCTTTGAAGAAGAATTAAAACAAATTAGCGAGCAAATGCAGCATTTACGCTTATTACAGGAAGCGGCAACGGTTTGGCAAAGAGTTAAACAGCAATATCAGCGACAAGACCAATACGTTGCTCAGTTGCAAAAATTGCATGATATAACCATTCAGCAAGTAAGGGAGCTTAATAAACAAGGTTATCTGGCTTTTTTACCTCAGTTACGGCAACTTGATTTAGCTATCTATGATCTTAGTCTACAAGAACAAGGGCTGACTGAAGAACTGTCGATGCGGGCATCATATTTAGACGATCGCTTTGACGATAAGAGCTGGCAGAAGAATAAGGAATTACAAGCTGACTCGGAGGTTAGAGAGTATCTATCGAAAGCGAGTGAATTACAAGAAATTGAACAAGGAATTGTCGCGCTAGATGAAGAGTATCAGGCTGCTTTGCTGTTGCTGGTTCGTTTTGATAGACAGGCAAATAAAATGGGCGGATATCCAGAGCAGGGTGATTACTATAATGTTCAAGCATGGCAGCATCGGGTGGTGCAAAATATTACCGGAGATTGGGGAGGATGGTTAGGCGAATTTAGACCTGATTTGCGAACCTTGATTTTACAGCACCAACTAGCAAAAAATGGCATGCATATATTGACAGAGGTTTATCAAGCGCTATTGCAAGTATTTAATCCCTCTCGACTCGCCGACGCACTTGATACAGATAACTATCAGGGAATTTCAGCGGCATTTAGTGGTTTTCATCGTTGGGTAATGGCACATCCGATGGAATCACAAACACTAGCCAAGGATATTACCCATGCTTATCAAATTATTAGCGCTAATAGTGGTTGGTTCGGTGCCGATCAGGCGGCTGCTGTTAGTTCTGTTTGGCAAAGTGCGACGGTAGAAAATCAAGTTAAAGATATTCTTCTGGGTACCCGAGAGCTACTCCCTTACAGCCATTATATTCAATGACGCCTGAAGTGATTGCGCTATTACATTTTACCCATTTATTACCTTATCTTGCTGGTAGCATCAAAGGTGGTGTCCAAAGTGGTTTAGTCAGTTCACTGGCACCGTTTTTTGCTACCGGTTGGGTAACCAGTATGATAGGCGGCTTTGTTCAAACTTGGGCGGCGCAGAAAATAGCCTCAACAATATCAGCGCATCGTAATACTGAAGTGATGGTTAAAGCATTGATGCTCGGCATTCGTGAATAGAGTAGTTTTCAAGATCGAGCTACTTCGGCAGTCAGTTATATGATGAAACGCCAGTTACTGCAAGATATTGGTAACTTGGCTCGTGATTGTTTTGAAACTAATAAAGTCGGAACTTTTCGCCGTTGGTGGCAGGATACCACTAATTTTTGGCGGCAAATGAATGTTAAAGCAAAATTGTTTAGTATCGCTGCAATTGCCGGTACAGCAGCTATTTCTGCTACCGTTGCAGCTGCTATGGTGTTATTCACGCTAGGATCAGGCGGAGTAGGGTTAGCGGTTTTAGGCTTAGGTGCATTGTTAGCCGCTACAGTAGGTGGCTACTTTGGCTATAGTGGGTTAAGTTTACTAAAAAATAGCAACTTCCTAGGTTTTCGTCAGGCATATGAATTTGCGCAAGATAATATGACTGAACAGCGTATCCAAGAAGCGTTACAGCGATTTGTCGACAAGCAATATCAGGATAATACTGTTGCTAAACATTTAGATATCCAGTTAGTCGATATTGAAAAATATATTTCACTTAAGCAGGTAGCAGAGCAGGATCAGGCGCAATTTTTTGTGCGCCAACTGGAAAACTGGGGGAATGAAACACAGCAGCAATTAGCCCGCAATCAGCAAAAAGCGCGAGCTGAATTACTGGCGACGGTTACACAACAATTAGGCGGTTGGCAAGAGCTAGACGGTCAGGAATTGACAAACTGTTTGGCTGAAATTGATGAGGCACTGGTCCGATCTAAACTTGTTGTCGACTGATTTTATCAGCCGCATATAAAGGTCATTTAACTGATTGAAGTCATTACAGATTAACGTAATTTAGAATAACTGATTGATTTAATTAAACCAGTTGCGCTGTATTGATCATTGTATTGTGGCTGTAAATATTTTTTTGTTAATTTTAACCTTGTTGGCGAAAAATTCATTTTACTTGCCGTGAGGTTATTTCAGGTATTTACCGGATACGAAGCCAGAGCTTCCTCTAGCATGCTTAATAAATAGTAAAGAGGGAAGATAATGAAATTGCAACTTGCTCGTAATCTTGAACATTTTTTCTCTTTGTTCAATCACAGAATAGTCGAAATTTCAACGGCAATTGAGTGCCATTGGCCACCTTTTGGTCTACGTATTGAAATTATTGAAGAGCGTTTTCTTATAACCAGTTGGTTGTTAAAAGAGGGTGATTTTGATCTCTTGTCAGCATTAAAACTTAATCAACCAGAGCGGTTTTGGGGGATCCCGCAGCGAGTATTTATTATTCGCCACCGACCCTATGTGAGCGCATGGTGCCCAAAAGAGAGTGATGGTCTTTTTTTATTTCGTTTGTGTCAAAGGCAGCGTCAATTTCTTTCACAGTTACCTAAAGGATCCGCCTGATAATGTCAATCACTCGTTGGCTATCTAAAATTGCAGGACGTCAAGATATTATCCTTAGCGCCATGCTAATGTTATCAGTATTCATGATGATTTTGCCGCTGCCAACTCCCTTAATTGACGTATTAATCGCGATCAATTTAGGGTTGTCGATCATTTTATTTATGATGGCAATCTATATTCGTGATCCGCTTGACTTCTCTGCCTTTCCATCCATGTTGCTGATAACCACATTATATCGTTTAGCATTGACTATCAGTACTAGCCGTCTGATCTTATTACAACATGATGCCGGTGAGATAGTGTATACCTTTGGTAATTTTGTGGTTGGCGGTAATCTTGGGGTTGGTATCATTATTTTTTCCATTATCACTATCGTACAGTTCATTGTTATTACTAAAGGCTCTGAACGTGTGGCCGAAGTGAGTGCCCGATTTTCTCTTGATGGTATGCCTGGCAGGCAGATGAGTATTGATGGTGACATGCGGGCAGGTATTATTGATGCCACTGAAGCCAAACGCCAAAGAGTATTGGTACAAAAGGAAAGCCAGCTTTATGGTGCTATGGATGGCGCGATGAAATTTGTCAAAGGCGATGCCATTGCCAGCGTAATTGTCATTTTGGCCAATATCTGTGGTGGCATTGGCATTGGTGTGTTGCAACATAATATGTCGGCAACGGAAGCATTGAATACTTATGCTATTTTATCGGTAGGAGATGGATTAATTGCGCAGATACCGTCATTACTTATTTCGATCACTGGAGGATTGATTGTTACTCGAGTACCCGGAGAGAAAAAGAATAATCTGGCTGGTGATTTAGTACAACAGATAATCAGTCAACCTATGTCATTGCAGCTGACTGCTGGTATTTTATTGGTTTTTGCTATCATCCCTGGTTTTCCTTGGTTTGTATTTGGTTCCTTAGCATTGATGCTATTTGGCTGTTCTTATTGGATGAAACGTAACGCCAAAGTAAAAAAAGGATCAGGTCAGGTTTATTCCTCTGCTGACAATGGAACGGAACAGGGATCACGAGAGATGACACCAGGCACAATACCACTGTTAGTCATTATTGGCCAACAGCTAATGACGGAGACGATGGCTGACAAAATACAAAATTTACGTCGGCAATTATTTGAAAAATTAGGCTTGCCTTTACCTGAAATACAGTTGCAGGTCGATACAAAAGAGACAAACACATTACAAATACTGTTATATCAAGAGCCCGTGTTAAAAACAGAGATAGATCCAGCGGCAACTTTATTAACTCAACCAATAGATTTACCTCAAATACGCCAGGAGCAATTGATTTTTAATCATCAAATAATCTATTGGTTAGCAGATGATAATCAATCATTGCCACCAGCGGCCGGTTATCAGGGAGTAGAAATTGTCACCTATTTACTAGAAAAAGTCATTTATCACTTTGGCAAAGCGTTTTTAGGTATACAGGAAACGCGCTATTTGATGGATGCGATGGAGATGCGCTATGCCGAATTAGTGAAAGAATTACAGCGCTTACTGCCCATTAGTAAAGTGACTGACATTTTACAACGTTTAGTTGAAGAACAGATTTCTATTCGTGATTTAAGAACCATTTTCGAAACGCTGGTTGAATGGGGTTCGAAAGAAAAAGATACAGTAATGTTGACCGAGTATGTTCGGGTTTCACTTCGCCGTCATATTCGCCGGCGCTTTACTAGCGAAGAGGGCTGGATCCCAATGTTGTTAGTCGGTGATGGGATTGAAAATAGTATTCGAGAATCTATTCGCCAATCAGCGATAGGATCTTATTGTGCCCTTGAACCTGCGCAAGAGCAGCAGATCATTGCTGCCATAAAACAAAAATTACCCACTCAGGTCGCTTGTGTTATACTAACTTCACTGGATGTACGTCGTTATCTACGCAAAATTATCGAGCCAGCATTGACAACCACCGCCGTACTTTCATTCCAAGAAATTGGTGAAGATGCCAATATTAAAGTCCTGGCCCAAGTTGATATTACCGGGGAAAAATTGGATGCGCTCACTGGATAAAGCAAAGATCACTCAAGCGATGGCCACCCCGCTATTTCAGCCATTGACGGATATTCTCCCATATCGATGTTTTGGCAAGGTACAGGAAGTATTCACGAATTTGGTTAAAGTGACACTGCCAGGCGCTAAGCAAGGTGAATTATGCCTGATTGATAATCGGCTAGCAGCAGAGGTCATTACCATCAAAGCGCAAGAAGCTTGGTTATCACCATTTGACGCTACCATCGGGTTAGTGGCCGGCGCTTGTGTTGAACGTTTGGGTCATGGTCATCGAGTGCGGGTAGGAGAGCATTTATTAGGTGGCATTGTGGATGGCTTAGGGCGGCCGTTAGAAAAAATGCCGAACGCGGGTGAATGGCGTAGTAATCATAACTCGGCTCCTGATCCCTTAACACGTCAGTTAATTAGTGAAGTTTTGCCAACCGGCATCAAAGCGATAGATGGTATTTTGACGCTGGGTGTTGGGCAAAGGATCGGTATTTTTGCCGCCGCAGGTGGTGGCAAAAGCACGCTACTTGGTATGTTAGCGCGAGGTTGTGAAGCCGATGTGGTCGTATTGGCTTTGGTTGGCGAACGTGGACGTGAAGTGCGGGAATTTCTCGATAACCATTTACCGGCTTCAGCTAGAAAAAAAACCATATTAGTTGTCGCCACCTCTGATCGCCCGCCATTAGAGCGAATGAAAGCTTCTTTGACAGCAACCACCATTGCTGAATATTTTCGTGATCAAGGTAAACGGGTTTTGTTGATGGTTGATTCATTGACCCGTTTTGCGCGTGCGGCACGGGAAATTGGTTTAGCCGCCGGAGAACCACCGGTTGCCAATGGCTTTCCACCTAGTGTGTTTGTTCATATGGCCGCTTTACTAGAGCGATCGGGTTCGGCTAAGGTTGGTAGTATTAGTGCTATTTATACCGTGTTGGTGGAAGGTGACAATATGAATGAACCTGTCGCTGATGAGGTTCGTTCTATTTTAGACGGACATATTGTTTTATCTCGCCAATTAGCTGCCGCAGGACATTTTCCCGCTATTGATGTGAACGCCAGTGTTAGCCGAGTTATGGATAATATTGTTAGTAAAGCACATAGCCTGCATGCGCGTCGTTTAAGGCAATTGCGAGCACTTTTTCAAGATGTTCAACTATTAATTCGTGTTGGTGAATATCAATCAGGACAAGATAAAGATACCGATGAAGCCATTAAAAAAAATCAACCAATTAATCAATTTCTTCGGCAAGGTTACGATGAGTTAGTTTCATTCGATCAGACAATAGAAGATCTTAGCCAACTGGTTTAGCGTATATGAAAAATCAATTTTCTGACTCTGAGCAGGTTATTATTAAAAAATTATTGCAATTACGACAGCAGCGAGAAATAAGCTTGCAATCTCAAAGGCAACGAGTTCAGCGTGAGCAGCAAGCGCTACAGGCAACCATTACTGAGTTGGAACAACAACGGATGAAATTTTGGCATGATTTAGCGACGCCTTCATTACCAAATGAGACCATTTCCCGTGACCAACTAGCGTTATTTAAACAATCTATGCGCGAAGTTTATCTTGCAGAGCGAGCACTAAAAGAGCGTATCGATCAATTACGTGAGACGATTGTTGGACTAGAGAGCCAAAAGGAGCAACTAGCGAAACAGCGTCTGGTAATGATTAAAAATCAAGAAAAACTGAAAGAGGTGATGAATGGCTAATGCGATCCAGCGTAATATTGTCACCACTAGTCTGGTGCCTAATATTCAACGCCGGCAGGAGGTTGATCCAGAACTAAAACGGCGTTTTGACCGTTTTTTGATGACTGACCAGTCTGATAACGCTTCGTCAACGTCTGGTTGGTCTTCGGTGTTAGATACACTCGCCTATAGCAATAGCTCAGCAACATTAAATAATGTTTACTTATTGCGTCATGGTAATAGTTTAACTTATCGATTACTGAATGGGCCGATGATGGGCATGGTGATCATTGCTCATTGGCAAAAACCGGGGACGGTACATTTACAGTTAAAACCGGCTAATTCTGTTCAACATCTTACATTAATGCGGGTAGCGAAAAAACTAACAACATTAGCAAAAAGGGGTTTTTTACTCTCTTTGGAGATAGAAGATGGAGCACAATGAACAGCGAATGCTTTACCAGTGGTTAACGACCGGTTTGGCAAAAGGTAATTGTCGCATTCAGCTTGCTTATGTTGAAGGGGATGGTCAGTGGTGGTCGTGGTTGTCCAATGATTCGGCAGGTATTTGGTGTGACCACTCTAATTGGCAGCAGGCGCTGCAAACCTATAGTGGTAGTGCTGATCCAACGCTTGTTACTGAAGATTTGTTTCCTTGCATTAGCGCAGCCTGGTTTGCTTTGCTTGGTGAAACGGTTAATGCAAAATTGAGCCAACAGCCGATTAATTACCGGTTGCCCAAGGGTATTTATCCCGTTATTACGGTAGACGAATGTCAGTTTGTGGTGGTCAATATTGGAGCAGAAAAGTGGCAGGCAGCTTTTGCCGATTGGACGCCATTTCAAGCCCCACCTGTGCAAGTGACGGTTAAATTGTTAGCCGGTTTTATTGCTGATTGTGAAAATATTCGTCATAAGCATGGTTATTGGTTAGCTGGTGATGTGGATATCCGGCAAGGCGAAGCATTATTATGGTGGCATGAACCATTGGCTATCGTGACATTAACCGATGTTAATCAATTATGGGTAAAAGAAATCCGACCGACGGTTACATTTAACCAAATACCCTATTTAGCTCAGATTGGCACCATCGATTTGCCATTAGCACAACTGTATACCCTCATAGCAGCCGAAAATTTGACTGGTAAGGTGATGTTAGAGACACGAGTCTGTTTATTGCGTAATGAACAACGCGTTGCTTGGGGTGAGTTATTAACTGCTCGAACTGGGATGGCATTTCATTGTCTTGAACTTGAAAAATAGTTTTACTGTTTTTTCTTGCCTCTTTTTCTAATGCAATAATATTAAAAATATTTAGCCTAGACAGACAAAAGAGGTAGAAAAAACAGTGTGTGTCATCAAACTAGATATGATCATGTTTATGATGACATGCAATGCATTTGATTTTATCAGATAAATACAGCAGGATTAACGATACGATTACCGCGCCAATAAGGTATAAATAGCCGGTGGCTTTGTCATGCCAGTCGAATAAAAATATGCAGTAGAATGAAATCGATGATATTAACAGAAAAGCGATTATCATCAATAAGTATGACACAATCAGCGATAGGCATTTTTTCATATAACCTCCTATTAGATTAGATGACAATATTATTTGAACATCTATCTTTCATGAATATGATCCTAACTATAGATGATTATTAATGGATCGTATAAAAAATTTAAATTTTTCATTATATTTTATGTCTTTCGCGGCCGTTAATAATCATTTTTTAGGCTATTATAAAGTTTTTTGCGGCATTTATCGCCAGGCGGATCGTTGAATTTTTTTCAAAACATCATGACAGTGCTCTATTGCATAATTAATCATCAGATCATATAAAACGGCAGTGCAAGAAAAGGCATTTTCGCAGCCAAGTAATCGATTCTTCCAAATTATTAAAGGTATTTGCGCAATCAGCGTGGGATCAAGTTTATGGACTTTTTCCATTAAGGCGTAAGCATAATATCTTAGCATCAGGGGAGAATCCAATTCGGTACCAAACACAGCACTGGATGAATAACGGGTAAAAACAGCGGATAAAGTCAGCAGATGTTCAGCTTTATTTCAATCGCTACTGTTAGCCAAATTATATAGTTCTATAATTTTTATCTTTTAAGCTATAGCCATGCTCAAAATCAAGCACATGAGTAAAAATCTCTTTTAATGTCTGTTGCGACGCCTCATCAACTAATTTAGTGCTAGAAATATTGGATTTTTGGGCATTAAGGAATAGCGTGTCCAGCTGTTCGCTTAAATTTAGTATTTCAATCAGCTTATTGAATGTTGCTTGGTGTTGGCTATAAGAAAAATGACTAGAAAAACAGCGGGAAATCTTGGTTGAAGCATTCATCTAGACTGAATTGTTGCGGGCCTAAATTTTCGCCATCGTGAAAAATAAAAATGTTATTCCACTTGGTTTCCAGATCAGGATGTAGCATTTTTGTCAGAATATTTTCCGCAATCACTAATGTTCTACCTGCCTTTTTCGGTGAAAGTAACAGATAGTGTTGCGCATTGCTCTCTGTCCAATTTGCCTTTCCATCATAATTGCCAAATATTTCTTTAATTTGTTGATATGCTAGTTGTTGTTTTATTTCAGTAAGTTGTAGATATTGTTCATACAATTGGTTAGCTATTGTGGCGATTTTGCTATCAATATTTTATCCTGTTCTAGCCGCTAATATAGTTTGAATAAAGCTACTATTAAATTGGGGGAAACCATCAGTTCCGGTTGATGATTAAAATAATCGAGAAAAATATTAATAATATCAGGACGCGCTTCCAGCATATTAATTAATTGTGTTGAGGGGTTTGCCAGGTAATTATCCATCAGTTTATTGATAAAATTGCTAATTTCTTCATTGCTAATAAACGGTGGTTTTCCAAAAATATCTAATAGTGGTAAAGTGACATGGCTGAGATTAATGTCAGGCTGGTCAAGGGAATGAACGAGCTGTAAAGCCAATTTGTTTTTTAGTTCACTATACCGGTTATCAATCGTATTAAGGCTAGTTATTAGCAGACTGCTTTGGTTGTTGAAATGATTAAGTAGTGCATCTAGGCTATCCTCATCCCACTCTCCAGGCAGGTGAAGGGTAAAACTATCGTGCAAAGAAGCACCGGCAAAATTAGTGTTACTAATTGTTAACTCTTTTAGGATAGTATTACTCAGATTAGCGTTGCTAACATCGCTGTTCGCAAGGTTAGCCCGGGTTAGGTCAGCTTGATCAAAAATCGCCTCACGTAGTGTAAGGCCATTCAATTTGGCTTGTGTTAAATTGGCACTAGTGAAATTTACACCATTGAGGTTAGTATCAACTAATATCACACCAGTTAGATTAGCCTTGGTCAGATTGGCGTTAGTCAAGTTAGCGTTCGCTATCTTAGCTTGCGCCAAATTGGCGCCAGTCAAATCACTATTAGTCAAGTTACTATTATTTAAGTAGGCTTCTTGCAGTATAGTTCCGTTCATTGCAGAGTTGACTAAATTAGTGTTACATCAATTAGCCTTAGTTAAGTTAGCCCCTGCTAATTGTGCTTCATTTAGATTAGCCATGAGTAGATTAGCATTAGCCAGCTGAGTTTGGTTCATTATCGCTTTTGTTAGGTTAGCTTCCACGATGATAATGTTTTTCAGATTAGATCTGCTTAGATTATTAGCTTGTAAATTAGCGTGAGCAAGGTTATGGTAGCCACCAAAAACTTGGGTAAGATCCATGTAACTTAAGTCTTCACTTGATAAGTTAAGTTTGCTCCCAATCCGGCGTTTTGCCAATTGTGTGCTTAATGCTTGCAGTTTTTGTTGTTGTGATTGGTAGAAAGAGGAAACTTCAGATTGAAGTGGCCAATTTTTAGCGGCTTCATTCGTCCGTTTGCCGCCCATTCCTTGAGTTTTTAGTTGATAAAGCCGCTCGCGGATTGACACTGGTGCTAATTTCAGCTCACCTGTCGAATTGCGAAGATATTTACAGCCAAAAAGGGTATTCGTTTCCAGATTGATCTGCACCCAAATGTCTTTACCTTGCTGTTTACCGATCTTAACTACCTGAACCTCTTTTTCCAAATCAGGACGATAAGCCACCTCTACTTTAAACTGATTAACCGGCTCATGCGGCAAATCTTGCACTTTTTTTTCCCCAGTGCTTTGATTAATGGGGTTAATCCGCGAACTTTCTGATGGGCTTGCTGCGCGGCGTTTTTTAAGGCATTAATACCTTTTCTTCTCCATGATATTAATAATTCGAAACCGGGATCCGCACCACGTAAAAAATTCACCCCTAGGTCTAAGTAAGTTTTAGCCGGTAAACGGTTTGCTATATGAGGAATACCAAATTTAACAAACTGTTTGCCCCCTTCACGTAATGTTTGCTTGAATGCCGCCTGCTTTAATGCGGTTCGTGTGCCATTAATTGCAGCCTCTCCGATCGCTATACTGAACCGCCCCCAGCTTGCGCGCCTTTACCAATAAAGGGTAAAAAAACCTAACAGATCAAATGCGCCTGCCATAATAGCCTGGTCAGTATTGCCCTTTTTCGCCTAGGTGATCATGGTATAAAATGGAATCAGACTTAAAATAAAAACTTCCACTTTTTGCCGGGTTGTTTCCTCATAACCTACCTGTTGCAGTTTTTCGCATAATTTTTCACCCCGCCGCTTAATAAGCTTGTCGATCAGCATGTCTGGCTTATCATTGGCGGTTTTTAAGCACAAAATGACAGAGGTTTTTAATTTATAATCATCATCGCGTGCTTTACAATTATGATAAAACAGCTCAAGAATGGCGTTTTTATTATTGTCGACACGATGTAATTTATAATTGCCGATACCTTGTTTAGTGGTTAATGCATACATCCGTTATTTGCCGTTAAATGTACACTTTAGCATATCGATCGATTCAGGTACGTGGGTGACAAATTCATCTGAATTCCTTATTCCTTGTCTTGCAGATGGCGGTAGCGGAACACTATTGAAACTATCAGTAGCATCAAATTTGACCTCCATCAGTTGAATATCAGACTGTTGAATAAAAATTTGTTCTTCGTTGCTAAGTGAGTTAAAGGACTGAGGTAGCAGGATCTTTTCTATCTGTTCGGTCAGCTGAGCAATTTGTTGATTCTGATCTTTAAATACATTATCGATATTGGGTAATAATGGTGTCTCACCTCGCCGATTGGTATATTTAACCTCTAGATTTTTATACAAATAGTCATTTAACCAACCTTCATCAATATCATGCTGTTTTAATTGTTGGCGGGCAAGCTCTGGCCGGGATTGCCATTTCTGTAGCAAAGTAATCAGTTTGATAAAAGGATTATTTTGGCCAGATTGTTTTAAATAATCAAAATAACTGTCATAAACAGACATCATTGCCAATGGTGTTGCTAGTGAGCTATTTTCGCTGTTTAGCTGGTGATGGATCCGATCATGGCCGGTAATTTGAAATATCGATTATATTCAGCCGGGACAAGTTGTTCCTGCAAAAGCGCGGCTAGCAGCATACCGTTATTGCTGATATCTTCCAGACTCATGTTGTTAATTTCAGCACCACTTTCATTTAGTAATGTCATGCCAGCATGCAGATAACCCCATTCCGGTTGATTTATCATCATAATGGCCAGTGTTTTCTGTTGCTGCTGGTCGTCAGTTTGCAGCATAAATGTTGGCATGATGCGATTGATAACCTGTTGTTGATAATAAATACGGGCTTCCGGTTATCACTGACCTGTTTTAACATCCATGTTTCAGATGACATACCGAATACGGCGTATTGTAACCAATTAGTAATGATGGCTTGTTGGCGCTGGGTAGGATCTGATGTAGTTAATAGCCATTGAGGTGATGAAGGGAATGAGTTTATGGATGGCATTATGACGATTCTTTATTTAATTAAAATATGAAAATATAGTAAATAAAGGCTAAATACTTTCATAAAAAACTTTTATTATAATCGAATCTATATAGCAGCAAACTAGCAAATAAAATAATGTTAATCGTTGATCAATGATGGTGGTTTTTATCTGTTGATACAATCAGCTGGCATCAATGTGTTATTTGCAAAAGTTTTTTATCTTGTTATTGATCGAGCTAACACATGGTGAATTTTAAAATCAAATTGCTCAGTTAAGATAAACTCAACTGAGCCATAAATTTATAATTTCTTATGTTTAGTTAGCATTAACGCCATGCTAGCCACTAAAATTAAAATATAAACCATCCATAGGTATAAATTCATTTCAATTAAGAAACTACCTATCCCACCGATTATAGAAGGAATAACTAAAGAAGCTGAACCCATTAACGCTGAGGTTGCTCCCAGACTATTTTTTGGCTACTCATTGTTAAATAGGTATATAGAGATTCAAATAACCCACCAGTAAACATAATGATGGCAAAGAATGCAAAAAAAGTGATGGTATTATTTTGGTAGATAAATATTGGAATAAATAGAATTATCAATATTTGCAGTGATCTTAGCCAAATGGATAAAATTTTTGTGGCGCTAAATTTCCGTAGTAATTTACTTGATAAAAATGCGCCGGCCAGTAAGAAGAGGCCAATAATAGCAGAGTAGACACCGAATATTGAGGCACTTGCACCAAATTTGAGCATAAAAATAAAAGGTGCGGCAGTAACATAACAATAAATTAATGAAAAAGATAAACCGAGCGATAAACAGGGTAAATAGAATTTAGGTTGGCAGGCAATATGTTGATATATATTGCAGGTTTTGTGCCAGGAAAAAGTTGTCCGTTTTTTTACTTTTAATGTTTCAGGAAAAGCAAAGAAAACATAGACAATCGTGATCAGGGCGTAGATAAAAATTAAGCCAAATATACTACGCCACCCCCATAAATCATTGATGAAACCACCAATTAATGGTGATGCAATAGGCACAAAACCTTCAATGGTAATGATAATACTATATAGCAGAGAGCGGCAACTGTACCTCGCGAAACATCACGCACCGCACTGACTGAGGTGACTAATGTGATTGAAATACTTAATCCTTGAATAACACGAATAACAAGAAAAGCAGGTAGATTATCTGTTTGTGTTAACATAAAGGTGGTGGTTGCATAGATAGCCGCACCAGTTAACATAATTTTGCGGCGACCGATGGCATCGGAAAGCGGGCCAAAGGTTAATTGTCCTAAGCCGATTGCCAATGTGTAGACCATAATTGAAAGTTGGGTTGATGACAGACTTTTATTAAATTCTGCTGCGATGTCTGGAATAGACGGTAAATAAGTATCAACGCCTAAAATACCCATCATGGTGAGTAGCGCTAAGCCAAAAGTAAAGAACTTTAGATTTTGTCTGTTAATTTTATTCATAAATATTTTCCTTAATTGAAAATTTTATTTCATGCATGCAGGAAAATTCAGATAGATATTCAAACGGAGTTGATGAGAAGTAGCAAACTTTTTTATTTGCTGTTGAGCATTAATTTAGGTTTTATCTGGTTTGCTCATTTTTAAATGGTATTTCATTAGAGTGATACCAATTTAGCAAATTAAAATGTAAAAACATTGCAGTATAAACGTTTTTAATTAGCAGCATGTTGATGAAAAAATAGATAGGAATTTACTTCGATGTCATTAAACTATTATGGAAGAGTGATATCTTAAAAAACTATCACAATTTTAGAATAAGCCACGGAATAACAGGAGGTTATTTTTACGCTAATTTTTATCGGTAAATATTTAGATTTTAATAATAAAGGCTCGGTAACTAACCGAGCCTGTTGTTTATTATATATTGAGGACAACTTTGGCAATTTCGAAGTAAATAATCAGACCAGTACCATCAACAAGTGTTGTGATAAATGGTGCAGAAACTACCGCCGGATCAATACCACATCTTTTCAGTAATAATGGAATAACAGAGGAGACAATTGCTGACCAGAGAGTAATACAGACTAGTGACAGACTGACAACAATACAAATATCCCAACCGATATTCATAAAGCTAGCACGCAGGATCCCAGCTGCTCCTAATGTGATGGCGATTAGTACCGCAGTTGACATTTCTTTACGCAAGATCTGCCATATGTGATTAATTGAAAGCTCTCCAATTGCCATTGAACGTACAATTGTTGATGTGACCTGAGTACCGCTGTTCCCACCAATAGTGGAATAAAGAAGGCTAAAGCAATTACAGCCTCTAATTGATCTTCAAATGATTTAATGACAGTACTGGTATAAGCTCCCGCAATAAACAGTAAAAGTAACCAAACACTACGTTTTTTCCATAGAGCAAAAGGCGTCATTTGAAGGTAGGGTTTATCTAACGGTAAACTACCACCTTGTAGTTGAGCATCTTCGGTTGCATCATCTTCCAATCTGCGATCAATTTCTCGTTCGCTAAGTGCACCAACTAATAATCCTTTATCTAACACTGGTACTAGATCAAAATCACAGCCATGCAAGTACGGCAGTAACTTTTGTTTGTTAGGTAGCCTCGCCATAACGAAATCGTTTATTGTATTTCAAATCAACAATGTTGAACGCCAGCGATTATAAATTTACTTATCTTGATTACAATTTTTTCTTAAAGTTGTTTAGTTAAGATTTAACAAAATTAAATTTTAACCGTGAAAAATAAGAAAATATTGTTTTTATCTGATTATAAAGTAAAAGATATGATTGTTTGAAATATGAATGGAGAAAAATTAGCTGGTTTTTAATCGAAATATTATAAAGATTCTTAACTTTTTGTTTTACTACCTTAAATCATTTCATTTATTTTACATAAGTGTTTCTGGTGCGATAATAGTAAATGCGCCTTTAACAATTAAAATAAATACAGCTGCCCATATTGCTGCTGATAATAAACAGATACTGTATACTTTAGTCCTATTCATTAATAACATGCCGGCGACTAATGGGATCATGTACCTTAATACTGCAATAAAACGTGAGGTAAATAACACCGTCATTCCTTGGTTTTGCAACTTGTTATGGGCATTATCAATAGTTGACTGATAGCGATTAAATAATCGACTAAATAATTTTCTAGTAGTTATCTGATTACCCAAATAGTAGGAAATTATTGAACCTGAGGTTGCTCCTAAAGTAATGGCCAACCAAACTAAACTAATATTCATTTTTGGCAGACTGGCAGTAATACCCGTTAATAACATAACGGATGCCGGTGGAAGAAAAGAAGATAAAACAACGGTAGATTTGCTCATGGCGATGCTAAATAATATTGTAAATAACCATATTGGATGTAAATTAAACTCTGACCAAAATGCATTTAGATATGTCATGAATTCTTCTGTTTTCATTGCATTTTTTCTCTTTAATTAGCTATTTTTGGCAGCAATAAGAAAATATTATAATAATATAATCTATCTATATTAGCGTAAATCAACATGATTTAATTGCTGATAGAATAGGATTATTTTTACTGAATTTAAATTTAGTGATTTATGAGTAAATAAAGATTTAACTCATGTATATATGTTAGTGAGTGGCTGGTTGAATGGTAAATTGGCTGCTAATGACAATCAATATCAAATACATGAGATCTCTATTTAGTTAGCAGTCAGACATCAATTTATTTTAAGACATTTGGCATTAAAATTAGTACAGAGCTTGAACCAGTAAGTAAAATTGATACTACAATATTCTCCGTTCAGTTTGAATATCGATTAATGATTATTTTTGTCATTAACAATATATTTTTTGTTAATGACAAAATAATTAGTTGAGTATTTTTTTATTCAATGAAGCGTCGACTTCGGATCTTTTTAAGTACGCATATAATATTGCGCCGATTAAAGTCCCACTGATAATTGCTAACAGATAAGCAATAATTGGTTGTACCGCCCCAGGGATCAATATAACAAACAGCCCACCATGCGGCGCCATTAGTGTTACATGAAAATACATCGATAATGTACCGGTAATTGCCCCGCCGAGCATACAGATAGGTAATACCCGCATCGGATCACGAGCAGCAAAGGGAATAGAGCCTTCAGAAATAAAGCATAGACCTAATATGAACGCTGCTTTGCCGCCTTCACGTTCATTAGATTAAAATTTATGACGAACAAATAATGTTGCAAGGCCCATGGCTAAAGGGGGCACCATACCCGCGGCCATAATGGCTGCCATAGGCCCATAAGTTTGGGCACTTAATAACGCGACACCAAATGCATAAGAAGCTTTATTAACTGGCCTCCCATATCTGTACACATCATCGCACCTAAAATAATACCTAAGATCACGGCATTAGTTGTACCTATGTTGGTTAGCCATTCGGTAAGAGCTGTCATTACCTAGGAAACGGGATTACCGATAATATAGATCATGACTAAGCCAGTTATTAATGTGGCGAACAATGGCACGATTAAGATTGGTTTTAGATACGCCATACTTTTAGGTAATGGAAAGTGTTGATTGAGCAATTTGGCGACATAGCCAGCCAAAAAACCGGGCAATACCACCAACTAATCCAGGCGTTAAGCCAGTTCTATCGGCAATCGAGTAAGCTATATAACCAGATAAAATCGGTACCATGAGGGATAAAGCAGCGTGTTTACCAATTTGCATTAATGCAGCAGCTAATGTGCCTGGTTATTCGGCTGCATCTAAACCAAACATAAAAGAGAGAGCGATACAAAGCCCACCGGCTACTACCATGGGTAACATGTAAGAAACACCAGTAAGTAGATGACGATAGACGCCTTGAGTTGCGGTTTTCTCAGTTAATTTATCTGAGCTATTTTTTACTTTGTGAGGTTGATAATATTCAGCTTTAGTTAATGCATTATCCATTTCTTGTGCTGTTCTTTTTAAGGTGGCACTTGTTGAGGTGTGATAAATACGTTTACCGGCAAATTTCGTTAAATCAACTTCAATATCTGTAGCAGCAATAATAAAATCGGCGTCATTGATCTCTGCTGAGCTAATTTCATTGCCTGTTCCTACCGAACCACGTGTTTCTACTTTGATTTGCCAGCCGCGCTTTTTAGCTTCAATTTCTAAGGTTTCTGCTGCCATAAAAGTATTAGCTACTCCAGTAGGACAAGCAGTCACGGTTAAAACACGCTAATTTTTTGCAGCCGCTGGGTTGCTAAAATTGACCTTGTTCACAATAATCGCTTCTTTTTTGGCTATAGAGAGAATTTTTTCTGACTTACATATTGTCTGTGCTTCATCAGTAAAAAAAACTTTTTTACCAGTTAATTGGCGTTCATCAGATATATTTTCACCAATAACAATAATTAGTTCAGCTTCTGCAATATTATCCGTTAATTTTAAGGATTGTTGTTGTATCTGCTGACATAATATTTGCTTAGCAAGATAGGTTCTTGGTGGCATTTCGGGTGAATGGATAATAGCAATTGTTTTCATCAGGATATTCCTTATATTTGAAATGGGATCAGCTCAACACGGTTCATCATTTTTGTCAGTTGTTGCCGATCCATGCCCCTAACATTGCCTTGGTTGACTGATATGGCACTGATAGCGGTTGCTAAACGCAATGTATGCTCACTGGTTTGTTGCATCATTAAGCCATAGATTAAACCGCCTACCATGGCATCACCTGCGCCAACTGTACTAACAACCTGGCATTTCGGTGGCGTGGCTAACCAGGCACCGGACGAGTTGACCCACATTGCCCTTCTTCACCTAAGTAAATGACAAGGTGAGCAATGCATTGAGTGCGTAATTGCTGTGCTGCTTTGGCAATTTCTTGATAGCTAGGTAAGGGGTGGCCAATCCAGCTTTCTAATTCATGTCGATTTGGTTTCACCAATCAAGGATTGGCTTTTAAACCAGCAATCAATGCTTCTCGGCTACTATAAAATATGACACACATACATTAATCACGTAGCTGTTTCATCCAGTCAGTAAAATTATCTAAATCGATACCTTTGGGTAAACTACCACTTACTCATACCATATCGAATTGGCTTAACCAGCTCAGTGAATCTTGAGCAAAATGCTGCCAATCCTGTTTGTTGACTTCAAAACCGGAAAAATTAAAATCACTGACTACACTATTTTTTTCTGTCAATTTGACATTAATTCGAGTTCTACCTTCGATGACATGAAAACGATTTATGATCCCGCGTTCCTTGAAATCCTGTTGGAAACCGGTTAAATTTTCTTTCCCTAAAAAACCACCAACAGTGACATTAATATTTAGATTTTTTAATGTATTAGCAACATTAATGCCTTTATCTGCTGGATATAATCCATGGGTTTTAACTAAGTTGACGGCACCTTTTTCAATATTGTCTAGCATACCGACTAAATCATAGGTGGGATTTAATGTAATGGTAGCAACCTTACTTTTCATGCAATTTCCTCATCCATATTAGCGCTAATGACCTGTTCAATAGCATGTAAGGTTGCTTGGGCGTCAGGGCCACTGATCTTAAATTGGATACGATGATTTTGACGTGCAACTAATCTAATGACACTCATTATATTATGGCCATTGGCGGGAATTCCGCTCCCATCCAAATTAGTAATAATGACTTTGCTGTTAAATTTTTTTATTGTATTAACTAATTGCGAACTTGGGTGTGCATGTAATCCATGTTTATTGTTTAACGTAAATTCCACGGATAGTGCCTCTTTTTCTTCGCTTGTTTCAGTCGTCAGCAAGCTAAATACTTGTACGGCATCTGGTGCTTGTAACAATTTCGCTATTTTTTTATCAATCAATAAATTGGCCAGGTGATTTAAAGTATTATTAGCTAGATTATCTTTGCATGATAGCGTGATAAGTAGGCAAAGTTGATGATCTTGATAAGATAAAGGTTCTTTAGGGCGCGCAATGGCCATTGCTGTTTTTAGATTACCTTTTTTACTATCACTCAGCCAGATACCTTGGCTTAAATAAAGCGGTGGATTAGTGATCACATCAACGATAAAATCATTATTGATGGCATTTGCATCCTGTAAGTGATTAATATTTAACGCTTGTAGTGTCATGATATGGTCGGTATCAACATCTAAAGAGATCATGGAAGCGTTGAAAATGAAGTCATCAATTGACTCTTGGGCAAGCAATATATTATATATTGTGTCTATTGATGTCGTGGTTGCCAATCGCTTGGCAATATTTTCATCACTTAGAATATGTGTCAGTTGTCGTAATAAGGTTAAATGTTCCTCTGATTTAGCGGCGATGCCGATGACAATATAAGCTTTGTGGCCATTATCCCAATCTATGCCCTGTGGAAACTGAAATACTTGTACACCTGTCTGTAATACATTATGGCGCGTTTCTACGGTACCATGAGGAATCGCAATACCATTGCCTAAATAAGTTGACGCTTGATTTTCCCTTTTTTGCATACCGATTAGATAATCTGGCGTAACGTAACCCGCATTGATCAATGCTTGGGCAACTTGTGCGATGGCATGTTGTTTATGATCGGCAATTTGTGCTAAATGGATATCTTTTTTAGGCACATCAAACATGTTTTCTCCTATTCACATAAATGAGTGAAACGCTGCAGTTTTTATACAGTCAAACCACAAAAGCTATTTTAGGTTTTATTTTATGCAAGCCGAATCCGAATCGTTTCAATTTGCATGTAACTTTAGATAAAAACAGATATATTTATCTAATGGTAAATTTTGTTTTATGAGTTTGTTCACGAATAAAATGTTTTTTGATTTACTAAGCGAAAAAATATAAGCCTAGGTTGGCAAAATAAAAAAATGAAAGTAAGTTAATTGATATAAAAATGTGATCTTAATAGTAGATTAAAATAAAATAATTAAATTTTAGTGATATATATTTTAATTTTGGGAAATATCATGCAACTTTGTTAATTAAAATTAAAATTAAAATTAAAATTAAAATTAAAATTAAAATTAAAATTAAAATTAAAATTAAAATTAAAATTAAAATAATGTTGATAATTATTTGTATTTATTTTTGCTTTAATCGGCATATAGCAATATTTTTCTGTGTAATATCAAATAGTAGTCTGGACATTTAGTTATTTTTTTGTTGAAGACTAAATAGTAAGATAATTTGGCTAATTTTAATAATTAATTAAATATATGTAAAATATAATGTTTAATTAGGTGATAAATTGGTAAATATTTTTTCTTAATGTTATTAACTAATTATTTTTACATTTTAATTAAAAGTGATAAAAATGTTTATTTTTAGTTAAATAAAAAAACAATGATGCGACAGCATTATTAATTGTTATTGGTGCAGGGATACATAGTTATTGTTTTTTATTAATTAACCCGATAGTATAATGTTATATTATAACATTAATATTTTGCTATTTATCACTAATGAAGCATTTTTTATTTTAACTAGGCCACACAGGGAGTTTTCATTACTATGAATTGCGCTATAACTCGCCCGTCCAACGTTAGTAATCGATTATTATCGATCGATGCATGTAAGAGGCATTGTCATGCTTTTAATGTTATTAGATCATGTGCGAGAAATATTTTTCCTTCATATGCAGGTCCCTGATCCAATGATAGCGGGTGAAACACCGGCTGATCTTTTTTTTAGTCGATTTACTGCTCATCTTTGTGCGCCGGTTTTTATTTTTTTGACCGGTTTATCGGCTTATTGATATGGAAGTAAAAAAACATATTCCCAGTTAGCCACTAGTCAATTTTTATTTAAACGCGGGTTATTTCTTATCATCCTTGAGCTCACGTTGATCAATTTTGCTTGGACTTTTCAATTACCGCCGGCAAAAATTTTTCTGCAGGTTATATGGGCGATTGGGTTTTCGATGATTGCCTTAGCAATTTTATTTTGGTTACCAAGATGGCTGCTGGTAGTACTGACGGTTTTATTGATTGCGGGTCATAATCTATTAGATACATTGCATTTCCCAACCGATCATTTTATGCATATTCCTTGGGCAATACTGCATGATAGAGGATGGATTGAGATTACTGACAGTATCAAAGCGCGTACATCTTATCCAATACTACCATGGATTGATTTAATTATATTTGGTTATTTGGCTGGTTCATGGTTTACAGAAAGTTGTAATTAGCAACAGCGATTAAAGAAACTAAATTGCTGAGGTGTTGGCCTGTTAGTTGGTTTTATTTGTTTAAGAATAATTAATATCTATGGTGATAAACCATCGATATTAGCGGGCTCTTGGCTGGATACCGTGATGAGTTTTTTGAATATTACCAAATATCCGACCTCTTTATTATTCATTATGTTGACGCTGGGTATTGGCTTACTACTGCTTCGGTTACTTGAGATAAAACAAAATTTACCATGGTTAAAACCCTTAGCAACCTATGGTTCAGTACCGATGTTTTTTTATATTTTGCATCTTTATGTATTGAAATTTCTCTATTTGATCGCGGTGGCTATTTGGGGAACAAATCAAGGTGAGTATTTTGGTTTTGATCATGTTGCTATGATCTGGTTAGTGACCATCATATTAGCGATACTTTTTTATCCGTTTGTGAAGCTGTTTAGCCAGTTTAAGACGCGCCGCAAGGATTTAATTTGGCTAAAGTATCTATAAATTATTTGGCAAAATTACCTAGTGTGATGGGACGGAACTGGATGGCGAGAATTGATTCTAGTTAAAATAATTACCTACAGAATTCTCCATCTGTGATGAGTTAAATCTTCTGTTTATCATTTAGCCCACTTGATGTGGGCTTTTTTGTTTATTGATAGGTATCACTAAGCGTAATAATAGGGCGTAGCCGTTTGCCTGCCAATTTTGAGTTACCATAAAAAAGTTAGCAGTAATTTTATTTAATGATTGCGAATATATTGTGTTTTATAACCATAAGATTTACCTGTTTTCAATGGAGTAGTTTATTGAACTTGTTTTTTATTTTTTTGCTTTCTCTTCAATCTTTTTGGTAGCTATATTAATGTCTGCCAGAAATTCTCTTTTTGTATCATTTTTAGAAAACTTTGTATCCTATAGGGTTGCTTCAGCAAAATTTGTTCCTGCTAAATTTGCTTTACTGAATTTAGCTTTTTGACAGTTAGCTTGGGTTAAATCTGCATCAGTGAAATCTGCTTTTCTAAGTTAGCGTTGATTAAAATTGCAGCAGAAAGATTTGTTTTTTGTAATAAGATCGCATTTTCTAGGCTGCTTTTAGTGATATTTGTTTGTAATAAAGCAGTGTCTGCTGATTTTGCTTTAATGAGACTTGCATTAGTGAGCGTTATGTTATTTAAATCAATGTTATTTCTTTTATTAATAAGATAGCCGCTGCTAAATATCCTGCCACGGCATCTGTTTTTTGTGACAAGGTAGCTGTTATATTTTCTTCGGTGATCTTTAGTTCGTTAATATTTATTTTTTGTAAAAAAATAGCTGCCGCTAACTTTGCTTCTGTTAATTTTTCTTTAGGAACAACAATTCCTTGTAATGAAATGCCCGGAGTAAAATCTGCTTGCATTAAATTAGCGTCAGCGATATTTGTTTCTTTTAATATAGATCATCCAGTTAAACATGTATTTTTTAAACTAACACTTTTTAAGGTAGCTTGATATAAATCAGCAAAACTTAAATCGGCATTGTCAAGTACTGCTTCTGATAGGTTTGCTTTTTCCAGAACAGCGGCTACAAGATCTGCATTATTAAGCTTTGCTTCAATTAGAATAGCCTCTTTTAGACTGGTTTTTTAGAGTCGTATTGTTTAAATCTGCTTGATATAGATTTGCGTTATTTAGCGCCGCTCCAGTCATATTTACAAAAAACATTTTTGCCTTTGTTAGATCAGTTCTGCTCATATTGGCTAAGGTAAAAGCTGAACCGAGAAAATCGGTGTCATTTAATTTTGCATCCTGCATATTTGTGTCAGATAAATTAGACAGTCTTATGTTTGATTGGCTTAAATTGGCTTCAGTAAATATTGCTTTTTGAAAAGTACTGCGTTTTATGTTTACTTCGTTCAATGACGTATAATCGAAATTTGCATTGTTAAATTTAGAATGAAAGATATACGATTGATTTAAATAGGCTTTACAAAATGATGCTCCTTGTGAATCAATTGAATCTAAAGTCGCGTTATTTAACGATGCTGAATCTAGACATGCATTTTTTAATGTAGTGGCTTTAATTTCTCCGTTAGGTAGTCTTAATCTGGCCAGTTTTGCATTACTCAAGTCAGCCTTAATTAATCGTTATCCAGATTAGTGCCCGCTATGGTAGCTCTTACTAACAATGCTGAGTCTAATACTGCATGATTGAATGTCGTGTTTTGAATGGTTGTATCGACCATGTTTACGCGAGTAAGTGTTGCGTGATCAAAATTAGCGCCAGCTATAGAGGCTCTTTCTAACAATGTTGAATCTAATTTTGCATTATCAAATGTTGTATTTATAATATTTGTGTTTTGCAGATTTGCGCCGGATAAGTCTGTTCCGTTTAGATTTACATTTGGAAAATATGCCCCGCTTAAATCAATTCCTTCTAAAATTCTGGCAGATAGATCGGTATTTAATAAATGAATCTTTCCTTCCTTTATAAATATGTTTGGATCAATCCTGTTATTTAATAACATTAACGTGGCGGTATTTTTAAATCCTTTTACATCAATATCTGAAGTAAAACTCTCTCCTGTCTGTCCTTCAACGGTAACAGATAGTTTGTCTGAATAATATTCAGAGGGTTTAATAGCTACCGTGCAAACCATCAAAATTAAATTTGAGTTCTTTAGGAATATGATAACAATTTGAATTGGCAATTTTTTCTTCTAGTGCGGTGGTCATTGTTTGCATGAAATTATCGTATTGTTTAGATAATTTTCTTTCCACCCCGCCTAGGGTAAAAAAGTTTATAATATGTTCAAGTAAGCCTTTCGGTGACGTCGCTAATTTTTTTCCTTCTATCGGGTTAATATTTATTGCGTAATTAGTAAACATTGAACAACGATTGGTATCCATATTTATATATGCTATACTTCCTATTTCCCTAATAGTATTAAATTTAAAATAAACGCAATTGGCTTATTTTTGATTAATGGTATTACAACAATAGATATATATTAATATTACTGAATATGTTATTAGTATTGATATATAATCAGATATATCGAATTTATACTATATAATTTTTCTAATGTTTTCTTTAAATTCAACATAATAATACCATACAATAATTTATATTAATTAGATTATTTATTTTATCCAGATTGTTATTTCTTATAAGATAAGGCGTATAAGCTTTTTAATATTCATATTTATTTTCTTGATGTTATTCAACATCAATTATGCTCATAACCTATTATCAATACTTAAACCCTATCAATAGACTTTTGCAGATTTCCTAATGAGTAGTTTATATTTCATCCATAACTTGGCTGTTAACTTTTGAATGCAAATTTATCAATAAGTTATTTTTGTTCAGTTATTGGCCATGAATTTAAACTGAAATAGTTAATAAATAAATTACACACAGCAGAATCATTAATTTTACTGATTTTGTTTATAAAACAAGCGTATGATTTATGAAGACTAGACCCGCACTAAAACAGCACGTATAATGCATCCCACTTAGGCCCCTTGGCTCAGTGGTTAGAGCAGGCGACTCATAATCGCTTGGTCGCTGGTTCAAATCCAGCAGGGGCCACCAAATTTTAGCTTGTCTTTGTAGGCAACGGATTTACCACTAAAGGTCAGCAGCTAGTGGTGGCGACAATTATTGACGACATCAGTGCAATTAAAACAACCATTTCTGCTCTATAACTGGCAATAATTAATATTGATGATAACTAAATATCAGATTGGAAATTGAATCGAGGGTGTTTAGGCAACATTTTGTTAGCGTTTTTACAATGTTATCTAATTACAGAGGCTAAAACTTTTACTAATGATCTGCTGAGTTAACATAACTATCAATAAAAAGCACCTATCTAGAGGTGCTTTTTATTACGCTAAAGATCAATAAGCGTTATTCATCCAGGAAACTACGTAATACTTCTGAACGACTTGGATGGCGCAGTTTACGTAACGCTTTTGCTTCTATTTGTCGGATCCGCTCGCGAGTAACATCAAACTGTTTACCCACTTCCTCTAGCGTGTGATCCGTATTCATATCAACACCAAAGCGCATGCGCAGAACTTTTGCTTCACGGGTCGTTAAGCCAGCTAGAACTTCGTGGGTAGCTGATCTTAGACTTTCCGAGGTAGCAGAGTCTAACGGTAACTCTAGGGTAGTATCTTCAATGAAATCACCAAGATGTGAATCTTCATCATCGCCAATAGGTGTTTCCATCGAAATAGGCTCTTTGGCAATTTTTAGTACTTTACGGATTTTATCCTCAGGCATTAACATGCGTTCTGCCAATTCTTCAGGTGAGGGTTCACGTCCCATTTCCTGTAACATTTGGCGAGAAATGCGGTTCAGCTTGTTGATCGTTTCGATCATGTGCACTGGAATACGGATTGTGCGCGCCTGATCAGCAATTGAACGGGTGATCGCCTGTCGGATCCACCAGGTTGCATAAGTTGAAAACTTATAGCCACGACGATATTCAAATTTATCAACCGCTTTCATTAGACCAATGTTACCTTCCTGGATCAGATCAAGGAATTGAAGGCCACGATTGGTATATTTTTTAGCAATAGAGATAACTAACCGTAAGTTAGCTTCAACCATCTCTTTTTTCGCTCGACGCGCTTTTGCTTCACCAATAGACATACGGCGGTTAATATCTTTAACCTGTTCAATGGTTAAACCAGTCTCTTCTTCAATTTGTTGTAGTTTTTGCAACGAGCGTTGTATCTCTTCTTCGACTTCAACTAATTTTTCAGACCAGGGTTTATTCATTGCTTTTGCAGCAGCTAACCAATTACCATTGGTTTCATTACCTGAGAATAGGGTAATGAAGTTTTTCTTTGGCATTTTGCATTGTTCAATACAGAGTTTCATGATGAGACGCTCTTGAGAACGAACACGTTCCATCATATCACGCATATTGTTCACTAAATAATCAAACTGTTTTGGTACTAAACGGAACTGTTTGAAAATCTCGGACAACTGCTCGATTTCTGCTACTGAGTTAGCATGGTTACGGCCACTTTTTTGGATTTCAATGGACGTACGTTCATATTGCTCACGAAGTTCTGAAAATTTCTGTCGAGCGAGTTCTGGATCGACATTGTTTTCATCACTGTCGTCACTATCGTCGTCTTCGTCTTTATCTTTATCTTCGTCATCATTTAAGGCTTCTTCCGGTAATACTGAACCGATATGTGTTGCTGTCGGTGCTAAATCCTCTTCAGCGTTTGGATCAACGAAGCCGGTAATAATATCAGATAGGCGGGTTTCACTTTTTTCAACACGTTCGTATTGGTCTAATAGATAAGCGATAGCCTCAGGATATTCAGCAACAGAACACTGAACCTGATTAATGCCATCTTCGATGCGTTTAGCGATATTAATTTCACCTTCACGGGTCAGTAGTTCTACGGTGCCCATTTCACGCATATACATCCGCACAGGATCTGTTGTGCGGCCTATTTCACTTTCAACACTGGACAATACCTGGGCAGCAGCCTCAACAGCATCATCGTCAGTATCAGTGGCGGTTTCTGCCAGAATAAGATCGTCGGCATCAGGCGCTTCTTCCATCACTTGAATGCCCATATCATTAATCATTTGGATGATATCTTCGATCTGATCTGAATCGACGATATCTTCCGGCAGATGGTCGTTGACCTCAGCATAGGTCAGGTAGCCTTGCTCTTTACCTTTGGTAACTAGTAGCTTCAGCTGTGACTGCGGGTTTTGCTCCATAAGACGGTATCCACACTTCATAATTTGGGTTGGTGTTGGTCGGCGAAAACAAGTCAGCCAACAATAAAATGAAAGGGAATTTAATTATTTTATGTGCCATGCCCTTTACATCATGGCAACTTATAGGCGCTTGCCCTACGTTATACGGCACTTAAGCCAGATGTTTTTTACTTTTTCAAGATTACTATTTTATTCTTGCAACAGTAATCAAACGAACTTCTTCACGTTCTTCACTGGTTAAGCCTTCTGTTCGCTCTTTTGCCATCAGAAATGCGAACCTTTCATCAAGCGCGGTAATAAATAAATGCTCCAACGCATCCTTGAACATTTTTTCCGCTATCTCTTCTATCTCTATATCGTTCCAAGTTGCCAGTTTTTCAAGTTGTTTAACAAATTTATTATTACGATAGCATTCCAATAATTGACCAGTATTTATGTCAGGATGAGATTGACAAAGTTCAACTAACTCTAAAAACAGCGCTAATCCTGGTAATTGTGAGTGCTTAATTCCATCAAGAGTAGGAATTAGGCTGACAAAATTTGGATTTTGTACCAATAATGCGATCAATATTCGCATTGTTGTCGGTTTAATTTTTGGTCTCTGATAATTTGTTTTTTCCGTCGATCCTTTTTCGATCATGGCAAAAATACGCGAAGTATCAGGAATACCAATAAAATTACCTAATTCTTGTGCCAAATATAACTGTAAAGTATCACCAGGCACTTTTTTAATTAAAGGGAAAGCAAGACGATTGAATTTTGCTTTACCTTCATGACTGCTTAAATCAACTTGTGCAACCAATGTATCAAACAAAAATGTAGACAAAGAGTGGGATTTATCCATCCGTTGTTCAAAATTTGTTTTACCTTCTTTACGTATTAGTGAATCAGGATCCTCGCCATCAGGTAAAAACATAAATTGTAGTTGGCGGCCATCACTCAAATAGGGAAGTGCCGTTTCAAGCGTTCGCCATGCGGCTTCGCGACCTGCTTTATCCCCATCATAACAACAAATAACCGTATCTGTTGTCCGAAAAAGTAACTGGATATGCTCTGCCGTGGTTGATGTACCTAATGACGCTACGGCATAATTAATACCAAATTGCGCCAGAGCGACAACATCCATATAACCTTCGACAACTAATAGTTTAGAAAGTGCCAGATTATTTTGTGTTGCTTCATATAAGCCGTATAATTTACGGCCTTTATGAAAAATCTCAGTTTCTGGTGAATTGAGATATTTTGGTAATGTGTCATCTAAAACGCGGCCACCAAATGCCACAACACGCCCTCTACGATCTCGGATTGGAAACATTATACGTTCACGAAAGCGATCGTAAGTGCGGCCATTATTATTGGTAACTAACATACCAGCAGCATCTAGCTGTTTATGGCTATCAGCGTGTTTAGCGAAATGCTTGAGTAGGTTGTCCCAGCCGCTTGGGGCAAAACCGATAGAAAAGCGATAAATAACTTCATCACTTAAGCCGCGCTGTATTAAATATTGTTTTGCACTCTGTGAGTCTAATTTATTCAATAAATGTTGATAAAATTGATTAATTTCATCCATTAATTGATAAAGATTTTGTCGCTGATGCCGCTCTATTTGGTTTGAACTATTGCCGGTTTCATAAGGAATTTCCAGTCCGTGCATGGTAGCCAGTTCTTCAATCGTTTCGACAAAATCAAGCTTGTCATAGTTCATCAAAAAATCAATGGCATTACCATGAGCGCCACAGCCAAAACAGTGATAAAATTGTTTATCGCCATTAACTGTAAATGAGGGCGTTTTTTCATTATGAAATGGACAACACGCGTGATGGTTTTTGCCTTGCTTTTTTAGCGGCACTTTTGTATCAATAAGATCGACGATATCGGTTCTGGCCAATAAATCATTGATAAATGTACGCGGGATTCGTCCAGCCATAAACTCTTCATTGATGAAAGATAACAAGCCGTGCTTCCTGTTAGAAAGCACGGCCTTCTTGTAATCACTTAATCACTGCTGTCGAATTGTTACGATTGTTGAACCGTATCAATTAGTACAAACGAGTACGACGTGCGTTCTCGCGAGCCAATTTTTTAGCGTGGCGCTTTACTGCTGATGCTTTTTCACGTTTACGTACAGTCGTTGGTTTCTCATAGAACTCACGACGGCGCACTTCAGCTAATATTCCTGCTTTTTCGCAAGAACGCTTAAAACGACGTAGTGCTACGTCAAATGGCTCGTTTTCACGTACTTTAATTACCGGCATGTGCCTTTCACCTCAAAAAAATCGCTTTTTGCTAGCAATATCATAGCCAGCTGTCTTTAAAATGGTGCGGAATTTTACTTCAATGTGTAGGGCTTTGTAAAGTGCTGTATAAAAAGGAAACGCACAAAATCACCCAATTATTTATTTTTAATAACAAAATAGTTGGCATAGTCTAGATGATGATGAATAAGCCCTACAAATTATTTATATTAATTATAACCGATTTAATTCAGATAGACAGTTATTTATTTGCTGAGAAGTTGCACCTTTTTTACATAAATAGTGATAAACTTGAGCTATTAGCGAAGGTGGTGAGTAATATATGCGTGTTTTAGGTATAGAAACATCTTGCGATGAAACGGGTATCGCGATTTATGATGATCAATTAGGTTTATTAGCCAATCAATTATATAGCCAGGTAAAATTGCATGCCGATTATGGCGGAGTGGTGCCTGAATTAGCTTCTCGCGATCATATTCGTAAAACAATTCCTTTAATTAAAGCGGCACTACAACAAGCGGATTCAACTGCTGGTGATATTGATGCGGTTGCTTATACCACGGGTCCTGGTTTGATCGGTGCTTTATTGGTGGGAGCAACAATCGGGCGTTCATTAGCATTTGCTTGGCGAGTGCCGGCTATTCCTATTCATCACATGGAAGGGCATCTACTGGCGCTAATGTTGGAAGAAAATAGTCCTGAATTCCCTTTTGTAGCATTATTGGTCTCTGGTGGGCATACTCAGTTAATTAATGTAATAGCGATTGGTCAATATCAGTTATTAGGCGAATCAATTGATGATGCTGCGGGTGAAGCTTTTGATAAGACAGCAAAATTATTAGGTTTGGATTATCCGGGCGGACCAGCACTCTCATTGATGGCAGGGCAGGGACAGGCTGGCCGTTTTGTATTTCCTCGTCCGATGACAGACCGCCCGGGACTGGATTTTAGTTTCTCAGGGTTAAAAACTTTTGCTGCCAATACCATTCGTAATAATAGTATGGATCAACAAACCGCTGCTGATATTGCTCGGGCATTTGAAGATGCTGTTGTGGATACATTAGTGATCAAATGTAAACGTGCTTTAGGACAAACGGGTTCTAAGCGTTTGGTTATAGCAGGTGGTGTAAGCGCAAATCGTACCTTACGGCTAAAAATGGCAGAATCGATAACAAAAATTGGCGGCCAGGTTTTTTATGCTCGACCAGAATTTTGTACTGATAATGGCGCAATGATAGCGCTGGTCGGCATGATCCGTTTAAAAAATGGCGTAAGTAATAGCCTGGATATCACCGTGAAAGCACGTTGGCCACTAGCAGATTTATCACCGTTAGCAACAACAACTGTGCATAAATCGACTTAAAGTCTAAAAATTAACACAGTAATCAGTAGTTAATCATTTTTTTCTTGCTTTTTAGTGGCTTGAATCAGTTCTTTATTTGTTTTTTCGCTTTTTTTCTTCATTTTTTGCCATATACGGCTTTCTTGGCCTCTCCACAGATGCTGAATGTTATCATGATGGCGAAAGAGTATGAGACATGAAAGCATCGCAACCGGGAAGGTGAATTCCGGTTTAAACCACCAAACATAGAAGGGAGCTAATAGAGCAGTGACAATAGCTCCTAATGATGAATATCCACTGAGTAGTACAGTCAGTAGCCAGGTACCTGCGACAACGCCAGATAACCCCCAGCCAATGGCAACAATTGATCCAAAAGCAGTAGCAACGCCTTTTCCACCTTTAAAACGAAAGAAAATGGGGTAAATATGGCCCAAACAGGCGGCAATGGCAATAATTCCAAGGTAAAAAGGAGGAATATTTAAATAATAGGCTAGCCATACTGGGATCATCCCTTTTAGGATGTCGCAAATGAGCACGGCTAAAGCAGCCGCTTTTCCACCAATGCGTAACACGTTGGTTGCACCAGGATTCTCGGAACCATGGCGTCTGGGATCAGGAAGACCTATCAATCGGCAGATCAAGTCGGCGCTGGAGATTGAACCACAGAGATAAGCGAAGATAATCATGCCAAGTGCGATTGCACTCATATTATTACTCCAAATAATCAAGACCTTTTTAACTTAACGTATTAATAATACATGTATTTTATCGAAGTATTATTTGCATGCCGTGTTTTAAAGATCATAGGGATATCAGATCATTAATAAAATATACAGTATAGTTTTTAGTAAAACTAAGGAATATCTTTGCTAAATTTATTTTTTAGTTATAGTGAATTATTTTTCAACTTTTTGGTTTTTTGGGCAAAATCTGCCAGCATGATAGTCGTTAATCTCCTATTATTGCCGCAAATTTTACTAAAATGTGTGATCATTTGGCCATTTTTGTCAATGATAATAGAGAAGTATCTGGAAAGCGATTATTTATCGCAATTAAAAAATTAGAGAAGGTTAAATGGACATTATATTTATTGAACAGTTATCAGTATTCACAACCATTGGTTCTTATGATTGGGAACAAACGATCCAACAGAAATTGTTGCTCGATATTGAGATGGGATGGGATAATCAGCAGGCAGCCAAAAGTGATCAAGTGGAAAATTGTTTAGATTATGCGCAGGTTAGCCAAGTGGTAATTAATCATATAGAAACACAAAAATTTGCATTGATAGAACGGGTTGCGCAGGAGATTGCTGATATCATTTTAAATCAGTTCAATAGTTGTTGGGTCCGCGTTAAAGTTTGTAAGCCAGGTGCGGTGGCGCAGGCTAAACAGGTTGCTGTGATTATAGAGCGGACAAAATCTGTTTAGGTTAGCTTAAATCGGTAAAATGGTTTGTTGCTGCCACCAGTCAGTTAATGTCTGGATACGTTTTTGGTTAAGTTCATCCCTGATCGCGATACCTTTTATACCCTGCTCAATAAGATCTTTGCTTGATACTTGTTGTACAGTCTTAAATGCTTCAATAACAAATTTAGCTTGTGGATAAGTGATATGCTCTCGCCCTATCCGGCCGCGGGCATCTGCTTCACAGGCGATGACCAATTGATTGATACGCTCCGGCTTGCGCCAACTATCTAATTTATTAAATAGATTAATAACAGTTTCTGGTGTTAACTGATGAATTTGGTGGATTTGTTGATGAAAACGAGCCACTAATTTAGCTAACTCTTTCATTCTATTAGGAATACGTAGTCGATTGCACATAGCCTCAATTAGCGAAATACCTTTGCTAACATAATCGTCATGAGCGGGACATTGTTCAGATGGGGTCAGCGCTTTACCAAAGTCATGGCAGAGAGCGGCGAAGCGAGTTTCGACATTGTCAGTTAATGAGGCCGCTACCTTTAATGTTAAAAGCGTATGTATTCCGGTATCTATTTCGGGATGTGATTTTGCCGCTGCGGGTGTGCCAAATAATTGATTAATTTCAGGAAAAAGAATAGCTAGCGCGCCACAATCATATAAGACACGAAAATAGATTTCAGGCGATAATGATTGTAGTGCTTTTTCCGTTTCTCCCCACACTCTTTCTGCGCTAATTTTACTAACCTCATGATTAAAAACCATTTTTTTCATCAACGATTGTGTTTCATTGGCAATAGTAAATTTTTGGTTAGCTAGCCGAGCAGCAAAACGTGCCACTCTGAGTATTCGCAAAGGATCTTCGGCAAAAGCAGCGGAAACGTGGCGTAATAGGCGATTTTTTATATCCCGTTCACCATGGTAGGGATCAATCAGTTGGCCATCTTCAGTTTGCGCAATCGCATTGATGGTCAAATCTCGACGTAACAGATCCTCTTCTATCGTGACATCAGGTGCGGCATAGCAAGAAAAACCGGTATAGCCTACACCCGTTTTGCGTTCTGTACGAGCCAGGGCATACTCTTCACGTGTTTTTGGATGGAGAAAAACGGGAAAATCCTTACCTATTTGCTGGAAACCTAATTTGATTAAATCATTTGGGCTAGTTCCGACCACTACCCAGTCACGATCAGAAACAGGCAACCCTAATAGCTGATCTCTTACTGCGCCACCAACAAGATAAATCTGCATGGTATTTTTTTAATTCATCCAGCGTTCATTATATTTTTTACGTCGAGGGATGAGATGAGGTAATAATAAACCAAAAATTAAACCTGCACCGGCAACGCCACCGCCATACATAAACCACTGTAAAATGAGCTCACGGCGATTATTATCAAGATTGATTTGTGCAATCTCTAATTTTTTTCCTGAGCGAATTAACTCATTTTTCAGTTTTTCATTTTCTGCGGTTAGATTAGCAATAGTTTGATCACTGGCTGCCACTTTGCTTTGCATGTCACTGGTTTGATTATTCCAGTTACTATCAATGCTGGTCAATTTTTCACGTAATTCTTGATTTTCCTTTTCAAGTAAGGGAATATGTGCTTTTACACTGGGTGTTTTGCTGAGTTGATTTTTGGGTAACCAAGCAACTCGTCCTTTATAATCACGAATTTGGGCGTAGCCGGTTTCAGCATCTGTGTTTAATAATTGAACTTGATCACCGCTTTTTAGGCTACCAATAATGCGATAATCGGTTCCAGGTCCTCGATGGATAAAGGTAGGGAGTTCATCAGAAACATAAAGCGTTTCTTCTGCTTGAGTCGTCATTGGCAGGTTAAATCCTATCAATGCTAAGATAAATAAAGGAAATTTTCTCATTGTATTCAACTATCTTCAAACTGTGAAAAAAAGTGCTATTAGCTGATACTAATGCGTTAAATGTATTGATGCAAATCTAAAAAGGTAAAATAATAATTCTTTTAATTGATTTGCCATTATTAATAATATTTCATTTTTTATTATTTTCAGGTAAAAACCATAGAATAAAATTCTTTGTTGGTTATTTTTCTGGTGTTTAGTTATTAATATAGACTTAATTAATATTAGAATTGTTTGTTTTTAGAAAAAATTTTTTACTGTTAGCAAGGAAAAATGAATCACGCTTTGGCTGCTGTTTTCTGGCTTATTTATGTTAAACTTAAAGCTCCTTTCTATCGTTAGTCATGAAACTGTCCGTTTTTAATCAGCGACAGAGTAAATAGAAAAAATAACAATCTACATTAAGTATGCGTCTAGACAGTATAAATAAAAATAGAAATGTTTATCCTTCGGGGGATAAATATCAGAAAATCTGGATTAAATATGCGTCAGCTAGAAATTGAATTAAAATTATCTGTTCGCCCGGAAGCTATTAAGCGGATCCGTGAAAAAATAATATGTTTTCGCTATACACATTTCTCCTTACATAAACTGTCAAATATCTATTTTGAAACAGTGGATCATCAATTACGTCGCTGGGATATGGGGTTAAGGATCCGCGGTTGTGATGGTCGTTATGAAATGACGATAAAAACCGCCGGTAAGGTTATTGGTGGTTTACATCAACGGCCTGAATACAATGTGGAAATTAATAAACCTGAGCTGAATCTTTTGGCATTTCCACGCGAAATATGGCCAAAAAATATCAATGTTGCTCGTTTACAGTCACAGTTAACAACCTTGTTCTATACTGATTTTTCTCGTGAAAATGGATTGTTACTTATCAGGGGAGTGAAATTGAAATTGTATTGGATCAAGGTAGCATTTATGCCGGTGCCAGAAAAAAACCAATTATGGAAATTGAACTGGAACTAAAAAAGGGCACATTGATCGGGCTGTTAGCGTTTGCAAAAGAGTTTGTTAACATTGAAGGGTTGCGTTTAGCAAATAAAAGCAAGGCTGAACGAGGCTATTCGTTAGTTGAACATAGCGACTATGACTATATGATACTTAAATACTTTTTGCCACACTGTAACTGGAATACTATGCCGATTGAACAGGGCCTAAACCAGTTATTAGCGTATAGGCAGCATTATGAAGAGTGTTGGTTAGCTAATCAGCCACAAGCAAAGAAAAATTTGAGTCATTTGCTGGTATTGATACAGACATTTTTAGTCCATTATTCTTATTCTATTCCCCATTTTATTCAAGCATTGCCATTAAAAAAATAACTGCATTATTGGCTACTGCGGATATTCAACCTCAGCAACTCTGTTACAGTGCGGATTGGTTGCGTTGCAAACTTGCTTTTACCCAATGGCTTACGACTTTAACACTATCCTAATGAAAGGTATTTTATGAAATTGCTGCCATCAATCTTGGTTCAGCAGGCGCAAAGGGTGGTAGATGATTTTCAGTGTTATGCGCCTGAACGTTTACCTCTATCGTCACAGGAAAAAATATTTTTTGCCTTAAGTGATTTTGCCTACTTGCAGATCAAAAACCATCCTGCTTGGTGGGCGGTTATACGTCAACAACCACCGCAAATAGGCGAATGGCAACATTATCATCAATGGTTAATCGAACAGCTGGCCAATATAACTGCCGAGGAAGGGTTGAAGCGGATCCTAAGGCCATTTCGCCATCAAATGCTGATTAGAATAGCGTGGCTACAGATATTACATAAGGATAGTACACCGCAAATATTGCAGCATCTGAGTGTGCTTGCCGAAACGTTAATCATCGCTGCGAGAGATTGGTTGTATGTCCAGTATTGTCATAGTTGGGGAACACCTTGTGATAAACTAGGGCAACCACAACCATTGTTGATCCTTGCTATGGGTAAGTTAGGCAGCGGAGAGTTAAATTTTTCATCTGATGTTGATTTGATTTTTGCCTTTCCTGAAAATGGAGTTACCCAAAGGGGGTCGTCGTCAGATGGACAATGGCCAGTTTTTTTTACCCGATTAGGCCAAAAATTAATTAGCCTATTAACGCAAAAAACGATAGATGGTTTTGTCTATCGCGTTGATATGCGTCTACGTCCGTTTGGTGATAGTGGACCATTAGTTTTTAGTTTTGCTGCTTTAGAAGATTATTATAAGAAGCAGGGGCGCGACTGGGAACGTTATGCCATGATCAAAATGCGCATGATAGGTAATGATCGCTCAATTTATACTGAAATGCGAGATACCTTGCATCATTTGTCATTACAGGCGTTACCCAGTAAAGTGTTAGTCTCTCAGTTTGAACAGCAACGTAAAAAAGTTCTGCCTAGTTGGCAAAAATGGTTTTATGCTAGTTAAGTTAAAATAGCATTGACTCGCCATACTTTTAGTATGATTGATAGAGTTGGGCTATGTTACTATTGGTAGCAATCTTGATTGCGGTAATTTATTTGTAATTGGAGTATGGATGAAAATCACTCTCCCTGATTTTAAACGGGCTAGTATTTTGGTGATCGGCGATGTTATGTTAGATCGTTATTGGTATGGATTAACTAACCGAATTTCACCAGAAGCGCCCGTTCCGGTCGTTAAAGTGGAAATGAAAGAAGATCGTCCTGGTGGTGCTGCTAACGTTGCCATGAATATTGCTGCTTTGGGCGCTAATGTTCGTTTGCTAGGGCTGACTGGTATTGATGATGCTGCTGAAGTATTAACCGAGAAACTTAATCAAGCTAATGTATGTTGTGATTTTGTTACATTATCAACGCATCCTACGATTACTAAGCTGAGAATTTTATCGCATAATCAACAACTTATTCGACTGGATTTTGAAGAAGGATTCGGTGATGTCGATACAAATTCGCTGTTAGATCGGATTCGGCAAGCTTTGCCACGCGTCGGGGCACTGGTATTGTCTGATTATGGCAAGGGTGCGTTAGCACAAATTTCGCAGATCATTGCATTAGCAAATGCTGCTCAAGTGCCAGTTCTTATTGATCCGAAAGGTAGTGATTTTGAACGTTATCGTGGAGCGACGTTATTAACTCCCAATATGTCTGAATTTGAAGCTATTGTTGGTAAATGTGCAAACAATAGCGAAATTGAGCAGAAAGGAATGAAGTTAATTGATTCCCTTGATCTTAAGGGATTACTTATCACTCGTTCAGAACGTGGGATGACACTGTTGCAGCGTGAAAAACCGCCTTTACATTTACCGACCCAAGCGCAGGAAGTTTATGATGTTACCGGAGCTGGTGATACGGTTATTGGTGTTTTGGCAACGGCGTTGGCGGCTCGACTCGATTTTCATCAAGCTTGTGTATTAGCTAATGCGGCTGCTGGAGTCGTGGTTGGAAAATTGGGTACTTCAACGGTATCACCCATTGAGCTGGAGAATGCCATTCATGGTCGAACTAATGATGGTTTTGGTGTGATGAATGAGCAGCAGCTAAAGCATGCGGTTGCAGCTGCCCGTAGCCGTGGCGAAAAGATTGTAATGACCAATGGTTGCTTTGATATCTTACATGCTGGGCATGTTATCTATTTAGCCAATGCACGTAAGTTAGGCGATCGATTAATTGTTGCGGTGAATAGTGATGCTTCAACTAAACGGCTAAAAGGTGATGATCGTCCTATTAATCCATTAGCTCAGCGTATGACCGTGCTAGGGGCGCTAGGTTCAGTAGATTGGGAGGTCTCTTTTGAAGAGGATACTCCTCAACGCCTGATCAGTGAAATCTTACCCGATGTATTAGTCAAAGGTGGCGATTATAAGCCGGAAGATATTGCTGGTAGCCAAGAGGTCTGGGCGGCAGGTGGTGAAGTTAAAGTGCTTAATTTTGAAGCGGGGCTATCGACGACAAATATTATTAATACCATTATGAAAAGTGATTAATATTTTGAGATAAAAAATAGCGATGCCACGATAGTAGTATCGTGGCATTTTGTTATTCATTCTTGTTTTCGTTGGCTAGCCGTTTTTTTTCTAATTGTTCAATGCGTTTTTCCATTTGTGCCATTTTTTCACGGGTTCGCAGTAAAACTTGTGTTTGAATATCAAACTCTTCGCGTGAGACTAAATCGAGTTTTCCTAACTGGGACTGTAATATTGCCCGTAGCTTTTTATCAAGATCTTCGCCTAAGTCGCGTATTCCTTGCGGTAAGGTATCTTTGATCTGGCGAACAACTTGTTCAATTTTTTTCGCGTCAAGCATTACGCTATCCTTTTAGGTCACAAATTATAATCTATAGGTTATTTAGTAGCAGATCTTAAAATAATCAGCTTGCTTTGACAAAATTATTTTTAATAAATTTGCTGATAATAATGGGTCTAAATTAGCGCAATAACCACTTAATACTAAGTTGGCTGACTATAAATGAAAATACTATTCCATGATATATCTTGTTATTGTTGATTGCTACAGAATTATATTCACGATATAGTTTAGTTGTTTATCTCAGGGCGGAGTGAAATTCTCCACCGGTGGTGATATTTATTCTGTTAATTGAATAATTAAGTCCGCGAGCGTTCCATTATAGCATTTTGTGATGGAAGCCAGCAGATCCAGTGAGATTCTGGAACCGACGGTTATAGTCCGGATGGGAGAGAATAACGATATCTGTAGTTTTGAGGTCAGCCAATTGTGTGCAGATTTTTAAGATACTGATTTGATTTTTTATACTCCCACGTTTGCCTTGGTTCTGGTAATTTAGTATTTATTGATGAGGTTTTACCATGAATCAGACGTCACTTTCCGCGTATGGCAATCCGATCGAACGTATAGAACGTGCTCTTCAGGCATTACGTCAAAGTAAAGGTGTTATGGTACTTGACGACGAAGGCCGTGAAAACGAGGGTGATATTATTTTTGCTGCTGAAACTATGACTGTTGAACAGATGGCATTAACTATCCGCCATAGCAGTGGAATTGTTTGTCTTTGTATAACGGAAGAACGCTGTAAGCAGCTAGCATTACCGATGATGGTTGAAGAAAATTCTAGTCAATTCCAAACCGCATTTACTATTACCATCGAGGCTTCCGAAGGTGTAACAACCGGCGTTTCAGCCAGTGATCGTTTAATGACTATCCGTAAAGCAATTGCCGATGATGCAAAACCGACCGATCTTAATCGGCCTGGACATGTTTTTCCGTTGAGAGCCCAAGAAGGAGGGGTATTGCAGCGTCGTGGTCATACCGAAGCTACCATTGATTTGGTGACTTTAGCCGGTTTTAAGCCAGCAGGTGTTTTATGTGAGTTGACAAATGACGATGGTACCATGGCCCGTATGCCAGAAGTACTTATCTTTGCCAAGCAACATGATATGCCGGTAATAACTATTGAGGATTTGGTAACTTATCGTCAGCAATTTACCAAAAAAGCAGGTTAGCAGTTTGAATAAGCTATTTCTGGTGATTGAATTTTATCCTATCTGAGTTTTATGCTTAAACCAGTATGTTCAATATTGGAAAGTTTTCTCTCAAATTCCTGCCATATTGAAATATATCGCTATAATGGAAAACTATGGCGATTGAAGAATGATGTGTAAATTTGTTTTGCCGGTAAAGCCGGATTGTTTCAATTGGCAGCTCTATATTATTTCAATTATTCCATCATGATCATCATATTTTAAAAGGAATTTTAAACATGAGTCAGATAGATAATTTGTTGGAAAAACTTAAAAAATATTTTCATCGTCTTAGTGGTCCAAATTATGTTCGCCTAATGGATACACCACACGCTTGGGGAAGCTCATTCGATGAACAAGTTATGCCCCATTCTTTTAAGCGCCAGCAAGAGTATGCGACAGCTATCATTTAGATAATCAAAAAAGCACGTTACCGCTGTGATACTTCTTCACTTAACAGCCCTGATGCTGATTGGCGTAAAATTATATTGCAGGCGATTGATAATGGGTTGTCAAAAAAATGAGGCGAACCAGACCAACTCAATTTCGTTTTCTTTTTGGTCAGTCGCCAACGGTATTTTTAGATAGATTATCGGCGGTAGAAACAGCTTCCGTTGATTACGTTGCTTTTAAAGATGAGCTATTAAAACTTATTCAATCACGAGCGCAAGATTGGGAATTAATGCCTGAAATTTGGATAAGTCGCTTTTTCCGCTTTGATGAAGGAATGGTCAATTCTTTTATAAAAAACCTTTTTCCAGATTTTCTGCCAATTAATGATACCTGAATGACCTGGAATCATACGAAGATCATTGCTGTTGATGGGGTTGAATCTCTGGTAGGGGGCATAATTTGAATATGGATTTATTCAGGAATTATCCTCCGGTGCATGATGTATCCGTTATTGTTCATGGAGCGGCAGCGCTTGATGCTCAGTGTTACCTAAATGAAATGTGGTTATGCAATAGCGATCTGCTCAAGAAACAATATTTTGATGTAAAAAGTATGTCTTGGCAAATTGGCAGTGAATTACAAGGAAAACCGGAAGATCCACTATAAGATCCAGCTGTGATGATGTCGGTAACCGAGCAGCAAAAATATCTGCTTCAGCTGCATGAAGATATTGACAATCAATATGGAACAAAGGGAGACGACTATAGTAAAATCGAAGAATATAAGCGAGCTGATAGGATATTATCTGTTGGCAAATACTGGACTGGGCCTAATATAAATACCGATTATCATCACGGCTCAGAAATCATGAAAGAACATTTGATTAAAAATGCCCGCTATATGATTAGGAGCTCGCAGCAAGATTTAATTAGTGCATGGGAAAAAAGATGGGTTGATCATACTGTTTGCCGTTGGCTTATTGAAGCATTACTTCCTAATAAATCATGCCAAGTTAATGATTATTGACGATGAACTATATGTTGTCGGCTCTGACAATCTTGATCCAGGTCATCTTTCTGAGTTTAATTATGTGATAGAAGGTAAAAATGCGGTGGAAGAATTAATTGCAGAATATTGGCAGCAGGTATGGAAATATTCAAGTCCCCATGTTTTTCCCAAGTTAAATCAAGATTTGTATTGTTCATCTGGCAATGCCAATTAGAGAAAAAATAGCTTGTAATTAATTAGCTGGCAATGGAATTTTACTTGTTATTTTTTCAACTCATTAGTCATAATAGTAAAAACAGCAAGATAATGATTGCTTTATCATTATCTTGTACTTATGTTGCATGGATTAATTTAGAATAATATGCGGGTAAAAACGGGATAGATCTTGGGTAATTAATTGTTTGTCTTCTCGAATGCCAATTCCTGCCGGTTAATCATTTACCAGCCAACTACCGATTAATGTATAGTTATTTTTAAATTTTGGTAGCGGATAAAATTGTTGAATAATCATACCCTCTTTGCCATATGGACCGTCTACTGAGGCAATTTCACGTTCATTATCGATGATACGAATATTTGCTCCTTCTCGTGAAAAAAGAGGTTTGATTACATAGCTGTCCAGTTTTGGCGGATTAGCTTCTGCAAAATAGGCTGGTAACAAATTGGGGTGATTAGGACACATTTTCCATAGCATAGGTAGTAATGCCTTGTTAGAAATAATGCTTTTCCAAGCAGGTTCTAACCACCTTACGCCAGCATCTGCTAACTTAGTAGAAAAAATCTCTCTAAACATAAATTCCCAAGGATATAATTTAAACAGATTGCTAATAACCTGGTTATTAGGATCGGTAAATTGTCCTTTTTCACCTAAACCGATTTGATCAATATAGAGAAATTTGGTGGGAATATTGGCTTCGTGAGCACAGTCTTGTAGGTATTGTATGGTGGCGCGATCTTCTTCACTATCTTGGCAGCAGCTGAAATGTAACCAGTTAAAACCAAATGATTCACGCAAAAGCGCAAAGCGTTCAATAAGTTGTTCTTGTATGCTATTAAATTGATCAGCATTTGCTGGCAAATTGCCAGCATTGATTTGATCTTCTAACCAAATCCACTGAAAAAATGCGGTTTCATATAAAGATGTTGGTGTATCTGCATTATTTTCTAATAATTTTGCAGGTCTTTTACCGTCATAAGCTAAATCCAATCGAGAATAAAGTGAAGGTTGGTTAGTTTTCCATGAGTGATTAACAAATTCCCAACAATGTTTAGGGATCTGAAATTTTATCAATAATTCCTCGTTACTAACTACTTTTTCGACCACTTGCAGGCACATTTGATGTAATTCAGCGGTGTTTGCTTCAAGATCTTCGATTTGTTGCATCGTAAATTGGTAATAGGCATTTTCACACCAGTAAGGTTCACCGTATAAGGTGTGAAAATGAAAACCAAATTCAGCTGCCTTTTCTTTCCAATCAGGGCGTTCAGTGATGGGCATCCTTATCATCGCTATCAACCTCCCATAGAACGCTGAGAAGGCGTTGTGGCACTTTGACGCTGCATGCGAGTCTGTTGTTTAGCGACTGATTCACCGAAACCGCCACGAGTGATAGTGGTGGTCGTTGCCGGTTTAGGAGCAAGAGCTGATGGAGGTACGGCCATAGTTCTACCTCCCGCTACAGCCGGCCCATAGTTTTTGCCACTAGCATCAACAAATTTTCCATTGGCGGAACTTGCAGGATTGCTTGAGCTAAAGAGAGGTTGCGTTGCAGGGGCTGGTGCAGCTGTACCACCATCCATTAGACGTCCCATCATGTAACCTGCCATTAATGGCATCCAGAAACTACCACTTTGTCCACTAGCTTGATTTTTTGTCGCTAAACCCGCTTGAGCTTGAGATGCAGTTTGGGTTTGAGTTGCGGTTTGAGTGGAAGCCTGAGTACATTTTTCTTCCCCAAATTCGGCCACACAATCTTCACGTGTCGCATATTTAGGTGCAGTTATAGCCGCTTCCTGCAATGCATTTTTATAAGCCAGCGAACATTGTTCACTTTGAGCCGGGTTTTTTTGGGCGCAATCCTCTGCGTTAGTATATAAAGAGACGGTTTCGTCGCTTTGCTCACAAGCGGACAACATAAATACCGTACTAATAGTTAAGGCAACAGATGCTAAGCGGTAGACGCGCCAGCTTTTGCGAAAAGCACCTTGATTAATATTTTTCGTGCGCTTTATTTTCATCATCATCATCATTTACCTATCCTAAAGGTCGAAATAAAAATCGTAAAACTAGGATAGAATAGGATAATTACGCTGGAAATTAAAGCATAAAACGGGTAGAAAGATGGCTATCAACCTGATTATTTATTTTAAGTGGTAAAAATACAACTTTTCTAATTAAATTTCGTTACAATAAAAAATACCCGCAATATATGGGTATTAATAGTGGGTTATTTATTTAGTGTATTTGCGGAACACTCATCGGATTGATAATAGCATCCGGTGAGGTGGATAATGTTTTTCCTAAGCTACTATTTAAACGGAGCAGATCGCCTTCATTTAAAGTCCCACGGGCATACTGAATTTTCAGATCATTAATCAGATAATCATAACGTGCATTGGCTAAATTCTGTTTCGCCTGAAAAAGGGCTGTTGTTGCGTTCAATACATCCACGATAGTCCGAGTGCCGACTTGATAGCCTGCTTCCATCGCATCTAACGAACTTTGTGCTGAAAAAACCAATTGTTGGTAGGCTTTAATGCTACTAATAGAAGAAATCACATTATTATAGGAAGAGCGTACTATCTGAATAACATTGCGATAAGTACTTTCAAGCTGCTCACTGGCACTAATATAACCATACTGTGCTTGCTCAACGCGTGAGTTAGTTCGGCCAACTTTATATAAAGGCACACTCAACGTTAGTCCGACACTATTTTGGCCAGTATAGCTAGGACCATTTCTATTCCATATTTGCTGATTAGCACTACCATGATACTGGGTGTTACTAACACCGGTTGATGCTTCTAATCCAAGGGTAGGTAAATGTCCTGATTGTTCATAGCGAATATTTTCTCGCGCCAGATCTTGTGATAAACGGGCGCTGAGTAAACTTAAGTTGCGCGTTTCAGCATCTTTTAATAGCTTCTCTACTCGTGCGGGTGTCTGGGTACTGAAATGAGCAATATTTAAAGCCGCTAATTGACTGTAATAGATGCCGCTAACTTGACGTAACTTTTCCAGCGAATTTTCTAATTGATTACGGCTCGATACTTCTTGAGTTAATACGCTGTCATAATTAGCGCGGGCGTTTTGTACATCGGTAATCGCGACTAATCCTACGTTGAAACGTTGGGTTGTTTGATCTAACTGGCGATAAACGGCTTTTTTCTGTGCTTCAATATAGTCTAATAAGTCAATAGCACGTAATAGGTCAAAATAAGCTGTGGCGGTATCAAGAATTAATTTTTGTTGGTTAGTTTGATAAGTGACATCTGCAATACCGGCGGTTTTTTCCTGCATGTCTAATTGTTGCCATTTTGACATATCAAAGATGGTTTGGGTGAGTTTAAGATTGGCGCCAAGTTGGTTGTTTGCCGTGTCACGATTATCACGATAACCGCTGTTATAGGTGAAATTTGCGCCTAAATCTAATTGTGGTAGCAAAGGACTACGAGATTCATTAATTTTTTCAAATGCTTGATTACGTTCTGCTAGCGATTTACGTAAATCCGGATTACTTTCTTTTGCTTTCTGATAGACTTGCAATAAATTTTCAGCTTGCCCAGTGGCACTTAGTCCAACTAGGCTAATGGTGATAAAAAGAGAGATAAATTTTTTCATTCTTATTCCTTGATTATACAATTTTTTGCTTTAGTTATCTCAGAAAAACATGAAGACCGCTAATTTTAGCAGAATATGTCATTATTGCATGGTAGCTGTTTGTGCCATCTATCATGTTAAATCTGGCCAATGCTACATTATTTATAAGCTAATTTCCTTAAAAAACGTTATACAAGTCTCACTTTTTGTCAGTTAGTGCATATAAATTCAGAGAGTTTCTATGAGCGATAAAAAAAATTTACCTTTCAAGTTTAGCCAAAATGATGTGGAAATTACCGCTAAATTCGATCTTTATAATGGTTTTTTTCGTTTTGTTGAATACCGTTTTCGACATAAGTTGTTTAATGGTGGTTGGAGCAAGGAAATTCGGCGAGAAGTTTTGGAGCGGGGTAATGCTGGCGTTACTTTACCCTATGATCCCTGTCTTGATAAGGTAGTGTTAGTTGAACAAGTACGGATCCCGGCGATGGATACGAGCGAAACACCGTGGTTGTTAGAAGTTATTGCTGGCATGGTAGAACAAAATGAAAACTTAGAACAGCTAGTTCGTCGTGAAGCAAAAGAAGAAGCGGGTATTACCATTCAGCGTTGTTACTATGCTCTAAGTTATCTTACCAGCCCGGGGGGTACAACTGAGCGTATTTATGTTCATATCGGTGAAATTGATGCATCTGTTATCAAACCCGGCAGTGTACATGGATTAAGCAGTGAAAATGAAGATATTCGTGTCCATGTTGTTAGTCGTGAACAAGCTTATCAATGGATGGAGTTAGGGGTAATTGATAATGCGGCTACCGTAATCGCAATACAATGGTTACAATTAAATCATCTTAGGTTGAAAAATAACTGGTTGAAGAACTTAAAATAACGGTTTGTCATAACATGAAAAAGAAGTGTGTATCAGCCTAAAGATATTAATAAAGTATTAATGTTAAAATAACGTATAAAGTAGGTAGAAACTAAGGAAATTGCTTGGATAGTCTGTTTAAATTAACAACAAAGCAAAAAAACCTGGTGAGGATCTTGCAAATTACCGATACCCACCTTTTTGCTAATGTTGATGATACTCTACTTGGCGTCAATACTTTTGGTAGTTTTCATGCAGTAATTGATGCAATTTTAGCGCGCAATGAAAATGTTGACTTGGTTGTTGCTACCGGTGATTTGGTTCAAGATCAATCGGCATCAGCTTATCAGCATTTTGCGGAAGGGATCAAACGGTTATCTGCTCCTTGTGTTTGGTTGCCGGGCAATCACGATTATCAACCGGCAATGGTTGCTACTTTAGCAAAAGCAGGAATTTTACCCTCTAAGCAGGTGCTAATTAATGATAATTGGCAAATCCTGATGTTGGACAGCCAAATTCAAGGTGCTGTGCATGGAAAATTATCTAAGCAACAGCTGTTATGGATGAAACGCTGTTTTGATGCATACACGGAGCGTAGTCATTTACTAATGTTACATCATCATCCTTTGCCTTCGGGTTGTACCTGGCTTGATCAACATAGCTTGCGTAACTCTCATATTTTGGCTGACTATTTAAATCAATATCAACAAGTTAAAGCGATTTTATGTGGGCATATTCACCAAGAAATAGATGAATATTGGCAAGGGGTTCGCATGATGGCAACAGCATCAACCTGTATACAATTTAAACCTCATTGTACTAATTTTACATTAGATACAATGGCACCGGGGTGGCGTTATCTTGATCTTTCTATCAATGATAACGGTGAAAATGTGTTGGATACACAAGTTTTCAGATTGGATAGTGATAAATTTCGCCCAGATTTCGACTCAGGTGGTTATTAATGTCAACATTAATTTATATACATGGTTTTAATAGTTCCCTCTTATCGCAGAAGGCAAATAGCTTAAAAACTTGGCTACAGCGACAACATCCAGCAGTTAATATGTTGATACCCCAACTTCCTTGTTATCCAGCAGAAGCAATCGAGTTATTACAGAATTTCGTAGCAGCCCACGCGGGAGAGCAGATTGGGTTGTTAGGTTCTTCATTGGGCGGTTATTTTGCTATTTGGTTATCGCAGAAATTTAATTTACCCGCTGTGGTTGTCAATCCAGCGGTACGTCCTTTTGATTTGTTTGAGTAGTATTTAGGTGAGCAAGTCAATCCTTATACAAAGGAACGCTACATTTTACAATTCCACCATTTAAATGAACTACAAGCAATACAAATTGATGAATTAACGGCGCCTGATTTGATTTGGCTATTACAACAAATAGGTGATGAAATATTGGACTATCGTCAAGCTGTTACCTATCTTATGGAGTGTAAGCAAACAATAGCGCCAGGAGGTAACCATGCTTTTGTTGGATTTGACTACTATTTTCCACAAATTATGCGTTTTTTAGCTTTGCCAAAGACAAAATAAGTAAAAAATTATCCAAAATAGCTAAATGACTGTTATTATCATCAGTATCTCAGCATTTATTTGCCTAATTAATCGTCAATTACCGCAGAAAATAATATGACTCAATCTAGTTATAATGCAGAGGCAATCGAGGTCCTCAGTGGTTTAGAACCTGTACGTCGTCGCCCAGGCATGTACACCGATACTTCTCGACCAAATCACCTGGCACAGGAAGTAATTGATAATAGCGTGGATGAGGCGCTTGCCGATTATGCTAAACGTATTGATGTAATCTTGTATGAAGATCAGTCACTGGAAGTGATTGATGATGGCCGAGGTATGCCGGTTGATATTCATCCAGAAAAGAAGGTACCGGCTGTAGAGCTGATTTTGGGGCAGTTACATGCCGGGGGAAAATTTTCTAATAAAAATTATCAATTTTCTGGCGGGCTACATGGTGTTGGTATTTCAGTGGTTAATGCATTATCAAAACGTATTGAAGTAACTGTTAGTCGTGATAGCCAAATATACCGAATTGCTTTTGAAAATGGTGAAAAAGTTCAGGAACTTGAGGTTATTGGTAGTTGTGCTAAACGCACGACCGGTACCGGTGTCCGTTTTTGGCCTGATAGCCACTTTTTTGACAACCCACGCTTTTCCATTTCGCGTTTAGTGCACGTATTAAAAGCCAAGGCTGTGCTATGCCCTGGTGTTGAAATCGTTTTTAAGGATAAAATAAATAATACTGAGCAGACATGGCGTTATAACGATGGCTTGACCGACTATCTAATGGAAGCAGTTAATGGTTTAGTTACTTTACCTGAGAAAGCGTTTGTTGGTAATTTTGCCAGCCAAATAGAAATGGTCGATTGGGCCCTGCTTTGGTTACCAGAAGGTGGAGAACTATTAACCGAAAGTTATGTCAACCTTATTCCAACCGCACAGGGAGGTACCCATGTTAATGGGTTACGCCAGGGCTTACTGGATGCGATGAGGGAGTTTTGTGAATACCGTAATTTACTTCCGCGCGGTGTTAAATTGACAGGTGATGATATTTGGGAACGCTGTGCTTATGTCTTATCAGTCAAAATGCAAGATCCACAATTTGCAGGCCAAACCAAAGAACGTCTTTCTTCTCGCCAGAGTGCTGCGTTTGTTTCCGGGGTAGTAAAAGATGCTTTTAGTTTGTGGTTAAACCAAAATGTTCAAGAAGCTGAGCAATTAGCGGAACTCACCATTTCAAGTGCGCAAAGGCGTTTGCGAGCAGCGAAAAAAGTTGTGCGCAAGAAACTGACCAGCGGGCCTGCGTTACCCGGCAAGTTAGTTGATTGTACTTCTCAAGATCTTAATTTTACTGAGCTATTTTTAGTTGAAGGAGATTCAGCCGGCGGCTCGGCTAAGCAGGCTCGTGATCGTGAATATCAGGCGATTATGCCGCTAAGAGGGAAAATATTGAATACTTGGGAAGTCTCTTCCGATGAGGTTTTAGCATCACAGGAAGTCCATGATATTTCAGTAGCTATTGGTATTGATCCAGACAGCAATGATCTTAGCCAACTCCGTTACGGTAAGATTTGTGTTCTTGCCGATGCAGATTCAGATGGATTGCATATTGCAACCTTACTCTGCGCGCTTTTTGTTCGCCACTTTCCCGCTTTAGTAAAAGCAGGCCATATTTATATTGCTATGCCACCCTTATACCGTATTGATCTAGGTAAAGAAGTCTATTATGCCCTCGATGAAGGTGAAAAAGCCGCGGTCCTCGACAGACTAAGTTATAAGCGCGGCAAACCGAATGTCCAGCGTTTTAAGGGGTTAGGCGAAATGAATCCGACTCAATTACGCGAAACCACACTTGATCCCAATACACGACGTTTAGTGCAGCTCATTATTAATGATGAGAATTATCAAGAAACACTAGCGATGATGGATATGTTATTGGCGAAAAAACGGGCAGAAGATCGTCGAAATTGGTTACAAGATAAAGGCGATGCGATAGAAATTGAAGTGTAATCGACACTGTTAACAAGAGATTAAGGAATCAAATGAATGAGTGAGATAACTCACGATGGTGTAGAGCAGCAACCACTTTATACCTTTACCGAAAATGCCTATCTCAATTATTCCATGTACGTCATCATGGACAGAGCATTGCCATTTATTGGTGATGGGTTAAAACCTGTTCAGCGACGAATTGTTTATGCCATGTCTGAACTTGGTTTGAGTAATGCCGCTAAGTATAAAAAATCAGCTCGTACAGTCGGTGATGTATTGGGAAAATATCATCCGCATGGTGATAGCGCTTGTTATGAAGCCATGGTATTGATGGCACAGCCATTTTCCTATCGTTATCCATTAGTTGATGGTCAGGGAAACTGGGGAGCCCCTGATGATCCTAAATCGTTTGCTGCTATGCGTTACACTGAGTCAAGATTGTCAAAATATGCTGAAACGCTACTCAGTGAATTAGGATTGGGAACGGTATCCTGGACACCTAACTTTGATGGAACATTAACCGAACCCAAAACACTACCGGCAAGATTACCCAATATTCTGCTAAATGGCACGACAGGAATTGCCGTTGGTATGGCGACCGATATTCCGCCGCATAATGCTCGTGAGGTAGCAAGAGCGTTAGTTGCTTTACTGAAAAATCCAAAAGCTGATCTTAAAATGTTGATGGGTTTTATTCCCGCTCCTGATTATCCAACAGAAGCAGAAATTATTTCATCAAAAGAAGATATTCAAAAAATTTACCAAACAGGCCGTGGTTCTATTCGGTTACGTGCTGTATGGGAAATGGATGATGGCAATGCCGTTATTACTGCACTACCTCATCAAGTTTCAGGTGCTAAGGTGTTGGAGCAGATTGCTTCACAAATGTGTGCCAAAAAATTACCGATGGTGGAAGATCTACGTGATGAATCAGATCATGAAAATCCAACACGTTTAGTGATTGTACCTAGAAGTAATCGGATTGATTTAGAACAAGTGATGACACATTTATTTGCTACGACCGATCTAGAAAGAAGTTATCGGGTCAATTTGAATATGATTGGCCTGGATAATCGTCCGGCAGTTAAAGGACTGGTAGAAATTTTAAATGAATGGTTATTATTTAGACGAGAAACCGTACGCAATCGCTTAAATCATCGTTTAGAAAAAGTATTAAAACGCTTACATATCCTTGACGGTTTATTAATAGCTTATCTTAATATAGATGAGGTTATCCATATTATCCGTAATGAAGATGAGCCTAAAGCAGTATTAGTGTCCCGTTTTGCGCTTTCAGAAACTCAGGCTGAATCTATTCTGGAATTGAAATTGCGTCATTTGGCTAAACTAGAGGAATTTAAATTACGTGGTGAGCAAGATGAATTAGCTAAAGAGCGTGATCAACTGCAAGCTATTTTAGGCTCTGATCGTCGTTTAAACACCTTGATCAAGAAAGAAATTGAAACCGATGCCCAGACTTATGGTGATGATCGTCGCTCACCACTTAAGGAGCGTATTGAAGCAAAAGCCATGAATGAACATGATATTTTGCCTTCTGAGCCGGTTACTATTGTTCTTTCTGTTATGGGATGGGTGAGAAGCGCAAAAGGTCATGATATTGATCCGACTAATCTTAACTATAAAGCCGGAGATGGTTTCCGTAGCGCAGCAAGGGGCAAAACGAATCAACCGGTTGTTTTCCTTGATAGTACTGGACGTAGTTATTCCCTTGATCCGCTTGATCTTCCTTCTGCCCGCGGACAAGGAGAACCACTTACTGGTAAATTGGCATTACCACCTGGCGCAACGATTGAACATGTATTGACTGCTCCCGAAGAGCAAAAATATTTGTTAGCATCGGATGCAGGTTATGGTTTTATTTGTACTTTTAGCGATTTAGTGGCAAAAAATAAAGCAGGTAAGGCATTAATTACCTTACCTAATAATGCAAAGGTACTGGCGCCATTAGAAGTCAATAATGAACAACAAGATTTATTATTGGCAATTACTAACGCAGGGAGAGTGTTAATATTTCCTGTTAGTGATCTCCCTAAGCTCTCTAAAGGTAAAGGTAATAAAATTATTAATATTGCAGCGGCTCAATCAGCCAGCAGAGAGGATTTGCTAGTTTGGTTAATGTTTTTGCAGCCTCAGTCTTCAATTACCCTCTATTTTGGCAAACGAAAACTGAAATTAAATCCAGAAGATTTGCAAAAATATCGTGCTGAACGAGGTCGTAAAGGTTCTTCATTACCTCGTGGATTACAGAGTATTGAGCGTATAGAAGTAATTCCTCCCAGTAATGGATCATTTTTGATTTTTTTATAGGTGTGTGAAGTTACTTATTACTTGAGGTAAATATGTTAGCTATTGTTCGTATTATTATTGTGATCCTATTTACGATATTGGTTTGCTTGTTAGGTTGTTTTTATTGCTTATTCAGTCCAAGAAATCCACACCATGTTATGCGCTTTGGCCGACTGTTTGGCAAATTATCTTATGTTTTTGGTATTACCATTATTAATCGGGAGCCTTCTGAAGTGAAAGATTACGTTCCCAGTATTTATATCGGTAATCATCAAAATAACTATGATATGGTAACTATGTCAAATGCAGTACAGCCAAATACCGTTACTGTTGGAAAAAAGAGTTTAGTATTTATCCCTTTTTTCGGTCAACTATATTGGTTGGCCGGTAATATTCTCATTGATAGGGCTAATCGAACTAAAGCGCACAATACCATTTCACAGGTTGTTAAGCAGATAAAAAAAGAAAAATTTCTGTTTGGATGTTTCCTGAGGGAACACGTAGTCGTGGTCGAGGTTTACTGCGATTTAAAGCCGGTGCATTTTATGCAGCAATTGCAGCTGGGGTTCCGATAGTACCAGTCTGTTTATCTGAAACAGAAGGGCGCATTAAACTGAATCGTTGGAATAATGGAGTAGTGATTGTCGAAATGCTACCGCCTATTGATACAACAAAGTATAATCGGGAAAACGTGCATGAATTAGCAGAATATTGCCATGATTTATTCAAAGTTAAAATTGCAGAATTAAATAAAGAAGTGGCAGAAATAGAACAAAAAATGAAATAAAGTTTAAGTTAATTTTTCAAGCAAACTAGTTTCTAAATTGTCATATTTAACAATATATTAATATTTGGCGTTGTATCAATCTATCGTCTTAATGGAATATAGTTATCAAACAATTGTGATAATACAATTACTAGCGGATAGTAAGATAAGGATCTTTCCTGGATGAAGAATAAATGGCGCTAGCTTATTAATGATTTTGTGGAGAAGATATGTCACTAAGTCGGCGTCGATTTCTTAAGCTATCAAGTATAGCTATGAGTGTTTCTATGCTTACTGCTGCGGTTAGAGCAGAAAAAAATGAAGGGTATCCATTATTGCCAATCCCACCTTTATTGGAATCTCATGTCGGTCAACCGCTGTTTCTTACGTTGAAAAAATCTTATTGGTCTTTTGATGATAGCCATCGTACTAATACTATTGGTTGCAATGGTTATTATTTGGGGCCAACCATTCGAGTAGAAAATGGTAGTGATTTGAAATTGGTATATAGCAATCGACTTTCTGAAGAAGTAGCTATGACAGTCAGTGGGTTGCAAGTTCCAGGAACTCAAATTGGTGGGGCGGCAAGATTAATGTCACCCAATGTTGATTGGTCGCCGGTACTGCCGATCTGCCAACCGGCTGCGACCTGTTGGTATCATGCTAATACACCTGGTAAGATGGCAAAACAAATTCATGATGGCTTGGCTGGTATGTGGATTGTGTCAGATAAAACCAGTAAGAATTTAAATATTCCTAATCATTATGGTGTTGATGATTTTCCTATTATTATGCAAGATAAACGGCTAGATAGTTTTGGCGTACCTCACTATAAAGCAACAGCTGAAGGTTTTTTAGGTGATACTTTATTAGTTAATGGTGTGCAGGAGCCGTATATTAAAGTTGCTCGCGGCTGGCTCCGCTTACGGCTGCTTAATACATCAAATTCAAGGCGTTATATATTGGAAATCAGTGATAAGCGGCCATTTTATTTGATAGGTAGTGATCAAGGGCTGCTACCTGCTCCAGTAAGTACCGAAAGATTACCTATGGCGCCTGGCGAGCGTCGAGAAGTGTTGATTGATATGTCCAAAACAGAGTTATTGACGATAACGGCTGGAAGAGCAGCAGGGGTTATGGATCGTATGAAAGGACTTTTCGAACCGTCAACTTTATTAAATTCAACGAAAGTTTTAACCATTTGTTCTTCAGGATTATTATCCTTAGTAACAGATAATTTACCAGAGACGCTGGTTAATGACACGAGCCAAATCACATCGACGATCCGTAATCGTGAAGTGATCCTTAGCAAACCTTTTGGCATTAATGGTATGATGCGGGATGTAAATCGTATTGACTTAATCACCCAGCAGGGAGCATGGGAACGCTGGACGGTAAAAGCGCATGAGCCGCAAGCATTTCATATTGAAGGTGTTCGTTTCAAAGTTATTAATCATAATGGCGTTGTACCAGGGCCGGAAGATTATGGCTGGAAAGATACAGTATGGATAAATGGATACAGTGAATTATTAGTTAATATGCTACAACCGTCTTATGATCATTTTCCTTTTTTGTATTTTAGTCAAAATTTAGAGAAAGCGGATAAAGGCTCAGTTGCGCAGATGGTGATCAATCCATCAGCTTAATTTATTTCTATAATATAGAATATTTTTGTAGCTGATTATAAAAAAAGTGATTGTATTATTTTATGTTTTGTTATTTCGATTGTTATTTATTATTTAAAATTATCTATATAATAGTAATTAATAATTTGATCGTTTTTATAAAAATGTAGATTTATCGAAGAGTGATTGGATTTATTAAATGTAAAATCCAATTTTCTATTATGCCAATATGGTGACCTAATGAATATTAGTTTAATCGCAGCAATGGCGGCGGATCAGGTGATTGGTTTGGAAAATAAAATACCATGGGTGTTATCCGGTGATTTAGCCTGGTTTAAGCGTAATACGTTAAATAAGCCAGTTATAATGGGACGTATAACTTATGAATCTATAGGTAAACCTTTACCTCAACGTTTGAATATTATTCTTAGTCATACTCATACTCATACTCATACTCATACTCATACTCATACTCATACTCATACTCATACTCATTCGAGTGATGATAATGGCGTTGTTTGGGTTAACTCAGTTGATGAGGCACTAGCTGCAGCAGGAGAAGTAGAAGAAATAATGATTATAGGCGGGGGGAAAATTTATGAATTATTCTTACCTCTGGCGAATCGTCTTTATTTAACGCATGTAGATGCGGAAGTGATTGGTGATATCTATTTTCCTGCTTATGAGCCTAATGAATGGGACTCTGTATTTACTGAATACCATGAAGCAGATGATAAAAATTCTCATAATTATTGTTTTGAAATATTAGAATGCCGTTCACAAAGCTAAGAGAGATTCTTGGTGGTAATAAAAAATCGAAGGCTAATACTTCGGTTTTTTATTATTAATTTGAATTAGGGGATGTTAAATATATAAATAAAAATTAAATTTGTATTATTAATTAAATAATTTAAGTCAAATATTTATAAATAAGGGTCTATTTAAATAGCTTTTATAGCTATTATTTTAGTCATATTAAAACAAAATTAATTAATTAATTAATTAATTTATTACTTATATTCCATTATTTGTTGCATAGCAAAATAAGCATAGTATTAGTTATCTTTTGGTAAATGCAGGCTGGTGAAAATATTTTTTATCTTCCCAGCGTAATAAAGTCAGTTTTCCTCCCCAGCAACAACCGGTATCGAGCCCATAAATGCCTTCAGGTGTTCCTTTCCCTTCAAGGGAAGCCCAATGACCAAAAATAATGGCATATTCTGGTGGTATTTTTCGCGGCAGATCAAACCAAGGCTTTAAAGGAGGAGGTGTATTTTCAGGTTTATTTTTCCAGGTCATGTTTAACTGACCGTCAGGAAAGCAATAACGCATACGAGTCAGGACGTTAGTACTAAAGCGTAAACGGGATAACCCTGTTAAATTGGGTGACCAGTTGTTTGGTATATCGCCATACATGGAGTCGATAAATAAAGGATAGCTATCACTACTAAGAATAGCCTCTACCTCTTTGGCACACATCTGTGCTGTTGCTAAATCCCATTGTGGTGTGATCCCAGCATGTGCCATGATGATTTTTTTCTTATTGTCAATTTGTAATAATGGTTGACGTCGTAACCAATTAACTAATTCATCAGCATCAGGCGCTGTCAGTAATTTTTTCAGTTTGTCTTTGGGTTTATTATGGCTAATATTGGCATATACACCGATAAGGTGGAGATCATGATTACCTAGTACCATTCTGACGGATGAGCCTAATGTTTTAATGTAACGTAAAACTTTGAGTGAATCCGGGCCACGGGATACGAGATCACCGGTGAGCCATAAAACATCCTTTTGTGGTTCAAATTTCACTTGTTTGAGAAGTGCTTTAAGTTCACGATAGCAACCGTGAATATCTCCTATAAGATAAGTAGCCATAATTAGTTTATAACTGTTGGGATAGCAAGACGAAAGACTGGGATATCAACATAAAAATTTTTACCATCATTATCTAACATCACATAATGGCCCTCCATGGTTCCCATTGGCGTTTCTATAATAGCACCACTGGTATAACGAAATTCGGCGCTTGGTTGAATGATAGGTTGCTCTCCTACCACGCCCTGTCCTTGTACTTCGGTACGTTTACCATCACTATTGGTAATTAACCAATAGCGACTGATTAGCTGTACCGGCGTGCGGCCTAGATTGCGAATAGAAACCGTATAGGCAAAAACAAATCTGGCTTCTTCCGGTAAAGATTGATTTTCAATATAAACACTTTGAACTTGTATACAGATGTTAGGTTCATTTAGCATAGTGCCCCCAAAGTTTATCACTATTAGCGAGAGGTTTTAGCCAATTTGCTGGCTAACTTGCAATAATTTTCTATTGAAATATTTTCAGCGCGACAATTTGGATCAATACCTAATTGCTCAAAATTTTGCACGCTAAATAAATCACTTAAACTATTACGAATAGTTTTACGTCGTTGATTAAATGCCTGTGTAGTAATACGACTTAATAATTTGACATCACAAATAGGGTAAGGGTTTCGTTGATGAGGAATTAAACGCACGACAGCTGAATCCACTTTTGGCGCAGGTGAAAAAGCCGACGGCGATACTTCTAAGATAGGGATTATCTGACAATAATATTGCGCCATAACGCTAAGGCGACCATATGCTTTAGTATTCGGTCCTGCGACTAAGCGATTTACAACCTCTTTTTGTAGCATAAAATTCATGTCAGCAATAGCATTAGTATATGTAAAAAGATGGAACATTAGCGGAGTTGAAATATTGTAAGGAAGATTACCGAACACTCTAAGGGGTTGACCTTTTTCTTTCGCTATTGCGCCAAAATCAATCGTCATTGCATCGTTTGCTATAATTGTTAGTTTAGCACTCAGCGCAGGGTGTGCAGCTAAACGGGCGGCAAGATCACGATCTAACTCGATTACCGTCATATTCTCTATAAGTGCACTAATAGGTAATGTTAGGGCGCCTAGACCCGGGCCAATTTCAACAATAGCTTGATCAGGCTTTGGGTTAAAAGCAGTAACCATATTGTCAATAATAAATGGGTTAGTTAAAAAATTTTGCCCAAAGCGCTTACGGGCAAAGTGCCCTTGATGGATTCGTTTATGCATTGTTATTTTGTATCATGCTAATAGCTAATTTTAAGGCGGTTATAAAACTGTTAACATCTGCTTGCCCACTTCCTGCTAGCTCGATCGCTGTACCATGGTCAACCGATGTACGAATAAAGGGTAAGCCTAAAGTAATGTTTACCGCGTGGCCAAAACCTTGATATTTTAGCACAGGCAGACCTTGATCGTGATACATAGTTAAAATCACATCAGCTTGGTTCAGATATTTGGGTTGGAATAGAGTATCCGCCGGGAAAGGGCCATAAAGCTGCAATCCTTCATGACGCAATTTCTCAATAACTGGGATGATAGTATCGATTTCCTCATGTCCCATATGTCCGCCTTCGCCGGCATGAGGATTTAATCCACAGATATAGATGGCGGGTGTTTTAATGCCAAATTTAGATTTTAATTCTTCATTTAAAATATAAATAACTTCTTGTAGGCTTTGAAAAGTAATTGCAGCGGGAACCTGTTTGAGAGGTAAATGGGTTGTTGCTAGCGCAACACGCAATGTTTCTGTCGCTAACATCATGACGACTTTTTTTGTTTTACTTCTGTCAGCAAAAAATTCAGTATGCCCGGTAAAGGGAATACCTGCATCATTGATAATTCCTTTATGAACAGGGCCAGTAACTAATGCTGAAAATTCACCAGTCATACAGCCATCGCAGGCGCGGCTAAGTGTTTCTATTACATAAGTGCTATTTCGTTTATTAAGTTGGCCTGCTTTGACCGGCGCAGGTAATTTTATCGGTAACACGGTAAATGTTTTGGCAGCTTGGTTGTTATTCGAAGTTCCTGGCGAATAAATAGTTAATTCTAAGCCGAGTTGATCCGCTCGGCTTATTAGTAGGTCTGGATCAGCACAAGCAACTAATCTAACCGGCCAATTTTGTTGAGCGAGTTGGATCAAAAGATCAGGGCCTACCCCGGCCGGTTCACCGGGGGTGAGAACGATAGTATTAGTTTTTTTTTCCATAAAGATTACTGTGCATCGCTATCATTAAGAATTTTTACATAGGCAGATGCGCGTAGTTCTTGCATCCAAATTTGCGCTTCTTCGTTAAATTTACGATTGAATAATAGACGATAGGCATGATCTTTCTGAGCTACATCGGTTTTATCAACTTGGCGAGAATCTTCCAGCTGAATAAGATGCCAGCCAAAAGAGGACTGGATTGGTTGACTTGTTTCACCTTTATTTAAACGCATTAAACCATCACGAAAGGCTGGATCATAAACATTGCGCATATTCCAGCCAAGTTCACCGCCACGTAATGCAGAGCCAGGATCTTGTGAATATTTTTTAGCTGCTTCGGCAAAGGTTATTTGACCCGTTTTAATTTGCTGTGCAATTTGTTGTATTTTTGCATATGCCAGTTCGCTATTCATAATAGGTGAAAGTTTAATAAGTATATGGCGAGCTTTCACTTCGGTAACCGAAATCGGTATATTGCCACTTTGTATATCATTAAGTTTTAGGATATGAAAACCGACACTAGAACGTATAGGTCCAATGTTATCGCCTTTTTTAGCATGCTGAATTCGTTGAGCAAAAACGGTTGGCAATTCTTCAACTTTACTCCAGCCCATTTGCCCGCCTTTTAAAGCATTAGGATCGGCAGAGTAAGTAATGGCCAGCTTACCAAAATCAGTCCCTTGCTTTAATTGGGCGATAATTTTATTTACTGTGGTCATCGCTGATTGACTTTGTTCATTAGTTGGATTTTCTGGTAATGGGATCAAAATATGGCTTAAATTAACATTAGCATTTTGACCAGCTTGTGAATTAAGTTGGGCAGCTAGTGAGTCTACTTCCTGCGGCAGGACGGTTATCCGTCGACGAACCTCATTACTACGTACTTCTGCGATCATCATTTCTTTACGAACATCGCTGCGGTAATTTTGTATATTGATGCCATCCATTGACAATCGTTGTTGTAGTTGGCCAACCGTTAATCTATTTTGGGCCGCAATATTGGCGATAGTAGCATCTATTGCTTGATCAGGGATCTGGATCTGCATTTTTTCGGCTATTTGCATGATAATTTTGTCAATGATCAAGCGTTCTAATATTTGGTGACGTAATGCATTTTCATCGGGAATTTGTTGTCCTGCATTTCTGGCGTTTATTCTTACTATATCTAGCATATTATCTACGTCACTTTGTAGCACAACGCCATCATTAACAATAGCAGTCACTTTATCTAATGGTTGTGGCGCGGCCAGTGTGGTAGTGCTAACTGTGAACAACAAGCCAATAATCAGTTTTCTCCAATAATTCATAAGGTTCTCATTTTGTTTGATTATATTAAGGTTTGATCCTATTTCAGGTTTCTTCTATTTGATAGTTGAAAATATCAATTTTATTAGAAGGCTCGTTGATAAGGTAAAATACCACTAGCAAGCATATCCTGACTTCCCAAATTATGATTATTATTTAGGCCTCTTAGTTCCACATTGATTGACCAGCGATTATCATAGTCACTATTGAAGTTTTGTTGTTGCCAGCCGACGATTTTACGCTCATAGCCTATATTAATTGACCAGCAGCACGTATTATATTGTAAATCGATTAATCGACTGGCGGGTTGGTTTTCTTTTAGATCATGATAGTATGAGCCAACAAAGCCCCAGCGATCACCTAAAGGCCAACTCACTACCAGCCCCATTTGAGAAATTCCTTTTTGAAAGGCTGGTGCGCTTCTAACTGTTGCTTGAATATAATCGCGATCGACAAAGCGATAATTTAGCTGAATTAAACGATCTGAGTCCAGGCGATATTCGGTCACAACATTCCCCATCGTAATATCACCCAGCGGTCTATCATACTGGAGCCCACCACGCAGTCCCCAGTTGTCCGTTAAGCGTAAATAAGTATCACCGGCCCATAATAATGAACCGGTATTACTTTTATCTTCAATCGGTAAATCGGAATCTTCAGTGCTGGACCGCTCAAAATAGTATATTTGTCCGACAGAAAAGTTAAAACGTTCAGTTAATTCTTCATCATAAATACGCGTGGTGATACCGGTCGTTAATTGGTTAGCTGAAGCGATACGATCTAAGCCGCTATAAATGCGGTTACGAAATAAACCGTTATAGTCAGCCTGTAGCAAGGAGGAATCATAACTATTAATATCACTTTGGTCGCGATAAGGTATATAAAGATATTGCACCCGAGGTTCTAACGTTTGTACATGATTGCTATTTGTCAGCAGGTCACGTTCGAAAACCAGTTTCGTATCAGAAATTACTGACGGTAAGACGCGAGTAACATGTTTTTTTAGCGTGCCATTAGCCAGTTTGTCAGGGATATCCTGATTATAATAAGTTGCCATTACCCTTACAGTATTGTTAATACTGGCCCAATCATTTGCTAGTGGTAGGTTCAATTCTGGCTCGATATGTAACCGAGTGGCATCAGGATTATTGGCCCCAACACTGGTAATACGCGCTGCTTGGGCATAAGTTTTCAGATCAAATGGCCCCAGATCATATTTATAAAAATTTAGGTCTACTTGCGGTTCAGTTTTGTAAGCTTTACTATTCGGTAAATCTACAAAAACCTGAAACTGTTTATGTGTTAAGGTTGCATTCCAGTTAGGTTGCGCATAACCGACACTGAATTTCTGAGTAGCATAGCCGTCAGTACTATTACCATATTTAGAGGTAAAATCAGTGAAATATTTTGGATCACTGACTTTGGTATAATCGATATTAAAACGCCATACTTGATTGAGTACGCCCGAATGACCCCAATATAGAAGCCAGCGATCATCGCTATCACGAGCGGGATACTTGCCACTATTTTTATCTTTAATATAACTGCGGTCGTGTTTTAGCCAATCAACGGCAACGGTACCGGTTCCAGCTATCGTCAGATAACGAAACTCGTTATCCAGTTTTACGCCACGAAAGGTCATAAATTGTGGTGTAATGGTTGCATCGTAGTTAGGTGCAATATTCCAGTAAAAGGGCAGCGCAAAGTCTAAGCCTGAACCTTTAGAATAACTACCATTAGGTAGTAGAAAACCAGATCGACGTTTATTGCCAATCGGTAATTGTAAATAAGCGCTATAAAAAACAGGTACATTAGCAATGCGAAAACGTGCATTCCATATTTCGGCAACCTGTTCTTGGCGATCTAAAATAACTTCTGAGCCAACAACGTTCCAGCTATCATTACCTGGAGGGCAGGCAGTAAACATGCCTTTTTCTAAAATGGTGTAGCGATTTTCTCCGCGCAATTTCATTTTATTTGCGTAGCCGCGACCCTGACGCCCGACCATCAAATAGTCACCTTTTTCGACATCGGTATCTTTATTACTAAGATTTGACCATGCCTTTTGCCCTTTTAGGATGATTTGTGGATCATCATAATGTAAATTTCCTGTTGCTACTATCGTACGTAATGGATTTTTACTTGTCGTCTCTGTTTGGGTTAATTTAACTTCATCGGCGGTGAGAGTCTGGTTACCTTGTTGAATATCTACATTACCTTTATACTCGATGAAATGAGGATATTCACCAGCCACATCTTTTGCGGTGATATGGATGGGTAGATCATTGGGATTACCTTTCACGATGGGTTTAGTATATACCGGTACCTCTAGCATGCATTGTTCTGTTAGATCAGCATGGGCTTGTTGGCTATGAACAGCTATCCAAATCATGGTAGCAAGTAGTGTCGGGTGACTTTTTTTCATCATTCTGTATGTAGTTCCTTCATCGATATTATCGTATAGGGAAAAGTTCAACAATTAACGTACTTTAACGGCTCTTGTCTGTATAACACCATCAGCTATATATTCAGGTTATTAGGTACAGAGTAGAATGAGAGTAGTATGATAATGCAAAATTGTACTCAGGGCATTGGGGAATTGAGAAGTTTATGCGGTATTGGGGAAAAATTATTGGTGTTATGTTGGGGATCATGTCTGGCACTCATATTTGGGGTGTTATCATCGGTTTCATTATCGGTCATGCATATGATAAAGCATCAGAACAACAAAATTTAGAGAAAACAGGCGCTAAGCAGAGCCGTCAGGCACTTTTTTTCGTCAGCACATTTCAGATTTTAGGCCATTTAACGAAAGCAAAAGGGCGAGTCACTGAAGTTGATATTCAACTAGCAACAAACCTGATGGACAGAATGCAGTTGTATGGTGATGCCAGAATTTCAGCACAAAATGCATTTAGAGAAGGTAAGGAACAAAATTTTCCTCTAAGACAAACGCTGAAAAAATTAGGCCGAGCTTGTTTCGGTCGATTTGATCTTATCCAGATGTTTCTGGAAATTCAAATACAAGCTGCTTTTGCCGATGGCGCTTTACATCCAAATGAGCGAAAAGTACTGTTTATTATTGCTGAAGAGTTAGGCATTTCACATAATCAGTTTGAACAATTCTTACATATGATGGAAGGCGGTCGACGGTTTGAGCATACTAGTAACTATTCTTATGGTTCCAATCGCTATCGACATACTGCTCAAGTACCAACATTAGCGGATGCTTGTAAGGTATTAGGTGTGCAACCTGATGATGAACAAACCAAAATTAAACGTGCTTATCGTAAATTAATGGCTGAACATCATCCAGATAAATTGGTTGCTAAAGGATTACCACCAAAAATGATGGAAATTGCCAAACAAAAAGCACAATCCATTCAATTAGCTTATGATTTAATTAAAAAAGAGCGTCACTTTAAATAGTATATAATATTAAACGTTAGTTGAATAAGTTTTCCAGCCGTTAAAAATCGGCTTTACACGTGAAGTGGATAGGTGACCCATAAACTGGGTGCGTAATGTAAAGTGCTTCTGCATGTAATTGTAGACGTGAAGAGAGTATTAGCGCTGCTTGATGAGCATAGAATCGATCACCAATAATAGGATGACCTAGTGACAGCAAATGAACACGTAGTTGGTGTGAGCGACCTGTAATCGGAACAAGTTTAACTCGCGTTGTTTGTTCTTCATAAGCTAACACTTCGTATTTAGTTTGTGCTTGTTTACCGGTTGTAAAGCACACTTTTTGTTTAGGCCGATTAGGCCAATCGCAGATCAGAGGCAGATCAATAAGTCCTTTTTTATTGGTAATATGACCCCAAACCCTTGCTTGATAAATTTTTTGTGGCTCTCTTTCACGGAATTGACGTTTTAACTCTTTTTCTGCGCTTTTATTCAATGCCACGACCATAACTCCGCTGGTTGCCATATCAAGGCGATGAACGGATTCAGCTGTTGGAAAATCCGCCTGAACCCGTGTCATAATACTGTCTTTATGTTCGGCGGCTTTACCAGGTACTGATAACAAACCACTAGGTTTGTTCACCACAATAATATGCTGATCTTGATAAAGAACGTGTAGCCAGGGATCGATAGGCGGATTGTAAAACATATCAGTTGCTCCAACGTGGCCAAAAACTTTATTGTTTCTGGCGATAAATAATTACTGATGGGTAACAATCACCAGGAGTATAGAATCTAATCGCCAATTAGCTTGATCAATATTGAACAATAATTGTTGGCGTTCATATTCAATAGCGCTTAATTCATCAGGACGAATATTCGGATTGACAGATTTTAATGCCTCTAATCGCGAATACTCTAACGATAATATTTTATCCGCTTGTGTTTTTGCTTCGGCAATCAACATACTTGTTTCTTTTTCTATCATAGCTTTAGAAAGTTGCAGTATGTTATGTACCTCTTTTTGTACGGCATTTACCAGTTTACTACCAGTATGGCGATTCACAGTATTTAGCTGACGATTAAAACTTTCAAATTCTACTTGCTTAGCCAGATTATTACCTTTTAAATCCATTAGAATACGAATTGGCGTTGGCGGTAAAAAGCGAGTGACTTGTAGATTTTTGGGTGCTTGTGCCTCAACAACATAAATTAATTCAGTAAGTAGTGTACCGACTGGTAAGGTTTTATTTTTTAATAAAGACACAGCACAACTGCCAATTTCGCCAGAAAGGATCAAATCCATACCATTACGAATAATCGGGTGTTCCCAGCTAATAAATTCGGTATCTTCTCTAGACAATGCTTGAGTACGATCGAAGGTAATAGTACAACCATCTTGCGGCAAGCCAGGAAAATCAGGTATCAACATATGTTCAGCAGGCGTAAGAACGATCAGATTATCACTGCGATCTTCTTGGTTAATACCAATGATATCGAACAAATTTAATGAAAAATTAATCAAATCAATACTATTATCTTGTTCTGCAATTTGGTTGGCTAAATATTGACCAACTTCGCTACCATTAGAATTCATTTCTAATAAGCGATCGCGCCTTTGCTCTAATTGGGTTTTGAGTTGGTTATGTTTAGCTCGGCAAGCCTTAATAAAATCGTCACAGCTATCAAGGACGGTGGGTTTAGCCAAATACTCAACCAGTTGCTGATAATATTGATCATAAATAGCGCGACCAGTTGGACAAGTATACTCAAAGGTATCAAGCCCCTCATGATGCCAACGTAGCAAAATAGCTTGGGCAGTATTTTCAAGGTAAGGTACGCTAATTTGGATATCCCGATTTTGACCGATACGATCCAGACGCCCAATTCTTTGCTCAAGCAAATCAGGATTAAAAGGCAAATCAAACATAACTAACTGGTTGACGAATTAGAAATTACGTCCTTCTGAGCCAATTTCAGAGCATAGTAATACCTGAGCCCCTTGTTCTTGGTAGGCGAAATAGGCAGCCGCCCGATCCCGTTCGAGTAATGATCGATTTTCATGAAAAACGGCCGCTCTGATCGCTTCTTTTTCTCTTAGTACCTGTTCCAATTGTAAGGCAGTAGTTGCTTGAGAGCAGATAACTAAAACTTTTTCTTGCCGATGAGTTGTTAAGAAATGCTTTAGCCATTCAACGCGGGGATCAAAATTCCACCAAGTTGCATTTTCACCTTCAAACGTCTGATAGATTTGTTCAGGATAGAGCATCTACCGCGCACTGATATCAACGGATTTCTTAGCATTCATGATGCCAGCAACTTTAATCGCCGTTTGGTACTGTGGGGGTAAAGGTAATTTAATAGCGTGTAATTCACGTCGAGGAAAGCCTTTAAGTCCATTACGGGTATTGCGAAATAGTAAACGGCTCGTTCCATGACGATCCATCAACATGGTAATCAATTCGCGACGTGCTTTTTTACTTTCTTCATTATCACTGTTACTGGCTTTAAGAAGAGGCTCAATATCCTGCTCCTTAATTAATTCTGTTAGTAAATTTTGTTGCTTATTATTTAATTTTTCACCAGAAAGAAGCAAACTAACGGCTTCGGCAACCGGGCTATAATTTTGTTGTTCTTCAATGAAGTGTTGATAGCTATGAAAGCGATTAGGATCCAGTAAACGTAGGCGAGCAAAATGGCTCTTTTGACCCAGCTGTTCAGGAGTAGCGGTTAATAACAGCACTGAAGGAATTTGCTGAGCGAGCGTGTCGATAGCTCGGTATTCACGGCTAGGCGAATCTTCACTCCATACCAGGTGATGGGCTTCATCAACAACCATCATACCCCAACTGGCTTCTAGCAGATGATCAAAACGTTTTTTATTGCGCCGAACGAAATCAAGAGAACAGATGACCAGCTGCTCTGTTTCAAAAGGATTCTCACTATCGTGTAATGATTCGGTATAACGGCTGTCATCAAACAGCGAAAAACGCAAATTAAAACGACGTAGCATTTCGACTAACCATTGGTGTTGCAAACTTTCAGGTACGATAATCAGTACTCGTTCAATACGTCCAGCAAGTAACTGTTGATGAATGATCATTCCTGCTTCAATAGTTTTGCCTAATCCAACTTCGTCCGCTAATAAAACACGTGGATGGTGGCGTTTACCTACTTCTTGAGCAATATAAAGTTGGTGAGGGATCAAATTGGCACGCATACCTCTTAGTCCACCGGTTTGGTGACCAAATTGTTGGTATTGGAAACGCAAGGTGCGATAGCGTAATGTAAAACGATCCATTCGATCAAGTTGACCGGCAAACAGACGATCTTGTGGTTTATTAAAAGTTAACTTGCTATCAAGAAACACTTCGCGCAGGCTGACGTTTTTTTCATCGGAATCGATACGAGTTCCTGTATAAACAAGTACTCCCTCGTCTTGTTGTACATTGTCAACTCTCAACTGCCAGCCTTCATGGGTGGTGATCAGATCGCCTTCATTAAACATAACGCGTGTAATTGGTGCTTTATTTATTGAATAAAGACGATTTTCTTCACTTGCAGGGAAAAGTACTGTAACCATGCGGCTATCAATAGCTACCTATAAAAATGCTTTTTTATAAGATATTATTATTTATTTGTGTTTTAACAGAGAATGTTAAGGTATTAAGCAGATGAAAAAAAGAACAAATCACCATTTTTTATTATTCTGCATCCTATTGTTTTTGCTCGTTAATTTATAATTAACTAATATATAAAGAAAATTATATAGATGTTATGGCTAATTTAATATTGATAAAAATAAAGCATAGAAATAAAAATGCTATGTTATTTGAAATTTTTTACTGGGGGATAAATATTTTTATCACATGTATTAAAATTATCTGCTTAAATTCTAAGACCCAACTTAATCTAATAAATATTAGTATAAATAATACATTAATATTAGATTAAGATTGGGTAGTTAATTAACGTTGCTCCATGATTTCTGAAAAAATAACATTAATCATCATTTTTTAAGATTAAATCAAAGCGGAAGCCATCAACTCTTTCAAATTCTAATTCAAATAGTAAGGTATCTGAATTGACTTCAATTTGATTTTTTACAGCATTATAAGTAAGTAGCAGTGTTAAATTTAACTATATTATATCTATCATAAATGACGAGATGAGCAACATGTTTCATACCATCATCAAGAATATCACCAACTGTTACAAAAGCTTTGTCTGAATCGATATATGCAGGTTCGTCGATTCCATGTACGCGGATAAACGCCCGGTAAGGAAAACCATCACCAGTTTTGTTTAAAAAACGAATGGCTAACTGTTCTTTATTACTTGACATATATAACCTCATCTAGTATTTGGTATATTAAAATTTTGCTAATTAGATGCGCATCTATATTTTATATAATACATTAGCTACATTGCTTTAAGTTATATATAAAATCAAATTCAAAATTTAGAATTTTCATTATTAAATTTTGTTATTATTTTTTTATTGTTATTGAAAAAATGGATTTTTGTATAAAGTATAAAAAATAAATTTTATTTATATAAAAATAAAGGTAATGATATAATATCATGATGAAAGTTTTTATATGATTAATGAAGTTATTATAATATTTTTAATCTTTAATTATTAATTATTAATTATTGAAAGTATAAAATAAACATGGTTATAGTTAATAATAAATTTAACGAAGTATTTGATATCACTATTTAATAATTTTTTAGTTATTTAATAAATTAAAATTAGTTTTATTATTTTTGGTTAATTGCTTTCACATATTAGTCATTTTTATTTTTTTTAATCACTAAAAATAATTAGTTAAGTTAGTGATTTTGTAATTAGTGAGCAACAATCTTGGCTTTTGATAATGATATTATATGTAATAAAGTTTTTCGTTTAATATATCCATTCATTTAATAAAATTTTGTGCTATTTTAAATAATCTTTTTAACAAAATGTTTTTTTATCGATATTATATAATAAGTTATTTAATTTTTCGTTAAATTGATAGAGTGCTATAATCGCTTATATCTATGTTATTCTTGCTAAAAGCGAGATGAAAAAATCAATTTTAAGATAAAAAATGATGAAAAAAAGTTACGCTTAATATTATTTACCTAATTATTGATTATTCTATATTATATAAAAAATAAATAATTATTAAATTTTGTTATAATTTGTGATATGTTGGCATTTTGTTTTAAATATTTATTTTATGTTCTTAATTTATTGAAAAAATAAATTTTTTGTTGATTGATTTTTTTAATATTTAAGGATTATTTTAAATAAAAAAATAGATACGTTTTTAATAAAATTGTGACAACATATATCTTTGTATTAGAAAAAGTAGTCTTAGTATTAATACAACAAATAGTATTATAAAGGTCGAAAAATACCATCCAATTATTTGCCAAAGTGTGAATTAATTAATAATTATAAATAATGTCAAAAATGAGATATACCCAGCAGTTTACTTGCGGGTGTTAATCCATTAATTAAACAATCTGGTTGACCATCATAGGCAATTTTTCCATCTGCAATTACGATAGACCGAGTTGCTATTTGGCTAGCATCTTCCAAATTATGGGAAACCATCAGTAAGGTTAATTGTCGTTCATCACACACCTGTTTAAGTAATGTTAACATTTCATTACGTAAAGCTAGATTGAGAGCAGAAAAAGGTTCATCTAACAATAAAATCGGTTTTTGGCGGATCAAACAACGCGCTAACGCAGTACGTTGGCGTTGTCCGCCTGATATTTGTGCAGGTAAACGAGTGATACAATTATTAAGAGAAACTTGTTCTATGATCTGTTTTACTGCGCGATGTTGAGCTCTTTCTAATCTTAAATTTGGTGAAATGCCTAACGCAATATTTTGCCAAACAGTTAAATGAGAAAAGAGGTTATTTTCCTGAAAAAGGATAGAAACTGGCCGCTTGGCGGGTGGTGTAGCAGTATGATTTTGTCTATTTAGCCAAATTTTCCCCTGTTTGGGATATTGAAATCCAGCGATCAAATCCAGTAGAGTACTTTTCCCAGCACCACTAGGGCCTAATATAGCCACCCTTTCAGCTCTATTTATTTGAAAATCAAACTGCATTGTTAGATTTTCATAACAAGAGACAAGTTGATTTAATTTAATCATGCTCTTTTCCTGATAAATATTCTAATAAACTGAATAAGCTGAAACAAAGTAATAGCATTAACAACGCGGTAACTGCCGCATCATTATTACGGTAAGAGCCTAATTGCTGATAGAGATAATAAGGTAGGGTACGAAAGTTCTCATTACCAAACAGTGCAATAATACCAAAATCACCTATTGACAGTATACAGGCAAAAGCGAATGCTTGTCCTATTGTACGTTTCAAAGCTTTTAATTCAATTAGAGCAAGTCGATTTATGCCTTTGATCTGTAATGAAAGGCATAATAAATTATAGCGTTCAGCTAAGTCATACATCTGATTTTCTAATATTTTTAAGGAATAAGGAATAGCCATTAAAGCATTCGTCAAGATGATTAAACTATAAGGCGAGTAGGTTAAATTAATAGTATTATTTAGCAATAAAAAGAAGCCGGTAGCTAAAACTATGCCTGGCATTGCAAGTATTAATAATCCACTTAATTCGAAAGTTCGATAAAGCAGTATTGAGCGGCCCAGACGTAATTCACGACTACTCCAAAGCAACATCATAGTAAGAATAATACAAAGTACGCCAGCACTAATAGCGATAAAAATCGAATTAATGCCGGCTTGCCATAAGCCTGGCTGTTGTAACACGTGTAATAGCGTTAAGTTTAAACCATCAACGATAATAGCCAAGAAAGGCGGAATTAAGAAAAGTATGGTCATACTAATCAGTAATGTATCCCACCATTTCTGCCATCGACTATCAGCTGGATTTGTCCACCGCAATTGTCGACTAGCACCGACGGAAAAGACGACATTTAATTTTTGACTTAATAATACTAGCCCTAAACAGCAAAAAAGTTGGATCAGAGCCAGCAAAGCAGCTTTATTGAGATCAAAATCATAACTTAATGATTGATAGATAGCGAGTTCAATGGTGGTTGCAGCAGGCCCTCCGCCAAGCGTCAGTACGTTAGCAAAACTGGCGAAGCACAACATAAAAATCAGGGCCGATGTTGGTAAAATCTGTCGTCTAAGATAAGGCCATTCAACAATCCGAAAATGTTGCCATTGGTTCATGCCGAGTTGTGCGGCAAGCTGACGTTGCTCAACTGAAATATTCTCTAGCGCGAGCAACAGCATCCGTATAGCTAATGGTAAATTAAAAAAGACATGTGCTAATAAAATGCCTTTTAGGCCGTAAGGGGTAAATTGGTAATTAATACCTAACCATTGACAAAATTGAGCAATCCATCCCACCCGACCATAGACGGTTAATAAGCCAAAAATGGCCACTAGTACTGGCAATACCAGTGTCATCGAACATAAGCGTAAAAACAGTATCCGACCTGGAAAATGGCGTCGAAAAAGGGCTTTGGCGAGAAATATTGCAGGGATAACGGATAAGACGGTCGATAGTAATGCTTGCAAAAATGTAAAGCCAATGACGTGCCATAAATAGCTGTCATCAATAAATTCTTGCCAGCTTATTTGCGGGGCATGTAACCATAAAGTGCTGAAAGTAACTACCGCAATAGTGATTAATAGGCCGGACACAACTATGCCAGGCCAAAGTGAACTCCCTATTGGTGGCTGACGGCATTTTGCCATAAATTGATCCATTGATTGCGATGTTGAGTAATATCTTCTGCATTAAATTGTAATGATTTTTTTGGCACAGGTATTTGTTGATAAACGTCGGGTAAGGGTATATCAATGATTGGATACATCCAATTGGTTGTCGGCAACGTTTTTTGGAACGTTGGTGATAACATAAATTGCATGAATTGTTTAGCTAGCTTAGGCTGCTTGCTGGTTGCTAATTGGGCTGCCACTTCAATTTGTAGATAGTGACCCTCACTAAATAGTGCCGCAGCATAATTATTTTTTTTATCATTTAACAGATGAAAACCTGGTGAAGAGCTATAACTGAGGACAAAATCGCTTTCACCTTTTAAAAACAATCCATATGATTCGCTCCAACCTTTAGTAACGGTTACGGTTTTTTGGGTTATTTTTTGCCAAGCCTGAGCACTGTTTTGCCCATAAATTTTTTGTATCCAAAGTAATAACCCTAAACCTGGTGTACTGGTACGTGGATCTTGGTAAATAATTTTCCATGGTTGGGGGCTATTAATAAGTTCATCAAGACTTTTAGGCACTTCAGCTGATCCGCGTTTTATCATAAATAAAAGCAAAATAACCATAATCGTAAGGGATAAAAATATTGTTATCCCATTTTATGGGTAATTTCAGTTGACTGATGTCAATTTTACTTTCAGTAAATAAACCCGTTTTTTTTGCTAGATCAATTAAGTTATTATCAAGTCCGAGCACAATATCAGCTGGGCTATTTTTTCCTTCCATTCTAAGGCGATTTAATAACGCAACTCCATCACTTAGGCCAATTAGCTTCAGTTCACAGTGACAGATTTGTTCGAAGGCAGGCTTTATTGTAGGCCCTGGTCCCCAATCTGCGATGAAGGAATTATAAGTGTAAACGGTTAATATAGATTTTGCCTGGAGAGCGAAAGCTGAACAACAAATTAAACCAATACTAACTATTTTTAGCAGTACATTCTTCAATATTGAGTTCTCCTATATAATTAAATAAAAGTGATGCTCTAGGATTTGTGGAATGGACAGTAATGAAGCTATTTATTGATGAATAAATCATTAGAGTGGCTCAAATCCCTAGGCCGATGTTAATCGGATCAGGTTCGACGAGTTTTTCTCAGCCAGCTATTAACAGTATTAATCATAGCTTGAGATGGCCTTATTGTAAGATGTTATCTTATAATTGCAAATACTATATTTGATAAAGGCTTACCATATAGAGTAGTATGAAACAATAAGTTATCTTTTAAATTTTTAACGAGGTAGTCAGATGGTTGACAATGATGGCTACCGCCCGAATGTAGGAATTGTAATTTGTAATCGGCAGGGCCAGGTATTATGGGCTCGTCGCTATGGGCAACATTCATGGCAGTTTCCTCAAGGGGGCATTAATCCTGAAGAATCGCCAGAACAGGCAATGTATCGGGAATTATTCGAAGAGGTTGGGTTGGATTGTAAAGATGTTAAAATATTAGCATCTACCCGGAACTGGTTACGTTACAAATTACCTAAACGTTTGGTGCGTTGGGACACAAAGCCAGTTTGTATAGGGCAAAAGCAACGTTGGTTTTTGTTACAATTGGTTTGTAATGAACATAATATTAATGTGCAAACAAGTAAAACGCCTGAATTTGATAGTTGGCGTTGGGTGAGTTATTGGTATCCTGTGCGTCAGGTTGTTTCTTTTAAACGCGATGTTTATCGGCGCGTTATGAAAGAATTTGCTCCGATGGTTATGTCACTGCAAAAATAGTGCAATGATATCAAATAAAAGCCATACCTGTAGGCGTAAACGTGGCTAAATAAATTTAGCGAAAGAAAGTAGGTTTATGTTTATTTTAATAGCCAACTTTTGTCGTTTTGAAAGCGAAGTGAGAGTAGTGAAAGCTACTCTTGTTTATTTTTTGGAAAATTTACTAGCCAAAGTATGCATTAGATAGATTTGTTGATGAATTTAATCAATAAAAAATACTATTAGATTTTAAACCGCATGCAGTCATGCAATTCTATCAAGCTCTATAAAACTAAAGAGTGGAGACGATGAATAATAGTTATATTGTGTTTCCTGATATTGATCCTGTTATATTCTCAATTGGTCCAATAGCCCTTCATTGGTATGGTTTGATGTATTTGGTGGGATTTGTTTTCGCTTTATGGTTGGCAAAACGGAGAGCCGGAAAAGCAAATAGTGGCTGGACCAAAAACGAAGTCGAAAATCTGCTCTATATTGGTTTCTTAGGTGTCTTTATTGGTGGACGTTTAGGCTATGTTTTATTTTATAATTTGCCGGCCTTCCTGAGCAATCCTTTGTATCTATTTAAAGTTTGGGACGGAGGAATGTCTTTTCATGGTGGGTTAATTGGTGTGATATGCGCCATGTGGTGGTATGCACGCAGAACCCATCGCCATTTTTTTCAAGTTGCCGATTTTGTTGCCCCATTAATCCCATTTGGATTAGGTATGGGACGTATTGGTAATTTTATTAATGGTGAACTTTGGGGACGTGTAACATTAGATACACCATGGGCAATGTTATTCCCAGGCTCACGAGCAGAAGACATTCAGATTGTTAGTCAAGACCCTTTTTTATTACCGATTTTAGAGCAGTATGGCGTATTACCACGACACCCTTCCCAACTTTATGAGATGTTTTTTGAAGGGAGCATTTTATTTATTATTTTGAATCTGTTTATTCGTAAACCACGCCCAATGGGCTGTGTTTCAGGATTGTTTTTGATTGGTTATGGGGCTTTCCGTATTTTTGTTGAATTTTTCCGTCAGCCGGATGCGCAGTTGGGGCTATTTGGTGGTGTAAGTATGGGGCAAATTTTGTCAGTCCCTATGATCATTATTGGTATTTTAATGATGATCTGGGCCTATAAGAAAGATAGCCATTGTACGGACTATTCCATTATTAGCAAGGCAGAAAAGAGTAAGTAGCAGAAAATTTTAATACAGTGTTTTTATAGTATTAAATAATAGATTCTAAGCGAGTAATAATAATGAAACAATATCTGGATTTATGTCAGCGTATTATTGATAAAGGTCAGTGGGTAGAAAATAAACGCACAGGAGTTCGGTGTTTAACGGTTATTAATGCTGATCTTGAATATGATGTCGCAAATAACCAGTTTCCTTTAATTACAACTCGCAAAAGTTTTTATAAAGCGGCTATTGCTGAATTATTAGGTTATCTAAGAGGTTATTCTAACGCTGCACAATTTCGTGATATTGGCTGTAATACATGGAATGCCAATGCGAATGAAAATCAGGCATGGCTCAATAATCCGAACCGTAAAGGTGAAGATGACATGGGGCGAGTTTATGGTGTTCAGGGGCGTTCATGGCAACGGCCTGATGGTACTTATTTAGATCAGCTGCAAACAGTTATTAGCAACCTTTCGGTAGGAATAGATGATCGTGCCGAGATAATCACTTTTTACAATCCGGGTGAGTTTGAATTAGGTTGTTTACGCCCTTGTATGCATACGCACACTTTTTCTCTGCTAGCTGATACGCTTTATTTAACTTCATATCAACGTAGTTGTGATGTTCCTTTGGGACTAAACTTTAATCAAATTCAATGTTTTGTTTTACTGGCACTGGTTGCTCAGATCACGGGTCACAAACCAGGTAAGGCTTACCATAAGATAGTGAATGCTCACATTTATGAAAATCAACTTTCGATTATGCGTGATATCCAGTTGAAGCGTACTCCTTATTCTTTGCCGCAACTACGTATTACTCCTAATATTAAAACATTAAAAGATATTGAAACCTGGGTGACTAGTGATGATTTTGAAGTCATTGGTTACCAATATCATGATGCAATTAAATATCCATTTACGGTATGAAATTTTTTGTGGGCGCCTTGATCATTAACATGAATAAGGTGACTACTCATCTTATTTGCTGTTTTTAATTAATATTATGGTTTAATTAATAAATAGCTACTAAAAACATTAAAATCTGGGAGGCGTTTCTATCTTTCCTCCCCAGTTTTTTGTAATACCAATTTTCTAATAGATCTGTTTCTCTTCTATCTTATTTGAGCATTTATTTTTTTATCCTAAATACATAACAATAGTTTGTATTAATTGTGCTACATATGGCAAAAATATATGCGCCAACAAGGGTTCACTCTGCTTGAAATTATGATTGCGATTGTTAGCATTAAGGGGTGGCGAAATTATCAACAAAAAATACATTTAATTGTTGTTACGCAAAAAGTTGCCGCTTTTATTGCCCGTCATCAAATGCAGGCGGCTTATTTGAATCAAGAGAGGCAATTGAAATTGATAGTTCAAATGGATAAAACTTCAAATTGGATGCTGGTAGTTGCAATTAAAGGTAAAAAAGATACCCAGCAAAGTACAGAGATGAAGTGGATTAATAGGCATAATGAAATAGTGTTGCAAAATTACAGTCGAATATCGACCTTGTTGCTAGGTAAAAGAGGAACGGCATTACCGACTACTTTACGTTTTAGCAATCAATCAGCAGAGATCTCGATCATTATTTCGGGTTTGGGACGAGTGCGTTTATGTAGTAATCAAAGGCTGGGGGGAATAGCTAAATGCTAAATAAACACATTTCCTTTAATTGTAAGCAACAAGGTGTTTCTCTGATAGAAGTCCTAATCAGCTTAATAATAAGTAGTATTGTTTTTCTCGCTATCATAACGTTATATCCATTACTGACACAGCAAATCAATCGATTATATCAAGCTTATCATCTTGATATTGTGGCGAGGCAATTCTTATTAATGTTGGAAAAAGATGTTCGACGTTCAGGTTATTGTTTTGGTGATTGTGTCGGAGTGGCATTGAAAATTAGTGAAAAACGAGGAGAGGCTGAGCATTCCTGTATTCATCTTATTTATGATTACAATTTAGATGGCAGATGGCAGATGGCAGATGGCAAATGGCAAATGGCAAATGGCAAATGGCAAATGGCAAATGGCAAATGGCAAATGGCAAATGGCAAATGGCAAATGGCAAATGGCAAATGGCAAATGGCAAATGGCAAATGGCAAATGGCAAATGGCAAATGGCAAATGGCAAATGGCAAATGGCAACTGGCAACTGGCAACTGGCAACTGGCAACTGGCAACAGATGAGACTTCTGATTTCTTTATCTATCGTATTCATCGAGGTAAGCTGGAAATACACCGTAGCGGAGTAGATTGTGAAGGGCAAGGATGGATAAACCTATTTGATCCCAAACAGATAATAGTTTCACAATTTGCTTTAAAAGAGGTGATCATAGATGAAAAACGTTTTTTAGCTATATTTTTAAGTCTATCTCCGCGAGCATATCCAGATCTATTAAGGGAATACCAACTAAAAATTTATTTAAGAAATCAATCGATATGAAACAGATAAATTGGTTTTTCCTCACAAGTTTGAACAGCAAGGGAGCGTTTTATTAATGGCGATAATAATGCTTATTTCTATGAGTTTATTAATGTTAAAAGCGTTGCATCATCATCAGAATAATATATTGCAGATGTTGGAAAGTGAACGAAGTTATTGGCTTTTTTTGAGCAAGCTGAGTCTGCATTGACTTGGGGAAAATATCAACCTTGGGTTATGACTAAGGAAAAAAATGCCTCATGGTCTTGTCTGCAACCGTTAGGCGCTAATTTTAAAAGTTGTGTGCGTTACTATAAAAATGATTATTATCTAATTAGCCGGCCATGCTTATTTTGAGGGTAAAGCTATATTTACACTTTATCAATGGCTTAAGAAAGATAAAAATGCCATATCTGGTTTTGTTCCTCTAAAACAGGGATGGTTGAATTTTTGCCCAGTTAAAAGAGCGGAATTCTGTCAATGAAAAATTCTAAGACTAACAGGCAATCTGGAATGGCAATAACCGAAGTTATGGTAGCTATAGCCTTATTTGCTATTTCAGCTATCGCATTAATAAAATATGTTCATAATCTAATGGCTGGATTTTCTCTCGGATGGCAAAAAACACAGCAATTTCGCATGATGCACACTTTTTTTGAAAGTGGAGAAGCGATGCTAGGCATTGACTCTATTAGTGCCAATATAACAAATAATATGCCTAAAAATATTTATTTATCATATCATTACGTGAAAATTACAGATAATTGTAAGCAGATATTAGTTATATTTAAGATGCCTTATAACCAATTAACTGCTGCATCAAGGTGGTACTGTTCGTCAGGAAAAGATTATGCTACAAATTTATCATTCTAATCAATTAGATATTCACAAAGAGCTTATTTCTAGTTTGATCAAAAATAATCCCTTGACCCAGCCGTTTGAGCAAGAAATTATTTTGGTTCAAAGTCCAGGTATGTCGCAATGGCTACAAATAGAGCTTGCGCAAAGCTTGGGAATTGCCGCTAATATTTCTTTTCCGCTACCGGCAACTTATATTTGGGACATGTTTACTCGGGTTTTATCTGATATCCCATCAGAGAGTGCTTTTACCAAAAAGGCAATGACTTGGAAATTAATGACGATTTTACCTTCCTTGCTACAAGAACCTGAATTCAAGCCTCTTAGACAATATCTTAATGAGGATATGGGTAAACGTAAGTTGTATCAGTTATCAGCTCGGATTGCTGCTCTGTTTGACCAATATTTAGTTTACCGTCCCCAATGGTTAGAAAGCTGGCGTAAAAAACAACTAATTGAGGGATTAAGTGGTAATCAGCAATGGCAAAAACGTCTTTGGTTAGCGTTGACAGAGTATACGGAAAAGCTTAATCAATCTAAATGGCATCGGGCAAATCTCTATCAACAATTTATACAAAGTTTGCATGCTAATCTGCCTTCACATATTAGGTTGCCAAAACGTGTATTTATCTGTGGTATCGCCGCATTACCTCCGGTTTATTTGCAGGCATTAAATGCCCTTGGTCAGCATATAGATATTCATTTAATGTTTACTAACCCATGTCGTTATTATTGGGGAGATATTCAGAGCTATGCTTCTTTGGCAAAACTTGAACGACGCAAATTAAAAAATTATCGAAATAACTATGAAATTGCGCGTTTCAAGGAAGAAAGTTCACCTGATACGTTATTTAATCAACAAGGTGAACAATTTCTGACTAATCCGCTGTTAGCTTCTTGGGGTAAATTAGGCCGTGACAACCTCTATTTCATGTCTCAGTTGGAGCTATCTAATGAAGTTGCTGCCTTTGTAGATTTACCACGTGATTGTTTGTTGCACCAAGTGCAGCGAGATATTTTAGATTTAGAAGATCATGCGCAACTTGGCTTAACCGAAGCGAGTTATAATAATAGTCTTTCAAAAAGACAATTAAGCAAACAAGATAAATCATTAACATTTCATTCATGCCATAGCCCACAACGTGAAATTGAAGTATTGCAAGATTATTTATTGCGTCTCTTTGAAGACGATCCAGATCTAACACCCAAAGATATAATTGTAATGGTGGCAGATATTGATAGTTACGCCCCTTATATCCAAGCGGTGTTTAGTCATGTGTCCCCTGAACGTCGGTTACCTTTTTCTATTTCAGATAGAAAAGCCAGGCAGGTACATCCTATTTTGCAAGCTTTTATTTCGTTACTTGATTTACCCCAAAGTCGTTTTACCACAGAACAAGTATTAGCTTTATTAGAAGTGCCTTCACTGGCTCGTCGATTTTCTATTTACGATGATGAATTACTTTTATTGCGACGATGGATTAACGAATCAGGTATCCGTTGGGGGCTTGATGATGAAAACATTGCAATGCTGGAATTAGCAGCAACAGGGCAAAATACCTGGGCTTTTGGTTTAAATAGAATGTTGCTTGGTTATGCGATGGATAGTCATGTAGGGACTTGGAATAAAATTTTACCTTATGATGAATGTACAGGGTTATCCGCTAAATTAGCTGGGCAGCTTGCCGCATTTATTGATTCGTTGGCTAGTTGGAGAAGTAAACTTAATCAGGAAAGGAAATTGTCAGAATGGTTGCCATTATGTCAATGCCTGTTAGATGCTTTTTTTGAGACTGATGAACAAATTGAAGCGATATTCATATTTATGCTCCAGCAATGGCAAAAAACAATTGAGACTGGAATAGCGGCAAAATATGAAGAAATAGTTCCTCTATCGCTTATTCGCGATGAATTAGCAACCTGTTTTGATGATGAAAAGATCAGTCAACGTTTTCTTGCAGGTGCAATTAATTTTTGTACTCTAATGCCTATGCGTGCTATTCCTTTTAAGGTTGTGTGTTTATTAGGTATGAACGACAGGATATATCCACGCTCAATACCACCACTGGGTTTTGATTTAATGGCTGAGCAGCCCCAACGCGGTGACAGAAAGCGTCGAGATGATGATCGCTATCTATTTTTGGAAGCTTTAAATTCCGCTTCTCAACTATTTTATGTTAGCTATATTGGGCATGCTATACGTGACAATCAAGCACATAATCCCTCGGTGCTAGTAAATGAATTACTTGATTATATTAGCCAAAGTTTTTGTTTAGAGGGTGATGAACATTTAAATATTGATCTTAGTGCTGATAGAGTAAAAGAACATTTAGTGACCAAACATACGCGAGTACCTTTTGCGACAGAGAATTATTTGCCTAATAGCATTCATCAGAGTTATGCCAGTGAATGGTTATCAGTAGCCAGAAAACAAGGTAATCCACGGCCTGAATTCTGTACTCCGTTAACGCCAATGATAGAACATGACAATGAAATATTATTAGAGCAGTTACTCTCTTTTTATCGACACCCAATCCGAGCGTTTTTTCAACAAAGGTTAAAAGTTAATTTTTTTAATGAAGAAGTACAATTACCGGAGAATGAGCCTTTTATTGTAAATAATTTACAACGATATAAATATAATGAACGCTTATTTAAGGCGATGATTTATGAAGAGTCACTGGAGGAGCTTTTAACGACTTTGCGTGCAACGGGTGGATTACCGGCAGAACATTTTGGTCAAATTTATTGGGAAAAACAGATCCAAGATATGCAGCCATTAGCTGATAAAGTAAAGATAAATTGTCATGAATATTTTAATAAACTATTCGTCGAACCCTTTGAGAATATTCGTTTGGCTGGTCAATTACGAAATATTCAGCAAAACGGTATTATTCGTTATCGTCCTGCAAATTTAACGATTAATGATGGTTTATCTCTATGGATAGAACATTTAATTTTTTGTTTAACTGTTAGATCTGGTGAAAGTTACTATTGGGGAAGAGATAATAGTGAATGGTGTTTTGAGTCAGTGGACAAATATCAGGCGAAAGTATATTTACAACAACTTATTAATGGTTATCAAGAGGGGATGAATTCGCCATTACCACTTTTTAATAAAAGTGGTTGGAATTGGTTAATGTCATGCTATAACAAAAAAAGTGAACAATTTGATTTTGAGTCTGAGGCTGTTTTGCAAAAAGCAAAAATGCAGCTTATCCACTCCTTACAAGGTACCTATAATCAGCCAGGTGAAATGGAAGATAGCTATATTGGTCGTGCTTTCAGTAAAATAGATAGTAATTTGCTTGAAACAATACAAAAAAAGGCACGTACTTATTTATTGCCAATGGCAATCTATAGAAAAAATAAAAAGGGTATGTAATAAGATGCTTAAAGTAACAAGGGTTGTTATGAAAAACATGATAGTCGTGCTCTTATCACTATTTAGTACGGTAAGCTTTGCTAAGCAGAATTGGCAAGTTTTGCCTGATAGGATAAACAAAAGTGAAAAAGATACTCGAGGGTATCAGGCGATAAAACTTTCTAATGATATGATTGTATTGCTAATATCTGATCCTAAGGCCAGTAAATCATTAGCTGCGGTTAGCTTACCAGTTGGCACAATGGAAAGTCCTGATCAACAACTTGGTTTGGCACATTACCTTGAACACATGGTATTGATGGGCTCTAAACGCTATCCTGAGTCAGGTGAAATATCAGAATTTTTGCAAAAACATGGTGGCAATCATAATGCTAGTACGGCTTCTAATCTTACTACTTACTATTTAAAAGTTGAAAATGGTGCTTTAAAAGCAGCCACAGATCGCTTGGCAAGTGCATTAGCCGAGCCATTACTTGATCCTAAAAATGCCGATCGAGAACGTAATGCAGTCAATGCAGAATTAACAATGGCACGTGCTCGCGATGGAATGCGATTATGGCAAGTGCGTTCTGAAACACTTAATCCGGCTCATCCTAATTCACGTTTTTCCGGTGGAAATTTAGAAACGTTAAGCGATAAGCCTGGTAGCCATTTACAGACTGAGCTCAAGAATTTTTATTATCGCTATTACTCAGCTAATTTAATGAAAGGTATTTTGTATGGCAATGACTCATTGAGTCAATTAGCCAAAATCGCAGCTGAAACTTTTGGTCGTATTCCAAATCGAAAGGCTATTGTTCCTGAAATAACGGTACCTGCCATAACCGATAAAGAAAAAGGAATAATAATTCATTATGTGCCAGCACAACCTAAAAAAGTTCTGCAACTTGAATTTAGTATTGCAAATAATTTAATAGAATTTCGCAGTAAGTCAAATGAATATATTGGCTATTTGATAGGAAATCGAAGTAAAAATACCCTTGCTGATTGGTTACTAAAGAATGGTCTTGCTGAAGAGATTAATGTTGACGTTGTACCAGATGTTGATTGTAATAATGGCATTTTTTCAATAAACGTTTTATTAACGGATAACGGATTGGGAAATAGAGATAAGATTATTGCGGCAATATTTTCCTATATTGATTTATTAAAAGAACAAGGTATTAAGAGTGGTTATTTTAACGAGATTGCAAATGTTCTGAAGCTTTCATTTCAACATAATTCTATTGTTCGTGATATGAATTATATTCAGCAACTATCTAATCAAATGTTGAATATCCCAATTGCACATGTGCTTGATGCTAATTACATTGCTGATCGTTTTGATCCTAAAGCAATAAGCAGCCGTTTAGCAGAATTAACTCCCTATAATGCCAGAATTTGGTTTATCGCACCGAATGAACCACATAATAAAGAAGCCTATTTTCTCAATGCTCCTTATCAAGTTGATAAAATTAACAGCCAACAATATCAGCGATGGGCTGATTTAAAAGAAGCAATGCATTTTTCGTTACCTGAATTGAACCCTTATATTGCTGATGATTTTTCTTTAATTAAAAGTTCTCGTCATTATCAGCATCCAGAATTCGTATATGAGCAAGGAAATGTGCGGGTAGTCTATATGCCAAGTCAATATTTTGCTGATGAACCTAAAGGCGGGATTGCGATAGATTTACGTAATGAGCAGAGCAGTAAAACGGCAAAAGCTCAAGTTAGTGCAGCGTTATTAGAATATCTGGCCTCTTTAAAATTGTCTCAATTAAGTTACCAAGCTTCTGTCGCCGGAATGGAACTGGTTGTGTCTTCAAATTTAGGCCTGCAATTGAAAACCAGTGGTTATACTCAACATCTAGCGGAATTGACGACAAAAATGGTTAAGGAATTTCTTACCTTCACAATTTCTGCCGACGAAGTTACACAAGCAAAATCATGGTATAGGGAACAGCTTGAAGTTAGCAATAATCTTAAAGCCTTTGAGTTAGCAATGCAGCCAAAACAACGTTTAGAAAAAGTACCTTATTTTGAGCAAGAACAGCGCTTAAAGGCCCTGGAAACGATCACAGCAAGTGACATCCTAAACTACCGTCAAGAGACTATTGACAATGCTGCTTTACAAGCGATTGTATTCGGCAATCTAACACAAAAGCAAGGCATTGATATTATTAAGTCTATTGCCCATTTATTGAATAATAAAGGTAAGAATTGGTGGAGAGGCGATATTATTGTTGTTGATAAACAGCATAAAGCAAATTTCCAACATCAGGCAAATAGTACAGATAATGCGCTAGCAGAAATATTTATTCCGACAGGATATGATCGTTATAGTGGATTTGTCTTATCAAATATTTTGGCCAATATTTTACATCCTTGGTTTTTTGAGCAACTTAGGACGCAAGAACAATTAGGCTATGCTGTTTTTGCCTTTACTACTAGCCTTGGTGAGCAATGGGGATTAGGTTTTTTATTGCAAAGTAATAATAAAACCCCTGCTTATTTGAATACACGCTATCAAAATTTTTATCAATTAGCCTTTAAAAAATTAAATGCAATGCCAAAAAAAGAATTTGAGCAATACAAAAAGGCACTATTGACGGAAATGGGACAGCCTCCGCAAACTTTTTATGAAGAGATAGATCGTTTTTTACCAGATTTTGCGAGGAATAATTTTGCTTTTGATAGCAGAAAAAAATTAATCAAAGTATTGAAAACGGTTACACAGCAAGATCTATTAACTTTTTATAACAATGCCGTTTTGCAACAAACAGGTTTAGCTTTTGTTTCACAAATTATTGCCAAAGAGGTTAATAAAGAAGGCTATGCTCAATTGAAAGATTGGATAACTTATCCGACTGCATCTGAATTACAAAAGATTTTGCCAATTGAGGTAGATGCTAAGTGAGTAATCGGCGAATACAGGCTTATCAACTGGATCCTTATTGTTTGCCTCTCTATGGCCAGCGATTGATAGAAGCTTCAGCAGGAACAGGAAAAACCTATACGATAGCTTTGCTCTATTTGCGATTGCTATTAGGTGTTGGGCAAAAAAATGCATTTTCTCGCCCATTAAGTGTTGAAGAGATTTTAGTCGTCACTTTTACTGAAGCGGCAACCGATGAGCTACGATCACGTATTTGCCACAATATTCATCAGATGAGAATGGCTTGTATTAGAGATGGTATTGGTTTTGAAAAAGAGCCAATGTACCGAACCTTACTATCTTCTATTTCAGATAAAGAGGTGGCTGCTGAATGGTTACTTGCTGCTGAACGTCAAATGGATGAAGCGGCAATTTATACTATCCATGGATTCTGTCAACGCATGTTGGTGCATAATGCTTTTGAGTCAGGTATGCTATTTGAGCAATCAATAATAAAAGATGAATATACCATACAAAAACAGGCTTGTGCTGATTTTTGGCGCTGCAACTTCTATCCACTGAATTATTCTATATCAAAAGTTATTGTTGATGAATGGAGTGACCCAGAGGCCCTTTTAGCCGAAATAAAGCCTTATTTACAAGGCGATATTCCGAATTTTGTTAACCAATCGATTGAAGCGCAATCAATAAAACAGCGTCATCAGACCCTAATTGACACGATAAAAAAAGTAAAAGAGTTGTGGCTTTTAAATTCAGCAAGTTTCATTGATTTAATTACTGATACCGCTATTAATAAACGTAGTTATAGTCGCCGTAATTTACCGGGTTGGATAGCTGCGGTTACTGGTTGGGCTCAATCAGCAACAGTCGATTATAAAACCCCTAAAGAACTAGCTCGTTTTTGCCAATCTGCATTGATAGATAAAACACCGACAGGTCAAGTACCTGAACATGAGGTTTTTCGTGCTATTGATAATTTGATGCAACAATCACTTACATTACGCGATATCATTATTTCAAAAGCGATTATTGACGTTCGTCAAACAATTGTTAAAGAGAAAAGACGACGTGGAGAGATTGGGTTTGATGATTTATTAAGTCATTTAGATCAGGCACTACATGCAGAAGGTGGTGAGCGATTATCTAACACGATCCGTAATCGTTACCCGGTTGTTATGGTTGATGAGTTTCAAGATACTGATCCGCAACAATATCGCATTTTTCAACGTATTTATCAGGGGCATAATCATTGTGGTTTGTTATTTATTGGCGATCCTAAACAAGCTATTTATGCTTTCCGTGGGGCGGATATTTTTACTTATCTTAAAGCTAAAGATCAGATTGAATCACACTATACTCTTGATACTAATTGGCGCTCTTCACCAAGTATGGTAGCAGCTATTAATCAATTATTCAGTCGGGCAACAAAACCGTTTTTATTTGAGCGAATACCTTTTAACACAGTTGATTCAGCCTCTTCAAATCAGCATTTAGCATTTATTCATAAAACAGCAAAATTATCAGCTTTAAATTTTTGTTATTTAGATAAAGAAGCGGTTTCAACCTTGGATTATCAACAAACGATGGCCTATCAGTGTGCTAGTCAGATTTGTGATTGGCTTAAAGGGGGAGAGAATGGAACAACCTGGCTGTATCGAAATGATGTAAAACAGCCGGTAACAGCTGCGGATATTATGGTGTTAGTCAGAAGTCGTCGCGAAGCAGTAATGATACGAGAAGCATTAAGTAAATTTAATATTTCGTCAGTTTTTCTTTCTAATCAAGAAAGCGTTTTTGCTACTGATGAAGCGCGCGATCTATTATGGTTATTACAAGCCGTGCTCTCACCTGAAAAGGAGCGTACGCTGCGTTGTGCATTAGCTACTCGTTTAATTGGACTAAGTGCACAGGATATTGAGCAATTAAATCAAGATGAAAATCAGTGGGAGATGCGGGTTGAAGAGTTTGCCAATTATTTATTGATTTGGCAGCGACATGGTATTTTGCCTGCATTACGAGCTATTATGGTTAACTATCGGATTGCTGAAAACCTACTGATGGATAATATAGATGGTGAAAGGCGCTTGATGGATGTGATGCATCTGAGTGAATTGTTGCAAGAAGCTGAATTACAGCTTGAAAGTGAGCATGCTCTAGTTCGCTGGTTAGCTCAGCAGATCGATCACCCCGATCCGTTAGTAGAAAATCAGCAAATACGTCTAGAGAGTGATAGTCACTTGGTGAGTATTAGTACGATCCATAAATCTAAAGGTTTAGAATTCCCGATTGTTTGGTTACCTTTTGCCTGTCAATTCTCGCAGCAAAAATTGGCCACGTTCCATGATCGTGATAATTTTCAAACTTGCCTTGATCTGACCCAACAAGAAGAGAGCGTCAGGCTGGCTAATGAAGAGCGTTTAGCCGAAGATTTGCGGCTGTTATATGTTGCACTAACGCGCTCAAAATATCATTGTAGTGTTGGTATTGCACCTTTAATAAAAGGTCGTCCTAGTGGGGAAAGTAGTAATACGGATTTGCATCAAAGCGCATTAGGTTATTTATTGCAAAATGGACAGCCAGGTAATGCGACTTTATTGCGTGATGCTCTAGGTGCATTAGCGAGTGAAAATATTAGCATCGCACCCGTTAGTGATATTAACTTATCGCCTTGGTACCCGAAAGAAAATACACCGGTGAAGTTATTGGCTCGAAATTTTACAGGGCAGATCCAAAATACCTGGCGGGTTACGAGTTATTCAGGATTAACCTATCATGATATGTATTCTGATAAATTTACTGCTAGTGATATAAGTATTGAGATTGCTATACAAGATTTGGCACCTAAAATGGACGTTGATGCGCAAGGTGACAGCTCATTGGTTCAAGGTGAAATAGCAGAGTGGAGTGTTCATACCTTTCCTAAGGGGGCCACAGCAGGAACTTTTTTGCATTCCCTGTTGGAATTACTGCCATTTAATCAACATCCACAAGAGTCTTGGTTAGCTGAAAAATTAGAGCAAGCCGGTTTTTCCGCTGATTGGGCACCAGTGCTTAAAATGTGGCTAATAAATATTTTTGACACCCCTTTACTTAGTGATAGCCTCAGCTTGTCAAAGATCACGCCTGAGAATCAATTAAATGAAATGCAATTTCATTTACCGATAGAAAAATTGTTATTGCCATCTACATTAGATAGGCTAACTCATCAATATGATGTTTTATCTCAACGTTGCCCACCGCTTAGTTTTGAGCTAGTAACGGGTGTTTTAAAAGGTTTTATTGATTTAGTTTTTTGCTGGCAAGACAAATTTTATCTGCTTGATTATAAATCAAATTGGTTAGGAGAAAATGGTCTGGCATATAGTCAGGAGGCCATACAGAATACCATGATTGACCATAGATATGATTTACAGTATCAGCTTTATACATTAGCTATGCATCGTTATTTACGGAATCGTTTACCTAATTATGATTATCAAAAACATTTTGGTGGTGTTATCTACCTTTTTTTGCGTGGATTTGATGCGACAAACCCTGGTTATGGTATTTATCATACTATTCCTCCTTATGAGTTTATTAATAGCCTGGATGAGTTATTTAATGCAACTAATCGAGGTGAGCAATGATGATAACTTTACTAAAGCGAGCTGCTGAGCTTAATTTGTTTAGTTGTTTAGACATACAACTTGCTATTCGGTTAGCGGATGATGAAAACCCATTATTGTTATTAATATTTGCAATATTAAGTGCTGAAACTCGAGCAGGCCATGTTTGTTTATTTATTGATAAGCTCGAACCGGCTTATTTATTTGAAGGTAGACAGGCGGAAATGGCTTTTATGCTCTGGGAAATGGCAGGAGTACCTGATAGTAACAGGATTTATACTGAGCTTAAACAATGTAATGCAGTTTGTGAGGCACCGCAATCAGCAGCAAAACCATTAGTATTATCAGATAACAAACTTTATTTTCAGCGGATGTGGGCTGATGAAGGATTAGTGGCTGATTTTTTTTCTCGCCATTTGTTAGAAACCGTTGATGAACAGCGATTAGCGACTATTTTAACTGGTTTTTTTGCGTCCACGAAAACTCAAGATTGGCAAAAAATAGCTGTTGCAGTTGCAGTAACCAGTCGGATCGCAGTTATTTCTGGTGGGCCGGGTACAGGAAAAACCACGACAGTGGCACGTTTATTAGCTACTTTAGTTCAATTAAGTGATGAAAAGTTAATCATTCAGCTAGCGGCGCCGACAGGAAAAGCGGCTGCTCGATTAACAGAATCATTAAATAATGCATTATTAAAACTGAATTTATCTGCTGATGAGTATGCGGTTATGCCAGAACAAGCGCAGACTGTGCATCGATTATTAGGCGCTCAACCCAATAGCCAATTATTACGTTATCACAAAGACAATCTACTTTTGCTAGACGTTTTAATTATTGATGAAGCATCGATGGTTGATCTGTCTATGATGGCTAGATTAATTGAAGCTCTACCAGATCATGCCCGTGTCATTTTGCTAGGTGATAAAGATCAAATAGCTTCTGTTGAAGCGGGCGATGTCCTTGGCGATCTTTGTCGTTTTTCAGAATCGGGATACAGTCGTGAAAGAGCGGCACAACTGACTAAAATCACAGCTTGTAATTTATCTGATTTTATATCGAATGATGGGCCAGAGGTTAAAGATAGGATTTGTTTATTACGAAAAAGTTATCGTTTTGATGCGCAATCAGGAATTGGTCGACTAGCTACTGCAATTAACAAAGGTAATATTAAACAGGTTGAGCAACTATTAGCGCTGCAAAATGCGGATATTGCTTTTCATTCAATTGCTTCGTCTGAGAAATATGGCAAATTACTTTTTGATGCGGCCGAATGTTACCGTTGCTATCTGGATATGATAAAAACGGGTCGAGATCCCGAAGAAATCCTGACTACTTTTAATCGTTATCGTTTATTAGCGGCTTTGAGGGAAGGACCATACGGGGTTACAGGGTTAAATGATAAATTAGAACAGCTTTTACATCGTCAAGGAAGTATTCGACGGCCTGCCTATAGCTGGAATAAAAACTATGAAGGTCGCCCAATAATGATCACCAAAAATGATCGTCCTCTTGGCTTATTTAATGGTGATATTGGTGTTATGTTACGGGATGGTCAACAAGATTTAAAAGCCTATTTTCAATTGCCTAATGGGGTGATAAAAAAAATACAACCTAGTCGTTTACCTCAGCATGAAACTGCGTTTGTTATGACAGTACATAAATCTCAAGGGTCAGAATTTGAACATGCCGCATTAGTTTTACCGCCAATTTTTACTCCTATTATTAGTAAAGAGCTTATTTATACTGCAATTACCAGAGCAAAAATTCAGTTGACGATTTATGCTGAGCGTCATGTTTTTGCTAAAGCGTTAATGACCTCAACGGAACGGCACAGTGGTTTGACTGAGCGCTTACTTTAATGAAAGTAGAACCCATTTTATTCGTTATTTTGTTTGATATTATTAATAGTGAATATCAATAGCGATAAAAGTAAAAAATAATAAATATTTAATTGTAGCGAACTGAATTGAAGTATTGCGATATATAACTTTAGTTTTTGCTTTAATTAATTAGTAACTTATTGCTATCAATTATTTTAATTCTGCTATTGATTGTTTTTTAGAAATATGAATGATTGATATTTGAGATGCTACAAAATATCTTTGCGATTTATTCTTATTCAATGGGAGGATACAAATAAAATGTTAAATTCAGCATCTCAGATTGGGAATTATTCATCTCAAATAGTTAATTAACAGGTTGCTTCTGCGCAAATGGATACGACTACGAATACAGAGAATAAACTTAGCTCTCAATTAAAAACAGTAGGAAATTCTAGTATCGATCTACTTGAGGTAAAAGAAAAGGAAAATGATTTATTTGAGGTAATTAAAAGTAATGAATATCTTCTAACTATTGCCAATACATCTCAATCTACTGAGCAAGCTGACAGGTTTTATCGAGCTGGATTAGCTGTCGGGATTGTTGATGATTTTTCAACCACTGATAAAGAGGTACAAATAGACCACGCAAAAATTAAGACTAATAACATTTGTGGAGTTTTTCCTGTAGAAAATTTTTCTATAGAAAATCAAAGTGATGACCAAAAAACGGCAATTAAATATAGAGGGATAGGTTTTGTAAAGAGTCTTCTATCAGTTGCTTCTAGTACTCCTTTGGACTCGACCGTCTATGCTTAGGCATTAAATATTGGTAGTGTGGCTAAAAATGGGGGATCGACCGACAGTACAATGGTTAAGCATTTTTCAACTATGTGGAATATGCATGATGGTTTACATCAAAAGCAGCCGCACCACTTGCAGCAGCAATAAAAAATAATTAATTAACTGTTATTTTATTTTCGGCTCTTCTCTTCGTTAAATAGAGAGGAGCCGATATTTTTTGTTTTTTGCTTAAGAGTAATAGAAAACGTTATTTATTTAAATAGTGCATTTTTTATTGTAATTGGGTTTATTAATTAAATTTTTAATTAATATTAAGTATTAAAATTTTTGAGCATCGTTGATAATTATAAAGCGTTTGTTTTTTTATTGGCAACATATCAACTTTTGCTGGAAAAAATCCTCTTTCTAGAAACCAGTGAGTACTTCGGTTTGTTAATACAAAAAGTTTTTCTAAATTTAAATTTTTGGCTTGTAGAGTAATGTGTTTAAGCAGTGTTTCACCCCTTGATAAATTACGATAATCAGGATGTACAGCCAGGCAAGCCATTTCTCCAGACTTTTCTTCTAAGTAGTCATAAAGTGCTACGCAAGCGATGATCATATTTTCTCGCTCGATGATAGTAAATTTGTCAATTTCTATATCTAATTGTTCACGTGAACGGCAAATTAATATTCCTTGCTGTTCCAACGGTTGAATTAATTCTAATATTCCTGCTATATCATTGATATTAGCTCGACGAATTTGTTCACAATTTTCCATGATAATTTGGCTACCGATACCCTCATGAGAGAAAAGTTCTTGTAATAAAGCACCATTCTCTTGATAACTTATCAAATGGCTACGACGAACACCTTGTCGGCATGCTTTGATTGCGCTATATAAAAAATGCAGTATGTCAGAATGATTATTTGGCTGTTTTTCTACTTTTCAGCTTCATTCGGCGAGAGTTCCGATAATATATTGCCATTTTTATCACTAATTCCTTGTGAAGAGCAAAATCCAATTAATTTTTCTGCTTTTAATTTTATTGCCAATTGTGTTGCGATAGTTTCTGTCGACAAATTAAAACTTTCTCCGGTGACCGAAACAGCAATTGGCTAATTAATACAATGGAGCCGTTTTTTAAATGATGGTTGATGGATACTTCATCGACTCTTCGTATACCTCCGCTATGACAGTAATCAACACCATCGCCAATCCCTAAAGGTTGAGCAATAATAAAATTACCACTGATGACATTTATATGGGCACTTTGCAATGGGGTATTGTTGAGACTCATTGATAACAGAGCAGTAATATCTAATTGTAATGTCCCCGATATTTGTTTAGCTAACTCTAGGTTATTTGCATCAGTGACGCGAATATTTTTATGGTAGATTATCGGATACTGTTGGTTTATGAGTTTTTTATCTATCTGTGGACGTATGCCATAAACAATAGCTAGCCGAATACCCAGACTGTGTAATAAACCGATATCGCTAATTGATATGAGCAAAATTTTTATCTGCGATAGTGTTACCGTTTAATGTAATAACAAAGGTTTTATCGCGATGTATATTAATATAGGGAACAGAGTGGCGAAATCCATTAACTAAATCAGTACGACGTGCTTTCATATGTTCCTCATATAAATGACTGTTCTTAATGAAAGTATTTTTATGATTTTTGACACAAAATAGCAAGAAGAAATGCATGAAAAATCATCATTATTGCTTCAGAATATATTAGTAGCTAATTATTTATAAAGAACAATTTATTAATGACAGTTGATTAATGATTGGTTAAAGTTTTCTATAGTTATTTTTTTGTTGTTGATAATATTGAGCGGTTTATAATTATTTGATGCTTTAAGTGGATTTTTCGATGGATCATTCAAATCACGGTTTTTCAAGACGACGTCTTCTGCAAGGTGCAGTGGCTACTATGCTGTTAAGTATTAGTCCATTCGGGCTAGCTTTATCTTCAAGTATAGTTGCTATTCGTATCTGGCCTGCCTCTAGTTATACCCGAGTAACGTTAGAATCGAGTATTGCTTTAAAATATCGTCAATTTGCTTTATCTGGGCCTGATCGTATTGTTGTCGATTTAGAAAATATGCAGTTAAATAGTGTGTTGCAGGGCATTAGCCAGCAAATCAGTTCACGTGATCCTTATTTAAAATTAGTCAGAGTAGGCCAATTTGATCAAAAAACGGTTCGCTTAGTTTTTGAAGTAAAAACTCATGTTGAACCACAAATGTTTACTATTGCGCCGGTTGCTGGTTTTAAACATCGTTTAGTGGTTGATTTTTATCCTGCTTCAGGTGTTTACACTGATGATGATCCGTTGTTAGCGCTATTAGAAGATTATAACAAAGGTAAATTGGATAATACGTTGACGGTTAAAGCGAAAAAGCCAGCGGGTAAAGCCGGGAGAGATAGGCCAATTATCATCATGATTGATCCTGGTCATGGTGGAGAAGATCCTGGTGCTATAGGAAAATATAAAACGCGGGAAAAAGATATCGTATTGCAAATTGCACGTAGATTAAAAATATTAATTAATCGTGAACCTAAGATGAAAGTTTATATGACTCGTAATGAAGATGTTTTTATTCCTTTAAAAGTGCGAGTTGCAAAAGCGCGGAAAATGCAAGCTGATTTATTTGTTTCTATTCACGCTGATGCCTTTACTAATCGTAAGGCGAGAGGTTCCTCAGTATTTGCATTATCGACCAAAGGAGCAACCAGTAATACCGCCCGTTATTTAGCTCAAACACAGAATGAGGCCGATCAGATTGGTGGTGTCAGTAAAAGTGGTGATAAATATCTTGATCACACCATGTTTGATTTAGTTCAGACGGCGACTATTAATGATAGTTTGAAATTTGGTACAGAAGTGCTTAAACGGATGGGTAACGTTAACAAATTGCATAAGAACATTGTTGATCAAGCGGGTTTTGCGGTATTAAAGGCACCAGACATCCCGTCCATTCTAGTTGAAACTGCTTTTATTAGTAATATTGCAGAAGAACGAAAACTAAAGACAGCAAAATTCCAACAGCAGATGGCAGAATCTATTTTTCGGGGTATTAAAGCTTATTTCGACAACGGCGGAAAACTGGCTTTGCGTTAAGAGATTTAATTAGATAGATAATAGTCTTGTTGGGAAACTATTTTGATATTGAATGAAAGGTGGTTGCGGGGGCCGGATTTGAACCGACGACCTTCGGGTTATGAGCCCGACGAGCTACCAAGCTGCTCCACCCCGCGTCTGAAATGATTAAGGTTTTTAATATTGGTTGCGGGAGCCGGATTTGAACCGACGACCTTCGGGTTATGAGCCCGACGAGCTACCAAGCTGCTCCATCCCGCGTCCGATAGCGGCTCACTATACTCAGGATCAGATCCGATGCAAGTTTTTTTCTTAAATATTGCGATATTTTTTTATATTTTGTACATAAAAGAGACTTGATGATTGTTTTTTGTTCTTTTATGCAAATTAGCCATCATGCTTATTGATATACTTTGTCAGCAAAAAATCGATAGTGAAATATGTAATCAACAAACATAAATTCATAACTTTTTTAATGGTCATATAAAAATAGTTATTTAATGATTAGCTTAAATCAGTAAAATATTTTATCGGAAATTATCTTATCAAATGCGGTAGGGTATAATTTATTGCTAATTTAAAAATACAGAATAAGATGCAATTCAGTTGATAAGTATGATACAGATAATATGCTCTAGTCGTTATCACATGATTGACTATGCCATGCAGATGAATAGATAACGAATTAGTTTTTGTTATTATAATAGATTAATCAGGATTTGAATTAATAAATTAGTTTTGTTTTTATTATTGGTGAACACGCTATTTTTGTTAGCTAAGGTTAGACATGCAATTACTTCTTTCAGATGCTTGGTTGCGGCGCTTCGCAGGTATTGGCCGCCTCTATGGTCAAAAAGCATTAATGCTTTTTGCTCGTTCTCACATTTGTGTTGTTGGTATTGGCGGTGTAGGCTCAGGGGCAGCGGAAGCATTAGCAAGAACCGGGATCGGCACTATTACTCTGATTGATCTGGATGATGTGTGCGTGACAAATATTAATCGACAATTGCATGCATTAAGCGACACTATTGGTCAATCAAAAGTTGAAGTGATGAAATCACGTATTTTGCAAATTAACCCTGAGTGTCAAGTTAATATTATTGATGATTTTGTCTCGGCCAGCAATCTAGCTGAGTTGATATCTATTCAATTTGATTATGTGATTGATGCTATTGATAGCATGCGGCCTAAAGCTGCTTTATTAGCTTATTGTCGCCGTCATAAAATACCTGTCGTCACAACGGGAGGGGCTGGTGGGCAAATTGATCCGACACAGATCCAAGTCAAAGATTTAGCAAAAACGATCCATGATCCCTTAGCAGCAAAATTACGTGAAAGATTAAAAAGTGATTTTAAAATAGTTAAAAATAGTAAAGGTAAATTGGGTATTGACTGTGTTTTCTCAACCGAACAGCTAGTTTACCCACAAAGTGATGGAACCGTTTGTAAGGCTAAAAGTAATGCCGGAGGAACAATGCGTATGGATTGCGCCGCTGGTTTTGGTGCGGCAACAATGGTAACTGCTAGTTTTGGTTTTATTGCTGTTTCTCATGTATTAAAAAAATTGCAGCGTAAAATGATAGCTAGCGAAAAAGTATGAAAGAATTTTTTTTAATTATTAGCGATCAAAGCTCGTTTTGGGCAATTTAGAGAGTTGATTTTCAGTATAATCTGTTAAGGCAATAGCGTAATTTTCAGCTTGTTGCCAATTAATGGCTTTCATCCAGTCTATAACAGTGTTGAACGCCAACACTCCGGCAATATTTGGCGTACCTGCTTCAAATCGATACAGATACTTAATCCTGTTGGGTCATACAGTTTATGGGCTGAGAAGACATAAAAATCAATGTCTAAAGATTGTACATCAATACCACGATGCACAATACCTTGTGCACCATCAACCATGACTAAAATATTATGTTGATAAGCTAGCCGAGTGATAGCCTGAATATCGGGTTATTCACCGGTAACATTCGACATTTAGCTAATGGCAATGATCCGAGTTTTTGTGTTAATAAGTGTTGTTAGGTGTTTAATTTACAGTTGTTTAAGTTCTTATAAGGGCCATTTAACGACTTTAGCACCAGTCTGTTCAGCCATTCTCAACCATGGGATCAAATTGGCATGATGTTCAATTTCGCTAACAATTATTTCGTCATTAGGTTGCAGGCGAGCGCGAAAATAGCCTTGTGTAATAAAATTAATCGATTCAGTGCTACTTTTTGTCCAAATAATTTCCTCGGCTTGATTGGCATTGACAAGTTCCGCAACATTCTTGCGAGTTTGTTCATAAATATGCGTTGTTGTTTGCGCTGTAGGATGTTGGCCTCGATCAACGGAGGAATTAATATGTTGATAGTAATCAACCGTTGCTGCGCTCATACTCTTGGGCTTAAGGGCTGTTGCTGCGCTGTTTAGAAAAATAGTTTTGTCTTGTTCTTGAATAGCGGGAAAATATTGGCGAAATTGTGTTATATAAAATGTTGTTGTCATGAAAACCGCAGATATCAGAATATTTAGGATCTATATTGTGTAATTATTACAATTTTATCTTGTCATAAATGATCTTTTTCATAAGGTTTGTTATATTTATTTAAATTAGAAAAGTAGTATTAGTTTTGATTAATAATATCTATTCTATCAGTATCATATGTGTATCATCCGATTATATTCGGCGATGAGAAAGATATTTATTTAGCGAATATAAAAAACGCCGCAATAAATGCGGCGCGTTAAAATAACTATGGACAGACAAGGTAAATGTATAGGAGTGAAAATAGTAGTATTAACTACTCAACCTGGAAAAACCAGATAATTTGTAAACACAACATCACAACCATAAAGCCAATAACTTTAAATAAATTAACTGCTTAGCGATTCATTCAGGCCTAGGAAGCAGCCTTACTATAGACATATACTGGTTTCTCTACAATGGACAATTTATAATGCTTCAGATTATAAAAACTAATGGATATATAAGGATGAGTAAGACGCGATCATGTCAAAATGTATGCCTCCTCTTAATGCATTAAGGGTATTTGATGCGGCAGCACGCCATTTAAGTTTTACTAAAGCAGCAGAAGAGCTTTTTGTTACTCAGGCTGCAATAAGTTATCAAATAAAAGGTTTGGAAAATTTCTTGGGTTTGAAATTATTTCGTCGGCGTAATCGTTCATTATTATTGACTGAAGAAGGGAAAAGTTATTATTTAGATATTAAAGAAATTTTTTCTTCGTTACGTGAAGCTACTCGGAAACTATAGGCTCTCAGTGCAAAGGGAGCATTAACTGTCAGTTTATTACCAAGTTTTGCTATTCAATGGTTAGTGCCGCGCCTATCGAGTTTTAATCGTGCTTATCCTGATATCGATGTGCGTATTCAGGCTGTTGATCACGAGGGAGCTAAAATGGCTGATGATGTTGATGTGGCAATCTTTTATGGTAATTGGCCAGGCTTCAGAACAGATCGTTTGTATGCGGAATACTTAATACCAGTCTGTGTGCCAGCCTTATTAGCGGGGCGTTACCCATTAAACCGCAAGATTTGATTCATCATACATTGCTACATGATTCTTCTCGACGTGATTGGCAAGCTTATGCACGTCAATTATCATTACAAGACATTATTAACGTAGAACAAGGACCCATTTTCAGTCATAGTGCTATGGTTATTCAAGCCGCAATTCATGGTCAAGGAATAGCCTCGATTAATAACGTTATGACAAAAAATGAACTTGATACCGGTCGTTTGGTATGTCCGTTTAATGATGTTTTAGTCAGTAAAAAAAGCTTTCTATTTAGTTTGTCATGATAATCAAGCGGAGTTAGGTAAGATTGCTGTATTTCGTCAATGGATCCTTGCAAAAGCAGCTAGCGAGCAACAAAAATGGGGATTTGTTACCGGTGAGTTGTAAACTATATGGTAAGTAAAATAATTAATTTAAAAAGAAAAGGATATTAACGTGAATGCTCGTTTAATGTTGATATTTTCAGGAATTAGTGGATTTTTTTGTGTTGCATTTGGCGCAATAGGTTCACATTTATTATCATCTCTACTAAACCGTGATCAAATAGAATGGATTCGTATTGGTTTACGTTATCAGTCAATGCATACTTTAGTTCTTATGATATTAGGCGCTATCTTATTACGTAAAGTTATTTTATGGTTTTATTGGGGAGGGGGGAATTTTCTTCAGTATAGGCATTTTATTGTTCAGTGGCAGTTTTTATTGTATGGCACTTTTACAAGCAAAATATTTTGCCCATTTGGCACCAGTAGGCGGTTTTTGCTTTTTAATTGGTTGGATATTAATTGTTATTGGTGCAACTCGGCTTAGAAATCCAACAATACGTCATGAATAATAATATTATTTTATATTGTCGTTCAGGATTTGAAAAAGAGTGTGCGGCAGAAATTACTGATAAGGCTACCCAGATCGGCGTTTATGGCTATGCCAAAGTAAAAGATAATAGCGGTTATGTTTTATTTGAATGCTATCAGCCTGCTGATGCAGATTGTCTAGCTAAAGATACCCTTTGGTACATTAATATTTGCTCGTCAACTAGTGGTTGTTAGCCAGTTATTGAAAGATTTGCCATCGAACGATTGCGTATCGCCGATTGTTGCGTTATTGCAAGGTGTGGTTGAACGAGCTGGTGAGTTACGAGTTGAAGTGCCGGATACCAATGAGAGTAAAGAGCTACTAAAATTTTGCCGTAAATTTACTGTACCTTTAGGCCATGGGCTTCGTCAACAAAAAATATTGTTGCTGAAAGAAAACCATCAACGTCCGGTTATACATGTATTTTTTATTGCTGCCGGCTGTTGCTATGTTGGCTATTCTTATGCAAATAACAATTCACCTTTTTTTATGGGGATCCCGCGGTTAAAACGGCGAGCGGATGCGCCAAGTCGTTCAACATTAAAACTGGAAGAAGCATTTCATCTATTTATTCCTTATGATGAGTGGGAAGAGCGTTTATCATCGGGCATGAAGGCTGTTGATCTGGGCGCTTGTCCAGGTGGATCGACCTATCAATTAGTGAAGCGCAGTATGATGGTCGATGCGGTTGATAATGGGTCAATGGCCGAGAGTTTAATGCAAACAGGTCAGGTACGGCATTATCGAACTGATGGTTTTAAATTTACTCGACACACTAAGAATATTAGTTGGTTGGTGTGTGATATGGTTGAAAAACCGGAAAAAGTTGCTGCTTTGATAACAGATTGGTTCTTAAAAGGCTGGTGCAGGGAAGCGATATTTAATTTAAAGCTACCGATGAAAAAACGTTATCAAGAAGTTTCATCAATTTTGAACAAAATATCACAGACACTAAACGAAAATGGTATTAATACTCAAATCCAAGCGAAGCAACTCTACCATGATCGCGAAGAGATCACGGTACATATAAGACGAGTTTGGTCAGCCTTTATACCAGAGCGGGATTAGAAGAGCAGTGATTAACAATAAAGTTTTTATTTTTATTGTGTTATGGCGTAAATCTGAGTTGTTGTAAACTTCCATTTAACTGTAGATCGGTTTTGAGAGAGGCAACCTGTCGGCTAATAAAGGCTATTTTTGCGCCGGTTCAATCCGTTGACGCCATTTTCGGGTAAGGAATGGATATTAGCAAAAATGGCCTCTAATGTAGGATATTGCTGAAGTAAAGTTGCTGCGGTTTTAGGGCCAATGCCGGTTATGCCAGGTATTTTACTACTATTTATGCCAGTTAGTCCCCAATAATCCTGTAGCTGTTCAGGTTTGACCCCAAACTCTTTATTAACAAAGGATAAATCAAGCCAACGTTTTTGAAAATAATCACGAATATAGATCGATGATGAAAGTAGCTGACAATAGCCTTTATCTGTTGAAATGATGGTAACCCGATAGCCAGCGGTGGCCACTTTAATTGCTAACGTTGCCGCCAGTTATTTGTCTGATACTCTTTGTTATCGAATATTGCCACAGCGTGGGTAGGCGAAGTATGGTTAATTAGCTGGCGAAGAGTTGAAACGCAAGCTTGTTCGCAAGGGCTTCGGGCTTCCTTGAACAGCATGAATTCGTCTGATTAGATTTAAAGCATCAACGATAAGTAAGTGGATCATAATTTTTTGTGCATAGTCTTGTCAATTATTTAATAATTTCATAGCATGGTATATAGGCTGCCTTACTAGGTAGTTTCATTCTATGTTGACTAACAAACCCTCGTAATAATGTATTCATATGAGCCATAATTTTGGCATCACCATCAAGTTTATAGGGGCCATGCTTTTCAATTTCTTTCATACCTACTTCTTTCACATTACCGGCAACAATACCCGAAAAGGCTCGTCGTAAGTTAGCGGCCAATTTTTCCGGCTGTTTTGGATCACAAAATAGGTTAAGTTTTGCCATATTATCATGGGTTGGTATAAAGGGTTTTTGTAATTCTGAATTAACTTTTATTGACCAATTAAAGCTATAGGCATCACCAGTATTGAGACGATTTTCTTTTACTTGTAGCACCTGTTTTTTCATTTCACGTGCTACAGTTGCTGGATCATCAATAATAATTGCATGCCTGTTCACCGAGGGTATGCTTAATGAAATCATCGAGGGTGTCAAAATAGGCTTGGCTCTCTTTTGGGCCAGTTAAAATTAATGGTAATGCCTGATTATTATTGACAGGATCCATTAAAATTCCCAATAAATAAAGTAGTTCCTCTGTAGTACCAGTACCGCCAGGAAAGATAATGATACCATGAGCAACCCGAACAAATGCTTCAAGGCGTTTTTCAATATCTGGCATGATAACAAGCTCATTAACTAGAGGGTTAGGTGGTTCAGCAGCGATAATGGAAGGTTCAGTAAACCAAGAAAGCGGCCATTTTTATAACGCTGTTGTGCATGGCCTACTGCGGCACTTTTCATCGGCGCTTCCATTTGCGCCAGGGCCACAGCCAGTGCAAATATTTAATTCACGTAATCCTAATTCATTTCCAACCTGGCGGGCATAAAGATATTCAATTTCATTTATTGAATCCCCTCCCCAGCAAACAATAGTATTCGGATTTTCATCGAGATGTAGTGCTCGGGCATTACGCAGAATGGTAAAAATAATATTAGTGATACTGATGCTATCATGCAGACTTAATGCCAGCAGTTTTTCTGCTGAAATAATCTGGGTATGAACAAAAAGAATATCTCTTAACAAAGAAAATAAGTTTGCTTGTAGTGAACGGATAATTCTGCCATCGACAAAAGCTTTTTCAGGAGGGTTAATTAATTCCAGTTTGACACCGCGTTCACGTTGTAGAACATTGATATCAAAATTGGGATATTTAGCGATTAATTCTTTACTATTATCTGTCTTGCTACTTGAGTTAAGTACAGCTAAGGAGCAGTTTCTAAATAGCTGATAAAGATCGCTACTGGCAGTAGGTTTAAGGATACTAACTTCAATTTGAGATAATAGATCCATTGAGCCTAACGGGCTGACATGTGTTATCAATTTAAACTCCTCACTGCCGTGCTAATCGCATCATTGTTGGCTGAAAATTCTCATTACTACGCCAAGGATTGATGTCCAAGCCGCCCCGACGTGTATAACGGGCATAAACGCTTAACTTATCGGGTCGACATAGCTGAAAAATATCATTGAAAATTCGCTCGACACATTGTTCATGAAATTCGTTATGGTGTCTGAAAGAGACTAAATAACGGAGTAGTTTTTCTCTATCAATTTTAGCGCCACAATAATGAATTTGTATTGAACCCCAGTCAGGTTGATTAGTAATTAAGCAATTAGATTTTAGCAGATGGCTAACTAATGTTTCCTCTGCCTTTATATTCGCGGTTGCGTTGTTAAGATAATCACGATTAAATTCATAATCAGTAATTTCTATCTCTTGCTCATCAATACATTCACCAGACAGATTATGAATAGTTTGATTAGCGAACATGGTGAGTGGCTGTAATTTTACTGTCACTTCTCCTGCAGCGCATGCAGTCAAATCTTGGGTTAGTTGTTTTTCAACTTCTTGCCAGCTAATAAATTGGGTTTGATTGAAACTATTTAGATAGAGTTTAAAACTTTTAGATTCAATCAGATTTATGCTATTAGCATTAATGGTAACATGGCCGATAGCCACTTGAGGAACTCCTCGACTGTTTAGCCACGAAAGCTCATAGAGTGTCCAAATATCTGCGCCATGGAAAGACAATCGGTCTGATGATAACCCTAAAGGTTGTCGATTTAGGCGACGAGGAACCGCTTGTAGTAGATGAGGTGCATAGTTATCTTGATATTCGGTTTTTTTTCCGAGCGTTAGGTGTTGTAGCTCACCATTATCTTGATCAAGTGGCATGTAGTTCCTTCCTAAAATAGAAAATCAGTAAGATAGTTGCTAGTATAATCAATATATTAGAGTAAGTTTGTTGTTTAATGTATAGCTTAACAACAAATTGAACAGATAGATAATAATACCTAATGATACTTTTATATATTAGAATGATTTATTTCTATAATTAGTCACCAATAAGAATAATTTACCATGGAAGTAACGATTTCTCAGATATTAACGGAACTCACACAGCGTTATATTGCTTATTGGCAACAGCAGACGGGTGATTTACCGGCGAGTGATGCTTTTTACAGTATTCCTTCACCTTGCATTGAATATAGCAAAGATGATGTCGTTTATTGGTTACCTAAACCGTTTCCGATGCCAAATGAAAAGTTAGAATCTGTTGAAAAAGCGTTAGACATCCATTTTTATCCTAATATTCACCAATTTTATACAACACAATTAGCTGCTGATATGCGAGTAAAATTTCAAGATCAACAACTTGATTTAATTCAGGTATGGAATATGACCGATTTTACTCGTTTACAAGAAAACTTAATTGGGCATTTAATTACGCAAAAAAGACGTAGACTGACCCCAACTCTCTTTATTGCAAGTTTAGATTCTGAATTTGAAATTATTTCCGTAGATAATATTAATGGCCAAGTTATATTAGAAACATTAGGTCAAACAACACGTAACGTCTTAGCTGGTAGTCTGATTGAATTTTTACAACAACTTATTCCTGTAATTAAAAAGTAATGTGATTAAGATATTTACTTATTTTTTGTGAGATATAACTTACAAATTATGTAAGTTATATCTACGTTTATTGCTTTTTAAACCATGAAGTGAGATGAAATATTTTTTATTTCAGTAGGATAAAAAAATATTCTGTTATTATCGGAAAAAATGGTTAAAAACTATTTTTTCTATTCTTGTATTCCTCAGATAAATCCGACATTCTTATGCCCGCCGATAAGTTAGCATTTATCAAATGAGCCATAAATCGAAATAAGAAGTGGAAATGATTTAACGGGCGTTTATTGCACGGAATAAATTTAGTCATTGTTACTAATAATAAATGGTGAATGTTAGTTTATTTTTTAACTTTGAAATTATTAAATGTTTAATAATATAGAGGAATAAGAAAGGTAGTGTTAGGGATAACGAATGATAAGTATTAGTGCTTACAAATTACTACCTCGTAAATAGTAGGAAGATACATTCAGCAGGAAGCTGATAATGCAGGATGCATAAATATTCTATTTAATAGCGTTACATATTATATAACCAGTCGATTTTATGGACTGGTTTTTTTATGGTTACATGGCTATGCCAAAAATTATTTTTTCTGCAGTCGCGGATAGTAATATAACCCTATAAGTCATTGATGTTGTGCATAATTAGTAAGTCTATTTAAATGATTATAATTTAGATAGATTGGATATTTTATATAGATTTACTAATGAGTAATAAAATTAATATCACGCGATGCTTTTTTGTTTGATAACTAATAATGTTATGATTCATTTGTTTTTACTTATGATACTAGTGTAGGAAATGAATATTAATCTTATCGTTGCTGAAAAACTTCGTCTCATTGAAGTTGAAATGAAAAACCTTAATCTTTGGAGTAATACCCCACCGCCAGAGGAAGCTTTTGCTAGTGATTTGCCTTTTGCTGTAGACACCATGGCGGCACATGAATGGTTGCAATGGGTACTATTGCCAAAACTATATAAGCTTATTGAACAACATATTGATTTGCCAAAGGCATTCGCTATTACTCCCCATTTTGAAGAAATCTATCAAGAAGAACGAGAAAGTCGCTATTGCCAATTATTGGAATATTTAGGTGCGTTAGATGAAATTTTTTCACAAGGTAACTCAACAAATGCTTGAAGTGCTTTATCAGGATCAACATTTGATTGCAATAAATAAGCCTGCTGGATGGCTTGTACATCGTAGTTGGCTTGATCGTCATGAAACTCGTTTTGTTATGCAAACAGTGCGTGACCAAATTGGTCAGCATGTATTTCCTGTTCATCGTTTAGATAAACCGACTTCAGGGGCATTATTGATGGCGCTTTCGAGTGAAGTTGCTTGTCTTTTAGCGCAGCAATTTGAACACCATACAATCGAAAAAAAGTATCATGCGATTGTGAGAGGTTATGTTAATCAAGCTGATATTATTAATTATGCACTGACGGAGGAAAAAGATAAGATTGCTGATAAATACGCCAGCAAAATAAGTCAACCTCAACCGAGCATTACTCATTATTCACCGTTGGCTAAGGTTGAATGTCCGATCGAGATAGGTCGTTATCCTACTTCACGTTTCTCTCTGCTAGCTCTAAGACCAATAACCGGCCGCAAGCATCAATTAAGACGTCATATGGCACATATCCGTCACCCCATAATTGGTGATACTACCCATGGTGATCTGCGCCAGAATCGCGGTGTTTCACACCATTTTGCCAGCAGCCGGTTGATGTTACATGCGAGTTATTTATCTTTTAAACACCCAATGACAGGCGATAAATTGCAGCTGATTGCAAAATGGGATGATGCTTGGATGCATTTGCTATCACAGTTTGGTTGGTTAGGTATTGTGCTTGAACTCGAGCGTCAACATTTATCGATGGTATGAATTATAATGTTAAACGGTTATGCGAGTTTATCTGCTTAAAATACAAATTTGGCCTATCGGCCAGTTAGTATTAGTATAAATACGCAGCAGTGAGTTATTCAGGAGAGTTTTTTTAAATCTGATTTAATTTCCGCAATTTTGCTTATTACGACAGATTCTAAATGGCACAAATCATTTAATATTTTACTTTTTAAATCATGGTTGGTTTGGTCATGTTGACAAATTTGATTTAATTCTTCGATCACATCCCGTAGGTGGAGATTAATTTCATTGATCTCTTTGAGATTGTTATCTAGGTTAACCAGCTTTCGTTGCAGCGGATATTTGAATTTTACACTTTTAGCATAGTGTTCATCTTTATCTTTGCGAAAATAAATCTTTATAATGTCATGATTTGCTTCTTGGCGAAGGGTGTAGTGATCGATATCTTCAGGTTGACTGATCCCTAAGCTTTTTAAGTTATCATACATATTAATACCTAACGGAATAAGGTTATCTAACAATTGTTACAGATTAGCATAATAATAAGACTAAGCGGATATTCAATTGATAATCCGCTATGATAAATTTTAGTCTATTGTTCTTAGTAACTCATTAATGCCAACTTTCTTTCTAGTCTTGTCATCGACTTTTTTGACAATAACCGCGCAATACAGGCTGTAGTTGCCATTTTTGGCCGGTAAATTACCTGCGACGACGACCGAGCCGGCTGGAATTCGGGCATAGAGAATTTCACCGCTTTCCCTATCATAAATTTTGGTGCTCTGGCCAATATAGACGCCCATTGAGATAACCGAGCCTTCTTCAACAATGACCCCTTCAACAATTTCAGAGCGAGCACCAATAAAACAGTTATCTTCGATAATAGTTGGATTAGCTTGCAAGGGTTCTAGCACACCGCCAATGCCAACACCACCGGATAAGTGAACATTTTTACCAATTTGCGCACAAGAGCCAACTGTTGCCCAGGTATCTATCATCGATCCTTCGTCAATATAGGCACCAATATTAACATAAGATGGCATTAAAACGGTATTTCGGGCGATAAACGCACCTTTTCGAGCCGTTGCTGGTGGAACAACTCTAAATCCTTCTTGTTGAAAACGAGCATAATCATACTCAGCAAATTTCATGGCTACTTTGTCAAAATAGCTGCTTTCTGCACCTTCGATTAATCGATTATCATTGATACTAAAAGAGAGTAGCACGGCTTTTTTAAGCCATTGATGTGTTGTCCATTGTCCATCTATCTTTTCAGCGACTCTTAACTGGCCTTTGTCAAGTTGAGTGATCACCTGATTGATTGCATCACTTAGTTGAACATTGGTCGTCGCGGGTGTGATTTCTGCGCGATGTTCAAAAGCATTTTCAATAATGGTTTTAAGTTGCTCCATAAAATTACTCATCCTCTGGGTTGTAATTATTTAATATGTTTACTATTTTCTTTACCTATTGCAGTCAGGGCTTGGGTCAATTGTTCTGCCAGTTTATGTTGTCTATTTTGATCGAGTGCCTGGTTGTTTTGATCAGCAAGTACAAACAAATCCTCAACTCTTTCTCCAATCGTTGTGATCCTAGCTCCGTGTAAGAGCACGGCCATTTCAGTAAATATATTACCGATCTGTGCCAATAATCCGGGTTGATCGAGGGCGACAAGCTCCATATAAGTCCGCCTGCCATTAAAATTGGGCAAAAAATGTACTTTAGTTGATACATTAAAATGGCGAAATCTATGATGGGCGTTACGTGTTTTCAAGGTTTTGCTATTTGGGGTCTTAATAAATTTTAATAAGGCTTGGTGAATATTTTCATAGCGATCATGAGCCAACGGTTGCCCTTTAGGATCTAATACCACAAAAGTATCCATCGTCATATTATCTTTGTTAGTAAAGATTTGGGCGCTATGGATATTAAGATTTCGTCTATCAAGTTCTCCAGCAACCGCGGCAAATAGAGATGGTCGATCTGGACACCAGATAAAAATTTCAGTACCACCATGCACAGATACGGTACTGATCAGTATTAATGGTTCATTTAAATTATGTTTTAATAAAGCGCTAGCGTGCCAGGAAAGTTGCTGGGGAGTATGGCGTAAAAAATAATCAGCATGGCAGCGTGACCATAATTTTTTCAGATCACCTTGATCAATATTTTTTTCGCCTAGCTGGGTTAACGCTTGCAAGCGATTGGATTGGATCCGTTGACGTAAAGTGGGTATTGCTTGCGTATCTTGATTTAATTGATTTTTAGTTAATAGATACAGCTCTTTTAATAGATTCTGTTTCCTGCTATTCCATAAGTTATTATTGGTTGCACATATATCGGCAACAGTCAGACACAAAAGATAATCTAGCCGGTTTATTGATTCCACTTCACTGGCAAATTCTTTAATAACAATCGGATCTTGAATATCACGCCGTTGGGCGGTCACTGACATCAAAAGATGTTGACGTACAAGCCAGGCAATTAGGGATGAATCATGTTCAGATAGGCCGTGTGCTAGGGTAAATTGTTTTGCATCTTCCGCGCCCAGTTCAGAGTGATCACCTTTTCTGCCTTTAGCGATATCATGAAACATAGCCGCCAGACGTAAAATCTCAGGCTGAGCCAGCTTGGTATAAATGGCAAAACACAAAGGATGTTGGTGACTATTATTTTGATCAGCAAATTGATCAAGTTTTTGTAATACGCGAATAGTATGTTCATCGACGGTGTAAGTATGAAAAAGATCAAATTGCATTTGGCCAACAATATTTTGCCAAACTGGCGTATAAGCACTAAGTACATCGTGTAAGTGCATGGGCACAATGGCACCTTTTACCGCTTTGGGGTGGCGCAAAATAGTAATAAAAATTTCACGAGCAATTGGGATTTCACACAGAGGTTTAGTCAGTTTTTGACAAGCAAAACGCAATTGACGCAGTGTAGCTGAGTATATTCCTTGAATATTTTCCTGTTCGGCCATTTGATAAAATAGCTGCAATATGGCTGCGGGTTGACGATCGAAAAGTGTGCTATCAATCAGATCGATGAGATCTCCTCTAAGTTGAAATTGATTATCAAGTTTATGTGGCGCGGCTAGGTTTTTTTCGCTAAGGATGGCTTCATCAAACAGTTGTAGCAGCATGCTATTGAGTTCTCGGGCACGTCGTGTGACACGATAATAGTCTTTCATCATTTGCTCAACGGGCTGATTGTCTTTACCTTGATAACCAAGTAAGCTGGCAACATTTAATTGATGTTCAAATAGTAGGCGATTGTCATAACGTTTTATCATTAAATGCAGCGCAAATCGAATACGAAGCAAAAAATTTAAACATATTTTTAATTCTCGATATTCTGCTTGACTTAGAAAGTAGAAATGAACTGTCTGCTCAATGGTGGTTGCACCAAAATGTCGGCGTGCGACCCATAACAGTATGTGAATATCACGTAAACCGCCGGGACTATTTTTGATATCGGGCTCAAGGTTGTAACTAGTACTATGATAACGTTGGTGGCGCAACTGTTGTTCACTACGTTTGGCGGCAAAAAATTTATCAGACGGCCAAAAATTATCGCTATATATTGCTTGCTGTAATGATAGAAACAAAGCATGATCGCCACAAATTAACCTTGATTCAAATAGATTAGTTGCGATAGACAGATCTGTTTGTCCTGCCTGTAAACACTCTTCTAATGTGCGCACACTATGGCCAACTTGAAAACCTAAGTCCCATAATAGAGTAATAAATTGACCAATCTTAGTGGTGATAGCGGTAGCTAAAGGATGTTGACTTAAAATTAATAAATCTATATCTGAAAGTGGATGTAATTCTTGTCGGCCATAACCACCTACGGCAATTAATGATAATTGGGGAATTAGCTCGAAATGATTAATTTGCCAAAGACGCTGGAGCAACTTGTCAAGATAATTGCTACGGACAGCAATAAGTTCAGCGGCGGTAACTCCCTCCCTGAAAGATTGTTCTAACCATTTTTGCAAGCGCTCTACCTGTTGTTTTAGTAAAGGTAAAGTAAAATCCTCTTGAGATAATTTATCAAGCGCAAGGATGAGAGGGACAGGCTGATTACTTTTCATCATGGTATTATAACCGCGAAATTGCTGGAGGAGATCTGATTATGCGATCACTAGTAAATGGTATGAATAGACAATAAAAAGCAGTAAAACAATATCATTAAGGTAAAAGCCTCCAAAATTATGGAGGCCAATCTGAAAATTATCTATTCACTAATATAGCCGAAATAAATGGCTCTTCTTCTTTCCGTAAGGTAAAAATTTCACACCCATCGTCGGTGACAGCTAAAGTATGTTCATATTGTGCTGACCAACCTCGATCTTTTGTTTTTACTGTCCAGCCATCTTTCATTGTTCTAATACGATGATCGCCGGTATTTACCATTGGTTCGATAGTAAAAGTCATGCCTTTTTGCAGTATTACACCACCGTCATCAGCATCGTAATGTAATACTTGAGGTTCTTCATGAAAAACTCGACCAATACCATGGGCACAATATTCGCGCACGACAGAAAAATGATGCTGTTGAACAAATTGCTGAATTGCCTGACCTATCGTCCGTAAACGAATACCAGGTTTGACCATTTTTAAAGCAAGATAAAGGCTTTCCTGTGTTGCCTTACACAGCCGTTCGCCTTGAATGGTTGGTTTGCCCACAATAAACATTTTGGAGGTGTCGCCATGGAAGCCATTTTTAATAACGGTGACATCAATATTAATGATATCACCTTCTTTTAAGATTTTTTCATCACTCGGAATACCATGACAAATAACATCATTAACGGATGTACAGATAGATTTAGGAAAGCCATGATAATTTAAACAGGCTGGGATAGCTTGCTGTTTTTCGACGATATGTGAGTGACAGATGCGATCAAGTTCACCGGTGGAAATGCCCGGTTTTATGTAAGGTTCAATAATTTCTAACACTTCTGCCGCCAAATGTCCGGCGATACGCATTTTCTGAATATCTTCTTCCGTTTTAATTGAGATAGCCATGAATTCTGCCTATTTATGCTAATTTAAGTGAATAAAAATGCACTTATCAGCGAATTATGTTGATTAAATATAAATACTGTATGTTGACGGTTATGTTAGCAGCGAAGCGCAGTTATGCCAACTAACGACTTAACATATCAATTTTTTTTAAAATATAAAAATAGCCAAAAAGTAATGTTTGGTTATTTTAAATTGAATTATCACTAGTGAACTGTAAAAAAGTCATAAAAATTATGATATTAGCAATATCACACAATAAAATATTGTTAAAGTAAATTTTATTCAGAAATGAATATTATTTATTTCTGAATAAGCAATACTAATTGTCGGTGTTATTTTTTTAATTCAGCTAAATGACTTAAGCGTAGAAAAATATAACTATAGCTGGTGTTTTTGGTTATTTTATGATATAAAGCGTGCCGGCATTCTATGTATTTTATATAGAAAAACATAGACTAGCTTTAACATAAACTTAACTGTGTTATAACACACACAGATCGGCACATTTTCCGGGGTGCTCTTATGTAGGAAAATCTACAGCTAATGAGTCGGGGAAATGGGATCTGTGGAGGCATAACCCCAATTTACTAAATTATAGAGGTTTAAATGGCAACTGTTTCCATGCGCGATATGCTTCAGGCGGGCGTTCACTTTGGTCACCAAACTCGTTACTGGAATCCAAAGATGAAAACTTACATCTTTGGTGCGCGCAACAAAGTGCATATCATTAATTTGGAAAAAACTGTTCCAATATTCAATGAAGCATTAGCTGAATTGACTAAAATTGCTTCACGAAAAGGCAAAATTCTGTTTGTTGGCACTAAGCGCGCAGCAAGCGAATCGATAAAAGAAGCGGCTAATAGTTGTGATCAGTATTTTGTTAACCACCGCTGGTTAGGTGGTATGCTGACTAACTGGAAAACCGTTCGTCAGTCAATTAAGCGCCTGAAAGATCTAGAAGTACAATCTCAGGATGGTACTTTTGATAAGTTGACCAAAAAAGAAGCGTTGATGCGTACCCGTGAGCTTAGCAAGTTAGAAAATAGTTTGGGTGGTATTAAAGAGATGGGCGGTTTGCCTGACGCTTTATTTGTTGTTGATGCGGAACATGAGCATATTGCTATAAAAGAAGCAAACAACTTAGGTATCCCTGTATTTGCGGTTGTTGATACTAACTCTGATCCAGATGGTGTTGATTATATCATCCCTGGTAACGATGATGCGATCCGTGCAGTTAAACTGTATCTGGATGCTGTTGCGAAAGCTGTCCATGAAGGTCGTTCTAAAGATCAGGCGATTAAACCAGAAGAAAATTTGATAGAGACTGAATAATAAGGCCAGCTCTTCGTTAGTATAGAAGAGCCCTTATGGACCAGGTATTACAAGATATTGGTTATAGGGGCCTAATTGGCTCCTTTTTACTTATAAGAATGAGAATTGTCTGCATGGGATGATTTCCCATCAGATAGATTGAGGAATAAATCACATGTCTGGAATTACCGTTGCTTTGGTAAAAGAACTGCGCGAACGTACTGGTGCAGGTATGATGGAATGTAAAAAAGCATTGGTTGAAGCTGATGGAAATATTGAATTAGCTATCGATAATATGCGTAAATCAGGTCAAGCAAAAGCGGCTAAGAAAGCCGGTCGAGTGGCTGCCGAAGGTGTAGTAATGGCGGAAATTTCTGCCGATGGCAAATTTGGTGCATTGCTTGAGTTGAATTGTGAAACGGATTTTGTGGCTAAGGATGCGAGTTTTGTTGCATTTGGTAATGAAGTACTGAAATTCGTCGTGGCAAATAAATTGTCAAATATTGAAGAATTAAAGGCAGAATTTGAAGAACAACGTACAACAATCGTTGCCAAGATTGGTGAAAATATTAATATTCGCCGAGTCGAGATCCTAGAAGGTGAAAAAATCGGCTGTTATTTACATGGTGCTCGTATTGGCGTTCTTGTGTCTGCAAACGGTGCGGATGATGAGCTTATTAAACATATTGCTATGCATATTGCGGCGAGCAAACCCGAATATGTTACATCGGCAGATGTGCCAGCCGATGTTGTCGCTCATGAGCATCAAATTCAATTAGATATAGCAATGCAATCTGGTAAACCTCGTGAAATTGCGGAAAAAATGGTAACTGGCCGCATGAATAAATTTACTGGTGAGATCTCTTTAACAGGTCAACAATTTGTTATGGATCCAAGTAAAACAGTTGGTACGTTGCTAAAAGAGAAAAATGCAACAGTGACTAACTTTATCCGTTTTGAAGTTGGTGAAGGTATCGAAAAAGTAGAAACTGATTTTGCTGCTGAAGTCGCGGCAATGAGTAAATAATGATACCAATTGTTAAATAGAGCCGCCAGTAGGCGGTTCTGTTTTATCTAATATCGATAATTTATTTTTATCTGTCTGATAATACATTATCAATGATAATTTATGTGTAAATATGCAACTAAATTATTTAATTCAGCATATGCTTAATTCAACGGATTAGGGTTAGTTTTTAGACTAAATTATCTTTTTTTAAAGTAATGAAGAAAAGTAATTAATCAAGTATTTTACATTCAGACTTTGAACTAAGAATTTTAAACCTTCAATAATTTATCTGCTCAGGACGAAACACCATGGCAACTAATGCAAAACCAGTATATCAACGTATCTTGCTTAAGCTTAGTGGCGAAGCTCTACAAGGTTCAGAAGGTTTTGGTATTGATGCGAGCGTTTTAAATCGTATGGCACAAGAAATTAAGGAACTGGTAGAGTTAGCGATACAAGTTGGTGTCGTTATTGGTGGTGGCAACTTATTTCGTGGTGCAGGGCTAGCCGATGCTGGGATGAATCGTGTAGTTGGTGATCATATGGGAATGCTAGCGACAGTAATGAATGGATTAGCCATGCGTGATGCTTTACATCGTGCATATGTTAATGCCAGACTCATGTCTGCAATACCATTAAATGGTGTGTGTGACAACTATAGTTGGGCTGAGGCAATTAGTTTGCTTCGTAATGGCAAAGTTGTTATTTTCTCGGCCGGAACAGGCAACCCTTTCTTTACAACAGATTCAGCGGCTTGTTTACGAGGGATAGAAATTGAGGCGGATGTTGTTTTAAAAGCAACCAAAGTTGATGGCGTCTATTCTGCTGATCCATCGAAGAGTTCAGATGCGGTTTTTTATAATAAATTAACGTATCAGGACGTATTAGAACGCGAATTAAAAGTGATGGATTTGGCGGCATTTACGCTGGCTCGTGATCATAATTTACCTATTCGCGTTTTTAACATGAATAAACCCGGTGCGTTACGTCGAATTGTGATGGGTGAAAATGAAGGTACGTTAATCTCGTGTGATTAATCTCCTGAGAGACACGGATGATTTTTGGCGGTATGATATTATCAGCATCGTTAAAATAATTGAATTGGGTTATCGGTTATAGCCTAAATATTTATAACCAGCTGCTAAGGGTTTAAATGTGATTAATGAAATCAAAAAAGATGCTCAAGAGCGTATGGAAAAAAGCGTCGAAGCATTGAAAAGTCAAATTAATAAAGTTCGTGCCGGCCGTGCATCGCCAAGTTTATTAGATGGTATCATGGTTGAATATTATGGTACTGCAACGCCGTTACGTCAGTTAGCAAATATTACCGCTGAGGACTCACGTACACTCGCCATTACTGTGTTTGATCGTACGTTAGCACCAGCAGTGGAAAAGGCCATTATGGCATCAGATCTGGGTCTTAATCCTTCTTCAGCAGGAACCATAATACGTGTGCCTTTACCACCGTTGACGGAAGAACGACGTAAGGATTTGATTAAAGTTGTCCGTAATGATGCTGAGCAGGGACGTGTATCTGTTCGTAATGCACGACGTGATGCGAATGATAAAATCAAGGCATTACTAAAAGATAAAGAAATTAGTGAGGATGATGAACGTCGAGCACAAGATGAAATCCAGAAGTTGACCGATAATTTTATCAAAAAAGTTGATGAAGCTTTGGAACAAAAAGAAAAAGAATTGATGGAATTTTAAACATTTTTATAATAAAGACATAAGTTATATAAAAGTAAGTATGGCTTTATTATATCTTTAAATTTATTGCTCCATTTTATGTTATGCTATATGGCTGAGTTAAGAATAATTCTTTTTTAATTAAATAGTAGAGCATATATATCACAATGATACGTCTGACAATTTTAGGCTCGACGGGTTCAATTGGTAAAACGACACTATTAGTAGTCAAAAAAAATCCAGCGAAATTTGAAATTATCGCATTAGTTGCACATAAAAATGTGGCTACTATGGTTCAGCAATGCTTAGAATTCCAGCCACAATATGCTGCTATGTCAGACGAAAAATCAGCTAATAATCTAAGAAGCATACTAAATAAACACGGATGTAAAACTGAAAGTTTTAGCAGGCCAAAAGGGAGTTTGTGAACTAGCGGCGCTTGATAATGTTGATCAAGTGATGTCCGCAATTACCGGAATTGCTGGATTAATGCCAACATTAGCTGCGATTCGTCAATGTAAGCGTATTTTATTGGCCAATAAAGAGTCATTAATTACTAGTGGGCAACTGTTTTTCGACGCAATTAAAAAATATGGTGCTCAGGTCCTGCCTATTGATAGTGAACATAATGCGATATTTCAAAGTTTACCGACTAAAATTCAGCGTAATTTAGGTTTTGCTAATCTTGAACAACATGGAATAACGCGCATAGTATTAACTGGTTCGGGTGGCCCTTTTCGTGAAATTCCGCTCGCTTCTCTTAAGAACATGACGCCTAATGAGGCTTGCAATCACCCTAATTGGTCTATGGGGCGTAAGATCTCGGTTGATTCGGCAACGATGATGAATAAAGGGCTTGAGTATATTGAAGCGCGGTATTTTTTTAATGCTTCAGCCGAGCAAATTGAAGTTATCATTCATCCACAATCTGTTATTCATTCGATGGTACGCTATCAGGATGGAAGTGTGATCGCTCAATTAGGTACGCCTGATATGAGAACACCGATTTCTTATAGTATGGCTTATCCAGATCGTATCCCTTCAGGTGCAGCGGCACTTGATTTTAAACAATTATCTTCATTAACTTTTATTGCTCCAGATTATCAACGTTACCCCTGTTTGAAATTAGCGATTGATGCTTGTCATCATGGGCAAGCAGCAACCACAATTTTAAATGCTGCGAATGAAGTTTCTGTTGCTGCATTTTTGGCCGGAAAGCTTCGATTTACTGATATTGCGCAAGTTAATTTGGATACAGTAGAAAGGCTAAGTTTGGCCGAACCTGATAGCATTGATGCAGTGTTAGCGATTGATAGCGAAGCGCGTCAAATGGCAATTAATTATATTGAAACATTAGCAATATCCTATTAATAAAGAATTTTAGCTGCTCAAATGTTTCTATATTTATCTCAGATTAAACTTTTATAAAATTATAATGGGGTAAGGATATCAAAAATGAATAAAGAGCTAACTATTAATTTATTAGTAAATATGGAAATTTTTTGATTCATCTTAAGTAATTTTATTTTTATTATCCAAAATAATTAAGCGCAATAGTTATGTTAGCTTATAGTAAAGGAACCTTTTTGGTATGAAACTTATGTATGATAATGATAGCTCACAGCAACGAATTCCGCGGCATGTTGCTATTATTATGGATGGTAATGGACGCTGGGCGAAGCAACATGGAAAGTTAAGAATTAAAGGGCATCGAGCAGGAACAGAAGCGGTACAAAAAGCGGTAAAATTTGCTGTTGAAAATGAGATTCAGTCTTTAACACTCTATGTATTTAGTAGTGAAAATTGGAATCGACCAGAAACTGAGGTTAGTGCTCTGATGGAACTTTTTACTTGGTTTCTGGATGATGAAGTTATAAATTTAAATATTCATAATGTTAAATTAACGATTATTGGCGATATCAGCCGATTTAAAACTAAATTACAAAATCGTATCAAACACGCGGTTGACTTAACCGCAAATAATACCGGATTACATCTCAATATTGCCGCTAATTATGGTGGTCGTTGGGATATTACCCATGCAATGGGACTTATTGCAGAGAAAATTAAAGCGGGTTCATTATTACCAGAAAATATTAACGAAGATACGGTAAATGAATTTATTAGTCTACATGATCAACCAACCGTTGATTTAGTTATTAGAACTGGGAGAGAATATCGCATCAGTAATTTTCTTTTATGGCAGATTGCTTATGCTGAATTTTATTTTACCGATGTGCTCTGGCCGGATTTTGATGAGGAAGCTTTCAAAAGTGCAATTGTGGCTTTTAATCAGCGTGAACGACGTTTTGGTAACACTGAGCCTGATGATATCAATGAAGAATAGGGGACTCTTTTGCTAAACTTAAATGCTCGTATCATAATAGCTATCATACTTATTCCATTAGTTATCGCGGCACTTTTTTTCTTACCTCCTAACTTGTTTGGTTATGTTATCATTGTTATTTGCTCGTTAGCTGCTTGGGAATGGAGCCAATTTATTGGCTGGACAGTGCAGATTAAACGAATTATATCTGCTATTTTATTTGGTATTTGTTTATTGGGTTTACAATTGTTATTTCAAGATCTCAGTCAATTAACAACAGAGCCTTTGATTATTTATATTTTATCGGCTGGGTTAGTTTGGTGGTTAGTTGCGATAATATTGGTTGTCACTTTTCCTACTTCTGCTCGATTCTGGTCTCAGTCAGTAATATTAAAAATGTTGTTTGGTGTTTTAACCATTTTACCTTTTTACTGTGGCATGTTGGTGTTAAAAAGCGTCGATTATCATATTGACAATTTTATCGGTGCTTGGTGGGTGCTTTATGTCATGCTATTAGTTTGGAGTGCAGATAGTGGCGCTTATTTTTTTGGACATTTATTTGGTAAACATAAATTGGCGGCGAAGGTTTCTCCTGGTAAAACCTTGGAAGGTATGCTCGGTGGAATGCTGACAGCAGGTATTATAGCCTGGCTATTTAGTTTATTTGTTCCTGTTTTATTAATATCCAAGAATTTACTATTTTGTTCTGTTATTGTTGTAATTATTTCTGTTTTTGGTGATTTAACGGAAAGTATGTTTAAACGTCAGGCTGGCATCAAAGATAGTAGTCATTTAATTCCAGGACATGGTGGCGTATTAGATAGAATCGATAGTTTGACCGCGGCTATACCTGTTTTTGCAGGATTGACATTGTTATTTTTTTAGTTTTTAAGGTATATCATGGGATTTGTTTGGAGTTTAGCGGCATTTATTATTGCATTAGGTGTGCTAATTATCGTACATGAATTTGGCCATTTCTGGGTGGCTAGGCGCTGTGGTATTTATGTTGAGCGTTTCTCCATTGGTTTTGGCAAAGCCTTATGGCGTAAAGTCGATCGTCATGGTACAGAATTTGTTATCGCCCTGATCCCGTTAGGTGGCTATGTTAAAATGCTAGATGAGCGAGTAGCCGCTGTAGCACCAGAGTGTCGCCATTTTGCTTTTAATAATAAAACAGTAGGACAACGTTCTGCAGTGATTAGTGCAGGGCCAATAGCCAATTTTTTATTGGCAATATTTGTTTATTGGTTAGTTTTCATTATTGGTATCCCTTCCGTGCGCCCAGTCATTGAAGATATTCAGTCAAACTCGATTGCTGAGCAAGCAAATATTTCACCAGGTATGGAATTAAAATCAATAGATGGTATCGAAACCCCTGACTGGAACGCAGTTCGTCTCGCCTTAATTAGTAAAATTGGTGATGAAGAATTAAGCATGAAGGTTTTACCTATTGGAAATTCAACGCCGATAAAAAAAGTGATTGATTTGCGGGAATGGCATTTTGATCTAGAAACTCAGGATCCGGTTTTATCTTTGGGAATTATGCCAGTTAGTGCCAGGCAAGATCCCATTGTGCGTAATATTCAACCTGGCTCAGTGGCGGCATTATCAGGTTTACAAGTAGGAGACAGAATTGTAAAAGTGGGTGATCAGATAATAGATGTTTGGCATCCATTCACCTATTTTGTTCGGCAAAGTCCTAATATTCCATTGTTATTGACGATCGAAAGACAAGGTGAACGGCAGGAATTAACGTTAACACCAGAAGTAAAAACGATAGCTAAAGCCCGGAAAATTGGATTTGCCGGGCTTGAATTATCAGTAATACCACTTGCAGATGAGTATAAAATCACTCAGCAATATGGTCCGTTTTATGCGTTGTGCCAGGCAACGGATAAAACTTGGCAGTTGATGAAGTTGACAGTTAGCATGATAGGTAAATTGGTCACTGGTGATATTAAACTCAATAATCTTAGTGGGCCTGTTTCTATTGCAAAAGGAGCCGGCATTTCCGCTGAGTCTGGGTTAGTGTATTATCTGATGTTTATTGCATTAATTAGTGTCAATTTAGGGATCATTAACCTGTTTCCTTTGTCTGTATTAGATGGTGGGCACTTACTTTTCTTGTTAATCGAAAAGATTAAAGGAAAACCAGTGTCTGAGCGTGTACAAGACTTCAGCTATCGTATTGGTGCTATTGCATTGATATTATTAATGGGGCTTGCACTTTTCAATGATTTCTCTCGTCTTTAAGAGAGAGACTAGTTAGGAATACTCATAACAACAATGGCGATGAAAAAGTTGCTCATAGCATCGCTGCTATTTGGCAGCGCCACTGCATACGGTTCAGACGGGTTTGTAGTTCAAGATATTCATTTTGAAGGTCTTCAACGCGTCGCCGTTGGTGCAGCACTATTGAATATGCCTGTTCGGGTAGGAGATACGATTAATAATGACGATATAGGTCGTACTATTCGAGCGCTATTTACAACGGGTAATTTCGAAGATGTTAGAGTTTTGCGTGATGGAAATACGCTTATAGTTCAAGTAAAAGAGCGGCCAACTATTGCAAGCATTACATTCTCTGGTAATAAGTCGGTTAAAGACGATTTATTAAAGCAAAATCTTGAGGCTTCCAATATTCGCGTTGGTGAAGCCCTTGATCGCACAAAACTGGCGAATATCGAAAAAGCTCTGGAAGATTTTTATTACAGTGTTGGTAAGTATAATGCGACAGTTAAAGCAGTAGTCACACCGCTACCGCGTAATCGTGTTGACTTAAAATTAATCTTTTCTGAAGGCGTTTCAGCTAAGATCCAACAGATTAATATCGTCGGTAGTAAAGCATTTACCACGGGTGAATTGGTAAATCGTTTTCAATTACGTGATGATGTACCCTGGTGGAATTTTATTGCTGATCAAAAATATCAGAAACAAAAACTGGCAGGTGATTTAGAAACCCTACGCAGTTTTTATCTCGACCGAGGTTATGCCAAATTTAATATCGACTCAACTAATGTTAGTCTGACACCTGATAAGAAAGGTATTTATGTCACTATCAATGTGACAAAAGGCGATAAATATACCATATCAGGCGTTGAATTAAATGGCGAAATTGCTGTCCATTATGATGAAATCAACCAATTAATTACCATCAAACCTTCTTCGCTTTATAATGGTACTGAAGTTACTAACATGGAGAACAAAATTAAGGATCTCCTGGGTCGTTATGGTTATGCTTATCCCCGTGTTATTACTCAACCTGAAATCAATGATGAAGATAAAACCGTTAAACTGAATGTGAATGTTGATGCAGGTAGCCGTTTTTATGTTCGCCAAATCCGTTTTGTCGGCAATGATGTTAGTAAAGATTCTGTTTTACGTCGTGAGATGCGTCAGATGGAAGGCGCTTGGTTAGGCAATGATTTGGTTAACCTAGGCAAAGAACGATTAAATCGGACCGGTTTTTTCGAAACCGTTGACGTTGAAACGCAACGTGTACCTGGTACACCTGATCAAGTTGATGTGGTCTATAAAGTTAAAGAACGTAATACCGGCTCGATGAACTTCGGCATTGGTTTTGGTACTGAAAGTGGTATCAGTTTCCAAGTCGGTGTTCAACAAGAAAACTGGCTTGGTTCTGGTAATGCTGTTGGTATTAGTGCAAGCAAGAATGATTATTCGACTTATGCGGAATTATCATTAACCGATCCTTATTTTACCGTTAATGGTGTCAGCTTGGGTGGCCGATTATTCTATAATGATTTTAGTGCCAAGGATGCCGATCTTTCACGCTATAATAAGAAAACTTATGGTGTTGATAGTACCTTGAGTTTTCCTTTTAATGAAAATAATGCGTTTCGAATTGGGGCAGGTTTTGTTCATAACTCCCTGTCTGATATGAAAGCTCAAGTTGGAATGTGGCGTTATTTACAAAGTATGGGCGAAAATCCTAATTTTGATGATAAAGCGCGCTATAATGCTAATGATTTTACTCTTAATTTAGGTTGGACTTATAATAACCTAGATCGTGGTTTCTTCCCGACAGCGGGCAATAAAACTTCATTAAATAGTAAAATCACCATTCCCGGTTCTAATAATCAATACTATAAGATTCGGTTTGATACATCGCAATATTATCCCATTGATGAGGATAACAAATGGGTATTATTAGGCCGGGCACAGTTAGGTTATGGTAATGGTTTTGGTGGTAAAGAATTACCATTTTATGAAAATTTTTATGCTGGTGGTGCTGGTACAGTACGTGGCTTTCGTTCCAATAATATCGGCCCTAAAGCAATTTATCTTGAAGACAAAAATGATGTAAGTCCAAAATCCGGTAGTCCCTCAACGGATGCTGTTGGTGGCAATGCAATGGCAACAGCGTTATTAGAGTTAATTACGCCAACCCCGTTTATTGATGAAAAGTATGCTAATTCGATCAGAACTTCTTTCTTTATTGATGCGGGTACTGTTTGGGATTCGAATTGGAGTAACACCCGGGCAGACTGGAGAGCAGGAATGCCTGACTATGGTAAGGCATCCAATATTCGAGTTTCGACAGGGATTGCATTACAATGGATGTCACCACTTGGCCCGCTGGTCTTTTCTTATGCTAAGCCAATAAAAGATTATGAAGGTGACAAATCTGAAGAGTTTCAGTTTAATATTGGTAGGGCGTGGTAAAACGTCAATTTAATTCAATTCATCGATTCGCTTGTGGTCAGATCATAAGAGATAAGGAGTTTAGTGTGAAAAAATTGTTGTGTGCAGCAGGTTTAGGTTTGATTTTATCTGTATCTGCCAGTGCTTATGCAGAGAAAGTTGCCGTTATTAACGTCGGTGAAGTTTTTCAGAACATAGCAACCAGTAAAGCGGTAACTAAGCAACTTGAAAAAGAGTTCAAAGGACGCGCTAATGAGTTGCAAAATATGGAAAAAGATTTACAGGCTCGGGCAGAAAAATTGCAAAAAAGCGCCGCTAAGCCTAATGAAAAAGCTCTTCAAGCGTTTGGGGCTAAGCGGAAAGATTTTCTTCAAAAAGCACAGCAATTTGAACAAGATAACCAACGTCGTCAGCAAGAAGAGCGCAATAAAATATTGCAAATGATAAAGACGGCAACTAAATCGGTTGCAGAAAAAGAGCGTTACGACGTGGTTGTTGACGTAAATGCGGTTCTCTATCCGGAAAACAGTTCTAGCCTGAAAAATATTACCGATCTGGTTATTAAGAAGGTTAAATAATAGATGGTTTCTATTCGATTAGCTGATTTAGCCCAGCAATTGGACGCGCAGCTACATGGTGATGGTAATATTACCATTACTGCTATTGCGCCTATGCATTTAGCGAAGGAAGGGCAAATTACTTTTTTATCGGATAGCCGTTACCTAACGCAATTGGCAAAATGCAAAGCTGCTGCTGTGGTATTAAAGCAAAAGGATCTAGCTGAGAGTAAAATAGCCGCATTAGTGGTTAAAGATCCTTATCTTGCCTATGCTCGATTAGCTCAAATTTTGGATACCACGCCAAAACCTGCACAAAATATCCATCCTTCAGCGGTTATTGCGGAAGATGCTAAGCTTGGCGAAGATGTTGCCATTGGCGCTAATGCCGTTATTGAGTCAGGGGCGACATTAGGTAATCAGGTTATTATTGGCGTAGGTTGCTTTATTGGTAAAAATGTCAAGATCGGTCAGTCTACGCGTTTATGGGCAAATGTTTCTGTCTATCATAATGTCGAGATAGGTGGACAGTGTCTTATCCAATCTGGAACAGTTATTGGTTCAGACGGTTTTGGCTATGCAAATGAAAAAGGCCAATGGATAAAAATACCTCAATTAGGTACAGTTATTATTGGAAATAATGTTGAAATTGGTGCTTGTACCACCATTGACCGCGGTGCATTAGAGAATACAATAATTGGTAATGGGGTTATCATTGATAACCAATGTCAGATTGCTCACAATGTGATTATCGGTGATCATAGTGCTATTGCCGGTGGTGTTATTATGGCCGGTAGCCTGAAAATGGGCCAATATTGTATGATTGGTGGTGGCAGCGTGATTAATGGACATATGGAAATTTGTGATAAGGTTACTATAACCGGAATGGGAATGGTAATACGTCCAATTAGTGAGCCGGGAATATATTCTTCTGGCGTCCCATTACAGCCAAATAAGGTTTGGCGAAAAACAGCCGCTTTAGTCATGAATATTAATGAAATGGCTAAGCGTATGAAGGCACTAGAACGTAAGGTATTTAGTAAAGATAACTAAATACTGCTGTGTAGATTTGTTAATTGCGGCCTGCAGATTACCTTATTGAGGGTTAAAGCAGGCCGCATTATTAATATATAATTTTTTTAAATTTAAACAAGAAGAGTCTTTTCTATGAGTGATAAACATACTCTGGATATAGAAGAAATTTTAGGTTTGTTGCCCCATCGCTATCCTTTTTTGTTAGTTGATCGTGTATTGGATTTTGAAGAAGGTAAATTTTTACGAGCAGTAAAAAATGTCTCTTTTAATGAACCTTTCTTTCAAGGTCATTTTCCGGGTAAACCAATATTTCCGGGGGTATTAATTCTTGAGGCAATGGCTCAGGCGGCTGGTATTTTAGCCTTCAAGAGTGTGGGAAAATTAGAGCCTGGCGAACTTTATTATTTTGCTGGTATTGACGAAGCAAGATTTAAACATCCGGTGCAACCTGGTGATCAGATGATTTTTGAGGTAACGTTTGTTAAAACTAAGCGTGGTTTGACGCGTTTTAAAGGTATTGCAAAAGTGGATGAAAAAGTTGTTTGTGAAGCGATAATGATGTGTGCTCGCAGCCAAGAAGCGTAAAAATGAGGGCTGATATGATTAATAAAACAGCGATTATTCATCCCTCTTCTATTATTGAAGAGGGCGCGATTATCGGTGAAAATGTCTGCATAGGCCCGTTTTGCTATATTGGTTCTCAGGTTGAAATTGGTGCAGATACCACACTGAAATCTCATGTGGTTGTCAATGGCAATACCAAAATTGGTTGTAATAACCAGATCTTTCAGTTTGTCACGATAGGTGAAATTAATCAGGATCTAAAATACCAAGGAGAGCCAACTCGAGTTGAGATTGGTGATCGCAATCGCATTAGGGAGAGTTGTACCATTCACCGTGGAACCCTACAAGGCGGAGGTTTAACCAAAATAGGTCATGATAATCTATTGATGGTAAATACCCATATAGCCCATGATTGTTCGCTAGGCAATTATTGTATAATTGCTAATAACGGTACGCTTGGTGGACATGTTGAACTAGATGATTATGCCATCATTGGTGGTATGAGTGCGGTGCATCAATTTTGCCAAATTGGTGCTCATGTTATGGTTGGTGGCTGCTCTGGTGTTGCCCAAGATGTTCCGCCTTATGTCATTGCGCAAGGTAATCATGCGACTCCTTATGGTGTGAATATTGAAGGTTTAAAACGTCGTGGCTTTGATAAAGAATCACTACATGCGATTAAGAATGCGTATAAAATCCTTTACCGATATGGTAAAACGCTAGATGAGGCCAGACAAGAATTGGTCGTTCTAGGTGAAAAGAATCAACAGGTAAAAATACTGAGTGATTTTTTAGAAAATTCAGCGCAATCTAACCGCGGGATTATTCGTTAACAAACAACCTGAATAGGAGAAATCTTTGGCGAATAGTCATCAAGTTGCAATTCAACAACGACCTTTGACTATTGGTCTTGTTGCAGGAGAAACATCAGGCGACATACTTGGTGCAGGTCTTATTCGTGCGCTAAAACAGCAAGTCCCTAATGCGCGTTTTGTCGGTGTCGCAGGCCCATTAATGCAAGCTGAGGGCTGTGAAGCCTGGTATGAAATGGAAGAACTTGCTGTAATGGGGATTGTTGAAGTTTTGGGTCGACTAGCGCGATTATTAAACATTCGAGCTGACTTAACTAAACGTTTCGCTAAATTGCGGCCTGATGTATTTGTTGCCATAGATGCGCCTGACTTTAATATTACCCTTGAGAAAAAATTAAAGCAAACAGGGGTCAAAACCATTCATTACGTCAGTCCTTCTGTTTGGGCGTGGAGACAAGATCGTGTTTTCAAGATAGGGGAGGCGACCGACCTGGTGCTTGCTTTGTTACCCTTCGAAAAAAGGTTTTATGACCGTTACAACATTCCCTGCCGTTTTATCGGCCATACGATGGCTGATATCATACCGCTAAAGCCTGATAAACAGGCTGCCAGAGCACAACTAAATATAGCTTATGATGCTAAGTGTTTGGCCATTTTGCCGGGTAGCCGTCGGGCCGAAGTTGAAATGTTAAGTGCAGATTTTTTGCACGCAGCCCAAATTTTGCTAAAAGACTTTCCTCATTTGCAAATCTTAGTTCCTATCGTCAATCAACAGCGCCGGCAGCAGTTTGAAGCGATTTATCGTGAAATTTCGCCAACCTTACCACTGAAAATTTTAGATGGCCAAGCGCGGATAGTTATGATCGCAGCCGATGTAACTTTATTAGCTTCGGGAACAGCTTCATTAGAATGTATGTTAGCAAAATGTCCGATGGTAGTTGGATATCGAATGAAATCAGTGACTTATTGGCTAGCTAAGCGTTTGGTTAAAATCCCTTTTATTTCATTGCCTAATTTATTGGCGGGCGAAGAATTGGTTAAAGAGTATATTCAGCAAGATTGTCAACCTGAACAATTAGCTGGTTCACTTAAGTCTTTACTAATCGACGAAAAAAAGGTCGAGCAGCTAAAACAAACCTTCTTGCAACTTCATGAAAGTATCCGTTTTCATGCTGATCAACAAGCGGCAGAGGCTGTCTTGGAGCTAAGTATAAAATGAATAATTTTATTTATCCTAAAGCAAAATTTATTGCGGGTGTTGATGAAGTTGGTCGAGGACCTTTAGTTGGATCAGTAGTGACAGCCGCCGTGATTTTAGATCCCAAACAGCCAATAATAGGATTGGCGGATTCAAAAAAATTAACCGAAAAGCGGCGTAATGCATTTTATATTGAAATTCAAAACAAAGCATTGTGTTGGAGCATTGGGCGTGCAGAGCCTGAAGAAATTGATAAAATCAACATATTGCAGGCAACTTTTTTAGCCATGCGCAGGGCAGTGGCGGCACTTACCACTATGCCTGATTTTGTTTTGGTCGATGGCAATAAGAGCCCAGGCTTTGCTGTACCTTCTCAGGCGATTATTAAAGGTGATAGTTTGGTGCAGGAAATTAGTGCCGCGTCAATATTAGCGAAAGTAACCCGAGATAGGGAAATGCGCGAGTTAGATATCCTTTATCCAGAATATGGTTTTGCTCAACATAAAGGCTACCCAACGGCATTTCATTTAGAAAAACTGGCTCAGCATGGTGCAACACAGTTTCATCGCAAAAGTTTTGCGCCTGTTCGCCGAGTACTGAGTTGCAAAGAGTATAGCTAAGAAAATGGCCGAACCACGTTTTATACACTTACGCGTGCATAGTGACTATTCCATTATTGATGGATTAGCAAAAATTAATCCACTCGTTAATCGAGTGGCAGAATTAGGTATGCCTGCATTGGCAATAACCGATTTTACCAATCTTTATGGTTTAATAAAATTTTATGGTGCGGCACATTTTGCCGGAGTTAAGCCAATTATTGGTGCAGATTTTTATCTAGAAAGTGAATTACTCGGTGATGAAGTTGCCCATTTAACTATCCTGGCCAAGGATAATAAAGGTTACCATAATCTAACCCTGCTTATTTCCGCAGCCTATCAAAAAGGCTATGGTGCGATCGGACCAACTATCAAACGAGACTGGCTAGTAACCCATAAAGAGGGACTATTATTACTCTCTGGTGGCTGCATGGGAGATGTGGGTAAATTTCTGTTACGCGGAAATCAGCAACTAGTTGAACAATGTTTGGATTTTTATCAAACCCATTTCCCAGATAACTATTATCTAGAAATTGCCAGAACTGGACGGCCTGATGAAGAGAGTTATTTACATGCCGCTGTTCAATTGGCCGCAGAAAAAGGTGTGCCAGTCGTTGCCACGAATAATGTACGCTTTATTAATAGCGATGATTTTGCTGCCCATGAAATACGGGTCGCGATCCATGATGGTTTTACACTCGCTGATCCGAAAAGACCAAAAAATTATAGTCCTCAGCAATATCTACGCAGTGAACAGGAAATGGTTGAGTTATTTGCCGATATTCCTGAGGCCTTGGAAAATAGTGTCGAAATTGCTAAGCGCTGTAATGTAATGATGCGTTTAGGAGAATATTTTTTGCCGCAATTCCCGACCGGCGATATGGCAACCGAAGATTTCCTAATCAAATGTGCAAGGGCTGGGTTAGAAGAGCGTTTACAATTTCTTTATCCCGACGAGAAGGAGAGAGTTGAGCGACGGGTTGAATATGATCAACGTTTAGATATCGAGTTACGAGTAATTAATCAGATGGGATTTCCTGGTTATTTTCTGATCGTAATGGAGTTTATTCAATGGTCAAAAGATAACGCTATTCCGGTAGGCCCGGGACGAGGATCAGGCGCAGGCTCATTAGTCGCTTATGCATTAAAAATTACGGACTTGGATCCGCTTCAATTTGATCTGCTATTTGAGCGTTTTCTTAATCCTGAGCGTGTTTCCATGCCTGACTTTGATGTTGATTTTTGTATGGAAAAACGCGATCAGGTCATTGAACATGTGGCGCAAATGTATGGTCGTGATGCTGTCTCACAGATTATTACTTTTGGTACCATGGCCGCAAAAGCGGTTATTCGAGATGTTGGTCGGGTACTGGGTCATCCGTATGGATTTGTTGATCGTATCGCCAAATTAGTTCCGCCGGATCCCGGTATGACGCTTGAAAAAGCATTCGTTGTAGAACCACAATTGCAAGAAATTTATGATGCTGATGAAGAAGTTAAAGCATTAATAGACATGGCGCGCAAACTTGAAGGTGTGACACGTAATGCAGGTAAACATGCGGGTGGAGTAGTTATTGCGCCGACCAAAATAACAGATTTTGCCCCCCTTTATTGTGATCCTGAAGGACAAAATCCGCTTACCCAATTTGATAAAAATGATGTTGAATACGCCGGGCTGGTAAAATTTGATTTTCTTGGTCTAAGGACTTTGACAATTATTAGTTGGGCGTTAGATATGATTAATCAACGTCGGGCAAAACAAAATTTAGCGCCCATCGATATCGCTACTATCCCTCTCGATGATCAAAAATGTTTTGAGCTATTGCAACGGGCCGAAACGACAGCGGTATTCCAACTAGAATCTCGGGGTATGAAAGACTTGATTAAGCGATTACGCCCTGATTGCTTTGAAGATATGATTGCTCTGGTTGCACTTTTTCGTCCCGGCCCATTACAGTCAGGGATGGTGGATAATTTTATTGATCGTAAGCATGGACGAGAAGTCATCTCTTATCCTGATGTTGAATGGCAGCATGAATCATTACAACCGGTTTTAGAGCCTACCTACGGTATCATTCTTTATCAAGAACAAGTTATGCAGATTGCTCAGGTGCTTGCTGGTTATACGCTAGGGGGAGCAGATATGCTCCGTCGGGCGATGGGTAAGAAAAAGCCTGAAGAAATGGCACAACAGCGCTCAGTTTTTGAGGCAGGGGCGGTTAAAAATGGTATTGACGGTGAGTTAGGCATGAAAATCTTTGACCTGGTAGAAAAATTTGCCGGTTACGGATTTAATAAATCACATTCTGCTGCTTATGCCTTAGTTTCATACCAGACCCTTTGGTTAAAAACACATTATCCGGCTGAATTTATGGCAGCAGTTATGACAGCGGATATGGATAATACCGAGAAAGTGGTTGGTTTAGTTGATGAATGTTGGCGTATGGGGTTGAAAGTATTGCCACCGGATATCAACAGTGGATTATATCATTTTCATGTCAATAATAGCGGTGAAATTGTTTATGGCATTGGCGCCATAAAAGGTGTTGGTGAAGGTCCAATAGAAGCTATTATTGAATCACGTCAAAAAGGTGGTTATTTTAAAGAAATTTTTGATCTTTGTGCACGGGTTGATACTAAAAAGCTTAATTGTCGCGTGATGGAAAAATTGATCATGTCCGGTGCTTTTGATCATTTAGGTCCGCACCGTGCTGCATTAATGTCTTCATTAGAAGATGCCTTAAAAGCGGCAGATCAACACGCTAAAGCTGAAGCAATTGGACAAACTGATATGTTTGGCGTATTAGCTGAAGCGCCTGAGCAGGTTGAACAATCTTATGCTAGTGTAGCTAAATGGCCTGAACAGCTTATATTAGAAGGTGAGCGCGAAACATTGGGTCTCTATTTAACGGGACATCCTATTACGGCTTATTTGTCTGAAATTGAACGTTATACTAGTGGATTAAGATTAAAGGATGTGAATCCAACGCCTCGAGGACAGATATCAACGGTGGTTGGTTTAGCGCTGACCGCTAAAGTAGTAACCACTAAACGTGGTAACAGAATAGGTATATGTACTTTAGATGATCGCTCTGGACGTTTGGATATAATGTTATTTTCAGATGCGTTAGAAAAGTATCAGCATTTACTTGAGAAAGATAAAATATTAATTGCCACAGGTCAGGTCAGCTCTGATGATTTCAATGGTGGTAATAAAATGTCTGTTCGTGAACTGATGGATCTTAGTGAAGCTCGTGAGAAATATGCCAGAGGTATTGCTATTTCATTGACAGATAGACAAATTGATGACCAATTATTAAACCGTCTTCGTAGCACATTGGAACCTTATCGTTCAGGAACAATACCGGTTCATCTTTATTATCAGAAGAAAGACGCTCGCGCTAAATTAAAATTAGGCGTCACTTGGCGGGTTACTCCGACCGATAATCTTTTGACTGAGCTGCGAACTCTGCTAGGTAATCAGCAGGTAGAATTAGAATTTGACTAAATAGGAATATTATGAGCCTTAATTTTCTGGATTTTGAACAGCCGATTGCGGAGTTGGAAGCAAAAATAGACTCGTTAACGGCAGTAAATCGTCAGGATACCAAGCTAGATATTGACCTAGATGAAGAGGTCGCTAGACTTCGCGAAAAGAGTTTAGAGTTAACACGCAAAATTTTTTCTGACTTAGGTGCTTGGCAAATAGCACAACTTGCTCGTCACCCGATGCGACCTTACACTCTGGATTATGCTGGACGTATATTCACGCATTTCCAAGAGCTAGAGGGTGATCGTGCTTATGCTGATGATAAAGCCATTGTTGGTGGATTGGCTAGATTGGATGGGCGTTCAGTAATGATTATTGGTCATCAGAAAGGACGTGAAACAAAAGAAAAAATTCGACGTAATTTTGGCATGCCAGCACCGGAAGGATACCGTAAGGCTTTACGATTAATGGAAATTGCTGAGCGTTTTAAGTTACCAATTATTACCTTTATCGATACACCGGGAGCTTATCCAGGAGTTGGAGCGGAAGAGCGCGGTCAGTCCGAAGCGATTGCCCGTAATTTACGTGAAATGTCCCGGCTCTCTGTTCCTATTATCAGTACGGTAATTGGTGAGGGCGGCTCTGGAGGGGCATTAGCGATTGGCGTTGGTGATAAAGTCAATATGCTGCAGTACAGTACTTATTCTGTCATTTCACCCGAGGGTTGTGCTTCTATTCTTTGGAAAAATGCGGATAAAGCCCCATTAGCTGCAGAAGCGATGGGGATCACTGCTTCACGTTTAAAATCACTTAATCTGATTGATAATATTGTTGAAGAGCCGCTGGGTGGCGCACATCGTAATTATGAACAAATTGCGCATAATCTTAAACAGCGTATTTTAAATGATTTGAGTGATATCGATGTATTTAGTCCTGAAGAGTTGAGAAACCGTCGTTATCAACGTTTAATGGAATGCGGTTATTGCTAATTTTACGCTAGCTAAGGTATAAAAATGGAAATAACTATCAATGGTTATTTCCATTTTTTAATGTTCAAAATTTTTTCATTGTTGATCATCATCAGATATCATGGTTAAAAAATTTATCCCTCAATTTATTTTCTAAATAAATTTTATTTAATACAATAAATTATATTAATACTGGTAATATAATAAGTAGAAAATAGAGCAATAAATAATTACGAGAGAGGTAGTTAGAATAATTATGAATGTTGATGAGGCTGCATTATTGAATCAAATTATAAAAACCATCGGCTCAACACGCCGAATATTGGTAGGCTTCAGTGGTGGACTAGATTCAACAGTTTTATTACATGCCTTAGTGTCATTACGTCAAACCACAGTGCCAAATCTTAATATCCGTGCGGTTTATATTCATCATGGACTTAATGATAAAGCTGATGATTGGGCTATCCATTGCCAGAAAGTTTGTTTCGACTGGCAGGTAGAGTTTTCTTCACAGCATGTTTATATCGACCCAACTAAAAAAGGGATAGAAGCAGCGGCGCGGAATGCACGATATCAAGCGTTTCGTGAAATACTATTACCTGAAGAAATTATTGTTACTGCCCAACATTTAGATGATCAAGCAGAAACTTTTTTATTAGCATTAAAACGGGGCAGTGGGCCAGCAGGTTTATCTGCGATGCCAATTTCTATTCCGTTTGCTGATACCTATTTAATTAGACCCTTATTATCATTCAGCCGTCAGCAATTGCTTGTTTATGCTGAAAAAAAATCACTTTCTTGGATAGAAGATGATAGTAATCAAGATCAGCGCTATGATCGTAATTTTTTACGTTTAACTATAATGCCGCATTTTAACCGGCGTTGGCCGCATTTTTCACAAGCAGTGGCCAGAAGCGTCAGTTTGTGTGCAGAACAAGAAGCTTTAATCAATGAATTACTACAAGATTATTTATCTCAGCTAGTAACGGCAGAAGGAGCTTTGCAGCTTGATACTTTAGCAACTTATTCTGAAATGAAACGTAACGCAATATTACGTCGTTGGTTGAGTTTACATAGAATTTTGATGCCTTCTCGTGTTCAATTAAAACAAATTTGGCAAGACGTCATCTGCGCGCGTCCAGATGCAGAGCCGCAATTTATATTAGCTAACAACAATGTTATTAGGCGCTTTAAACAACAGCTTTGGTTGCTGCCACAGTTTAACGATCTCACTAAAATTTGTTTAGCGTGGCAGCTGCCTGCCGCGGTTAAATTGCCTGATAACTTAGGCACGCTAATAGTAACAGATAAGGGAACCGGATTCCGGGCGCCGTTACCAAATGAGCAGGTTACTATTCGATTTGGATTAAAAGGAAATATTAAAATTATTGGTCGTCAGCACGCCAGACGGAGTAAAAAGCTTTGGCAGGAGTTAGGTGTTGCGCCTTGGTTAAGGGAAAGAACGCCTTTAATTTATTATAATGATGAACTTATTGCGGCCGTTGGTGTATTTATTACTCAATCAGGGCAATCTATTCAAGGTCAGTCTGAATTGAAAGTAAAATGGATAACGGATAAAAAACCCTTACTTTTCAAGTAAGGGGTATTATTGTGCAAGTATAATAAAGGTTTCTTTCATGAACCAGAGTGATCAATAACGATGTCGCCAATTTCCGGATGACTAAAACTAACAATATGATCTAGTCGCAGTTGTTTTTTTCACTAGCAACATCAACAACCAGATATTCAACCTGTTTTTTTAACAGCAAATCAATTGCTTTGCCTTCAATAATCTCTCCATTATCGAGTTTTATGGTTAACTGAAGACTATGCTGACAAGCGAGTTCTAAATAATCATAGTCATCACAGTTAATTGGTTTGTATTCAGTATCTTTAGACATAATCCCTCACCACTATTGTTAAGTGGCGGTTATTGCCGCCTTTGAATATTTGTAATTATAAGCATTTACAGATTAAAGCGCATAATAGCACCATACTTTTTTTCAACCGAAGAGAGAAAAATTAACATGACGCTTGCTAATATTTATTGTACGTAATGAAAATCAATAAATGATTTTAAATATTGTGTAACTAGGTAAAATGATTTGGCGAAAATAACCAAATGTTATTGTAATAGATCTATTTTATCGAATGGATTTTGGAGCGGATAATGAAGCGAAAAGTATTGAATATATTGCTCACAATGAGTGCGATGATCCTTGCTGGCTGTCAGCATAAATTGCCACAATGACAAAGCCAAACAATGGATAAAATTTATACTGGCGTACTCCCTTGTGCAGATTGTTCAGGTATTGAAACAACAGTTCTTTTCAATCCGAATGGTAAATTTATTGAGCAATTAACCTATTTGGGTAAGGAAGAACAAAAAAATACTTTTTTACTACAGGAAATTGGACTAAAAAAGGCACTAAATTCTTTTTGATTCTGATGAGCAAAAAACCTATTTTCAACCTAGCGTTGATGGTAAAAAAATAGAATATCTCGATCAGGAAGGAAATCGAATAGAAAGTAATTTAAATTATACCTTAGAGCAAGTAAAGCCAGATAAAAAGAGCGGGCAATATAGTTATATCGCTGACGCGGCATTATTTAAAGAGTGTAAAAGTGGACGTACTTACAGTGTCAGTAATATCGATTTAGAAAAGGGATATCTGGCAACCGGTATTGAAGCGGGTAAACCTGTTTATGTCGAAGTTGAGGGCTATTACACCATCCGCCCATCAATGGAAGATGGATTGTTTGATGCAACCTTGATCCAGACCGGCGAGATTAAATTTGATAAATTGCGAACTTGTCACTCTCACTAATTATCAGATATATCAAATGCCCAGCTAAAAATAGCTGGGCATTTTGCATCAATAAGGCTGATTAGTTAAGTTTTGTTTTTAGAAAATCAACTATCTCAGCAAGATTAATAAATTCTTTCTCATTATCTCGCCGCTGTTTATATTCAACCTTGTTGTCATCTAAATTACGATCACCGATCACGATGGTATGAGGTATTCCAATAAGCTCCATATCAGCAAACATCACACCAGGCCGTTCTTTGCGATCATCAAAAATGACATCAATACCATTGGCTTGCAAATCGCAGTAAAGTTTTTCAGCAACTTCTTTAACGCGATAGGATTTATGCATATTCATTGGTAAAATAGCAACTTGGAAAGGTGCGATCACATCAGACCAAATAATTCCTTTATCATCATGGCTCTGTTCAATTGCTGCTGCTACAATCCGCGTGACACCGATACCATAACATCCCATCGTTACCGTTTGATTATGTCCATCTTCATTTTGAACGCTGGCCTTCATTACTTCAGAATATTTGGTTCCTAGTTGAAAAATGTGGCCAACTTCAATTCCACGTTTAATTTGAACAGTTCCTTTACCATCGGGACTAGGATCGCCTTCGACCACATTGCGTAGATCATAAACGTCGGGTAAAGGTAGATCCCGTTGCCAATTGATACCAAAATAGTGTTTATGATCAATATTGGCGCCGGCACTAAAATCACTCATCACGGCAACGCTACGGTCGATAATTGCTGGTATTGGCAAGTTAACCGGGCCTAATGAACCAGGACCTGCATGCAGGATTGCACGTATTTCTTCTTCTGTTGCGAATTTCAGTGGACTTGCAACCAGAGGATGTTTTTCTGCTTTAATCTCATTTAATTCATGATCACCACGGATCAATAAGGCAACAAGCTGATGACCACTCTCTTTTGCTGCACTGACAATTAGGGTTTTAACTGTTTTTTCAATAGGTAAATTATGTTGATTAACTAGCTCGGCAATAGTTTTGGCGTCAGGGGTATCGATGAGACGCATATCTTCAGCCGGTGCAGCACGTTCTTCCGTGAGACAAATTGCCTCTGCCAGCTCAATATTAGCGGCATAATCTGAAGCGGTAGAAAAAACAATATTATCTTCACCACTATCAGCTAATACCTGAAATTCATGCGAAGCATTGCCACCAATAGAGCCAGTATCTGCTTGTACTACCCTAAAATTGAAGCCAATACGGGTAAAGATTGTACTATATGCCTTGTACATTGCATCGTAAGTTTGTTGCAGCGAGTTTTGATCGGTATGAAAAGAATAAGCGTCTTTCATAATAAACTCACGGGAGCGCATTACGCCAAAACGTGGCCTTACTTCATCACGAAATTTTGTTTGGATTTGGTAAAGGTTTAACGGCAGCTGCTTATAAGAAGTCACTTCATTACGAATAAGATCGGTAATTACCTCTTCATGAGTCGGGCCCAACACAAAAGGTCGTTCACCACGATCAACAAAACGAAGTAACTCTGGGCCATATTGCTCCCAACGCCTACTTTCTTGCCATAAATCTGCTGGCTGAACTATCGGCATGGAAATCTCAATTGCACCCGCGCGATTTATTTCTTCACGAATAATGTTCTCAACTTTGCGCAGCACACGAACACCGGTTGGTAGCCAGTCATATAGCCCTGAAGCAAGTTTACGGATCATACCTGCGCGAAGCATCAACTTATGACTGATCACTTCTGCGTCGGCGGGAGTCTCTTTTAAAGTAGAGAGAAGATATTGGCTTGTACGCATTATTAGCTTCCATCAACAACGAATTACTTCCAGTTGGTATTAACCAACCATTAAAACAAAATTATCCCCTAGTCTACCAGCGAGTTGCTAATCTCTAAAGAAATAACTTAATTTTGTAGCGTATCTATAGCGAGAACGGCAGTGATATTTGCAGAAACCTGCCATCTAACATTAAAATCAAGCAAATGGACAGCGTAGATTTTTTCGTCAGCTTCGCTTTTTTTATAAGCTGGACGTGGATCTTGCGCTAAAACTTGACGAATAAAACGCTCAAGGAAAGGATAGCGGGTTTGTTGCTCAATCAATTTTTTTTGGGCAGTAGCTGAAAAAACCACTTTCATTTCACTGGCCGGTGCAGCCTGGGCAAATCCAGCAACCGCTTTTGGTAAAGACTCCGCAAACGGCAGATAGGGTTTTATATCAATCACAGGGGTGCCATCAACTAAATCCATACTACCTAAAGCTAAACCTATTTCGTTATCACGGATAATTAAATTTTTCAATTCTATTAATGACATACCTATTGGATTAGGGCGAAATGGAGAACGAGTGGCGAAAACACCCATTTTGGTATTACCGCCTAAACGGGGAGGCCTTACTAATGGACGCCAACCTTCGGTCATGGTTTGATGAAAAATGAAAATAAGCCAAATATGGCTAAATTGTTCCAATCCACGAACAGCATCAGGATGATTATAAGGCGGAAATAGGCGCAAATAACCCTGCCCATCATCAATTAAGCCTGGTTGTCTCGGGATGGCAAATTTTTCTTTATAAGGTGATTCTATCACCCCAATTACGTTAAATTGAAAATTATCCATTAATAATATTCAGCGCAGAGCCTTCACAAATAGCAGTTTGATAACAATCTGGACTACTAATTATTTCACAACGGTGCAATAATACGCTATTCGTGCCGAGAGAAGAGGCCTTTTTCAGCATGTTTTTTTCGCTACGGGAATACTTACACTTGGATCTTGTCGGTTAGGTTGGCATGAAATACCGGAAACAATGCCCAGATCCTTAAATGGTTTACCCAGTAATGCTTCTGTTTTATCAATAATTTTTACCACAGAGCGCTTTTGTGGTGATTTTTTTGATAACATTTTTTGGATTTTTTAGCGAGTTATTTGGTTTATTATATTCAGCTGGAGAAAGTACATTACAGCCTGAGATACAGAGTGTAAAACAACAGAGTAATAGGCGCATATAAATTCCTTATTAAAGAAATCAAATAGAACTACAAATCAGTTTTAGCCATAATAATAGAAACAATTGACTGTATAAAATTTATAATAAAACCAGCGAATATAATCCGCTGGTTTTATTATAATGTCATTTTTTTTGAAAAAGTGCTCACCAGCCTGGAATAGCACCACCGTCAAAAATTTTATTGGCTGCTTCAGCTACTTCTTCGGATTGATAGGCTTTAACAAACTTTTTCACATTTTGATTATCTTTATTATCTTCACGACTCACAATGAGATTTACATAAGGTGAATTTTTGTCCTCTACGAACAACCCATCTTTTGCGGGCGTTAATTTAGGTTCGGCGCTACTAGCCCAAGTTGAATTAATAATCGCTAGTGCAATTTTCGGATCATCTAAACTACGGGGTAATTGCGGTGCTTCAAGTTCAATAAAGTTCAGCTTTTTTGGATTTTCGATGATATCCAATATAGTGGGTTGTAAATCGGCACTGGCATTTACTTTAATTAGCCCTTGTTTTTGTAGCAACAATAGTGAACGTCCTAAATTTGTAGGATCATTCGGGATCGCGATTTGGGCGCCATCAGGTAGTTGTTCAACAGATTTAATTTTTTTAGAATAAGCAGCAATAGGATAAATAAAGGTATTTCCAACAGCGACTAATTTATAATTGCGATCTTTAATTTGTTGCTCTAAATAAGGTTTATGTTGAAATACATTAAGATCAATATCGCCTTTGTCCAGGGATTCATTGGGCAATACAAAATCATTAAAGGTAACTAATTCAACATCTAACTGATATTTTTCTTTGGCGACTTTTTGTGCGACTTCAGCCACTGCTAACTCTTTCCCCATAATAACACCCACTTTGATGTGATTAGGTTTTTCTGTTTTTTCACCACAGCCACTAAAAACTAATATGTTTAATAGCGCTGCAACAGCGGTGATGGTTTTTATTTTGATAGACATAATTACCTCAATAAGACTAAATCTTAGTGCTTTTAAGCAATAATTTTATTTACGGGTTTTTTTCATTACGTGATTACCAACAAATTGAATAGCAAAAACCAAAATAATCAGTAAAGCAAGAACCGTATTCATAACAGTTGGGTTATAGGTATAATAGCCGTATTGCATAGCAATTTGACCTAGTCCACCAGAACCCACTGCGCCGCCCATTGCAGAGTAACCTACTAACATAATTAAAGTAATGGTCGCTGCATTGACTAAACCGGGTAAAGATTCAGGTAATAGAATTTTACCAATGATTTGTAGCGGCGTTGCACCCATTGAACGAGCTGCTTCAATTAAGCCATTAGGGATCTCTAACAGCGTATTTTCAACCATACGGGCAATGAAAGGTGCTGCACCAATAGTTAACGGAACGATCGCGGCCTGAATACCGATAGATGTGCCGACAATTAATTTAGTTAATGGAATAATCCAAACCAATAAAATAATAAATGGAATGGAACGAAACACATTAACCAATGCAGACACTATTCGATAAAGGGTAAGATTTTCCATAACTTGCCCGGGGCGGGTCACATAAAGTAATATGCCAATAGGAAGCCCTAATAAAAACCCCAAAAATCCCGACACAAAAGTCATGATAAGTGTATCTAACGTACCATTTAGTAGCAGAATGATCATTTTTTCAGACATAACCTAAGATCTCCACTTTTACATGGTGCTCTTCTAAAAAAGTAATTGATTTTTCAATACCTTGGTCAAGACCATGAAATTCAGCAAGCATAAAACCAAATTTAACACCACCGGCGTAATCTATTTGTGAGCTCAATATATTGATGTCGATATTAAATTTTCTAACAACCATTGAAATTAATGGTGCATCTACTGACTTACCGGTAAATTCCAATTTCAATAATGGCGATAAATCTGGCGCTGGCACCATCTGCAAACGCGTTTGATAATCTTCTGGAATATCTAATACGAATGTTGATTTAATAAAATTTTGCGCAATTGGTGTCTTAGGATGAGAAAATACCTCACTAACGCTATCTTGTTCTATTAAACGCCCTTCACTGATAATCGCGACTTGATCACATATACGTTTTACAACATCCATCTCGTGAGTAATAAGCAAGATGGTTAAACCTAAACGTCGATTAATATCTTTTAATAGCTCAAGAATAGAACGGGTTGTTGCTGGATCTAATGCACTTGTCGCTTCATCACATAATAATATTTTAGGCGAATTGGCTAAAGCGCGAGCTATAGCAACGCGTTGCTTCTGTCCTCCAGATAGACTAGCTGGATAAGCATCTTTTTTATTTGCTAAACCGACTAGCTTTAATAACTCTGTTACGCGTTGATGGATCTCGGCTTTTGGCGTGTTATCTAGTTCTAGAGGCAAGGCAATATTATCGAAAACATTGCGTGATGAAAGTAGATTGAAATGTTGGAAAATCATGCCGATAGTACGACGTGTTAAGATTAATTGTTTTTCAGAAAAATCTGTCAACGCCTGCCCATCAATCAATACTTCACCTGTCGTTGGGAGCTCAAGCATGTTGACGCAACGAATTAGCGTACTTTTTCCGGCACCGGAAGCACCGATAACTCCGTAAATTTGGCCTTTAGGAACATGCAGATTAATATTGGTTAATGCGTGAATTGCATGTGCTCCTTGGTGAAAAATTTTATTAATGTTAGAAAGTCTTATCATTATTGTGATCTACTAAATAATGGAAATAGAGTGGTGAGAAAATTCGGCTATATTTAACACGGATGTTAAGCTGTCTAGACGTCTAAGTCAACAAAAATATAAATACGACTCTTGTTCTTATTTAGTTGCTTTTCATATAATGAACAAAGTTAAATTTAATGGAGTAATGTGGTGAGTCAAAGTATTCCGGCAATTTTCCTCGATCGTGATGGTACTATTAACCTCGATCATGGTTATGTTTATGAAATAGATAATTTTCAGTTTATCGAAGGCGCAATTGAAGCAATGTTTGAATTAAAAAAAATGGGCTATGCATTGATTCTTGTTACTAATCAATCAGGTATTGCAAGAGGATTATTCACAGAAGCACAATTTCTTGAACTGACTGAATGGATGGATTGGTCTCTTATTGATCGTGGCGTTGAGCTTGGTGGTATTTATTATTGTCCTCATCATCCTGATGCAATTGAACAAAAATATAAACAAATATGCGATTGCCGTAAGCCGAAAGCCGGTATGCTATTGGCAGCGCAAAAACAACTTAATATTAATATGAAGGCTTCTTACATGGTGGGCGATAAGCTTTCTGATATGCAAGCCGGTAAAGAAGCGCATATTGGTACTAATGTATTGGTAACTACAGGAAAATCTGTCACTGAAGATGATAAGAAGTCTGCTGATTGGATTATAAATAGCCTGGCAGATTTACCTAATAAGATAAAAAATCGACAATAAAAAAATAACACTATTGTTCATAAATAAAGCAAATTTATTTTTTTCAAAAAAGTACTTGTACAAAGCTAAAATCAATCTATAATGCCCTCCCGTTAACGCAATTTACTCATCAATTGATGAATAAAAGCGTAAAGGAAAATTAAGGTGAAAAGCGTAATATACGCCACCTCGCGGCCCAGGTCGCACGCTCTTTAACAATTAATCAGACAATCTGTGTGGGCACTTGCAAGACATCATCAAAAAATATTTGGTTTTAAAGTCTTGAAGAGTGACAAAACAGTTAATTCATATATGAACTAATATGCAGTAACGTTATTTTGGTCGGCAGCGGCGAAGGTGGTCAAATATCGGCAAAGCGAGTTGAACAAAAGCGCGTTACGGTCAGTAAAACATTCTTTGAGCATCAAGCTTTTAATTGAAGAGTTTGATCATGGCTCAGATTGAACGCTGGTGGCAGGCCTAACACATGCAAGTCGAGCGGCAGCGGGAGGAAGCTTGCTTCCTTGCCGGCGAGCGGCGGACGGGTGAGTAAGGTATGGGGATCTGGCCAAAGGGGGGGGATAACCACTGGAAACGGTGGCTAATACCGCATAATCTCTAAGGAGCAAAGTGGGGGACCGTTCTGGCCTCACACCTTCGGATGAACCCATATGAGATTAGCTAGTAGGTGGGGTAAGGGCTCACCTAGGCGACGATCTCTAGCTGGTCTGAGAGGATGATCAGCCGACACTGGGACTGAGACACGGCCCAGACTCCTACGGGAGGCAGCAGTGGGGAATATTGCACAATGGGCGCAAGCCTGATGCAGCCATGCCGCGTGTATGAAGAAGGCCTTCGGGTTGTAAAGTACTTTCAGTCGTGAGGAAGGTGTTAAGGTTAATAACCTTAGCAATTGACGTTAGCGACAGAAGAAGCACCGGCTAACTCCGTGCCAGCAGCCGCGGTAATACGGAGGGTGCGAGCGTTAATCGGAATTACTGGGCGTAAAGGGCACGCAGGCGGTTAATTAAGTTGGATGTGAAATCCCCGGGCTTAACCTGGGAATGGCATTCAAGACTGGTTAGCTAGAGTCTTGTAGAGGGGGGCAGAATTCCATGTGTAGCGGTGAAATGCGTAGAGATGTGGAGGAATACCGGTGGCGAAGGCGGCCCCCTGGACAAAGACTGACGCTCATGTGCGAAAGCGTGGGGAGCAAACAGGATTAGATACCCTGGTAGTCCACGCTGTAAACGATGTCGATTTGGAGGTTGTGGTCATGAACTGTGGCCTCCGGAGCTAACGCGTTAAATCGACCGCCTGGGGAGTACGGCCGCAAGGTTAAAACTCAAATGAATTGACGGGGGCCCGCACAAGCGGTGGAGCATGTGGTTTAATTCGATGCAACGCGAAGAACCTTACCTACTCTTGACATCCAGCGAATCCTTTAGAGATAGAGGAGTGCCTTCGGGAGCGCTGAGACAGGTGCTGCATGGCTGTCGTCAGCTCGTGTTGTGAAATGTTGGGTTAAGTCCCGCAACGAGCGCAACCCTTATCCTTTGTTGCCAGCGAGTAGAGTCGGGAACTCAAAGGAGACTGCCGGTGATAAACCGGAGGAAGGTGGGGATGACGTCAAGTCATCATGGCCCTTACGAGTAGGGCTACACACGTGCTACAATGGCGTATACAGAGAGAGGCGAGCCAGCGATGGGGAGCGGAACTCAGAAAGTACGTCGAAGTCCGGATTGGAGTCTGCAACTCGACTCCATGAAGTCGGAATCGCTAGTAATCGCGGATCAGCATGTCGCGGTGAATACGTTCCCGGGCCTTGTACACACCGCCCGTCACACCATGGGAGTGGGTTGCAAAAGAAGTAGGTAGCTTAACCTTTTGGATGGCGCTTACCACTTTGTGATTCATGACTGGGGTGAAGTCGTAACAAGGTAACCGTAGGGGAACCTGCGGTTGGATCACCTCCTTACCTAGATAGATGGAATGTGAGTGTTCACACAGATTGTCTGATGAAGATTGAGCAGAAAGTATCATTAGGCCTGTAGCTCAGGTGGTTAGAGCGCACCCCTGATAAGGGTGAGGTCGGTGGTTCAAGTCCACTCAGGCCTACCAACATTGCTGATGGAAGTGGCTGAAAGGCAAGGTTAGCAGTAAGGTGTAATGATACGACAATCTTAATGGGGCTGTAGCTCAGCTGGGAGAGCGCCTGCTTTGCACGCAGGAGGTCAGCGGTTCGATCCCGCTTAGCTCCACCATATTGCAAGATAAAAATAGAAAAAAAGTTATTCAGAGCAGGCTGGCAACAGTATGCTACGAATAATAATGCTCTTTAACAATCTGGAACAAGCTGAAAATTGAAACACACATTATTGAAAAAATAGTGTGGGGAACTCTCAAACTCCAATTTGAAGTGTTATTCAAATAGGCAGACGAATGGCATGAGCGAGCAGGGTGAAATTTGCGGCGTAGGTGCGCAGTCAGCGCAGTGTACATAAGTACGTGAGCATGACGAGTACCGCACAACAAAAAATTTCGCACGGCGCAGCCATGGCGCTTCCGTATTATTTGATAAGAGACACCTTCGGGTTGTGAGGTTAAGCGAATGAAGCGTACACGGTGGATGCCTAGGCAGTCAGAGGCGATGAAGGACGTGCTAATCTGCGAAAAGCGTCGGTAAGCTGATATGAAGCGTACTAGCCGGCGATGTCCGAATGGGGAAACCCAGTGCATTAATGCACTATCATTTGATGAATTTATAGTCAAACGAGGCGAACCGGGGGAACTGAAACATCTCAGTACCCCGAGGAAAAGAAATCAACCGAGATTCCCCCAGTAGCGGCGAGCGAACGGGGAGCAGCCCAGAGTCAACATCAATATTTACTGCAGGAGAAGGGTCTGGAAAGGCCGGCAATAAAGGGTGATAGCCCCGTATCTGAAACGGTAAGTGTTGTGAGCTCGAAGAGTAGGGCGGGACACGTGTTATCCTGTCTGAATATGGGGGGACCATCCTCCAAGGCTAAATACTCCTGACTGACCGATAGTGAACTAGTACCGTGAGGGAAAGGCGAAAAGAACCCCGGCGAGGGGAGTGAAATAGAACCTGAAACCGTGTACGTACAAGCAGTGGGAGCACCCGAAAGGGTGTGACTGCGTACCTTTTGTATAATGGGTCAGCGACTTATATTCTGTAGCAAGGTTAACCGCATAGGGGAGCCGTAGGGAAACCGAGTCTTAACTGGGCGTTAAGTTGCAGGGTATAGACCCGAAACCCGGTGATCTAGCCATGGGCAGGTTGAAGGTTGGGTAACACTAACTGGAGGACCGAACCGACTAATGTTGAAAAATTAGCGGATGACTTGTGGCTGGGGGTGAAAGGCCAATCAAACCGGGAGATAGCTGGTTCTCCCCGAAAGCTATTTAGGTAGCGCCTCGTGAATTCATCTTCGGGGGTAGAGCACTGTTTCGGCTAGGGGGTCATCCCGACTTACCAACCCGACGCAAACTACGAATACCGAAGAATGTTATCACGGGAGACACACGGCGGGTGCTAACGTCCGTCGTGAAGAGGGAAACAACCCAGACCGCCAGCTAAGGTCCCCAAGTCATGGTTAAGTGGGAAACGAAGTGGGAAGGCTTAGACAGCCAGGATGTTGGCTTAGAAGCAGCCATCATTTAAAGAAAGCGTAATAGCTCACTGGTCGAGTCGGCCTGCGCGGAAGATGTAACGGGGCTAAACCATGCACCGAAGCTGCGGCAGCGACATTTAGGTGTTGTTGGGTAGGGGAGCGTTCTGTAAGCCGTAGAAGGTGGACTGAGAGGTCTGTTGGAGGTATCAGAAGTGCGAATGCTGACATAAGTAACGATAAAGCGGGTGAGAAACCCGCTCGCCGAAAGACCAAGGTTTCCTGTCCAACGTTAATCGGGGCAGGGTAAGTCGACCCCTAAGGCGAGGCTGAAAAGCGTAGTCGATGGGAAACGGGTTAATATTCCCGTACTAAGGGTTACTGCGAAGGGGGGACGGAGAAGGCTAGGCTATCCGGGCGACGGTTGTCCCGGTTTAAGCGAGTAGGAGGGTAGTGCAGGCAAATCCGCACTGCTATAACACTGAGACGTGATGACGAGCCACTAAGGTGGTGAAGTAGTTGATGCCCAGCTTCCAGGAAAAGCCTCTAAGCGATAGGTAATCATTAATCGTACCCCAAACCGACACAGGTGGTTAGGTAGAGAATACTCAGGCGCTTGAGAGAACTCGGGTGAAGGAACTAGGCAAAATAGTGCCGTAACTTCGGGAGAAGGCACGCTGGCATTAGGTGAAGGGTCTTGCATCCGGAGCTGAAGCCAGTCGAAGATACTAGCTGGCTGCAACTGTTTATTAAAAACACAGCACTGTGCAAACACGAAAGTGGACGTATACGGTGTGACGCCTGCCCGGTGCTGGAAGGTTAATTGATGGGGTAAGCCGTAAGGCGAAGCTCTTGATCGAAGCCCCAGTAAACGGCGGCCGTAACTATAACGGTCCTAAGGTAGCGAAATTCCTTGTCGGGTAAGTTCCGACCTGCACGAATGGCGTAATGATGGCCAGGCTGTCTCCACCCGAGACTCAGTGAAATTGAACTCGCTGTGAAGATGCAGTGTACCCGCGGCAAGACGGAAAGACCCCGTGAACCTTTACTATAGCTTGACACTGAACATTGAGCCTTGATGTGTAGGATAGGTGGGAGGCTTTGAAGTGTGGACGCCAGTCTGCATGGAGCCAACGTTGAAATACCACCCTTTAATGTTTGATGTTCTAACTTGGGCCCGTAATCCGGGCTGAGGACAGTGTCTGGTGGGTAGTTTGACTGGGGCGGTCTCCTCCCAAAGCGTAACGGAGGAGCACGAAGGTTGGCTAATCACGGTCGGACATCGTGAGGTTAGTGCAAAGGCATAAGCCAGCTTGACTGCGAGCGTGACGGTGCGAGCAGGTACGAAAGTAGGTCTTAGTGATCCGGTGGTTCTGAATGGAAGGGCCATCGCTCAACGGATAAAAGGTACTCCGGGGATAACAGGCTGATACCGCCCAAGAGTTCATATCGACGGCGGTGTTTGGCACCTCGATGTCGGCTCATCACATCCTGGGGCTGAAGTAGGTCCCAAGGGTATGGCTGTTCGCCATTTAAAGTGGTACGCGAGCTGGGTTTAGAACGTCGTGAGACAGTTCGGTCCCTATCTGTCGTGGGCGAAGGAAGGTTGAGGGGGGCTGCTCCTAGTACGAGAGGACCGGAGTGGACGCACCACTGGTGTACAGGTTGTCATGCCAATGGCATCGCCTGGTAGCTAAGTGCGGAAGAGATAACCGCTGAAAGCATCTAAGCGGGAAACTTGCCTCAAGATGAGTCTTCCCTGACAGTAATGTCCTATAAGGGGTGTTCGAGACGAGGACGTAGATAGGCTGGGTGTGTAAGCGTAGCGATACGTTGAGCTAATCAGTACTAATGACCCGGGAGGCTTAACCTGACAACACCGAAGGTGTTTTGAGAGAGAGAATTTTAGCTTGTTTTGAGATTGAATCTGGTCGGATTTTGCTGAAGGCGCGAAATAAGATGGGATAAATAAAAAAGAATTTGTCTGGCGGCAATAGCGCGGTGGTCCCACCTGACCCCATGCCGAACTCAGAAGTGAAATGCCGTAGCGCCGATGGTAGTGTGGGGTCTCCCCATGTGAGAGTAGGGAGCTGCCAGACTTTGATTATGTTAAGAAAGCCACCCTTGGGTGGCTTTTTGTCGTTTTATTGTTTGATTTTGTAACTCTTATCTATTCTCTATATATCTACATTAATAGACTATATAATTACTATATATTAATTGAGTTTTGATATATGCATTCTGATAATCATAATGAATTAAAAAAATATAATACTTTTAGTCTTGATGCTAAGGCAAAAGCAATATACTCGGCTACTTCAGTAGAAGAGTTGCTTATGTTATGGAAAAATGCACGACTAAAAGGGTGGCCTATTTTATTATTGGGCGGCGGGAGTAATGTTCTCTTCATTGGTGACTTTGATGGCCTGGTTATTTTAAATCGAGTTATGGCGTTAGAGATAACTGAATCAGCTAAGGAATGGTTTATGCATGTTGGCGCAGGAAATAATTGGCATCAATTGGTTGAAACACTTATAAAAAATGGCATCTATGGATTAGAAAATATGGCGTTAATTCCGGGATCTGTAGGGGCTGCGCCTATACAAAATATCGGTGCTTATGGTATGGAATTTAAAGATGCATGTCACTATGTCGATATTGTTAATCTAAATAATGGTCAACAATATCGTTTAGATGCCGCTGAATGTCAATTTGGTTATCGGGATAGTATTTTTAAGCATAAATATCGTGAAAATTTTGCTATTGTTGCAGTTGGTCTGAAGCTTAACAAGCTATGGCAACCCAGATTAACATATGCTGGTTTGACTCCCTTAGCAGCACAAACAGTGACAGCGGAAACTATCTTTGACGCTGTGTGTAAAATCCGGCAAAATAAGTTACCTGATCCATTTTTGGTAGGAAATGGGGGTAGTTTTTTTAAAAATCCCGTTATTTCTAGTATGGCGGCAAATGAAATAAAGGCCCATTATCCTCGATGTCCAGAATATCCTCAAATGGATGGTAAAGTAAAGCTTGCTGCTGGATGGCTCATTGATCAATGTGATCTAAAGGGTTATCAATGTGGTGGCGCGGCAGTACATAAGGAGCAAGCATTGATTTTAATTAATAAAAATAATGCGACTGGAGAAGATATTGTAGATTTAGCCCGTTATATCCGAAAAAAGGTTATAGAGAAATTTGCTATTACACTAGAACCAGAAGTGCGTTTTATTGGTAAATATGGTGAAGTAAATGCTATGGATGCTATTTCATGAAAGATGTAACTATTCCTTTAAAACTCATCAAAATACTTTCTGATGGTAGTATACATTCAGGCGAGCAGTTGGGTGAATTACTTGGCATGACGCGAGCTGGTATTAATAAACATATTCACACACTACGTAAATGGGGTATTGAGGTTAATACTATTACTAGTAAGGGTTACCAATTTACTAGAAAAATGGATTTATTAGACTATGAGCGAATTTATGGTTTAGTGAGACGCGGAAATATAATAGTAAAACCGGTTATTAATTCTACCAATCAATATCTACTTGAGCGCATTGATCAATTAAGTTCTGGTGATGCTTGTGTTGCAGAATATCAAACAGCCGGTAGAGGGAGGCGTGGTCGATATTGGACTTCTCCTTTCGGCTGTAATCTTTATTTATCATTGTACTGGCATTTAGACCAAGGGCCGGCTGCTGCCATGGGTCTAAGCTTGGTTGCGGGGATTGTGATAGCTGAGACCCTTAATAAATTGAGCGGTAGTAATATAAAAGTTAAATGGCCTAATGATTTTTATCTTAATGAAAAAAAACTTGCAGGTATTTTAATTGAAATGGTAGGTAAAACTGGCGATGTGGCACATATTGTGATTGGTATTGGGCTTAATATTGCAATGAGTCGTAATTATGAAACAAATATTAATCAAGGATGGATTAATCTTGAGCAGGCTGGTATTCAAATAGAAAGAAATGTGATCGCAGGTCAGATCATTATGGCATTACGTCATGAATTAGTGCAATTTGAGAAATATGGTCTTGTTCCTTTTATTAAGCGTTGGCTGGCGTTGGATAATTTTTTACATAAAAAAATAAGATTACATATTGGTGATCACCTAGAAATCGGTATCGTGAAAGGTATTAATGAACACGGCGCAATTTTGTTAGAACAAAATGGTGAAATTGTTTTTTATATAGGTGGTGAAATTTCATTACGGCCAGATAATTAGAATAATTGAGTCGAAGCTAATCATCGACTCAATGTTTGAAATTATTTTCTTAATCTAACATTTGTAATTGAATGATTAGAGCCTTTAGTCATGATCAAACTGGCTCTTTCTTTGGTTGGTATTATATTCTCTTCCAAATTTATTTTATTAACTTCTTCCCATATTGTTTTAGCTGTATTGATCGCTTCTTCTTGCTCTAATTTAGAATAATGGTAGAAATAGGCGTGAGGGTTGGAAAAAGCGCCTTGGCAAAATTTCAAAAATCGACTGATATACCATTTTTTCAATAAATTTTCCGGGGCATCAACATAAATTGAAAAATCGACAAAGTCAGATACAAAAACATGATGGGAAGCATGTGGATAATCTATTCCGCTTTGCAAAACGTTTAAACCTTCCAAAATAAGAATATCAGGCTGCTCAATCACTTGCTTTTTATCGGGAACGATATCATAAGTAAAATGGGAGTATACCGGAGCGGTAACCTGTTTGACTCCAGATTTTATATCAGAAACAAATTTTACTAAACGGTGCATATCATAGGATTGCGGAAATCCTTTTTTCTTCATTATTTCACGTTCGTTTAAAATCTGATTTGGGTATAAGAAACCATCTGTTGTAATAAGATCAACTTTACGATGCTCGGGCCACCGACTTAATAAAGTTTGTAATAGACGAGCTGTGGTACTTTTACCAACTGCAACACTGCCTGCAATACCGATAACATAAGGTACTTTAGTACCATTAGTACCTAAGAATTGTTGTAAAACTGTTTGTCTACGTAAATTTGAACTGATATAGAAATTAAGTAGCCGTGAAATAGGAAGATAAATTTTATTTACTTCATCCATTGAAATTTCATCATTGATACCCTTCAGTTCCAGCAGCTCTTTATCCGTTAGTAGTTCTAGTGGAACAGAATCACGTAATGTTGCCCAATGTTCACGGTCAAATTCTAAATAAGGTGTTATTGAAAAGTTTTGTTGTTGTTTCATAAGTCAACATTTACCTGTGTACAGGTTATCATAATCATTCATAACCAATAAAAAAATAGATTGCATAATAACGATTGAATATCTTTAGGCGTAGAGTTTTTTCTGTTTTTTGTATTAATTAAATAATTGATAACAATTCATCCGTTTTTTATTTTTAGCAATGAAATAATATTGTATGTTTTACGATACGTTTTTATTAGTGAGAAAAATTTGATGTCATTTTTCACTAGAGTAAATAGTAAATAAAAAATTTATACTGTTGAGTATTTAAACATTTACTATAGAAAAAAGCAGCAAAAAAGGTTAAAGTGAGTGTTTTATAAGCAAAAGAACAAATATTTTAATTTTTTTGTTGCAACATGCTCGTTCTCTACCTAGAATGCGCAGCACCTGACGCCGGCATAGCTCAGTTGGTAGAGCAACTGACTTGTAATCAGTAGGTCCCGAGTTCGACTCTTGGTGCCGGCACCATTAAAAATCTGGATATAAGTAAAAGGTGGGATTCCCGAGCGGCCAAAGGGAGCAGACTGTAAATCTGCCGTCACAGACTTCGAAGGTTCGAATCCTTCTCCCACCACCATAAGTTTCATCTTAAGTGTTCAGCTTAAAATGCTACCTCGATGCAAAATACTTAAGATAAAATTTGCAGCTGATTAAAGTCAGGTAGCCGAGTTCATCGCGGGCATCGTATAATGGCTATTACCTCAGCCTTCCAAGCTGATGATGCGGGTTCGATTCCCGCTGCCCGCTCCAAGATGTGCTGATATAGCTCAGTTGGTAGAGCACACCCTTGGTAAGGGTGAGGTCGGCAGTTCGAATCTGCCTATCAGCACCACTCCTAGAATCTGTTCTTAATTGTTCCCTGATTTTTTCCTGCGAAAAAACAAGCAACGAGTATATGACTTTTACTGTTTGGTTAATGTGGTGTAACCATCGATTCCGTGTCTTAGAGGGATAATCTAATGTCTAAAGAAAAATTTGAACGTAAAAACCCGCACGTTAACGTTGGTACAATCGGCCACGTTGACCATGGTAAAACAACTTTAACTGCAGCAATCACCACCGTATTAGCGAAAACTTATGGCGGTAGTGCACGTGCATTTGATCAAATTGATAATGCACCGGAAGAAAAAGCGCGCGGTATCACAATTTCTACCTCTCACGTAGAATATGATACGCCAATCCGCCATTATGCCCACGTTGATTGTCCAGGCCACGCAGATTATGTAAAAAACATGATCACCGGTGCGGCACAAATGGACGGCGCAATTTTAGTGGTTGCGGCAACCGATGGTCCAATGCCACAAACACGTGAACATATCCTATTAGGTCGCCAGGTAGGTGTTCCTTACATCATCGTTTTCCTGAACAAGTGTGATATGGTTGATGATGAAGAGTTGCTGGAATTGGTTGAAATGGAAGTGCGTGAGCTTCTTTCTCAGTATGATTTCCCAGGAGACGACACGCCGGTAATCAAAGGTTCAGCGTTGAAGGCGCTGGAAGGCGTTGCTGAGTGGGAAGAGAAAATTCTAGAGTTAGCGAAAGTATTAGATGACTACATTCCAGAGCCAGAACGTGCGATAGATAAACCGTTCTTGTTGCCAATCGAAGACGTATTTTCAATCTCAGGCCGTGGAACCGTAGTAACAGGCCGTGTAGAGCGTGGTGTAGTTAAGGTTGGTGAAGAAGTTGAAATCGTTGGAATTAAAGAGACGGCCAAAACGACGTGTACGGGCGTAGAAATGTTCCGCAAACTGCTGGACGAAGGTCGTGCAGGTGAGAACGTAGGTGTATTATTACGTGGTACCAAGCGTGAAGATGTAGAGCGTGGTCAAGTATTAGCAAAACCAGGTTCAATCAATCCGCATACTCAATTTGAATCAGAAGTATATATTTTGAGCAAAGATGAGGGCGGTCGCCACACGCCATTCTTTAAAGGTTACCGTCCACAGTTTTATTTTAGAACGACGGATGTAACGGGCACAATCGAGTTGCCAGAAGGCGTAGAGATGGTAATGCCAGGTGATAATATCAACATGAAAGTGACGTTGATAGCGCCAATCGCGATGGATGAAGGATTGCGTTTTGCGATTCGTGAAGGTGGCCGTACAGTCGGTGCCGGTGTCGTTGCTAAAATTATTGCTTGATTCGATATTGAATTTGAAAAAAGAGGCGAAAGCCTCTTTTTTATGATCGTTGTAAAATTATTACCGATAATCTAATTTTTTGAGTATATAACTCAAACTAATATTGAAATGAAAATCATTATCATTTATTATTGCTGATGAGATTTTAACTGGTCGGTATTAAAAATGTACGTCTGTCTATGTAATCGAATTAGTGATAAAACAATAAAAACTTTAGTTCGCGATAATCACATAACATCCATTAGTGGATTAAAGAAGTGTGTATCTATTGGTAGACATTGTGGAAAATGCTTGCCTCAAGCAACTCAGCTAATTCAAAATGAGCAAATAAATTTATCTGTTGTTACTGATATTGACGCAGTACAATGAATTAATAGAATAAATTTAAATGCTATCAAAGAACCTTTCTAGTTTTAATTAATCAATTCCTCTTCGCTTTTCAATAAAAATATTTTTCTATTCTGTTCGCCTAATAATTTCTATCTACACTTTAGATACTGGAAGTGGAGGATAAAAAATGAAAGGCGATAAAAAAATGATCACCCATTTAAATACATTATTGGGTAATGAGCTTGTTGCAATCAATCAATATTTTTTACATGCCCGTATGTTTAAAAATTGGGGTTTATTACGTCTTAATGATATTGAATATGAAGAATCTATTGATGAGATGAAACATGCTGATAAATATATAGAAAGGATCCTCTTTCTTGAAGGTATACCAAATTTGCAGGATTTAGGTAAATTAAATATTGGTGAGAATGTTGAAGAAATGCTTAAATCAGATTTACTGCTTGAATTGGATGGGGCGAAAGATTTGCGTTCAGCAATTGCTTATGCGGATTCAGTTAGTGATTATGTTAGTCGCGATTTAATGATTGAAATACTAACGGATGAAGAAAAACATATTGATTGGATAGAAACGCAATTGGATTTGATATCAAACATAGGCCTAAAAAATTACCTACAATCTCAGCTGGGTGAAGAGACATGATTTAATTGGTATTTATTGATTAAGATTTTAACAAATATTATTGCATAAGATTTTTATAAATAAATTTTATGCAATTTTTTTATCTACGGCTTGCTCTTATTCTGAAATTACGTATAATGCACGGGCTCTTTAATTCAAGAGCCTGGCCGTAAGGGCTAGTAAGCAGTGAAACTGCGTTAAAAAAAACAATACCTCCGATTTGGAGGTTATTATGGGAACGATTACACTCCCCTATCAATCGAAATGGGTGCGAGGAGTAATTTTTTACGTTTATAAATAGTTGGAGCTCTGGTCTCATGCAGAACCAAAGAATCCGTATCCGCCTGAAAGCCTTTGATCATCGTTTAATTGATCAATCAACTGCGGGAATCGTTGAAACTGCTAAGCGCACTGGCGCTCAAGTACGTGGTCCGATCCCGTTACCTACACGTAAAGAACGTTTTACCGTTCTGATTTCGCCGCATGTTAATAAAGATGCACGTGATCAGTACGAAATTCGTACTCATAAGCGTCTGGTTGACATCGTTGAGCCAACTGAGAAAACCGTTGATGCTCTGATGCGTCTGGATCTGGCTGCCGGTGTAGATGTGCAGATCAGCCTGGGTTAATCAGGTCGTTGCGCGATTGAGAGGTTGAAACAATGATTGGTTTAGTCGGGAAGAAACTAGGAATGACACGTATCTTCACTGAAGATAGTGTTTCTATTCCTGTAACTGTTATCGAAATTGAAAATAACCGAGTGACTCAGGTTAAGAGCCTGGAAACAGATGGTTATAATGCAATTCAGGTTACTACCGGTAGCAAAAAAGCAAACCGTGTAAAGAAACCTGAAGCTGGGCATTTTGCTAAAGCTGGTGTTGAAGCTGGCCGTATCCTACGTGAATTTCGTTTGAGTGAAAACGAAGAGTTTACTGTAGGTCAAAGCATTAGTGTTGAAATTTTTGCTGACGTCAAGAAAGTCGACGTTACTGGTACCTCCAAAGGTAAGGGTTTTGCTGGTACGGTTAAACGCTGGAATTTTCGCACTCAGGACGCTACTCATGGTAACTCCTTGTCACACCGTGTTCCGGGTTCTATTGGTCAAAACCAAACTCCGGGTAAGGTATTTAAAGGCAAGAAAATGGCAGGCCAATTGGGTAATGAACGTGTAACTGTTCAAAGTCTGGATGTAGTACGCGTTGACGCTGAACGTAATCTGCTGTTGGTCAAGGGTGCTGTTCCAGGTGCAACTGGTAGCAACCTGATTGTAAAACCAGCTGTTAAGGCGTAACGTCGAGGAGATAGGAATGGAATTGGTAATGAAAGACGCGCAAAGCGCGCTGACTGTCTCCGAAACTACCTTCGGGCGTGATTTCAATGAAGCGCTTGTGCATCAAGTAGTTGTTGCGTATGCAGCTGGTGCTCGTCAAGGTACTCGTGCTCAGAAAACTCGTGCTGAGGTTTCAGGTTCTGGTAAAAAGCCATGGCGTCAAAAAGGTACTGGTCGTGCACGTGCTGGTTCAGTTAAGAGCCCAATTTGGCGCTCTGGTGGTGTCACTTTCGCAGCGAGACCACAGGACCACAGTCAAAAAGTAAATAAAAAGATGTACCGCGGTGCTTTGAAAAGCATCTTGTCTGAATTGATACGTCAGGATCGTCTAATTGTTGTCGAGAAATTTGCACTGGAAGCGCCGAAAACTAAGCTTCTGGTACAAAAATTAAGGGAAATGGCACTGGATGACGCATTGATCGTCACGAATGAGGTTGATGAAAACTTGTTTTTAGCAGCCCGTAACTTATATAAAGTTGATGTTCGCGATGCAATCGGTATCGATCCTGTTAGCCTAATTGCCTTCGACAAAGTACTTATGACTGCTGATGCTGTGAAGCAAATTGAGGAGATGCTAGCATGATCCGTGAAGAACGTCTGCTAAAAGTACTACGTGCGCCGCATGTCTCTGAGAAAGCTTCTGCAGCGATGGAAAAAAGTAACACCATCGTGCTTAAAGTAGCGAAAGATGCGACTAAAGCAGAGATTAAGGCTGCCGTACAGAAACTGTTCGAAGTTGAAGTCAAAGGTGTAAATACTTTACTAGTTGAAGGCAAAACCAAACGCCACGGTCAGCGAATTGGTCGTCGTAGCGACTGGAAAAAAGCTTACGTCACTCTGAAAGAAGGCCAGAATCTGGACTTCATCGGTGGTGCAGAGTAAGTCGGAGGAGTAAAGAACAATGGCAGTTGTTAAATGTAAACCTACGTCTCCGGGCCGTCGCCACGTAGTTAAAGTGGTTAACCCTGAGCTGCATAAGGGTAAACCTTATGCTCCGTTGCTAGAAAAAAGCAACAAAACCGGTGGACGTAACAATAATGGCCGTATTACTACGCGTCATATTGGTGGTGGTCACAAACAGCATTATCGTCTAATTGACTTTAAACGCAATAAAGATGGTATTGCTGCTACTGTTGAGCGTCTGGAATATGATCCAAATCGTTCGGCGAATATTGCATTAGTTCTCTATAAAGATGGAGAGCGTCGCTATATTCTGGCACCAAAAGGCTTAAAAGCCGGAGACCAAATTCAGTCTGGTGCAGATGCAGCAATTAAAGCAGGTAATGCTTTACCTATGCGTAATATTCCTGTCGGTTCAACGGTTCATAATGTTGAGCTTAAACCGGGTAAAGGTGGTCAGCTGGCGCGTTCAGCCGGTGCTTATGTGCAAATCGTTGCACGTGATGGTAGTTATGTAACTATCCGTTTACGTTCTGGCGAAATGCGTAAAGTACTTTCTGAGTGCCGTGCGACATTAGGAGAAGTTAGTAATGCGGAGCATATGCTGCGTGTTCTGGGTAAAGCTGGTGCTAGCCGCTGGCGTGGAATTCGCCCTACCGTTCGTGGTACAGCGATGAACCCAGTAGACCATCCACATGGTGGTGGTGAAGGTCGTAACTTTGGTAAACACCCAGTAACACCTTGGGGCGTTCAAACCAAAGGTAAAAAGACCCGTAGCAATAAGCGTACTGATAAATATATCGTACGTCAACGTTCTAAAAAATAATTAGAGGATAAACCATGCCACGTTCTCTCAAGAAAGGTCCTTTTATTGACCTGCACTTGCTGAAGAAGGTAGAGAAAGCGGTGGAAAGCGGAGACAAAAAGCCTCTCAAGACTTGGTCCCGTCGTTCAACGATCTTTCCTAACATGATCGGTTTGACCATCGCTATCCATAATGGTCGTCAGCATGTTCCAGTTTTTGTTACCGACGAAATGGTTGGTCATAAATTGGGTGAATTCGCGCCGACCCGTACTTATCGCGGCCATGCGGCCGATAAAAAGGCCAAGAAACGTTAAGGTAGGAGGAAGAGATGGAAACTATCGCTATGCATCGCCACGCTCGTTCTTCTGCTCAGAAGGTTCGTTTAGTGGCTGATCTGATTCGCGGTAAGAAAGTGTCGCAAGCTCTAGAAATTCTGAACTATACCAACAAGAAAGCTGCTGGTTTAGTGAAGAAAGTACTTGAGTCTGCTATCGCTAACGCCGAGCACAACGATGGTGCTGATATTGATGACTTAAAAGTGACGAAAATTTTCGTTAACGAAGGTCCAACTATGAAACGCATCATGCCTCGCGCGAAAGGCCGTGCAGATCGTATTTTGAAGCGCACCAGCCACATTACTGTGGTTGTGTTCGATCGCTGAGACTCTGGAGACTAGCAATGGGTCAGAAAGTACATCCTAATGGTATTCGCCTGGGTATTGTCAAACCTTGGAACTCTACTTGGTATGCGAATACAAAAGAATTCGCTGACAACCTAGACAGCGATTTTAAAGTACGTCAGTATCTGAATAAAGAACTGGCAAAGGCATCTATTTCACGTATCGTTATCGAACGTCCTGCGAAGAGCATCCGTGTAACTATTCACACTGCTCGTCCTGGTATCGTTATCGGTAAAAAAGGTGAAGATGTCGAGAAACTGCGCAAAACAGTAGCAGATATTGCTGGTGTCCCTGCGCAAATCAATATTGCTGAAGTACGTAAGCCTGACCTGGATGCTAAATTAGTTGCTGATAGTATCGCTTCACAGCTGGAACGTCGTGTTATGTTCCGTCGAGCTATGAAACGAGCGGTACAGAATGCTATGCGTCTAGGTGCAAAAGGCATAAAAGTGGAAGTCAGTGGTCGTTTAGGCGGCGCTGAAATTGCACGTACGGAGTGGTATCGTGAAGGCCGTGTGCCATTGCACACCTTGCGTGCTGATATCGATTATAATACTGCAGAAGCGCACACCACTTATGGGGTACTCGGCGTTAAAGTATGGATCTTCAAAGGTGAGATTCTGGGTGGTATGGCTGCTGTTGAACAGGTAGAGAAACCTACAGTTCAACCTAAAAAGCAGCAGCGTAAAGGCCGCAAGGAGAGTCGCTGATGTTACAACCAAAGCGTACGAAATTCCGTAAAATGCATAAAGGCCGCAATCGTGGTCTGGCTGCAGGTACGGATGTTAGCTTCGGCACTTTCGGCCTGAAGGCAGTGGGTCGTGGACGTCTGACTGCACGTCAGATTGAAGCGGCACGTCGTGCCATGACCCGTGCAGTTAAGCGTCAGGGTAAAATCTGGATCCGTGTGTTTCCAGATAAACCTATTACTGAAAAGCCACTTGAAGTGCGTATGGGTAAAGGTAAAGGTAACGTAGAGTATTGGGTTGCTTTGATCCAACCTGGTAAAGTTCTTTATGAAATGGACGGTGTTCCAGAAGAGCTAGCTCGTGAAGCATTCAAGTTGGCAGCAGCAAAACTGCCTATCAAAACCACCTTTGTAACTAAGACGGTGATGTAATGAAAGCAAAAGAGCTGCGCGAAAAAATCGTTGAAGAGTTGAACACTGAACTGCTTAACCTGCTACGTGAGCAATTTAACTTGAGTATGCAGGCAGAAAGTGGACAGCTGAAACAGTCTCACCTGTTGAAACAAGTACGTCGTGATATTGCACGCGTTAAGACTTTATTGACTGAAAAGGCGGGTGCGTAATGAGCGATAAAATCCGTACTTTGCAAGGTCGTGTAACTAGCGATAAGATGGAGAAATCTATTGTCGTTGCTATTGAGCGTATGGTAAAACATCCTTTATATGGTAAGTTTATCCGTCGTACGACCAAATTGCATGTACATGACGAGAACAATGAATGTGGTATCGGTGATCTAGTGGAAATCCGTGAAACCCGACCACTGTCCAAAACAAAGTCATGGACACTTGTTCGCGTTGTAGAAAAAGCTGTTCTGTAATAGGATAGCCATTTCATAATAGAATAAGCGGCTCTTAATAAAGCGGCCGTTTATTTTTTCTGTCCATATTGATGTTGTGGTGTTATAATGCTGCGCCCTCATGTATGGGTAATTGTGCTGCCTCTTCAATTTATAATAAGAAGCGGCTTAGTTGTAGTTGACATTTAGCGGAGCACTAAAATGATCCAAGAACAGACTATGCTGAACGTAGCCGACAACTCCGGCGCACGTCGCGTAATGTGTATCAAGGTTCTAGGTGGCTCGCACCGTCGCTACGCAGATGTAGGTGATATCATCAAAATTACTGTTAAAGAAGCAATTCCACGCGGTAAAGTGAAAAAAGGTGATGTCCTGAAAGCGGTAGTGGTGCGCACCAAGAAGGGTGTTCGTCGCCCTGACGGTTCTGTCATTCGCTTCGATGGCAATGCTTGTGTGTTGTTAAACAATGCAAGTGAGCAAGTTATCGGTACGCGTATTTTTGGGCCGGTAACTCGTGAACTTCGTACTGAGAAGTTTATGAAAATTATCTCTCTGGCACCAGAAGTACTCTAAGGAGCGGGCACAATGGCAGCGAAAATCCGTCGTGATGACGAAGTTATCGTGTTAGCTGGTAAAGATAAAGGCAAACGCGGTAAAGTAAAACAGGTTCTTTCTTCTGGTAAAGTCATTGTTGAAGGGATTAATCTGGTTAAGAAACATCAGAAGCCTGTTCCGGCTCTGAGTAAACCAGGTGGCATCGTCGAAAAAGAAGCAGCAATTGATGTTTCTAACGTTGCAATCTTTAATGTGACAACTGGCAAGGCTGACCGAGTAGGTTTTAGAATTGAAGATGGCAAAAAAGTGCGTTTCTTCAAATCTAACAGTGAAACTATTAAGTAATTTTTGGAGTATACGATGGCGAAACTGCATGATTACTACAAAGACGAGGTAGTCCAAAAGCTGATGACTCAGTTTGGCTACAATTCTGTCATGCAAGTCCCTCGGGTCGAGAAGATCACCCTGAACATGGGTGTTGGTGAAGCTGTTGCCGATAAAAAGCTGCTTGATAATGCAGCTGCTGATTTAGCGGCAATAACAGGGCAAAAACCATTTATCACCAAAGCGCGCAAATCTGTTGCAGGCTTCAAAATCCGTCAGGGCTATCCAATTGGCTATAAAGTGACCCTGCGTGGCGAACGTATGTGGGAATTCTTTGAGCGTCTGATTTTTATTGCTGTACCACGTATCCGTGATTTCCGTGGTTTATCCACTAAATCATTTGATGGTCGCGGTAACTACAGCATGGGTGTACGTGAACAAATCATCTTTCCTGAAATCGATTATGATAAAGTGGATCGTGTACGTGGTTTAGATATTACTATCACCACTAGTGCCAAATCAGATGATGAAGGTCTTGCACTGTTGATGGCGTTTAACTTTCCGTTCCGTAAGTAAGGCAGGGTATTCATGGCTAAACAATCATTGAAAGCACGTGATGTAAAACGTGTAAATTTAGCTGAAAAATTCTTTGCAAAGCGCACAGAATTGAAAGCTATTATTTCTGATGTGAACACATCTGATGAAGATCGTTGGAATGCTGTTCTTAAGCTGCAAACTCTACCACGTGATTCCAGCCCTTCTCGTCGGCGTAACCGCTGTCGTCAAACTGGGCGTCCGCATGGTTTTCTGCGGAAATTTGGTCTAAGCCGTATTAAAGTCCGTGAATCCGCTATGCGCGGTGAAATCCCGGGTCTTAAAAAGGCTAGCTGGTAATTATCACCAATTGAATCACGGGAGTAAAGACAGATGAGCATGCAAGATCCCATTGCGGATATGCTAACCCGTATCCGTAACGGTCAGGCCGCTAATAAAGCTGCGGTCAACATGCCTTCCGCTAAGCTAAAAGTAGCGATTGCTACAGTGCTTAAGGAAGAAGGCTATATCGAAGATTATAAAATTGAAGGCGACATCAAGCCAACATTGGAAATTACATTGAAATATTTCCAAGGTAAGGCTGTTGTAGAAAGCATTCAGCGTGTAAGCCGCCCAAGTTTGCGCATCTATAAGAAAAAAGATGAGCTACCACAGGTTATGGCTGGTTTAGGCATTGCGATTATTTCTACTTCTAAAGGTGTCATGACTGATCGTGCAGCTCGCCAAGCAGGTTTAGGTGGCGAAATTCTCTGCTACGTAGCTTAATTCGGGAGGAAAGAATGTCTCGTGTGGCAAAAGCACCTATCGTCATTCCTGCCGGCGTAGAAGTTAAACTTGACGGTCAGGATATAGCGATTAAAGGTAAAAATGGCGAGCTTACTCGTACAATCCATAAAGCTGTTGAAGTCAAACATGCTGATAATCAATTAATGTTTGCAGCTCGTGAAGGTTTTGCGGATGCATGGACGCAAGCGGGTACGACGCGTTCTTTATTGAATGCAATGGTTATTGGTGTTACCGAAGGCTTCACTAAGGAACTTCAGCTGGTTGGTGTCGGTTATCGTGCAGCTATTGAAGGCAATACTGTAAGTTTGTCCTTAGGTTTCTCTCATTCGGTAGGGCATGAACTGCCAGCAGGTATTACTGCAAAATGTCCTTCACAGACTGAAATTGTGTTGGAAGGAGTAGATAAACAGGCAATTGGCCAAGTTGCAGCAGAATTGCGTGATTACCGTCGTCCTGAACCTTATAAAGGTGAAGGTGTTTGTTACGCCGATGAAATCGTGCGTACTAAAGAGGCTAAGAAGAAGTAAGGTAACACTATGGATAAGAAAGTAGCTCGTATCCGTCGTGCGACCCGCGCACGCCGCAAACTACATGAACTGGGTGCAACGCGCTTGGCGGTACACCGTACCCCTCGACATATTTATGCGCAGGTTATTGCGCCAAACGGTTCTGAAACTTTGGTGGTTGCTTCTACTACAGAAAAAACCATCAATGAGCAAGTAAAGTACACAGGAAACAAAGAAGCCGCAGCAGCAGTTGGTAAATTAATTGCTGAGCGTGCGTTGGAGAAAGGCATCAAAGAAGTTGCTTTTGACCGTTCTGGTTTCCAATATCATGGTCGAGTCCAGGCACTGGCAGATGCTGCCCGTGAAGCTGGCCTTCAGTTCTAAGGTAGAGGTGTAAGATGGCTCACATCGAGAAACAAGCTTGCGAACTGCAGGAAAAGCTGATCGCGGTAAATCGTGTAGCAAAAACCGTTAAAGGTGGCCGTATTTTTAGTTTTACAGCACTAACTGTTGTTGGTGATGGTAACGGTCGTGTTGGTTTTGGCTACGGTAAGGCACGCGAAGTTCCGGCAGCAATCCAGAAAGCGATGGAAAAAGCCCGTCGCAATATGAAAAACGTCGCTCTCAATAATGGTACTTTGTATCATCCTGTAAAAGGTGCTCACACAGGTTCTCGTGTGTTTATGCAACCTGCTTATGAAGGTACGGGTATCATCGCAGGCGGTGCAATGCGTGCTGTTTTGGAAGTCGCGGGTGTTCATAACGTACTGGCTAAAACCTATGGTTCCACGAACCCAATTAATGTTGTTCGTGCAACGCTGGATGCTTTAGACAGTATGAAGTCTCCAGAAATGGTCGCAGCTAAGCGTGGTAAATCCGTCGAAGAAATTCTGGGGTAATGGACCATGGCTAAGACTATTAAAATTACACAATTTCGCAGTACTATTGGTCGTTTGCCAAAACATAAGGCAACCATGATCGGTTTAGGTCTGCGTCGTATTGGTCATACTGTAGAACGTGAAGATACACCAGCGATCCGCGGCATGATCAATTTGGTTTCCTACATGGTTAAAGTTGAGGAGTAACAGATGCGCTTAAATACTCTGTCTCCAGCTGAAGGTGCTAAACATGCACCTAAACGCGTAGGTCGCGGTATTGGTTCCGGTTTAGGTAAAACTGGCGGACGTGGGCATAAAGGTCAGAAGTCTCGTTCTGGCGGTGGCGTACGTCGTGGTTTTGAAGGCGGGCAGATGCCTCTATATCGTCGTTTACCAAAATTTGGTTTTACTTCACGTAAAGCAATGATTACTGCAGAAGTTCGTTTGTCAGACTTTGCTAAAGTTGAAGGCGATGTCATTGATCTGAATACGCTGAAAGCTGCTAATATAGTTGGCATTCAAATAGAATATGCGAAAGTTATTCTTTCTGGTGAAGTTAATCGTCCAGTAACTGTACGTGGTCTTCGTGTAACAAAAGGTGCACGGACTGCAATTGAAGCGGCTGGCGGTAAAATCGAGGAATAAGTTACAGATGGCGAAGCAACCAGGTTTAGATTTTCAAAGTGCTAAAGGTGGAATAGGCGAACTTAAACGCAGGCTTTTGTTTGTTATTGGGGCGCTGATTGTTTTCCGTATTGGTTCTTTTATTCCTATTCCTGGTATTGATGCCACTGTGCTTGCCAAATTGCTTGAACAGCAAAGAGGCACCATCATTGAAATGTTTAATATGTTCTCTGGTGGTGCACTTAGTCGTGCTTCTATCTTTGCATTGGGAATTATGCCGTATATTTCGGCATCGATTATTGTCCAATTACTGACTGTAGTTAATCCACGTCTAGCAGAGATTAAGAAGGAAGGGGAAGCCGGTCGCCGTAAGATTAGTCAATATACGCGTTATGGTACTTTGGTATTAGCGATATTCCAATCTATTGGTATTGCGACAGGTTTACCAAATATGGCTGGAATGCAAGGATTGGTAATCAATCCTGGTTTTCCGTTTTATTTCACGGCCGTTGTTAGTTTAGTGACAGGAACAATGTTTCTGATGTGGCTAGGCGAACAAATTACTGAAAGAGGTATTGGAAACGGTATCTCTATCATTATCTTTGCAGGTATAGTTGCCGGGCTCCCGCAGGCCATTGGCCATACCATTGAGCAAGCTCGGCAAGGCGATTTGCATTTCCTCCTGTTGTTGTTGATTGCAGTTTTAGTATTTGCTGTGACTTATTTTGTTGTCTTTATGGAACGTGGTCAGCGCCGCATAGTGGTTAACTACGCAAAACGTCAACAAGGTCGTCGCATTTATGCTGCACAATGCACACATTTACCATTAAAGGTAAATATGGCAGGTGTTATTCCTGCAATTTTTGCTTCCAGTATTATACTGTTCCCAGGTACAATAGCTTCCTGGTTTGGTGATGGAACAGGTTGGGGTTGGTTGACAGCTATTTCAATGTATTTGCAGCCAGGACAACCGCTTTATGTGTTACTTTATGCATTTGCAATCATCTTCTTCTGTTTCTTTTATACGGCGTTAGTTTTTAATCCGCGAGAGACAGCAGATAACCTGAAGAAGTCCGGTGCATTTGTACCAGGAATTCGTCCGGGAGAGCAAACGGCCAAGTATATTGACAAAGTAATGACACGCCTAACATTAGTAGGTGCATTGTATATTACTTTTATTTGCTTAATCCCGGAGTTCATGCGTGACGCAATGAAAGTTCCATTCTATTTTGGTGGTACTTCACTTCTAATTGTCGTCGTCGTTATTATGGACTTTATGGCTCAAGTGCAAACTCTTATGATGTCCAGTCAATATGCGTCTGCATTGAAAAAGGCAAATCTTAAAGGCAAATAATTGTCTTTAAATTAATTTGCTTAAGAAATTACGGAGAGTAAAAATGAAAGTTCGTGCTTCAGTCAAGAAATTATGCCGTAACTGTAAAATCATTAGACGTGAAGGTATTGTTCGTGTGATTTGCAGCGTTGAACCAAGGCATAAACAACGTCAAGGTTAAGAAAAAGCATTTTTTTCTTGCAAAGTTGGGTTGAGCTGGCTAAATTAGCCAGCCAAACTTTTTATCTAAAAAAATGTATAACTGCTTGAGTATCCTGAAAGCGGGCTTTTCAGCACAGTTATGCAGTATTTAACTTTAGGAGTGCATAGTGGCCCGTATAGCAGGCATTAACATTCCTGATCAACATACCGTAATCGCATTAACATCGATTTACGGCATCGGCAAAACTCGCTCACAGTCAATCTGTGCAGCAACTGGTATTGCTGAGCATGTTAAGATCAGTGAGCTGTCTGAAGAGCAAATCGACAAGTTACGTGACGAAGTTGCTAAATACATTGTTGAAGGTGATTTGCGTCGTGAAGTTACCCTAAGCATCAAGCGCTTAATGGATCTTGGTTGCTATCGTGGTTTACGTCACCGCCGTGGTCTTCCTGTGCGTGGTCAACGTACTAAGACTAATGCACGTACCCGTAAGGGCCCGCGTAAGCCGATCAAGAAATAGTCGGGGTATTAAATAATGGCAAAAGCACCTATTCGTGCACGTAAGCGTGTAAGAAAACAAGTTTCAGACGGTGTGGCTCATATCCATGCTTCTTTTAACAACACAATTGTTACCATTACTGATCGTCAAGGTAATGCATTGGGTTGGGCAACCGCAGGTGGTTCTGGTTTTCGTGGTTCTCGTAAGTCTACTCCGTTTGCCGCTCAAGTTGCAGCAGAACGTTGTGCTGAGGCAGTGAAAGAGTACGAAATCAAAAGCTTAGAAGTTATGGTTAAAGGACCTGGTCCTGGCCGTGAGTCAACTATCCGTGCGTTAAATGCGGCTGGTTTCCGCATTACTAACATTACTGATGTGACTCCGATCCCTCATAACGGTTGTCGTCCACCGAAGAAACGTCGTGTTTAATTACGTTGCGTTTTTAGGATTGTTGGAGAAAGAAAATGGCTAGATATTTGGGTCCTAAGCTCAAGCTGAGCCGTCGCGAGGGTACAGATCTTTTTCTTAAGTCTGGCGTTCGCGCGATTGACACCAAGTGTAAATTAGAACAGGCACCAGGACAGCATGGCGCACGTAAACCGCGTCTATCTGATTATGGTGTTCAGTTACGTGAGAAACAAAAAGTTCGTCGTATTTACGGTGTTCTAGAACGTCAATTCCGTAACTATTATAAAGAAGCAACACGGTTGAAAGGTAATACGGGCGAAAATTTGCTCAATTTGCTTGAAGGTCGTTTAGACAATACTGTTTATCGTATGGGCTTTGGCGCAACACGCGCGGAAGCACGTCAGATGGTTAGCCATAAAGCTATCATGGTAAATGGTCAAGTCGTTAATATTGCTTCTTATCAGGTTTCCCCGAATGACGTTATCAGCGTTCGTGAAAAAGCAAAAAAACAGTCTCGTATTAAGGCTGCTTTAGAACTTGCTGAACAGCGTGAGAAGCCAAATTGGCTGGTGGCTGATGCGGTTAAGATGGAAGGTGTGTTCAAACGTATTCCTGAACGTGCTGATCTGTCTGCTGACATTAACGAACACCTGATCGTCGAGCTTTACTCTAAGTAAAGCTTAGTACCAAAGAGAGGACACAATGCAGGGTTCTGTGACAGAGTTTCTTAAACCGCGCCTGGTTGATATCGAGCAAATTAGTTCGGCGCATGCCAAGGTAACCCTTGAACCGTTAGAACGTGGCTTTGGCCATACTCTTGGTAACGCACTACGCCGTATTTTGCTTTCGTCTATGCCGGGTTGTGCTGTGACCGAGGTTGAAATTGATGGTGTACTGCATGAGTACAGCACTAAAGAAGGTGTGCAGGAAGATATCCTGGAGATTCTCCTTAACCTGAAAGGGCTGGCGGTAAAAGTTCACGGTAAAGATGAAGTTATTCTGACCTTGAATAAATCTGGAATTGGCCCTGTGACTGCCGCCGATATCACCCCTAATGATGATATTGAAATCTTCAAGCCGCAACATGTTATCTGCCATCTAACTGATGAAAGCGCTGCTATTAATATGCGTATTAAAGTACAGCGTGGTCGTGGATATGTGACGGCTTCTGCCCGTATTCATTCGGAAGAAGATGAGCGCCCAATCGGTCGTTTATTAGTTGATGCATGCTATAGCCCTGTAGAGCGTATTGCCTACAATGTTGAAGCGACGCGTGTAGAACAACGCACTGATTTGGATAAGTTGGTTATCGAGATGGAAACTAACGGCACAATCGATCCAGAAGAGGCGATTCGTCGAGCAGCAACTATCTTGGCTGAACAACTCGAAGCTTTCGTTGATTTACGCGATGTTGCTAAGGTTGAAGTTAAAGATGAGAAGCCAGAGTTTGATCCGATTCTGCTGCGCGCAGTTGACGATCTGGAATTGACTGTCCGCTCTGCTAACTGTTTAAAAGCAGAAGCTATCCACTACATCGGTGATTTGGTTCAGCGCACTGAAGTTGAGTTGCTTAAAACGCCTAATCTTGGTAAAAAATCACTTACTGAAATTAAGGATGTTTTGGCATCAAGAGGCTTATCGCTAGGCATGCGTCTAGAAAATTGGCCTCCAGCAAGTATTGCTGATGAATGAGATCACAGGTTAAGGTTTTACTGAGAAGGATAAGGTCATGAGCCATCGTAAGAGTGGTCGTCAATTGAACCGCAATAGTAGCCATCGCCAAGCTATGTTTCGTAACATGGCTGGCTCTTTAGTTCGTCATGAGATTATCAAGACAACTTTACCAAAGGCGAAAGAATTGCGCCGTGTCGTTGAGCCACTGATTACTCTTGCCAAGACCGACAGCGTAGCTAATCGTCGTCTGGCATTTGCCCGTACTCGTGATAATGAGATCGTGGCAAAATTATTTAATGAACTTGGATCGCGTTTCGCGACCCGTGCAGGTGGTTATACTCGTATTATGAAGTGTGGCTTCCGTGCAGGTGACAATGCGCCGATGGCTTATATCGAGCTTGTTGATCGTACTGTTGAGTCTCAAGCAGAAGTAACTGCAGAATAAATTTGCAATTACATAAAAAACCGGGATTAATCCCGGTTTTTTATTATCTAAAAATTAACTTTTTGTCATTTCATAGTTTGCTATCATAGTGGATAATATTTATACATATATAAGAGGTGGTTATGTATCATATAGGTAAATTAGCTAAGTTAGCAGATGTTACAACCGATACAATTCGTTTCTATGAAAAACAAGGGCTAATGGAACGTCCTAATCGTACAGAAAGTGGTTATCGTCTTTATAGCAAAAAAGATTTACAACGTTTACGTTTTATTCGTTATGCTAAGCAGTTAGGCTTTACTTTGGAATCTATTTCAGAATTATTGTCTATTCGCATTGATCCTGCCCATCATACTTGCCAGGAGTCGAAAAATATTGTAGATGCTCGCTTGCAGGAGATTGAAATTAAAATTATAGAGATGGAGAGAATGAGAAATTCATTAAAAATGCTTAGTGCGGCTTGTTGTGGTAGTAAACATGTTAGTACTGGATGTTCAATTTTAGAGATCCTCGAACAAGGCGCCAGTAAACATTAAATGATATGTCCGTTTTGGATGAAATAAAATTTTATAGATGTTTATTTAAAAAGTCATTGATATTGGAGAATTTGGTATGGCAAATTACCAGCATAAACGAGGCCTTATAAAGAAGAGTGGAGTAGAGGCGATACTGTATGATCCTCTGTTTAGGCGATGAATTGAAAAAACTAAAAAAGGAAAAGGGAGTTATCAAAGAAAAATGAAACATAGTAAAGAGCAAACGAGTGGGTTAGTAATGCTTAATTTTAAAAATTTATTATTACTAACCCACTCGTTTTGATTATTTTTGTTTTTTTAATAAATCACGAATTTCAGTTAATAATGTGACTTCTTTAGTTGGTGCTGCTGGTGCTCCTTCTTTTTCGCGACGCAATTTATTTATAAGTTTTATCGCAATAAAAATTGCTATAGCGATGATTAGAAAATCAAAAACATTTTGAATAAATACACCATAATTCATAGTAACAGCAGGTATATTATCGTGGGCTTCCCTTAAGACAAGATGAAATTGCTTAAAATCAATACCGCCGATAAGTAATCCAAGGGGAGGCATAATAATATCTGCAACAAGAGAAGAAACAATTTTGCCAAATGCTGCACCAATAATAACACCCACAGCTAGATCAATAACGTTGCCTTTCATTGCAAATTCACGGAATTCTTTTAAAAAGCTCATAGTCCCCTCACCGTTAATCAAAATAGAACGTAAAATTTTATAAGAATGTTTAAATTATAATATCTATTAATATATTTCTATCAAAATTTTTACAAAAAGAATGGGCTAGGTTGGAATATCTTTTCTACGTCAGGAACATGCTTTTTATCAGTAATGAACATAATGATGTGATCATCTTGTTCAATAATATGATAGCTATTTGCAATGATGACTTCATCATCACGAACAATAGCACCGATAATTGTGCCTGGAGGAAGCTTTATTTCTGAAATTTTTCTACCAACAACTTTGGATGTGTTTTCATCACCGTGAGCAATAGCTTCTATCGCTTCAGCAACGCCTTTACGTAAGGATGAAACATTGATTATATCTGCTTTACGAACATGTCCTAATAAAGCGGAAATTGTTGCTTGTTGAGGTGATATAGCGATATCAATGACTCCTCCTTGTACAAGATCAACATAAGCAGAACGTTGGATAAGAACCATTACTTTCTTTGCGCCCATTTTTTTGGCAAGCATAGCTGACATAATATTGGCTTCATCATCATTAGTCAGTGCTATAAAAACATCTGTTTGCTCAATATGTTCTTCCGCTAAAAGCTCTTGATCTGAAGCATCACCATAAAACACGATTGTATCATGTAATAGTTCTGCTAATTCGGTTGCTCTTTCTTGATCACGTTCTATTAATTTAACGCTGTAATCTTTTTCTAGCTGTTTTGCTAGGCCTGCACCAACATTGCCACCACCAACTATCATAATTCGCTTGTAGGGTTTTTCCAGTCGTTGCAGTTCGCTCATTACGGCACGAATATGCTCAGTGGCTACAACAAAGAAGATTTCATCTCCTGCCTCAATAATAGTGGATCCCTGTGGTCGAATGGGTCTATTTTGGCGAAATATAGCAGCAATTCGGGTATCAATATGGGGTAAATGTTCGCGTAAATTTAAGAGGGAATTTCCTACTAATGAACCTCCATAGTAGGCTTTTGCAGCAACAATACTTACTTTACCACTTGCGAAGTTAACAACCTGAAGTGCACCAGGATATTGGATTAATTTATAAATATAATCAATGACAAGCTGCTCTGGAGAAATAAGATAATCAATCGGTATGTGATCAGGGGTAAAAAGTTTTTCAGTTTCTTTGATATATTCAGATGCGCGTATTCTAGCAACTTTATTTGGCGTATTAAAAAGAGAATAAGCGATTTGGCATGCAACCATATTAGTTTCATCTGAATTTGTCACAGCGACTAACATATCAGCATCTTCAGCACCGGCTTCCCTTAGGATCCTAGGGTATGAGCCATGCCCACTGACAACTCTTAGGTCGAATTTATCTTGTAGCTGGCGCAAACGTTCAGTATTAGTATCAACGATAGTGATATCGTTGTTTTCATCAACTAAATTTTCTGCAAGTGTTCCACCAACTTGTCCTGCACCTAATATGATAATTTTCATTATATTTTTATCTTACTGCCAGATTGAGTATTTATTTAAAATAGTAGTGTTAATTTTTTATCAGAGAAGCATAAAAGAAACCGTCTCCTCCACGTTGAGTGGGTAATATTTGTTGGCCTAGTTCCATATTGTTATTTAAAGATGCTTCAGGATGATGAAAAAGAAATTTCTGTATTTGTTCTTTGTTTTCATCCGGTAAAATTGAGCAAGTTGCATAAACCAGGATGCCATTGGTTTTTAAATAAGGCCAGATAGCTTCTAGAATTTCATATTGTAATTTAACCAACTGCTGGATATCTGTCGGTTTTCTTAACCATTTTATATCCGGATGCCTACGAATCACACCTGTCGCAGAGCAAGGTGCATCTAGCAATATACGATCAAATTTCGCACCCGATGTCCATTCTAGTGGTCTACGTCCATCGCCAACTATAACTCTTGCATGTAATTTTAGTCGATTAAGATTTTCTTGGATACGTTTTATTCGTAGTTCATCAATATCAATCGCTAAAACATCAGCTTTTGGAGCAAGTTCTAGTATATAAGTTGTCTTACCACCTGGAGCTGCGCAAAGATCAAGGATATATTCACCATTTTTAGGTGCTAGTAATTCAATGCATTGTTGAGCAGATAAATCTTGAATTGTTACCCAACCTTGGTCAAAGCCTGGTAATTTGTTAACCGCACACGGTTTTTGTAATTTGATAGCGAATTTACTGTCTTTGCTTAAACTGGCCTCTATACCTGCTTGTTGTAATAGTATTAGATAATCGTGAGTAGAATGATACAATTGATTTACTCTTAGCCACATAGGTGGTTTTTGGTTATTGGCCTCAAGAATCTTTTCCCACTGAGCAGGATAAACTTGCTGAATTTTTTCTAATAGCCATTTAGGATGTAAATAATTGCTGTCATTATTATTTGCTTTTGCATTTAATGTTTGTTCTTGCCGTTGAAATTGTCTTAATACACCATTAATTAAGTCTTTTAGTTGAGGGTGTTTCAGTGTGATAGCACCATCAACAGTTTCTGCTAGTGCGGCGTGTGGGGGAATACGAGTAAAATGAAGTTGGTAAATTCCTACCATAATAAGATAATGAATAATGCGTTTTTTTCCCTTTAATGGTTTAGTTATTAATTGTTGAATAAACCATTCCAATAAGGGTAACACTCTAAGCACACCAAAACTTAGTTCTTGTAAAAGAGCTTTATCTTTATCTGATATATTTTTTTGCCATTCGGGAAGTACAGTGCTTAATGATTGTTTTTGATCAATAACCTGGGCAATGACTTGGGCACAAATGCTTCTAAGATTATATTTTTTATTCATGTTAAATATAATTACCCGCTAATCATAAATGTAAACAAGAAATTTATTACTAATTTGGTTGCAATGCTGAATTTATTATTCTGCCAGGAATAAACCATCCGTGACGAGAGTTTAGAAAATCACTAGCTAACATTATTTTTTTACCGGCCGGTTGTATTTTTAAGATATTTAAAATACCTTTCGCGGTTGCCACTTTAATCCCTGTTTTATCGGCACTTAAAATTGTTCCCGGTGAAGCGTCAATTTCATGATCAATGACTTCGGCATACCAAACTTTAATAGGTTGATCTGCAACAATAAAATAACTTACTGGCCAAGGATTGAATGCCCGGATACATCGCTCAATTTCTTCAGCTGAAAGTGTCCAATCAATTAATGCTTCATCTTTACTCAGTTTTTCAGCATAGTTAGCGAATGTATCATTTTGTTCTTCTGGTTTTGCTTGACCTGAAGTGAGTAAATCAAGAGTATGTAGGAGTGCAATAGGGCCTAGTTTTGCAAGTTTTTGATATAGGGTTGCGCTAGTATCTTTTAGTTCAATAGGGCAGCTAACTTTGTAAAGCATATCTCCGGTATCCAGACCAATATCCATTTGCATAATTGTAATACCGGTTTCTTTATCACCAGCCCAAATTGAGCGTTGAATTGGCGCTGCGCCTCTCCAGCGGGGTAGTAGTGAGCCATGAACATTCAGGCAGCCCATTGGTAGCATATTTAATACAATTTCAGGTAAAATTAGGCCATATGCGACAACAACCATAACATCGGCATGCTGATTTTCAATGCAGCGCTGACTGTCTGCTGTTTTTAGAGTTGTTGGCTGAAAAATAGGAATATTATTTTCTTCGGCTAGCGTTTTTACTGGGCTTGATGCGAGTTTTCGCCCTCTTCCAGCTGGTTTATCAGGTTGTGTCAGAACGCCAACAATTTGATACTTATCCTTGATACCAAGTAATGCAGCTAAATGTTGTGCTGCAAAATCTGGGGTGCCGGCAAAAATGATTCGTAGACAGTCTGACACGTAAAGATCCCTATATTATAAAATATGATAAATATCATTTTGTTGTTTTAGCTTTTAGACGTTCAAGCTTTTCAATTTTCTGCCTAATGCGTTGGCGTTTTAATGCAGAAAGATAGTCAATAAATAATTTGCCATTTAGATGATCTATTTCATGTTGAATACAGATAGCAAGTAGATCATCAGTTTCTAATTCAAACTCTTTCCCATTGATATCTAAGGCTTTAATTTTGACCCATTTAGCACGAGATACAAATGCCCGTTGTTCAGGTACAGAAAGACAGCCTTCTTCAATTCCAATTTCACCAGCTGTTTCTAGGATAACAGGATTTATAAGTACCAATCTTTCATTACGAGATTCTGAAACGTCTATAACAATAATTCTTTGATGAATATTAACCTGTGTTGCGGCTAAACCAATACCTTCTTCTTCATACATCGTTTCAAACATATCATTCACGATACGTTGTATTTCTGCATCAACTTTTTTTACCGGTTCTGCAATTTTGCGAAGACGCTCATCTGGGTAATGTAATATATTTAATACTGACATAAATGTTTAAAGCTATATCCAAAAAGTGAAAGTTATTTAATACCTATTCTAGACATTTCTCATTATGATTGACAGTATTGGTTATAAATGGAACACACTTATTGCCAATTAAGTCTGGAAAATATATGGATCCAATGGAAATATGGTTACGTATGATAATGGTCTCTCATCTTTCAACTGTCAATGCTGCTGCAATTGTAGAGAAACTTATTGCATTAAATAATGTTAAAATTGTTTCTCTTTGGGCATGTGGGTTATCACCGAATCAATGTATACAATTTACTCATGCAAATTCAAAAGCTATTTATGCGGCAATAAAATGGCTTGATGTAAGCGAGCATAAACTCATTACGTTATCCGATCCAAATTATTCATATTTATTAAAACAGATATATTCGCTACCAATTATACGCTTCGTTGCTGGTAAAGAGAAAAAACTTTCTTCTACACATAACGCCATTGTGCGAACCTGCGTTTATAATGTTAATAGGCCAGGAATGTTTCTTGGTATTTTTCAATAAAAATGAGGAAGAGGTTTCAAATTTGTTTGAAATCCCGTGAGATATTCAACAAATAAAGCGAGTTAAAATATTGTAGACTATCATTTTAAAAGGTTTACTTAAGAATAAACCTATTAACTTTGATTTTTTAGAAGGAGTTAATTATGTCTATTAGTATCGGTTCAGGTTATTTTCACACTTACATCAGTAATGAAAAAATTAACGACATTTTAGAGAAAAATACGCCTCCTCACATGAGTTTATGGGAGAAAATAAAGGATTTTTTTTTGTTCAACACATCAGGCTGAAGCACAAGAATGCATTTATAAACTTTGCCATCCACCAATCGGAACAACACCGGATGATGTAGAAAATATTTTTGAAAGGCTTAGTGAATTAGTCCATCCTAAATGGGAAGGTAATTTTCTGAACAGAGTGAAATATTTTGAGGATAATAGTTTCTATATTAAGGACAAAAATGGAGATGAAATTTTATCTATAATCATCGACTATGACTATAAAGTCACAACGGGTACGTATCGTTGTTTTTATATGGATGGGCCTAGCTATAGTTACCCCTTGAAAGGTTCAATAGACCAAACAATAATTGATGGTCAAAGAAAAAAGACCGTTTTATCAATTTACTAAAAACAACCAATCCAGTATTCCAGTAGATGCAGAATTAACTTGAAATGTAGGGCAGTAAGACCAATGACCTTACTGTTTGTTCTATCAGCAGAATACGTGACTGTATCTTGAAGTATTTTGAGTATGGTTATAACTTTTGTTAGTTTGCTTCTTAAAATTTCCTATAATGTGCAACGTCGTTATGTTGATATGATTGTCTGGGTATATTTATTGATATTCTCATTTTTTATTTCCACATTTAATAACAATGATATTGCTATTTTATCTATGCTTTCCTGACAGTTTTTTTAGCTATTATATCTTTTACTGCATCATCAAGATAATTATCTATAAGATAACTTACTAATTCTGATTGTTTTAGTATATCTCCTGTTTTATTTCCTATTTCTAGTATTTTCCTTTTTAGTTCTAGCTTTCTTTCTTCGTTTATTCTTACTGTTGTATCTGCTCTCTTGGATGTCATAACGAATTTCCCCTTTTAGTTATTAATCATATCTTTTTTTATTCAATATTTTATGCATGTGTATTTACAACATGCAAATATTCCTTATATCATGTGTGCATGATGTAAATATTGAGATTTGTACATGATAGATTTCCTTGAATTGCAGATTCCATTTAAAGATGAGTATGTGATGAGAACGTCTCGTGATAGGGAGAATGGAGGAGGTTCTATCGATTTTATGCATATTGCTAAATTAAGCGGTATTCGACTGCCTGCTCGTGATGTGGAATTTGAAATAAAAGGTGATACTATCTGTTCACGGATTAGCGCATCCTTTTGAATCGTTAGCAACCCATTTTGCCAGTCTGGGCATCAAGATTTATCAGGGAACCCATTTGATTTTTCCGCGCGTCAATCTTAAGCCTTCACCAGCTAAGCTCTTACAGGGGCATCAACCAATATTGCATTATGTGGTTTGGAGTTAATCACTAATTTAGCGGCTTCCATTCCACATCTTTTTAATTTGTTAGATGTAGCGAATACCGAAGTTTCTGAGCTTCACCCAACTTTATCAGTAAGATTAGCGACGGAAAGTCTTTTTTTTTCAGCGCTCTGTCTTTATCAACAACACTATGAGCGTGATGGGGCTAATTTAATTTACGATCTGTGGATGAAAAGTTTTGATGATTTGCTAACGGCGTTAACGGGAATGGAAATGAATATTTATGATGATGAACATATTTTTGAACGATTAAAATCGCATTATTATTCTACCACGCCAAAAGGCAACATTTCCTATGCCAAAGCCCAACGGATATTTGGTTTTTATCGTCCGTTTAGTGAATGAAGGATTTTACAATGTCCTTAATTCTATGAGTCGAATGACATTTTGGCGTTATTTAGCTTTATTAACCGATATTGGCATCAGCAAATCACAATTAAAAAATCACAGAACAGCTATAGGTTATTATCGGTTGGTATATACAATGGTGTTGCAGTACGTAAATCGGTGGCTGTGACTATACTCGTCGTAAGTTTTGAGTATAATACCTGATATTGAATATCAATAAGTATAATTAAGATATAAATTGACTTAAATTAATAGGGAGATTATTTCATGAATAATATAAATGTTTTTTCATCTATTTCTTCACCAGAGCGACAAGAGCTCAATATTGTTAATAATGCTCCTGTTATTAAATCACAGTTACCGCAATCCCCTACGCCAAATGAAATGTTATTAAATATGGTAGGTGAGAAAAAAACAGGGAAAATCACCTATCAGCAGGCAGACGAGGCTTTAGGAAGGGTGTTAACTGTTTTCCACAATACAGAGAATCTGACTCTAAAAAATATCGAAAAAGTATCAATTAACGATTTGTTTTTACTCTCATCAACCCTTAGTTTAAAGATATTCGGTGATACGGCAAATTCAGTTGCTAAGTCTAGTAAATTGATGACGGATACTCAAGCATTTTTACGTGATCAACAAGTTAAGGAATTTCAAGAACAATTGGCAAAAAAAGTTGAGCAATCCGAAAAAAATAAATGGTTAGTTCTTTTTGATTGGGTAGTTGGTGTGGCTGAAATAGCTTATGGCGCAGTGTTGACTTATCTTGGACAACCCGCAGGACCAGTTTATATAGCCGCTGGTGTGGCGGGTATAGTCAAAGCTATTGCTGAAACAGCAATATATTTTGGTATAGGCGATAAAGAAATGTGGCAAAAAGTGGCTGATGTCGCATTTTACGCGCAAACAGTACTTGAAATTGGTGCAATTGTTTTAGATGTTTGCAAAGCCGGAGCATTAGTAACGTTAGGTAGAGGGATCATGAAAGGAACACAAATTATTTTAAAAGAGATGATCCCCCAATTAACTCAAGCAGTTTTAAAGAACTCAATAGCCGAAGGTTTCAAAATTATGAAGGTCCTCGCTGAGAAATTTTATGAGATGTTTGTTCGTGAAATAATTCCTTATATTAAAAATCTTAAGTCAACGAAAAACGCTATACAAACAGGTGCTGCCGTTTTAACTGGCGTGACTAATGGTGGTCTAACCACTGCTAGAGGAAGTATTAATTTAGAAAAAGCTGGACTTCAAAAAGAGATTGAAGAGTTAATGCTTAGACAAAACTTCTGCGAATTTTGTTTTGACGGGTATGATAAAATGAAAGAACAGCAACAAAAAATGCTTAAAAATCTTATAGATAAGCAATCCGATAGTTTGGAAGGTGCCAGTAAAAACATAAGTGAGACAGGTATGCTACAGGCACGTATTGCTAGCTCAATTGTTTAGTAATTTAGTTTTCTTAATAGAGTAGCCAATATTTTTTGATGTCCGTCAGGGCATGGAAGGCGGCAGATTGAAATTGCAAAGATAACCGAATGGAAAACCGCCGAAGCTAGAGGGGACTTATCGGGTAGCAAGGATCCCCCGCGTCGGCGTTCCTGCTAAGCCATCTTTTTACGATAAATAAAGCGACTCAGTAGTTTGAGGGTCGAAGACAAGCGAATCGTTTAGCGACAGATTGATTTTTTTATTTGCTTTTATTTATTGTTTAATTTTACGCTAAATCAATAAAATTAATATTCCGTAAAATGCCATTAAGGTTCGCATAATCTACAACGCCGTTATGTTGAATAGCCGTCTGCGAAAATATCTCCTCGCAGACGGCGGCCATTTACACATAACGCCATTGTGCGAACCTGCGGTTACTTACCTTTTGTATTTGATATCATTCTCATTTTTAGCGGATATTTTGCGCAATTGATTTGTTCATTTCTCCTAGCATAGTTTGCATACTATTGAGTAAACTAACGGTAACATTGTAAGTCTGCATGACTTTTTGAATTTGTAATTGTGATTGAGAAACAAAATCAGAAGCTCTGTCTGATACGGTTTTGATTGCGGCTTTTACTGCCTGTAATTGACCTTGATCTAAAGCTTGACCTTTTGGCGCGTAATCGTTGATGTTTTTTCCGTCAACAGTGATATTATTTTTTTCCATAAATATTCTGACATCGTCAGGAATTTCTGCTTTTGCTTTATCGCCTTCCTTCGCTACCTTAGCGATGATTTCATCAACTCGATTAGCCATTTCTTGAGAATCTCTTGAAAAATCGGCTCTTTTTCTCATTTCAAGATATTTTGCGTTGGCTAAATCTGTGAGTAAGTTCATGAAAGTATATAATATTTCTATACCTTGAGATAATATAGGATCTTCTTTATAGCCATGTGTAACACTATACGATCCTGAAATAGCATTACTGCTGAATGAATCCACTGATGAAGTAATCATAATTTATCCTCTTAAATTTATGATGGTTCTTTTGTTTTTTTCATATCTTAAAAAATACATACAGTGAGTTTATTAACTTTAATTGTTAAAACAAATTTTAATGGCGAATGGCCGAATTTATTCGACTATGTAACTCAACTAAATCTTTCGTAAAAGCTCTCATTTGCTCAGAAACTTGCCGAATTTTGTCTGCTAAATCATTAGTATTTTTTGCGTAATTTTGCGCATTAGTTGTTTGAAGTTCTCCTGTCAATTTATCTAGTTCTGCTAATTTTGTGTCGTTAGCCGATTGTATTTGTGTAATGCCTTGTGTGCCATGACCTAAACCTGATCCAATCTGTCCTCCGACTGTTAAACTTGTTTGCATTGCCTGATTGGCTTTATCAACTGTATTTGCAGCTACCGCGGCGGAACGACCATATAATGCTCCAGCCCCTGTTCCAGCTAGGCCGATCCCGCCTGCAGCTATTTGTCCCCATGCTGCCCATTTTGCCGCAGAATTTGCGTTATCTATGCCTTCACGTTTTTTATCCATTGAAGCAACCTGGATATTCCATCCTAGTTCTTGTTGTTTCTGGTTAAATTCTTGCAAGGTATTACGGAGTTTTTTTAGCATTTCAGTTAGCATCATCATCAGTTCGTTGATTTGAGAAATGCTCTCCATACCATCACTATATGATGATGTATTATATTGAGTTACTGAATTTGTAGCCGGTAAAGTTGATTGAATATCATTCATCATTTTTTCCTTTTTCATAAGAGGCATTGAAGCAAAATATATGATAATTTTGCGTGTACTTGGTTAACCTAAACTCCTTTATCTTCCAATATTCAAAAGCGATCAATCAGTTAAATACTGGAGTTGTTTGCTGTAAACATTTGCTTTATTAATCTAGATAGCCTGACTTGACGGTAAGCCCAAATAAGGGATTTTCGATTAACGGTATTAAACAGGGTATAACCGATGACGTCAGGGTTATTTTTTCTAAATTCAATTTCTAGTTCTTTTAGTTGTTTTATTATTTTTTTCTTTTCCATTTACATCAGCCATTTGTTAATTAAATGTTGCGTAATCAAGAGTGCATGACTCAAAATTATGTACTCTTGTTGCAAATTTTTAACCTTATTAATTATTTAAAATAACATTTATTTTACATTATTTTTTATCTAGTTTTTCTGATTCTGCTGTGAGAATCCACATTTTTATTAGTTTTTTTATCATTTTTTGATCTTCATTCGGTAGCCTGCTTATAGCTTGTGTTAGATAACTGTTTGTTGTGCTTTCTTCTCCAAATATCAATTCTTCTATTGTTAGATTCAGTGCGGTTGCTATTGATATAACAGTTCTTATTTGTGGATTATTTTGTTCTCCGTTTTCGATTCTTGATATTTGTGTTTTTGAAATACCACTTTTCTCTGCTAAATCTTGTTGGCTTAGATTTAACGTTCCTCTGATGTTTTTAATTCGTTCACCTAAATGAGGCATTTTTACCTCCTAAAATACTTTAATATCATTTTAACGCCTTTTTGTTGCATATATGACATCATATAGTTACTTATATGGCGTTTCGATGATAGATTTACTTGAGTTACAGATTCCATTTAAAGATGAGTATGTGATGAGAACGTCTCGTGATAAGGAGCATGGAGGAGGCTCTATCGATTTTATGCAGATTGCTAAATTAAGTGGTATTCGACTGTCTGCTCGTGATGTGGAATTTGAAATAAAAGGGGATTTATCTGTTCAGGGATTAGCGCATCCTTTTGAATCGTTACCAACGCATTTTGCCAGTTTGGGCATGAAAATTTATCAGGGAACTCATTTGATTTTTCCGCGTGTCAATCTTAAGGCTTCACCTGCCAAGCTCTTACAGGGGCATAACGTATTTGGTTCAACCAATATTGCATTATGTGGTTTGGAGTTAATCACTAATTTAGCGGCCTCCATGCCACATCTTTTTAATTTGTTAGATGTAGAGAATACCGAAGTTTCTGAGCTTCATACAACTTTATCAGTAAGATTATCGACGGAAAGTATTTGTAAACAGGTGATTGCTTATTTCAAAAATATCAGTCATGGACAAACCAAAGCCACGAAATCAAACGATTATGAATCAACCGTCTATTTTAACCGTGGCTCTAAACATAGGGAATTGTGTATTTATTATAAAGCGTTTGAATTGGCAAAACGATTAGGTGAAATACAAAGAAAATTACGGGTTAATCCTAATGATGAGGTTTTGCTTAATCAGTTTGCCATTTTAAATGATAAACGCCTGACGGATTTTGCTAATAATTTGTTGCGGTTAGAAGGGCGATTGAAAAAACGGTTTTTAAAAGATAATCAGATCCCGGTTAATTTTTCAGCGCTTTGTCTTTATCAATAACACTATGAACGTGATGGGGCTAATTTAATTTACGATCTGTGGATGAAAAGTTTTGATGATTTGCTGACGGCACTGAGGGGAATGGAAATGAATATTTATGATGATGAACATATTTTTGAACGATTAAAAACTCATTATTATTCCACTACGCCAAAAGGCAACATCTCCTATGCCAAAGCCCAACGGATATTCGGTTTTTATCGCCGTTTAGTCAATGAAGGCTATTTTAATGTTTTAAATTCTTTAGAACGAACTACTTTTTGGCGTTATTTGACCTTATTAACTGATATTGGCATCAGTAAATCACAATTACAAAATCTCACGGGCGATAAATCTAACGTCATTCCTTTTTATAAAGTTATTCATATCGATTTTTCTCAACAACGGCCTGACTGGTATGTTGAGCCTGTGAGTGTTTTTGAACGTCAAAATACTATTTATCCATTTAAACAAGTTGCAAACGCTTAAATCAAGAAAGGTGAACCATTATGGCTGCATTGCCCTTATATCAAACGGTGATTAGTGGAAAAGTGACCCGTGTCAGTACGTCTAATGATGGACATGTTTATACCACCGTTATTTTACCCGCTCCTGACCCTTATTCTAAACCGCCGGTTGTAAAAATACGTTCTAAACGGCGTGTGGGGGCGATTGATTCAGAAATTAATGAACTGGTTTGCCGTATTTCGGGTTTTGAACGTTCATTTAGATATCATGATAAGCAGACAGGGCAACCCTTAACGGGTCATAACGTTGAAATGTTTCTCGATTTAGTGGAATAGGTGATCGCTATGGCTACTCAGGAAAATAATATTGTCGGTGAGATTTGTTCAAAAGTCACCAATGACTGCCAGACAATGGCATTGACGATAAAAGAGTTGCCATATCAGGAACTCCTTAATATTGATTATTCAGTCGCGGCACAATTTTGGGGGATTCCTTTTACCTCGGTAATCGGACTTTGGTTATTTTCCAAAGGTCTTGGTGCAGTAATTAATATGTTTAAAGGTGTTTAATTATGTTGATTAAATTAGGTTTAAATAAGTTTTTTAACAAACTTAATCTCCGCACTTTATATTTAAGTATAGGTATTGGTTTATTCGGTGCTTTTAGTTCTGGATGGGTGCTTGCTAATCCACCTGCAGGTGGTGCAACTGTTGACTACAGTACGTTAACTAATTCGCTTAACTTTAACTCTGTCATGACGGGTATTTTAGCGGTTGCAGGTGGTCTTATTGCCGTTTATGCAGGTATGGCAGGTGTTAAGTGGGTTTTGCGTATGGTTCGTGGTGCGTAACAAGGAGAGGGGCAGATTAATGCCCCTTTATATCGATGCTGACAATCGGATTTTATTTTCTGTGTTTTTTGTGGGGACTGTTATGCGCCTGGGCAGTCATACAAGGGTTGGATTGATATTGTTGTTTTTAACGTCTTATGCTTATGCTGAAACGTGGGAGACTTTGTATAAAAGTACGTTTGATAGCGATGTTATTTCTAAATCAAAAGATGTTAAGGGTGAAGACGGAACGCTTAAACGTGTTGAATATATTGATTCAACTATGCAACAGCAGGCTTGTAATGAAGCTAAACAATCTGCTCATAATTTATTCGATGATATGAAATCTACTTATGCTGAAGTTTACCCTGATTCACAATTTAAACTTGAGGTAAGCGAGTGTTCTTATGATGGTTCTCCGACTGAGAAAGTTGCTGATTCTTACGGTGATAGTTTTTGGTTAAAAGCATCTGTTATCGGTGAGATTAAAAGGGCGGTTTCTGGTACTGAAAATAATAATAAAGATTTACAAACGCCGGAAGAAGTTTGCATGAATAAAAGTTCGTTATCGGGTTCGTTTTATACAAAAAAAGTGGGTAGTAATTATTATGCTAGTGTTGATGGGTGTGAATATATTGCTGATGATGATTTATTGCTCTGTAGTGAAAAGAAGGGCACTTGTCATGCTAAATGGAATCCAACAGGAAAAACGGTAGAAGATGGAAATGGCGAAGATGATGAGAAACAAAAAAGTGATAGTAAAATTTCGGGTCAATTGCCAAATGTCAATAAGGTTTTAGAATCATCTTCAAATTTCCCACCTATTCAGCACGTTTATAATCCGGTTTCGGGTCAATCTGATTTTATTTCACCCAGTGAAAGAGAATGCGCTGATATTGTCTATCCGACGTATGAAAATGTGACGAGTTATGATGATTTGGGCAATCCTGTTGTTCGTAAAGAGCCAATCAAATATTATAATACCTTTAATTTTATGGAGAATAATTATCTTCAAAAATATGGCTGTTTATATGTACGCACATCAGGAGGGTATAAGCCGAGTACATCTCGTGCAGTTTATGAGGCTTTTGATACAGGTAAATTAAATGACTGTACTTGGAAAAGTGGTTTTACGGAGGTTCATAACTGCTCTTATCGTGCGGAACGCCCAAAAACACAGACAGATTCAACTAAATCTTCGGGTAGTACGGGTATAAATGATGTAATTCCCTCTAATACTGGCAACGCTAATAGTAAATCCAGTTCCAGTAGTTTAGGCAGTGCGGCTAATATTTTTCCTTCATCAGGAACCCGTCAATCGGGTGTCAGTTCATCTTCAGGTGCTCTGGTCAATCTTCTGGCTCAACAGGTAACGGGCAAGGAACCGATTTATCGTATCCTGATAATAATGAGCCGGATTTAGATTCACCGACGGCAGAATCAATATTATCGCCATTACAGCATCTCTTTCCATTTTTGGAAAATTTTAATTTACCTGAACGGGCAGCATCATGCCCGGTAGCGACTTTTGAAGTGTTTGAGCAGCGTTTTGTCATTGATGCTCATTGTACCTTGTTTGAAAGCATTCGTGGTTTGTTAACCCTGTTTTCAATGATTATCTGGTCATTTCTGGGATTACGGATTGTATTGTCTTCTTAAGGGGATTAAGTGATGTATGCCTTGATTGTATCCGCATTTAATTTTTTATTAGGGTTTGTCTTTAGAACACTGACGATTAAATTTATTGTGTTTTCAGCGCTGTTTTTAGTGGTCACCGAATTTGTCCCTGTTTTATTAGTTTTACTACCCACGTCAACGAATTTACCGGAGTTGATTGGTCAACTTCCTGATAGTGTCTGGTATTTCATGAATCTGTTTGCGGTGATAACGGGGATGAAGATTGTGATTTCGGCTTATCTGACCCGTTTTATTGTGCGACGCATTCCGGTGATAGGGTGATGTATGGCGATTTCAGCTTATGTCGGTATCCCAAGAAGCGGTAAATCCTACGAAGTGGTTTGTAACGTTATTATTCCCGCTTTTATGAAAGGTCACCGGATTGTGACGAATATCTACGGCATTTCAGCAGAAAAAATCAGGGTTTATTGTCTTGATAAAAAGAAAGCCGATGGGTATCAATTAGGTGAGATTATCTGCGTTGATAATGAACAGGTTAAAGAGGCTGATTTTTTTCCATTTAAAACAGAAACGGGTATTGCAGAAGACACTTTTTGTCAGGCGGGTGATTTGATTTGCATTGATGAAGCGTGGCGTATTTGGGAAAACGACAGGATACCGCAACAACATCGCTCATTTATAGCTGAGCATGGTCATTTTGTGAATGAAGAAGGTATTACCTGTGATTTAGTGGTATTAAATCAATCGGTGGCCAATTTACCGCGTTTTATCAAAGATAGGATTGAGACGACTTACAGAATGACCAAACTGGTGGCGTTAGGGTTACGAAATCGCTATCGGGTCGATGTTTATTCAGGGATTAAACTGTTTAAAAATAATCGCACTTCATCCTATCAGTGCAGTTATGACAAGGCGATTTTTCCACTTTATCATTCTTATGAAGGTGGTCAAGGACAAGAGCAGGTGGTGGATAAACGCCAGAGTATTTTTAATCAATCTAAATTCTGGGTATTAACATCAGGGCTGTTGTTGCTGGTCATTGCTTCCGTCTATTTTCTTTATCAATTCTTTGGCGGTAACGGGATAACGCCTAAGAATCCGTCTGTCTCTGAATCAGTTGATAAATCAAAGACTACCCAAAAATCACATCAAAATCCGTCACCACAAAATTTATCCGCTCAATGGCGTATTGCTGGCAAAATTAGTCAGCGAGGGCAAGCATGGGTGGTGTTACTTAATCAGCAGGAGCAAATTCGGCTTGAGCCGTTATCGCAATTTCGTTTTTATGGTTTGCGGATGAAGGGCAACATTGACGGTGAGATTGTCACAACCTATTCAGGAGGCATTAAATGAAAAGGGCATGGATAGGGTTGTGGTTAACGGTAAGTCCGTTATTGATGGCTAAAGGCGTGATGATGGAACTGGATAATGTTCCTTTACCGCAAGCTTTAAATGTGCTGTATAGGCAGGTTTTTGAGCGTCCTTTCATGTTATCGCCAGAATTAATCAATGACCCTCGTAAAGTGACTTTTCGTATTACGCCAGAAATTGATGAACGGGCTTTTATTAAGCGCTATCTAAATAATTTACAGATTGCCATTCATGAACGTAATGGGATTGATTATTTAGTTTCCTTTACGCCAAAAACATCCACAGTACCTAGAGAAACTTATGTTTATCAGCCTCGTTATCGTTCGGTTGAGTATTTATCGGATTTATTACGCAGCCAGTTTGATGGTAATTTTAATTCGTCTCGTAGTGGTATTTCAGTGGGCAAATCGCACCAGAAAAAGCCGTGGCGGGGACGGCTTCGGATTTCTTGAACCGGACAGGGGGTGTACTGGTTTATTATGGTACTAAAGCCGATATTGCCCGATTAAAAGTATTGTTACCTAAAATTGATACCGTGACGGATGAGGTTGTTGTTTCTGCCTATGTTTTTGAGGTACAAACTGCTGAGCGTAATGGGTCAGGCTTGGCATTGGCTGCCAAATTGGTTTCTGGTAAATTTAATGTTGGTATCGGTAAAGAAACAGGATTTGATAATTTTATTCGCTTTAATTTAGGTTCATTAGATGCGTTATATGAATTGTTCCGTACTGACAACCGTTTTCATGTGGTGAGTTCGCCCAGACTACGGGTGAAAAATGGGGCGCAAGCATCATTTTCTGTCGGTTCTGATGTACCTGTGTTAGGCAAAGTAAGTTATGCTGATAATAAGCCTGTTCAGTCGATAGAATATCGTTCCAGTGGGGTTATCTTAAATGTACGTCCGCAAATCCGGCAACAGGGTGTGGATTTAACCATTGACCAGCAATTATCAAATTTTGCCAAAACTGAAACGGGCGTAAATAATAGTCCAACGTTGATTAAACGTCAGGTCAATACGCAAGTGAGCGTTGCCGATGGTGATATTATTTTGTTAGGCGGTTTGGCTGAGAATAAAGTGACCGAAGCGGATACCGGATTTTCATTTTTGCCGAAGGGCTGGTTCACGGGTGCTTCGACAGAAAATAATAAAACCGATATTTTAGTGATTTTACAGGTGAAGAAGGTTCAACGATGAAGGCAGGCCGCGTACCACAGCATTAGCGAGGAACGCGGCCTGTCTGAAGAGGCGAACCGACGTAGTCGGTAAGAGAATAAAACGTCGGTTTTGTTGTATTACATGTTGTTTGTTATGCGTTAAGTTGTTTTTTAGCGCTGTATAGCCAGACTCCATATCTGACTACACAGCTATCACATAAACCTAAGAGAGAGGTCTATATGACTGTGTTCGATCCTACTCAATATCCTGAGTTACGCAATCTTTTTCCTGAATTAACGCCTGTGCAGTTTGAAACGGCAATGTTATATGCTTTAGGATTAACTAAAAAAGAGATTGCCTGGGCGCGTGATGTTTCTTATCCGGTGGTAAGAGATACGTTACAAGACATTAAGAATAAATTTCAATTTTATTCATTGAGTAACCTTATTTCGACGTTTCATATCCGTTTGGTCTTGTTCGCATTTTATCAATGTACCTTGCCAAATAGAAAATAGCCGTTTTTTTCTTTAAAGTGCCCTACATTTTGTAGGGTGCAATTTTTGATTGTCATTTTTTATACTGACTGGGTATTAGGTCATAACTTCTAAAATCAATTATGAAATACCGCCACTTCTGATTTTGAGTCGCGTCACACCAGATATCAGGGAAACCCGCTTCTTCTTGGCGGGCTTTTTTTATGCTTGGAGATGCTGGATGTGTGTTCCCCTAAATATGGCAAGGTCAGATATTGGGGCATCCAGCCTTAAAATTATAGCGGATATTTTTAAAATGTCCGTCAGGACATGTAAGGCGGCAGGTTGAAATCGCAAAGATAACTGAATGGAAAACCGCCGAAGCCAGGGGGACTTATCGGGTAGCAGGAAACCCTGCGCTTGCGCCTCCTGCTAAGCCTGTTTTTTTACCATGCCAATTGTTAGTATTAGCGCTTAAGTAAAGATACTGAGTAAAAACAATGATGAAATGGTTATTGGTGTTGACTCTGAGTTCGTTGATTCTGGTTGGGTGTAAAAATGGTTTTTCTGAATACACGCTAGAAGAAAAAAAAGCGACCATAAAAAAACATGATAATGAATGGAGAAAGCGACAAATTTGCGAGCGCAGATATAGAGAGAAACCATCATTGTTATTAGATTGTGTCAGTGATATTGATAATCCCGATTTTGAACGTATGTATTAAGGGTCGCATAATTTATTTCATACAATGCTAGGATGGTAGCTAATTATTACATATAAGCATTTTAGAAAGATTAATTTTATCGAACTAAAACAAGTGAAGAGTTAAATTATATGGTTGCTTCTTTAAATTATATGGTTGCTTCTTAATTAACATTGATAAAATGCAAAAATAAGAATAGGGTGTATTAGATAAAGGTTAATATTAAATATTTTATTATCTAACTCTGAATGAGGAATTAATAATGAATATTAATAATATGCTTAACATATGTGATATGGCTTGCACTACAGGTTCAGCTATGAGAGACGCAACCTCTCCACGCAATATACTACAATATATAATTAATTTTTTTACTTTTGGAGGTGTGCGTAGAAATAATGAAAAATTATATACGGATCTGATAGATTCTATGGTTAGCGCTTTGCAAAAATGGGATACTGACGAGCTCGAAGAAAACATAAAGAGATTAATGGCTCCAGAGTTGAAATTGGATAACATTTTAGGCTGCTCAGTATCATTTACCCCCATAGAAAGGAATGTTGTTAAGGTCAAGGTTTGTAAGGGAAATGATTCTATATCCACTAAAATCCCACTAGGAACATACGTAGATGTATGCCGCACACTAAAGCTTAGAGATGAGCTTAAAATTTACCAAAATCCGTTGATATTAACAGAGCAGGGTAAGATGAATCTAAGGGGAGTGGATATGTCCAATACTGATTTGACGGATAAAAACCTGTCAAACGCAGATCTATCTAACGCAAACCTATCGAACGCAGACTTATCACAGAGCAATTTATTCCGAGCTAACCTACAGTATACAGACTTATCGAATGCAAGACTATCACAGTCAATTATGATTCGTGCTAACCTACGGGATGCAAATCTAAGAGGTGCTGATCTATCGAACGTAGACCTATCTAGCGCAGAGCTATCTGACGCAGACCTAACTTGTTCCAATTTGTCTGGTGCTAATCTATACGATGCAGACCTGTTTCGTACTAATTTAACTTGTTCCAACATGACTAGCATAAACATGTCTAATGTCGATTTATCCCTAGCTAAAATGCCTGGGGCTAACCAAACTAATGTTCACTGGCCAGTAAAATACATCAGATATGGATAGGTCTATTCAAATATAAAATTTATGTATGTCGTTCGCTACCAATGCGAAAATTGTACTCAACAAATCTTAAGTTATGACCCTAGAAGCTCTTGTATCGCTCTGTAAAACGTTTTATCGTTATTATTATGGCGATACCGGTTGTTATAAGATGAATAGATTTCTTGAATTCTAAATTCATCATCAAGGTTCGCACAATGATTTTTATGGTGAGAAATGGGCTCAAATATTTAGCCAGGAACTGGTACATGACAAATTTACAATTACCAGTGGTTTAGCAATAGGTATTGATGGAATTAGCCATAAAACTGCATTAAAGCATGATGGAATAACTGTTGCTGTATTAGGTAGTGGTTTAAATAAATTATATCCAACCCAACATACTAGTTTGGCGGATAAAATTAAGGAGCAAGGGGCGTTAGTATCAGAATATCTACCAGATACTCCTCCATTAGCCAAGAATTTTCTGCGGCGAAATCGTATAATTAGTGGCTTAAGTAAAGCAGTCGTTGTGATTGAGGCTGGATTAAAAAGTGGTTCATTAATTACAGCTAAATGTGCATTGGAGCAAGGTAAAGATATTTTTGCTTTACCAGGTGCGTTAGGAAATACCTTATATGAAGGTAATCACTGGTTAATTCAACAAGGGGCTTATTTAGCCGCTTCGCCCCAAAATATTATTGAATATTTAAACAGTGGACTACAATGGTTACCAGAAAATAAAATCCTATCTAATAACCTATCAATCGATAATTCTATGAATAATATATTGCGTTATATTAATTATGAACCAACGCCTATAGATTTAATTGCTGAAAGAAGTGGCTTATCAATTACTGAGGTATCTGCTCAATTATTGGAATTTGAATTGATGAGTAAAATTATCTTTGTGTCTGGTGGATATATTAGAGTTGAGTAATTAAAGTGAGATGAGAATGCAAAAGCAAACCCTTTTTAGAAAAATGGCAGGTGAAGATAAGGAGCATTGCCCTAAATGTCAAAGTGAACTTATTATTCGAAATGGGGGCTATGGGCCTTTTGTAGCTTGCTCTAATTATCCTAAATTTGATTATGTTCGGCCATTAAAACAAGCAGCAGACAGCCAAATAATTAAAGAATTACCGGATTTTTTTGTCCCAAATGTGGACATAATTTGGTGTTGAAGCAAGGACGTTTTGGTATGTTTATTGGTTGCAGTTATTATCCTAAATGTGAACATACAGAGTTAATTGATAAACCTGATGAAACATTAGTTGGATGTCTACAGTGTCAAGGTGGTGAATTACTACAAAGAACATCACGTTTTGGCAAAGTATTTTATGGTTGTAATTGTTATCCTAAATGTCAATTTGTGCTGAATGCTAAACCAATTTCTGGTAAATGTTCTTTCTGTCAGTATCCATTATTAATAGAAAAAAAGGTTTCACAAAATATGAAAATATTTTGTGCAAATAAATTATGTAATAAACAGCAGTAATAAAAATAAATGGAATAAATTGGTATGGTTGATGAAATATCCCCTTCATTTCGGAATATTATTTTAGCGCTAAATGAAGGTAAAATTATAGCTTATCCGACAGAAGCTGTTTTTGGCCTCGGATGTGAGCCTGATAACGATAAAGCAGTCCGTAAGTTATTATTATTAAAACAGCGTTCATGGAAAAAAGGACTAATTTTAATAGCTGGAGACTATAAACAATTAACACCTTATATTGATGATAATAAATTAACTAATTTACAAAAAGAAATGATGGTTTCAACGGGGTCTGAGGCTATAACTTGGGTAGTGCCCGCTAGAAAAGACATACCAAAATGGTTAACAGGAAAATTTGATTCACTTGCGGTTCGTATTACAAATTTTGAATTAATTAAAAAGCTTTGTTTTTTATATGGCAAACCATTGATTTCTACTAGTGCTAATTTAAATGGATTATCACCATGCAGAACAAAAGAAGAAGTTATTGCTCAGTTTAATGGCCAAGTATCCGTTTTAGAGGGTTCTGTTGGAGGACGTAAGAATCCATCTGAAATTCGAGATATAATGACAGGTCACTTGTATCGAAAAGGTTAATGCAAATGGAAGAATTTGCAGTATTTGGAAATCCAGTAGTACATAGTAAATCACGACTTATTCATAAATTATTTGCAGAGCAAACTGGTATTAAATATGAATATGGAAAAGTGCTAGTTCCTTTAAATAAATTTGAAGAAAAATTAGATGATTTTTTTTGCCGAGGAGGAAAGGGAGCAAATATTACTTTACCCTTCAAGGAATTAGCCTACCATAAAGTTGATGAATTAACTGAGCAAGCTCAAATATGTGGTTCAATTAATACTATCAAGAGGTTAGATGATCATAGATTACTTGGTGATAATACTGATGGAATAGGTTTAGTTTTAGATCTTGAGCGTTTGCGCTTTATTGAAAAGGGAATGCATATATTAGTAATTGGTGCTGGTGGTGCCGCGCGTGGTGTTATAGCTCCTATTTTAAATTACGGCTGTCGAATAACGATTACGAATCGAACATTTAGCAAAGCAGATAAACTAGCAGAACAATTTTCTGCTATAGGGCATATTAATTCATTGATGTTGGAGTCTATTCATTCTGCTGAGTATGATTTAGTGATCAATGCGACATCTTCTGGTGTTGCAGGGGAAGTTCCTGCTATTTCATCCAATATATTTAAGCAAAATGTTTTTTGTTATGACATGTTCTATCGATTAAATGAAACACCATTTTTAACATTAGCGAAAACCCACGGAGTATTAAAATATGCTGATGGTATTGGTATGTTAGTCGGTCAGGCGGCTTTTGCTTTTAAACTATGGCACGGTAAATTACCTGATATTTCATCTGTATTACAGCGATTAAAAGAAAATGCTGCCATAAATTAGTTGGTATATTTATACGGAAAAAATGATAACGATATCAGGTAACAATTAAGGATAGCATCTTTAATAATACACTTATAAGTAATTATTTTTCCAATTGTCATAATTAGTTGCGGACTGAACTAAGCCTTCTAACTCTTCTGACGATAATTTTCTAATCTGTTTTACAGGACTACCAATATATAAATAACCACTTTCTAATTTTTTGCCTTGAGTGACTAAACTACCTGCACCGATAACGACATCAACCTCAATCTTTGCGCCATCTAAAATAATTAATCCCATTCCAACCAAAGTTCGGTTACCAATAGTACATCCATGCAATATAACTTTGTGTCCAATGGTAACGTCTTCGCCAATAATAAGAGGATATCCTTGGGGATTAAGTTTATTTTTATGAGTAACATGAAGTACTGAACCATCTTGAATATTAGTTCTTGCTCCGATAGATATATAATTGACATCACCACGTATGACAGTTAGTGGCCAAATACTTACATTATCAGAGATACGTACATCGCCAATTATCACAGCAGTTGGATCGATAAACACACTATTTCCAATAACAGGTTTTGAATGCAAATAAGGTCTTATATTAGAAGTCATTGCTATTTTTATCCTAAGTAAACTATTTGAATTAGTTAACAAACAGTGAATAGATAAATTTGTATTTTATATTATTAAATATTCTTTTAATCAAATTAAGTGAATTTAGATCTAATAAAATACCATATAGTCTTATCTTTGAATTTTTTAAATCATAAAGTTGAATGGATACTATAAGATCGAGCTAATTTCGTAGAATTTTAATTCATTATGACGAAAATATATTCATATAAATTAAAAACGCAAAAAAATAGTTGAGTAAATTTTTAGGCGCTCTATAATGCGCCCCCACTGAGTCAGTATAGAACGAATCAATTGAATTGAATTTTCTTGACGCAGGGTAAAGAAGAGTAGAAATAACTACTTGACTTTACAGGTGAAAAGCGTAATACACGCCACCTCGCGGCCCAGGTCGCACGCTCTTTAACAATTAATCAGACAATCTGTGTGGGCACTTGCAAGACATCATCAAAAAATATTTGGTTTTAAAGTCTTGAAGAGTGACAAAACAGTTAATTCATATATGAACTAATATGCAGTAACGTTATTTTGGTCGGCAGCGGCGAAGGTGGTCAAATATCGGCAAAGCGAGTTGAACAAAAGCGCGTTACGGTCAGTAAAACATTCTTTGAGCATCAAGCTTTTAATTGAAGAGTTTGATCATGGCTCAGATTGAACGCTGGTGGCAGGCCTAACACATGCAAGTCGAGCGGCAGCGGAGGAAGCTTGCTTCCTTGCCGGCGAGCGGCGGACGGGTGAGTAAGGTATGGGGATCTGGCCAAAGGGGGGGGATAACCACTGGAAACGGTGGCTAATACCGCATAATCTCTAAGGAGCAAAGTGGGGGACCGTTCTGGCCTCACACCTTCGGATGAACCCATATGAGATTAGCTAGTAGGTGGGGTAAGGGCTCACCTAGGCGACGATCTCTAGCTGGTCTGAGAGGATGATCAGCCACACTGGGACTGAGACACGGCCCAGACTCCTACGGGAGGCAGCAGTGGGGAATATTGCACAATGGGCGCAAGCCTGATGCAGCCATGCCGCGTGTATGAAGAAGGCCTTCGGGTTGTAAAGTACTTTCAGTCGTGAGGAAGGTGTTAAGGTTAATAACCTTAGCAATTGACGTTAGCGACAGAAGAAGCACCGGCTAACTCCGTGCCAGCAGCCGCGGTAATACGGAGGGTGCGAGCGTTAATCGGAATTACTGGGCGTAAAGGGCACGCAGGCGGTTAATTAAGTTGGATGTGAAATCCCCGGGCTTAACCTGGGAATGGCATTCAAGACTGGTTAGCTAGAGTCTTGTAGAGGGGGGCAGAATTCCATGTGTAGCGGTGAAATGCGTAGAGATGTGGAGGAATACCGGTGGCGAAGGCGGCCCCCTGGACAAAGACTGACGCTCATGTGCGAAAGCGTGGGGAGCAAACAGGATTAGATACCCTGGTAGTCCACGCTGTAAACGATGTCGATTTGGAGGTTGTGGTCATGAACTGTGGCCTCCGGAGCTAACGCGTTAAATCGACCGCCTGGGGAGTACGGCCGCAAGGTTAAAACTCAAATGAATTGACGGGGGCCCGCACAAGCGGTGGAGCATGTGGTTTAATTCGATGCAACGCGAAGAACCTTACCTACTCTTGACATCCAGCGAATCCTTTAGAGATAGAGGAGTGCCTTCGGGAGCGCTGAGACAGGTGCTGCATGGCTGTCGTCAGCTCGTGTTGTGAAATGTTGGGTTAAGTCCCGCAACGAGCGCAACCCTTATCCTTTGTTGCCAGCGAGTAGAGTCGGGAACTCAAAGGAGACTGCCGGTGATAAACCGGAGGAAGGTGGGGATGACGTCAAGTCATCATGGCCCTTACGAGTAGGGCTACACACGTGCTACAATGGCGTATACAGAGAGAGGCGAGCCAGCGATGGGGAGCGGAACTCAGAAAGTACGTCGAAGTCCGGATTGGAGTCTGCAACTCGACTCCATGAAGTCGGAATCGCTAGTAATCGCGGATCAGCATGTCGCGGTGAATACGTTCCCGGGCCTTGTACACACCGCCCGTCACACCATGGGAGTGGGTTGCAAAAGAAGTAGGTAGCTTAACCTTTTGGATGGCGCTTACCACTTTGTGATTCATGACTGGGGTGAAGTCGTAACAAGGTAACCGTAGGGGAACCTGCGGTTGGATCACCTCCTTACCTAGATAGATGGAATGTGAGTGTTCACACAGATTGTCTGATGAAGATTGAGCAGAAAGTATCATTAGGCCTGTAGCTCAGGTGGTTAGAGCGCACCCCTGATAAGGGTGAGGTCGGTGGTTCAAGTCCACTCAGGCCTACCAACATTGCTGATGGAAGTGGCTGAAAGGCAAGGTTAGCAGTAAGGTGTAATGATACGACAATCTTAATGGGGCTGTAGCTCAGCTGGGAGAGCGCCTGCTTTGCACGCAGGAGGTCAGCGGTTCGATCCCGCTTAGCTCCACCATATTGCAAGATAAAAATAGAAAAAAAGTTATTCAGAGCAGGCTGGCAACAGTATGCTACGAATAATAATGCTCTTTAACAATCTGGAACAAGCTGAAAATTGAAACACACATTATTGAAAAAATAGTGTGGGGAACTCTCAAACTCCAATTTGAAGTGTTATTCAAATAGGCAGACGAATGGCATGAGCGAGCAGGGTGAAATTTGCGGCGTAGGTGCGCAGTCAGCGCAGTGTACATAAGTACGTGAGCATGACGAGTACCGCACAACAAAAAATTTCGCACGGCGCAGCCATGGCGCTTCCGTATTATTTGATAAGAGACACCTTCGGGTTGTGAGGTTAAGCGAATGAAGCGTACACGGTGGATGCCTAGGCAGTCAGAGGCGATGAAGGACGTGCTAATCTGCGAAAAGCGTCGGTAAGCTGATATGAAGCGTACTAGCCGGCGATGTCCGAATGGGGAAACCCAGTGCATTAATGCACTATCATTTGATGAATTTATAGTCAAACGAGGCGAACCGGGGGAACTGAAACATCTCAGTACCCCGAGGAAAAGAAATCAACCGAGATTCCCCCAGTAGCGGCGAGCGAACGGGGAGCAGCCCAGAGTCAACATCAATATTTACTGCAGGAGAAGGGTCTGGAAAGGCCGGCAATAAAGGGTGATAGCCCCGTATCTGAAACGGTAAGTGTTGTGAGCTCGAAGAGTAGGGCGGGACACGTGTTATCCTGTCTGAATATGGGGGGACCATCCTCCAAGGCTAAATACTCCTGACTGACCGATAGTGAACTAGTACCGTGAGGGAAAGGCGAAAAGAACCCCGGCGAGGGGAGTGAAATAGAACCTGAAACCGTGTACGTACAAGCAGTGGGAGCACCCGAAAGGGTGTGACTGCGTACCTTTTGTATAATGGGTCAGCGACTTATATTCTGTAGCAAGGTTAACCGCATAGGGGAGCCGTAGGGAAACCGAGTCTTAACTGGGCGTTAAGTTGCAGGGTATAGACCCGAAACCCGGTGATCTAGCCATGGGCAGGTTGAAGGTTGGGTAACACTAACTGGAGGACCGAACCGACTAATGTTGAAAAATTAGCGGATGACTTGTGGCTGGGGGTGAAAGGCCAATCAAACCGGGAGATAGCTGGTTCTCCCCGAAAGCTATTTAGGTAGCGCCTCGTGAATTCATCTTCGGGGGTAGAGCACTGTTTCGGCTAGGGGGTCATCCCGACTTACCAACCCGACGCAAACTACGAATACCGAAGAATGTTATCACGGGAGACACACGGCGGGTGCTAACGTCCGTCGTGAAGAGGGAAACAACCCAGACCGCCAGCTAAGGTCCCCAAGTCATGGTTAAGTGGGAAACGAAGTGGGAAGGCTTAGACAGCCAGGATGTTGGCTTAGAAGCAGCCATCATTTAAAGAAAGCGTAATAGCTCACTGGTCGAGTCGGCCTGCGCGGAAGATGTAACGGGGCTAAACCATGCACCGAAGCTGCGGCAGCGACATTTAGGTGTTGTTGGGTAGGGGAGCGTTCTGTAAGCCGTAGAAGGTGGACTGAGAGGTCTGTTGGAGGTATCAGAAGTGCGAATGCTGACATAAGTAACGATAAAGCGGGTGAGAAACCCGCTCGCCGAAAGACCAAGGTTTCCTGTCCAACGTTAATCGGGGCAGGGTAAGTCGACCCCTAAGGCGAGGCTGAAAAGCGTAGTCGATGGGAAACGGGTTAATATTCCCGTACTAAGGGTTACTGCGAAGGGGGGACGGAGAAGGCTAGGCTATCCGGGCGACGGTTGTCCCGGTTTAAGCGAGTAGGAGGGTAGTGCAGGCAAATCCGCACTGCTATAACACTGAGACGTGATGACGAGCCACTAAGGTGGTGAAGTAGTTGATGCCCAGCTTCCAGGAAAAGCCTCTAAGCGATAGGTAATCATTAATCGTACCCCAAACCGACACAGGTGGTTAGGTAGAGAATACTCAGGCGCTTGAGAGAACTCGGGTGAAGGAACTAGGCAAAATAGTGCCGTAACTTCGGGAGAAGGCACGCTGGCATTAGGTGAAGGGTCTTGCATCCGGAGCTGAAGCCAGTCGAAGATACTAGCTGGCTGCAACTGTTTATTAAAAACACAGCACTGTGCAAACACGAAAGTGGACGTATACGGTGTGACGCCTGCCCGGTGCTGGAAGGTTAATTGATGGGGTAAGCCGTAAGGCGAAGCTCTTGATCGAAGCCCCAGTAAACGGCGGCCGTAACTATAACGGTCCTAAGGTAGCGAAATTCCTTGTCGGGTAAGTTCCGACCTGCACGAATGGCGTAATGATGGCCAGGCTGTCTCCACCCGAGACTCAGTGAAATTGAACTCGCTGTGAAGATGCAGTGTACCCGCGGCAAGACGGAAAGACCCCGTGAACCTTTACTATAGCTTGACACTGAACATTGAGCCTTGATGTGTAGGATAGGTGGGAGGCTTTGAAGTGTGGACGCCAGTCTGCATGGAGCCAACGTTGAAATACCACCCTTTAATGTTTGATGTTCTAACTTGGGCCCGTAATCCGGGCTGAGGACAGTGTCTGGTGGGTAGTTTGACTGGGGCGGTCTCCTCCCAAAGCGTAACGGAGGAGCACGAAGGTTGGCTAATCACGGTCGGACATCGTGAGGTTAGTGCAAAGGCATAAGCCAGCTTGACTGCGAGCGTGACGGTGCGAGCAGGTACGAAAGTAGGTCTTAGTGATCCGGTGGTTCTGAATGGAAGGGCCATCGCTCAACGGATAAAAGGTACTCCGGGGATAACAGGCTGATACCGCCCAAGAGTTCATATCGACGGCGGTGTTTGGCACCTCGATGTCGGCTCATCACATCCTGGGGCTGAAGTAGGTCCCAAGGGTATGGCTGTTCGCCATTTAAAGTGGTACGCGAGCTGGGTTTAGAACGTCGTGAGACAGTTCGGTCCCTATCTGTCGTGGGCGAAGGAAGGTTGAGGGGGGCTGCTCCTAGTACGAGAGGACCGGAGTGGACGCACCACTGGTGTACAGGTTGTCATGCCAATGGCATCGCCTGGTAGCTAAGTGCGGAAGAGATAACCGCTGAAAGCATCTAAGCGGGAAACTTGCCTCAAGATGAGTCTTCCCTGACAGTAATGTCCTATAAGGGGTGTTCGAGACGAGGACGTAGATAGGCTGGGTGTGTAAGCGTAGCGATACGTTGAGCTAATCAGTACTAATGACCCGGGAGGCTTAACCTGACAACACCGAAGGTGTTTTGAGAGAGAGAATTTTAGCTTGTTTTGAGATTGAATCTGGTCGGATTTTGCTGAAGGCGCGAAATAAGATGGGATAAATAAAAAAGAATTTGTCTGGCGGCAATAGCGCGGTGGTCCCACCTGACCCCATGCCGAACTCAGAAGTGAAATGCCGTAGCGCCGATGGTAGTGTGGGGTCTCCCCATGTGAGAGTAGGGAGCTGCCAGACTTTGATTATGTTAAGAAAGCCACCCTTGGGTGGCTTTTTTTATCTGAAAATAGCTATATTAAATATAAAACTTGCATAACAACTTTAATACTAATGCAATTTTTTATATCAATAATAAAAGTGATATTTATATTAATTTTAATAATTTCATTTGTTCATAATTAATTACGAGAATTATCTTGTAATATATTTATTTGATATTAGCGACATTATTATTCTATTTTTTTAACAAAATTTAGCCTATAAACATTTATCTATTGAATATTTGATATAAGATTAAATAACCTCAAAAAAAGGATAATGATTAAGGTAAACATATGTTAGCTGAACCGATGCTAAGTATTGTTGTTGCTGTATTTAATGGCGAAACATTCTTACCAAAATTTTTTAATTGTCTTGAACAACAAAAATTAGAAAACTGGGAACTTATTTTAGTCAATGATGGTTCAACGGATAATAGCACTTTATTATTAGAGGAATGTATAGAGCGATTTCCGAATACTAAGATTTTATATCAGGAAAATCTCGGCGTATCTGTCGCCCGTAATGTGGGAATGAATATTGCTACAGGTAAATATATAGCCTTTCCTGATATTGACGATATTATTCATTTAGGTATGTATAACCGTTTATTAACGTTGGCAAAATTCGGTAATTTAGATGTTGCGATGTGTAATGGTACTTATGTTTATATGGATGGCTCACCCTCTAAATTAATTTTTCCCTTAAAAAAAGTTCCATCGACAGGCATAATTTCAGGAACTGAATGGTTACAAAAAGGTTTAAGTTCAGGTAAATTTTTACACGTGACTTGGCTGAATATTTATAAGTTAAGTTTTATTCGTGAACATCAGTATCAGTTTGAGCCGCAACTTCATCATCAAGATATCCCTTGGACAACAGAAATATTACTTAATGCAAAACGCGTTCAGTTTATTAATGAATCTTATTATGATTATTTTATTCATAGTAAATCAGTTTCACATTCATTATGCGTTGATGCTTTACGAGTATGTAAGGTTAATACTTATTTGAAAATTATTGATATGTTAATGGATATATAAAAAATATCCTAATGCGGTAAATCAAACTCCAGCTTGTTGGTGGCAAATTAGTAAGGAAGGTTTTGGTGTTGTATTGTCTATTCAAGCGATTAAATCGCCAAAAATTAAATATGAGATGGTTAAGCGCTTTTTTGACGAAGGATATTGGCACATTATCTGGCAACATGCGACAACGCTAAAATTAAAATGGCGACTATAAGCCGACGTTATTTAAAACTAAAATCGTGACTTAAATACAAAACGTAGTATTATGTAAAAAAAGGCTTTAGTAATGAGAAAATATCATAATGCTCATTATTATTTTAAAATAAATCGATGATCTAGATGTTAAATTTATACCAGAGTTTAGTATTCTTACTAGACAAATGTGATGCATTTAATGGATAAAATAGTTTTTTGCTTTACAATGAAATATTCTATGGATATTAAATAAATTTCCCAAGTAATGAATAATGTTTGCCACTGTTTGTTTAAACAAACAGTGGCAATTTTTTGTATCAGCGTTAAAAGAAAGTTGATATCATTTTTATTAAAAGAAAAAAATAACATTTTTTAATAAAGCATTTAAATAAAGTGAACAAATGGTTGCAAATGCTAATATAAAAGAGCCAATATGAATATAATGAGTTGTAGACAAATAGTATGGATAATTAATGTTAACATTAATTGAATTATTATCATCAGTGGCTTTATTGGTATGGGGCACATATATTGTCCGAACTGGTATTATGCGAGTTTTCGGTAGCGATTTACGCCGAATATTAGGCAAAAGTATCGGTAAAAAATCGCGCGCATTTTTGGCGGGTATTGGTGTCACTGCTTTAGTACAAAGTAGTAATGCGACGGCATTATTGGTTATTTCTTTTGTGGCACAAGGTTTAATTTCTATGACGCCAGCTATGGTTATTATGTTGGGTGCTGACGTCGGTACTGCGATAATGGCCCGGGTGTTAACTTTTGATTTGGTATGGTTATCACCATTGTTAATTTTATTTGGTGTTATTACTTTTCTTAAGTCAGAAAAAAAATCGTTCTGGTCAATTAGGGCGAGTTGCTATTGGCCTAGGACTGATTTTATTAGCTTTAAAGCTTATTGTTGGTTCAGCAACACCAATTACTCATGCATCCGCTATCCAATCAATTTTTACCTCTTTAAGCGGTGATACCATTTTAGCACTACTAGTTGGTACGGTATTTGCTATGCTCACCTATTCCAGTCTGGCAGCGGTTTTGTTGACAGCAACATTAAGTGTAGAAGGACTCGTACCGCTTTATATCAGCCTCTCGATTGTTATTGGCTCTAATATCGGTAGTGGTTTATTAGCTATGATAGGTAGTAGCCAGCAAAGCGGATCGGCACGGCAAGTGGCTTTAGGCAGTTTATTATTCAAGCTTATTGGCGCAATAATTATTTTACCCTGGATTAAACCATTAGCTGCCTGGATTGGTCATTATAATTTTAATGCCTCTGAAGTGGTGATCTATTTTCATGTGTTTTATAATTTACTGCGTTGCTTAGTTATGCTGCCATTTGTCGAATTCATGTCGCGTTTATGCCAACGTATTATTCCTATTTCTCCTGTAGAGATCGAGGTTTTTGCACCTCGTTATTTAGATAAAGCGGCGTTGGAGACACCTTCATTAGCGATTGCCAATGCGGTAAGAGAGACACTACGTATGGGGGATATTGTTGAGCAAATGGTTCAACGTTTGGCTGAAGTTCTAAAGGGCAATAAAATACAGCGGCGTTATATTACACACCTGGAAGAAGAGATCGATATGCTACATAGTAGTATTAAACTCTATTTGGCTCAAATTCAGCAAAATCAACTAGGGGAAGCTGATTCTCGTCGCTGGGCTGAAATTATTGATACTGCTTTGAATTTACAGCAATCAGCCACCATCATTAATCGTATGGCAATAGAAGTGGTTAAAAAATATTTGATAAGCAACATTTTTTCTCCCCTGCCGGTACTAAAGAACTGAATACTCTGATGGAACGATTGCAGAATAATTTGAGTTTAGCTATGTCGGTATTCGTATCTGGAGACATAGATAATGCACGTCGATTACGAAGAGCTAAACATCGATTCCGATTATTAAATCAACGTTATGCTTATGTGCATGTTGAGCGCCTACATAAGCTAAATGTACAAAGTCTCGATACCAGCAACTTACATGTTAGTTTACTAGGGGATATGAAAAGATTAAATTCGCTTTTTTGTGCAATCGCTTATCATGTATTAGAAGATGTAAGTGAAAACCGCGCTGAACAAATTAATCCTGAAAGTGATAAAAATATATAATTAGTTATTCATTAAATAATAATTGAAATGCCAATGACAGAGAGATGATTTAAATCGTTATCTTCATCGTCCTTTGCCATTTGAAAATGAATTATTTATGCTAAATAAAGTTGCAGTTAAATATTGTTACCGACTTCCATTCTCATCTCTCATTTGCTTAAAACGAAAGTGGTAACAATGTTGTTCAAATAATTAATTATTTTGCTAAAAACTTATCGTATCAGATTTAACGAAATTTGCTGGCTTGATAAACCTTGAATTTACCTGTTTGAGCAAGTATTTCATGGCGACTAAACGCTTTATCTAACCAATCTGGATAAGGTAAGAAGGCATTGGCAACCATTCTAAATTTTCCACCTGGTTTTAGATGATTTGATGCTTGTTTGATGATCGCTTCAGCGGCTGAATAATCCGTTTTTAATCCATCATGAAACGATGGGTTGCCAATTATCCAGTCGTAACTATCTTCAATCGCAGAGTAGATATCACTTGCTATAACATTGCCAGTTAAGCCATTTATTTTTATGGTTTCAATAGAGGATGTGACCGCCGCAGCATGAGTATCGCAGAGAATCAATTTTATGCCAGGGTTTCTCTTGCCAATAACCGTTGCAAGCACACCGGAGCCGGATGCGATATCTAATAATTTACCCTTGATAGGTTTATCAAATGTAGAAAGAAGTAGTTGACTTCCGGCATCCAGCGCTTGTTGACTAAATACGCCAGATAGGGTTTTGATAGATATATCAGCGACCTTATAGATATTCCACCAATCATTTAAATGAAAGTGAGGTTGTTTTTCTAGCTGGCAATAATAGAGGCTACAGCGCCGTGCTGCATCAATTTTGCGTACACTGCCTATTTCTTCTAGAATTTTATCGGCGCTATTTACACCACTACGATTTGCACCAACAATAAAAATATCACTACCTACTGGTAAAACTGAGCAAATATTGTGTAGTTGAAAATGGGCTTATTGCTTGTTTTTAGGCCAAAAATAGATCAGAGTATTAAATTGTCTTGCCACTGTTTTTTCAAGCGTTAAGTCATAATGGACTCTTTCGCCTAGCGCTTTATTAAATGATAGCCAGTAGTGATATTGATTAGTTAAAATATGTAAAATTTCAGTGCTAATATTATCTTGTAAGTTACCAGCCATTAAAACACGACGGCCGATAGAATATTCATCATGGCGTAAAATCACTTCACTAGCGGGCGTCAGTGAAGACATAAATGTTGGCTCCTGTATTAGATTAGGTTTCCTTTTACCAACTATAAAAGGAAAATATTCGCCGTAAGCGTAAAAAATATTGCTCATAGAATCGTAAATTTTGATAAATTTGTGAGATATGAACTTATTATCGCGATTGTATCACTATTATTAGATTTCAATCCAATGGTTACTTATTATCTACTATTTAGTGATCATATTGTTTCTTGAGAACTTAATAATTTGTCTATTTACCCTATTTATTTGCAGTTTAGATTCAGCAAATAAATATAGTTAGAGAGAATGAGTAATGGTGTTTATATTGCTAGGTTTTGCAATGTTATTATTTTGATTTATATAGCTCGGTTTGATAAGGTGGCTCGGTATATATTGTGGTGGAGTAGTTTGATGACGATTAGAGATCAATTACTAAAGCAGATGGGAATTGTGCAATGGACATTACGTGATCCTGCGCTACTACGTGGTGAACATGCAGTGTGTATTCCTGACGCTACCCAATTGATTATCATAGCTGATGAACGCATTGATTTAGGTAACCTTTTTGTCAAAGATATTTTACGAGCGATGATGATAGACTGTCGTCAGGTATGCTGTTTATTAACTAAAGAGGTATCGCTGTTACCAAAAGAAATTCTTTGGCCTTGCTGGATCATAGGCAAGCAATTACCAGTTAGTTCAAAAACATGGGTTATTCATACTTTACCATTGCCAGAAATTTATTCTGATCCTCAGTCAAAACGCGCTTTGTGGGCGCAAATATGCCAGCATGAAAATAATTTCGAATTTAGAACAAACTGATTTAGTCTCTGCTTTTGCTATTGAAAACATGAGTCATGCTTTTCCTTGGAGTGAAAAGGTATTCTACAGTAATCAAGGAAAGCAATATATTAATTTAAAAATTAGTCTTAAAAATCAATTTGTTGGTTTCGTTATCACACAATCTCTGTTAGATGAGGCAACCCTCTTTAATATTGCTATTCATCCTGATTATCAAGGACAAGGTTATGGTGAATGTTTACTACGCTATTTGATCGAACATTTGGCAACCAAAGATATCAAAACTTTATGGTTGGAAGTCCGGCAATCAAATCATGGGGCAATTCAGCTATATGAAAAACTGGGTTTTCATATTGTCACAATAAGAAAAAATTATTATCCGGCGACAAAAAAGGGTGAAGATGCGGTGGTTATGGCGTTAACTATTTTGCCTGATAGTATCCTTGCCTTATAAATTTAAATACTTAATTAAGATAAAAAAATAGTTTAGATTCGATAATAGTACCATTGATAAGCGCTATGAAGTGGTAATTTGTGTATCAATATTCGCTTAATAGGCCTATTTGTAATGAAACAACATAGAGAAATTATCCCGCTTTTTTATAAAAAATTTAAATGTATAGGCGATCAGTGTTTGTCTCATTGTTGTCATGGTTGGACGATTAACCATTGATAAGAAGACTTATAAAAAATATAAAACTGCCCATCAAATTGAGATCAAAGAGATCACTGATAAACATCTGATTAAATATCCTAAAGTTAGTGGTATTAACAAATACTCTTTTATTGCACTTGATAAAGAGGACAAATGTCTATTTTTTGGTGGTGACAAATTGTGTGGGATTTACAAAATGTTAGGACCCAGCGCATTAAGCTACACTTGCCAGACTTACCCGAGATTAAAAACGCAATTTGATGGTTATACGCAACATTCGTTAAGTTTTTCTTGCCCAGAGGTAGTTCGCTTAGTGTTATTTCAGCCGGATTTGATGAAATATGAAGAGAACACGGTGTTTGAAAAAGTTAGAATTACTGAGAAACGAGTGATTGATCAAAGTACAGTGATGACGCAAGAGCATCAAATTATACAGCTATTTTGTAGTCATTTAATTATGGCTGAAAGTCCTTTCTTTTATTGAAGATAACCTTTATGCGCTTACGCAGTTTATTGTGTTTTTACAATCAATTGATTATCAAATAGAAGCAAATTATCCAAAAGTTGAAAATATATTTATGTCATTAGTGGAAGGATTAATTAATGGAGAAATATATCAACAGAGAAAACAGCTAACATCCTCAGTCGGGCATCAGTTAAAGTTTTCTTTATTATTGATTATGTCACGTTTTTTTACTACCACAGCTCGCTCTAAACATTATTTATTACCGGCTTTTAGCAAAACCATGCATTTTTTTGATTTAGAATCAGAATCGCTAAATGAAAATATGGCGGTTAATTGGGAAAAACTGGATAGTGAATGGCAAAAAATTCTATCAACTAGTTGCTTAGCTGAACCATATGTATTAAAGAACTATTTTCTTTATCGAATATATAATGAAAAATTTGGTTTATATGATTTAAAAAAGAGTTTACGATCACTTTACTATTATATTGTTGATTATTTTTATATTAAAACATTATTGTCTGTCCAGTCAGTTTATGATATTGAGGTGTCAATGGAGAGTATTCAATTAATGTTTTGTCATTATTCGACCGTAATTCAGCATACTTTTAATTTACACCAACAGCTTGATGAGTTAATTGATAAATTTAATTATGGTGATGATTTATCTTGCTTGCTGTTATTAAACTCATTACCTTTTTTAGAAATGTTTTTTCAATGCCATCTTAAATTGATGGCATTTTTATGTTATTTCATATTTTTATTAGGTAATGATTAAATTTATATTACTCACTTTCATAAATAATATTAACTTATTAAATATTAATTTAAATTTTTATATCAGTTAGTTTAAGTTGCTTGTTATATAATATTATTTAGCTTACCTTTTATCAGCATAAATTGTCTAATGTGATAATCCTATTTTGTAATTAATTATTTTTATAAAGTATTAGAATCTATTTTTAATATTAAATTACCTTAATAAGGAGAGATTATGTCGACGAAATATCCTATTATTTTAGTTCATGGATTCTTTGGTTTTGATAGAATAGCTGGCTATTCATATTTTTTTGCTATTGAAAGTCGATTGCAAGCACAAGGTTATAATGTATATATACCTACGTTGTCTGGAGCTAATTCAAATGAAGTAAATGGAGAGTAACTTTGGGAATTCATCGATGAGATCAAAAGAAAAGCAGGCTGTGAAAAAGTCAACTTGATTGCTTATAGTCAAGGGGCTTTATATTCACGTTATGTTGCTGCAAATTATCCAGCCAGTATTGCTTCAGTAACAACAATGAACGGAGTTAATTATTGTTATTAAATAGTTGATATTATTATAAAAAATTTTGCTAACAGGCATGTTAACAGAAAGATTGGTTACCACTACTGCTGAAGTATTTTTCAAATTTATTTCTCTTTTGTCATCGGGTACATTGAAACCGGAAGACGGTGTCAAGGCATTAGAATCATTGACGACAAAAGTGGTCAATGAATTTAATAAAAAATATCCGCAAGGTTTGCCAACAGAATGGGGAGGGGAAGGTGATGAGGTTGTTAATGGTGTGCATTACTATTCATACGGTAGTTTTATTAAAAATTCATTGCTTGATATAGGAATAAATATGTTTGATATTTCTCATCTACCATTGCGATAGTTGAATAAAATTTTTGTAAAAGAAAAAGAAAAAGAAAAAGAAAAAGAAAAAGAAAAAGAAAAAGAAAAAGAAAAAGAAAAAGAAAAAGAAAAAGAAAAAGAAAAGGGCTTGTAGAACGTTATAGTATGCGGTTAGGTAAATTAATCCGTGATGATTATAATATGGATCATTTTGATATCGTTAATCAAATTGCTGGATTTTTTTCAAATAAATATGATGTCCCTTAAATTTATGTCAATCATGCAAAAATATTAGCAAAAAGAGGCTTATAAAATAAAATAGTAAAGAACACCATTTGGTAATAATATTAATCGATTATTTATTAACATTATTCTTAATAACTATTAATCATATGTATTATAAGAGTAATATGTTAATATATGACATATTATGTAAAAATTTTCATTTAATCGTCTTGTTTATTCTAATAAATATTTTAATTAGTGACTTTAATATAATCAGTAATAGATTTTCTGGTTTAATTAAATCATCTATATTTAGTTAAAAACAATTTTCTTTACTTTTTTTATATTTAATTTTATCGGTTAACTAAAAAATATTTTTTAATGAGTTAGTAATTGTTTTCAAAATGGCTTTGTCAGTGTAGAATTTTCGCCAATTTTTATACATCATGTTGTGTATGTGTATGTGTATGTGTATGTGTATGTGTATGTGTATGTGTATGTGTATGTGTATGTGTATGTGTATGTGTATGTGTTGTGTTGTGTATGTTGGGTAGTTATAATGAAAGAGAATAATTTTTGTCAGAAAATAGCGCGGCGCAGAACCTTTGCTATCATTTCTCACCCTGATGCAGGGAAAACCACGATCACAGAAAAAAGTACTGTTGTTTGGCCAAGCTATTCAAAAAGCGGGCACAGTGAAGGGGCGTGGTTCGAATCAACATGCAAAATCTGACTGGATGGAAATGGAAAAACAGCGCGGGATCTCGATTACCACTTCGGTAATGCAATTTCCTTATCAAAATTGCTTGATTAATTTGCTAGATACCCCAGGGCATGAGGATTTTTCGGAAGATACTTATCGGACTTTAACGGCGGTCGATTGTTGTTTGATGGTGATTGATGCAGCTAAAGGCGTTGAAGATCGTACGCGTAAATTGATGGAAGTAACACGGTTACGTGATACACCTATTTTAACCTTTATGAATAAATTGGATCGCGATATTCGCGATCCAATGGAATTAATGGATGAGGTTGAAAGTGAATTGAGTATCGCTTGTAGCCCGATTACCTGGCCAATTGGTTGTGGCAAGTTATTTAAAGGGGTTTATCATCTTTATCGTGATGAAACTATTTTATATCAGAGTGGGCGAGGGCATGCTATTCAAGACGTTGTTATTATTAAAGGATTAAATAATACCGAATTGGACAAAGTTATTGGAGACGATTTTGCTGCTCAGTTACGAGAAGAGCTAGAACTAGTAAAGGGTGCTTCTCATGAATTCAATTTAGACGCATTTTTACAAGGCAAGTTAACACCCGTCTTTTTTGGCACCGCTTTGGGTAACTTTGGTGTTGATCATATGTTAGATGGTTTGGTCAATTGGGCGCCAACTCCCATGCCTCGGCAGGCTGATAGTCGTATTGTTAATGCTCAGGAAGAAAAATTTTCTGGTTTTGTGTTCAAAATACAAGCCAATATGGATCCCAAACATCGTGATCGAGTGGCTTTTTTGCGGATTGTGTCTGGTTGTTATCAAAAAGGTATGAAACTTTATCAGGTACGAAATAAAAAAGAGGTGGTTATTTCAGATGCGCTTACTTTTATGGCCGGTGATCGTTCCCATGTTGAAGAAGCGTTTCCAGGTGATATCATTGGCTTGCATAATCATGGCACTATTCAGATTGGTGATACTTTTACCCAGGGAGAGGTGTTAAAATTTACCGGTATTCCTAATTTTGCGCCTGAACTATTCAAACGCATCCGTTTACGTGATCCGTTAAAGCAGAAACAGTTACTTAAAGGATTGGTTCAGTTATCCGAAGAGGGTGCGGTTCAGGTATTTCGCCCTTTAGCCAATAATGATCTTATTGTTGGTGCTGTTGGTGTGCTTCAGTTTGATGTGGTGGTAGCGCGCTTGAAGAGTGAATACAATGTTGAAGCTATTTATGAGCCAGTAAATGAGTCAACCGCACGTTGGATCGAATGTGATGACGTAAAAAAATTAGAAGAGTTCAAACGTAAAAATGAACAAAACCTGGCTTTAGATGGTGGCGATAACCTCAGTTATATTGCCCCAACGATGGTAAATCTTAATCTAACCCGCGAACGCTACCCTGAGGTTCGGTTCTGCAAAACGCGTGAGCATTAATTTATGGCATATTGATTTTTTATTACATTACCCTCACTTCTTATTAGTGGGGGTATGACTATTTTTCAATTGCTGTATTTATTGGTTTCTCCTAAATTTTTAAGCCGCTAAAAATCTTACTATTAAACCCAATAGTAGATTTTGAATAGCAGATTGTATTTAGAGGGTCTACTATCAGTTTTAAGGGGGAAAGGAATATGGGAAGACATATATCAGTCACATTGGGTAATATTGAGCCTTTAGCCTTCGATAATAATGCATTTTCTCGGTAAAATAGCATTAGTCTGTGAGGGGGGGTGGACAGCGTGGTATTTTTACCGCCGGTGTATTGGATGAATTTCTCTGTGTTGGTTTCAACCCATTTAACATCATGATAGGGACATCGGCCGGCGCACAAAATTTATCGGCCTATCTTTGCCAACAGCGTGGTTATGCCCGTAAGGTGAGCACTGATTATACCACTAAATCTCAATTTTTTAATCCACTACGTTTTATTCGTGGTGGTCATATGATTGATTTAGATTGGCTAATTGATATTACCTCCCGTGAATTACCCCTTGATTTCTCTACTGGATTGTCTTACTTAGACAGCGGGCGTCAATTTTTAATCAGTGCATGTCGCTACGAGGATTTTAGTCCGGTTTATTTTCAATCAACACAAGATAGTTGGCTAGATATTATTTGGGCGTCAAGTGCTATCCCCGGCTTTTATCGCCAGGGAGCGGTATTTAATGGGGCGCTTTATCATGATGGTGGTATAACGGCTTCAATTCCTGTTGAAGAAGCTTATCGTCGTGGGGTAAAAACAATTGTGGTAATTAGAACGGTTCCTTCGGGAATTTATTATACATCTGAATGGTTAAAGAGGATGACTCGCTGGTTGGAACACCGCAATATACGGCGGATGGCTAAGATGATAAAAGTACATATTAAAAGCTATCAACAGACACAAAAATTTATTGCTGCACCACCACCAGGTATCTAAATTTTCGAAATTTATCCACCGAAACCTTTAATGAGTTGTGCATTAGGTAGCCGTGCTTCAACCTTAGAGACTGATTATCATTCTGGGCGTCAATGTGGCAGCTATTTTTTAACTAGTTTAAAACACTATTTTTCTACTGATAATTTAGCATCTTACCCGTATTCTATTGAAAATGATCAGGTTGCAAATTCGGCATCTTTGTCTGCTGAGATAATTTCTAATCAACAAGATGAAGAACCAAAATCAGGTGATGTAGGATTAGCCATTGATGTTCGTTGACATCCATTGTCATTTTGTTTTTCCTCCTTTTATCCATGATATTGAAGATAGTTTTTCGCGCGCGGTGAAAGCTGGCGTGACTGATATCATTGTCCCGGCGGTTGGTATTGAGAATTTTGAGCGAGTATATTCACTGGCACAACAATATCCGCATTTGTATGCCGCATTAGGTTTTCATCCTTTGTATATAGCAGATTTTTTACCTGATCATTTTGCTAAATTAGTGGCATTATTGCAGCAAAACAGCAATAAATGTGTTGCTATTGGTGAAATAGGTTTAGATTATTTTGTTACTAATGCTGCGGTTAAGCAACAACAAGCATTGCTGATCCAGCAATTACAGCTGGCTAAACAGTATGATTTACCGGTTATTCTTCATTCGCGTAAAAGTCATTGATCAACTAGCTGCTTTATTAAGACGATTTGACGTGCCGAAAAAGGGAGTCATTCATGGATTTGCAGGCAGTTTGTCGCAAGCGAATGCTTTTATCCGTTTAGGTTATTTTATCGGTATTGGTGGCGTTATCACCTATCAACGGGCTAAGAAAACCAGAGTAGTAGCTGCGCAATTGCCGCTGTCGTCATTAGTACTTGAAACTGATGCCCCTGATATGCCATTAGCTGGATTTCAGGGGCAGGTTAATCGTCCTGAAAGAATAGGTTTGGTATTTGAGGCACTATGTAACCTTCGGCAAGAGTCAGCAGAGGAAATTGCAACACAGCTTTATAATAATAGTTTACAACTCTTTAATATTAAAAAAGAGCAGACTAATATGGCTAAATAATCATACCAATAAGTTATTTAATTATAATTATGGTATTTTTTAGATAATTTTTGCCGGCAATATCGCTTTTCGTAAGTGAATATGTGTCGCAAAATTTATTTTTTCGTGATTTTTCGTTATGATTATTTGTGATACCGACTGTCAGTTATTAATGCGAAATCGTTATAATGTCTGCGCATTAAACTGGCAGCTTATTTTTTAAACTATATAAATTTTCATTTGTTATATAATACAAAGGGATATTATTCATGCAACTCATTATGAGCCTGCTAGGGATGGTAGTATTGATTTTCATCGCTATCATTTTTTCCAGTAACCGTCGGGCAATTAAATTCCGTACCGTATCTGGTGCTTTTGTTATTCAAATGGCAATTGGCGCATTTGTTCTTTATATCCCTGCCGGTCGCCGCACTTTGGAAACTGTATCAGATGCAGTCTCTAGTGTGATTGGTTATGGACAAGTTGGCATGGATTTTGTCTTTGGTGGTTTAGTCTCTAATAAAATGTTTGAACTGTTTGGCGGTGGTGGTTTTATTTTTGCCTTACGTGTCTTACCGGTCATTGTTTTCTTCTCGTCATTGATAGCCGTACTTTATTATCTTGGTATTATGCAGTTTTTTATCAAAATCTTAGGTGGACTTTTGCAATGGATATTAGGCACCTCACGTACTGAGTCATTATCAGCGACCGCTAATATTTTTGTCGGTCATACAGAGGCGCCTTTGGTTGTCAGACCCTATATTGCCACCATGACAAACTCTGAATTATTTGCTGTTATGTGTGGTGGATTAGCTTCGGTTGCTGGCTCGGTATTGGCCGGCTATGCGCAAATGGGGGTGCCAATGGAATATCTGATCGCAGCATCTTTTATGGCAGCACCGGGGGGATTGTTATTTGCCAAATTGATGGTACCGGAGACAGAGAAAACTCACGATGCAGTGAATATGGTCAGTGTGGCGAGCGGCGAAGAACGCCCAGTTAACATTATTGATGCTGCCGCCACTGGCGCTTCTTCCGGCATGCAACTTGCTTTAAATGTCGGTGCGATGTTGCTGGCATTTGTTGCATTGATAGCGTTACTTAATGGTATTTTGTCGGTGATTGGTGGCTGGATCCATATACCAGGCTTATCATTAGAATTGATTTTAGGCTGGATCTTTGCGCCAATTGCCTATTTGATTGGTATACCCTGGCATGAAGCGACAATTGCCGGTTCGTTCATTGGGAAAAAGTTAGTGGTCAATGAATTTGTTGCATATATGAATTTTGGCGAATACTTAAAACCAGATAGTGAAGTTATTGCCGCCGGTAAGCAAGTACTTTCTGAACATACTAAAGCCATAATCTCTTTTGCATTGTGTGGTTTTGCTAATTTAGCGTCAGTAGCCATATTACTGGGTGGTTTAGGTGGAATCGCCCTGAACCGTCGTAAAGATGTTGCTCGATTAGGTTTGAAAGCGGTATTAGCCGGTTCGTTATCTAATTTGATGAGTGCCACTATTGCAGGCTTCTTTTTATCGTTAGCGATTATGTAAATTAATCTGCTTGGTATATTAAACATTGAACAATTGTTTAATCGCTGAAGCAATAATGTCAGTATCTTTGAGAATTATATGATGGAATTAAAACTTGCTGCACAACGCGCATTAAATTTGATGGATTTAACTCTGCTAAATGATGACGATACTGATGAAAAAGTGAAGATTTTATGCCATCAAGCCAAAATCGCACAAGGCAATACTGCCGCGATATGTATTTATCCTCGCTTTATTCCATTAGCACGTAAGATGCTAACCGAACAAAAAACCCCGAATATTCGCATTGCCACGGTAACTAATTTTCCATTTGGTGGTTATGATGTTGTGATTGCTACAGCTGAAACACAAGCTGCTATTGCTTATGGGGCAGACGAAGTTGATGTTGTTTTTCCCTATCGAGCATTAATAACCGGTAATAAGCAAATTGGTTTTGACCTGGTTAAAGCGTGTAAAGAAGTTTGTCTACCGAGAGGTGTCTTACTGAAAGTTATTATTGAAGCCGGTGAATTAAAACAGTCTGATCTTATTCGACAGGCAGCAGAAATTGCTATTGCTGCCGGCGCTGATTTTGTTAAGACATCAACGGGTAAGGTTGCGATAAATGCCATCCTAGAGAATGTTGAAATTATACTTAAAGTTATTCGAGATATGGACGTTGCTAGTCAGGTGGGTTGTAAGGTGGCAGGTGGCGTTCGTACGGTAGAAGAAGCTGCCCAATATCTGGTTTTAGCCGATCGAATCATGGGAAAGAAGGGGTAAATATTCGTCATTTTCGTTTTGGGGCGTCAAGCTTATTGTCTAGTCTATTAAATACATTAGGATGCCCAATAGATAATTTTACTGGCGACTATTAATTTTTATTGATCTTTTTATGCACTGTTTCAGTAATTATTGGCTGGCAGAAAAATGAAAATGTCTATTTTAATAATCTATGAAAATGATTGTTAATAAATGATCGTTAATAAAAGAAGTTTTTAGATAATAGCATCGATTAGTATTTTGTATTTATTGACGATAGTAAATAGTTATTATGAGCTCGAATTATGGAATGCGTTATTTTTTGTTTAATAATGGATTAATTGAATTTGGACTAACCAAGGGTAGTTATGAAACGTGTATTCATTATGGTGCTTGATTCTTTTGGTATTGACGCTACGCCGGATGCGGATAGATTTGGTGATGCTCGGGCGAACACTTTAGGCCATATTGCGACCGCTTGTGCGCAAGGGAAGGCTGATAAGGGTCGTAAAGGTAAACTTTTTTTGCCCAATTTATCGCGTTTAGGGTTAGCAAAAGCCGCTGAGGGGTCATCAGGAACATTTCCAATCGGCCTGGATGAAGACGCTGAGATTATCGGTGCCTATGGTTTTGCGAGTGAGTTATCTTCCGGCAAAGATACCCCATCAGGTCATTGGGAGATTGCCGGGGGATACCGGTTTTATTTGAACGGGATATTTTAAACAGCAAAAAAATAGTTTTCCGCAACAATTATTGGATATGTTAGTTGAAGCGGCTAATTTGCCCGGTTATCTGGGAAATTGTCACTCGTCAGGCACGGTGATCTTGGATCAATTAGGTGAAGAGCATATGAAAACAGGTAAACCTATTTTCTATACTTCAGCCGATTCAGTCTTTCAGATAGCATGTCATGAAGAGGCTTTTGGGGTTAAAAATCTTTATCAGCTTTGCGAAATAGCGAGAAAGACGCTAGATGAAGGTGCTTATAATATTGGACGTGTTATTGCTCGTCCTTTTATCGGCAATAAAGCTGGCTGTTTGCAGCGTACCGGTAATCGTCGAGATTATTCAGTTGAACCACCTGCACCAACCATCCTGCAAAACTGGTTGAAGAAAAAGCCGGCCAGATGGTTTCAATTGGCAAAATTGCAGATATTTATGCCAATGTCGGCATTACTAAGCAAGTGAAAGCAACCGGTATTGAAGCGCTATTTGCGGCAAGCCTTGAGGAGATCAAAAAAGCGGCCGACAATACCATTGTGTTTACTAATTTTGTTGATTTTGATTCTTCATATGGACATCGTCGTTATGTTGCGGGTTATGCGGCCGGACTAGAGTTATTTGATAGTCTTTTACCTGAAATGCTGGCATTAATTGAGAATGAGGATGCTTTGATTATTACCGCAGATCATGGTTGTGACCCGACCTGGCCAGGAACTGATCATACGCGGGAAAATATTCCTATTTTAATTTATGGTCCGAAAGTAAAACCTGGGGTACTAGGTCATCGACAGACCTTTGCTGATATTGGTCAAACCGTTGCGCAATACTTTGGTTTATCGCCGATGGCATATGGCAAAACTCTATTTTAAGTATGATGGGTAATATTTGTTCATATTCCCGATTTTATCGATAAGTAATAAAAGGAAATTTATTTATGGCCACCCCACATATTAATGCTGAGTTGGGCGATTTTGCGGAAGTTATGCTGATGCCAGGCGATCCTCTACGCGCAAAACATATTGCAGAAAATTATTTGACCGACAGCCGTCAGGTAAATGATGTTCGTGGTATGTTAGGTTTTACTGGTAATTATCAAGGTCGTAGCATTTCTGTGATGGGACATGGTATGGGGATCCCTTCCTGTTCAATTTACATGAAAGAGCTAATTACTGACTTTGGTGTTAAAACAATAATGCGAGTAGGATCCTGTGGTGCTATTAGCCATCAAGTAAAGTTACGCGATATTATTATCGGCCTGGGAGCATGCACCGATTCTAAAGTTAATCGACTAAAATTTGATGGTAATGATTTTGCGGCTATTGCGGATTATCAGCTGGTTCATAATGCTATAACTGCGGCTAAAGCAAAGAATCTAAACGTTCTGGTAGATAATATTTTTTCTACTGATCTTTTTTATACGCCTAAAACGCAAGTTTTTGATAAAATAGAAAAATATGGCATTTTGGGGGTGGAAATGGAAGCTGCTGGTATGTATAGCATTGCGGCGGAATATGGTGTCAAGGCACTAACTATTTGTACGGTTTCTGATCATATTCGTCGAGGCGAAAAGACAACTTCAGCAGAACGGCAAACGACATTTAATGAGATGGTTGAAATTGCGTTAGAATCAGTATTATTACTGGATTAAAAATAAATCATTAAATTTTAATCTGCTTTCTTTTTAGCAATTTTTATTTCTTTTGCTGATTGTTTGCCGAGCGACTATTGCTTATTGATAAAAAAGGTAACTTTGGCCAGTGTATTGAAATTGATTTAGATAAAATATTAGCCAGAATAAAACCGATAGTGAGTGCTAAAAGTAACATAATCCTTAATAAATTAGCCATATTATCTATTTGTTTAAATCCTATACTAAATTGATGAGCATCAATGGTTAAACGTAAAAAGCCTTTTGGTTTTTTGGTATCGAAGATTGGAACAACCAATTGATAGATAACATAGTTGTGGCATGGAGGGTGATTAAGGGATAACCGCTGTCGTAAAGCAACTTTTTCACCTGTATGCTGAATTTTGGTTCCATCATTAAGATAAACACTTGCATCGAGAATATGTTCATTAATTGTTAATTGATTAAGAATGGCCAGGATCTGTTTATTATTAAAATTCTTACCATCACTTTGTATATAATTGGATAAGCTAAAAGCAACTTGTTCAGCATGTGTATGAGCCAATTCTTTAAATTGCTCGACTCTGGTTTTCTGATGTAACTGACTAAAATAACTAACCTTTTGGATTAGAATAATGAGCAAGAAGAGGCAAATTAAAATGATAACAGTTTTATGTAATCGAAACTTTAATTTCGTTTTAATCATAATCGGCTCTTTTAAACTTAGTTCATTATCATATTGCCAGAAGTTAAGATGATAGGATAGTTTGAAAAGCCGTTTTTTTTGTTGGCTAATTGTCGTGATTGGATGACAGGAGTATGAATTAATGTCGACGAGTTTAACCTATTGTTATTTGCCTAATGAGATCCAAAAATGGCCTGGATTACCGCTTTCACTAAGTGGTGAAGAGGTTATGCCTTTGGATTATCGGGCTGGGGATAGTGGTTGGTTGCTTTATGGACGAGGACTGAATAAGCAACGTATCAGTCAATTTCAACAACGCTCTGGTAATGCGATTGTGATTGTTTCTTCTTGGCGTATTGATGATTATCAAGTCGTTCGTATCGCGGGTAGCTTAAGCGCAAAAATAAAGAAAATAGCTGAAGAGTGTGGTTTAGATGTTGTACCGCTGGGTAATATTCCCCGTTTACGTGTGCCAGGCTTGTTGGTGATGGATATGGATTCAACGGCAATTCAGATCGAATGCATTGATGAAATTGCTCGTTTGGCGGGAGTTGGCCAGCAGGTTGCTGAAATTACAGAACGCGCAATGCAAGGGGAAATTGATTTTAGTGAAAGTTTAAAAGCTCGGGTTAAGTTACTTGCTGGAGCCGACATGCAAATTTTGCAAAATGTATTAGAGCATATGCCACTGACACCAGGCTTAACCAGTCTTGTCCGTAAGTTGCAGGCATTTGATTGGCATGTTGTTATTGTTTCAGGTGGATTTAATTTTTTTACTAATTATTTGAAGGAAAAATTAAAATTAACCGCTGCGGTGGCTAACAAACTTGAAATTAAAGATAACAAATTGACCGGTAAGGTGAATGGCAACATTGTAGATGCTAAAGTCAAAGCACAAACCTTAATAAAATTAGCTAGACAATTCTCTATTCCAATCGAGCAAACCGTTGCTATTGGTGATGGCGCAAATGATGTAAAAGTGATCCGTAAGGCGGGATTGGGTATTGCTTATCATGCTCAATCTAAAGTACAGGCTAGGGCAAAAGTAGCGATTCAACATGCAGATTTGATGGGTGTACTTTGTGTTTTAAGTGGTGGCTTAAAGCATGAAGAGCGTTAACGATCAAATCAATAAATAAAAGAGGCAATAACGGTGGCAAAAACAATAAAAAGAGCATTTGTCTGTAATGAATGTGGTGCAGATTATCCACGCTGGCAAGGTCAATGTATCGCTTGTCATACCTGGAATACGATCACAGAGGTAAGATTAGCTGCCAGTTCTACCTCGCGAGCAGAACGCCTTAATGGTTATGCCGGTAGTGCTGCAGGTAACCAAGTACAGAAATTGTCTGCCATTAGTTTAGAAGCATTGCCACGTTTTTCTACTGATTTCAAAGAATTTGATCGTGTTCTCGGTGGTGGTGTGGTACCTGGTAGCGCGATTTTAATTGGTGGTAACCCAGGAGCTGGTAAAAGCACATTGCTTTTGCAAACTATATGTCGGCTTTCATCGCAGATGAAAACTTTATACGTCACCGGTGAGGAGTCTTTACAGCAAGTGGCGATGCGAGCGCATCGATTAGGGTTACCGTCCGATAATCTCAATATGTTATCTGAAACCAGTATTGAGCAGATTTGTTTGATTGCAGAGCAGGAACAGCCAAAATTGATGGTGATTGATTCTATTCAGGTCATGCATATCGCGGATATACAGTCATCACCTGGTAGTGTGGCACAAGTCCGAGAAACTGCGGCTTATCTTACCCGATTTGCTAAAATACGAGGGATCGCCATTATCATGGTAGGGCATGTCACAAAAGATGGTTCTTTGGCCGGCCCGAAAGTACTTGAACACTGTATTGACTGTTCGATAATGCTCGATGGTGAAGCAGATTCACGATTTCGTACCTTAAGAAGTCATAAAAATCGATTTGGTGCGGTTAATGAATTGGGTGTATTTGCCATGACGGAAAAAGGGTTAAAGGAAGTGAGTAATCCATCGGCTATTTTTCTCAGTAGAGCAGAAGAGATCACTTCGGGCAGCTCGGTGATGGTTGTTTGGGAAGGAACGCGACCATTGCTGGTGGAAATTCAGGCGCTAGTGGACTATTCAATGCTAGCTAATCCGCGACGCGTTGCTGTCGGTTTAGAGCAGAATCGATTAGCGCTTTTGTTGGCTATTTTGCATCGGCATGGTGGATTACAGATGTCGGATCAAGATGTTTTTGTTAATGTTGTTGGTGGGGTTAAAGTGATGGAAACCAGTGCTGATCTTGCTTTACTCTTTTCTTTAGTCTCCAGTTTCCGTAATCGTCCATTGCCGCGTGATGTTGTGGTTTTTGGTGAGGTTGGATTGGCGGGTGAAATCCGTCCAGTACCTAGTGGCCAAGAACGGATCATTGAAGCGGCAAAACATGGTTTTAAACGAGCGATTGTCCCTTATGCTAATGTGCCCAAAAAACCATTACCCAATATGCAGTTATTTGGTGTGAAAAAACTGTCAGAGGCATTAACGGTTATGGAAAACTTTGATTAACCCGAGAAGCGATGAAACAGTTTGATTATTTGAAACTGGCTATTAAGCAAACAGGTTGTACTTTACAACAGATTGCGACTGCTTGCGGCATGACAAAAGGTTATTTAAGCCAATTAATTAATGAAAAAATTAATAATCCTAGCGCGAAAAATTGTTGCATTGCATCGTGTTTTAAATATTGAATATCCATTAAAGCCTAAACGTATTGGTGTGGTATTTGGTAAGTTTTATCCATTGCATACAGGACATATTTACCTGATACAGCGTGCGTGTAGTCAAGTTGATGAATTATATGTCATTCTTTGTCATGATGAACCTCGTGGTCGGGCGCTTTTTATCGACAGTTCGATGTCACAGCAACCGACAGTAAGCGATCGGCTACGATGGTTATTATAAACTTTCAAATATCAAAAAAATATTTATATTCATTCCTTTGATGAGCAAGGTATAGAACCATACTCACATGGCTGGCAAGTATGGAGCGAAGGAATGAAAAAATTTTTAATGGCCAAAAATATTCAACCACAATTTATTTATTCTGGAGAAGTGGATGATATTGTGCATTATAAAAAATATCTTGAGGTAGAAGTGGTGCTTATTGATCCTGAGCGCACATTTATGAATATTAGTGGCAATCAAATTAGGCAAGCGCCATTTCGGTATTGGTCATATATTCCAACGGAAGTAAAACCATTTTTTGTGCGTAAGGTAGCCATATTAGGAGGGGAATCAAGTGGTAAATCGACTTTAGTTAATAAGCTTGCGAATATTTTAACACCACCAGTGCATGGGAATATGGTCGTGATTATGTTTTCTCTCATTTAGGTGGCGATGAGATGGCGTTACAATATTCTGACCATTGGGTCATGAAAAATATATTGATTTTGCCGTTAAATATGCCAATAAAGTTGCCTTTATCGATAATGATTTCATTATCACCCAAGCTTTTTGTAAAAGATATGAGGGGAAACCACATCTTTTTGTGCAAGCATTAATTGATGAATATCGTTTTGATCTGGTTATTTTATTAGAAAATAATACCCCATGGGTTGCTGATGGATTACGCAGTTTGGGTAGTGATGAGGAACGTATAACATTTCAAAATTTATTGATTGAACTACTGATTGAAAATCAAGTGGAATTTGTGGTGGTTGATTCGCTTAATTATGATGAGCGTTTTTACGCTGTATTGAGTTGGTTCAGCAACTACTTATGATGGATGAAAAATCTCCGAATTTTTAAATGATAAGGCTCGCTTTAGCAAGCCTTATTTTATTTGGCTATTTATTTGCTCATCTTTTTATATTTGATGCGATGAGGTTCTAGCGCATCAGCGCCCAATGTCCGTTTTTTATAATCTTCATATTCACTAAAATTACCTTCAAAGAAAGTGATTTTTCCTTCATCCTGATAATCAATAATATGAGTGGCAATACGGTCAAGAAACCAGCGATCGTGGGAAATAACTAATGCACTGCCAGGAAATTCCAGTAATGCGTTTTCTAACGCGCGTAATGTTTCGACATCCAAATCGTTAGTTGGCTCATCAAGTAGTATCATATTACCACCAACCTGGAGTAGTTTTGCCAAGTGTAAACGGCCACGTTCACCACCAGAGAGTTCTCCAACTCGCTTACCCTGATCAACCCCTTTGAAATTAAAGCGTCCAACGTAAGCTCTACTTGGAATTTCGAAATTACCGATACGCATAATATCTTGTCCGCCGGAAACCTCTTCCCACACGGTTTTATTGTTGTCCATGGTGTCACGAAATTGTTCAACTGAGGCAACTTTGACGGTTTCACCTAAGGTTATTGTGCCAGAGTCAGGCTGTTCTTGACCTGAAATCATGCGAAAAAGGGTTGATTTCCCCGCGCCATTTGGCCCGATAATACCCACGATAGCCCCTTTAGGGATCGAGAAACTAAGGTTATCAATTAAAACCCGATCACCATAGGATTTACTGAGATTTTCAACCGTTAAAACTTTGTCTCCTAGACGAGGTCCTGGCGGAATGAAGAGCTCGCTGGTTTCATTACGTTTTTGATAGTCAACACTGTTTAACGCTTCAAAACGGGCTAAACGGGCTTTTCCTTTTGCTTGCTGGCCTTTAGGATTTTGTCGGATCCACTCAAGTTCTTTTTCGATCGATTTGCGGCGAGCAGCTTCGCTGGAAGCCTCTTGTGCTAAGCGAGTCTCTTTTTGTTCTAACCAAGAGGAATAATTACCTTCCCATGGAATACCTTCTCCGCGATCAAGTTCCAGGATCCAACCTGCTACGTTATCTAAGAAGTAGCGATCGTGAGTGATAGCAACAACAGTTCCTTCGTAATCATGTAAAAACCGTTCTAACCAGGCAACGGACTCTGCATCCAAATGGTTAGTTGGTTCATCAAGTAATAGCATATCGGGTTTTTCCAGCAGTAAACGACAAATAGCTACCCGACGCCGTTCTCCACCTGAAAGTTGTTCTATTTTTGTCTCCCAGACTGGTAGGCGTAATGCATCGGCTGCACGCTCCAACTGGTTATCCAAATTGTGTCCGTCATGTGATTGCAAAATGGCTTCTAACTGGCCTTGCTCTTTTGCCAGTTTATCGAAGTCAGCATCAGGTTCAGCATAGGCCGCATAGACTTCATCAAGGCGAGTAAGAGTATTTTTTATTTCACTAACTGCCTCTTCGACTGCTTCACGTACGGTATGATCAGGATTAAGTTTTGGTTCCTGGGAGAGATAGCCAATTTTGATCCCTGGATTGGGGCGTGCCTCACCTTCAATTTCAGTATCGATACCAGCCATAATACGAAGTAATGTTGATTTACCCGCTCCATTAAGGCCAAGAACACCAATTTTGGCACCTGGGAAGAAACTAAGAGAGATATTTTTTAAGATATGTCTTTTCGGTGGGACAATTTTTCCCACTCGATGCATGGAATAGACGAACTGTGCCAATTTATTCTACCTTTTAGCTAATTGAATAATTTTAGATATCAACGGGTTGCTTATTTCATTTGAAGAAAATATTCAGGCACTTAATTAAACTTTGCCTAAATTGCGATTAATAATATTAATAAGAACTAATCAAAAATTTATTGCAGATCTTTAGCATAAAGTTTTATTAAAATAAATGATTACCTTATTCACATTGTAATGAGCCATGTAATTAAGCGGGTAGGTTGCTGAGTGGTTATTATACACGATCCTATTTACTAACATTAATAGTTTAATTTTTTATGTAGGATATTGTTCATCAAGCGTACTGGCAGTCATTTTGCAATCCTAAGGAATTTTATTTTTATGATCTATTTTCTTAAATTAGTTTAGTAATTATATTTGTTTTGGATAATAATATTTTATATAGAAATAGTTATCTTAAACAGGAGTAAATAATGGCGTCGAGAAAATGGTGGTCAGAGATAATATTGCTGATAATACTCTGGTTACCTTTCCATGCCCTAGGTGATTCATTAACCGCTCAACGTGAGCGTTATCAGGCAATTAAGCAAGCCTGGGATGCTAATGATAATCATCGAGTCGCAAGTTTGATGCCAACATTAACCGAATATCCGCTTTATCCTTATCTGGCATATCGGCGATTGACGCAAGATCTTAATACCATTTCTGGAGCGCAAGTTGAGACTTTTATCAAACAATATCCCCATTTTCCCCTCAATCAAAAGTTGTCTACCGTTTTTGTCAATCAGCTTGCCCAGCGTAAAGAATGGCATAGCCTGCTAGCTTTTAGCCCTTCACCGCCGAGGCCGATTATTGCTCGTTGTAATTATTACTATGCCAAATGGCAAACAGGTAATAAGCAAGCGGCGTGGCAGGGAGCAAAACAGATTTGGTTACACGTCTATCTACTACCCCAAGCGTGCGAACAGCTTTTTACCCGTTGGCAACAAGCTGGACAATTAACCACTGAATTGATTTTGCAACGTATTTTTTTAGCTATTAAAAGCAATGATGCTGCTCTGGTTACCAGCCTAGTCAATCGGTTGCCAACTAAAGATCAAATTATCGGCCAGCGCTTGGCCAAATTACAGCAAGATCCCTCTTTAGTGGTGAAATTTGCCAGCCTGGTCAAGCCATCGGTGTTTAATCGACAAGTTATATTGTTGTTTTTTTAACCGCTTTGTCAGCCAGTCGGTAGAGAAGGTCAAGGCTGCGATACCGATTATTATCCACGCACAGAAAATGAGCCCTTTACAACAGCAGCAATTGAAGGATGATATCGCCTGGCAATTATTCGGTGAGGTGACGCTACAACAAGCTAAGTGGCGTGATACTGTTATTCAACATTCATCTTCAATTTCTTTACGTGAACGAAGGGTGCGTTTAGCGCTGGCAAGTAATGATATGGTTTCTCTTGCGCAATGGTTAAAGCGATTACCTAAAGAAAGCCGAAATAAGGAAGAGTGACAATATTGGCAGGTTATTACCCTAATCGCTCAAGGTAAGCCTAAACAAGGTAAAAAGATATTATTCAACTTGGTGAAACGGAGGGGATTTTATCCTATGGTTGCAGCACAAAAATTGAACATTCCGTATCCTATAAATATTGCGGTTGCCGCTAAACCTGAAAATGATATCGATTTATTGCCTGAAGTACAGCGAATAGGTGAATTGTTGTTTTGGAAAAAGGAAAATTTAGCCCGCGCTGAATGGATTAATCTGCTTATCAGACAGAAAAAAATCCGCTAACAGCAACTAGCACGCTATGCATTTGAACATCGGTGGGCTGATTTGAATGTACAGGCGACAATTATTGCCAAACTATGGGATCATTTAACAGAGCGTTTTCCTATTGCCTGGGAACGCGAATTTGAACGGCACACAAAAGATAAAAAATTAATAAAAGTTTTGCCATGGCGATTGCCAGGCAAGAAAGTGGTTGGAATCCACAGGTGCGTTCTGCTGCGGGTGCGATTGGTTTGATGCAATTAATGCCACAGACAGCACAACAAGTGGCAAAATTGAATAGCATTGCAGATTATACCGATAGTAGTAAGTTCATTGATCCAGAAAAAAATATTGAGCTTGGTATAGCATATCTAGAGACAGTTTTTCAGCAATTTGGATTTAATCGGGTATTAGCTTGTGCCTGCTTATAATGCTGGGCCTGCCAGAGTGGCGCGTTGGTTAGCAATCAGTAACGGAAAATTAGATGTTATCTCTTTTATTGAAAATATCCCATTTTCTGAAACGCGACGTTATGTTAAAAATGTACTTGTCTACAATCTTTTTTATCAATATTTTCTCGGTAAATCAGTTAAAATATTAACAAAAAGCGAATGGATGATGAACTATTAGTGCTCTTTATGTCCATCACCGAGCTGTTTATGTTATGCTATTGTACTAGTTAAATAGTATGGCGGTATATATTATGGAAAACTATCTTATTGATCCAGCTCTTCAACCAGAAGAAAATAGTGATTGGCAACGCTTTGTCGAATTATTGCGTAGTGCTTTCCAACAAGAGTTACAGCAACCCATTTTACAATTATTTTTAACCCCAGATGAACGTGTGGCATTGGGGACTAGAGTTCGGATTATTCAGGCATTAATGGACGGTGAAATGAGTCAGCGAGATCTTAAAAGTGAGTTAGGTGTCGGAATTGCAACCATCACGCGGGGTTCTAATAGTCTGAAGAGTGCGACTAAAGAGGTGAAAGTTTGGTTGGAACAGCAGTTACTCAAGCCGTAAACATCTTTTATTAAATTGTAAAATGTACACCTTTAGCCACTCTTTATACGATTTGGTTACGCTGACATGAGTTAGCCGTCATGTAGCACATTAAGTTCTTTATAAATTTCATGTTGGATAGGCGCTAATGCTAAAATAAGCGCTTGTTGGTAGACACTGGTACGGCTGAGTAAACCATTGGTAAAAAAACCAATTGCCCCTTCGTTGTGTTTAATATTAGCCATACCAGTGATATTCGCCATCACATCGCCTAACTCGCGGCCTTGTTGAATACTAAACAAAATTTGCTCAGGTAACATAATACTGGCAGAACGCGATTCACCGCGAATTTGTTTATGTTCGATGGTTATCCAGGCAAAAGTCATTTCATCTTCAACCCCAGCTTCAATACCTACCCAAAAATCGGCTTCAGGCCGAACTTGACGTGAAGCCATAACACGCTGGCGTGCACCTGTGCGGGCTTCCGTATTACCAATTGGTTTTTGGGCTACATTACTACTAACATTGATACTTTCTATTTGATAATTGCCAGCACCAAAAACAGCTTCAAATGCTAAATGAATAGCGTTTATTTTGGCCGGATTTGCGGTTGCTGCGATTACTTTATACATTAATTAGTATCCTTTAAAATATTATTTTGTGAAGTATAACGGAAAATTATTATGTTACAGGTCTATCTTGTTCGCCACGGAGAAACTGAATGGAACGTGGCTCACTGTATTCAGGGACAATCTGACAGCCCGCTCACTGAAGTTGGCATTAGACAAGCTAAATTGGTTGCTGAAAGAGTGAAATCAATTGGCATCACTCACATTATATCCAGCGACTTAGGGCGCACTCAGAAAACGGCAGAAATTATCGCGCAAGCTTGCCATTGTAACATTATTCTTGAGCCACGGTTAAGGGAATTGAACATGGGGATCCTTGAAGGGCGGGCAATTAGTTCGTTAAGTGACGAAGAAGAGCGTTGGCGTCGAAATTTAGTTAATGGCTCTCCTGGAGCACGTATTCCCGATGGTGAATCTATGGGAGAGATAACAGAACGCATGTTTACTGCGCTAGAGAAGTGTCGTTCTTTACCAGCAGGGAGTATACCTTTATTGGTTAGTCATGGGATAGGGTTAGGAGCACTGCTTAATCGCATACTGGGTGTGCCGACTTACGCTGAAAGGCATTTACGTTTACGTAACTGCTCTATTTCAAAGGTAGATTTTCAGGAAGCGCCTTGGTTGGCCAATGGCTGGGTAGTAGAAACCGCAGGGGATATCTCTCATTTAGTGGAGCCAGCATTAGATGAACAGCAAATTTAACTCTGGTAATAATTAAATAATGTAAGAATAATTTTGCCAAGGGAAATATTCCCTTGGATTTGATTAGGGAGTAACTATTATAATCAATTCGTTTTAGCTGGTGGAAGGCGTTCTTTTAATCGGCACAAAATAATCAAATGAGACCATATGGTTTTCTGGATTATTGTAGTTACATTAAGGATTATTAGGATCTTTCAGCTGATAATGTTCTATATCGTGTCCCGCGCGACGGGCTAGATTGAGATTAGGCATATAAACACCATAAATCATATATAAAAACTGTTGTAGATCACTTTTTGTTGGTTTTTCTTCAAAAGTAAAGCGGGCATAATCACCGCCTTCGATGATAACTGAATGGTATAAATTATTTTCATTATCAGCATATTGTTGTTCGACTGCAGTGATATATGAAACCGTTTGTTCATCATCCTTTTCTGAGCTATGCACGACACGATATAATCCATAAACTTCATTAGGTATAATTTTTGTTTTATCTTGATAATGTTGGCGCATTTCAGCACAGGCAGTAGACCATTTTTCTAATATATATGAGCAAGTTTGTTCTATTCCCATTAAATGTTTCGGTGCTAGTGTGACAAAGGACACATTTGGTAATTTTTGTTCTTCTAGAGTGATTGGTGGTTGCAGACTTGTAGCACACCACTCTTCACTGCGACGATAGAGAGCTGGTGTAATGACAAATTGTTTTTTTAAACGCATGAGTAAAGGTTTGCTGTGAATCAAAACGGTATTGCAGTGCAATATCAAGAATTGGCCGACTAGTCAGCCTAAGAGCAACAGCCGCACGGGAAAGTCGGAGAGCACGGATATAAGAGCCAATAGCTTGCTGAGTAATGTTTTTAAACATCCGCTGTAAATGCTATTTTGAATAACCAGCTTTAGCTACGACGTTATCGAGAAATAGCGGCTGATCTAGATGTGTGTCTATCCAATACAGTAAATCGCGGATAATATTGCTTTGATCCATAGAAGTACCTGGTTTAAATAATCACCTATAAATAGTATAAAGACTTTATAATAAACATCCATTTAATACTAAATTGCTTTATATAGCTATTTTATTATTTTTATGGATATTAATAATGTAAAAATAATTTTATTATTTAATGAGTGTTATTAAGGAAAATTGATATCATGCGAAATTTATCAAAATTACTATCTATTTTAATAATATTTTTTCTACCAAATTCAATATTGGCATAAGAAATCGGTTCTGTTGATACGGTATTTAAACTTTTTGGTCCTGATAATAAAATTGTTATTGAAGCATTTGACGATCCGGATATTAATAATATAACTTGTTATCTGAGTCGAGCAAAAACAGGCGGTATTAAAGGAGGTCTCGGCCTGGCAGAAGATACTGCTGATTCGGCAATTCCTTGTGAACAGCTTGGGTCAATAATTATAGATGACAAAATTAAATTAAATAATAAAAAGGGGCAAGTTGTTTTTCAAAAACGTACTTCATTGATTTTCAAAAAACTACAAGTAGTACGTTTCTACGATAAACAACGGAATGCACTTATTTATTTAACTTATTCAGACAAAATAATTGATGGATCGCCTAAAAATGCTATTAGTGCTGTGCCAATTATGCCATGGCATTAATATATTTATTAACCCCCCCCAACACCTAAAAAAGGGGTTTAATATGTTATATTTATTCTTTAATATCACCACAGAAGCGATAACCTTCACCATGGATGGTGGCAATAATTTCTGGTGTATCGACTATCGATTCAAAGTGTTTACGAATACGGCGGATAGTCACATCAACAGTTCTATCGTGGGGCTTTAATTCACGTCCGGTCATTTTTTTCAATAGTTCTGCACGTGTTTGAATTTTACCTGGATTTTCACAAAAATGTAACATAGCTCTGAATTCACTACGTGGTAATTTATATTGATCACCAATCGGGCTGACTAAAGAGCGACTGTTAATCTCCAGTTCCCAGCCATTAAATTTATAACTTTCTACCTGGCGGCGTTCACCACTGATTTGGCAAAGATTCATTGTGCGCGAAAGTAAATTTCGGGCACGAATTGTTAATTCGCGAGGGTTGAAAGGCTTCGTTATATAATCATCGGCCCCAATTTCTAATCCTAATATCTTATCAACTTCATTATCACGCCCGGTAAGAAACATCAGCGCAACATGAGCTTGCTCACGTAATTCGCGCGCAAGTAGCAGACCATTTTTGCCTGGCAAATTAATATCCATAATGATCAGGTTAATATTATTATCAGATAAAATATTGTGCATTTCGGCTCCATCAGTAGCTTCATGTACAATATAGCCTTCTGCTTCGAAAATGCTTTTTAAGGTATTGCGTGTGACAATCTCGTCTTCAACAATCAAAATATGTGGGGTTTGCATATGTGCTACCTAACTCTCTACAATATAAATTACCAGATTTGCACACTAATGTTTCAAAAGCATGCTTTCTCTAATTTCATTTTATAATACTAATGAAAGCTTAGCGAATATCATTAAAGTTCATATAATTTTTTTGTAACAAAAAAACAATTATGCCGAACCTAAAAAAAATTTACTAAACAATTCTTTTCTCATTTTATGTTAACAGCAATATAACAGCTAAAAGCCTATTTACCACCTAAAAAAATGACTTTTGTTGATACACGTCAAAATCGAAATAAAGCTATTATAAAGATTATTACTTAAATTATATGATTTTTTGTGTCATAAAATATTGTATTTAAATTAAAATAGGCACTGATATAATTTATATGAAAAATATAAACGCCAAGCTTCATATTATTATTTATCTGTTAACATACAAGCGTTGCTGATTGTAAATAGATAAAAATTCTCATTTATTCGGTTATGTTTTTTATCTGCTTAAAGTGAAATGTATTCTATTGGTAATAGTTACTTAACAAAGAAATGAATATGTTTAATTAGTTTTAGTAATTAAAGAACAAATTATTTGACTTTGCATTAAAATTGTTTTAACCAGTATATAGCTAAATATTTTTTAATAGAAACTTAGGACAGTGATGCGTAAGACCAGCTTCAATACCACCATTATTACCACTACCGTAACCATTGGTTATGGGGCGGGCTGACGCATAACTAAAATCAAAATCGAACATAAAGCCCGCATTCAAGCAAATGATGCGGTTTTTTTAACCCAATTTCAGGAGGAAAAAACCAGTGCGTGTGCTCAAATTTGGTGAAACGTCGGTTGCTAATGATAATAAAATGCTCAACGTTGCTAATATTGTCGCGGATAAATTTACACAAGGGCCGGTGGCTTTAGTTTTGTCAGCACCAGCGAGGATCACGGATTATCTTGTTGCTATGATCGATGCGGCGACGTCGGGCGCTGATATTACTGTGCATATCAAGGCGGCGAAGGACATTTTTTCTACCTTGCTGTCCGGTTTGAAGAGCAAGCAATCTGATTTTGAATATGAAAAAGTCAGGCAAATGATTGAAAATGAGTTTATTTAAATTGATCAAATCTTACATGGCATTTCGCTATTATGATTGGGACAATGCCCAGAAAATATTCATGCCGGATTAATATGTCGCGGCGAAAAAATTTCAATTGCTATTATGGCATCGATACTGCGTGCTCGTGGCTATCTAATAACGATTATTGATCCAGTAGAAAATTTATTCGCTGAAGGCTACTATCTTAGCGCGACAGTGGATATCCGTGAATCAAGCCAGCGCATTAGCGCGTTGAATATACCTGAAGATCATCTTATTTTGTTAGCGGGTTTTACCGCCGGTAATTTGCACAATGAACCGGTAATATTAGGACGTAATGGCTCAGATTACTTTGCCGCTGTTCTTGCTGCTTGCTTACAGGCAGATTATTGTGAAATTTGGACCGATGTTGATGGTGTTTATACTTGTGATCCCCGTATTGTACCAGAGGTTCGTTTGCTAACAGAAATATCCTATCAAGAAGCCATGGAGCTCTCCTATTTTGGCGCTAAAGTCCTCTATCCTAGAACAATTGCTCCGATTGCCCAATTTCAGATCCCTTGTTTAATTAAAAATGCCTCAGTGCCTAATGGCAATGGCACTTTGATTGGTAATGTTGAAAACCGTGAGTGTATGCCAATTAAAGGGCTCACCAGCCTAAATAATATGGCGATGATTAATGCCTCTGGGCCGACATTATTTGCAATTTGCTATGAAAAAAAACAGCAGAAAAAGTAATGCAATGGCTGACACAATATTACCTACAAAATGGAGCAGGTTTTGTGCACATGTGTCGTTTAGATCAAGTTGGTGCAAGAGTGATAGGCTAAAAATGAAATTATATAATTTAAAAAATCAAAGTGAGCAGGTCAGTTTTTTGCAGGCAGTTAAGCAAGGGCTTGGTCAGCAGTAGGGCCTTTTTTCCCCGCTTAATGTACCAAAACTGAATGTATGAACAGCTAGCTAAATGGTTACAGTGCGATTTTATCACCCGTAGTAGCTATATCTTATCAGCTTATATTGGCAAATGCCGTTAGAACAAGTGACAGAGTGTGTTAAACAGGCGTTCAATTTTCCGTTAGTTGTTAGACCAATAGAAGAAAATATTGCCAGCCTGGAGTTGTATCATGGCCCAACCTTAGCATTTAAAGATTTTGGTGGCCGATTTATGGCACAAATTGCCAGTAACCAACCCATTACTATTTTAACCGCTACTTCAGGTGATACTGGCGCCGCCGTAGCCCATGCTTTTTATCGTATTAAAAATGTTCAGGTTATTATTCTCTATCCGGAAAATAAGATCACGTCTTTACAGGAGAAATTATTCTGTACACTAGGGGAAAATATCCACACTATTGCAATCAAGGGTGACTTTGATGATTGTCAAAGGCTGGTAAAACAGGCTTTTGATGATGAAGAATTAAAACGGCTATTATGCTTAACCTCCGCAAATTCTATTAATATTAGCCGATTATTGGTGCAAATTTGTTATTATTTTGAGGCTGTTGCACAGTTAGCGGTTGAAAACCGTCAACAGTTAGTTATTTCCGTACCCAGTGGTAATTTAACCGTCGGCTTATTTGCCAAAGCAATGGGGCTACCGGTGAAGCGTTTTATAGCTGCTACTAATGTTAATGATACTGTTCCACGCTATCTGTCTGAGGGCAAATGGTTACCTAATCAGACGATAGCGACTCTGTCAAATGCAATGGATGTCAGCCAACCCAATAATTGGCCACGGATAGAGACACTTTTCCAGCGCCAAAAATGGGGGACTTGATGAGCTTAGTTATGGTGTTGTTGACGATAGAATGACCGAAAAAACCGTTCAACAACTGGCTAGTAAAGGCTATATATCTGAGCCACATAGCGCAGTTGCTTATCGTATTTTACGTGATCAGTTGCAAGATGAGGAATATGGGCTGTTCTTAAGTACCGCACATCCAGCAAAATTTAAACAGAGTGTCGATCGTATTCTTGCTAAAACATTACCATTACCAGCTGTTTTAGCAAAACGAGCTAATTTACCGATATTTTCCCATCAATTACCCGCTGATTTTGCTTTGTTGCGTAAATTTTTATTTATGCATGCGACTTAATAACAATGATCTGAAATGGAAGCGTTAGCTTCCATTGTTAACCTTGTTGTGATCGTTTAAACGCTAGCTGATTATCCTTGGAAGCAGCGTTATCAAATTGATAACCAGCTAAGTTAAATTCAGTCAGTTGTTCAATATTTTTTAGTTGATTTTGAATAATAAAGCGACTCATTAATCCGCGCGCTTTTTTTGCATAGAAACTGATGACTTTATATTTCCCCTGTTTTTCATCTAGAAAAATAGGTTTCACAATATAAGCATCCAGTTTTTTGCTATTAACGGCATTAAAATACTCATCTGAAGCTAAGTTAATCAGAATATTATCACCTTGCTTGCTTAGGGCCTGATTAAGATTTTCAGTAATGATATCCTGCCAAAAGGCATAAAGATCTTTTCCTTGTTTATTATTGAGTTTAGTTCCCATTTCCAATCGGTAAGGTTGCATCAGATCAAGTGGCCGTAATACACCATATAAGCCTGATAGAATACGAAGATGTTTTTGGGCAAAGGTGAAATCTTTTGGCTTAAAATTTTCCGCTTGCAGGCCGGTATAGACGTCACCTTTAAAAGCTAAAATAGCAGGTCGGGCATTTTCTGGGGTAAAATTAGCATGCCACTGTCCAAAACGCGCTGCATTTAAACCGGCTAATTTATCACTAATATGCATTAGACTGGCAATTTCCGCCGGTGTCAGTTTACGACATATCTGAATCAATTGCTCAGCCTGTGATAACAGGGTTGGCTGACTATATTCTGTGGTGGCAAGCGGACTTTCATAATCAAGTGTTTTGGCAGGTGAAATCGTGATAAGCATAATTAATACCTAGTAAAATTCATAAATAAACAACTTTAATCAAAATAGTAAATGGCTATCATTAGGCTTATTTGTAGCATTTAACGTTAATTATTGCTATATAAACGATAGTAGGGTGTGAAAATAAGCTAACAAAATTTGTTATCGACAACAAAACAATGGTGGTGAATTTATTTGTTGTAATATCAATGAATGATATTATCACAGCAAGATAGGATTTTTAGCCTCGGCTTCATCTCAATAACAACGGGATTAAAAAGTGACCGATAAATTAACCTCTTTACGAAAAATAACGACGGTTGTAGCAGATACAGGTGATATAAGAGCAATAAAGCTTTATAAACCTGAAGATGCAACAACTAACCCTTCTTTGATCCTTAATGCGGCTCAGATCCCAGAATATCAGCCACTCATTGATGAAGCGATCTCATGGGCACGGCAACAAAGTCAATCACGTGAGCAACAAATTATTGATGCGTGTGATAAATTGGCTGTTAATATTGGGTTAGAAATCCTACAATTAATTCCCGGAAGAATTTCAACGGAACTTGATGCGCGCCTTTCCTATGATACCGAAGCCTGTATTAATAAAGCGCGGCATATTATTGAGCTTTATAATCGTGCCGGCATTAAAAATGAGCGTATTTTGATAAAATTGGCTTCAACCTGGCAAGGGATCCGCGCGGCAGAGCAGTTGGAAAAAGAGGGTATTAACTGTAATCTAACGCTATTATTCTCTTTTGCTCAGGCACGAGCTTGTGCTGAAACTGGTGTTTATCTGATTTCACCTTTTGTCGGTCGTATTCTTGATTGGTATAAAGCGAATACCGATACAAAAGAGTATGCGCCACAAGAAGATCCTGGCGTTATTTCTATTACACAAATTTACAATTATTATAAGCAGCACGACTATAAAACGGTTGTCATGGGGGCAAGTTTCCGCAATAGCGGTGAAATTTTGCAACTGGCAGGCTGTGATCGTTTAACAATTTCTCCAGCATTACTTAAAGAGCTTTCTGAAGCCCAAGGTGAAGTGCCCCGCAAATTGGCATTTAATGGTCAAATTCAGTCACCGCCTAAGCCGATGACAGAAGCAGAATTCTATTGGCAACATCATGCAGATGCCATGGCAACGGACAAACTGGCTGATGGTATTCGTAAATTTGCTATTGATCAGGAAAAATTGGAAAAAATGGTTGCCCAGCAGCTGTAATTAACATTTCTCTGTTATAACCTAAAAGCCTAGTGGATTATTGTACTGGGCTTTTTGCTTTTACTTGCTGGTCTGATTGTGCTCAAGGGCAGTAAACAATATTATTTACCTTTGTATCGCTACAGCATAAGTTGAATAGATTTAGTATTAAACATCTTGTTTTCAATATCGAATTTGAGGATCTCATGGATAAATTGCGGATAGGTTTGGTTTCTGTTTCAGATCGGGCAGCCAATGGAATTTATCAAGATCAGGGGATCCATGCACTTAAAAACTGGCTTTCAATGGCACTACAAACCCCTTTTACGGTTGAGCCACGTTTGATCCCTGATGAACAAAAAATTATTGAACTTACACTCTGTGAGCTGGTTGATGAATTTGCTTGTCATTTAATTTTAACCACCGGTGGCACTGACCCAGCGCTGCGTGATGTAACACCGGATGCGACACTGGCGATTGCTGATCGGCAAATGCCTGGTTTTGGTGAACAAATGCGGCAAATTAGTTTGCATTTTGTGCCAACGGCGATCCTCTCACGCCAAGTTGGCGTGATCCGCAAGCAAACATTGATTTTGAATTTACCTGGACAACCAAAATCAATTACAGAAACATTAGCCGGTTTAAAAGATGAACAGGGACGTGAAATTGTTACCGGAATTTTCGCTAGCGTGCCTTATTGTATCCAATTACTAGAAGGTCCCTATGTTGAAACTGATCCCAACGTGATTAAAGCATTTAGACCTAAATCAGCCATGCGATAAAATGAATCAATCTGGCTATTTTTGGCATTAGGAAATAACTTTAGTAATGATTAAAGTCGCTGTTAAATTGCGCTGCCATCAATTAGCGTCAATTTTAAAGCCAAAATTTCTCTTATTGTTGTCATAGTGGCGAATAGAGCAGGGTGTTAATAAAGCAGTATAAACTGCTTTATTAATGTGGTAGGATGCTGTTTAAGGCCTATTACCAATAGGTAATATTGTACGGCCAAATTGTTCATTAATGACTTCTGCCATAGCAAGGTAAAAAGCGCTGGCGCCACAAATGATACCTTCGTAACCAGCAATAGTAAGAATGGTTTGATTTCCATACATATTACTGATTGCTAATAGTGCAAAAAGTACTGTCAGACTAGCAAAAACGAATTGTAGTGCGCGATTAGCCTTTAACATGCCAACAAACATAAATAAGGTAAAGATACCCCACAATACCAAGTAAACTGCCAGAAAATCTGCGGATGTTACTTGCACCGACGCTATTTCAGGCAGCATTAATAAACCAACTAAGCTGAGCCAAAACAAGCCATAAGATGAGAATGCCGTTGCGGCAAAGGTATTTTTTTTATATTCAAAAATACCGGCAATAATCTGGACAATACCACCATAGAAGATACCCATACTTAGTATTACTGAAGTTAATGGAAAAAATCCAGCATTGTAAATATTTAATAAAATTGTTGTCATACCAAAACCCATCAAACCTAATGGGCCTGGATTGGCAATATTATTTGAACTCATACATTCCTCTAAATGTCACTAAATATATAATATTCAATAGGATATAAATTTTATAAGCTATCAGGGCTTACATAAAGCAAGTATAATAGGTAGTGTTTGGTTCAAAACAAAGATTAAAATGACTTTTCATTTAAAAAATATTTTTTACTTTCCCCTTGATGAATATTTTTATGTCCCCACTTTAATGAATAGCGTAGTTACCAATGGTCAATCTATCAACCTGTCACAAGGTGTCTCGTTAGGTAGATTTTTTTTGAGGTCAGGGAAAAAATCCCTTGAAAAAAATTCATTGAGCCTCATATAGGTTGGTAACTAGATTGGTTAAGAATTCCCTTTGGAGGCTGTTTAGATGGGTAAAATTATCGGGATTGACCTGGGTACAACTAACTCTTGTGTAGCTATTATGGATGGCACAAATGCGCGGGTATTGGAAAACAGTGAGGGTGATCGTACCACACCTTCTATTGTTGCATATACTCAAGATGGTGAAATTCTTGTGGGACAGCCGGCAAAACGTCAGGCCGTGACAAACCCACAAAATACATTTTTTGCCATTAAGCGTCTGATTGGACGTCGCTTTGAAGATGAAGAAGTTCAACGTGACATTTCTATTATGCCTTATAAAATCATTGCTGCAGATAATGGTGATGTTTGGTTGGATGTTAAGGGGCAAAAAATGGCTCCTCCTCAGGTTTCCGCTGAGGTGTTGAAAAAAATGAAAAAAACGGCTGAAGATTATCTGGGTGAATCCGTTACTGAAGCTGTTATTACTGTACCGGCTTATTTTAATGATGCTCAGCGTCAAGCAACTAAAGATGCAGGTCGCATTGCTGGTTTAGATGTAAAACGTATTATTAATGAACCAACGGCAGCGGCGCTTGCTTATGGTTTAGATCGTGAAGTAGGTAACCGTACCATTGCGGTATATGACTTAGGTGGTGGTACTTTTGATATTTCAATTATTGAAATTGATGAAGTTGATGGTGAAAAAACCTATGAAGTGCTGGCCACTAATGGTGATACTCACTTAGGTGGTGAAGACTTTGATAATCGTCTGATCAACTATTTGGTCGATGAATTCAAGAAAGAACAAGGTTTTGATCTACGCAATGATTCACTAGCAATGCAACGCTTAAAAGAAGCAGCAGAGAAAGCCAAAATTGAGCTCTCTTCTGCTCAGCAGACTGATGTCAATCTGCCTTATATTACTGCAGATGCAAGTGGTCCTAAGCATATGAATATTAAGGTGACTCGAGCGAAACTTGAATCACTGGTGGAAGATTTGGTTAAGCGCTCAATGGAGCCGCTGAAAGTTGCATTGCAAGATGCCGGCTTAAATGTTAATGACATAAACGACGTCATTCTGGTTGGTGGTCAGACGCGCATGCCAATGGTGCAAAAAGCGGTTGCTGACTTTTTCGGTAAAGAACCTCGTAAAGACGTTAACCCTGATGAAGCGGTTGCTATGGGTGCGGCGGTGCAAGGTGGTGTATTAGCTGGTGATGTGAAAGATGTCTTGTTACTTGATGTAACTCCACTATCTTTAGGTATTGAAACCATGGGTGGTGTAATGACAGCGTTAATTGCCAAAAATACCACTATTCCGACTAAACATAGTCAGGTGTTTTCAACCGCAGAAGATAACCAGTCGGCAGTAACCATTCATGTATTGCAAGGTGAACGTAAACGCTCAGGTGATAACAAATCATTAGGGCAGTTCAATTTGGATGGTATTCAAGCGGCACCGCGTGGTATGCCACAAATTGCAGTTACCTTTGATATTGACGCTGATGGTATCTTACATGTATCAGCTAAAGATAAGAATACTGGCCGCGAGCAAAAGATTACCATTAAGGCTTCTTCTGGTCTGAAGGAAGATGAAATCCAAAGAATGGTAAACGATGCAGAAGCAAATGCGGAATCAGATCGTAAGTTTGAAGAATTAGTTCAGGTCCGTAATCAGGCTGATCAATTGATTCATGGTACGCGTAAACAAATTGAAGAAGCGGCTGATAAGTTACCTGCTGATGATAAAGCTAACATAGAGAAAGCCATTTCTGAGTTGGAAACTGTGGTGAAAGGTGAAGATAAAGCCATCATTGAAGAGAAAATTCAAGCTTTAGTTCAAGCTTCGGCCAAGCTACTCGAGTTAGCTCAACAGCAGGCTCAAGCAGGTACCGCTGATGCTGGCGCAGGCGCCCAACCTAAACAGGATGATAATGTTGTTGATGCTGAATTTGAAGAAGTCAACGACAAGGATAAAGATAAAAAATAGTGGCCCTTAGCGGGCACAGTAATGGCGTTAAGGATCATTTTCTCTGTTACTGAAAACCGAGTACGGGCGTTGGGGGAACTCTACGCCCGTTTCCGTGTGTTAAGGGTAAAATAAATATGGCAAAAAGAGATTATTATCAAGTTTTAGGCGTTACTAAAACCGCTGACGAGAAAGAGATCAAAAAAGCGTATAAACGTCTGGCAATGAAGTATCATCCAGATCGAAATCAGGGTGATAAGGAAGCAGAAAGTAAGTTTAAAGAAATTAAAGAAGCTTATGAAATTTTAACTGATGCGCAAAAACGCGTTGCTTATGATCAATATGGACATGCAGCTTTTGAACAAGGTGGCATGGGCGGTGGATTTAGCGGCGGTTTTGCTCCGGGCGCTGATTTTAGTGATATTTTTGGTGATGTATTTGGTGATATTTTTGGTGGTGGTAGGCGTCAGCGATCGGCTCGTGGGGCTGATCTCCAGTACGAAATTACCTTAACCTTAGAGGAAGCAGTTCGCGGGGTCAGCAAAGAGATTCGTATCCCGACTTTAGAAAAATGTGATGTTTGTAACGGTAGTGGCGCTAAACCAGGCACTAAACCAGAAACTTGTTCAACTTGTCATGGGGCAGGTCAGGTTCAAATCCGGCAAGGATTTTTTGCAGTTCAACAAACTTGTCCAACTTGCCATGGTCGTGGTCAAATCATCAAAGAACCTTGTATTAGATGTCATGGTCATGGCCGAGTAGAGAAATACAAAACTTTATCAGTAAAAATGCCACCAGGGGTTAATACAGGCGATCGTATTCGCTTAAATGGTGAAGGTGAGACCGGAAACGGCGCGCCAGCCGGTGATCTATATGTTCAGGTCAATGTCGCAAGACATGCTATTTTTGAGCGCGATGACAATAATTTATATTGCGAAGTACCCATTAATTTTGCGATTGCGGCTCTAGGTGGTGAAATTGAGGTACCGACACTTGATGGTCGGGTAAGTCTCAAAATTCCAGCTGAAACACAAACAGGAAAAATTTTCCGCATGAAAGGAAAAGGTGTGAAGCCTGTTCGTGGTGGTATGACGGGAGATTTAATGTGCCGTATTCTGGTGGAAACGCCGGTTAAACTAAATGAAAAACAAAAAGCATTGTTGAAGGAATTTGGTGAATCTTTGAATGGCGAAAGTGATGGCAGGAACAGCCCTCGTTTCAAAGAGTTTCTTAGATAGTGTGAAAAAGTTTTTTGATGATCTGACCAAGTAACGATATTTAGTTAAATAGATAGAGCATCGATAGTCAGTGATCGGTGCTTTTTTTATTGATTAAAAATAAGAACATTCAATTTGATTTACGGAATAGAAGAGGTAGTTATAAAATCGCAGGTTAATTGTGGTTATTTAATTAATGTAAGTTATTTAATTCGTTCAATTTATGCAAATTATATTTAAAAATTTTAATTTTCAAGATTAATTTTGCCTGTTTTATGCAAGTTTCCTGCTTAAATTTCTATATAAAAATAAATTAAGATTAATTCCAACAAGTTAAACGTGAGCTTAACAAAACTTTCTATACAATTTAATTTAATTTTTAATTAATTAATTAATTAATTAATTAATTTATTTATTGGATTGGAAATAGTTATGTCAGCATCATTTGGAATGATAATCAGAGATTCGTTTAGACAATTTTCTTTTAACAGACCCGCTATCACTACACAAAATTGTGAAGAATATTTGACAAATAAATTAATTAGCAGGTTTGAATCTGAATTAAAAAATAGTAACTACATTTATAGAATTGATAAAAGACTTATTAGTGCGGCTAATCTATATTGTTCTGTAGATAACAGTGAATTAGAAGCGATTTTTAATCGAAAATTTATTGCACTCAATTTGGATAAGGTAGATATAGGAAATTTGCAAAAATTTCAGCATTTATTAGATTGCATTAAGGGTGTAAAAAATACAGGAGAATTGGGCTGTTCAGTATCTAAAAAATATTAGTGATTTAATAGAACTAAAATCTATCTATGTAAATAGAGATAAAAATAATAATATAGATGACAAGAGTCCAAATACTGAGAATAAAATTGGTCATACAACAATAAAATATCAACAGGAAGATGAAGAAGAAGGTTTAACAGCAGCTGAATTCAATCGAATAGAATGTTATCTTGAACAAAATCGATCACTCGCAGAATTAAAGGGTAAAGAATCAGAATATTTTATTAGGGTTTATCAAGAAATAAAAGAAAATAGGGATAAGAAAAATGAACAATTAATTGTTACTAATCAAACCGGCCAGCCATTGCAAAGCGGAACGACAGAGTTAAAAATGGAATTGGTAGTAGATAAAGAAATAGGACAAAATATAGCGATTGTGGAATTAAAGCAAAATAATAAGATAGGGACAAAAGAAGCCGTAGGTTCAACTTTTTGGCAAAAACTAAGCCAAAAAACCACCCAGTTATTTGCAACATCATGGAGTTTTATCAAAACTAAACTTATCGGATTTTTATTACCTACTTTTTTAGTACCAAGATTAACTAATTGTTTTTCAATACTAGCTTAATTTTAAACAGCTAATCGGCTAAATAGCGTCAAAATAGTTAGTAACTACTCGGTATAAACGAATTATTTACGTTAAAAAAAATGGTTTTCCGAATTGTATGGATTAGCGTAAAATTAATTAAGCTAATTAACACTGAGGTTATAGTAATGACAGCAATTATACGACAGTTTTTAAAATTAGAAGCAGCAAGTGGGGTGCTGTTAATTATTGCTGCCATCTTAGCTTTGATTATGGCTAATACCCCATTGCAAGGTATTTATCAGCAATTTCTTAATATTCCCATTGCGGTTAAAATCAGCGTATTAGATATTGATAAACCTTTTTTATTGTGGATCAACGATGGTTTAATGGCCATTTTCTTTTTGGTTGTTGGCCTGGAAGTTAAACGAGAACTGATAGAAGGCTCGTTAGCCGGTCGTGATAAAGCAATATTTCCTGCTGTTGCTGCGGTAGGCGGTATGTTATTACCCGTTCTGGTATATCTATTTTTTAATGCTAATGATGAAATTGCCCGGCAGGGGTGGGCGATCCCAGCGGCGACAGATATTGCATTTGCATTGGGTATTATGGCGCTATTAGGTAAACGTGTACCAACGGAGTTAAAAGTATTTCTACTGGCGTTGGCAATTATTGATGATCTTGGCGTGATTATCATTATTGCTCTCTTTTATACTAAATCTGTTTCTATCATGGCATTAGGGCTAGCTATGCTTTCTCTATTGGCATTAATATGGATGAATTGGCGTAAAGTTGTAAATACTTCTGCTTATTTGGTTGTTGGCATCATTTTATGGGTCTGCATATTAAAATCAGGTATTCATGCAACGTTAGCTGGTGTCATTGTGGGCTTTTTGATACCGCTTAAAGGGGGACAAAATAATTCACCCTCTGAACAGTTAGAACATCTTTTACATCCTTGGGTTGCTTATTTAATTTTGCCATTATTTGCCTTTGCTAATGCAGGCATACAACTTGATGGTGTTACCCTAACTAATCTTGCCAGTGCTTTACCGATCGGTGTCGCGTTAGGTTTATTAATTGGTAAACCAACAGGTATTTTTCTGTTTAGTTGGCTAGCGTTAAAATTAGGCGTTTCAAAATTACCCGCCAAAATTAACCTTAAGCAGATATTTGCTGTTTCAGTACTCTGTGGTATTGGCTTTACCATGTCAATTTTTATTGCGGGTTTAGCATTTGAAGGTTTAGATAATTTTAGTAATTATGCACGGTTGGGGATCCTAATTGGTTCGACGCTAGCGGCTATTTTAGGATTATTATTATTGAATAGTGTATTACCTAAAAAGCCAATTAGCACTAAAGCAGCTAATCAGGCAGGATAACGTTAATTTTAAGTTATATTTGCGTGAGATAAATAGTATTTTTGTGTTCGCAATACAATATTTTATTTTTGTAGCGAGAGTATCTTATTTAGGTAAAATGAAATGAATCGTTTATCTTCTAATGTTCAGAAAATAACGAATATAAACAGTTATCGGTGGTACAAAAAGGAATCGATATGAGAGTGTCGCATCTCAATTTTAATCATCTCTATTACTTCTGGCATCTTTGTAAAGAGGGATAGGTTGTTGGCGCCGCTGAAGAACTTTATTTAACGCCTCAGACAATAACGGGTCAGATTAAGGCATTAGAAGAACGTTTAATGGTAAATTATTTAAAAGGCAAGGCAGAGGGCTGGCTCCTTCAGAACTAGGGCAACTAGTTTTTTCGTTATGCTGATAAAATGTTTGTCCTAAGCCAGGAAATGCTAGATATTGTTAATTATAGTCGTGAAACTAATTTGTTATTTGATGTTGCTGATGCTTTAAACGGCTGGTAAGCCGCGTCCTTGAAACAGCTATTGTTGAGCATGAGCGGATCCATTTACGCTGCTTTGAATCGACACACGAGCTTTTATTGGAGCAATTAAGTCAACATAAGTTAGACATGAGCTTATCTGATTGCCCGGTTGATTCGTCCAACAAAAGGGGTTATTTCCGTCAAGCTTGGAGAGTGTGGCGTTAGTTTTTTCTGTCGCAAACCAATACCGGAGAAACCTTTTCCACTGTGTCTAGAAGAGCGGGGATTATTAATCCCAGGTCGGCGTTCTATGTTAGGTCGTCACCTGCTTTCTTGGATCCAGAATAACAATTTGCAGGTAGAAATCCTGGGCGAGTTTGATGATGCTGCATTGATGAAAGCATTTGGCATGTATCATAACGCAATATTTGTTGCGCCATCGCTTTATGCTTAGATAATGAAGTAGTTGAAATTGGTCATATGGATAAAGTAGAAGAAGAATATTATGTTATTTTTGCTGAACGTATGATCCAGCATCCAGCAGTGCAACGTGTCTGTAATAAGGATTTTTCTGGTCTATTTGATCAAAGCTTTTATAAACAATAAGAGCCATTTGTAATAATAATAAAAAACCGGCTGAAGCCGGTTTTTTAGCAAAATCAAAATAAATTACATTGATTTGATTTGCGCTACTAAATTTGCTTTATGACGTGCAGCTTTATTTTTGTGGATCAAGCCTTTGCTAGCATAGCGATCAACAATAGGTTGCATGTCGTTAAATGCTTTTTGTGCTGCTTCTTTATCGCCAGTAGCAATAGCGGCATAAACTTTTTTGATAAAAGTACGCACCATAGAACGACGGCTAGCATTATGCTGACGGCGTTTCTCTGATTGTATGGCACGTTTCTTAGCTGATTTGATATTAGCCAAGGTCCAACTCCCAAATATTTATTCTATCGAGGACAATCTAAAGGCCGAGGAATATGCCTTTTTAGCCTTCATTTGTCAATGAATTTGTGTAAATAAGCATCGTGTACAGCAATGCGATCTGTTGTGATGACCCGGGATTTTATCAGTTTACTGAGTGAGAATACAGTTTTAAATGAGAAAAACCGGATGAAATTGTAGGAAAGTGGTTAGATTAAGTATTTTTTACTGACAAACAACCATTTATTATCTTTGTTATAAATATTAATCAAATGGTGACTTAACCTTCAAGGTAGTAAGCGGTATAATCCAGCAATTTTTATTATATTGAGCCGATTATGAAGTTAGTACGTGGTATACATAATATTCGGGCATATCATCATGGTTGTGTGTTGACTATTGGCAATTTTGATGCTGTTCATCGAGGGCATCAGGCATTATTGAAACATTTAAAACAACAGAGTCAGCGTCTCGGGCTGCCAACGATGGTCATGAATTTTGAACCTCAACCATTGGAGTTTTTTTTGGGCGCAAATGCGCCAGCACGTTTAACGCGTTTACGTGATAAGATAAAATACTTTACCGAATATGGCGTTGATTATTTACTGTGTGTTAAATTTAATCCAACATTCGCTTCATTGACACCGCAGGCTTTTGTTTCACAATTGCTGGTGGAAAAATTGGGGGTTAAATTTTTGGCGATAGGTGATGATTTTCGTTTTGGCAAAGATAGACAGGGTGATTTTAAATATCTTCGTGAGGCAGGGGAACAATATGGTTTTGAAGTGGCCAATACTGAAAGTTTTTGTGATGCCGGCCAGCGAGTTAGTAGTACGGCTGTCAGGCAAGCACTATTAAGTGATAATCTTACCCTTGCTGAGAATCTTATGGGACACCCCTACCGATTGAGTGGTCGAGTGGTACATGGTCGCCAGCTTGGTAGTTCGATCGGTTTCCCAACCGCGAATATACCATTTAAATGTTTAGTTATGCCTGTTAAAGGCGTTTATGTGGTAGAAGTATATGGATTAGCCGATCACCCTTTGCAGGCAGTGGCAAATATTGGCACACGCCCAACCGTGAATGGGGTAGATCAGCAAATTGAAGTTCATTTAATAGATGTGCATATGGATATATATGGACGTCATATTGATGTTGTATTGCGTAAAAAATTGCGTAACGAGCAGCGATTTGCTTCTATTGATGAATTAAGACAGCAAATCGGTAAGGATATAATGGCTGCGAGACAATTCTTCCAGTCGTCATAATTTAGATATTTAGCAGAAAATTGGAGCTGAGAATTTAGATGAGTGACTATAAAAATACCCTGAATTTACCGGAAACAGGGTTCCCTATGCGCGGTGATCTCGCTAAACGAGAACCCCAAATGTTAGCCCGTTGGTATAAAGAAGGTTTGTACCAAGCTATTCGTCAGGCCAAAACAGGCAAACAGATGTTTATATTGCATGATGGTCCTCCTTATGCAAACGGTAGTCTTCATATTGGTCACTCAGTTAATAAAATTCTCAAAGATATTATCATTAAATCTAAAGGACTGGCCGGATTTGATTCGCCATATATTCCTGGTTGGGATTGCCACGGTTTGCCAATTGAACATAAAGTTGAACAAATTATCGGTAAACCCGGTGACAAGGTTTCTGCAGCTGTTTTTCGTGAAGAATGTCGCAAATATGCCAAAGAACAAATTGGGGGCCAGAAAGCTGATTTTATCAGAATGGGCGTACTTGGTGATTGGGAACAGCCTTATTTAACCATGGATTTTAGTACCGAAGCCAATATTATTCGTGCGTTAGGTAAAGTGATTGAAAATGGCCACTTAGTGAAAGGTGCTAAACCGGTTCATTGGTGTACTGCTTGCGGTTCTTCCTTAGCGGAAGCGGAAGTTGAATATTATGATAAATCATCACCTTCCATTGATGTACGCTTTAGCGCGGTGGATGCTAACGCTGTTTATAGTAAATTTGGCGTAAAATCGTCGGCTTTGCCGGTTTCAGCCGTGATCTGGACGACCACACCTTGGACGTTACCCGCCAACCGTGCGATTGCGGTTAACGCTGATTTTGAATATCAATTAGTGAAAGTCAATAATAATGAATGTTTAATTTTGGCAGAATCACTGGTTGAAACAGTAATGCAGCGTATTGCAGCAACAGAGTGGCAAATTTTAGCACAATGTAATGGCTCTGAATTGGAATTACTGCGCTTTCATCACCCATTTATGAATTTCGATGTGCCTGTTATTTTAGGTGATCACGTTACTTTAGACGCGGGTACCGGGATTGTACATACGGCATCAGGCCATGGTCCGGATGATTATATTGTTGGGCAGAAATATAAACTTGAAATAGCAAATCCCGTCGGTCCAAATGGTTGTTATTTACCTAATACTTATCCTGGTTTGGACGGTGTTTTTGTATTTAAAGCAAATGAATTAATTATCGAACTTTTAGCGGCAAAAGGGGCATTACTACATAAAGAAATATTACAGCATAGTTATCCTTGTTGCTGGAGGCATAAGACACCGGTTATTTTTCGTGCTACACCTCAGTGGTTTGTTAGTATGGAAAAAAATGGTTTACGTGAACAATCGCTAAAAGAGATTAACGGGGTTAAATGGATCCCAGATTGGGGACAAAGCCGGATTGGCTCTATGGTTGCAAATCGTCCAGATTGGTGTATTTCTCGTCAGCGCACCTGGGGTATGCCAATGGTATTATTTGTGCATAAGCAGACAGAACAATTACATCCACGGACGTTAGAATTGATTGAAGAAGTCGCTAAACATGTTGAAAAAGCAGGTATCCAGGCGTGGTGGGATCTTGATCCCGTTGCCCTATTAGGAAGTGATGCAGCTGATTATGTTAAAGTCCCGGATACGCTTGATGTTTGGTTTGATTCTGGTTCTACACACTATGCGGTTGTAGATGTTCGCCCTGAATTTAAAGGCCATTCTGCTGATTTATATTTGGAAGGCTCTGATCAACATCGTGGTTGGTTTATGTCGTCTCTAATGCTATCAACTGCGATGAAAGGAAAAGCGCCTTATCGAGAAGTATTAACCCACGGTTTTACGGTTGATGGACAAGGCCGTAAAATGTCAAAATCTTTGGGTAATACCATTAGCCCACAAGACGTCATGAATGATTTAGGGGCTGATATTCTGCGGCTATGGGTTGCTTCAACCGATTATACTAGTGAAATTGCTGTTTCAAATGAGATTTTAAAACGTTCTGCCGACAGCTATCGGCGTATTCGTAATACAGCACGCTTCTTATTAGCCAATTTGAACGGTTTTGATCCTGCTTCACATCAAGTTAAACCAGAAGATATGGTGATATTAGATCGCTGGGCATTAGGGCGGGCGAAAGCCGCTCAAGCGGAAATCGCTATGCATTATGCTAATTATGATTTTCATGCAGTCGTTCAACGTTTGATGCATTTTTGTTCAGTTGAAATGGGTTCTTTCTATTTAGATATTATAAAAGATCGTCAATATACGGCAAAAAGTGATAGCTTGGCACGTCGCAGTTGTCAGACAGCCTTATTTCATATCATAGAGGCCTTGGTACGCTGGATTGCGCCGATCCTTTCTTTCACGGCCGATGAGATTTGGCAGCAATTGCCTGCTAGACAGAGCAAATATGTCTTTACTGAGGAATATTATGCTGACTTGTTTGGCCTGGATGTTAATGAAACGCTTAATGATGAATTTTGGAATAAGTTATTAATTATCGGTAGTGAGGTTAATAAAGTTCTCGAACAAGCGCGTGCAGACAAACTTATCCGTAGCTCGTTGGAGGCCGCAGTGATTTTATATGCTGATACAGAACTGGCTGAAATACTTAATCGTTTAGGTGATGAGTTACGTTTTGTATTGTTAACTTCACAAGCTAAAGTAATTGATATTAGCCAAGCCCCAGTTCAGGCACAGAATAGTGAACTGAGTGGATTGAAAATTGCTTTCCAGCAGGCGGAAGGTGATAAATGTCCTCGCTGTTGGCATTATGCAACGGATATTGGTCGGGAGGCGGAGTATGCAGAATTATGCGGCCGCTGTGTTACTAATGTAGCCGGTAACGGTGAAATACGTAAGTTTGCCTAATGAAAAATCCTATTTGCTCTACTGGCTTACGCTGGTTATGGTTAACGGTTGTGATATTAATTGTTGATCTTGGTAGTAAGCAACTCATTTTGAATAATTTTCAATTATATGAGTCGATACCATTAATGCCTTATTTCAATTTGGCTTATGTTCAAAACCCTGGTGCAGCATTTAGTTTTCTAGCTGATAAAGGGGGATGGCAGCGTTGGTTCTTTGCCTTGGTTGCGATTGTCATTTGTGTAGTGCTTATCGTAATGATGTATCGCCAAAGCGTGAATAAAAAATTGAGTAATATTGCTTATGCATTAGTTATTGGTGGAGCACTAGGGAATTTGTGCGACCGCTTAGTCCATGGCTTCGTAGTTGACTTTATTGATTTTTATGTTGGTGACTGGCATTGGCCAACATTTAACATTGCGGATATGGCGATTTGTCTTGGTGTGGCACTCATCATTCTTGACAGTTTCATCAATACAGATAAAAAAGCGAGTGGATCTTAGTTTATCATTCGTTTACGTTGATAACAGGTTGATTTATTTCTAGCAGTGGGTTTTTATTGTCATGTTAACCTTAGTACAAGCAAATAGTGCCGTGTTGCTGCATTTCACTATCAAACTTGAGGATGGTTCAATTGCTGATTCAACCTATAATCAGGATAAGCCGGCACTTTTTCGCCTTGGCGATAAAAGCCTATCGCGAGCACTTGAAAAACAATTAATTGGTTTAAGTGTTGGTGAAAAAAAGACATTTACTTTAGGCGGAGAGGGCGTTTTTGGTAAACCAAACCCAGATATGATCCAATACTTTATGCCAAAAGATTTTATTCAGGTCGGTATACCTGAAGTCGGTGCCATCATATTATTTACCACGATAAATGGCAGTGAAATGCCAGGGATCGTAACAGCAGTGACGGAAGAGTCTATCACTGTTGATTTTAATCACCCGTTAGCGGATCAGAATATCATTTTTAACATTGAAGTGTTGGAAATTGACCCGAAATGGGAGGAATCAAATGCAAATATTGCTGGCTAACCCTCGGGGTTTCTGTGCAGGTGTTGATCGGGCAATTAGTATTGTTGATAGAGCACTGGCGCTTTATGGTGCGCCGATTTATGTTCGTCATGAAGTTGTCCATAACCGTTATGTGGTTGACAATTTACGGCAACGTGGTGCGATTTTTATTGAACAAATCTCTGAAGTCCCTGATGGTGCTATTTTGATCTTTTCTGCTCATGGTGTCTCTCAAGCAATTCGACAGGAAGCTAAGCAACGTCATCTGACCATGTTATTTGATGCAACTTGTCCATTGGTGACTAAAGTGCACATGGAAGTTGCGCGTGCCAGTCGTAAAGGTAAAGAAGCGATTTTAATTGGTCATGTTGGGCATCCTGAAGTAGAAGGCACAATGGGGCAATATAATAATCCAGCTGGAGGTATGTATCTGGTTGAATCGCCGGAGGATGTCTGGAAATTACAAGTAAAAGATGAAAATAACCTCTGTTTTATGACCCAGACTACCTTATCAGTTGATGATACTGCTCATGTTATTGACGCGCTAAATACCCGTTTTCCAAATATTATCGGGCCACGCAAAGATGATATCTGTTATGCGACAACGAATCGTCAGGAAGCAGCGCGTGAATTAGCTAATAAGGCTGATATTGTACTAGTTGTTGGCTCTAAAAATTCTTCTAATTCCAATCGTCTTGCTGAATTGGCTCAAAGAGCAGGCAAGCCGGGCTACCTGATTGACTCTGCTGATGATATTCAAGAACATTGGCTGGAAAATATGCAGATTATTGGTCTTACTGCTGGCGCATCTGCACCAGATATTCTTGTTCGTCAGGTTATTGAACGCTTAATGGTTTTAGGTGCCAGTGAAATGATCGAACTTGCTGGTCATGAAGAAAATATTGTTTTTGAAGTATCAAAAGAGCTAAGTGTTGAAATCAAGCAAATATAATAATAGCTATTTGGGTATTTTATTAAATGAATTTTTTAGCGTAGCAATTGATCTATTAATTAAGCCAACTCTAATGGCTTTTTTTGTCACTGACGGTTGCTGTATGCGTTAAGCTAGGATGATTGTTAACCTTATCGAAATCAGGATACTTAATCTGCTTTTAATCAAGAGAGATAAACATGACTAATTCAGATATTCGTGTTGCTATCGTTGGTGCGGGTGGCCGCATGGGACGTGAACTAATTAAAGCAGTTTCACAACAGAATGGCGTTGTTTTAGGGGTTGTGTTAGAAAGAAAAGGTTCAAGTATAGTAGGTACTGATGCTGGTGAATTAGTCGGTATTGGCGGTTTAAATGTTATAATTAGTGATGATCTAATTAATGTTTTAGATAAATTTGATATTTTGATAGATTTTACCCGTCCCGAAGGTACGCAATATTACCTGTCAGTTTGTAAAAAATATGCCAAAGCGATGATTATTGGCACTACAGGTTTTAATGAAATTGAACAGAAGTCGATTGAAGAAGCGGCGAAAACAATCCCTATTGTACTAGCAGCCAATTTTAGTGTTGGCATTAATTTGATGTTGAAGTTATTAGAAAAAGCCGCAAAAGTGATGGGCGAATATAGTGATATTGAAATTATTGAAGCTCATCACAGGCATAAAGTCGATGCGCCCTCAGGAACAGCCTTAGCAATGGGCGATGTTATTGCCAAGTCAATTGGCCGTGATTTAAAAGATTGTGCAGTGTATGGTCGCCAAGGTATTACTGGTGAAAGAAAAAATAACAGCATTGGCTTTGCAACGATTAGAGTTGGCGATATTGTTGGCGAGCATACGGCGATTTTTGCTGATATAGGTGAAAGAATAGAGATAACTCATAAAGCATCAAGTCGGATGACGTTTGCAAATGGGGTTGTGAAGGCCTGTTTGTGGTTAAAAGGTAAAAAAAATGGTTTATATAGCATGAAAGATGTATTAAATTTAGAAAATATTTAATTTTTTTATATATTTATCTATTTGATAAGTAAAGGTTAATTTTAATATTGTAATTTTTTTGGCGGTTATTAAGTTTTTTATTTTATAACTTCCATTTATATTATTTAAAATAAAAATTTTATTGACTTAAGATGATTTTTTGCGCATTTACTATAATGAAATTTATCTAAACCATACTTTTACAATTATCATGCTATGCAATCGATTATTTTGCTAAGATAATTTATTATTTTACTAGTTATATTGATTTTTTATTATAAATTAACTAAAAAAGTAATAAAAAATTATTTTTTACTAGACAATCACTTTTCTCATCATTAGAATGCGCGCAATTTGCCAAAAATTTGCTTAAATTCCATTTTGGCACGAATTTATTGACTTACGCGCGAATAAATATGCTAAATAAATTTTTTTTATTCTCCTGGAGGGTATTTTGATTAAGCCAGCTATATTGGTTCTGGAAGACGGAACCCAGTTTCATGGTCATTCCATTGGGGCTGAAGGAATTGTTGTTGGAGAAGTAGTTTTTAATACATCAATAACTGGATATCAAGAAATCCTCACTGATCCTTCCTACTCCCGCCAAATTGTTACACTCACTTATCCCCATATTGGAAACACAGGAATTAACCCAGATGATGAAGAGTCCGCAATCATTCATGCTCAAGGGCTTGTTATACGTGATTTACCGTTAATTTATAGTAACTTTCGTGGAAAAGAGAGTTTATCTGATTATTTAAAACGCCATAAAACAGTCGCCATTGCTGATATTGATACCCGTAAGCTTACGCGGCTATTAAGGGAAAAAGGCGCGCAAAATGGTTGCATTATTACTGGTGAAAATTTAGACATCGATTTAGCATTAGAAAAAATTAAATTATTTGGTGGAATAAAAGGGCTGGATTTAGCTAAAGAAGTTACTACTAAAGACATTTATACTTGGCAGCAACAGAGTTGGCATCTTGGTGCCGATGGATTATCGGCTACTAAGTCACGGGAGCAACTGCCTTATCATGTCGTTGCTTATGATTTTGGTGTTAAACGAAATATTTTACGTTTACTCGTTGATCGTGGCTGCTATTTGACGGTTGTGCCAGCAACAACAGCGGCTGATGAAGTATTCAAAATGGCACCTGATGGCATTTTTCTTTCTAATGGTCCGGGTGATCCAGCAGCCTGTGATTATGCAATTAAAGCAATTAAACAGTTTATAACAACAGAAATACCTATTTTGGGTATTTGCTTAGGTCATCAATTACTGGCATTAGCCAGTGGGGCTGATACCGTTAAAATGAAATTTGGCCACCATGGTGGTAACCATCCAGTAAAAGATTTAGTTAATAATCGCGTTATGATCACTGCACAAAATCACGGTTTTGCAGTCGATGAAGCAACCTTATCTGACAAATTGCGCGTGACCCATAAATCACTGTTTGATGGAAGTTTACAAGGCATACATCATACCGAGAAGCCTGTATTTGGATTTCAAGGGCATCCCGAAGCAAGTCCAGGCCCTAAAGATGCAGAACCCCTATTTGATTATTTTATTGAGTTGATTAAAAAATATCGTCAAACAAATTTAGATACTCAAGTTGATTAATCAGGAGCGAAAAATGGCGAAGCGGACAGATATCAAAAGCATCCTGATTTTAGGTGCAGGTCCAATTGTTATTGGCCAAGCTTGTGAATTTGATTATTCAGGTGCACAAGCGTGTAAAGCACTACGAGAAGAGGGTTATCGAGTTATTTTAGTTAATTCCAATCCGGCGACAATCATGACGGATCCGGATCTAGCTGATGCGACTTATATTGAGCCAATTCAGTGGGAAGTGGTACGCAAAATTATTGAAAAAGAACGTCCTGATGCGATTTTGCCTACGATGGGAGGGCAAACTGCTTTAAACTGTGCTTTAGAATTAGAGAGTAAAGGCGTATTAAAAGAATTTGCTGTTACCATGATTGGCGCAACGGCTGATGCAATTGATAAGGCAGAAGATCGTCAGCGATTTGATAAAGCAATGAAGAAAATCGGCCTTGAAACAGCACGTTCAGGAATTGCTCATTCCCTGGAAGAAGCGTTAGACGTAGTAGCAAAAGTAGGTTTCCCATGTATTATTCGCCCTTCATTTACCATGGGCGGTTCGGGTGGTGGTATTGCATACAACCGTGAAGAGTTTGAAGATATTTGTCTGACAGGTTTAGATCTTTCACCGACCAACGAATTATTGATAGATGAATCGCTGATTGGTTGGAAAGAGTATGAAATGGAAGTGGTGCGTGACAAAAATGATAATTGCATCATTATCTGTTCTATTGAAAATGTCGATGCAATGGGGATCCATACGGGAGATTCTATCACTGTCGCACCTGCTCAAACATTAACTGATAAAGAATATCAAATCATGCGCAATGCATCGATGGCAGTGTTGCGAGAAATTGGTGTAGAAACTGGTGGTTCAAATGTTCAATTTGCCGTTAATCCTAAAACTGGCCGCTTAATTGTTATTGAAATGAATCCACGAGTATCACGTTCTTCGGCCTTGGCATCTAAAGCAACCGGTTTTCCTATTGCTAAGGTTGCAGCAAAACTTGCCGTAGGTTATACACTTGATGAATTAATGAATGATATTACCGGAGGACGGACACCTGCTTCTTTTGAACCTTCTATTGATTATGTCGTGACTAAGATCCCACGCTTTAACTTTGAAAAATTTCCGGGTAGTAATGATCGTCTGACAACGCAGATGAAATCTGTTGGTGAAGTAATGGCTATTGGGCGAACTTTTCAAGAATCAATGCAAAAAGCATTGCGTGGACTAGAAGTTGCCGCAATGGGTTTTGATCCTAAAGTAGATTTGGATGAATTCGACTCGTTAACAAAAATTCGCCGTGAATTGAAAGATGCTGGTGCTGAACGTATCTGGTATATAGCCGATGCTTTCCGCGCAGGTATGTCTGTGGATGGTGTATTTAATCTAACCAATATTGATCGTTGGTTCTTGGTACAAATTGAAGAGCTTGTTCGTTTAGAAGAGAAAGTTACCGAGTTTGGCATTAATGGCTTATCAGCAGAATTCTTGCGGCTATTGAAACGAAAAGGGTTTGCTGATATTCGTTTGGCTAAATTAGTTGGTGTTTCTGAAGCTGAAATCCGTAAATTACGCCAAAATTATAAACTGCATCCTGTTTTTAAGCGAGTTGATACTTGTGCAGCAGAGTTTGCCACAGATACCGCTTATCTCTATTCCACTTATGAAGATGAATGTGAAGCCAACCCTGACAATAGCAAATCTAAGATTATGGTACTCGGTGGTGGACCAAACCGTATTGGTCAAGGAATTGAGTTTGATTATTGCTGTGTTCATGCTGCGTTGGCGCTACGTGAAGATGGCTATCAAACAATAATGGTAAACTGTAATCCTGAAACGGTTTCTACTGATTATGATACATCTGATCGTCTTTATTTTGAACCAGTAACGTTAGAAGATGTATTAGAAATAGTCAGGGTCGAACAACCTGAAGGTGTAATTGTGCAGTATGGTGGCCAGACACCTTTAAAATTGGCGCTTGCCTTAGAAGAAGCGGGGGTTCCAATTATTGGCACTAGCCCGGATGCGATTGATTGCGCTGAAGATCGTGAACGTTTTCAACAAGCAGTGGCCTGTTTAGGACTTAAGCAACCAGAAAACGCCACGGTTACGACAATTGAACAGGCTATAGAAAAGGCTCACAGTATTGGTTATCCATTAGTTGTACGTCCTTCCTATGTTTTAGGCGGGCGAGCAATGGAAATTGTTTATGATGAAAATGATTTACGTCGGTACTTTCAGACCGCGGTAAGTGTTTCCAATGATGCACCAGTATTGCTCGATCATTTCCTGGATGATGCCATTGAGGTTGATGTAGATGCCATTTGTGATGGGGAAACCGTATTAATTGGTGGTATTATGGAGCATATTGAACAGGCGGGCGTTCACTCTGGTGATTCGGCCTGTTCCTTGCCACCTTATACCTTGAGTCAGAATATACAAAATGTCATGCGTGAACATGTAAAAGAACTGGCCTTTGAACTACGCGTTCGAGGATTAGTGAATGTTCAATTTGCGGTTAAAGATAATGACGTCTATTTAATCGAGGTGAATCCTCGTGCTGCGCGTACAGTGCCTTTTGTATCAAAAGCAACAGGAATACCACTGGCAAAAGTAGCTGCTCGTGTCATGGTCGAGCAATCCTTAGCTAAACAGGGTGTAACGAAAGAAATTATTCCACCTTATTACTCGGTAAAAGAAGTCGTATTACCATTTAATAAATTCCCTGGCGTTGATCCTATTTTAGGGCCAGAAATGCGTTCCACCGGTGAAGTTATGGGTATTGGTCGCACTTTTGCCGAAGCATTTACTAAAGCTATGTTTGGTTGTTCTTCTACTATGAAAAAATCTGGCCGCGCATTACTTTCAGTAAGAGAGAATGATAAAGCTAAGGTTGTTGATTTAGCGGCTAAATTAATTGCGCATGGTTTTGAGTTAGATGCAACTCATGGTACCGCAATTGTGCTGGGTGAGGGCGGAATTAACCCGCGTTTAGTTAATAAAGTGCATGAGGGACGGCCTCATATTCAGGATAGAATAAAAAATGGTGAATACAGTTATATTGTCAATACTACCGCGGGCCGTCGTGCAATAGAAGATTCGAAGCTGATTCGTCGTAGTGCATTACAATATAAAGTAAATTATGATACCACTATCAATGGCGGTTTTGCGACCGCGATCTCTCTCAATGCTGATCCTACAGAGCAGGTTATATCTGTCCAAGAGATGCATAAAATGATCCAGCATTAACTATTACTGACTATTTGAAATGGCCTGTTTAACCGGGCCATTTTCTTATTCTGGGCGAATAAAATCCATAATATTTAACTGCTTTTTTTATGTTTCCAATATACGACAAGTGAGCCGATAAATCCGCTAATGAGTAGCAGTATCGGTAAAAATATTAAAATATTAAAATATTCATAACGATATTCTCATGGCGTTTTATAAAAGGAATTTGATTTATTGCGTAACCCAGAGAAACAATGATCCCAATCCATAATAGGTCGCTAAGCCAATTGAATTATTGAAAGCGCCGGTGGCTTAAAGTCGAAAGTCCTGCTAAAACTGGCAAAAGTGTTCGCACAAAAGCTAAAAAACGAGCGACCAAAAGCGCATACAAGCCTTGGTTGTTAAATAATCGGTTTGCACGATCGTGATACTCTTGTGGGATCTGTTTTAATCATTGTTTTACTAAATGGGTATCACTAAGCCAGCGTCCTTGTAAAAAACCTAACCAGCAACCTAAGCTAGCAGCAATAGTTAAAATAATAATTGTGGGAATAAAAGAAAGAACACCTTTTGCAATCAAAGCACCGGAAAGAATAAGCAACGTATCTCCTGGCAGAAATGCGGCAGGAAGAATACCGTTTTCTAATATAATAATGGTAAAAAGTACAGCATAAATAATCCATAAAATATCGGGATTATTTAGTTTAGCAAAATCATGATGCCAAATTGCCATCACGATCTCATTGAGAACTTGCATAGCTTACCCTGTTAGGAACAACCAAATGAAAAATCGATATAGTTGCCAGTTTACCTTAAAAAACTGAATTATGTTGGATTTATTCAAGCGTTAAGTATAAAAGCCAGTTAGATAAAAAATGTTTATTTGAGATAAGGGAGTATTAAAAATGGCAAATATCTGTTGCGATTATCAGTTATTAGAACAAGTCAAATTGCAGCAAAACTTATTGATAGCAGTTAAATAAATAAAAAATTCATCAAGTAATAATGATAATTGCTATCAAATGATTTAATGTCTGGTATGATCACTCAGTTTTTCATAATGTAAGCGTGGTAAATCAAAATTTACTACCAATAGACTAGCTGGTATAAGTTATGATCAGCTAAAAGGATCACATTAAATAACCGAAGAGTGATAGCCAACTGATGCGTAAATTGATAGCTTCTATTTTATTGGCAATGAGTTTGATAAATATAACATTCGCCGAGACAAATCCGGCAGGTCTGTCTGATCAGTTTCAGCCTGTTAATACACCTAATCAGCAAGATATATCCACTACAAATCAAATCCAAACGACTTAAGTTAATGAAGAGCAATAGAGCGAAAAACAGCTTGCTGCGGAAAAAATTTAGTGAGTCTACAACAGGGGCCTAATTTATTAACTGCACAAGGAGGATTTGATCAAGATCTTTCGATTTGGAGTATGTATCAACATGCTGACATGGTTGTAAAGGTAGTAATGTTAGGATTAATTGTTGCTTCAATCATTACCTGGGCACTGTTTTTCTCAAAAGGCATCGAATTGATTGGAGCATACCGACAGCTACGAAAAGAACAGCAAAAACTATCTAAAGTAAAACCACTCGATGATGCGGTAGAAATTGCTGCAACATTTAAAAAAACTAGTGTTACTAGAAAATTATATGATGAAGTTGTGGCAGAAAAAACATTATCTGCTGGCAGTCATGATTTAAATGGAACCAAAGATCGCGCCAGTTTTCGCCTTGAAAGAGTGGTTGCTTCAATTATTCGTTACATGGGACGAGGTAATGGTTATTTAGCAACTATAGGGGCAATTTCTCCCTTTATCGGTTTATTCGGTACTGTTTGGGGAATTATGAATAGCTTTATTGGTATAGCCCATTCTCAGACGACAAATTTAGCAGTTGTTGCACCTTTAGCGACAGTTGATATTAAAGTTGATTTACCGGCTTCTGCAGCTAAACCCCAACATAGACCGGAAAAACCGTTATTTTTGACAGTGAAAGCGAATGGTCAAATGTATGTTGGAGAGCAAAATGTCTCTCAAGAACAATTGGCATCAGCATTGGATCTAATAACCGGTACAAATAAAGAAACCACTATTTTTTTCAAGCAGATAAAACAGTAGATTATGAAAGGATAATGGATGTAATGAACTTATTACGTAAATCTGGCTATCTTAAAGTGGGATTAGTTGGCATGGAAATGTCACAGAGTACAAAATAGAGTATTGCTAATAATGTCAAAGCTGGGTAATTAAATACCCAGTATTTATTCAATTAGGTTATTAATAAATCAATAGTGTTATATATTTTTATATTTCATATCCATGTTAATTATATGGTTAATAAAATAATATAATTAATAATTCCAAATTTATTAATGTAGCAAAATAATAAACTATTAATTGAAATTAAAATATAACAACAAAAAATTTATATTCATATTTTATATTATTTAAGGTTATTAATTTCATTTTTCTTAAGCTAATAAATTGGAAGTAAACATTAGCAATTTTTTATTCATATACTAGTTAAATTCTATTTATAATATATATAATTCTAATGAATGCACTAAGTAAGATCAGTTTTATGTGCAGTATAATTACCTATAAAAAATAAGGTGATTTAATTGCGTTATAAACTGACAAAATAATTTAACAAAAAATACTTGCATCAAAATAGATTTTAATTATAGAATAATTATTATAAATATTAGATAATGTATTATTAATATTGAGGATAATCACTATTGATAGTAGAATTTTTGTATTTATAAATCATTTGTATAAATAATATAGTTATGTTTACAATAGAAGTTATATCTAATTGTATTTATTAGCTAATTAACATAGGCATTTCCTAAGCTAGCTATGATTTACAGCTATTTTTTAGAAATTTTAATGGGCTGACAGTTTAATCACTACATACAGCAAAGTATATCAATAATATTTAACTATATTAGTATTAACGTTATCTAGCCAATATAACGTTTTTTTAATCTATTTAATATTTTCAATATAAAAACCGGTATAATCAATTCTCTGTTAAGTAAATAAGAAAAATTCTTATTTGCTTTTTAATATATTTATATTATTGATTTTAATAAAATCGCCGGCCTTATATAACTAAAACAGTTATTACTATTATTTTTAGCGATAAAATCCTAATCTGAGGATCATAAATAATAATCTATTTAGCTGGCAATTTTGTAATAAAAAAATATGAGTTATTACAAATAATTATATTTATTCATTTAAACAAGTAAAGGTATAGTGATATGAGTTTATTTATCATTCAGCCCATAAGGGGGAATTTACCTAGTCGATAAAATTAAATTGGCGATTAAAAATCGCCATTCCCAATGATTTTAGTGCATTAAAAAGCCAATCACATTAAGTATTCATTTCTGCACCTAAAGCATCAATTAGGCATTTTATCAACGCACTTATTTCGTTTGTCATCAAGATATAATCAGCATCAAAACGTTGGGCAAAATCTGTTTTATCAATATCATCATTTTGTTCTTTTATTAGATCACTAAATTTTAGTCTTTTAACAGTTCCGTCGTCCGAAAGAATGAATTGAATATGCTCTTCCCATTCTAATGCTAATTTTGTTACCCGTTTTTTAGCTTCAATATGGGCAATAATTTCATCGCAGCATAAATCTTGTTTTTTACAACGGATCACGCCCTCTTCTTCAACAGGTGCTTTTAATTCAGCTTCGTCCGATAAACTAAAACCATTGGCTGGTTGGCCCGAGCGTACCCACTCAGTTAATGTCAGTTCGATCGGATTTTGATAACTTAAAGGAACAACTGGTAGTGAACCTAATGTTTTACGTAAAAAAGCCAGGTTATCTTCAGCACGCTTAGTACTGGCTGCATCTACGATAATCAGGTTATTGATTATATCTAACCAGATATAAGTATGACTGATTTTACTAAAAGCTCTGGGCAAAAGCGCATGAATTACTTCGTCTTTCAATGGATCTTTTTCGCTGTTTTTCAGTTTTCGCGCCTGAGCTGTTTCTAGTTTTTTAATTTTTGCTTGTAACTCTTGTTTGATAATTTGTGCTGGCAGTAGTTTTTCTTCTTTCTGTGCACAAAGTAGAATTTGATTATTAACTGAGTGTATTAGCGCTTCACTGAGAGGCCCCATCGGTGATGTCCAACCTATTTTCATCATATCTTGGCTTCCGCATGGGCTATAAGCCAGTGTGGCAAGTTGTTTTTCAAGCTTATCGACGGATAATGTAAATTCCCGATTTAAGCGGTAGATCATTAAATTTTTAAACCACATCTCAAGGCTTCCTCGTTATTCCTTTTCAAAAAATCGTGGATATAATAACGGATCACACACTTCGACCCTAGTTTTCAATTGCAATTTTTATTGCTTAAGTCAATTTTAATGGGTTTTAACCATCTAGGTATGTCACTCTTATCTTAAATAATAATGTATTTATAGCGATAAATTGATTTTAAAATTAAACTTTTACAATATAATGTAATATTTTGTTATCCATTATGATTAAAATAAACTTATAACAATAAAAGGATAACTATTAATAATAGGAAAAAGAATGAAAACAATATCTTATTTTACTGATTAAATTTACTAAATAGATTGATTAATTATAATATAAGGTTTTATGCCAACTAATAGAATATAAATATAATGTTATTTTAAACATAAAAATAATTTTTTATTGTATTATCACATTTAATTTATTAGTAACTTGCTTATTTTATTTATTAGTTTATCATTTCACTAGTGGTGATATTTTAATAAATCCTTATTCTTTGTTTATTTTTAAAAATATTTTCTATTTATTATTTCAGTGTAAATTTTTAAATTACCTTAAAGCAAATGGATTAACTTTATTATTCGAAGTGAGATTTTTTAATTATTTTATTAGCTTAAATTAATGGGTGTTCTTATGGTAAGAAAATTAAAACCCATCATAGCATTTATTGTTACTTTATCTTTAGCACAGATTACACAGGCAACAAGTATTTATGATGATCAATATACTCGTTTTGATATTTATGGGCAGATTAGATTAATAAATAGTTGGGATACTGAAAAGAATAAAACCATTATTGGTGATGATGGAAGCCGTATTGGTTTTTATGCCGAGCATAAGTTGCCTCATGAGGTTAAAGTATTTGGCAATATTGAATTAGGTTTAGATACGCAAAAATCGAATAGTAATAATCCCAACAGTCGGTTTGAACTCTATAATCGGGTTGGATATATTGGTGTTTCCCATGCAGAATATGGTAAGGCACAATTTGGTCGTACTTATATGCCTATCGATTCCGTTGCAAAATCTAATTTAGGTTATAATAATACTGGAGTGCTTTATTTTGCTGATGTACTAGGTCGTAATACCGGTATATCTTCCGGTTTTGTAGCGCAACAAAATGGTAATACCATCTATCGTGGTACTGGACAGGATAATTTTACCATAGGTTTACCTCATACAATTTTTTAGAAACACCTTCATTTAAAGGCGTTACGCTAGCAGGCAGTTATTCTAGATCCGCAGAAGGCGGTGTTGAGTGCGATTTCGGTGATATTATTCATGCATATTCATTGGGTTTTTTTTATCAGAACGCTTTAGGTTTCGAACTGGCTACTGTTTGGGCAGAAGCGGTAGGCGAAAAAAAAACCAGACAGGAAAAAAAACCGCAAGACAATATGTTTGCATTGGGTGTCAAATATGTTTTTCCTGATAAAACCGCTTCAATCGGGGTTGATTATGGTCGATTACAATCAACTAATGTTGTGGTTGCAGGGCAAAAACTATCGCCAACTGCAGTTACCGGGGATTGGGCGGCTCACCTTTATGGCATTACTGCAAAGTGGTACTGGCCTCAATCCGAGACAGGCTTATATGCTGGTTATGGACTAAGATCGGGTGATAAAAAAACCTTTGACTATACAAAGCAGACTTATACGTTAGGGGCAGATAAAGACTTTGCAGTAATAAAAAGTTCGCAATTACTTTTATATATGGAGATGGACTATAACCATGTTCATAGTAAAAATCACGCTTACGAAAAAGATAATTGGCTTTTGGTTGAGACCGGTCTACGTTTCTTTTTCTAATCAAATCGGTAAATATTTACCTTATTGGTCAAAGTGATTTAGTTTATTACATAAAAGTAAAAATTAATAATAACAGCCATTTTGGCTGTTATTTTTTATTTTCGATTCAATGACCAGAGTTAATATATTTGGCAAACTTTATCTTATTAATTGATATCTTATTGTTATAAGAATGGCACTAAAAAAACATTTAGTTTTGTTACCCTAATGCCGTTTTGCTAATAGTTGTGACTATGGGCAAAATAAATTTTGCCGCAAATTGAGTTAATTTTTTCCAAAGACTTTGAAACGCACATCATCGTCAATATATGTTTTTTCATTGGATGGTTGTTTAATTGCACCAAAAACTAATTGAGCGCGTAATTTCCACGAGTTTGGGATATGCCAACTGGCATGCACTTTTTCATCAATTAATGGATTGTAGTGTTGCAGAGATGCATCCACTTTTTCTTGCGCCAGGCTAGTCCAAACCGCATATTGTGCCATACCACTACTCTGTTCTGACCAAACTGGAAAATTATCGGCATAAAGTGGAAATTTTTGCTGTAATTGTTCGATAACATTTTGTTCTTCAAAAAATAATACCGTACCTGCGCCGGCAGCAAAACTATCGATTTTTTTTCTGCCGTGGTAAATATCTCTTTAGCCACAATTTCTTTTAGTGTTTCTTTGGTAATGTTATGCCACAGTTTTTTATGTTCATCACCAAATAGAATAACTACACGCGATGTTTGCGAATTAAATGAAGAGGGTGTTTCTTTAACCGCTTCTTTAACTAATGTAATAAGTCTTTCTTCAGAGATAGGTAATGAATTATCTATATTATAAATAGTTCTTCGTTTTTTTATCATTTCAATAAATTTGTTTGGCATTATATTTTCCTTATATTAATAAGGTTATAAATTAATTATGTGTAGATAGGTTATTGATAGCTATAATCTGGTCGATAAAAAATCATAGATAAAAATTTTAACCATATCGTTCAAAAATTCAGTTATTAATTAATTTTGTGAATTAGATATGAAATCTCATATCTCGTATTTAGCCTGAAAATTTGCAACTTGACGAAATTCGCCACAATATTTCATAAAATGGTCATAAATATGAAATAATGGCGCCTACTAATTTGATAATGAAATAATGATAGGATCAATCATGGTAAGACGTATTCTGGTCGTCGAAGATGAAACCGCGATCCGTGAGATGGTTTGCTTTGTATTAGAAAGAATGGATTCCAAACCATTGAGGCTGATGATTATGATTCAGCTATTGCGTAGCTCATAGAGCCTTATCCGGCACTCATCTTGCTAGATTGGATGATCCTGGGTGGTTCGGGTATCCAGCTTATTGCCCATATAAAGGGTGATCAACTGATCCGAAATATCCCGATTATGATGTTAACTGCAAGGGGAGAAAAAGATCGGGTGCGAGGTTTAGAAATTGGGGCAGATGATTATCTGACAAAACCTTTTTCACCTAAAGAGCTGATTGCTAGAGTAAATGCAATTTTGCGTCGCGTTTCAGTTATGGTTAGCGACGATGTTATTGAAATGAAGGGGTTGAAGCTAGATCCTACCTCTCATCGGGTAACAAGTGATACAACATCGATAGAAATGGGGCCGACAGAATACAAATTACTGCATTTTTTTATGGCCCATCCAGAACGAGTTTATAATCGTGAGCAATTATTAAATTATGTTTGGGGTGGGAATATTTATGTTGAGGATCGGACAGTAGATGTGCATATTCGTCGTTTACGTAAAGCACTTGCTGTGGGTGGTCATGATAAAATGATCCAGACAGTTCGAGGTACAGGCTATCGTTTCTCTGTCCGTTATTGATTGTTGGTTATAAGGAAAAGTCGGCGTGCTTGAACGTTTGTCGTGGAAAAAATTAGTGGTTGTTCTGATTTTATTCTGTTTACCGGCATGTGGATTATCACTGTTTATTGGTCATCTATCTTGGTTGCTCGTGATTTTATTATTAGCCGCTTTGTGTTGGCATAGTTATCATTTACTGAAATTATCTGATTGGCTTTGGCTTGAACGTCGTTTACTGCCACCAACTGGACAAGGTGTTTGGGAGCCGATTTTGTATGGTATTTATCAGTTACAACAACGCAATCGTAAACGTCGGCGTGAGTTGATACAGATTATTAGGCGATTTAGTAGTGGTGAAGAATCTTTTCCTGATGCCGTTATTATTATGACGGCAGAAGGTAATATTGTTTGGTGTAATCGTTTAGCTGAATATTTATTGGGGTTTCGTTGGCCAGAGGATAGTGGGCAATCTATTTTCAATTTACTCCGTTATCCTGATTTCAACCGTTATTTTATGTTGGTCGACTATTCTGTGCCGTTTACGATAGCCTTAAATAACGGTGCGATGGTTGAATTTTAAATTATGTCTTATATTGACGACCAAGTATTAATGGTTGCAAAAGACATAACGGAAAAGATGAAATTGGAAAAATTACGCGGCGAATTTTTTGCTAATGCTAATCATGAATTACGCACATCATTGACTGTTTTACAAGGTTATATGGAAATCATGGATGAGCAAATCGATAGTCATTCGGCTAACAAAAAAGCTTTATACTCAATGCGTGAACAATTGGCACGCATGGATAGTTTAATTAAACAATTACTTCAGCTTTCCCGCATTGAAATAGCACCACATATTAATTTGAATGAGCAGATCAATATTCCGGCAATGCTAAATACAATAAAACAAGATGTAATAAATTTAAGTTTGGGAAAGCATGAAGTTATTTTTGATGTGGATAAAAAATTACAAGTTTATGGTAATGAAGAGCAACTGAGAAGAGCCATTTCAAATCTTATCTATAATGCGATTAACCACACACCGGTTGGAACATCTATTCACATTGGTTGGCAACAAGTTAAACAGGGAGCACTTTTTTGTATTCGCGATAATGGCCCGGGAATAGCTTCAGCGCATTTGACTCGGTTAACTGAACGTTTTTATCGAGCAGATAAATCGCGTTCACGTCGAGTGGAGGGTGGTAGCGGATTGGGATTGGCAATTGTCAAACATGCATTAATACACCACCATACCCAATTAGATATTGAAAGTCAATTAGGTAAGGGGTCGGTGTTTAGTTTTATTTTTACCGTCTAGTTTAATTGTAACAACAAAAAATGGCCAAAATTAAATTTCATTTGCTGAATTTTAGTTAAACAGATTTAGCTAATAATGCATTTGCATGAATAGATGTTAGTGTTGATTAAATTTTATGCAAATCATATAACGTATATTGAGTAAACACTAAAACCAATCACTAAATAAAAAATTTATTTCAGATGTTTATTCTGCTTTTTCGATTTACTATTGTCTTTTATCATTATAAAAGTTTTACTTGTAGTTTGTTATTGGCGGATTTTTCTGTTTCTACTAAATTTATCAGGTTAATTAAATATTCTTATTGATTAAAAATCAGCAGAGATCAGTGTCAATAAATAATAAGTGGTTTAAGTTTTGGTTCTACTTAAGCTGAATTATAAATAACAACAAATTAACAAATAATTATGGCATATCGTTTAACATCTCGAGATATTTTAGCGTTAGGGTTTATGACCTTTGCGTTATTTGTAGGGGCAGGAAATATTATTTTTCCTCCTATGGTTGGATTGCAAGCTGGTGAACAAGTATGGACAGCGGCAGCTGGATTTCTGCTAACAGGTGTCGGTTTGCCTGTTATTGCAGTTATTGCGCTAGCAAAAGTAGGTGGTGGCATCGAACAGCTTAGTGCTCCAATTGGTAAATGTGCGGGGCTATTGTTAGCTATTGTCGCCTATTTATCTGTTGGGCCATTATTTGCCACACCTCGTACGGCAACAGTTTCTTATGAAGTCGGAATTGCCCCACTAGTAGGCGGTGTTTCATCGATTTCATTGTTTATCTATAGCCTAGTTTATTTTGCTGTGGTGATAGCTATTTCACTCTATCCAGGACGAATACTCGATAGCGTAGGACATATCTTAGCGCCAATAAAAATGATTGCATTGGCTATTTTGGGCATTGCTGCAGTACTTTGGCCGGCGGGTGAACGCATTATATCAACGCCATCATATAGTGAAATGGCATTTTCTAATGGTTTTATTAATGGTTATCTGACAATGGATACCTTGGGTGCGATGGTGTTTGGCATTGTTATTGTTAATGCTGCCCGTTCACGTGGTGTCGAAAATTCTGCTCTTTTAACCCGTTATACCATGTGGGCTGGATTAATTGCCGGCGTGTTATTAACATTGGTTTATGTTTCACTGTTTAAACTGGGTGAGAATAGCGGCACCTTATTACCTAATGCCAGCAATGGTGCTGATATTTTGCATGTCTATGTGCAACATACTTTTGGTAATTTTGGTAGCTTTTTCTTAGCGATACTCATTTTTGTTGCTTGTTTGGTAACTGCGGTTGGACTCACTTGTGCTTGTGCGGAATTTTTTGCCCTTTATGTGCCGATTTCTTATCGTAAATTAGTCTGGATACTTGGCATCTTTTCTATGGTGATCTCGAATTTAGGATTGAGTAAACTGATTGAATTTTCTATTCCTGTACTAATCGCGATTTATCCACCATGTATTGTATTGATTTTAATAAGTTTTACCTTGAAATGGTGGAAGTGCCCATGCAGGGTGGTTGCGCCAACTATGTTGACCAGTCTAATCTTTGGCTTATTAGGTGCGATGAAATCTTCTGAGCTTTTGCAAGCATTTATTCCTGATGTTGCGAAGAAATTACCACTTTATGTTGATGATTTAGCCTGGTTGGTACCCTCATTAATCGTTTTAGTGATTTTTGCATTCTATGATCGTATTAGCGCTAAACAACACTGATATAAAGCGAGCTACCTAAATAGTGTTATTTTATCGGTAATAAACCCTAGCCTCTAATCAGCTAGGGTTTATTTGTTTTCATTAATGGCGCTCTTTTTTCTGATAGAGTTTCGGCAAAAGCGATCATTGCTGGATAAAGTTGCCAAAAAAAGCAGAAAAATCGTGGTAATGCAGAATAAAATCATCAAATGAGCCGATTAAATTAACCAGTTTAGGACGCCTGCGCGCCAAGCTGTTTAATACATTATTAATATATTCAGGTTCTGCATAATGGATCAGCCAGTTTTGTGACCATAAATACTCATTTAATTCTTGAAATTTTTCTGGGGTATAATATAGGTTTGGTTCAATTTGCAGGCGAGCATAATGAACAAATTGGGTAGAGTCTGTTTTGCTTCGATTTGATCCCAAACTAAATCGAGAGTGATCGCTGCGACTCGGCGGTATGGCGGTCGAAAAAGTTGCTTGGCATTAATCACAATGGGGTGCTGGTCGGTGAATTTATCTACCTGACGATGCATTCTGATCCCGGCCACAACATCTGGTGAATATAAGCCTTCAGGATCACCGCGAACGAAATTCTCCATTAAATTTCCTAATAAGGAACTTTGTGCTCGTTGAGCTAAATGTAAGTGTGCAAGAAAATTCATAGTGTCATTATAAGTGAATTTTTAATTTTCGTGATGCTTATTTGTTGCACTGTGTTTATCGCCGCACTAGACTAATGCGCTTGTTTTGATCAAATAGTATAAAGAAATGCGTGTCTCTGATTTTGCTTTTAAATTACCTGATGAGTTGATAGCCCATTATCCCTTAGCCAAACGTAGTCATTGCCGGCTACTTTCTTTGAACGGTTCAACAGGTGAACTGGCACATGATATATTTACTGATATTGTTGATAAATTAGAATCAGGTGATTTGCTGGTTTTAAATAATACTCAGGTTATACCGGCTCGTCTTTATGGTCGTAAAATGTCTGGCGGCAAAATTGAAGTATTGATTGAACGCATATTGGGAAGTCATCGGGTGTTGGCGCATATTCGTGCTTCTAAAGCACCCAAGGTGGGAACTGAATTATTATTAGGTGATGATGAAAGTGTTAAAGCCATTATGTTGGCAAGACATGATACGCTATTTGAAATTGATTTTCAGGATAAGCGAGATGTGTTAGCTATTTTAAATGATATTGGTCATATGCCATTACCACCTTACATTGACCGCCCTGATGAAGAGGTTGATAGAACACTTTATCAAACAGTTTATGGCCAACGGCCTGGTGCCGTTGCTGCGCCGACGGCAGGATTACATTTTGATGAATCATTACTAGCGGCGCTGCAGCAAAAAGGGGTAGCAATGGTGTTTGTGACGCTACATGTTGGTGCCGGCACATTTCAACCGGTGCGGGTGGAGAATGTTGCTGAACATACCATGCATGCAGAATATGTTGAAGTATCGCAACAAGCTGTTGATGCAATATTGGCGTGTAAAGCGAGAGGTAAACGGGTTATTGCAGTTGGCACAACTTCGATTCGATCATTAGAAAGCGCGGCTTGTGCATGTAAAGAAGGTATTATTGGCCCCTTTTTTGATGATACTCGAATTTTTATTTACCCAGGCTTTCATTTTAAAATTGTTGATGCATTAATTACTAATTTCCATTTACCTGAGTCTACTTTGATTATGTTGGTATCTGCTTTTGCTGGTTATCAAAATACGATGAATGCCTATCAACAAGCAATCGCAGAAAAGTACCGTTTTTTTAGTTATGGTGATGCCATGTTTATCACGCACAATCCTAAAGCAGAGAGTGAAAAAGTGGCTAACTAGTTGTTAACTATTAAATTGATATCAGCAATTTATTTAACTGAATATGTAACTAACCCATCAGACTGTTTTTCTGATGCTAGAGAGGCAAAGTGAAATATGAATTACAAAGCCAAGACGGCCAAGCTCGTCGTGGTCGCTTGATTTTTGAGCGTGGGATTGTCGAAACGCCTGCTTTTATGCCGGTTGGCACTTATGGTACAGTCAAAGGGATGACGCCAGAAGAAGTTAAACAAACCGGGGCCCAAATCCTGTTAGGCAATACTTTTCATTTATGGTTGCGTCCTGGACAGGAAATAATGAAATTACATGGCGATCTGCATGATTTTATGCAATGGCAAGGACCAATTTTGACTGATTCCGGTGGATTTCAGGTTTTTAGCCTTGGTGCCATGCGTAAAATTAAAGAAGAGGGTGTTTATTTTCGCAATCCAATCAATGGCGAAAGGGTTTTCCTGAGCCCTGAAAAGTCGATGGAAATTCAGTACGATCTTGGTTCGGATATTGTCATGATTTTTGATGAGTGCACACCCTATCCGGCAGAATGGGATTATGCCAAAAAATCGATGGAAATGTCTCTTCGCTGGGCAAAACGTAGTCGCCAACGATTTGATGAGTTAGCTAATAAAAATGCGTTGTTTGGCATTATTCAGGGCAGCGTTTACCCGGATTTACGTGATATATCCGTAAAAGGCCTGGTCGAGATTGGTTTTGATGGTTACGCTGTTGGTGGTTTAGCTGTCGGTGAATCTAAAGCGGATATGCACCGTATTTTAGAGCATGTTTGCCCACAAATTCCGCACAATAAACCACGCTATTTAATGGGGGTCGGTAAACCGGAGGAACTGGTTGAAGGGGTTCGGCGCGGTATTGATATGTTTGATTGTGTAATGCCAACTCGGAATGCTCGAAATGGCCATCTATTTGTCACTGAAGGTGTAATTAAAATCCGTAACGCTAAATACAAATCGGATACTTCGCCGTTAGATGCCCATTGTGACTGTTATACTTGCTCTCACTATAGCCGTGCTTATTTACATCATCTTGACCGATGTAATGAAATTCTTGGTGCCAGGCTTAATACCTTACACAATTTGCGTTATTATCAACGGCTAATGGCTGAAATTCGACAAGCGATTGAAAAAGGTGAATTTGAGGCTTTTGCAGTAGAGTTTTATCGACGGATCAATAAATCGATTTCATCAGACTAGAGTATAATTTCAGTCGTGCTAATTGAATCAAATCAGTGTAGGATTTATAGGCTTGGATTAATTTTTTGAGCTAGAAATATTGTTTTAATCACAATGAGGAAATTTTGATGAGTTTGTTTATTTCTGAAGCAGTCGCTTCAGCTGGTGGTCAAGCGCAAGGAAACCCATATTCTTTGATGATCATCATGCTGGTTGTTTTCGGATTGTTTTTTTATTTTATGATCTTACGCCCACAGCAGAAGCGAGCTAAAGAGCACAAAAAATTAATGGATTCTATTGCTAAAGGTGATGAGGTACTAACAACCGGTGGATTAATTGGCCGCGTCACTAAAGTATCTGAAACGGGTTATATTGTTGTTGCATTAAATGACACCAATGAAGTAACCATTAAACGTGATTTTGTTGCTGCTGTACTTCCAAAAGGTACAATGAAATCTATCTAATTTCTGATTTTCCCGAAGGGAATTGCCGTGCTAAATTGTTATCCTTTGTGGAAGTATTTGATGCTGATCGCTGCGTTGCTCATCGGTCTGCTGTATGCGCTTCCCAATCTTTATGGAGAGGATCCGGCTGTTCAGATTACTGGCGTGCGAGGAAACGCAGCCAATGAACAGACTTTGGATCAAGTTCGCAATATTTTAAAGAAAGAGAAAATCGAAAGTAAATCAATTGCACTGGAAAGCGGTGTAATTCTTGCTCGTTTTAATAATCCAGATGTCCAACTACATGCACGCGAAACCTTAGTTGCCGGTTTAGGAGAGCAGTATATCGTAGCGTTAAATCTGGCACCTGCAACCCCTCATTGGTTAAGAGCATTGGGCGGTGAACCAATGAAATTAGGGTTAGATTTGCGTGGTGGTGTTCACTTCTTAATGGAAGTGGATATGGAAACGGCATTGGGTAAATTGCAAGAACAGAATATGGATGGCCTGCGTAGTGATTTACGTGAAAAAGGGATCCCATATTCAACTATACGTAAAATAGACAATTACGGTGTTGAAATTCGTTTTCGTGATGATAGTGGACGTTCGCAAGCGGAGTCTTATTTGACACCACGTTATCGCGATTTGGTTTTTACTGCTGGCAACAACAATCTATTAACGGCAGTAATGACAGATGAACGGATCCGTGAAGCCCGTAATTATGCAGTATCACAAAATATTAATATTATCCGTAATCGTGTTAACCAATTAGGCGTTGCTGAACCATTGGTACAGCGTCAGGGCGCTGATCGTATTGTCGTTGAATTACCGGGTATTCAAGATACGGCGCGAGCAAAAGAGATCCTTGGTGCTACTGCAACGTTGGAGTTTCGCTTAGTTAATGTCGGCATAGACAGTTCGGCTGTTCAACGTGGCCATATTCCGGGTGATTCTGAAATTAAATATACTCGCGATGGTGAACCTGTTGTTCTTTATAAACGCGTTATTTTGACAGGCGATCATATTACTGATTCGACATCGGATTTGGATGAAATGGGTAGCCCGCAGGTAAGCATTGGTCTGGATAGTGTTGGTGGTTCAATTATGTCTGATTTTACCCGTGATAATCAGGATAAATTGATGGCAACCCTATTTGTTGAATATAAAGATAGCGGGCGAAAGGATGCCAATGGTCGAGCTATTTTGGTAAAAGATGAGAAAGTCATTAATGTCGCCAGAATTTCTGCCCGCTTTGGTAGCAAATTTCGTATTACTGGTATCAGTAACCCAACTGAAGCTCGTCAATTATCTTTATTATTACGCGCTGGCGCATTAATTGCACCTATTCAAATTGTTGAAGAACGTACAATTGGGCCAACATTAGGATTGCAAAATATTGAGCAAGGAATGAAAGCATCATTAGCCGGTTTGCTAGCTTCAGTTCTATTTATGGTCATTTATTATCGCAAGTTTGGTCTGATTGCCAGTTCTGCATTATTAGCAAACTTGATCCTCATTATGGGGATTATGTCGCTATTACCGGGGGCTACTTTAACCATGCCGGGAATTGCTGGTATTGTTTTAACGCTTGCTGTTGCTGTTGATGCGAATGTGTTGATTAATGAACGTATTAAAGAAGAATTAAAGAATGGTCGTTCAATACAGCAAGCGATACATGAAGGTTACAAGGGGGCATTTTCCAGTATCTTAGATGCGAATTTGACAACTGTGATCACGGCAACTATTTTGTATGCGGTAGGCACCGGCTCAATTAAGGGTTTTGCCATTACTACGGCGGTTGGTATTGCCACCTCCATGTTTACTGCAATTGTAGGAACACGTGCTATCGTGAACTTATTGTATGGTGGTAAACGTATTAAAAAGCTGTCTATTTAAGGAGCGTGGTTGTGGCGCAAGATTACACAGTAGAACAGTTAAATCATGGCCGTAAAGTTATCGATTTTATGCGTTGGTATTATTTAGCTTTTGGTATCTCAATTGCTTTATTTATTCTTTCGGTTACGGTTATTTCATTGAAAGGATTTAACTGGGGATTGGATTTCACCGGCGGGACTGTTATTGAAATTAATCTCAGTCAAACTGCGGATCTTGATAAAATTAGAGCTAGTTTAGCGAATAATGGCCATCAAGAGCCGTTGATTCAAAATTTTGGTAGTGGCCGAGATATTATGATCCGATTGCCTCCTACTGAAGGCGTGGCAGGTCAAGAAATCGGTAAGTCCATTATTTCAGTCATTAACAAAAATGTTGATGATCAAGCAACGGTTAAGCGCATCGAATTTGTCGGGCCAAGTGTAGGCAGTGAATTAGCTCAAACCGGTGCAATGGCACTGTTAGCTGCTTTGATCTGTATTTTGATTTATGTAGGTTTCCGCTTTGAATGGCGTCTGGCTGCTGGTGCAGTAATATCATTAGCGCATGATGTGATCATTACATTAGGCATTGTATCGCTTTTTCAGATTGAAGTTGATATGACTATCGTTGCTTCATTAATGTCGGTCATCGGTTATTCATTAAATGACAGCATTGTTGTCTCTGATCGTATTCGTGAAAATTTCCGCAAGATCCGCCGCGGTACTTCTTACGAAATAGTTAACGTTTCATTGACCCAAACATTGAGTCGAACACTTATTACATCAGGAACTTCTTTATTGGTGGTATTGATGCTCTATCTTTTTGGTGGGTCAATACTGAAAGGATTTTCTCTAGTTATGTTAATTGGCGTGACGATTGGAACCGTTTCTTCTATTTATGTTGCTTCTGCTCTATCATTAAAGATGGGAATGAAACGAGAGCATTTGCTTCTTCCTAAAGTAGAAAAAGAGGGAGCGGATCAACATTCTCTGCTGCCTTAAAGGCAAATTTTGTTAACTCACACCCTGTTAGATTGCGCTAGCAGGGTGTTTTTCATTGATAGCTGAGTTAAACTGAAAAACCGGACCCTAAAATCAGGAAATTTTATGCATTGCCCATTTTGCACCGCTGTAGATACCAAAGTGATTGATTCACGTCTGGTTGGTGATGGTTCGCAGGTTCGTCGTCGTCGACAATGTCTTGAATGTCATGAGCGTTTTACTACTTTTGAAGTGGCTGAATTAGTCATGCCGCGTGTGGTAAAACGTGATGATGTACGTGAGTCATTTGATGAACACAAACTTAGACGAGGTATGCAAAAAGCATTAGAAAAACGCCCGGTAAGTTCCGATGATGTGGAAACAGCTATTAACAATATAAAATCGCAACTTCGCGCAACCGGAGAGCGAGAAATTCCGGCGAAGATGATTGGGAAAATTGTCATGGATGAGTTGAAAAAGCTGGATAAAGTTGCTTATATACGTTTTGCTTCGGTATATCGTAGTTTTGAAGATATTCGTGAATTTGGCGAAGAAATTGCTAAGTTACAGGATTAATAGTAAAAATGACCACGTTTGATAAGCAGTTTATGAGCCGTGCGTTGTCATTGGCCAAGCAAGGACGATTTATTACCTCACCAAACCCGAATGTAGGCTGTGTCATCGTACGCAACGGTGAAGTTGTGGGTGAAGGTTTTCATTGCAAAGCAGGCGAGGTGCATGCTGAGATTCATGCTTTACAAATGGCGGGTGAAAAAGCGAACGGAGCAACTGCTTATGTCACATTAGAACCCTGCAGTCATTATGGTAAAACGCCACCTTGTGCAGATGCGTTAATTAGAGCAGGTATTCGGCGAGTTGTTGTGGCGATGCAAGATCCAAATCCACAGGTTGCAGGACGTGGTTTACTTAAATTACAGCAGGCTGGCATCGAAGTATTACATGGTTTACTGATGGATGAAGCTGAACAATTAAATCAAGGCTTTCTAAAAAGAATGCGAACAGGTTTTCCCTATGTTCAACTTAAGTTAGCCGCATCACTTGATGGGCGGACAGCCCTTGCATCAGGTGAAAGTAAATGGATCACTTCGCCAGTAGCTCGCCAAGATGTACAAAGTTTCAGGGCCCAGGCGAGCGCAATTTTAACTACCAGTGCTACTGTTTTAGCTGATAATCCAGCTTTGAATGTTCGTTGGACAGATTTTACGCCTGAGCTACAAAATCTTTATCCTAAAGAATGTCTTCGACAACCAATAAGAATTGTTTTGGATAGTGAGAATCAAGTAAAACCAGAACATATTATAACAAAATCAGATGGTAAATGCTGGCTTATTCGCCCTAATCCCATATCGCAAAATTGGTGTGGTGATGTTGAGCAAATCGCCATCCCAACCTACGAAAAAGGCATTGATTTAGTTTTGCTGATGATGCAGCTGGCTAAACGTAATATTAATTCAGTTTGGGTCGAAAGCGGTCCAACACTTGCCGGCGCTTTGTTAACACTAGGATTAGTTGATGAATTGATTGTTTATATTGCGCCTAAAATTTTAGGTGGAACCGCAAGAGAATTAATTAATATTCCAGTATTACAAAAATTGAAAGATGCACCTGCATTTGAATTTATTAATATTGAACTTATTGGACCTGATTTACGTTTAACACTTCGACCATTGTGATGTCATATTCATTAACTGGTTAGCTTAATATAGCGAAGTAGTATAGTTAAAGTAGTGTAACATTAAATTGATTAAATTTAGCGTTCCTAATGACTGTTTTAAAGTTAGCTAAATTCAGCAGCGCAGTATAGAAAAGAATATGATAAAATTGTCGTTTCTGTAAAGAATAATTAGTATTTAAGGAAGGCTATGAAGGTAATAAAAGGTACGGTCGCAGTACCCAAAGCTCGTATAGCAATCGTTGTTGCACGTTTTAATCATTTCATCAACAATAGCTTGCTGGAAGGCGCTATTGATACCTTGGAACGTGTTGGCCAAGTTGCAAAAGAAAATATTACGGTAGTTTGGGTGCCAGGTGCTTATGAACTGCCTTTGACGATTAAAACATTAGCAGAAACCAAAAAGTATGATGCAGTTGTTGCACTTGCTAGCGTTATACGTGGTGCAACCTCACATTTTGAATATGTAGCCGGTGAGTGTAGTGCTGGACTTTCTAATGTTGCGATGACAAGTAATATTCCTGTTGCCTTTGGTGTATTAACCACCGAGGATATTGAGCAGGCAATTGAGCGCGCAGGTACAAAAGCGGGAAATAACGGTGCAGGTGCTGCATTAGCTGCACTAGAAATGGTTAATGTAATTCAAGCCATTAAAGGCTAACTATTTTATTTAAGGGGAATTTTGTGAAACCTGCTGCTCGTCATCGCGCGCGTGAGTGTGCTGTTCAGGCGATTTATTCTTGGCAATTATCGGGTAATAGTATTGCTGATGTTGAAGTGGAATTTTTATCTGAACAGGATATGTCAGATGTTGATGTGACTTATTTTCGTGAACTACTTAATGGCGTTTCAGCTCATGTGTTAGAACTGGATAAAAAAATGGCTCCTTATCTTTCTCGTCAGCTTGGGGAGCTTGGTCAGGTAGAGAAAGCGGTTTTACGTTTAGCGATGTTTGAACTCTGTTATCGTGATGATGTACCTTATAAAGTTGCTATTAATGAAGCGATTGAATTAGCAAAAGTTTTTGGTGCCGAGGAGAGTCACAAATTTATCAATGGTGCGCTCGACAAAGTTGTTGCTACTGTGCGTAAGAAGTAATGGTGTTCAGGCTTTTCGAATAATCTGATGTTCATTTTGATTATAAGGTGCAGTGATATCCTTATAGCAATCGGAGCATGGTATATTGGAATATTATTATGGTTTGTGGCGAATTTGATATCATCGCGGGTTATTTTAATCGTCAACAGCAAAATCGGCATGACGTTAATATCGGTATTGGTGATGATTGTGCATTGATAACAATACCGGAAAGACAGCAATTAGCGATTACTACCGATACATTAGTTGCAGGTATCCATTTTCTTGATAGTATTTCACCTGAAGATTTAGCCTATAAATCTTTGGCGGTTAATTTAAGTGATTTAGCCGCTATGGGAGCCGATCCTGCCTGGGTTTCTCTGGCGTTGACATTGCCACAAATGAATGAAGATTGGCTGGCAAGATTTAGCTCTAGCCTATTTGAACAGCTTAATTACTATGAAATGCAACTTATTGGTGGCGATACAACACGAGGGCCAATGAGTTTAACCTATACAGCCCATGGTTTGATTCCGACAGGAAAATCACTAACCCGGTCTGGAGCCTGTAATGGTGATTGGATTTATGTTACCGGAACATTGGGTGATAGTGCTGCAGGTCTTGCGATTTTACAATCACAGCTGGTTGTCAATGATGTAAAAGATCGTCATTGGTTGATCCAACGTCATTTAAGGCCACAGCCTCGTATTTTGCAAGGGCAGGCTTTACGTCATCTTGCTTCTTCTGCGATTGATATTTCTGATGGCTTGATTTCTGATCTTGGACATATTCTCAAAATCAGTGGCCGTGGCGCTAAAATTAAATTAGATTCTTTGCCACTATCAGAGGCATTGCGCAGACAAGTTACCTTAGAACAGGCGTTAACCTGGGCGTTAAGTGGTGGAGAAGATTATGAACTGTGCTTTATAGTGCCTGAGATAAATCGTGGTGCATTAGAGTCAGCACTAGCGCATACTGGGGCAAATTTTCATTGTATCGGCCAGATAACACCAGAATTAGAAGGGATCCGCTATTTTTATGGGAATAAAGAGGTTTCACCTAATTTAACTGGTTTTGATCATTTTATTGTGGAAGCTTGCTATGACTGATGCAAAATCTCGTTTAAAGCTATCAAATCCCTGGCATCTATTGGCAACCGGATTCGGTAGTGGTTTATCACCCATCATTCCTGGAACAATGGGATCGTTAGCTGCTATTCCATTCTGGCTACTGATGTATTGGTTATTACCCGTTTGGTTATGTTGGTTTATTATTTTATTTGGTTTTGTTGTTGGTATTGTTATTTGTCAACGGACATCCGATGATATGCAAGTTCACGACCACGGTAGTATTGTGTGGGATGAATTTATTGGCATGTGGATGACCCTGATGGTGATACCGTTAGTTAGTTGGCAATGGGTATTGATAGCGTTTGTGCTTTTCCGTTTTTTTGACATGCTAAAACCTTGGCCTATAGGTTGGTTTGATCAGCAAGTAGGTGGCGGGCTAGGTATTATGTTAGATGATATTATCGCGGCTATTTTTGCTATGGTTATCGTGGCTGCGCTTGCACACTGGTTACCCGTTTTATAATGTAAGTGAATTACTAAAAATCGAAAGCGCTTGGTAAATCGCTGCTTTTGATTTTCAATATATTTATTAATTTATTTGGCGTAATAGTTGTTAATTGATTTTACAATTCCTTCCGCATTAAGTCCTAATTCAGCTTGAATTTCTGTTTGATTTCCTTGTGCGATATAGTGATCAGGCAAGCCAAGGTTAATGATAGGCATAATGTGATGGGCTTTTAATAAAAATTCATTAACACCGCTACCGGCTCCCCCCATAATTGCATTTTCTTCTAATGTTACTAATAGCTTATGGTTGTGAGCTATTTCCAATATCAATGTTTCATCCAACGGTTTTACAAACCGCATATCGACCACGGTGGCATTGAGTAATTCTGCGGCTTTCATCGCTTCACTAAGTAATGTGCCAAAATTTAGGATGGCAACTTTTTTTCCTTGGCGTCGAATTATTCCTTTACCGATTGGAATTTTTGCTAAAGGTTGTAGAGTGGCGCCAGAGCCTGTTCCCCTTGGATAACGAACCGCAACAGGGCTATCCTGATAGTGATAACCCGTATGTAGCATTTGCCGGCATTCGTTTTCATCACTCGGCGACATAATGATCATATCTGGTAGACAACGTAAAAACGATAGATCGAAAGCACCTTGATGGGTTTGTCCGTCGGCACCAACAATGCCTGCTCTATCTATAGCAAACAGGATAGGCAATTTTTGAATGGCGACATCATGGATCACTTGATCATAGGCGCGTTGTAAAAAAGTAGAATAAATAGCAACGACAGGTTTATAGCCTCCAATGGCAAGGCCAGCAGCAAAAGTCACAGCGTGTTGTTCTGCAATAGCAACATCAAAATATTGTTTGGGATAGGTTTTGGAAAATTCAACCATTCCCGATCCTTCTCGCATGGCTGGTGTGATAGCCATCAGTTTAGGATCATCGGCTGCTTCTTGGCATAACCAATCGCCAAAAACTTGTGAAAATGTTAATTGACTATTATTGTTTTTTGGAAGGCTAAAAGTTGCTGGATCAAATTTAGGCACCGCATGCCAGCTGATAGGATCTTTTTCGGCGGGCTCATACCCCTTGCCTTTTTTGGTCATGATATGTAAAAGCTGCGGGCCTTTTAACTCACGCATGTTTTTTAATGTTTGTACTAATGTGAGTACATCATGGCCGTCAATGGGGCCAATGTAGTTAAAGCCTAGTTCTTCGAACATAGTACTAGGGATCACCATACCTTTAAGGTGCTCTTCGGTTTTCTTTAACAATTCTTTGATTGAGGGAATATTGGAAAATACCTTTTCCCCCCTTCACGTAAACTAGTATATAGATTGCCCGATAACAGTTGCGCTAAATGATTATTTAACGCCCCAACGTTTTCTGAAATTGACATTTCATTATCATTGAGGATCACTAACATATCTTTATGAATGTCACCCGCATGGTTCATTGCTTCAAAAGCCATACCTGCGGTAATAGCGCCATCACCAATAACACAAACCGTTTTACGATCCTTATTTTCATATTCAGCAGCTACCGCCATGCCAAGTCCAGCACTGATAGAAGTCGAAGAATGACCGACACTGAGAATGTCATATTCACTTTCTGCTCGCCAGGGGAAAGGATGTAAACCATTTTTTTGTCGTATGGTATCAATCCGGTCGCGGCGGCCAGTTAATATCTTATGTGGATATGCCTGGTGACCGACATCCCAGATAAGATTATCAAATGGGGTTTTATAGACATAGTGTAAAGCGACAGTGAGTTCAATGGCTCCTAATCCAGAAGCAAAATGTCCACTGGAACGGCTAACACTATTTAATAAAAATTGTCGCAACTCTTCACATAATTTGACCAGACTTTCTTTTGGTAAAAGTCGCAATTCTTCCGGCGTTTCTATTAATGCTAAAGTTGGATAGGAAGTGATATCAATGCTCATGTCTGCCCATTAAATAATTGTTTTTTTGTTTATACCCATGACGCTGTAGTAGGCCGCGAAAAGATTATTTTGAATTTTTATTACTGGTAAAACATTCTGTTTTTGAATCAAGAAAATTAGCTTTTTCGTTCAATAATAAAGTGTGTTAAATTTTGTAGTGTTTCCGTATTTAATCCATACTGTTGTTCTAACCTATAAAGCGCATCCAGTGCTTGTTCAAATAAATTGTTGGCTTTTTTTTGTGCTTGTTCAACACCGATTAATGATGGATAGGTGCTTTTTTTATGTTTTTCATCAGATCCCTGATTTTTACCTAAAGTGTCTGTATCACCGGTAACATCAAGAATGTCATCGTGGACTTGGAATAGCAGTCCAATCGCATTGGCATAATTATCTAATAATTGTAGTAATTTGTAGCTTTGGCTGCCAGCCGCAAGTGCACTCATTCTGATGGCGGCACGAATTAAAGCGCCGGTTTTATGATGGTGAATAGATTCTAAGGTTGCTATATCAATTTGTTGACCTTCTGATTCCATATCGAGCGCTTGACCGCCACACATGCCGGCTGCTCCACTAGCAGTAGCTAGCTCAGCTATCATTGCCAGCTGATTAGTATCACTAACATCAGGCATAGCGGAACGAGACAAGATGTCAAAGGCAAGTGTTTGCAGGGCATCACCAGCCAAAATGGCATGAGCTTCACCGAAGGAAATGTGGCAGGTAGGCTGGCCACGACGTAAATTATCGTTATCCATTGCGGGTAAATCATCGTGGATTAATGAATAAGCATGAATACATTCAACGGCCACAGCAGGTACATCCAGGTTTTCCACGGCAACATTTAACATATCACCTATAGCATAAACTAAAAAAGGTCTTAGGCGCTTTCCACCAAGTAATGTGCCATATTTCATCGCCGTGACCAGTTGACTTTGATTAAACGGTAGGCGCTGGAATTGCTTTAGTAATGTTTTATTGACGCGATCTTGTACCCATTGGAGTTGATCCGCAAAAGAAAGTGTCACTATTTCAGACATGATTTATTTATCTTCCGGCGTAAAGTTGTCTAGTGGTGCATGGTCATCGGCTTGTAATAAAATTTGGACGCGTTGTTCTGCCTGTTGCAACGCTTTCTGGCCTTGTCTGGCTAATTGGATCCCTTGTTCAAATTCACTTAATGCTTTTTCCAGCGGAAGTTCGCCTGATTCTAAGCGTGTGACTATCTGCTCTAACTCTGTCAGAGAAGTTTCAAAAGATAGCGGATCTTGTCTATCAGATATTTTCTTTTTAGCCATAATAGTTTTACTTGCCTTAATATCAGGTGAATATGCGCGTCAGGCGATTTATTTTTACTACATTTATGCAGACAATTTATTCTTTTTGTGATTTTTAGCGACGAACAGCAATATAGTGATATACTTCTCGTCTTAAAATCAAATGCTCTGCTAATAAATATGCATAATATGCGTTTATTCGCAAAAATAAAAACCGACTTTTATACAAAATTATGAAGTTTATTATTAAACTATTTCCTGAAATTACCATTAAAAGCCAATCAGTGCGCTTGCGCTTTATTAAGATCTTGGATAGCAATATTCTTAATATATTGAAGGTGTTAGATGCGGAATTAACCGTTATTCGCCATTGGGATAATATCGAAGTTCGCACCAAAAAAAACACATATCATGATGAAATTTGCGATGCCTTAACCAGAATTCCTGGCATCCATCATATTCTGTTAGTTGAAGAATATCAATTCCGCGATCTCCATCATATTTTTGAGTTAGCTTATGCAACTTATGCTGAATTGCTAACCAATAAAACTTTTTGTGTACGCGTTAAGCGTCGTGGTCAGCACGACTTTACTTCAATTGAAGTAGAGCGTTATGTTGGTGGGGGATTAAATCAACATATTTCATCAGCTAAGGTAAAACTCAATCAGCCTGATATCACCATCAATCTTGAAATTGAAAAGGATAAAGTCATGCTTGTTAAATCCCGTATTCAAGGGATTGGTGGCTTTCCTATTGGTACTCAAGAAGATGTTTTGTCGTTGATATCGGGTGGCTTTGATTCAGGTGTGTCTAGCTACATGCTAATGCGGCGTGGTTGCCGAGTTCATTATTGCTTTTTTAATCTGGGTGGCGCCAGTCATGAGATTGGTGTCAAGCAGGTTGCTTACCATCTTTGGCATCGTTTTGGTCGTTCACATAAAGTGCGTTTTGTCGCGATAGATTTTGCTCCGATTGTAAGCGAAATTCTTGAAAAGATTGATGATGGCCAGATGGGCGTGGTATTGAAAAGGATGATGGTTCGCGTCGCATCTATTATAGCAGAACGTTATGGGGTTCAGGCTTTAGTAACCGGAGAAGCGTTAGGACAGGTTTCTAGCCAGACATTAACCAATCTACGTGTAATTGATAATGTTACCGATACATTGATTTTGCGGCCATTAATTTCACATGATAAAGAAAATATTATTAATCTTGCTCGTGAGATAGGGACGGCAGATTTTGCCCGTACGATGCCTGAGTTTTGTGGCGTGATTTCGAAAAAGCCAACCGTGAAAGCAGTAAAAGCAAAAATTGAAGTGCAGGAAACTAATTTTGATTTTTCTCTGCTTTATCATGTTGTTAGTACAGCACAAAATATTGATATTCGTCAGATAATGAATGATAGCGAAGATAAAACTCCAGAAGTGGAAATTGTCACTACATTTTCAGGCGATGATATTGTACTGGATATTCGTTCCCCTGATGAACAGGAAGCGCGTCCACTCAAGCTTGAAGGTGTTAAAGTAAGGTTATTACCATTTTATAAGCTAAATAACCAATTTGGTGAGTTACCACAAGAAAAACCCTGATTTGCTCTATTGTGAGCGCGGTGTTATGAGCCGCTTACAGGCACTTTATTTACATGAACAAGGTTTTAAAAATGTAAAAGTGTATCGCCCTTAGTGGTAATCCATTGACTTTTTCGTCTCAAGGATAGGCGAGTTTCAAGTGAATATACACAATTTGCCATATCACCGTTAGTTGGCATAGTTGTAAATACCAGGCGGCAGGACAAGCTGCGAAGCAACTTCTGCTGCCTTTTTTTTGCCAACTAATAGCTCGATAAGTTTAAGTGAAAAGTCAATAGCTGTGGCAGGTCCTTGGCTAGTGAGTAGTTTTACCCGTTCATCATAGTAGACACGACAATCAACGCGTTTGTGGCTGGCAATTTCACTTTGTAAAGCTGGATAACCGGTCATATTGCCGATTGGAAATAAATTATGGTGTTCTAGTACGATTGCCGGCACGGCACAAATAGCGGCAATGATTTTACCCAAATGATGGGATTGGCGAATTTTTTCAATGATCAGCGGATTATCACGAAACGCCTCCGCGCCTTTCAATCCACCAGGTAATACAATAGCAGTAAAATCCTGTTCAATGATATTGACTAATTGAGTGTCAGCAACAATTTTTACTCCTCGTGAGCAAGTTAACACCAATTCGCCATTATTTGCGGTACTTGCAGTTGTTACTGGGATCTCGGCTCTAGTTAACAGATCAATCACTGTTACGGCTTCTATTTCTTCGCTACCATGCGCCAGGCAGACGAGAACGGTTGGTGACATTAGAGTTTCTCTCGGTCTAATTAATGGATAAATAATCGGATTTAGCATGTTGTCAGCCATAACTTGCTAACAGCGCCAGCACTAAAGATCGCTATTGTGTTTTTTATCTGACTGAATCAATTATGCTTTTTGGGGAATTTATTTAACATTAAGTATAGAGCTTTTGCTGATAATAAAAAGTAGTATTATGCTATTTTATGAGTAATAAGGAGATCATGAAATATGCCATCATTTGATATAGTTTCTGAAATTGACATGCATGAAGTGAGTAATGCCGTTGAAAATGCGCAACGTGAATTGGCTAGTCGTTGGGATTTTCGCGATGTTGAAGCCAGTTTTGAACTCAATGAAAAGAATGAGTCGATTAAAGTAACGAGCGTGTCCGACTTTCAAGTAAACCAATTGGTAGATATTTTACGCGAGAAATTAGCTAAGCGTGGAATAGATGGTGCTGTCTTGAATATACCTGACGATATTGTTCATAGTGGCAGAACTTATAGCCTCGAGGCTTCGTTACTGCAAGGCATTGATTCGGTAATGGCAAAAAAGAATCATTAAACTAATTAAAGAAAGTAAATTGAAGGTTCAGGCGCAAATTCAGGGAGAACAAGTACGAGTAACCGGTAAGTCACGCAATGATTTACAATCTGTGATAGCGATAGTGCGAGAGGCTGAACTTGGTCAACCTTTTCAATTTACTAATTTTCGTGACTAAATTTATCATTCCTGCTGTATCTTACAGCAGGTATTGTGTTATTGATTATTAATAATAGTTTCCAACTGTTGCCGACTGACAATTTTTTTATTTATTTTAATGTAGGCACTAAGCGCTTTAAGATCGAACATCACTTCGCGTACACCGGGCTCATTCATTAATTGGCTTTGTAGTAAATTAACATCTTTGATCTGTTGGGGTAAAATTAAACGAATGCTACTGGTATAAGCAGGTTCATGCATATTTAAGCTAATAAAAAACCAACATGTACAAAGTATCAGTCCGGCCATAAAGACCAAGGAAGCACCATTTAATTGAAAAAGCCATCCCCCTAAGATCCCGCCTAAAGCAACGCCTAGAAACTGACTGGTTGAGTAGAGACCCATCGCGGTTCCTTTATATCCGGCAGGCGCTTCTTTACTTATAAGTGAAGGCAATAATGCCTCCATAACATTAAAGGCAATAAAAAATAGCTGAAGACCTAATACGATTAACCAAAATTGTTGTTTGGAAAAACAAAATGTTAATTCAGAGATAAATAAGATGCCAATGCATAATAGAAAAACTTGTTTCATTCGACGCTGTTTTTCAGCATAGATCACAAAAGGTAGCACCGTAATGGAAGCAAGAAGTAAAGTTAGTAAATATATTTTCCAATGTTGATTAGCTGCCAGACCTGAATTGATCATCACTAACGGTAAAGCAACAAAATTTGCCATCAACAACGTATGTAAACAAAAAATGCCAAAATTAAGTTTAACTAGTTGGCGATTATTAATGACTGTTTGTGCACTATTTTTTATAAAATGGGTTTCGCGATTAACGCTATGATATCGGCTATCTGGTACGGCAAAGCGAATTATTAATATCCCGCCAAAGGCAAGTAAGCTTATTCCCCAAAAAAGGCCATGTAGACCGATAGCATGGGTGATAATCGGGCCGAGAACGAGTGCAATAGCAAAAGTGATGCCAAAGCTTATTCCCATAAAAGCCATCGCTTTAGTTCTATTTTGTTCGCTAGTCAGATCGGACAGCAACGCCATAATTGCAGCAGAAATAGCCCCTGCGCCTTGTAACGCGCGACCGATAATGATACCCCAGATAGAATTTGTCATCGCGGCAATCACACTACCGGCAATAAAAATGAGTAAGCCGGCGATAATTAATTGCTTACGACCAAATCGGTCGGACATTAAACCAAATGGGATTTGACAGATAGCCTGACTGATACCATAAATGCCAATAGCCAGACCAAGTAACAATTCATTAGCATCTTTCAGTTCGCGCCCATAGCTCGCTAAGATGGGTAATACCATGAACATGCCTAACATACGTAATGTGAATACCGCGCCTAACCCCCAGGTTGCCTTTAATTCAGTAGGCGTCATTTTACTATCATTCATGGTTTATCTCAGAAATTTTACAAGTGAACATTGTAAAATGGTTTAATCGATTAGTTAATCTATTTGTCGAGTAAGCATTAGCAAGATATGGATAAAAGAGTGGGGAATTCATTCGCATATTGGATGTTTTAACCGTGAAGGTAGTGGCAATTATCTGCCACTATTTAAGATAAATTATTATTTGAGATAGACAAAAATCTGTTCAGCGGTAACAGTTGGATCAATCGACATCATGACACTGAGAGAAGTAATTGCCACGATAGAGAATATAAACAGTTTCCGTGCCCAAAGACGATCATCATTCTGATTTTTAAAGCCAGAAATTGCCATACCAAGCCACCATAAACTCACCGCGGCGGCAACAATAAGATATTTGTAGCCGGCATAGCCACTAATGGTCAGCATAATGGTTGCTACCATAAAAGCAAGGATATATAAAAAGATATGAGTTTTGGCGACCGAAATTCCTTTAATCACTGGTAATACGGGAATATTGGCGGTTTGATAATCTTTGAAGCGAAAAATAGCAATTGCATAAGAGTGTGGCATTTGCCATAAGCTAAAGATCAATAGCAGAATCAATGCTCCCATATCAAATTGATCAGCAACAGCGCAGTAACCAATAACTGGCGGCGCAGCGCCGGACAAGCTACCTACCAGGGTGCCATAAACCGATTTACGTTTCATATAGAGACTATAAATACCGACATATATGATAAAACCGATAACGGCCAGTAGTGCCGCTAAGGCATTGGTGGCAATATAAAGTAAAGCTATGCCAGCAATACCCAGTAGGGTGGCATAAATTAGGCAAAATTTCGGCGCAATAAGCCCTTTAACTAAAGGTCGATTTTTGGTTCTCTCCATCATTCGGTCGATATCTCGGTCAATATAGTTGTTAAAAACACAACCAGAAGCGATAACCAGAGATACGCCGAGTAATGTGGCAATAAATAGTGGGTAATCTATTATACCTTTAGCTGCGAGCAGAAAGCCGCCAATAACAGAAATTAGATTACCGAAAATAATGCCTGGTTTGGTCACTTGTAGATATTGCTTCATTAGATCCACAACTCTTTAGTTGAGCATCATATTGATGTTCAGGTTATACATTATCCACAGCGAACCAATAACGACAATGCCTATAATTAGCATTGTGAACAGGAAGGCAACCAGATTCCAACGGCCATCTGAAGATGTATTCATATGTAAGAAACAGACAAGATGTACCAGAATCTGGCTAATTGCCGTAACAACAACGATCCATAAGATAGTGTCATGGGATGCAGTACTATTCATTACCATCCAAAAGGGGATGACCGTTAAAATGACCGAGAGTATAAAGCCAATTAAATAAGTCTTCATACTGCCGTGGCTAGCACCAGAGTGCGGTGTATTTGTGTCACTCATGCAAGTGCCCCCAGCAGATAAACAACGGTGAATACACAGATCCAAACAACATCTAAGAAATGCCAAAAAAGACTTAAACAACTTAAACGGGTTTGATTAACGGCAGTGAGGCCATGACGTGAGATATGGATTATCATGATGATGATCCAGGCTAAACCAAAGCTTACATGAATACCGTGAGTACTAACTAGCGTAAAGAAAGCGGAAAGGCAAGCGCTGCGATCAGGCCCATAACCTTCAGAAATGAGCTCATGAAATTCGTAAATTTCCATGATAACAAAGCCGAATCCGAATAAAAAAGTAATCAGTAGCCATAATTTCACCAGATTTATTTTCTGCTTATGCATCGCAAGCATGGCAAATCCATAAGTGATGCTACTAAACAATAACAGGAAGGTTTCGACCAAGACAAAATTGAGGTTGAAAATCTCCTTTCCTGTCGGGCCTCCGGCAGTACCATGAACTAGAACAACGTAGGTAGCAAAAAGGCAAGCAAACAGGATCAGATCGCTCATTAAATAAATCCAAAAACCAAATATTTTTGTTGCGCCTATGTCATGATGCCCATGATTTTCATGGGTAATATGTTGATTAGCTATTGAATTAGTTGACATGATGGATACCTGCTTTTTTCAGTTCATCGTAATGGTGTTTTTCAATACGTTTAATTTCTTCTACAGGGACATAATAATCAACATTGTCATCAAAACTTTTACCAATCCAGATGGCGATAATACCAGCAAAACCAATAATCGCTAGCCACCAAATATGCCAGACCATAGCAAAACCGAAGATTAAACAAAACGCTGAAATAATTATTCCGGCAGAAGTATTTTGTGGCATATGAATGGGTTCATATTTGGTTGGTTGTTGATATGCAATCCCTTTTTCTTTCATATCCCACCAAGCATCACGCGTATCAATTTTTGGTTCTTTCGCGAAGTTATAAAAAGGTGCAGGGGACGATGTTGACCATTCTAATGTACGACCAACCCATGGATCGCCGCTGAAATCGCGATTTTTGTGGCGATCGCGAATACTGACAATTATTTGAATGACTTGGCAGAAAATTCCGATAGCGATCAGCGCAGCACCGAGTGAAGCGACCATCAGCATCGGATGATATTGTGGATCAATGTTTTGACTTAAACGGCGAGTCATTCCCATGAAGCCCAGTATATAAAGTGGCATAAAGGCAATAAAGAAACCGCTGATCCAAAAACAAAAAGCACGAACGCCCCATTTTTCATTTAATGTAAAGCCAAATGCTTTCGGGAACCAGTAGGTTATACCAGCAAAGCAACCAAAGACCACTCCACCGATAATGACATTATGGAAATGGGCAATCAGAAATAAACTATTGTGCAGCACAAAATTTGCACCGGGAACGGCCAGTAGTACGCCAGTCATCCCACCAATCGAAAAGGTAACAATAAAACCAATCGTCCAGAGCATTGGTGTTTTAAATTCGATACGGCCATGGTACATGGTAAATAACCAATTGAATATTTTTACTCCAGTTGGAATAGCAATAATCATGGTAGCTATACCGAAGAAGGCATTGACATTTGCCCCACCTCCCATGGTAAAGAAGTGATGTAACCAGACGACAAACGACATTACAGTAATAACAATGGTCGCCCAGACCAGAGACGTATAACCAAATAAACGTTTTTTACAGAATGTCGCAGTGACTTCCGAAAATACGCCAAAAACAGGTAACACTAATATATAAACTTCAGGATGTCCCCAAGCCCAGACCAAATTGATATACATCATCATATTGCCGCCCATATCATTAGTGAAGAAATGGGTGCCTAAATATCGGTCAAGTGTGAGTAGTGCGATAGTAACGGTTAGGATAGGGAATGCTGCAATAATCAGTACATTAGTACAAAGCGCTGTCCAAGTAAAAACAGGCATTTTCATCATTGACATACCAGGCGCCCGCATCCGTAGAATGGTGGCAAAAAAGTTTATTCCGGTTAGGGTGGTGCCAATGCCTGATATTTGTAAACTCCATATCCAATAATCTACCCCGACACCAGGATTGTATTCCTTACCTGATAATGGGGGATAAGCTAGCCAACCGGTCTGCGCAAATTCCCCGACACCTAAAGATAGGTTAATCAAGATAACGCCAACGACAAATAACCAAAGACTGAGAGAATTTAAAAATGGAAAGGCTACATCGCGAGCACCAATTTGCAATGGTACAACTAAATTCATTAAGCCAACCACGAAAGGTGTTGCCATGAAAAAAATCATGATCACACCGTGAGCGGTAAAGATTTGATCATAATGATGAGGAGGTAAAAAACCGGCCTCGCCGGCTGACGCTAATGCTTGTTGACCTCGCATCATTATGGCATCAGCAAAACCGCGTAGTAGCATTACCATGGCAACGAGAATATACATAATGCCAATTTTTTTATGATCTACACTAGTTAGCCATTCGCTCCACAGCCACTTCCATTTACCAAAATAGGTGATAACGCCTAAAATAGCTATGCCAGCTAATAAAATACAGATCACAGTGATGACAATAATTGTCTCGTGAATAGGGATTGCATCGAGCGTTAATTTACCCAACATACTATTTATTCCTTAGCATCGACATGAGCAGAGTGGTTCATATGCATTATTTGATTGCCAGACATTTCATGTTCGGTTTTGTTAGCATGATTGATATGATGTTCATGGCCGAATTTTAATATCAGTTCTTCATAGAGGTTTGGTTTTACGCTTGAAAAATAGGTAACAGGCGCATTGTGGCTAGGTTTAGCTAATTGATTAAATGTAGCCATGCTATCTAGCGTTTTGGTAGATGTTTTTACTTTTTGCACCCATTTATCAAAGCTTGCCGTATCAGGTGTTGCAATTACATTAAATTTCATGTCTGAAAAGCCGTGACCGCTATAACTTGATGAGAAGCCTTTATAGGTACCAGGTTCATTAGCGATTAAGTGAAGCTTCGTTTGCATACCAGCCATCGCATAAATTTGACCACCAAGTGCAGGGACAAAGAAAGAATTCATCACTGACTCGGCTGTCACTTTAAAGTTAATTGGCACACCGACAGGAATGGCGATTTCATTAACGGTAGCGATATTTTCTTCTGGATAGACAAACACCCATTTCCAATCGGTAGAAATGACCTGAATGGTAATCGGTTTTTTATCGCTTTCTAATGGTTTATAAGGATCCAGTTGATGTGTTGTTTTCCAGGTTATCACGGTAAGAATGATGATGATGATGATAGGAACTGTCCAGCAAACTAACTCAATTTTATTTGAATGTGCCCAATCTGGCCAGTAGGTTGCTTGTTTATTGCTTGCTCGATATTTTCTGGCGAAGATAATTGCCATAAAAATGACTGGAATGACAACAATTAACATTAAACCAAGCGCAGTCAGTATCAGTCTTTTTTGTTCAACACCAATGGCGCCCTTGGGATCCATTAATACCATATCACAACCAGTTAGCAGGAAAACAATAGTAAGCAGTGAGATGACTCCAATACTTCCTTTATATTTTATAAGTCTCATTTAGCGACCCCAAATGACAAAGATGGTTATTGTCGTTTTGTTCAGTGTGGGTATTTTACGGTAAGGTTATATTAGTGTAAACAATTGTAAGGCGCACAAATATAATTGTTATTACTTTCTGTTAAAGTGATCACAAGTAAAATTGAATTCATTATAGAATTGTTTAAATGATTATTTTTTGGTTCACAATTATTTACATTAAATAATTTTATTATTAATAAAAAGAAGTAGATAAAAGGAAATCAAAATGTGATTTTATAGATTGAAAATTAATTATTATGCTAAATAATAGTTAGTTTTAAATATTTATTATTTAGCATTAGTTAAAAAATGGTGTTCATTTTCAAATAAGCTGGCTTTACGTTAGCTTACGTGATTAAAAATCATATTTGATGGTATAAATGATCCCATCGTGATAAAAATCATCACCAAGTTTGTTATCAGCATAGCGATATTGAATACCTGCAGATAAGGTTTCAAAAGGCGTCCACCATAAGGCTATCGCACCGTTAATACCTTCTTTGCCGCCATTGCCATAGCCTTTTGCGCGATTAAATTCCATCTCATGCCCATTAGTGATAGAAAAGTTTTGTGACCATAATTGAAAACTATAGCCGGCAACCCAACCAATGACATAGCCATTGTTGCCAGAATAGAAAGTTTGATCAACATAATGTAAGGCTAAGAAGGGTTTTAGCCAAAAATCGCCTAGTGAGAAATTTTAGCCAAAACCATAAAGTGTATTAATTTTGTGGAAATTACCACCGTATTTATAACCGGGTAAAGACCAAATACCATAAAGATGCCCATATAGATTAAAGCCACTGTCACCTAAGTAGAAACGACCGGTTGTTTTAACGGCGTAGCGTTGGTTTTTACTGGGCTCTGTTTTACGTTGATGAAATGGATTTTCAACATCAAAGAAACCATAGAGTTCACCCCAATTAAAGTTAGCGCCTCCTTCCAGTTCAAGATAGGCAAAATCTTTTTTACCGGTAGTGTGAGCCGATTTATTTTCTGCTCGTTGTGACCAGTTAAAATAATTTAGACTGATATTAGCGAAACCATTTTGATAACCAACGGAATTTTCTGTTGTAGTACTAGCCATGGTAAACGGAGTTAGCGACGTCAATATCGCAATAGGTAAAAACTTTTTACTCATAAAATTTGTTAACTTAATTTTAAATAAATTTAAACGCATTTTAATATAATGAAATGCGAAAGTGAAAGCTGCGAGATGATAGAGTTTGTTTTTGTAAATAGAAATCTGATCTTTTGCATACAGTGATAAAGATCACTCTGTATCAATGATTATTTTATAGCAGTTAATAATAAATCATTAATATAAATATTTTGTAATATAACTATTTGTATTTTATATATATTCTAATGTCTATTGTGGCATTGTTTTGGTATGCCTGTTTTACGTATCGCCAGATAATCCAGGATTCTACCTAAAATAAAACCAACAGTCCCAATTATGATACTTAAATTAATCAGTTGATCTTTATAAATTAACATTTTAAACCATAGTTCAATCGGTTGTGTAAATAAATTGATCTTGCCTGCCGAAAAATAACTTAAAATTGTTATTATTAACCAAAATATAAATATACCTGCTGAGACGGCAAGACACACAATAGCTAATTTATAGGATTGCTTAAAATAAGTCCGACGCATAAATTTGCCGGTTTGTTGGATATAAGATAACGATTGTTTGCATATCAATATTAAAAAAATACTCGGTAATGAAATAACGACAGAAATAAGATAAAAAGCGGGCCAATCATATTTGCTCACTAGCGTGCTTGCCATGGGCCCAACATAGACCCGCCCAATAGCCGATAAGGCCGATAGTAAAGCAAATTGAGTTGCAGAAAGCGAATGATTGCAAAGCGTCATTAGCAGTGCGACAAAAGCGGCAGTGCCCATGCCAGAAAAGATATTTTCAATAAAGATAACGCTGTTGGTGGTATAAATATTGGCGGGAGTTACTGCCAGAAACCAATAACCAAAATTAGAAATAGTCTGTAAAATACCGAAAATAAGTAAGGCTTTAAATAACGACATTTTTTGCATAATATAGCCGCCATATAAAGCGCCAAGAATAGTTGCAAATAGTCCAAAAGTTTTATTAATGGTGCCAACTTCAGCCAGCGAAAAGCCAAGTTTATTTAATAGGAAATTGGTACTCAGTGCCATAAAAAATGCATCACCCATTTTATAAAAAATGATCAATAACAAGGTGATCCAGGCATTATTACGACTAAAAAATTCGACAAAGGGTCCATAGATAGCTTCATAAAGTGTTTTGGGTGGTGGCGATTTTATTAGTGGTTCTTTAGCGGACAGTGTTGCATAGACACCAATTAGCATTAGGCTGGCCATCAGTAGATAGAGTTGCTGCCAAGTAACAAAATGGTCGACCAACCATAAAGCTAATCCGCCTGAAACCAATATACTAATACGATAACCTATAACGGATATTGCCGCGCCGGCGCCGCGGTCTTCTGTTGACAATAAATCGGTTTTATAAGCATCAAAAACAATATCTTGTGAGGCAGAACAGAAAGCGACCAGCACCGCAGCAGCTGCCAACCACCAAAGGTGCTCTTTGGGATCGATAAATCCCATCGCGGCAATGCTGATAATCAGTAAAATCTGAGTGGTTAATAACCAACCACGCCGGCGACCTAGCCAGGGCAGGGTGTAGCGATCCATTAATGGTGACCAAAGAAACTTTAATACATAAGCCTGGCCGACTAATGAAAAAAACCGATCGTTTTAATATCAATATTTTCGACGGTTAACCAGGCTTGCAAAGTATTTGCGGTAAGTGCCAGCGGTAACCCTGACACAAAACCTAGCAAAAGCAGCACTCGGGAACGATGTTGGGTAAAAACGGTCAGGTAGTTTTTTTTCATAGTCGTCCTGTTGCGCTGTTATTGTCAGACAGAGCTATTGCTGGCAGCACTCTCACTTAACACGCTGAAAAATTCATTGTGCGTTTTGTTTTATAAACTGGCTTGTTTCAGGATCATTAGCCATATCAGCAATAATGTCGGTTAACGCTTTATTGATAGCTGAAGCAATTTTTTCGTTACTAGCATCAAGAGGCCCTTGCTCATTATAGCTACGCGTATAGGTACGTGTACTGGTTGACCCATTAGATGCCATAGCTACGACACTAATCGCAACATCGACAGTGATATTATGACGTAAGCTGCCTTCTTGTACATCGGCATACAGCTTATTTAGCGCAATTTGTAAATTAATATTAGCCGGTGCACTAACCGTATAACCTCTGGTGATCATCTGTTTTTCTAATGCTTCTTGGAAAAGATAGCGTAAATCGCGAGAGGGCTTCAATACCGCTAGTGCTGCATTACGATTAACTTCGGCAAGTGCCGTTGAGCTTCTTTTATCAATGCTAGTAATATTTATTGAAACTGCTCTTATGGTTGAATCTTCAGTTGGCAGGGTAATATTTGGCTCGATAGACAGGGTGTTACTTGGGGCAAAACATCCTATTAAACTCAATGAGATTAACAGAGCAATGATTAGATGAAAGGTATTTTTTAACATGTTTTCTCAACCTATTTTGGTATTACTTGATTTAATCGTTACCATACTTTGGTATTTTACTGTTAGTATGCCAGAAAGTTATCGGCATTTGGTGAAGAAACCTACTAAAAAATTGGTCTGGATTATGCTTTAATCGTAATTTAGTAATATCTAATCCTATTTCTAACCGATATTGGATAAATCGTAGTAAGTCATAATAAAAAAACAGATTAATCATTTTTGCTGGCATATATATTTACTTAGTAAATTAAGTCGAAAGAGTCTATTAATATGGTAACTAAACCTATGCAAACCATGTGTAAGCAAATTGAAGAAAAACTGGAATACGCTTTTTCACCGGTATATTTGATGGTATTAGATGAAAGTGATCAACATAATGTTCCGCCAGGTACGGAAAGTCACTTTAAAGTTATTTTAGTGACAGAAAAATTTGCAGCACAAAGGATGGTTGCTCGTCACCGAGCTGTTTATCAATTATTAGCAGATGAATTATCTAATAGTGTTCATGCATTGGCATTACATACTTATACTCCAACTGAGTGGCAACAGCGCCAACAGAAGGCTTTTTCTTCACCAGCTTGCCGTGGTGGAGAGTAGGTCAATCGAGGTTAAGAAATAGATAATTATGCTGACTTAACCAGATATTATTTAGCAGTAATTGCTGGTATAAAATATTTTTATCGTTATCTTATACCGTGTTAGTCATATCAATTTTGCTACAAAAGCCAGTATTTAGAACGTTTACTATTTATTATTCACCTTTGCTCGACTCACCCCATATGCATCTGTATAATGTCGCGTCTAATTTTCTATAAGGTTTTCGGAACGCTTCTACTTAACAGGGAGCCTCAAAAATAGAGGGTAAACCCGGGTTTGGGGAGAAGTATGTTATCAGGAGATGTCTGATAACATTCACTCTGGAGTTGTCCGAGTACTAAGATTCTTTTGAGGTAACAAGATGCAAGTTTCTTTTGAAACAACTCAAGGCCTGGGGCGTCGTGTAACAATTACCGTTCCTAATGCTGATATTGAAAAAGCGGTGAATAGTGAATTAATTAATGTGTCAAAAAAAGTGCGCATTGATGGTTTTCGTAAAGGCAAAGTGCCAATGAATATCGTTAAACAACGTTATGGTACTTCTGTATTGCAGGACGCGCTGGGCGATATAATGCAGCGCAATTTTGTCAGTGCAATCATAGAACAAAAAATTAATCCAGCTGGGGCACCAAAATATCAACCTGAACAATTCAAAACGGGTGAAGATTTTACTTATACCGTTGAATTCGAAGTCTATCCAGAAATTGAGTTAAAGGGTTTAGAAAATATCAAGGTTGAAAAACCTATTGTTGCGGTAAAAGATGAAGATGTTGACACCATGCTGGAAACATTACGCAAGCAACAAGCTACTTGGCAAGAGATAAAAGAAAAAGTTGCTGCAGATTCGCGAGTGACTATCGATTTTAAAGGCACAATTGATGGTGAAGTTTTCGAAGGTGGTAATGCGAACGATTTTGTGCTGGTAATGGGTGAAGGTCGTATGATACCTGGTTTTGAAGATGGTATTATGGGTCATCAGGAAGGTGAAGAATTTACTATCGATGTCAATTTTCCAGCCGATTATCACGCAGAAAATTTAAAAGGTAAAGCGGCTAACTTTGCTATCACTTTGAAGAAAGTGGAACAACGTGTATTACCAGAACTGACTGAAGAATTTATCAAACAATTTGGTGTTCCTGACGGTTCGATGGAGAGTTTACGTGCAGAAGTACGCAAAAATATGGAACGTGAACTAAAAACAGCTGTTCGTAATCGAATTAAGACGCAAGTACTTGATGATTTAGTTAAGGAAAACGAAATTGAGGTGCCTATTGCTGTTGTTGACAGTGAAATAAATGTACTACGTCGACAAGCTGCACAACGTTTTGGTGGCAACGAAAAACAGGCGTTAGTATTACCACGTGAAATATTTGAAGAGCAAGCTAAACATCGCGTTATTGTTGGTTTATTATTAGGTGAAGTTATCAATAAAAACTCGCTAACTGCAGATGATGTTCGTGTAAAGTCACTGATTGAAGAGATGGCTTCAGCTTATGAAGATCCCTCTGAAGTGATCGAATACTATAGCAAAAATAAAGAGTTAATGGATAGTGTCCGTAATTTGGCGCTAGAAGAACAAGCCATTGAAATATTATTAGAAAAAGCGGAAGTAACAGATAAAGAAACTCAATTCCAAGAGTTAATGAATCAGGCTCAGATTAGGTAATTGCTGAGTAGTGAAATGCTATTATCTGGTTTTGTGAAAACCCGTGGTTTTATGCTACGGGTTTTTTATCGTTAAAAAACTTTTCTTTTTTCTTAAAAAAAGAAAAGAATAACCCCAAATAATTTTCTATATTGTTGTATGACTTTCTTCATAAGGGCGAATATCCCTTTATGAATAATGGTTAAGTTTGTAATTATAGTCATTCTTATTTATCTCGAGTAGAATTAGATAGATTGGGCACCATAAAGCGTTTAATTAGGAGATGGAAATGTCATATCATAACAATCAAGATCAACTTGCGCCGCATATGGCATTGGTGCCAATGGTAATCGAGCAGACTTCACGCGGTGAACGTTCTTATGATATTTATTCGCGCCTACTTAAAGAAAGAATTATTTTTTTAACAGGTCAGGTCGAAGATTACATGGCAAATTTAGTGGTTGCTCAAATGCTGTTTTTAGAAGCTGAAAACCCTGATAAAGACATTCATCTTTATATTAATTCACCGGGTGGCATCATTACGGCAGGTATGTCAATTTATGACACGATGCAATTTATTAAACCTGACGTTAGTACAATTTGTATGGGGCAAGCATGTTCGATGGGCGCTTTTTTGCTTACCGCCGGTACTAAAGGAAAACGTTATTGTTTGCCCAATTCTCGTGTCATGATCCACCAACCTTTAGGCGGATTTCAAGGACAAGCGTCGGATATCGAAATTCACGCCAAAGAAATTTTAAAAATTAAATCGCGTATGAATGAATTAATGGCTAAACATACGGGTAAAAAAATAAAAGAGGTTGAGAACGATACTGAACGGGATCGTTTTTTATCTGCAGAGGAAGCAGTTAGTTATGGTTTGGTAGATAAAATTTATACTAATCGTAATTAATTTACATAAATGTATGGCATGCCTGATACAGTTATATACATGATTAATTAGTAACAGTTTTCTGTTACCCTCTTTGTTGAAATTAGGGTGATGGTTAAAAAAGTGAGGTTATCTGAATGACAGATAAACGCAAAGAGAGTTCAGGAAAGTTGCTGTACTGCTCCTTCTGCGGAAAAAGCCAGCATGAAGTTCGTAAGTTAATTGCTGGTCCGTCAGTTTATATCTGTGATGAGTGTGTTGAGCTCTGTAACGATATTATTCGAGAAGAAGTTAAAGAGATTGCACCACATCGTGAGCGCAGCGCATTACCGACACCCCATGAAATTCGTTATCATCTTGATGATTATGTTGTTGGCCAGGAAAATGCCAAGAAAGTATTGGCGGTAGCCGTTTATAACCATTATAAACGCCTACGTAATATTTCTAACGAAGGGATGAATGGTGAAGGGGTAGAGCTAGGTAAAAGTAATATTTTGCTTATTGGGCCGACGGGCAGTGGTAAGACACTATTAGCTGAAACTTTGGCTCGTTACCTGGATGTACCATTTACCATGGCTGATGCGACAACATTAACGGAAGCGGGTTATGTTGGCGAAGATGTAGAAAATATTATTCAGAAACTTCTACAAAAATGCGACTATGATGTAGAGAAAGCACAGCGTGGTATCGTCTATATTGACGAAATTGATAAAATATCCCGTAAATCTGACAACCCGTCAATTACACGCGATGTTTCAGGTGAAGGCGTTCAGCAAGCTTTACTTAAACTTATTGAAGGTACAATTGCAGCAGTGCCCCCTCAAGGAGGCCGTAAACATCCACAACAGGAATTTTTGCAAGTCGATACTTCTAAAATTCTATTTATTTGTGGTGGTGCATTCGCAGGTCTTGATAAAGTGATTGGCCAACGGTTAAATACACGTTCAGGTATTGGTTTCTCTGCTGAGGTCAAAAGCGAATCCGAGCGAGCGACTGAAGGTGAGTTACTTTCTCAAGTGGAACCAGAAGATTTAATTAAGTTTGGTTTGATTCCTGAATTTATTGGTCGTTTACCTGTCGTAGCTACTTTAGGCGAATTAAGTGAAGAAGCATTAATTCAGATTCTGAAAGAGCCTAAAAATGCGTTGACTAAACAATATCAAGCACTTTTTGAACTTGAAGGCGTTAATCTTGAGTTTCGTGAAGAAGCATTGAAAGCAATTGCGAAAAAAGCCATGTCGAGGAAAACCGGAGCACGTGGTTTACGTTCTATTGTGGAAAGCGCTTTGCTAGAAACTATGTATGATTTGCCATCAATAGAGCATGTTGAGAAGGTAGTGATTGATGAAATGGTGGTTGCCGGTCAATCAGAACCTTTAGTGATTTATAGTCAACCTGATATACAAGCATCAGGTGAAAAATAAATCTTAATGCTTTTCTTAGTTGAATTGTGTAATGCAAAATGAGGGTTTTCCCCTCATTTTGTGTTTAATACCGAATTAGGCTATTGAATATCAAAATTTTGTCCCCATGTAACTCTATATTTAAACTGAGGTTTCTCAAAACTTTTAAGGAAACCCTAAAATTGGCATAAGCTAAACGAAGAGAGAACCTTATGAATCTTGAGCGTTCCGAACGCATTGAAATTCCTGTACTGCCTCTGCGAGATGTCGTGGTTTATCCACATATGGTGATCCCATTGTTTGTTGGCCGCGAGAAATCGATTCACTGTCTTGAAGCTGCAATGGATCAGAATAAACAGGTCATGTTGGTGGCTCAAAAAGAAGCATCGACTGATGAGCCAGGAGTAAACGATCTTTTCTCTGTAGGGACAGTTGCTTCTGTTTTGCAGATGCTAAAACTACCAGATGGTACGGTTAAAGTCTTAGTTGAAGGTCTGCGTCGTGCAAAAATCACTACGCTAACAGATAATGGAGAATATCTCATTGCCCAGGCTGAGTATTTTAGTTCTCCGACTGTTGATGAAAAAGAGCAAGAAGTCTTAAATCGGACAACCATTAATCAGTTTGAAGGCTATATTAAACTGAATAAAAAGATCCCACCTGAAGTATTAACATCATTGCATTCTATTGAACAATCGGACAAATTGGCTGATACAATCACTTCTCATATGCCGTTAAAACTAGCGGATAAACAGCGTGTATTAGAAATGGCTGATGTGGTTGAGCGCCTTGAATATTTGATGGCAATGATGGAGTCTGAAATTGATTTACTGCAGGTTGAAAAACGTATTCGTAATCGGGTTAAAAAGCAGATGGAGAAAAGTCAGCGCGAATACTATTTGAATGAGCAGATGAAAGCAATTCAGAAAGAATTAGGTGAGATGGAAGACGCGCCTGATGAATATGAAATGTTCAAGCGCAAAATCGAAGAAGTTAAAATGCCTAAGGAAGCTCGGCAAAAAGCGGAGGCAGAATTAAAAAAATTGAAAATGATGTCACCTATGTCTGCTGAAGCGACAGTTTTACGGAGCTATATTGATTGGATGGTGCAGGTCTCGTGGAATGCTCGTAGTAAAGTTAAAAAAGATTTGCTGAAAGCTCAGGAGACACTGGATAGCGATCATTATGGTTTAGAACGTGTTAAGGAACGTATTCTTGAATACTTAGCTGTGCAAAGTCGCGTGAGTAAAATTAAAGGGCCAATTTTATGTTTGGTGGGACCGCCTGGTGTTGGTAAAACATCATTGGGTCAATCAATTGCTAAAGCGACAGGGCGTAAATATATTCGTATGGCACTTGGTGGTGTCCGTGATGAAGCAGAAATTCGTGGACATAGACGAACATACATTGGCTCTATGCCCGGGAAACTTATTCAAAAAATGGTAAAAGTGGGTGTTAAGAACCCCTTATTTTTGTTAGATGAAATTGACAAAATGTCTTCGGATATGCGTGGTGATCCGGCATCGGCTTTACTTGAAGTACTTGATCCAGAACAGAATGTTGCGTTTAATGATCACTATTTAGAAGTTGATTATGACCTTTCTGATGTGATGTTCGTTGCGACTTCGAATTCGATGAACATTCCAGCACCGTTATTAGATCGTATGGAAGTGATCCGTCTTTCAGGTTACACCGAAGATGAAAAACTTAATATTGCCAAAAAACATTTGTTACCTAAACAGATTCAGCGAAATGCATTGAAAAAAGGTGAGCTTACGATCGACGATAGCGCAATTATTGGTATTATTCGTTATTATACCCGCGAGGCTGGTGTTCGTGGTTTAGAACGTGAAATTTCCAAATTATGCCGTAAAGCAGTAAAAGCACTACTGATGGATAAATCATTGAAACATCTTGTCATCAATGAAGATAATCTAAAAGACTATCTTGGTGTGCGTAAAGTTGATTACGGTCGTGCAGATACCGAAAATCGTATCGGTCAAGTGACGGGTTTAGCTTGGACAGAAGTTGGTGGTGATCTATTAACTATTGAAACCGCTTGTGTACCTGGCAAAGGTAAACTCACTTATACCGGATCCTTAGGTGAGGTTATGCAAGAATCGATTCAAACGGCGTTAACTGTAGTTCGGGCACGAGCAGAAAAGCTAGGTATTAATGCTGATTTCTACGAAAAACGGGATATTCATGTGCATGTACCTGAGGGGGCAACACCAAAAGATGGTCCCAGTGCAGGAATTGCAATGTGCACAGCGTTAGTTTCTTGTTTGACCGGTAATCCTGTACGAGCAGACGTAGCGATGACTGGTGAGATAACATTACGAGGATTAGTGTTACCAATTGGTGGTTTAAAAGAAAAATTGTTAGCCGCTCACCGTGGTGGTATAAAAATCGTGCTAATTCCCGATGAAAATCGTCGAGATTTGGAAGAAATACCCCAAAATGTTATCGCAAATCTAAAAATTTACCCAGTAAAGACCATTGAAGAGGTTTTTTTTATTGCACTACAAAATCCACCCTTTGGGATGGAAATAGTGACTAAGAAATGCTCTTAATGCATTGATTTAAATTGAAAATTTAACATAAACTTAAAGCTGATAAATCTTAAATGATTTATCAGTTTTTTTTATCCACTAAATAATTTAAGTAAACAAATCTATAATTATTTGGCTGTAATATGTTTTCTTGCCATACTTTTGTAGTATTGATACGACGGTGTCATCTTTTTGTGAACCGTCAGCAATATGTTTGTTTAATCCATAATTAATAAAATGGGGGATGATAGGCGTGAAAAAGAAAGAGCTAATAGAAAAAATTGCTAAAGAGTCAAAGGCTGCTAAATCAGTCTCTGAGAGCGTGTTAAATGCATTTCTCAAAATTGTATCTCAAACTCTCAAAAAAGGAGATAAAGTTCAGTTAATAGGCTTTGGCTCTTTTGAAGTTAAAAATCGTCCAGCACGTCCTGGACGTAATCCTCAAACAGGCAAGGCCATTAAGATAGCTGCGGCAAAGGTACCGTCATTTAAAGCTGGCCAAGGATTAAAAGATACGGTTAACGGCCACAAGAAAAAATAAGGATTGAGGCATACTGTTAACGGATAAACTAAAATTGAATCAATTGTTTTAGTAAGTTAGGATCGAGCGTATCATAAAGGTGATGCGCTTTTTTCTTTTACGCTAAAATAGCGTATTATGCGTGTATTTACTTTGACTAAAACGGAGAGTAGCCTCTTTATGATGGACAACCTACGCACGGCGGCGAATAGTCCTGTGCTAAAAATAGTATTTGTGATTATTATCCTATCTTTTGTGCTTACCGGCGTTGGTGGTTACCTGATTGGCGGTTCAAGTAATCACGCGGCGAAAGTGAATGGCACAGCAATTAGTCAAGTTCAATTACAGCAAGCTTTTCAGCAGGAAAAGCAAGCATTACAAGAACGACTAGGTGATCAATTTACTGAAATTGCCAGCAGCGAGCAAGGGATCCAGATGTTGCGTCGTCAAGCTTTAGAACGTTTAATTGGTGTGACATTGCTTAATCAATATTCAAATCAATTGGGTTTAACGGCGAGTGATGAGCAAATTAAGCAAGATATCTACAACATGCCGATATTTCAGACTGACGGGTATTTTGATAGTGAAAAATATCGGGCTATTTTATCTCAACATAATGTTAATGCCGATGATCTTGCCCAAGAAATACGACAAAATTTGATTAACCGTCAACTCAGTAAAATGTATGTGACAGATGAATTTGTCTTACCTGAAGAAATTAAGTCCTATGCTGAGTTACTTTTACAGCAACGTGAAGTGAAAACAGCAACTATATCGCTTGCTAACTATCAATCTAAACAAACGGTTACAGATAAAGAATTACAAGATTACTATAATACACATCAGAACAGTTTTATTTCACCCGAACAGGTACAGGTTAGTTATATTAAGTTAGATGCCGCTTCTCAACGTGAAAATGTGGCAGTCAAAGATGAAGAGCTGAAAAGCTATTATGAGCAAAATATAGCTAATTTTACGCAGCCTGCGCAAAAACATTACAGCATGATCCAGTTGGCAACAGAAAAAGAAGCCGATTCCGTTGCTAAAGAATTGGCTGGTGGGGCTGATTTTAAGCAATTAGTTACCGAAAAATCGACAGATAAATTTAGTGCAGCAAATCATGGTGCTCTTGGTTGGATGGAGGCGACTTCAACGCCAAGTGAAATTATTGCTGCGAATCTAACTAAAAAAGGACAGATTTCTGGCGTAATAAAATCGGCTAGCAATTATATTATATTTCGTCTTGATGATATTAAACCTGAAGTAATAAAACTTTTTCAGTCAGTAAAAACTGAGATTGCCGATAGCCTAAAAAATGAAAAAGCGATTAATGCATTTTATTCATTACAGCAAACTGCAAGTCGCGCGGCGATGGATGATAACGAATCGTTAGCAGCAGCTGAAAAAGTTACTGGTATTAAAGCGGTAACAACAGATTGGTTTAGTCGTAATAATCTTCCTGAAGAAATAAGATTTGATAAAGTGGCTGATTCTATTTTTAACGGCAACTTATTAGATAAAAATGGGCCAACAGGTATTAACTCAGATGTTATTAATGTCGATGGTGATCGTGCGTTTGTGATTCGAGTTGAAAAATATAAACCAGAGGTAACACAACCATTCGATGAGGTGAAAAAATCAGTAGCTGAATTAGTCAAGCTTAATAAAGCTACAAAAGGGATGGAAGCAGAGGGCAATAAATTGCTGACCGCATTAAAACAAGGGACAGGTGAAGCGGCTTTGGCAAAACAGGGTATTACCTTTGGTGAGGCAAAGATTATCAAACGTTTTGATCAAAATGACTCATTGGCTGAGCAAATTTTTCAGATGCCAATTCTTAAAGAAAATACACCGACTTATCTCAGTAGCAAAGATAGCAAAAATAATTTAGTGATTATTCAATTGGTCAAAGTTACTCAGGGGCAACCGATGGAAGATGAATTAAAAGTTTTTTCGCAACGCTATAAAATGATACTTGGCGATGTGATGATGGAATCACTGATGTTGAATTTACGTGATAAGGCTAAAGTCGATTTAGGCCGAATTGAGTAATTTGCGATCGACTTCCACATAATTTTATACAATTACATAAATTAGAGGCTGCGCTTGTGCAGCCTCTTGCTGTTATATCATTTTATTGTCGTAATGTTTTTTTTATTCTTGTATCTTATCCATTGCTTAGAAAGTCTGTTTTTTTATAGAAAATTATCACAGAATTGCTTAGCAAACTGCCATAAAGCGTATACATTAGGGAAATATAATATCAATTTTGGTAAATAAATATTGATTTTTACTAATTAACAAGGAGGTTATAAGATGTTTCTAATAATAAAAAAGAAACTAATATATACAACTAGGATCTTAATTTTTGCGATAGGATTTTCTCATACCGCATTTGCCCAATCTGATCAGCTAAAAGTAGTTAATGATCAAACGCAAACTGGAACGAAATCAGTTATAAATAAAACAGTCAAGCGACAGTTGATGGATGATAAAGTTAATATCAATACTGTATCTGAAGAGGAGTTGGTGGAGAAATTAAATGGGATCGGATTGAAAAAGCACAGTTAATCGTGTTACATCGTAAGAAATTTGGAGAATTTAAGTCAATCGAACATCTTCAAGATGTGCCAGGTATTGGTTTAGGTTTTATTGAAAAGAATCGTGAGAAATTAACCTATTAATACATAATAGGAGCTCAGAGGGAATTATTAATCTCAGTTCCTTATTCATTACACCAGTATACGCTAGAAGTGTAAGATTATATTTAAGCCAAAAGTACTAAAAATAATTTATTGTATCTTGTATTAATTAATATAGTGGCATTGATTGTAAGTTAAATTGGCTTATTGTTTGAATATCGTTAAATAGTATTTATTTAAAATCATTTAAGGTGCGTTTTTTGTTTTAAAGAGGACATGATTGCTTGTCGATGATTAAGATAATATTTTAATCCTTTTGCACGCAGATGGCAAGCAGCACATTGTTGACAACCATTGCCTATGATACCATTGTAACAAGTAAGGGTTTTATTTTGTACTAATTTTAATGAGTGGTAATAATCGGCTAGTGCCCAAGTCTCGGCTTTATTTAGCCACATAAGAGGGGTTTCAAAGCGAATTGGTTTAGCTATACCCAGACAAATAGCTTGATTGAGCGCTTTAACGAATTCATCCCTACAATCAGGGTAACCAGAAAAGTCTGTTTCACAGACACCGGTTATAACCACCTCAGCTTGAACTTGGTAAGCATAAATAGCAGCAAGTGTTAGAAATAAAATATTACGTCCTGGAACGAAAGTATTGGGTAATTCACTTTCAATACTTTTTTCATGGGAAGGTATTGGAATGTTGTCGCGAGTTAGGCTACTGATAGCAAGTTCATTTAATAATCCGACATCCAGTATTTTATGTGCTGCGATGTTAAAATGGTGGCATATTTTTTGAGCAGCAACAATTTCAGCACTATGACGTTGAGCATAATTGAAAGTGATACAATGAACTTCGTTATATTGTTTTATTGCTTGTATAAGACAAGTGGTCGAATCTTGTCCGCCACTAAATACAATAACTGCTCGTTTCGTCATGCTTAATGTTATCCATCGATAAAGTACAAGTAACAAATTTTGCTAGTGAAGATGATACGTTATGTTACCGAGTTTAATCTAGTTTAGATATCCTTAATTGGGAAGATATATTCATAGTATTATATTATTTGTCTAAATTATAAAATATGAATTATTTTATTCTGACTATTTATTATCGGTAGCATATTAATTTTATGTAATTATGCGATAAAAATGCTATTATTTGTTGAATACATCCTGATATTACATTGCTTATAAAGCTGATAAAGTCAGGTTGTTAAAAATATTTTATATAACATTATAACATTTGGTGGGTTACGATAGTTTTTATAAACATATAGTCAACAATATAGCTAATTGAATTGATTATTTTTATTTTTGATTGAGAAAATAAAATATATCACAATTTTGTTTGTATCTGATTAATTTATTGAGCTGTATTTTATTATATTTTTTGATGCAATGTTCAATATCAGGATAAAAAAATGTGAGATTATTTTCTCAATTACGTTGGTATTTTTTAACTGAGTGGCGCCGGTATTTTGGTGCTGTTATGTTATTAATTTTTATTGCAGGGTTACAACTTATTCCTCCACGGCTTGTTGGCTTTATTATTGATGGTATTAGTAAGCAAATCATGAGTATTAAACAACTTTTGGGTTGTATAAGTGTGATGGTGCTTATTGCATTTATTATTTATGGATTGCGTTATATTTGGCACTTCTTATAAATTAGCTGTAGAGTTAAGACAAAAATTTTATCAACAATTTAGTCGCCAAACTCGCGAGTTTTATTTACGACATCGAGTAGGCGATTTTATTGCACGTACAACAAATGATGTTGATCGAGTTGTCTTTGCGGCGGGAGAAGGTGTCCTGACACTAGTATGGGTTGTGCTGTGTTAATTGTCATGGGCATAGAGATTAGTTGGCAACTGACCCTGCTTTCATTGCTACCAATGCCAATCATGGCAGTCATTATTAAGCGATATGGTGAGCAACTGCATACACGCTTTAAATCTGCTCAAGCGACATTTTCTTCTCTCAATAACTATGCCCAGGAAAATTTAACTAGTATCCGTATGATTAAAGCGTTTGGTATCGAAGATCACCAATCCCATCAGTTTGAGATTGCCGCATTAGAGGCTGGACGTAAAAATATGCATGTTGCTAAAGTTGATGCGAAATTTGACCCTACAATCTATATTGCGATAGGTGCTGCAAATTTTTTGGCGCTAGCTGGATGGTTTTGCATAATAAAATGACATTAGGTGATTTGACCAGTTTTGTTATGTATTTAGGACTTATGATATGGTCAATGTTAGCACTTGCTTGGATGTTTAATATTGTTGAGCGTGGAAGCGCTGCGTATAGTAGGATTTGTGTTTTATTTGAACAACGCCCATCAATTATTGATGGAAAACAGTGTTTACAGCAAAGAGTTGGTCAATTGAAGGTGAATATTCTGCAATTTAATTATCCAGGTGCTGCAATATCTTCCTTACATAATATTGTATTTCATATACAGCCAGGGCAATTAGTTGGAATTTGTGGTCCAACCGGGGCAGGAAAAACAACATTATTATCATTATTACAGCGCCATTTTGATGTTATTGATGGTGAAATTTTGTTCCAATCTATTTCTCTGACTAATATTCAGCAGGGAGACTGGCAGTGGTGAACCAAATACCATTTCTATTTTCCGATACCATAGCGGGTAACATCGCTTTAGGTAAACCAACTGCTAGCCAAACAGAAATAGAGGAAGCGGCGAGACTAGCTGATGTATATGAAGATATTTTGCGTTTACCTAATGGATATAGCACACAAGTTGGTGAGCGTGGCATTATGTTGTCTGGTGGACAAAAACAACGTATTTCTATTGTAAGAGTACTATTATTTAATACTGAAATTTTGATATTAGACGATGCTTTGTCTGCGGTAGATGGAAAGACTGAAAATAGAATTTTAAAAAATTTACGCCAGTGGCAAGGGTGTCATACTATCATCATTAGTGCCCACAGATTGTCTGCATTAGTGGATTCAGATCAGATACTTGTATTGCAGCAAGGTACTATCTTATCTCAAGGTACTCATCAGCAATTAATTGGAAAACCTGGTTGGTATCGAGATATGCATAGCTATCAGCAAATTGAAGCCTCATTGGAAAATGAGCATGAATAATCGTCGTCGTTTATGGCCATCTTTAAAACGCTTATTAATTTATGGAAATTCATTTCGTAAACCGATAATTATTGCTGTTTTGATATCCTGGATAGAGCTGGGGCAGAAATTTGTGGGCCCCTTTTGGTGAGTTACTTTATTGATAATATGTTAGCAACAGGTTACATGCCGTTGAAAAGCACGGGTCATATTAATAATAATTTTTTTGCATCACAAATTATTGCTGCCATTTCACACTATTATCAAACAATCTTATTTAATCAAGCCGCTATCAGAGTTGTTTAAACATTACGTACAGATGTGATGAGTGCCGCTATCAGGCAGCCATTGAGTATTTTTGATAATCAACCAGTAGGGCAACTGATTTCTCGAGTGACAAATGATACTGAAGTGGTTAAGGAGCTATTTGTAACCGTTATTTCGACTATATTTCGTAGTGTAGCGCTAATTATTGCCATGTTAGTAGCGATGTTTTTTTAGAGTGGAGAATGGCAATGGTTGCTAGCTTAATTTTCCCTGTAGTATTTTTGGTCATGGTAATTTATCAGCGTTTAAGTACACCAATTGTTCGTCGAGTACGTACTTACCTAGCTGATATTAATGATGGTTTTAATGAAATAATTAACGGCATGACTATTATTCAACAATTTAGGCAATGAGCCCGATTTGGTGAGAAAATGTTAGCAGTGAATCGCCAGCACTATATAGCCCGGATGCAGGCATTAAAGTTAGATAGTATTCTTTTACGCCCACTATTGAATTTCTTTTCTGCACTAACTCTTTGTGGATTAATTCTATTATTTGGATTTAAGGGGATAGATGTTATTGGTGTTGGAGTATTGTATGCGTTTATTAATTATCTTGGGCGTTTAAATGAGCCATTAATTAAATTAACCTCACAACAATCTGTATTACAACAAGCGGTAGTTTCAGGAGAAAGAATTTTTGAATTGATAGATAGCCCTCGACAATGTTATGGCTGTGATCAATTACCTTTATTGTCAGGGTGCGTGGATATGAAAAAGCTTTCTTTTGCTTATCGTGATGATAAATATGTATTGTACGATATTGATCTGCAGATAGAGGATAACGAATTTGTCGCATTAGTTGGGCATACAGGTAGTGGAAAAAGCACGATTACTAACTTATTAATGGGATACTATCCATGGCAAAAAGGACAAATATTACTCGATGAACGCCCGTTATGCTTACTTTCTCACCATGTGTTGCGTAATTCTATTACTATAGTGCAGCAAGATCCGGTTATTTTAGCAACGACTTTGTTTGACAATATCGCTCTGGGAAGAAAAATTTCAGAACAGAAGGTTTGGCATATTTTGGCAACTGTGCAGCTTGTTGATTGGGTATATAAATTGCCTGATGGCTTAAATACTCTGTTAGGTGAGCAAGGTAACATGCTATCTGCGGGGCATAAGCAATTATTGGCATTAGCGCGTGCTTTAGTACGAACGACGAAAATTTTAATATTGGATGAAGCAACGGCCAATGTCGATTCGGGAACTGAGAGAGCAATCCAAAAAGCTTTACAGTTAATTCGTCGGCAGACAACATTAATCGTTATTGCTCATCGACTTTCTACCGTTATAGACGCGGATAAAAATTTTGTTTTACATCGTGGAAAAATCGTTGAGCAAGGCAAACATAATCAATTATTACGACACTCGGGGCTTTATGCTCAGATGTACCAATTGCAACAAATTGGTAATTTATTACATACTGATAGCGTAGAACGTCTAGATGTGGTTAATTAATCTTTTTTCTATTTTATTCTTACTTATTTGTGGATTTTTTATTAATATATTTTTATATTTCATATTGAAAATTGTTTTTTCATCACTTCGAAGATTGGTAAATTAAGATTATACTAGATTAGATACTTATTTTGTTGTAAATAAGGTCAACTTTAATCTTTTTTGTTATTATTTATATACTGTTAAACTATTTGTATGTTTAATATTATCTATTTGAATAAGAAAACAACACTTGATTTCTGTTTTCTTGCTATTTGAATATGAATAGCGCATAATGCGTGCCTCTGTTGTTCATATAGAGCCATTCAATGGGGTCCTGTTGGTTTTCCCGCAATGCTAACTTGTTAACTGGGTCAGGTCTGGAAAGAAGCAGCCATAGCAAGGGGTGTATGTGCCGGGATGTCGCTGACAGGACTCCGTCAGTTTAACACTTCTAAGATATTTATATTTTTTCAGATAAAATTAATCCAGTTAACAAAAATTGTTTTTATGTTGAAAATTGCTAAATTAATTCAATATGGTTGGTTTTTTACATAGAGAAAAATTTCAATTAATTTGATGAGTTTTCATTTTAATCTAAATGCCAGTTTTTGGTTTAGTTTTTATAGAAAAATAAGATTATGTGAAATTAAGAATTTTGATTAATGATACAATTGAATTATTAATTAAAAAATAAATAGCATTACATTGATTGTTTTCATAAATAGTTATTGTTTAGGTATGGTTTTTATTAATGAAAAAGAGCTATGGTTGAGTGAGGATAATTATAGGGTTATTTTTTGATTAAGTGAAAATATAAATATGGTTCATTGTTTAATCTAATAAGGTAAGCAACACCACGATATAATTATCCGTGCAATGAATCAATATTTTAAGTTATATAGTTATTAATAAAAGCCTATAACGGCTATCGGCTAAAATTATAACCATATCCTATCTGATAAAGGAAAGATTTACTTATTAACGAACATATTTCCAAACTGACGAAGGAATTTTGTCATAAAGTTTATTCATTGTGAGCTCTGCTAACCTATGGTCTGCGGCAGAATAAAATAATTCAAGTTCGTCTTCAGATAATTCATATTTGTTTTTTTCGATTACGCGCTCCAATGTTTCGATAGTCGTACATCTTCTTAAGCGCCTCAGATAGTCAATTTTAGTCATAATTTCTTTTCTTTAAATTATAGATGTATAAATATAAAATATGAATGTTATTGGCTGTTGCGTCAAGTGTTACTTAATGAATATTTTATATCATTTGTTAATATTTCAACCAAATGCTCATTCATTTTTTGCCAATCAGAAATATCTGTTAGGCTCATTACAGGTTTACCAAATAGGTTATAAGTTTCATCCAAATATTCGTCAATAAAAATAAAAAGGTTTATGTTATTCGGATATTTTAATTTAAATTGACCAATAAAATCTGTGATATGATCAATTAATACATTAAGTTTAACGCTTTGAATCGGAACCAAGATCATTTTTCCAATGAGTTTTTGTCCTATGCAAAGTTAACATCGCTTCACGATATAGAGCATCACATAAATACTTTAGCACTAAGATATCATAACTCCTTGGTGAGTACTCATCCATAATCACCTCCATTTAAACCACAGATTACGGGTTATTACTCATTTTTATTGCATAATACTGCTAAAGATGAAGAAATTATCATTGAATTAATATATTGTTTTATTTTTTGTAAAATCAAAACACTATTAATTATGATTGTTACCAAAATTATAAATGGGTGTCGATAAACAATCAGAAGAATGTAGATAATTTATAAAATTTATACTTGTGTGAGCATAGCAAAAGTAAAGCAAACAACCTACTGGATATTAATATAGCACTATTATCACATAAGTCACTATCTCTGTATAAAGTTTTTTGTTATATGATGTTAATCAAGGAACTAATCTAGAGTAAAATATCAAATATATACAAAAAGTTACAGTATTACTGTGTTATTTTACTATTATTTATTTTTTATTAAAAAATAAGTTCTAGTCATATATTTAGAGTTATTTTTCATTTATTAAAAAACATGTTTACTTAAAAGGCCAGAATATCTGGCCTTTTAATGGAAATATTACTAATAATCTAACTAAGCTAATATTTATTTGTGAAACGTCTACGTATAACGACAAAAAATACTGGAACGAAATAGATTGTTAATGTGGTTGCTGCAATCATTCCTCCAAGTACACCGGTACCTACAGAGTTTTGCGCGCCTGAACCTGCACCGTTACTAATAACGAGCGGTAAAACGCCAAGCATGAATGCTAATGATGTCATTAAAATAGGCCGTAAACGCATTCTGGCAGCATCTATTGTCGCTTCAATCAATCCTTTTCCTTCTTTTCCCATTAAGCCTTTAGCAAACCCAACAATTAAAATGGCATTTTTGACAGATAGACCAATAGTTGTTAATAAACCTACCTTACAGTAAACGTCATTTTCTAATCCCCGAATTGAAGTGAAGAGTAATGCCCCAATAACTCCTAATGGTACAACTAGCATAACAGAAAAAGGAATTGACCAACTTTCATATAAAGCGGCTAAACAGAGAAAGACGACAATAAGAGAAATTACATATAAAGCAGGTGCTTGATTGCCAGAAAGACGTTCTTGGTAAGACATACCGGTCCATTCATAACCAATACCTTCAGGTAATTTTTTAGTAAGTTGCTCCATTAATAGCATTGCATCACCGGTACTTTTCCCTGGTGCCGCAGAACCTTGGATTTCCATTGCAGGTAAACCATTATAGCGTTCCAGACGTGGTGAACCATATAGCCATGGATCTTTGCTATGATCAATCAATGCAGAAAAAGGTACCATTTTTCCTTGATTATTGCGGACATAAAGTTTTTCAATATCAGCGGGTAACATCCGGAATGGGGCATTGGCTTGTACATAAACTTTTTTAACGCGTTCACGATCAATAAAGTCATTTACATAGATGCCGCCAAACATGGTGCTTAACGTTGCGTTAATATCATTGATAGAAACACCTAATGCTTCCGCTTTCTGTTGATCAATATAAAAACGATATTGAGAAGTATCATCTTGCCCGTTAGGACGGACATTTTGCAATATATCAGGATGTTGAGCGATAAGCCCTAGTAGTTGATTACGAGCAGCCATTAATTTCTCATGGCCTAAATTACCCTGATCAACAAGTTCATAATCAAAACCACTGGCAGTACCTAGTTCAGGTATAGCAGGGATATTGAAAGAGAAGATGATAGCTTCTTGTATTTTTGAAAAGGCAAGATTGGCACGATTAATAATTTGAGAAACATGGCTTTCAGCACTATGACGTTCTTTCCAATCTTGTAGTACGACGAAAGCAAGCCCCATGTTTTGTCCCTGTCCTGCGAAGCCAAAGCCACTTACGGTAAAGACAGATTTAACATTCGCTTTTTCTTTGGTGCGATAATATTGGTCAATATCATGAAGCACTGCGACTGTTTGTTCCTGGGTTGAACCAGGTGGTAGCTGAACCATAGTCAAAAGTACCCCTTGATCTTCCTCGGGAAGAAATGAAGAGGGCAACTTTAGGAACAAAAATGCCATACCGGCAACTAATATAACATAAATAACCGGGTAACGGCCCGTGCCTCTAAGCATATGGCCAATACTATTGGTATAGTGATGCGCTCTTTTTTCAAATGTACGGTTAAACCAACCGAAAAAGCCAGTCTGTTTACCATGAGTACCTTTAGGGATAGGTTTTAATATTGTGGCGCACAGGGCGGGAGTTAGGATCAACGCGACCAGAACGGAGAGCACCATTGAAGCGACAATAGTAATCGAGAATTGACGATAGATTGCGCCCGTTGAGCCACCAAAAAAAGCCATAGGGATAAATACCGCCGATAATACTAAGGCTATACCGACAAGTGTCCCTTGAATTTGCCCCATCGACTTTTTGGTAGCTTCTTTAGGTGATAATCCTTCTTCTTGCATTACACGTTCGACGTTTTCTACTACCACAATCGCATCATCGACTAAGAGTCCGATAGCGAGCACCATTGCGAACATGGTAAGCGTGTTAATTGAATAACCCATCGCAGACAAAATAGCGAATGTACCAAGCAAAACAACAGGAACTGCGATCGTTGGGATCAAAGTTGCACGGAAGTTTTGCAGGAATAAGTACATAACAACGACGACTAGCATGATAGCCTCGATCAGCGTTTTCACTACTTCGTTAATTGAAATTTTTACAAACGGCGTGGTGTCATAAGGGTAAACAATCTCTAATCCGTTAGGGAAAAACGGCTCCATTTCAGCGAGCGTAGCACGTACGGCTTTTGCGGTATCTAAGGCATTGGCACCGGTAGCCAATTTGATACCAATACCGGCTGACGGCGTGCCATTATATTTTGCTTTGATGCTATAGTTTTCCGCACCTAACTCAACGACGGCAACGTCTTTTAAACGAACCTGAGAACCATCCGGATTAACTCGTAACAGGATATTGGCAAATTGTTCGGCATTATTTAGCCGCGTTTGAGCAATAATCGAAACATTCAGTCGTTGGCCTGCGATCGGTGGTGTGCCACCTAGCTGACCGGCAGCAACTTGGTGGTTTTGAATTTTTATGGCATTGATAACATCCTGAGTGGCCATATTGTATTTAACAAGTTTATCTGGATCTAACCAGATCCGCATAGCGTACTGAGTGCCAAACAGCTGGGTTTTACCGACCCCTTTTACTCGACTGATAGGATCTTTAATGTGAAAGTTAACATAATCAGCGATATCCTCTTGATTCATAAAGCCATCTTTAGAAATAAAAGCGACTACCATCAAGAAAGAACCGGTAGATTTATTAACATGGGTGCCTTGCTGCTGTACTTCTTGGGGCAGTAATGGCATGGCCAATTGTAATTTATTTTGTACCTGTACTTGTGCAATATCGGGATCTGTTCTAGCTTCAAAGGTAAGTGTCAGAGTCATGTTACCCATTGCATCACTGGTTGACGACATATAAAGCAGATTATCAATCCCATTCATATTCTGTTCGATAACCTGAGTAACGCTATTTTGTACAGTGGTGGCGTCAGCTCCAGGATAGGTTGCTGAAACCGATATAGCAGGTGGTGCAATGGTTGGATATTGCGCCACCGGTAATTTGATAATTGCCAATAGACCAACAAGCATGGTAATAATTGCTATTACCCACGCGAATATTGGCCGTTCTATAAAAAACTGAGGCATTAATTATCGACTCCCTTAATTTAAGACTTTTGCGTAGAAAATTTATTTTTTGGTTGTATTTGGAGTTAATGATGTCTCTTTAGCTACCACTTTCATACCAGGCTTGACTTTTTGTAGCCCAATAACAATGACACGCTCTCCAGCTTTTAGTCCTTTAGCTATTAGCCATTGATTACCAATTGCTTGCGCAGTAATTACCTTACGGGTTTCGACTTCATCATTGGTATTAACAATCATCACTTGGGCTTCACCACGAGGTGTCCGACTTACACCTTGCTGTGGCACTAAGATCGCATTTTTTTTCACGCCTTCTTTTAAAACAGCACGAACAAACATACCAGGCAGTAATTGTTTTTCTGGATTTGGGAAAACAGCCCTCATTGTGATAGAACCCGTACTTTCATCAACGGTTACATCGGAAAATTGAAGAACACCTTTTTGTGCATAAACTTCACCATTATTCATTTTTAAACTAACAGGTGCTTGCTGTGATTCTTTAGATAAATTGCCGTTAGCAATCTCATTTTTTAAACGCAGATAATCGTCACTGGATTGGGTAACATCAACATAGACAGGGTCTAACTGTTGAATGGTTGTTAGCGCAGTAGTTTGCCCGGTCGTGACTAATGCACCTTCTGTGACGCTGGATTTACCGGAACGGCCTGAAATAGGCGCTGCTACTTTGGTATAATCAAGATTGATACGCGCGGTTTCAACTGCCGCCTCAGCAGCCTTAAGAGAAGCTAATGCCTGAGCATAATTAGCGTTTGCAGTATCATACTTTTGTTTACTGATGTAATTTGTTCCTAATAGAGGCTTATAACGGCTTACAGTTAAACGAGTAATTTCTGCGTTGGCTTTTGCTTTTGCTAAATTAGCTTTTGCGCTGTCATAATTTGCTTTATAGGTTGCAGGATCTATTTGATATAAAGAAGCTCCAGCTTCAACATCACTACCTTCTTTATAATTTCTTTTTAATATAATACCCTCTACTTGAGGTCTTACCTCGGCAATACGAAAAGCGTTAGTACGGCCAGGCAGTTCAGTTGTAACTGTCAATGGCTTTACTTCCAATGTTACGACACCAACTTTCAGGTGTTGGAGGTGCAATATTACCTTGCTGGGCATTATCGCCACATGCAGTCAAGAGCAAACAGCTTGAGAGTAGTAATATTACCAGAGGTAAGACCCCTCTGTTTTTTTGCATAAATAAACCTCAATATTCAGATATCAATTTCAAATCAGAAACCTAGTGAATTATTATGTTATAAGCCTCCTATTCTATTGCACAAACATACATGAATGTTTGTAAATTTACTTTAATAAGAAGAAAGTAAGTTAAAATGGCACGAAAAACTAAGCAACAAGCGAAAATAATTCGCCAAGAAATAATTGATGCAGCAATTAGAACATTTTCTAAGTATGGTGTTTCATCTACCTCATTGTCTAATATAGCAGAGGTTGCAGGTGTAACTCGTGGTGCTATTTATTGGCATTTTAAAAATAAAGTCGATCTTTTCTCTGAAGCTTGTAAATTTATTGATGAACAAATAACTGAAACTCAGAAAAAGTATCAGTTAAAATACCCCAATGGTCCACTTTTTGTATTGAGAAAATTATTATATTATATTTTATTTACTTTTTTGACGATACTAAAAACAGGGAGCTAACTGAGATTTATTTCATAAATGTGAATTGATAGGTGAAATGGCACAGTTTTCTGAATTACGGCGTGAAATTTATATGATTAACCATAAACGACTAGTCACTCTGTTAAGCGCCTTAGTGGAAAAAACAGTTGCCTGTCAATATCGAAGCCCAGTGCGCAGCAATTATGATACGTGCAGCGATTACTGGCCTGTTTGAAAATTGGTTATGTGTACCAGATAGTTTTAGTATCAAAGAAAATGCGATTCGTTATGTGGATACGATGATTGATATGATGAAATACAGTCCATCAATAAGAAACAATTGAAATGTTTTATTACATAATTACGGAGAATTCGATGTCAGAAAAAAAACTATTTTTGATTATTGCTAATGGTGCCGCTTATGGTGATGAAAATCTTTTTAATGCGCTACGTTTGGCGATTGCATTTAAGGAACAGGCAGCGACAACTGCAATGAAAATTTTTTAATGTCTGATGAGGTTGTTGCAGGTCTTGATAATCAAAAGCCAGTTGATGGTTATAATTTAAAACAGATGTTAGAAATCTTGCTTGAGCAGCAAGTGGAAATAAAATTATGTAAGACTTGTACTGATGCGCGAGGTATCACTGAATTACCGTTAATTAAAGGGATTAGCAGCGCCACTTTGGTTGATTTAGTTCAGTGGACATTAGCATCCAATAAAGTTTTAACTTTTTAGATATAATAATATTTGAGACAAGGAAAGAAATCTCAAGGAGAGATTTTTAACTGTTTTCTTATTTTTAATCTAACTTAGTGGATACTACTATGTTTTCATTTAGTCGAAGGTTGCAAAGCAGAACATATTGCCAGTGGTTAGTTTCTTTCTTGTCCTTATCTTGTGGTTTATTCTTTCTTTTTAATGCAACGTTAATTGAGAGTGCTACCTTAACCAATTTAACTTCAAGACAAAATATTCAAAACCAATTAAATGCCTTAAGTAATCGTAGCAATTTAACTGCGTATGAAACGCTAGCTTTATCTGACTACAAAAAAGCCATCCAATTTTATGATGAATTAGCTGGATTAGAAAAACAAGCTGAATTAATGCAAAAAAGAGTGATGCAAGCACCAAGAGAAGCGCGATATGCACTTGATAATTTAGCTAGAATTAAACGTGAGCAACAACAAAGTGAGCAGACTAAAATTGAATATCAGCATTTATCGTTATCGCAACTAGAGAGCCAGTTAAAAAATAAATTAGAAATATTACAAAACCAGCAGGAAAATCTGGCCAATATTAATAACAACTTAGTTGCATTACAAACCCAGCCAGAGCGAGCAATGAATATAATGCTAGAAAATGCTCGGCGGCTACAAGATATTCGTTACCAATTAAATAATGATTTTTCTTCCAATGACGATATTCGGCCTTCTTTGCAAGTATTATTACAAGTGAAACAATTATACCTGCAGCAGCAAAATAAATTTCAACAACACGCATTACAAGCTAATACTCAATTACAGGATGTGCTACAGAAGCAACGTGATTATACAGCAACTTATCTTGAGTTAATTCAAAGTGATATACAATATATTCAGGCTACTATTAATAGTAAACGCTTAAATTATTCTGAGGAAACCGCTAAAGAAGCTCAACGCTCAACAATAAATAGTCAGGAAGTGGAAGAATATCCGGTAATTAAACATGAAAAAGCGATTAATAAAGCACTGAGTGAACGTTTGATCTCAGTAACTCAAGATAGTAACCAATTAGTACAAAAAGGAATAAGGATTAAATCTTGGCTAGAAAGAGCCATACAAGTAGAGAGTAATTTAAAAGAGCAAATTACTGTTTTACGAGGAAGTCTATTACTTTCACGCATCCTTTTTCAAAAACAGATTAATTTGCCACTGAATATACTGACAAAAAATCTGCCCACCTTAATTGCCGATTTACGGCTGGAACAGTTTGATATTAACCAAGAGCGTGATCAGTTATATCAGTCTTCTAATTATATTAATAAGTTGGCCGATACAATAAATGACTCAATGGTAGATAAGACTAAGACCATGCCACTTTCGAAGGAAATCTGGCGGGCTTTGGAGTCACTGATTGATATACGCCGTGACCTTTTAGATCAGTTAAATATTCAACTGGGTAATCAGATTTCTCAGGCGATTAATTTACAGTTAGATCAACAACAATTACTGGGTGTCATTGATTCTTTAGAACAGACATTAGCTCAGCAAATTTTTTGGGTGAATAGTAATAAACCGATTGATCTGACATGGCTAACTTCTTTTCCTGATGCGGCGAAAGCTGAAATCACTACTTTTAATTTTAAATTACCATTAGTTAGCATAGTCAAAGGCTTAATTCACTCTTCTGTTGTCACGATTCCTCTTTTGTTGGCTTGTCTGTTCTTTTTTTGGATGAATCGCAAGTTTAAACAGCGTTTAAAAGAAATCAATGAGGAAGTTAGAGTCTTCAAAAAAGATAGTCAATTACATACCCCTGTAGCGTTAATTTTAACCCTAATGATGACGTTTCCTGGTGCTTTTATTGTACTCGTTGTCGGTTACTGGTTTTTAAAAACAGGTAATCCTCATGGTGATTTTGTTTGGAGTTTTGCCCTGCAATTGGCTTTATTTTGGGTTTTATTTAGCTGGGGTATTAATATTCTTAAGCCTGATGGTATTGCAGAAAATCATTTTTTAATTGCTAAAAAAGAGAATACCTGGTTACGCCAACATTTGATAAATTTGATGCAGCCGTTGATTGTGTTGATTTATTGGTCAAGTTATGGCGTCATGTATCCTTTGCGGTTGGCGGATGATGTCATTGGACAATTGATTGTTCTAATATTCCTGTTTTTAGTTTTTCTATTTACTTTGCCGTTTTGCCGTCGGATCTGGCAACTAAAAGGTGGGCATTTAATTCGCACGATTGTTATTATCATACTGGCTTTTTCTCCATTAGTGCTAATTGGTTTAATGATGGTCGGTTATTATTACACTACTCTTCGGCTTTCAAGTCGTTGGATTGATAGTCTCTATTTATTACTCCTTTGGTATATTATTTACCATAGTTGTATTCGTGGATTATCGATTGCAGCGCGCAAGCTTGCTTATAAAAGGACGTTAGAGCGTCGTCATAATATGACGCGAGAAGAACAAGAAAATGAACCGATCACCGAACCACCAATGTCAATTGAATTGATTAGTCAACAATCTCTACGTTTAACCACTATGGTATTGTTTTTGATCTTTATCGTCGCTTTTTATTGGATTTGGTCAGATTTCACTACTATTTTCTCATTTTTAGATGGTATTCAACTTTGGCATACGAATGTACAAAATGAGGCTGGTCATACTTTACAAGCAGTTACCCTCGCTGATTTAATTTTGGCCATTATTATTTTTATTGTCGCTTTAGTGATGACACGAAATCTACCAGGTTTGTTAGAGGTTTTAGTATTGTCCCGGCTTAAGCTGCGGCAGGGATCAAGCTATGCGATCACCACGATGCTGACCTATATTATCATCGGTATTGGTACAATTATTGTATTAGCAATGTTAGGTGTTACCTGGAATAAGTTACAGTGGCTAGCGGCAGCATTAACATTTGGTTTAGGTTTTGGTCTACAAGAAATTTTTGCCAACTTTGTTTCCGGTATTATTATTCTGTTTGAACGGCCGGTCAGAATTGGTGATACCGTTACGATTGGTAATTTTTCAGGCACAGTGAGTAAAATTCGTATTCGAGCAACCAACATAACTGATTTTGATCGCAAAGAAGTCATTATTCCCAACAAAGCATTTGTGACTGAACGTTTAATAAATTGGTCGTTAACAGATACTATTACCCGTATTATTATCAAGCTAGGCGTTGCTTATGGTTCTGATCTTGATAAAGTGAAGGCGATTTTATTACAGGCAGCGCAAAGTAATAATAAGATCATGTCAGATCCTACGCCATTAGTATTTTTTACTGATTTTGGCGACAGTACTCTTAATCATGAATTACGTTTTTATGTTCGCCAGATAGCGGATAGAAGCACAACCTTGGACGAAGTGAATCGACTGATTGATCGCTTATGTCGAGAACAAAATATCAATATTGCTTTTAATCAGTTAGAAGTTCACCTTCATAATAGCAAAGGTGATTCTGTGCAAGAAGTTGAGCGTACGCTAGGTGGCGAAAAGCGTTCGAAACAGCAGGATAAAAATAATCGAGATAATTTTGCGGAATAATCATTGAATTATTTTTATCAACGCTTTTTAGTTGCATTGGCAAGTAATAAAATGGCTTCTTTATTCTCATAATCTTTTTTACAATATCAAGTGCTTTGAGTGCGATAGTGGGTTCTATTTGATTAATTTCTAGAATATAAATAAAATCAATGGCAACTTGGATTTCTATTGGAGCATTCTCTGAATTCATTAAATATCACCTATATTATTTTTTATTCAATACTTTGAGTTTCATAGCGTTCAATTGCCCTTTCTATGCGTGAAAGAGCCTGACGGCATCTCACTAATCTTCCAGTTAATGCAGCTATTTCTTGTTGCAGCTTCGGGCAAGCAACGTATGACTGCTGTTTATCTAATTTTTGCTCTCGATCATTTATCATTGCGATTAGGCGGCGTTCATAATCTTGATGTTGAACTAAACGTTCGTAAAGATCTATGGTTTTTTCTTTTTGGCTATGTTGACTTTCTTGTTCTCTTAAAGTTTGGGTTGCAGATTCTCGCGTTATAGCACTAATTTGGGCAATGATTTTTTCTGTCAAAAAAGTAACTTGTTCTGAACGTGACGTAATAACCGAATGTTTTAATTGATTAAAATGTTGCTTAATTTCAAATAAACATTCGCTTAATTGATGGCTTTTTCGATGAAATAATTTTTGATCAAAACGTAATGTTATAAAAGAACAGTGTGCAATTGGTTTTATTTTTTCTGCCAATGCATCAATTTGCTCTTCAAGCGCGTTTAGCAACTTTTGTGTTTTCATATGTTAAGCCATAATAATAAAATATGTGATTGCGATTTGACTTCTTACAGTAAAAACGCGCATATTGGTAAGCTAGTTATTGCATTTTTATAATAGTTTTCATAGATTGTAGCGTTTGATTATTTTATCCATGATGATAATTATGATGGTTAATGAAAAAAAAATACAATTTATAAAAGATAGTATTGAAACAATTCCTGATTATCCAATACCAGGTGTATTGTTTCGTGATATTACAACCTTATTGGATAATCCGGACGCTTATCAGGCCACAATTGATCTACTCGTTGAGCATTATAAAAATAAAGGTATTACTAAAATTGTTGGCACTGAAGCGAGAGGATTTCTATTTGGGGCGCCGCTTGCTTTGCGTTTAGGTGTAGGATTTGTACCAGTGCGTAAAGAAGGAAAATTACCGCGTGCCACATTACGACAAAATTATGAGCTAGAATATGGTACCGATGCACTAGAGATCCATAAAGATAGTATTTCAGCCAAAGACAATGTTTTAGTTGTTGATGATTTACTCGCTACAGGTGGAACGATTGAAGCGACAGTACGCTTGATCCGGCAGCTTGGTGGTAAAGTTAATGAAGCGGCATTTATTATCTGTTTGCCTGACTTGGGTGGTATCGAACGTTTAAAAAAGCAAGGGGTCAATTGTTTTAATTTGGTTGAATTCCCAGGGAGTTAATGCGCAAAATTTTCTAGAAAATGTGCTGACTAGCGAACAGCGATAGGTTGGCGAATCTATATACTTAACGTCTAATAGGAATCATGAGCTACCAGGTACTTGCCCGTAAATGGCGCCCACAAACATTTACCGATGTTGTTGGGCAACAACATGTTTTGATCGCGCTGGCAAATGGTTTGCATCAGCAGCGGCTCCATCATGCCTACTTATTTTCTGGTACACGTGGAGTTGGAAAAACGACCATTGCGCGGCTGTTTGCGAAAGGGCTTAACTGTGAGGTAGGGATAAGTCAAAACCCTTGTGGTAAATGTGCTAACTGCCTAGAGATAGCGGATGGGCGATTTGTTGATTTGATTGAAATTGATGCCGCTTCGCGTACTAAAGTTGAGGATACCCGCGAGCTACTAGATAATGTCCAGTATGCACCGGCACGCGGTCGATTTAAAGTGTACTTAATCGACGAAGTTCATATGCTATCTCGTCATAGCTTTAATGCTTTACTCAAGACGCTGGAAGAACCACCAGAACATGTGAAATTTCTATTAGCAACGACAGATCCACAGAAATTACCGATAACGGTTTTATCACGTTGCCTTCAATTTCATTTAAGATCACTTGATATTGACCAAATAAGCAGTCAACTTGAACGTATTTTAGCGGCTGAGCAAATATCGAGTGATAAACGTGCCCGCCAATTAATCGCTAGAGCTGCCGAAGGTAGTTTACGTGATGCATTAAGTTTAACCGATCAAGCTATTGCTATGGGGCAAGGGCAAGTATCGGCAGATTCAGTTAGCCAAATGCTAGGCATATTAGATGATGAACAGCCGCTAGCGATCATTGAAGCGATTGTGCATGCTGATGGTCCAAAAATGATGGCTTTAGTAGAAGATATTGCTTTGCGAGGCGGTGACTGGGAAAGCGTATTGATTGAAATGTTGTCATTAATTCATCGTATTGCGATGATCCAGCTTTTATCTATGGAGATGCAAGATACTGCATCACCCATAGACGAGCGTCTATGTTTACTTGCGCGCTTGATTAAGCCAACGGATTTACAGCTCTATTATCAAACCTTGTTAGTCGGACGTAAAGAGCTTCCCTATGCGCCAGAAAGGCGAATGGGAGTTGAGATGACATTGTTACGTGCATTAGCATTTCATCCTAAGTCTGTTAATGATATTGAAATTCCATTGGTGTCATCACCAAGTCTCTCTGAAACAACTACTATAGCCAATGATATTGATAATCATGTCGATATTTCTGTTAACTTAAAAGATAAAAAAAAAATCATCAATAAAGCAACAAGCTCATCGGATGAAAAATTAATTAGTACGCCTACATTGCAATTATTGCAAGCAAAAGCATCGCTAAATAAAGCGCAAGAGAAAACGCCGTTAAAAAAGTCTGAAACAGCATCACCAAAGACAAAAACGCCACTAGCGATGTCGGCTTTAGAAAGGTTAGCTACCCTTTCGGCACAGCATCAGCTCTCTGTTTTAAATCAGCCTAAAACAGCTAATAAAAATGAAAAAAATAAAAAGGGTAAATCTTATCAATGGCGCCCGCAAAATGTTTCTGAACAAAAAGTAGAGCGAGTAACCACGCCTGGCAATATTAAACAAGCATTGGAATATGAAAGGACGCCGGAACTTGCCAATAAAATTGCGCTTGAAGCTCGAGAACGTGACCACTGGTCGGCAGAAATTTGTCAGTTAAAAATGCCAAAATTGATAGAACAACTTGCGTTAAATGCTTATAAGGAAGCGTTAAATGAAACGGAAATTTGTTTACATTTACGCTCAACGCAACGGCATTTGAATACTGAACCGGCGCATAAAACATTAACAAAAGCCTTGAGTGAGTTATATGGTAAGCCGATAAAACTGGTTATCATTGAAGATGATAATTCAGCCGTCAAGACACCTTTGGAATGGCGGCAGGTAATTTATGAAGAGAAGCTAGCACAGGCCCGTCAATCTATTATAGTGGATAAAACGATTCAGACTTTGCGCACGCTGTTTGATGCGCAGTTAGATGAAGAAAGCATTCGGCCGGTGTAGCCGAATGCATACCTTTAAGTATAATGTTGCAATGTTAAAATCTATTTTTGTAACAGATCAGAAAGAGAGAATATTATGTTTGGTAAAGGTGGGCTGGGTAACCTGATGAAACAGGCTCAGCAAATGCAAGAAAAGATGCAAAAAGTTCAAGAAGAGATTGCTAACATGGAGGTTACCGGCGAATCGGGTGCAGGTCTTGTTAAAGTAACCATTAATGGCGCGCATAATTGTCGTCGGATTGAAATTGATCCTAGTTTAATGGCAGATGACAAAGATATGTTAGAGGATCTTATTGCTGCTGCATTTAATGATGCTGCGCGTTGTATAGAAGAAGCCCAAAAAGAAAAAATGACCAATGTATCTAATGGCATGCAATTACCTCCAGGCTTTAAGATGCCATTTTGATGCAAACGAGCCCCCTTCTTGAATCTTTAATGGAAGCGCTACGCTGTTTACCTGGTGTAGGACCAAAATCAGCACAACGTATGGCTTTCCATCTTCTGCAACGCAATCGTAGTGGTGGCATGGAGTTGGCTCAGTCATTGACACGTGCAATGTCGGAAATTGGCCATTGTCAGGGTTGTCGAACATTTACTGAAAAAGATCACTGTTCTATTTGTACTAATCCGAGACGTCAACAAACTGGCCAAATATGTGTAGTTGAAAGTCCGGCTGATATTTATGCAATTGAACAAACAGGGCAGTTTGCTGGGCGTTATTTTGTTTTAATGGGGCATTTGTCGCCATTAGATGGTGTTGGACCTAAGGATATCGGCCTGGAAAGCTTAGCCGATAAACTCGCGATTGAGACGGTATCAGAAGTGATCCTGGCGACCAATCCAACAATTGAAGGGGAAGCAACCGCTAATTATATTGCTGGCATATGTGTTCAATATGGGGTGATGGCCAGTCGTATTGCTCATGGCATTCCTGTTGGCGGTGAGCTTGAAATGGTTGACGGAACCACGCTATTACATTCAATTATTGGCCGTCAGAAAATTAATTATTGATAGTATAAGCGTAATATAAAATAAACATATGCAGAGGTTAAAGACTCTGCTTATTTTTTTGTGAAAAAGTTAATCATATCGGCTATCAAGCACGCTTTTCACGACCGTGAACTTGAAATTTTCAAGTTATATCCCCATCTGAGTTTCATAACCATTCAACCTAATAAAATTATTCTAAAATTGAGGCTATTTAATGAGTATGAAAGGACAAGAAACTCTTGGATTTCAATCAGAAGTAAAACAGTTATTGCAATTGATGATCCATTCTCTTTATTCCAATAAAGAAATCTTTCTACGCGAGCTGATTTCAAACGCATCTGATGCAGTGGATAAATTACGTTTTAAAGCACTATCACAATCTGATCTTTATGAAAATGACGGTGATTTAAGAGTTAGAATTGCTATTGATAAAGACAAAAAAACCTTAACAATTAGTGATAACGGCATTGGCATGGCGCGCGAAGATGTTATTGATAATTTAGGGACGATTGCTAAATCTGGTACCAAGGCTTTTTTACAGTCTTTAGGCAACGAACAAGCGAAAGATAGCCCATTAATCGGTCAGTTTGGTGTTGGTTTCTATTCAGCTTTTATTGTTGCAGATAAAGTGACAGTGCGTACTCGGGCAGCGGGCGTGGCCGCCGATAAAGGGGTTTTCTGGCAATCTCAGGGTGAGGGTGAATATACTGTTGCTGATATTGAAAAAGCAGAGCGTGGTACTGAAATTACCTTACATTTACGTGAAGACCAAACGGAATTCTTAGATAACTGGCGTTTACGTTCAGTGATCAGCGAATATTCAGATCATATTGCTCTGCCAGTGGAAATTGAAGCTAAGAACGAAGAAGATGATACTGTTATTTGGGAAAAAATTAATAAAGCCCAGGCGCTATGGACACGTAACAAAAACGATATTATGGCTGAAGAATATAAAGAATTTTATAAGCATGTTTCCCATGATTATGCGGATCCTTTAATATGGAGTCATAATCGGGTAGAGGGTAAACAAGAATATATCAGCCTACTTTATATACCGACTAAAGCGCCTTTTGATTTATGGAATCGTGATAATAAACATGGTTTAAAGCTTTATGTTCATCGTGTTTTTATTATGGATGAAGCAGAGCAATTTATGCCAAATTACTTACGTTTTGTCCGTGGGTTAGTTGACTCCAATGACTTACCATTAAATGTTTCGCGCGAAATTTTACAAGATAGTGATATTACCCGTAGTTTGCGCAATGCATTAACCAAACGTGCATTGCAAATGTTGGAAAAATTAGCCAAAAGTGAACCTGAACAGTATCAACAATTCTGGCAGGAATTTGGACTAGTGCTGAAAGAGGGGCCTGCGGAAGATACAACTAATAAAGAAGCGATTACTAAATTATTACGTTTTGCATCAACGCAAAATGAGAGTAATTTACAGAATGTTTCTTTAGAAGATTATGTTAGTCGTATGATTGAAGGGCAGGAAAAGATTCTATTACATTACTGCAGATAGTTATGCCGCTGCGAAAAATAGCCCGCATTTAGAACTATTCCGCAAAAAAGGGATTGAAGTTTTATTATTATCTGATCGGATTGATGAGTGGATGATGAACTATTTGCCAGAGTTTGAAGGCAAATCCTTTCAATCTGTTAGTAAGACAGATGAGTCACTAGAAAAACTGGCTGATGAAGATAAGAAAGAGCAAAAAGAGACAGATAAAAAACTGGAGCCTTTCGTTGAGCGGGTAAAAAAATTATTAGGCGAGCGGGTGAAGGAAGTGAAGTTAACACACCGTTTAACAGACACGCCGGCAATCGTGACGACCGATGCGAATGATATGAGTACTCAGATGGCAAAACTTTTTGCTGCAGTGGGTCAATCAGCGGCGGAAGTAAAATATAATTTTGAACTTAATCCTGAGCATCCATTAATTAAAAAAGTGACAGAGCTAGCTGATGATGGCTTATTTTCTGAGTGGATAGAGGTATTATTAGATCAGGCGTTGTTTGTTGAACAAGGTAGCCTAGAAGATCCTAATCAATTTATTCGCCGTATGAATAAGTTGCTTTTGGGCTAAAATTTATTTAATAAACCAAGTTGTTCAGAAAACCACGTTTTAGTTATTTTAAGACATGGTTTGTTTTTTTAACGAAAATAATTTGATTATTCAATGGTTATCTGTTTTCTTGAGTTATAGGTATGCCTAATGATAAGGTAACTTTTTTTTCAAATTATAAAAATGAAATAGCAAGGGGTTTACGCAATGCGTATTATTTTGCTCGGCGCGCCAGGCGCAGGTAAGGGGACTCAGGCACAATTCATCATGGAAAAGTATGGTATTCCACAAATTTCTACCGGTGATATGCTACGTGCTGCCGTAAAGGCGGGTTCAGAGTTGGGTCTACAAGCGAAAGAATTAATGGATAATGGTAAGCTTGTTACTGATGAATTAGTTATTGCTTTAGTTAAACAGCGTATAGCTCAGGATGATTGCCGAAACGGTTTCTTACTAGATGGATTTCCTCGCACTATCCCACAAGCAGACGCAATGAAAAATGCGGGTATTGCGGTGGATTATGTGTTGGAGTTTGATGTACCAGATGAAATTATTGTTGAACGCATTGTTGGTCGTCGAGTTCATACGCCTTCGGAGCGTATTTATCATATTAAATTTAACCCACCGAAAATAGCAAACAGAGATGATATTACCGGTGAAGAATTAAGTATTCGCAAAGATGATCAAGAAGAAACGGTCCGCAAGCGATTAGTGGAATATCATCAGTTAACTGAGCCTTTAATTGCTTATTATCGTCAAGAAGCTGCTGCTGGTCATACTAAGTACTTTAAATTGGATGGTACCCGTAAGGTTACTGAAGTCAGTGAAGAGCTGGCTAACATTTTAGGTTAGTTGTTAGTTGATAAAATAGGCATCCAATTTGGGTGCCTACTTTTTTATTTATGGCTAATTAGTGGAAATAAAAATATTTAATAAGTTATGATAAAGTTATAAATAATTAGCGATAAATAAAATGGAGCCAAGTGGCATGAGCATTAAGAAGTATGGTGTTTTATTAGTTAATTTAGGGACGCCTGATGCACCAACGCCTACAGCAGTGAAACGTTTTTTGGCAGAATTTCTTAGTGATGTAAGAGTTATTGATATTTCGAGGATAATTTGGACGCCGCTATTACATTTGGTTATTTTACCAATACGCTCGTCAAGAGTAGCTAAATTATATCGGTCAATTTGGACCGAAGCTGGTTCCCCATTGCTAAATTATAGTTTGCAACAGCAGGCTGCGCTGGCAAAACAGCTGCCCGATATTCCTGTGGAATTAGGTATGAGTTATGGTTCGCCTGCTATTGCCGAAGCAATTGATAAACTATTAATTCAGCAGGTTGAAAATATTATTGTATTACCGCTTTATCCACAATATTCTTGTTCAACCACAGCGGCAGTTTTTGATGCGATTAGCCGAGCGTTAAAAAAATATCGAACGATACCCGGGCTTAACTTTATTCGTAGTTATGCTGCTCACCCTTCTTATATTGATGCATTAAAAAGGTCGGTGGAGTTAAGTTTTGAACGCTATGGTAAACCAGATCGATTATTGCTTTCTTATCATGGTATTCCTAAACGGTACGCAGAAACAGGTGATATTTATCCGCAGGAATGCGACCTGACAACCCGTTTACTCAGTAAATTAATTAATTTCCCTGCTGATAAAATCATCATGACTTATCAGTCACGCTTTGGCCGTGAGCCTTGGCTTACACCTTATACAGACATTACCTTAAAAAGGTTGGCAAAGCATGGAATAAAACATGTTCAGCTGTTGTGCCCAGGTTTTTCGGTGGACTGTTTGGAAACTCTAGAAGAGATTGCTGAGCAGAATAAGAAATTATTTTATGCTGCTGGTGGCGAAAAATATCATTATATACCTGCGCTTAATGCCTCTGAGAGTCATATTATGTTAATGGCTGAATTAGTCAGAGATTTAGCCATTATTTAAATGGAAATCTAGCTAAAATTAAAAGTTATTTTAGTTATTGTAATGCTATTACATATTTAAATTTATCGATATAACTAATTGTTTTAAATAATTAATTTTAATTAATGCTTATAAAAATCTATATTTAAGTCAGTAATATTAATTATTTATTGTATAAAATATTAAATAATTTTTATGATATTTAGTATATTTTAAGTAATTTTTTATTATTTACTTTATATTATTATAATAATTAGTATTTTGTTAAATTTTATTTAATTATTTTAGTGTGCTAATTAGTTGAAAATATAGTGATTGCAAAAATAAAAACATCATTGATAAATATGAGTTGTTTGTTTTATTAAAGTTGGCAATATAGAATATTATGGCTAAAATTTTCTAGATTAAAGATAATTATTTAGTTATTCAACTCTGTATAAGATAGAAATATATAAACATTTATAATTAATTATTAACAATATAACTGTTAGAAGCTATAAACTATGACAAATAGACCATTATTAGGGGCAACTACAGAACTCGACCCCTCTTTTTATTCTGCGGATACGAAACAAGATGATGAAATTGATTTATTTGAACTTTTTTCTATTCTTTATCAATCTAAATTGTTGATTGCGATTTTTGTTGCCGTATTGTCCGCAGCCGCTTTTTGTTGATCGTTATTTTTACCACAAAAATGGGCAAGCAAAGCCATGATTGTTCAACCTACCGCTCAAGAAACGTTTAAGCTGAATTAGTTCCTTAGTCAATTAAGAGTCATGGATGTTGAAACAAATATCGATGTTGAGCAAGTTTATGCAAAATTTCTTGATACTTATCGTTCTCAGTTGTTACAGGAAAATTTTCTGAAAAGTAGCGACTATTTTCAGCAGTTAGTTAAATCAACAGAGTCACAATCCTTAGAGAGAGAACAGCAGATTTTACGTGATATGATAAATAATATTACTGTTGGTAGAGTCATTTTTAGTAAACATGCAAATAATAATGTAGATGAGATTACGCAGCCATAGAAGCAAGCGTAGAATTTTCTGCGGCAACTGCTCAAGATGCCCAGAATTTATTGTCTGGTTATCTGCGTTATGTTGGTTCTAGTGTACGGCAGGGAATTAAAGCCGAGTTAAATGAAAAAATAGTACAACAAATTGTTTATGCTAAAGGTAAATATGCTATTAAGTTGACGGCATTAAAAAATGCTAATCGGGTCGCGGCTCAGCGGCTGAAGAATTCGTTAACAATGGCTCAATCTGTTGGAGTTAAAAAACCGGTTTCAACTACTCATAACTTTATTCAAGATGATTTAGATTACCCTATTGCATTAGGTTCAGAAGCTTTAGCTAAAAAGTTAGCTATGATTGAACAGGATAATGATCAGCTACCATTAGATCCTGAACTTTTAAATAGCCAACAATTACAGACGTTAAACACTAAAGATATTTGGTTCCAGCCGGTGAAATATATACAAAAGCCAACTTTACCGCTTGCTAAACAGGCACCCAAGCAAATGTATATGGTTGTATTAGCTGGACTAGCCGGTTTAATTTTGGGTTGTGTTTATGTTTTATTACGTCATATGATAAATAGCCGAAAGCAACAAGTCTGATGAAATAATTTTATATAAGCGGCAGGTAATTTTCCTGCTGCTCAATGATGTTAGTTATGTTAGACTCGCTCCTTTCGTTATTACTAATCTACCTATTATGAAATTCCCTGGTCAACGTAAGTCCAAGCACTATTTTCCTGTTAGTCTCCGAGATCCCTTATTATCCAATCAAGAGTTAATCAATAGTGACAGTGATCATGCATATATAGTTGGTATAGATCAAACTTTGGTTGATATTGAAGCAAAAGTTGATGATGATTTTATTCAGCGTTATCAACTTAGTCAGGGGTACTCACTCGTTATTTAAGAGACTACTGCTGAAGCCCTTTATCGTGAGTTAACGGAGCGCAATCTTATTAGTCATGAATTTGCTGGTGGCACGATAGGGAATACTTTACATAATTACTCGTTATTAGCTGATGATAGATCTGTGCTATTGGTACGATGTGTAATAACATTCAAATTGGTAGCTATGCCTATCGTTATTTATGCCATACTTCGAGCCGGATGGATTTAAATTATTTACAGGGTGTTGATGGTCCGATTGGTCGCTGTTTTACCTTAATTACGGAAAATGGTGAACGAACATTAGCAAGTAGTCCAAGGTTAATGAACCAATTGCGTCCTGATAGTATTCCAGAGCAAATTATTGCAGAGACATTAGCACTGGTTATTACTGCTTATCTTGTCCGCTGCCAACCTGGTGAACCGATGCCTGCCGCAACAATGTAAGCAATAGAATATGCTAAAAAACATAATGCGCCGGTGGTACTGACATTGGGCACTAAATTTGTTATTGCCGATGGATCCCTCCTTTTGGCAAGATTTTCTCGCTAAATATGTTTCTGTTGTGGCAAAGATCCCTTATTAGCTGCCGATAAAGTGCTTGATTGGGTTGATCTGGTGCTTTGTACCGCCGGTGCTGATGGACTCTACATGGCTGGTTATACCGAATCAACCTATAAAAGAGAAACACAGCATCCTCTATTGTCTGGCGCAATTGAGCAATTTAATCGTTATGAATTTAGCCGGGCGATGAGGAAAAAAGAGTGTCAGTTTCCTTTTAGGATCTATTCACATATTGAGCCTTATATGGGTGGGCCAGAAAAAATCATGAATATCAATGGAGTTGGTGATGGCGCACTGTCTGCTTTATTACACGATATTACCGCCAATCGTTTTCATCGTTTAAATATACCTAATTCAACAAAACATTTTTTGCCCTACCTGACATATTCTTCCTTAGCACAGGTGTAAATATGCTAATAGAGTAAGTTATCAGGCACTTATTCAACATTCACCACGTTTAACGCGAAGTTTGCCTGAAAAAGAAGATAGTTTAGAGGAATCTTACTGGGAAAGGTAATTAAATAAAATCAGGAGAAAGCCAATATTTCCCCTGATTTATTTTTATCGGCTAGTTAGAAGCATCAGGTTTTAAGTATTTATCTAAATCTTTAGTGCCTGATAATAAATTATCGTCATTATTATTAATGGTACAGCCTACTGTTTTCTTTTTAGACAGGAAATGTGCCATGGTTTTGGCTATTTCATGTTCACCAACAACGATGTGATTTGGGCCACGTTCACGAATATATCTAACTTCATCATCATAGTGGGCACGAACAATAATAGTGATATTAGGGTTTAATGACCTAGCCTTTTCAATAATTTGTCCAGCTTCATAACCATTTGGAACGGTGACTAATAGTGTTTGGGCACAATCTATGCGAGCCAGCTTCATTAGTGCTTTATTTACGGCATTGCCAATTAGTGAACGGAAGCCATTTTTAGCTAATTCTTCAAATCGGGCGCGTGTATTTTCGATAACGACAATCGGGATATCTTTTTGGCGTAATTTTTCAGCCAGAATAGTACCAACACGACCATAACCAACAATAATTGCATGACCGCAAATATCGACAGGAATTTGTGCGACTTCTTCCTGCGTTTCATTTAATAATTCTTCCTCTGTTGTTTCGGTTTTTTTCAGATAACGGTCAAGTAAGCTAAATAGTAATGGATTAATCATAATAGATACGATAGCACCAGCTAAAACCAAGTTTGGCGCTTGACTATCAAATACATTGAGAGTTATTCCCATTCCGGCCAGGATGAAAGAGAATTCACCGATTTGTGCCAGGCTTATTGCGATAGTTAAGGCGGTTCGGCGGCTATGACAAAATAGTCTCACTAACAGTAATGCGGTGAGTGATTTACCAATAGTAATAATTGCTAAAACCGCCAATACCGCGAGTGGATGTTCTATTAATATGATAGGGTCTAGAAGCATACCAACCGATACAAAAAACAGAACTGCAAATGCATCTCGCAAAGGTAGTGTATCTTGTGCAGCTCGATGACTTAATTCAGATTCATTTAGGATCATACCGGCGAAAAATGCGCCAAGGGCAAAAGAAGCATTAAATAGAGTTACCGCGGCATAGGCAATACCGAGTGCTAGAACTAAAACAGCTAGTGTGAATAATTCACGAGAACCGGTTGCCGCAGTACGGGCTAGTATCCATGGAATAAGTTGGCGACCGATGAAAAGGGTAATGATGATAAAAATAGCCACTTTACCAACGGTAATGGTTAATTTAATGGCGAGCTCACTAAAACTGGTATTATTACTATCGAGAATACCGGCAATTGCTGGCAGCAATACCAGGGTCAAGACCATGACTAAATCTTCGACAATCAGCCAGCTAATGGCAATTCGGCCTCGTTTACTATCGATCAGTTGACGTTCTTCTAATGCTCTTAATAGCACTACAGTACTGGCTGTTGAGAGACAAAGACCAAAAACGATACCAGCAAATATACCCCAACCAAATAGCATGGCTAACCCAAGACCTAATAAGGTGGCAGTAATTATTTGAGCGATAGCACCAGGAATAGCAATCGATTTTACGGCTAAAAGATCTTTTAAGGAAAAATGTAAGCCAACACCAAACATCAATAATATAACACCAATTTCGGCGAGTTCACTGGCTAAATTTGTATTTGCAACAAAACCTGGCGTAAATGGACCAATAAGAACACCGGCCAATAAATAGCCGACTAACGGTGATATTCTTAGCCGTTGTGCAATTATACCAAATAGATAGGCAAAAGCTAAATCACCAACAATTGCTGTGATGAGGGATGATGCTGAATGATCCATTAAATCTCTTCTTTTTGGGATGACAAAATACGTCATGTAGAATTCAAACTTATTTTATCTGCTATAGACTAAAAAATTACGTTATAAAAAATAAAAATGCCAAGTAAATAACCATATTAACTATTATAACTATAATGTATTATATTATAAACTATATTCTTTTTTTATTCTTATTTGGTAATGATGTGGTCAAAAAATGATAATAATAAAAAATCCAGGTTGAATTAATTAATTAATTAATTAATTAATTAATTAATTCAATACACTTTCTGTGTAATATAATTTTAACTGCTGAAACGATGTCAATTGTCTCCAAAGGTTAATGCAAAGGATATTTATCAATCATCTCAGCAATAGAATCATTAGGTTGATACTTTTACATTTTGGATATAATTAGTAAAATGATGTATCAAATAACAAGTATAGTAGTTATTTATGCTCGTAAAATAAAAAAATTTGCAAAAATCAAAATGAATTGATTGATTATTTTTTCAGTGAATTAACTGAACTAAAATAATCATTATCCACTATTCCTTTAGCAATAGAGACTTATTTTTACAGGATATAAAATAAATTATTTGATGAAATACAGAGGGTATAAATTTTTAATGGTGTGGAGATAGATATGCGATTGTCGCTTAAGACTTCCCAGGGTGGGATAATGTTATTTTTATGGTTGTTATTAAGTCCAACCGCAATTGCATGGCAAAAAGATAAAACTTACTCTATCACAATATTACATACCAATGATCATCATGGTCATTTTTGGCATAACAAAAACGGAGAATATGGGTTAGCAGCGCAAAAAACATTAGTTGCAGAAATTCGCCATGAAGTTGCAAAAAAAAGGGGGAATTGTTTTACTGCTTTCCGGTGGATATATTAACACAGGTGTGCCTGAATCCGATTTGCAAGATGCTAAACCAGATATTAAAGGCATGAATATGATTGGTTATGACGCAATGGCAATTGGTAATCATGAGTTTGATAAACCTTTGGCGATCTTACGCAAACAACAATGGGCAACTTTTCCTTTTTTGTCAGCCAATATTTATCAAACTAGTACTGGCCAGAGATTATTCAAACCCTATCTTATTTTTAATAAACAGGGCATTAAAATTGCCGTTATTGGTTTAACTACCGACGGTAGTGTTAAGTTAGGTAACCCAGGGATATTTTCCGATATAGAATTCCGTTCCCCTATCAATGAAGCAAAAACGGTGATCCAATCTTTACGTGCTAATGAAAAGCCCGATATCGTTATTGCAGCGACGCATATGGGACATTATAACAATGGTGAACATGGTTCTAATGCTCCTGGTGATGTTGAAATGGTGCGTAGTTTAACGACTGGATATTTGGATATGATAGTGGGCGGTCATTCTCAAGATCCTGTTTGTATGTCCGTCAGCAGGACAAATTACAAACAAGTTGATTATGTGCCTGGTACATTATGTATCCCAGATCGCCAAAATGGAACTTGGATTGTGCAAGCTCATGAATGGGGAAAATATGTTGGGCGGGCTGATTTTGAATTTAAAAATGGCAAATTTATTTTAATCCGTTATCGACTTATTCCTATTAATTTAAAAAAGAAACGGTTTAATGAAGATGGTTCGACAGAGTTAACTCTTTATACACGAGAAATTCCGCCCGATGTTGATATGGTAAAATTACTTTCTCCGTTTCAGACAAAAGGCCGTCAACAATTAGATATGAAATTAGGTTTCGTTGATGGTCGATTACAAGGTTCCCGCAACAAAATACGTTTTGAGTAAACTAATTTGGCACGTCTGATTTTAGTGTCCCAAGTGGAACGTGTAAATGCCGACTTTGCCATTATGAGCAGTGGCATGATCCGTAATTCTATTGAACGAGGTGAGATCAGTTATCGACAAGTATTTAAGGTTTTACCTTTTGCTAATCATGTAGCCTATGTTGATTTTAATGGTCAGGAAGTGAAAAATTATTTGGCAGCCGTTGTAGTATGACGCCAGGGTCGGGGGCTTATGCCCAATTCTATAATATTAGTTTAATTCGTCATAAAGATGGCACGATTACAGATATTAAAATAGCCGGTCAGCCACTAGATATTAAAAAGCATTATCGGATGGCAACACTAGATTTTATTGCTTTTGGTGGTGATGGTTACCCGAAAATCAGCCATCATCCAAATTATGTCAATTCAGGATTGGTGGACACTGTGGTATTAAAGCATTTTATTGAAAAACATGCGTCGTTAAAAGTTAATGATTATGCGCCCGGTAGAGAAATTATTAATCATTGATTAACCCGGTATTATTTATCACTTTTTATATTGGCAAAAATTGCATTTAATAAATGAGCTAAATCGTTGGGATCAAGCTCTATTTCCAGCCCTCTTTTTCCGCCTGAAATATAAATAGTGGCAAATTGCTTGGCTTGTTCATCAATAATGGTTGGCAGACATTTTTTTTGTCCTAATGGGCTAATTCCGCCTAATAAATAGCCTGTTATTTTTTGGGCGATTTGAGGGTCAACCATTTCTGCTTTTTTGGCGTTAAATGTGCTGGCAACGCGTTTTAAATTAAGTTGTCCAGATACTGGTGTGATAGCAACGATGAGATGTTTGCTATTTCCATTTAACGCTACCAGTAGCGTTTTAAATACTTGCCTGGCATCAAGCGCCAATTTTTCCACCGCCTCTTGACCGAAATGATGTAGATGAGCATCATGTTTATAGCTATGTAGCACATATTTGATTCTGTTTTTTTGCAATAAGTTAATAGCGGGGGTCATATAAAAACCTTATTTTTAGGTAATGTTATAGCGGGTGGTTAAATTGCCATTTTATTATTTTGATTGGCAATCTCGCTTAAATAAAAACTGGAATTGAATTAATCGATTTGTTGTTTAAATAAGTTAGCAAGATTGTTGTCGCCATATAAATGTAAAGCGCCAACGGCCAAAACATAATGACCCGCTGACAATTTTTTTAGCTTTTGACACCATAATAAATTACGTTCTTGCATTAATAACTGATAAACAACATCACGAAAGGTTCTCGGTAATTTTAAATTCAGCTCAGGTTTGAAGTTTATCCACCAACTCAACATTATCTGTAGCGAACGAGCATTAGAGCGCCAATATGTCAAGGTATCTTCCAATAAAGATTGCCCGTTATTAGGTAAATTCATGAGGAGCTCGATTTGAGAGGCGGCACCTTCTAGTTCAATGATCGGTTTCTGCTGTTGCTGTGCAACTTGCAGCAGTTGATAATCTATCCCGTATTGAGGAAATAATCCTAGTCTCTGCGCTTGATTGGCTTGTAAGAACAACGCAATTTGCCAGTCAGCAAGACCATCTAATTGTTCGTAGTGCAGTTTGATTTCTTGGCAATAATGTTTAAATTTCAGATATAGTGAAGGTGAAAGCCGTTGTTTGACCGGTGGGCAAGGGATATCAGGATTGTTAGCTAAGGGAGGCACGGTATCAGTAATGTCGGCTTCAACAATCAAAGCATCGCATTGATTGAGTTTGTTTATTAGAGTTTGAGGTAGCGGGAACATATTTTTGCTGGCCATATGAATACTACCAACGAGATGCAGATGAATATTTCCGGCCAGGCTAACATCATAAGCAGGATAAGGATAATGTTTAGTCTTATTGGCAATCAAATATTTTTTTAGCCTAGATAATACAGGCTCTACCATTCTTCATTTCTCCCCTTAACACAAAAATTGCTCATGCCAGTTTATTAATAGGTTAGCTGTTTTTAATTATTGAGTACAAGATTTTCTATGCTTTATAAAAAACGGTAACTGAGTTTTAGTCACCGTTTTGTTAACTGGTCGATGATAATTTATTACTTAGGTTTAAATCGCAATAAACGATTTGCATTACTAACGACAGTAATTGATGACAATGCCATAGCGACACTAGCAATAACCGGATTAAGTAAGGTTCCAGTAAATGGATAAATTAGACCTGCTGCGATGGGGATGCCTAAAGTGTTGTAAATAAATGCACCAAACAGATTTTGTTTCATATTACGCAAAGTCCCTTGGGCAATTTGCACAGCATCACCAACACTATGTAAGTTATGATTGATTAACGTGATAGCGCCTGTTTCAATTGCAATATCACTACCGCTCCCCATGGCAATACCAATATCAGCACGAGCTAGAGAAGGGGTGTCATTAATGCCATCACCAATCATGGCAACTTTATGACCACTCTTTTGTAGTTGTGCGATGACGGCTGCTTTTTTATCGGGCAATACACCGGCAAACACTTGGTCGATTCCCAATTCTTTAGCAATGGCATTGGCAGTGATTGGATTATCACCGGTTAACATGATCAATTGATATTTTTGCTTATGTAGCCGTTGTAAAGCGCTAATGGCGGTTTCTTGTAGTGGATCTCGAATTGAAAATAAAGCAGCTAATTGATTATCAATGGCCAGTAAGACCGGAGTGATCCCATTACTGGCTTGTTTAGCAATTAATTGATCAACTTGTTGGCGGCTAATCGAGTATTGTGACATCAGGGTCTGGGTGCCTAACAAAATTGTTTTATTGTCGATTTCACCTTTCACTCCGGCGCCGGCTAAAGTGCGGAACTGATTTACCTCTGGTAACGATAACCCAACGCTTTTCGCTAATGGATGATTAGCACCTTGCTCAAGGGCGCCAGCAATGGCTAGTACTTGGGATTGTTCAAATTGATTAAAAGTATGAACTTCTGTGACTTCAGGTTTACCTAGGTCAATGTTCCGGTTTTATCGAAAACTAAGGTGTCTAGGTTGCTAGCTTGTTGTAAGGCTTCGGCATCGCGTATTAGAGCGCCGTATTCTGCAGCGCGAGCAACACCCGCAATAATTGACATTGGCGTTGCTAGACCAAGTGCACATGGGCAAGCGATGATGAGTACGCTGGTGGTGACTATTAATGCAATGCATAGCTAATAATTGCTGAGAACAATAAACATGTCAGCTACCATCAGCCAGTCGTATTCTGCTATAGCCATTATTGGTATCTGAGATTAAACGTGCTTTTGTGCCAATTAATTGATGTTGCTTTTGATTAGGTTCATCGGGCATTGATTTATTACGTATGTTAAGCCATTTACGCCAACCCAATACAGAAAGAATGATCATAATGGCAAATAATAGACCTTGCCAATCCCAACTCATTTCAGGTATAAGCCAGGTAATAAGCGCTATGATAACGGCAGCAACACCAGACCAGAGTAGATAACCGCCGGAACCGAGTAGCTCAGCAATTAACAGTAATCCACCTAAACAGAGCCAAAACCAGGCTGGTTGGGCAATTATTTGCTCAAGCATCGTTTAATACCTCTAGTTATGTTTGATTGCTTTTTTGGCTATCGCGTTTTTTGTTGTCTTGAAATAGTTCACTGATGCCACCAATAGCACCCATTAAATTACTTGCTTCAAGCGGCATCATAATCACTTTGCTGTTATCAGCTTTACCAATATTGGTTAGCGCCTCGGTATATTTTTGTGCAATAAAATAGTTTATCGCCTGCATATCACCATTGGCAATGGCATTAGAGACCATTTGGGTTGCTTTGGCTTCGGCTTCTGCCGCGCGCTCTCTCGCTTCAGCATGTAGAAATGCTGATTGACGTTCACCTTCCGCTTTTAAAATTTGTGACTGCTTTTCCCCTTCAGCTTTTAGAATAGCGGCCTGGCGTACCCCTTCGGCCTCAAGAATGTCAGCGCGCTTAGTTCGCTCTGCTTTCATTTGCGCATTCATGGCATTAATTAATTCTTTCGGCGGCCGAACATCACGGATTTCAATCCGGGTGATTTTAAGCCCCCAGGTATTGGTAGCTTCATCGACAATATGCAGTAAACGACCATTGATTACATCTCGTTGAGACAAAATTTCATCCAGTTCCATCGCACCTAATACCGTACGAATATTGGTCATGGTGAGATTAATTACAGATAATTCAAGGTTATTCACTTCGTATGCGGCGCGAACGGGATCAACAACTTGAATAAAGCAAACGGCATCAATAGTGACATTGGCATTATCTTTAGAAATAACTTCTTGCGATGGAATATCGAAAACTCGCTCCATCATATTGATTTTTCGTCCAATTTTATCCATGAACGGAACAATGAAATGTAAACCCGGTAGTAGTGTACGGGTGTAGCGGCCAAAACGTTCAACCGTCCATTGAAAACCTTGTGGCACGGTTTTCACACAAGTTAAAACAATGACAATAGCAACAAAAATAATGATGGGTATGGCACCAAAAGAAAATAAGTCCATCGCGTTTTTTCCTGTTTGATGTTAGTAAAGTAGTGAGTAAATTTGATGACGGTAGCGATTTGTTAAGGGATCGCTAGAGCCTAAGGCAGATAAAATATCCATCATCGTTTTTTTCACAGAACCGTCTCCTGCCGACAAATCTTTCTTAAGAAATGTTAGCAAAATTTCTAATGCTTCTTCATTTCTATTTACTTCATGTAGTTTAAGTGCCAGTTGTACCGCTAGTTCGGCATTTTCTGGCTGTTGGGCGAAGGTTTTTTGTAGTTGCTTAATTTCCGGTGTATCTGCGGCTTTCTTTTGTAGTTCAATTTGTGCTAATAAACCTTGATAACGGTTATCTTGATCTTGAATAGCAATGGTGTTCAAAATTTTCTGGCTTTCATCTAACTGGTTGAGGGTAATTAATGCTTCTGCACAAGTTAGGCTAATGTCACTATTTTTAGGCGCTAGTTGATGGGCTTCTTTTAGCAAGGGCAAAGCTTCGGCGGTTTTTCCAGCGGCCATTAATTCAGTCGCTTGAGCAATTTTTACTTCTTCTGCTGTTGGTAGGACATGCGTTAACATTTCGCGGATAAATTCTTCAGATTGAAGTCCTTGAAAGCCATCAATCGGTTGACCTTGCTGTAATAAATAGACAGTTGGAATGGCTCGTAATCCAAACTGAGCGGCAACCATTTGCTCGGTGTCACAATTGACTTTTGCTAGCGTGAATTGGCCAGCATATTCAGCCGCTAATTTATCCAGTGTGGTATCTAAGGTTTGGCAATGAGGGCTTTGTGGTGACCAAAAATAGAAAACAACCGGTTGCGTCATTGATTGTTCGATGACTTGTTGCAGATTAGATTCGTTTACGTCGATGGTATAAGCAGCTGCTAGCATGATGTTTCTCTTAAATTATGTTCGGTGATCCCTATAAAATAAGCTCAAACTTGGTTATTTCATGGGGAAAAATATATTTGTTATGTTAAAAATTTATCCATTAACCGATCAGGTAATAGACGTTTCATAAAGGCAATAGCGTAAGTTAATAGTGTTACTGGGTAGCGAATTTTAGGCTTGGGACTCTCTAATGCATGGAGTAGTCGTTTGACAACGTGTTCTGGCGTTAATGCTAGCCTTGCAGCGATAGTTGGATTTTCAACCGGATTATCTTTGTTGGTTTGATCGACGTTGTCAGTAAAACGTGTCTTAATTGGGCCAGGTTCGATAATACAAACTTTTATACCCGAGCCTTTTAGTTCAAGACGAAGTGCATCTGACCAAGCCTCTAAAGCATGTTTACTGGCCGCGTAGGCTCCACGACCAGCAGAAGAGACAATTCCTAACACAGAGCTGGTCTGAATGATACGCCCTTCTTTATAAGGTAGCATGGCCGGTAGCAATAAAGTGGTGAGCTGATGGATACTAAAAAAATTAGTGGAAAACTGCTGCTCTAGTTGTTGTCGACTGATGGTATTCAGTGAGCCATAGACACCATAGCCGGCATTGTTAAATAAGACATATAATCGGCCATTAGTTAATTCGATAACTTGTTGGGCTGCTTGTTTTACACTTTCTGCATTATCCATATCGATTTTAATCGGTTCAAAGCCTAGTGTTTTCATGGTAATTAAATCGGCTTCTTTACGACAACCCGCTAATATTCGATAACCTTTGTTTAGCAAAATTTTGGCAGCGCATAATCCAATACCACTTGAGGTTCCGGTAATAAAAATCACTCTTTTCATAGTTTTTGATCTCAATAAAATTATCATTCTACGTATTAGTATTGATTTTTAATGCCAATAGATAAAGCGCTAAATAAGTAAAATAAGTCTGTTTTTAATTACAATTTGTAATTTTGAGGCAATCGCTGTACTGGCGGTTTCATGAATAATGTTAGTGATAAAATGATGAAAACAGGAATAGTAATAATTAAAAATGCCGGAGTAAAACTCGCTGTATAATCTTTTATTATTCCGCCGAAGAATGGGGCAAAACAGGCGCAAGTAGAGAGTAAGTTCATGACAGAAAAAAGCTCCAGGTATGGATCTCGACCAAAATAATTAGCCAGTAAAACTCTTGAGGCTAGAAAGGTCATGCCATAACCGACTCCAACACCAATAGTAAATAAGATTAGCCACAGCCAGGTTGTGGCAAAACTGAGGGCAATAAGTCCACAAATAATAATTATTAGACTGATTATTAATAATTTTTTTTGGTCCTAGCTGCTCGCCGACCGCACCGCCAGCCAGGCGAGAGAAGGCGTTGACAAACGCCATTGCACTTAAGGAACCTGCGGCAATTGTTTCGCTAAAACCTTGTTCTATAATGTGGGCAACGGCAAAGCTATTAACGGTAATACCACACCAAAGAAAGGCGGTATAGCTAGCGGCAATGATATAAAATTGCCAGGTGTGTAGGGCACCACTGGCAGTCCATATTTCTTTCGTTTTGTAAATTGTTTCTGAAGAGTGTTGTGTCAATTTGTCAGCGATCGTTTTGGCATGTGAAATTTCACGTTGGCCTTCGCGTAAGGTTAATAGTGTAATAAAAACAACAATGGCCAAACAAAGCGCTGAAATGACCCAGTGTATGCGCCATAAACCCTAGACACGTGTTGCCAGAAAATAGATCCAAGAGCCTACCACACCGCCTAAGCCACCAATAGTAAAGTAGAAGCCAAAAGCGAGTGATTGTTTTTCAAACAATCGCGAAATAACATAAGTACCTGGTACCGTTGCTAAAAAAGTAAAGCCAATGCCTAGCAAGGCAGTACCAGAAAAGTAATCAAATAAACTGGCGGTAGAATAGAGGCAATAAAAGCCAAGGATAAAAATAGTAAGGCCGAATAATAATGTTATTCGAAGACCCAGTTTACGGATCATTAAGGTGGCTAGATAGCTTGATAAACCACAGGTTAATCCTAATATCGTGAACCCCAGTCCTGCTTCTGCCCAGTTCCAATTGAATTCATTAATCATGCTAGGTAGTACGACACCTAGAGAAGTGAAAGTGGTGGCTGTTGATAAGAAGTAAATTAATCCCAATAAAACTAACATATACCATGGGTAAATAGGACCAAATATTTGTTGTTGTGCAGGCATTATGACTCCTAAGCAGACAACTATTGCATGAAAACAGTAAGCTTAACAATAAACTGGCTTATTCAACATGGTAGTTGTTTTTATTTTCACTCATCGTGTCGTGGGGAATGCATTAATTTTGTGTTTAGCCATCCAATACTATCGTTATATTCACTAGGAAGTAAGGTTTGTATTGTATTTAATGAGTTTTTTATCGCTTGCCGATTGTTACTACACAAATTTAGATGGCCTACTTTGCGCGCTGGACGAACGTCTTTTTCATACCAATGTAGGTGAACTAAAGGTAATGACAACCATGCAGGATTTAATGCTGTACCTATCAAATTAATCATGACTGCCGTAGTGTCTATATTAGGGGTAGGAATTGGTAGATTTGAAATGGCTTGCAGATGGAGTTCAAATTGACTGATAGATGCGCCATTTTGCGTCCAGTGACCGCTATTATGAACACGTGGCGCTAATTCGTTAATTAGCAGTTTATCATTTAAAATAAAACATTCCATTGCCATCACACCCACATAATTTAATTTTGTCATAATGGTTGACAGCATCAATTCTGCCTGAGTTTGCAATTTTTTATCTGGCTGAGGAAAAGCGATACTTGCTCGTAGTATGCCCTCTTGATGCAGATTGTATGTTAGCGGGTAAAAAACACATCGGCCATTTATATTACGTGCACCGACGAGTGAAACTTCTCCTAAAAAAGGAATGGCTTTTTCAACAATTGCTTGGCCATAAATCTCAGCTGGCAGTATTGATAGGTTATCTGGTGTGATACGCCATTGTCCACGGCCGTCATAACCACCAGTACGACATTTAACAATAACAAAATCGCCTAACTCGGTAAATAATTGTGGCCATTGTGTTTGATTGGTAAGAGGTTGCCAAGGAGCCGTCGTTAAGGCTAAAGAATCTAGCAATTGCTTTTGTGGTAACCGGTCGGCCAGTTGCGGAAAGATATCGCGATTAATAAAGCTAGCTTGGCGAGCTAATTCACAGGTAAGCGGCGTTTCGGGCCAGCGCTCAATTTCGGCTGTTATGATGCTGTGTTGATAGGGGATAGTTTCTAATTTATCATCGATACCGATAGGATAGACACTAATACCTAACGGCTCTCCTGCTTGGCGTAACATGCGGCCTAACTGGCCATTACCAAGGACGCAAATCGATTTCATTCCACCTCCCGTGGATCGGGATTGCTTAAGACTTCATTAGTTTGTTTTAAACGCCAGATTGATAAACGATCATAAAGTTCACTATCTGTACCAGCAAGACATTGGGCTGCCAGTAATGCTGCATTGGCTGCCCCAGCTTTACCAATTGCGAAGGTAGCCACCGGAATGCCCTTTGGCATTTGAACAATCGAATAAAGGCTATCAATACCATTAAGTGTCGCTGTTACAACAGGAACGCCAAAAACAGGAACTAACGTTTTAGCTGCTAGCATACCGGGTAAATGTGCGGCTCCACCAGCACCGGCAATGATAATCTGCAATCCTTTTTCTTTTGCTTGTTCAGCAAAGGTGAAGAGTTTATCTGGCGTGCGATGAGCAGAAACAATTTCTACTTGATAGGGTAGTTCTAGTTGATTAAGTATATCAGCTGCATATTTCATCGTGCTCCAGTCGCTTTTGGAGCCCATTACGATGGCAATTTTGGCGTTAGAATGTGACGGTTTCTGTGCATCAAATTGAGCGATCATTAATTTGTTGCTCCTGGATTTAAGTCATTTATTGATGGCAAATTAAGAGAGATCATATCATGGCCGATAAAGAAGGAAAACGTTTGCCTAAATTTTTCATCACAGGATGAAGCTGAGATGGGAAACGTTAATATAAAGGGAAATGAAGTAGTTCGATAGTTTTAGGCGTTATTTTGATCACTGAGCCATTTTGATCCCAGGCACCTAACACCGCTCGGTGTAATATTTTACCATTAACATTAATTTCATGGATGGCAGGTCGATGCGTATGGCCGTGGATCATCCAATCGACTTGATATTTTCGAAATTTTTCAATTACTGTTTGTTCATTAACATCGGTAATATACTCTGGCTTCAGTCGGGTGGCAGATTGGCTATTCTTACGTATTCTTTCAGCGATGCGGTGGCGGGTAGATAATGGAAGCGCTAGAAATAGCCGTTGCAACCAGCGATTATGTACTCGTTTTCGATAACGCTGATAGGAAATATCATCAGTACAAAGTGTATCACCGTGTAAAATGAGGATATTATGGCCATGTAGCGTTAATACTTTCTCTGCTGGTAATAAAATCATGCCACTTTCTTTAGCAAATTTCTTACCCAGTAAAAAATCACGATTACCATGAATAAAGTAGCAGGGAACACCTTTACTTTGCAGTTCCTTAAGTTCTTGCGCTATAGCTTCATGTAGCAGGCTGGGATCATCATCACCGATCCAATAATCAAAAAAATCACCTAAAATATACAAAGCCTTAGCTTGGCTCGCTTGTTCGCGTAAGAAATGCAGAAAACCGGCAGTGATAGCCGGCTCTTTTTCACTTAAATGTAAGTCAGCAATAAATAAGATTGCCATAGTTTGTAATTATTCGTTAACCGTTATGCGTTTGATGATAACATCTTCAACTGGTACATCTTGATGTAAGCCACTACGACCTGTTTCGACTCCTTTAATTTTATCAACAATATCCATTCCTTCAACTACTTCGCCAAAAACACAGTAACCCCAGCCATTTTGCTGTTCCGAACGGAAATTTAGAAAGTCGTTGTCGACAACATTAATAAAGAATTGTGCTGTGGCTGAATGTGGATCATTGGTTCTAGCCATCGCGAGCGAACCACGGTCATTTTTTAATCCGTTATTCGCTTCATTTTTGATTGGATCCTTGGTCGTTTTTTGCTGCATTCCGGGTTCAAAACCGCCACCTTGGATCATAAATCCATTAATAACGCGATGAAAAATCGTGTTATCGTAAAATCCATCACGACAATAGTTAAAAAAATTTTTTACCGTTATCGGCGATTTCTCATCAAAAGTTTTAATGACAATATCGCCTAAATTGGTGTGAAAAGTTACCATAATGACTATCCTGATAAATCGTTATAAGTAATGTAAAAATCAAAAAGCAGAGTAATCAATCTAAAGTAGATCAACTATTTTATACCATATTGGGCTAATTGCGTCAGTATTTGTGGAATATTGAATAATTTCCTTGCGCCTTGTAGTTGCATAACTCAGAATATAGGGTTCCAATAGTTGTGTTTATTGGTAGCAATGGCCTCTTGCATAATCTTGTAATTAAAATAAACCATTTACCGCATGTACCGGCTGATGATGGAAAAAGTCTCAATGTTAAAAATTTATAATACACTAAGTCGTCAAAAAGAAGAGTTTAGACCAATTACCCCAGGCAAAATTGGCATGTACGTGTGTGGTGTTACTATTTATGATTTATGTCATATTGGTCATGGCAGAACTTTTGTCGCTTTTGATGTGATTAGCCGTTATTTGCGTTATCTTGGTTATTACCTGACTTATGTACGTAATATTACTGATGTGGATGATAAGATCATCAAACGGGCAGCTGAAAATAATGAAACATGCGATGCTTTGACATCACGCATGTTGGCTGAAATGTATAAGGATTTTGATGAGTTAAATATTTTGCGCCCGGATTTTGAACCAAGAGCAACTGATCATATTAAAGAAATTATTGATTTGACTGCGCGCCTAATTGAGCTTGGCCATGCTTATATTGCAGACAATGGTGATGTCATGTTCGCTATTAATAGCGATCCTGATTATGGACTATTATCCCGCCAAGATCTCGAGCAATTACAAGCTGGAGCGCGGATTGAAGTCACGGATGCCAAGCGTAATCCATTAGATTTTGTGCTATGGAAAATGTCTAAACCGAATGAGCCAAGTTGGTCTTCTCCTTGGGGAGATGGGCGACCAGGTTGGCATATAGAGTGTTCAGCCATGAATGGTAAACAACTGGGTGAACATTTTGATATCCATGGTGGTGGGGCAGATTTGATGTTTCCTCATCATGAAAATGAAATAGCTCAATCATCCTGTGCCCATAATGGCCCCTATGTAAACTATTGGATGCATACTGGAATGGTTATGGTAGATCGGGAGAAAATGTCAAAATCATTAAATAATTTCTTTACCATTCGTGATGTATTGACACATTATGATGCCGAAACAGTGCGTTATTTCTTATTATCAGGGCATTATCGTAGTCAATTAAATTATACCGAAGAAAATTTAAAGCAGGCTCGCACCGCGCTTGAGCGTCTTTATACCGCTTTACGAGATACTGTTACTAATAATTTTATATCTACTGATAATGAAATATTTAAGCGGCGTTTTATGCAAGCAATGAACGATGATTTTAATACGCCGGAGGCTTATTCAGTTCTATTTGATTTGGCAAGAGAAATTAATCGACTGAAAGTCGATGATATGGCAATGGCGAATGGATTAGCAGTACAATTACGCCAATTAGCCAATGTCTTGGGGTTATTAACACAGGATCCTGAACAATTCTTACAAAGTCGAGCACAAGTTTCTCACAGTGCTGACATAGAAAAAATTGAGGCATTAATTAAGCAACGTAATGATGCACGCGAAAAAAAATCATGGGCGCAGGCTGATTCAGCGCGTGATGAACTGACTAAAATGGGCATTATATTAGAGGATAGTCCGCAAGGAACCGTATGGCGTCGTAAGTAAAAAAACAGATTCAAATTTTAGTCTATATATGGTTGTTAGATTGATTGTTTTTAGCTAAGTTTTGGTTTGTTATGTAAATAGCGTGGTTAAACGGAACGTTTCTTTATAGGATTTATTTCATCAGTAAACTATAAATCAATTCAGCCACCATGAGATCGCCAGCGCCGTCTGTACCAATAATTTTACAAGCCGGCAGTTTTGCCAACTATATTCCGCTATTATTAATCCATATAGGCTCCTCTTTACCTAATGATATTATTATGTGATTAATACACTCTTTTGTGATCGTAAGGCTGTTTGTTGAATATCCAATAAAGCAGCAAGTGAATGACCAGCCCATATTCCTGTTGGTATCGATTCTAATTTATTTACACGGGTACTTAAGAGGTTCTTTAAGCTTAGTAATTTATAAGCTTAATTTATTATTAATGTGTCAAAAACAAATATTGCTTTGATAGGTCGTCATGTTTTCATTAATAAGTGAATTTGATTGAGTATGAATTATTTCTAAATAACCTCATGTTTTACCAAAGCTTTTCCTGTTAATACGACATTACCTTTATTTTTCTATTTTCATTATGTTTAAAGCTTCGGAGGTTGAAACAAATCGGCAATCATTAAATAAATAATCAATATATAATTTACCATTTAAATGATCTATTTCATGCTGAATAAGCCTAGCCAAAAACCCTTTTGCGTGAACACTTATTTTCTTACCTTCTAATGTATAAGCCTCATAATGTATTTCATTATAGCGATAAACTTCGCCGATCTTATTTGGTATTGAAAAACAACCTTCCCAATCTTTAATTTGACCTGCATTTAATATAGGTGTATAAACCGGATTTATTAGTATCGTCGGTGATAAAGTATCATAAACATATTTACGTTTTTCTTTTGCCTCTGAAGGTATCTGAATAATTACGATTTTAAATGGATAACCAATTTGAGGTGCGGCTAAACCGGCTGGTTTTCCTAAAGGACTTTTTAAATTATGGAAAAATTTTTGCAAAGTAGAAATAAATTTTTTTGCTTGCTATTTAGCGGGAATACTACAGATGTTGCTGACTTGAGTAATATATTATGATCGTCTTCTTCAATAGTAACTAATCGTACCGTATCTTTCATATTATTACCTTTATTACTATTTGTTAATGCATAACAGAAACTGATTTTATAAAGGAATAGTAGAATCACATACAAAAATATTTTCTTCATAATTGCTAATATTATTTTAGTTTATATAGGTGTCACTCAAAATATTGATTGACATTTGAGTTGAATAATCAAGCATATTTTTTACTCTTCATTATGTGTTTTAAGCGATATTTTATAATAAAATCGAAAATATCAAGATAATTTATAATTTATTTATCTGACAACTATGTTTTTTAGCGGTGGAATAAAGCCGTAATCAAACTGTTTGACGAGAAAAGTTCTATTACCAACAATTTTAATTTGCACAGTCGGTGCTTCGGTGCCACCGATACGAAACTTGTCACCACGACCGGGAACATTATCGATGAATGAAGTGACAAGACCGTTAGGCATAACATAATGTGAGTAAGTCTAAAACGGTTGGGAAGATGGATTGCCTAACACTAAACCAGAACCGTTAAATGGTGTATAAGGGCCGAATAATGAATCGCTGACAAAACCATAAACACCATCTGGGCCTTTCAAACCATCGGCATAAGTGTATTGATGAATAATGGTAAAAAGATGATATTTACCATCTTTAAATACAAAATGTGGACGCTCTGTTTGATCATTTACACCTACGGCAGTGAGCAATGGAGGAAGTATTTCCCGTGTTGTCTCTTGCAACTGCAAAACCAATACAACCAACTTGATATTTAGCGCCGCCCACATCCTCAAAACCTGGCGGCACATCGCCCATATCAGCTCTAGAAATAATATGGGAGCCTCTATCACCGGCTACCCTCAAAGACCATATAAAGATTGCGATCATTGGGATCAATGAAAGGGCAAGGATCGCGGAAATTCCAATACTCATTCTGTGCTTCTGTCTGATAATAAGCGCCATCGGCAGAGAAAAGCGGGATAACCTTGTCAAAGCCACTTAGTTTTACACTATTATTGTCATTTTGCACTTTACCACTAACTTTAGCGATAGTAGCGCCAAGTGTAACACAGGTATAATAAAGATCAATGTCACCGTTATCATTTAGTAAAATAGGAGTACCGGACCACTCACGTTCTGTTGGTGATACGCCATCATTCATTACTCGGCCACCGTATTCACCGTATTGCCAAATCTAACTATTTCTTGCGTACCAAAAGCGCATGCGGGCTCGGCCATGTCGATCATTCCAGTCTTTAACAATATCGTAATTACCATTTTTGTCTTTAAATCGGTCGGGTTGTTTCACTGCCGTGAGAGTAAAAAATAATCGACCAACCATTCACTGATACAATATTGCCTTCAAGATCTCGTAATGGTATGATATCCCAGATAAACAACTTTTCACTCATAACGGGGAAGTCAATATTGACCTTGGGTTGAGTTGTTGTTGGATCATCGAAATGAACCTTAAGTGCATCAGCTCGCGTCCAACAACTAGTAATAACTCTGTCTCTTAGTATGTCCATGATTTAAGTTAATCTCCTTATCTTTGCAGGAGTCTTTAATCTAACAATAAAAAAACAAATTTTTAACGTTAAAAAAATCTGTCGTCAACCACACAACAAAAAGGATAAAACGACGCGTTGCTGCTTAATAAAGAAAAGCGAGTGGTGATGTAGGTAGTGGTAAATATATTGAAATATCAAATAATCAACAAAAAATAGATGGTTCTTGCTATCTAGCCTTGGTATAACGAGTAGATGTTCCATTTTCAATGGATATTGATTTAAATAGCGCTAGTACTGAAGTACAAGGTAGAGATTTATAACGAAAACAGATCATTTTACCTCTATATAAATTACTCAATCTTAAGTTTTAGGAGGTGGATATGATGCGTTGCCCTGTTTGTAAAAATACCGCTCATACTAGAACGAGTCGTTACTTAACTAACAAAACTAAGGAATCTTATTATCAATGCCAAAATATAAGATGTTCTTGTGCCTTTAAAACATTAGAAAGTTTAGCCAGAATAATTTCTGCTCCAGAGACAGAAGACAATTTTACTATTGTTACCTGATAAGAATAATATTATGAAATATTCGCTCATTAGCTTTAAAAGCTGTAAATCATTACTTAAAAATGAGTAAAAATTAAGCAGAAGATTAGCCCCAGTTATAAGGGGCTTGTTAAATATTTTTTTATAATTGATGATTATTCTTTAACTATTACGCTGTTATTAATTAAAGTGACAATATTATTTTTGCTAATTTTACAGCGTTTACGGGTTTCAATTTCACCATCAACTTTTACATCACCTTGGGCGATAAGTGCTTTGGCTACGGCGCCGCTATACCCCCAACCTTGCAATTTCAATAAATCACATAATTTAATATAAGGCTGCCCATTTAGATGAAAGATTTCCATTTTATCGCCTATTGGTTAGTATTTTGAATATCATGATATTCTTTACAAGCTTGTAAGGTATTTTGCATAAGTGTTGCCACTGTCATTGGGCCAACGCCACCAGGCACAGGAGTGATCCAGCTAGCGCGTTGTTGTGCTTCTTGATAGCAAACATCGCCGGTAACTGTGCCATTTTCAAGCCGATTAATTCCCACATCCATAATAATGGCACCCGGTTTTATCCATTCACCGGGAATAAAATTTGGTTTACCAACAGCGACAACTAGCAAATCAGCCTGCTCTATATGTTGACGTAAATTAGTAGTAAAGCGGTGGGTGACAGTAGTTGTACAACCAGCAAGTAACAATTCCAGGCTCATTGGGCGACCTACGATATTTGAAGCACCAACAATAACTGCATTTAAACCAAGTAGATTAATTTGGTAGCGCTCAAGTAAGGTAATAATGCCGCGAGGTGTACAAGGTCGTAGTCTTGGGGCTCGTTGGCAAAGACGGCCTATGTTATAAGGATGAAAACCGTCAACATCTTTGTCTGGATGTATATGTTCTAGTATCTTGATATAGTCAATAGTTTTGGGCAGTGGTAATTGAGCCAGGATGCCATCAATTGCCTTGTCATTATTAAGTTGATCAATTAATTGTAAAAGTTCAGACTCAGTGGTTTTTTCCGCTAAATCATATGAGCGCGAAACAAAACCAACCGCTTCACAAGTACGACGTTTACTGTTTACGTAAATCTGTGAAGCCGGATTATTACCGACTAAAATGACTGCAAGTCCGGGAGCTCGCTTGCCTAGTGAAAGTCTCAATTTAACTTTTTTGGCAATTTCCTGTTTGATTGTTTCGGAAATCATTTTTCCGTCAATAATTTTTGCTGACATTTATTTCATTAATCCATAAAAAGATTGTGATACTGCTATTTTGTCAGAAGAAAGCGATGCTGTCAGTTTTATTAGTAGTCAGAAAATGAGCAGATAGATAATTTGTCATTGAAAAGACGTTGACTCAGTGCTCTGCAGCCGTATAATCCAACGACATTATTTTATTATTGAATAAGCGTTTTTCTAAGCGCCCTTAGCTCAGCTGGATAGAGCAACGGCCTTCTAAGCCGTAGGTCGTAGGTTCGAGTCCTACAGGGTGCACCAATAAAATCAATGACTTAGATGAGGTTCAGCCTTTTAGTATTTTTAAGTGGGACAAATTTGGGACATGATTTGAGATTTTTCTATTAAATCTGTCAAAAACGCCGTCAATTTGTTTGGCGTGTTCAGTAAGATGAGTAGGCGCTAAGTGTGCATAGCGCCTCACCATTTCCACTGATTCCCATCCACCCATTTCTTGTAGAACAGAAAGTGGAACGCCAGACTGAATTAACCAGCTAGCCCAAGTATGTCTCAGATCATGAAAGCGGAAATTTTCTATTCCGGCGCGTTTCAATGCCGCTCTCCATGCGGTATTAGAATCGACACGCATTTTTCTAATCGAATTTGTTTGTGAGCCATCAGATCGTTTTGCTGACATTGTATGTACGAATACCCATTTTTGATGATTACCCAATTGTCGCGTCAGAATACAGCAAGCCGTATCGTTTAGAGCTACGCCTATAGCTTTTCCCGATTTGCTGTTTTCTGGCTCTATCCAAGCAACTTTTCTTTGCATATCAATTTGTGACCACGCTAAATTAATGATATTTGAACGACGTAAACCCGTCGCAAGCGCAAATTCAACCGTCGATCTAAGGGGTTCAGGACATTCATTGATTAATCTTTCTGCTTCATCCGGTTCTAACCATCTAATCCGTTTTTCTCTAGCCGATGGAACCTTAATAACCGGTGATTTTTCTATCCATTTCCAATCTTTTTCAGCAGATCTCATCATTGATTTAAGTAGTGCCAAATGCTTAGCTTTTGTTACGATAGAAACTTCTTTCTCTTGATAAGCGGGTATTTCTATTCCTTTTCTTTTTGCTGAATTAACTCTACTTTTCCATCTTAATTGTTCCTGCCTATTTTTCATTTTGCTAATAGCACTATATATTTTTGCTTCTGTAATATCTTTTAATCGGGTACCACTGAAATGAAGTAGCCAAAAACCGAGTCTACCTTTATCATCGTCTAAAGATTTTTTGTTAGCCTTCTCTTCGATCCATCTCAAGCAGGCTTCGTCAAATGTGACATTAGGAAAATCATCTAACTTTGCTATTCTCCATAATTCAGCTTTTCGTTTGTCGTGTAACTCCTGAGCTTGTTTTTTGTCCTCTGTGCCAAGTGATTCTTTAATTCTTTTTCCGCACGGTGTTGTGTAGCTGCCGTACCAAATTTTACCACGTTTGAAGATTGACATTTTTTACTCCTGATGACATCAATCTCGCTCTCAGCGAGAGTATTGATCGAATTTTTAACGGCTTCAATACAAGCTTCTTTTGTAAATAAATAAGGTGATTTCTTTTTGTACGGATTTTTGCGTTGATAACTAATAATTCCAAGCTTGCACCAATTAGTCAGTGTGTCTTCACTTATTCCTATTATTTTTGCTGCTTCTTGCCGAGTTAAAGTCGTTTTGTTCATTACATTCCTCATTCAAAAACTCACACTATTCTCAGGCGCTTCATTGCCCCACAGAAAACCAATAACGAAGAGCGAAAAGTTTATCTTCGTGCTTTGTTAGGTCAGGGCATATGATTTGTGGGGAAGAGTATTAGGATTTATTTGCTGCGCTGTTTGATGCTTTGTTTTGGTATTACCAGAGTGGTTGCTCTGTGTTTTTAGATCCAACAGAAACATTAGATCTTTTCGTCGGGTTCTATTAATGACCCGAAAAGAATTAGTTTGGAGGGGATCAAATCAGACTGTAAAGTACATAAAAACCCCGTAACTTATTGTAAATACCGGATTTTTTATTGTTTAAGATGCAAATTTGGTGGAGCTGGCGGGAGTTGAACCCGCGTAAATAATAATGTAATAAATTGATTTTAAAAAGATAAATTTTTCTAAAATTATTAACGTATCATTTTATATTTTTGTTTTTGTGGGATATTTTTCTACAGGAAAATTTAATTGTTTACTAAAAAACATTATTTCGGAGCCTTTGTATTTATTTTGAACGCTGTAGTTTATGTCATATGATAAAAATTTAGATTTTGAATACATTTTTTGTATTGGTTCTACATTATCATATGAAACAATCCATGGAGTTGATATTTCAGTCTGAATGATATTAGCAATTACTTCATGATCTTCATGTATGTAATGATTTTCATATAAACCTTTTCCTTTTACATAATATGGTGGATCAAAATATGTTAAAGAATTTATTGGTAATTGTTTAATTGTCTTTTGTATAAATTCTCTGGCATCTAAATTAGAAATAATTATATTATTTTTATATTTTGATATTCGCTCAATTCGTTCAATTAAGTTGTATTTATTAAATCTGGCATCTAATTTCCAATTACCTTTTTGTTCTTTTCCTCCAAGAATTCCTCCCAAAAGGATACCAGAACGGTTAGTTCTATTTAGAAAAAAAGTTGAATATCCTAGTTCGAAAATATTGCTAGATTTGGCATGTACCATAATCTTCCGTTGATGATGCCATTCATCAATTGTGACATCTGTTTTCTCAATTTTTTTGCAAAAATCATGTGTATGGTTAATTATACTATACCAAAATGCATAAATAGCTGGGTTGATATCGTTTAAATAAATTTTCTTCGCATATCCCTTAGTAAGTAAGTTTAATGCTAGTCCTGCCCCCCCAGCAAACGGTTCTGCATAATGTAGATCGTGAAGATTATTTTTTTCAATAATTTTCATGACAAAATTGGATAATTTTGCTTTACCACCGGGATATCTGAGTGGGGTATTAAATAACATAGTCATACCTCGTATTTTACTATCATTATTCATAGGATTTCTCCGGTTATTGATTACATGAATGTAAATTTGATTAAAAATTGATCATCTGTGAATTATTTTTGGTAATATTATTGCCGTTGTGTGTTGGTTAACAGCAACATTTTCCCTGGTGTTGGCCAGCCTTGGGCTGGTCTTTTTTAAAGTTGCTCGGAAATACCAAACAGCTGTCAATTTCTAGTGAATACGTTGGCTATTAGCAAATAACGATTTGAGATTGATACCGTATACCTGTAGCCATGATTCAGCAGGCCATGACTTAACCTGACCATAACGAATATCCGGTACTTCGGTTGCTTCCACCTGGTTCTCACGACACCATCTGCGAAGTGGGGTAAACTTGTATTCTTTCCCTGTGGCATTCTTTACGGCTGTGATGGTGGCATGTTTAACACTTTCTCCTAGTCGTTCGGTAAGTTCTCTATTTTTACGCGTAGCCACACTAAGTTTGCCCATTGCAGAAGCTTCACGAGTGCGACTGATTTGTGATTTTGTCCTAATTGCTTCATCTCTTTGGTCAGTAATAACCGCTTTTTCCTTTTCAGAGATAACCAGGGCTTCTAATGCTTCGATGTAATTACCCGGTAATGACGGCTGTAAAATTTGTCTTTCACATTCAATAAAATACTGTCTTGCCTGTTTCCCTTTCTCGTTGCGTTCAACCATCGAAAGTTCTTTCGCCATATCGAGGGAAATGTGGTATTCCTTTGCCGGACGGCCTCCGAAGGGGTTTTCGCCAATTCTGGCGAAAACTATATAGTCGATATTTTCAACAAATCCGTACTGCTTAATACGGTCTTTAATCCAATTTGAGAAATCCTTGCCAACTTCTAGAAATTGATGTAAATCACGGGCATTTACCGTCTGGATTAAGCCACCATTGATATTTTTTGTTTCGATGTTGATTAAATTTGACATAAGGATATCCCTCAAAGTTAATTGATGAATGAATATGGATGTTTGTTAAGCGATATTGATCAGGGGGGATAATGCCGTTCTGGTGTGAACTACTTTTTTAGCTTAGGCCATAATATTATGATATAAATCAATGCTATAGTGCCTAACAGTACGAATATGTCCTCCATCTCTTTTCCGTCTAACTGTAATCCGCTCAATGCTTCATTACCCCATTTGATCTCGGGGAATATTGCCGGTGGTGTTGTATCAACATGGGATAGATGTTCTACTATCAGCTCAAAGGCAAACGCTACACTAATAAACAATAATGTCGTGATTAATAATTTAATGATGTTAAGTTTCATAATTGAACCTCGATGAAATTAGTTTATTTCTTAACGCAAATCGCTTTGGCGTTGATATCCTTGAAAGTATCAAATTCCTGCTCAAACTGTTTAGCAGCGAATTGACACATATTTTCAGTATCAAATTCCTGTGTATGAACACTTGCAAAGTTGCTTGATGCATAAGGGCTGGCGTACATGGCCAGGATTAAAATCCACATGATGGGCTCCTGTGTCTAAAAGGGGATATATTCGTCTTCAAAATCAGCTTGATGAATAGCGTTACTATTTGGATGGTTAGTGGTTGGCAGATTCGGTCTACTTTGACTTTCCTGCGGTTTTCTTTCCTTCCGGTTGCTCAAAATTTCAATGTCATTGACTAAAAATTCGGGTGATATCCTTTGCTGACCGGATTTGTCTGTCCATTTATTTTCCTTGTAGGCGGCAGTGACACGAACAAATGTGCCTTTTTGTGCATGCTTGTCAATATATTCGGCTATTTGCTTAAATGCCTTGCAGTTTATCCATGTGGTCTCATCAATCCATTGGCCTCTGTCATCTTTCCTTGATTTACTGATAGCGAGAGAGAATACGGTGATGGGATTTTTATCCTGGGTATAGCGGATTTCTAATTTTCCGATGCGTCCGGTAAAGTGACACTGATTCTGGTTTGCCATGATGCCTCCACTTTTTGATTAATTCTGTTGATTTCTGATTTTAATTTTTCAATAAAAATTTGAACGGCCTGTTCAATCTCGTTAACTAAATCATCATCCTTGATAATTCGGGTTTTATAGTAAGCAAGGTTGGGGGGAAGTCTGTCATCATAGCTGACAAAATCGCACCAGTTTCTGCCTGTGCACATCATTTGGCCGTGCATTTGTAACAGGTATTCGTATTTAGGTTTTCCTGTAATAATGGTTTCAATGTGGGTAGTGGTGTTGGGGCATTTAATTTCGATAAGTCCATCATCATTAACCAGGCCGTCAGGACTTGCGCCAAATAGCGCAATAGTCGGGTGGGGAATAAAGCCAACTTCGGTGACCGTGACATCAAACTCATTGAGGCAATATCGTGCTCTGGCTTGAGGTTCAAGGGCAATGCCTCGTTCAATCGCCTGACTGGTTTTAATTTCTTCTCGTCGCCCGGTCAGGGTTTCACAGACTAACTGCATGAGGTAGTTTCGTTGTGTTGTCCCCTTGCCTTTGGATAACACCTTGTGTAAATTGCTGGCGGTGACTTTCCCCAGTCTTGCCTGAAACCACTCGTCCGTTTTCTGCTTCATGATGAGCCTCATTTTTCATTGCAATATTGCGATAAATCGCCATTTTGTTTTCTTCGCCAATAATTTCTTTCTCTTCTAGTGTTAACTGTTGCCAATGGGTTTTCATCGACTCAACACCCCCTTTTGCTGCGGTTTTTAATTCCTTGATTAATTGCTCGTAACGGGCTTTTTGTTGTGCCTGTTCTTGTTGTATCACGACTTTTTCCTGTTCGGGTAAATCTTCACCGGCATAGATATAAAACCCTAATCCAAACATCGAAATGGCTTTAGTGAGGCAACGCATCAGCGCTTTGTTGATATCAACGGCGTTAGGGTTAGAAATCGCCTGATTCCGGTAATCCATAACGGGTAACCACATTTTGCGGGGAAATTCGTTATCACCCTGTTTAATGGTGAGGGTTAATGACACCATGGCACTGCCATCATCGTTATAGTTCATGGGTTCAATGACATAGTAAGATTCTGGGTAGTGTGCCATTAATACGCCCCACGCCCATGCCCATGAGAGATAAGAAAGTCCGTTTTTCTTTTCTATTTTTTCGTTAACATTAATGGCAGAAAGCGTTTCCCAAACTTGCTGTTGAAAACTTTTTTCTTTTTCGGTATGTTGTATTTCGCTCATAGATATTTCCTCTTAGGCGCTCGAATTGCTTTGTATCGATGAATGTGCTCATTTTTGAAATGGTCAAACAGCGCCTGCCAGATATCGTCAAAATCCTCATTACTGAGTTTTCTCATGACGGAGGAAGGTAGGCAGTCATAAACAGGCTGGACAAGTTCGCTGATTTCGTCGTCCAGTCTGTCTTCCCAATAAGCAATTTCTTGCTGTTGTTCGTACCCGTAATCTTGCATGGCGTAAGGGTTCATATCACTTCCTATCTTGCTAACAATAAAACGAGGCTTGCCAACGCGATGATTAGCAAGGTGGGGATGATTTTTATGGAATCTTTTTTAACGAAACTGTCACTATTTAAGACGTAGCGAAGCTCCTGCTGTTTAAGCTGGTTCATGTTTTTAACCCTTAATTGATATTCAGATGTGATTAATTTGTAGAATCCGGTCTTTATTCGTCCGTTTTCTTTGATTGATGCTTGAGTAGTGCCTGTGTTGCTCTGCGGTGGCGACGATGCGCGTTATAGAGTTCACGCTTTTTCTTCATTAACGCCCTATAGTGGCGATTTGTATATTTGATGACGCCTTCGTATTCCGGTTTTTCTGGGCGAAGTGAACCACAATGTGCTCTGGGGTCGCCATTTTTAATCAAATATTGGCGTATGGCAGAATGATAAATATCTTTCAGCGTCACAATGGCTTTTTCGCAAGCAAAAATATCTTTGGATGCGGCAATGATACGAGCAATAATAACGTCCTGATTCATCGTCATCTTATGCCACCTGATGATATTTGTCGTGAGTGAATTCACCGTTCCAGTCTTTTTTCATGGGTAGCTTACCTTTGAGGTATTGGTGATATAGCCATGAAGCCCCCTTTTTAGCAGAACGATTTTGTAACACTGACGTTGCCCGTAATCGTTTGTCATGATGAAGGGTGACTCGGTTAGATAGGTATCTCTCGCATAGGAATGAACACGCCAGACATGAGCCTTGCTGATATCCTTTTCTGTATCGTAGAGAAAATGACGTGATTCGAGAAAAAGGTTGACCTGGTTAATGTTTACGCCATTAAGTTGTTTGCAAAACTGGACAGGTGACATGCCAACCTGGAACAGGTTTTTCAAACTATCGATTTCGGTTTCAAGTTGTTGAACCTGTACATCTAACAATTGAACTTTTTTATGCTGCTCAGCCCATGCAATCGCGGATTCAGCGGGATCAAGAAAATTAGGTAAGCCTAAAGTTGTTGGGTCATTTGGTAGTGATTTTTGATTAAAGTAAGCGGATTCCATTTTTTCAAAGAAAGACCAGGCTTCATCGGTATCAACAATTTTTGACATGCGAGCAGCGCCTTTTTCTGTCCATAAAATCTGCTGACTTGTATATTTACTAACCAACCCGATATTATCGGGTAGCCTCTTAAACTGTTGTAATTCATTACTTTCTAGCTTGAAATAATGGATACCTTCGACAAAACGAGTTTTATGGTTGGCTAGATTATCTTGAATGTTTTTCATACTGGCACCATACCCCTTAGCAAGAGTTTCAGTCGTCACAACACGAACATTTTGCCACTCGATAATGGGTAATTGATTAGAATCGATAGTAATTAATTCATTTTTCATCGTGATTGTCCTTTAGTGAGTTGTGTATGGTGTGGGTTGAGTTGCAAAAAGATTAAAGCTGTCAATAATCACTTCATCGATAAAATACTGTCGGGCCTGTTTGCCTTTTTCGTTACGTTCAACCATTGATAGCTCTTTCGCCATATCGAGGGAAATTGCGTATTCTTTAAGCATTTGCTGTCTAGAATTCGCGCTCCCCGAAATTGGGGAGCTCAAATTTTCTACAATTATGTAGTCCTGATTTTCAATAAATCCATATTGCTTAATTCTGTCTTTTATCCATGTGGTAAAATCTTTACCGATTTCCAAAAACGCATGTAAATCACGGGCATTGACCGTCTGGATTAATTCACCATTGATGTTTTTTGTTTCGATGTTGATTAAATTTGACATAAGGATATCCCTCAAAGTTAATTGATTAATGATTGCCCCTGTAAAAAGGGGCGTTAGGATTATTTAGTTACGTTGGAGGAAATGGGTGAGTTCCGCTTTATGCCAGTTTGATAGCGCACCATTTAGCATTAGCTGATTATCCTGTGTAGCCTGAGATAACAAAGTTTCTATCTCAGCAATAACTTTATCGGCATTTTCACGTTTGCGGATAATACGTTTAATCGCTGTTTTTTCTGCATCAGCTATTTTATCTTGAAGCTCTTCCGTTACATGCCAAATACGCTCGCATTCCGAAGCGATAGAAGGAACTAGCCGTACTTCCATCGGATAAGGTGAGGGAATGCCTGTGACTTCTCTTAACGCATACCAGATAGCATTATTCCATGCATCTCTGAAACGAAAGTTTTGCGTCATGAGTGCAATGATACGGGCGAGATGTTGGGTATCTTTATTACTGAACTTTTCGTGCGCTTCCTGTTGGGGTTGGTATTTAGGGTTAGCTGTTTGGTTATCGAGAATATTCAGCACCCATTTTCTAAATTCTTTCGCTACTGGCGTATTGGCGAACATGGCGATTAGGTGTGCACCACGTAAGGAGAATATACGGGTCTTTTTGTGCTGTAACCCATTGATTTTACCGCTGACGGTCAAATTGACCGTCTGTGTCATACATGATGTAAATTCGTCTTTATTACGGTTAAATATTTTGGTAACAGAGTCAATTTGTTGATACTGCAAAGCTCTAGCAAGTTCAGTAGAAGTAAACCAAATTTGGTTTTTATGAGAAATAGTTTCAAGAGCAGTATTGCGGAAAACTAAAGTAGTCATAGTAATGATTTCCTTTGAATTTTAGGACAATCACCACCTTTGAGGTCAATCTTGGGTGGCGAACTGAACGAGGTTGACCTTACCGGCGTCAAAGGAGGTCTCCGGCGAGCCTTTCGGCTCCCCCATCCAGCCCACCATTGATTCTTGATATGGTAGACTGACGCATAAAAAAACACGCTTACGGCGTGCTATGCGCCTTTGACTATTACCAGGAGGTCAAACCCGACATCTGATTTATCAGATGCAAGTAAACTATAGCGCATGATTTCTTCTTTCGTCAATGGTTATTATGCTGCAATCCCGTTCATCATTACACCTAACAATCTAGGGAACTGGTTATCATAGAAATGAGGTTGAGTCTGCCGGGGATTGTTAGGGTCAGTCAGATTTTTGCCAAACTGTAATCCCTTTTCTGTCAGTGACCAAAATAATTTTTCCTTATCAGGATGTTTACTGCTAGGGCGCGATTTACGCTCAGCAAGTCCTAGCAGTTGTAGCCGCCGATAACCAGATTGTGCCGTATAGGGTTTGCCATGAAGCAATAAAAGCTCCGTGAAAGAATGCGTCACTTCGCTTGAACCCGTTAAACTCCCCTCTGACGCATCAACAGCGTAAGCTGGCAATATATCCGGCATACCAAGGGACGATTGTAGTTTCTTCATTGCACCAAGTAGACCAGAAGGGGCGATCCGCAGCTCCTGCTTGTAAAAAGCGATCATGGCTAAGCCTGCGTGTACTTTATCAGTTAGCGGTTGGATAGGTGTAGAAATAACTTCATCAAAAGTACGAATAACTTTAAGATTAAAAGCTGCACTAATCCACATGGCGTATGCGTAAACTAGTTCTTTCGCAACGTAGGTTCCCTGCTCTGTACCTCCTTTAATAACCGATGGGGGAATTCCACCATCGCTCACGAATTGAGCAACTAATTCCTGAGTCTTATCATTGGCAAGCCCAATATTTTTGATAATCCAGCTTTTTGCTCATCAAGACCAACTAAACGAGCCAGTCGCTCCTGAGGATCGAAATCAGGGAAGTTAATGCGTCGCTCAAACAATTCATCAAGAGATGGTTTTACATTCATACAAAATTCCTTACGCTAGTGCGAGTGAGGGAGCAACCTCCAGCTGAATAAGTCTTATCATTCTCAAGGTAACCATTAATCCCTGGAGTCTGGGCACTGACTCGTTCAAATGGTAAATCTTTCAGTGCATTATCTTTTTCAGATTGGGTGGCATTATGATATTTCGAGCTGTAAGTCATGAAACTAAAAAAAGATGCCCCCGATACATCTTTTCCTGGCCGGATTTTTCCAGGATCATCATCCGTACCTGAACCAAGCAAATCTCCAGCTGTATAACGAAGAGTCGGTTCAATCCAGTTATTATTTTTCTTAAAACCGTACGTCACTTGTCCCAAATATCCTGCCTTGAAAAACACTACCAGTTCTGCTTCATACAGTTCAATTTGAGCATCACTGGGACAACCATAAAAGCGACTCATTCGTCGCAAGTCAGTAGCTACTTTAGCGGCCATATGACGGGCATGGGTTACGCTGAAAGTTTGTGTTTCCATGTCGTCGTCATTCCATATATCAATGCTGCTTAAGTATATTGAGTCGCTTAAATCACGACTGCCGTTAGTCACCCCAACCAGATTGCCCATATTTGGGTGCTTTGCCGTGACAATGCGTGGATTATCCAATCTCATGATGTGTACTCCCTCGTTAACATTTACTGAAAAGGTAGGATGTGTGCCAAGTGCCTCTCGGTGTCCGCTTACAGTCATCACGGACGGGTAAACACAATCAAACTATATTTAGCTATTGAATAGATAATTTATAGTGTGTTGACTGTCCCACGAGCGCATAGCCGCATTCACACATCCTGAAAATTATTGATTGCCTGATTATTTAGCCACCTCAGGCGGCAGTGGTTTGCGTATTTACCACAACACACAAAACAGGTTATTATGTGCTCACCACAACACATGAAAAAAGGAATGACATGCTCAATGACACCAATTAAAGAGAGGCATTTAATGCTAATTCGAGAATTAAATAATCCTGATAGCCCCATGCAGCCAATAAGCACTGAGAAATTTGACTTTTTAGAGGAAAAGATAGGCACTAATCAATTAGCATTAGATCTAAATTATTTGATTGAAATTGGTCTTGTTAAAAAAGGTGCAGTTGTTTTAGGTCATAATAATTATTCATTATTTTATGTTGAGCATATGGCTTTAACTGCTAAAGGTTTTGATTACGCCAATACCGATACTATCGGCAGTGACCTAAACGCCGTTACAATTAAAATACACAAAAATACTCTTGAGCAAATTGAAACAATTATCAGATCGGCTAATTTAGCTGAACCAGAAAAGCAAACGCTTTTAAAACTAGTGAAAGAAAAAGGCGCAGAATCTGTTGTAGGCAAATGTGTTGATACTTTGTTTGCTAATGCTGGTACAGTGACTAAAGTTCTTTCTGAATTAGCTAAAAGTCAATTTAACTCTTAATTGATTTTATTGCCTGATTATTTTGCCACTTCAGGCGGCAGTGGTTCTTCACATTCCCCAACGTGAAGGAATCGGTTATAATTTAATCTTCCCAACGTGAGAAGGATTTATGTGACGATGCTTTATTTTTTAATTTAGTTATATTTGATTTTATATTACTTGAGCTAACTGTCATTTCAGTTCCTTGTTTTTTAAGGCCCAATTTAATACATCATAAAGAAGCCATTTTTTAGATAGTATCTGAACACCATCGTTACAAACAGGTTTAGGGAAGTCTTTTTCTAACATTATTTTATCTTTAAGCGCAATATAATTAACGCCAAGTATCGATGATAGATAGGATAGATTACATTCAATTTTGTTATTTTTAAGCATGAATAGTAGAGCATTTATGAATATTTCATCTTTAACTATATAATTTTTTCTCATATGAGACCTCGAAACTAATTAAGTATATGACGTATAATCTTAACAATTAGCGGTTACTCCAAAGTTTGATTTAGGTTTATTGTTAAACCGTCTAGAAGTGTACAAAGCTGCAATAGGAAGACAGCAGTTATCAAATGCGTCATAAACTTTAGTAGGACGAATTGATATTGCTATTTCAACACGACTCATCACTTTTCTTTTTAGAGAAAGAACAGGGCGTTTAGTGTTTGGTGTAGTTTGTTGCTGAGAGGGTTTACCTGGATTTAAGGCTGCTTTCAATGCCATATTAAGTGCTTTGTTATATTCATAAGCTGCTTGCCTGGCTCTTCTACGCTCATGTCGACGACTACGAGCATTATCATAACCATGAAAGTTACACATATTACCTCCTACAATGGGTTTTGGTGGTGTGTGCCGGAGGTGTCCGGATTATATTTACAGTCATATTGGTAGTTCCCTGGTGTTGGTTTTAACTTAATGACTGTATTTTGGTTATTTCACACACCCTAAAACCGACTGTTTGGGTGTTTTATGGTTCGCTTTTTCAGCGAAAGGGTGTTAAAGAGCGGTACTGCTTAACTGTCGTCACTTGCCTTCATGTTCATATGCCTCAGGCTGGCTACTTGGCAACGTCTGGCTAGGCTTAAGATAACTCGTGGTATTGTCTGGCGTTTGCCTGTTACAGTGAGTTGATGTATGAAATATAGCGAAACGCTAATTATTTGTCAATAGCGATATGCTATTTAATTGATGGGGTGTTATAAAAAGAGAGGATTTCATTTATAAAATATGGTGTTCTTAAGTAAGTAATTTTCCATCAGACCATACAAGTTTAAGCTTTCCTTGTTTTTCTGATTTCATAGTTTTTTCTTTTTGTTACCCATTTATAAGCTTTTAATTCAAGAGAGTCTATATAAGCTCTGGCATCACTATCTACCCATCCAGGGTGGGAATTGAGATCATCCTTATGTAAGATAAAATCTACAACAGATTTTATAGCATCATCTGCTGATTCGTATGCATCCCAAGGATTAATTTTTTGTTGTTGTGGGGTGGATGAAATGTGTTTTTCATGATCTAAAGAACCAACTTCAAGACCTAGCTTTTCTTCAATCTCTCTTGCTAGAGGTGATCCCATATTTCTAGGATTACGGCTTTTACTATCTGTTGCTTGATTTTTTATTTGAGATAGAGTCGCATCTGTTTTAGCTCTATCAAGTGCGATATTTAGATTTGCAATTGATTTATACTGTTGAATCAACTCAATAAGCCATTCTCTTCTAATTTCTTCGATCGTTTTCATATCATCTATAAAGTCTATTTTTATTTATTTTATTAAATAGCAATACGCTAAATATTAAAATTGGTGAAATGCTATTGACTAATAATAGCGTTACGCTATTATTAGTTTGATTTTAAAATTACAAGAACGATTACTGTATGGATTTGAAGACATATACAACTCAAAAACGTGGAAGAACCATATATCTTGGTCGAGAACTTGGAGTGGCTCAAGCATTAGTATCTCAGTGGTCTAATAAAGTTCGCCCTGTTCCGGTCAAACGCTGTCTTGAAATTGAAAAAGCAACGTTTGGTGAAGTGCTCTGTGAAGATTTACGACCTGATATTGATTGGTCATATTTACGTGGAACAAATCCATTGAAACTAAAATTAGGTAGTTAATATTTTTAATAAAAATTTATTTGCAATCTAAAAACCACCGTTCTTTAACAACCTGGCCTCCCTGAAATTGGGAGATTTCAAATTCCCAGCCCATCGGGAGGGATAACTATTATCTGAAACTTATGGAATTAAGTGTAGAACAGGATTGCTGCAAAGACTATCAAATTATTTCGTCTGTATGATATTTGATTTGCTTGTGTTTGAGTATTTTCTTACAGAATAGAGATAAGTATTAGGTAAGCAACAGTTATCAAATGAAGGCTGAGGCTTTTTGTCTTTTAGATTGAGAGTGAGTGATGCAATAGTATTAACGGTCTCATCTTGCTTGTTAAATATGGAATCAAGTATTTGTTCTGTAGAACGGGGCTTAGGTTTCGCTTCGTATTCAGCGCGTTTCCTATCCCAGAATGCCATTTGTTTTGCCAGGCGACGAGATTTAGCATTGTCTTTTTTAGGTTTAAAGATAATGGTTGCCATTTTGTTCCTCCTAAATAAGTTTTAGTGGTGTGTGCCGAATGTTTTCGGTTTGTATGCACAGTCTGTTTATTCCCTGGTGTAGAAACGAGATTTGACTGTTTTGTTATATTCACACACCCCAAAACTCACTTGGTGGTGTTGCTCTAACGCTTATTCAGAGCTTGATTCCAATATGTTAAAGAGCGAAATGACTTAGTTACTGATGACTACACTTGCCTTCATGTTCGTACGCCTCGGGCTGGCTACTTAGCAACGTCTGGCAAAGTTTCAGATAACTCATGGTATTGTCTGGCTTTTGCCTGTTGCAGTGAGTTTATAGAGTTAATTTAACAACAAATAATTGTTTATGTCAACAGTATTTTCTTGTTATTTTAGGCGAGGAAAATTGGGGGAGATAGGTTTTGACTTAAAACGTCTGGTGTTTTTTTGATTCGTGCTTAACTTTTAACTCTTCAAACAGAGTTCTATAGTAATCTGTCTTATCTTTTAACTCACTCATAACTTTTACTACTTCTTTTTCTGGTAGCTCATATATCAGTGATAAAATTTGTTGACCCCGTTTATCAGTATTAAACCTATTTGAATTTTCAATTGAGGATACTTCCTCATCTTTTTCGGGTAAACGATAAAACCAATCAATATCATATCCTGTTACTTCGGATAATTTATCTAAGCTTGCTGGTTTTGGTGTGCTTTTCCCTGATATCCACTGTTGTACTGTTTGTTGTGTCACACCAATTTTTTGGGCGAGTTCACGCTGACTCCAATTTTTATCCTTAAGGAGCTTGCTGATTCGGTACATTGATATCTCAATAGCTGTAAGTTTCATATATAACATTATACAAGATCATCTTGTAAACCTATTAAATAAGAATTTATTGTTGAAATTAACAATATTTTCTTGTATTTTAGTTTTGGATTTTAAAAGAGGTTTTGACATGGAAAGACAGACAAAAGAAAAAATTATGTCAAGGTATACCCAAGCTGAAATAGCTAACTATTTTGGTTGTAAACAACAGTCTGTAGCCCAATGGTTTTCTAGAACTATACCCTCTAAAAGAGTTATTCCTCTTTGCGAGATGTTGAAATGGAATATAACACCACACCAGCTACGCCCTGATATTTACCCAAATCCAACAGATGGTATCCCTGCTAATAAGCAAAATACTCTCTGAGTAACCCCGTTCTTTAACATTTTGACTCGCTCTGAATAAGCGTTAGAGCCACCACAACCTCATAGGAATATCGAGGTAGGGAATTTTATTACTTAAGGATTATAACCATGGAATATTCAAATACTATCAAAATCACCTGCAAACCTGAGCATTTAGAATCTTACTTCTACCAGAAGATGGCTTCGGAAGGCGGTAATAACGGGTTTGCCAAATCACTCGGGATTCACCCCTCAACAGCGAGTCGGGATAAAACCAGAATCTTTAAATTAGCCTGTCAGGTGGTCTCAGAATACGGCTTGCCAAGGCATGTGGTGAGTGTGCCTGATTCATCGACACAGGAGGTTGTTATTACGAATATATCAGGAGAAGAAATACGCAAGCTGATTGATATGTTGGAGCACTTAAGATGGCCAAAAAAAGAAGCTCCAGAGTTAAAAAACAATGGAGCTTGCAAATATCATATCGAACTTTGAGTTTAGTTAGTATTTCAAGGAGAAGGGAAACAGCGAATTTCCCTTTTTTCTTTCAATTTCAACGAGGTCATTATGCCAAAAAAACGCCGATTTTACCAGTCAAATATCCATAAAAACATTATTCGAGAGAGAGTCAATCGCTCTTTCACGGAGTTAGCCGCCAAGAAGCTAAAAGCCGCATTTGAAGATGCAAAATTAAGGCTTAAACATCGTCAAGAATCAATTAGAGGTAATCAATGAAACATCTTATTCCAACAGAAACTGTTAACCAAATTGGTCGTTTAAATCTGTCTGGTAATGTTATCCCTGCTAACTGGTGGCATCACATCAAAATGCCAAGTGGAAAACCTGATAGCACCGCTATTGTTTTACTGTCTGAAATTATTTACTGGTTCCGTCCATCTGAAATAAGAGACGAATGTACGGGTGAACTGAAAGGATGGCGCAAGCGTTTTCAGGGTGACAAATTACAGCGTAGTTATCAATCTTTTGCTGATCAGTTCGGATTTACAAAACGAGAAGTGACTGATGCTTTAAAACGATTGAAATCGCAAGGCATTATTACACTTGAACTTCGTACAATTAATACTTCAACCGGAGCTTGTTGTAATGTTCTGTTTATTGAACCTGTTCCTGCACGCATTGATGAGATAACTAACGTTACACAATTGGTTAATAGTCAGCCAGAATCAGAGTCATTTTCTGTAACACCCCCTACGGCTAAACGTGATAGGGGTTACGTTGAAACGGAATACCCCCTACGAAAAAACGTAACACCCCCTACGGCTAAACGTGATACGTATACAGAGATTACTACAGAGATTACTACAAAGAATAAAAACATATTGATCGAACCCGTTCGATCTGAGGTTGAAAAAACAGAATCTGAAATTGCAAAACCAAATCAAAATAAAATTGATTTAGCGTTTGAAGGCATATTCTGGCCACAGGTTCAGCGCAAAGTGGGTAAGCAATCAGCTATGTCAGCATTTAAAACTCAATTCAGGTTGTGGCGGAAAGAGACAGGTGAGACACCGGAACAGTTTGCTGAATTTCTTGTAGCTGATATTCGTTCGAGGTTACAGGCTAAACAGTTTGGCTTTGAAAAGTTACATCCTGCCACTTACCTCAATGGCAAACGTTGGCTGGATGATAAACCAGTAATACAATCTCATCAGTCAAAGCCTCAAGCAACAACCACGTCAACGTTTACCGTTAGTAACGGCCTGGTATTTTTCTAACAAAATCATCATGAAATCAATTATCAAATCAATACTCATCCGTGGGTACAACTACGGCTGGCTAAGTGCTGGCATTGTGCAATACGGGTTTGACAAATTTAATCTGAGGGAAGCATGATTACCATTACGGAATTATCTGAGCGCTTGTGGCTTGATGTTGTCAGAGTGGCTAAATATCTCTTACCTGAAGGCAAAAAAGAGGGTCATGAGTGGGTGGCTGGCTCGGTGCATGGTGAGCAGGGTAAAAGTTTAAAAGTTAATCTCTCTGGCAAAAAGGTTTGGTCAGATTTTGCAGAGGGAACAGGGGGGGATTTACTGGATTTGTGGGTTCAGGTCAGGGACTGTAGTTTGCATCAGGCGATGGCAGAGGCAAAACAGTTTCTTGGAATAGCGGATGAATCGGGTGCATTCGAAGCAAAACGGAAAAAACAGTTTAAACGTCCACAACCCGCATCACTGAAAAAAACTGTCCGTAAACCACAAGACTGTTACGAATATCTTGAAACACGAGGCATAGACCGCAAAACGGCAGAAGAATTTCAGGTCAGTGATGGGATTGTCTGGTCACCTGAAGATAACAGGGAATTACCCGCTATAGCGTTCCCTTACAAGCGAGAAGGCGAGCTGATGCAGGTTAAGCGTATTAGCACAGTAAGACCTAATGGGAAGAAAGTTATTTCAGTTGAAGCGGATTGTGAACCGTGCTTGTTCGGCTGGCAAGCGCTACCTAAAGCAACCCGTGCAGTCATATTGTGCGAGGGTGAAATTGATTGCATGAGTTATCACCAGTACGGGTTGAGTGCGTTATCGGTTCCTTTTGGTGGAGGCGGTGGAGCCAAACAACAGTGGATTGAGTATGAATTTCATAATCTTGACCGCTTTACTGAAGTCTGGTTGTCGATGGACAATGACGAAGTGGGACAACAGGCAGCCCTGGAAATCGCCCGTCGATTAGGAGAATATCGGTGTCGTTTGGTTAAACTGCCCCACAAGGACATCAACGAATGTTTACAGGCTGGTATGACGCAACAGGAAATTGTACACTACCTTGAAACAGCAGCTTATTTTGACCCTGAAGAACTCTGCACAGCGCGAGATTTCTATCAAAGCACGCTTGATGCATTCTACGGCAAAGAGGAATATTTGTTCAAGACACCTTGGGAGTCATTAAATCGTCATTTTAGTTATCGCGAATCTGAGTTAACGCTACTTAATGGAGTCAATGGGCACGGTAAGAGTGAAATTTTAGGGCATATTCTGTGTGAAGCGATGCGTCAGGAAATCAGAGCCTGTGTTGCTTCGTTTGAGTTAAAACCCGCAACGTTTCTAAAGCGTCTAACCCGTCAGGCAACATGCACTAGATTACCTTCAGAATTAGAAATTGAGTCCGCTTTTAAGTTTTATGATGACAGGCTCTGGTTATTTGGCTTAACAGGGACAGCGAAATCATCTCGATTACTGGAAATCTTCAGATATGCAAACCGCCGATATGGTATCAATCTGTTTATCATTGACAGCCTGATGAAGTGTGGGCTTGCAGATGATGATTACAACGGGCAAAAAGCCTTCATGGATGCATTGTGTGATTTCAAAAACAAAACTTCAAGTCATGTTATCTTGGTGACACACAGCCGTAAATCGGAAAGTGAAGAGAAACCCACAGGGAAAATGGACGTAAAAGGCTCAGGCTCAATCACTGACCTTGCCGATAACCTTTTCATCATCTGGCGAAATAAACGCAGAGAAAGGGCATTACAGAAGCTAGAGGCCAGTCAACTATTAACTGAAAAAGAGCAGGAGTATTTAAAAGAGCCCGCTTCCATATTGTGTTTAGAAAAGCAAAGAAATGGGGAAGGATGGGAAGGAAAAATTTCATTGTATCTGGACAAGCAAGCGCATCAATTTTTAGCAGAAGAAAATACAAGCCCTTATAATTACATCGCCAACATGCCAAACAGTGACTATGACCAGGTTTGGATGAACAACAATGTATCTAGAGATTAACCCCAGCTTCAACATCTTCAAATAATCAGGACCCCCAATGAAATACCAAATCGAAGCAACCATTGTTAAAAATGGTGGCGAACCTGTTCATTTTAACTTTAATGAAAGATTAGTTAAATAGAAATTAATTAACAGAATTTAGTTGATTATTTTTTTTAATGTAAACATAATGACGTGTGAGTATAAATAATTTTTACTCAACTGGTTAGATTAGAGGTTAAATTATGTTAACACCGTTTGGTAAAATTGTAAGAATAATGCGTATGGATTTAGGTATTAACTTGAAATGCATGGCTGAATCTATTGGTATGACATCTTCTTATCTTTCCTCAATCGAAACGGGCAAAAGAGCTATTACGCCGCAAATTTTAGATAATATTGTCTCATACCTTGCTAAAAATGAAGAAGAGTCGATCAACCTGAGAAAGGCAGCAAGAGATTCCCAGCAATCGGTGGAGATAAGTTTGTCTGGCAAAAGTACCAATGCAAGAAAGGCCGCTATGTCTTTCGCTAGAAAGTTTGATGACTTAAACGAAGATGATTTTGCTAGACTTTTAAATTTACTTAATAGGAATAAACACAAGTAATAGGGAGATTCAAACTTTGAGCGGTTCTGTATACAAAGTGCCTATCTTGAGCCGAATGGAAATTCGTAACTTCACAGATACAATTAGACAAAAGGTAAAAATTTCAGGTTTGTATTTTCCTGTTATGGAAATATTAGAGTTTGCCATGCCTAAAATTGAAGAGGACTTTATTCTTGAAATTAGAACTATATTTGAAATGAAAAATAACCATGGGCTAACAATTCCTTCTGAGAAAAAAATCATTCTTCGGGAAGATGTTTATCATGGAGCGTTAAATGAAATAGGAAGAGACAGAATGACAGTAGCGCATGAATTAGGTCATTATTTTTTGCATAAAGATATATCTTTTGCCAGGTCCTATGATGTAGCAACGTTAAAGCCTTATGAAAGCAGCGAATGGCAAGCTAATTGCTTTGGCGGTGAGTTGTTGATTCCGGCATCGCATGCCAGGCAATTGTTTGAAATGACAATTGAAGAGATTGCCTTTGAATGTGGTGTATCAACCACTGCGGCAAATATACAGATGAATGAGATAAGAAAAAGCTATCATAATCAAAAAGACCCTCTAGGCGGTTACCTCTAGGGTCTTTTTAAGTGATGGTTCTAGGAGACATCACACCTTAAGAATATACTTCAATCATTCAAACTGAAAATAGCACTTTCAGTGAAGGAGTTCAAGGTAAAAATCTTTCCTGGTAAGGAGGTGTTTATGTATGGAACTTCGTTGTATTACGAAAAAAGCTGCTCCGAAAGGTTTTCGTTGGCAGTTTTGTCGATACCGTAAAGTTCGGGGCAAGTCAGAGAAAATTCTTGATGCCTACGAGTATGGTTATCGAATCTTGGGTCTTTTTAGTTCGTTGTTAGTAAATCAAAGAGAGGTGTTATGCCTCTCTTTTTGTAACACTCTATTTTATTAATTTTGACAGCCAGTAATCAGGTCAAACGTTTGTTTACAACAAACAACACACCGCGTTTAAATATCAACTCAAACATATGAATTAAACAAACAATTATGAAATACCAAATCGAAGCAACCATTGTTAAGAATGGTGGCGAACCTGTTCATTGGTATCGCTTTAGCGACAAAGCACTATCAGAACAGGATTGCCTGAAAATGTTATCCCAGCCGCCCATGTTCAAAATGCAATTTAGCGAGACAGGTTACTACTGGACTGTTGACAGTGGAAAGGCTGGAAAGCGTGGCAAATGGCCAAAAGTGTCAATAGAAAATTTCAAGTGCATAAAAATGAGATAATAGGCAGGAGGCGCATCTGGAAGACAAACTACTCTTCCACGAATCAACGAAACAATCCGTCTGGCAAACACTAAAAGCTGTTCTTGCAACAAAACAACCGCATCAACTCATTATCAAGCCTTACCGAAAAAACCGTTCACTTTCACAAAATGCACTTTTTCACCTGTGGACAGGGGAGATAAGCAAGTATTTGTGTGCCAACAACGCTAATTACACACCAGAGCAAGTGAAGGAAATGTTGAAACATACATTCTTAGGCTATGAAGTGGTCGAGCGTATTGATGTGACCACACAGGAGCCAGAGCGCGTCAGAACGCTCAGGAGGACATCAAAGCTTGATACGGGGGAAATGCATGTCTTTATGCAAAAAGTGGAATGCTGGGCGATTGGCATCGGTTTTTTCGTGACAATACCGGAAAGCTCGGAGTATATGAAATTAAAAAAGTAGCAGGATAAATAATGACAACTTTAAACGATGCAGTTTATCAGCGAATCGATGGTGATCAATATCGTCACATTTATGCCGTAGGTGACTTGCATGGCTGCTATGCGTTACTAATGGAAAAAATACAACATTTTGATTTTGATGAAGAAAAAGATTTGATTATATCTGTTGGTGATTTAATAGATAGGGGTGATCAGAATGTTGAGTGTCTTGATCTATTAAATGAGAAATGGTTTAAGGCAGTTCGTGGTAATCATGAAGAAATGGCTATTAATGCATTGAAAACAGGCGATCTTGACGGTTGGATATATAACGGTGGCCAATGGTTTTTTATGCTTGATTATGAACAGGAAATATTAGCAAAGACATGTTTAAAATTAGCCGAAAAATTACCTCTCATTATTGAATTAAATGTTAATAACAAAAAAATAATCATTGCTCATGCTGACTATCCTGATGATGAATATGAATTTGGAAGGGATATTAATGAAATCGATGTTGTCTGGAGCAGGGATAGAATTAGCAAAAGGGAAAGTAGAGAAATTAAAGGCGCTGACCTTTTTATATTCGGGCATACTCCATTAATTAAAGGTTCTTGGCGTAGAAGCAATCAAGAATACATAGATACAGGGGCAGTATTTGGTAACGAACTGACATTAAAGAAAATAAAATGAATGCGTTATTAATAATATCTCTCGTTGTTTTCTGCATTATTTTTTGGTTATTAATCGCATTTGGAAACTTATAATATTGGAAAAATTTAAAATCACCGTTCCTTTCCCTCCTTCCGTAAATCACTACTGGTATCACGCAAAACACAAACACTTCATCACCGCAAAAGGGAGATTATACCGCCAGTCGGTAGTTGCAGAAATCCTGCATCAAAAGCTTTGTAAGCGATTATCGCAACGTTTAGGGGTTGAGATAGGGGTGTATCCACCTGACCGTCGTAAGCGAGATTTAGATAACCTGATGAAAGCACCGATTGATGCACTCTGTCATGGCGGGTTGATAATTGATGATGCTCAGATAGATGTGTTGCACGTTGAGCGAAAGGAAATCATTAAGGGCGGGAAACTGGTTATCACCATTTGGGAATTAGCGTAATCAAGAAACCAACATTCAACGCAGGGCATTAAGACCATGCCTCTATTCACATTTTGCCGGAGGGGAGATGAGCAGGCACGTAAAAGATTTACTGGAAGCATGGGGAAACTGGAGCATGACCCGCATTGGAACCGAGTACAAAGGTATGTCTACCATTGCTCCTGTTAAATTCGACGATGACAGACCCTGGTTAAGTGATGAGGAAGGTGAAATTGTTGATAAAGCAGTAGCAGGATTGAAGAAATATGACATCGATGGATACAATATCATTTGCTTACATTATCAGCATCATATTTCATGCCGGATGATAGCTAAAAACTGGAAGAAAAGACCGGATTATATCACTGCGTACATGGGTAGGGCTGAATCCTACATAGCTGGCACGGTTCACACTCTCCTTAAAGCAACAAAGTAAAATGCTTGACTGTCCGTACATCCGTACAGTATTATATGTTATAGTAGAGCAGAGCTATTGAGTTAGCGCTTAAACATATATTAGAGCCTCGCTTTTTGCGGGGTTTTCTTTTTGGTTGTGTTGTTACCCAAATAGTTATATCTTGTTTGTGCACTACTTTTTATAAGCTCGTAGGGTACATAAGGTAAATAAGGCAGTAGTGCATAGCCCCATGTGAAAGCGTGGGGTTTTTCATTTACGCCACCGCAATACTCCCAAATTAAATACCTAAAACGAGTAAGGCGGCTGGCTACCGTTCTGTTTTTAAAGAGGTCGCTCAGGCGGCCTTTTTTATTGATTTAAAGGGGCATAAATGCACTGGAAAGAGAGACGGGAAAGTGAGCAGGTGGAAGACCGGCGTGACAATCAAAAAGCACAGGAAGAGAATGACAACCTGGTAGAAGTGCGGGGGCGACGGAAGAAAAAAGCAAAGAAAAGGAAACCAAAATATAAACCGCTATTAGCAGAAGGTTTTGTGTTTTCACACTGGCGTGGATGGGCCTGGCTGGCTGTTATCCTGGTGTTGTTACTGGGTGGCTATCGTTGGGCTTTTGCGGCATCTGAACAGGTGAGCGCGCCGTCATCGGTCAATCGTTTTGTGGATGAGAACGAGGCCGCTAAGTTCACCTCTGTCATTCTGGCATCAACTGAAGATGCCTGGCGGAAGATTTTTGCTGAGGGAGGCGGTCATTACCGATTGCCGAAACTGGTGATATATCGGGGAGAGACAGAGACAGGCTGCGGCACGGGCTATACCCTGATAGGGCCCTTTTATTGCCCTGCTGACCGCACTATCTATATCGACCTGTCATTTTATGACGAGATGAAAAACAGACTGGGGGCAGACGGTAAATTTGCCTTTGGTTATGTGATAGCCCATGAAGTGGGGCATCATATCCAACACCTGCGGGGTGTCTTGAAAAAAGTAGACCTGGCACAGGCGAATATGTCAAGACAATCGGCCAATAAGTTATCGGTAAAGCTGGAATTGCAGGCGGACTGCTACGCGGGGGTATGGGGGCATTTTGTGCAGCAGGCAGGCTGGCTGGAGATGGGCGATTTGGATGACGCGCTCAATGCGGCCAAAGCGATTGGGGATGACCGGCTACAGAGGGAAGGTCATGGACGGGTGGTTCCCGAGACGTTCACGCACGGGACATCGGCACAGCGTCATGACTGGTTTAAGCGGGGTTTTGATAGCGGTGATCCAAAACAATGTAATACCTTCAAGGAGATACGATGATTATCAGACAACATTGGGTAATCGGTATCCTGTGCTTGTTGAGTGTGTTAAGCACACCCGCTCAGGCGACTAAGCCGGTTAATACCCCGAAGAGTTTCAGTGAAGCGAAATGGGTTTCCCGTCAGGCCGTTTACCACGACCTCAATCAGGGTGCAGGTGGCACCCTCTATTGTGGCTGTGACTGGCAGTGGACAGGAAAAAACGGGGGTCGAATTGACCTTGAAAGTTGTGGTCAGGCGGTCAGACGGGAAGTTCACCGTCATCGTGCACAGCGGATTGAGTGGGAGCATATCGTGCCGGCGTCGGTATTCGGTCAGGCGTTTGGCTGTAAAGAAAAAGGCGGCCGAAAAGGCTGCCGTCAAGAAGACCCGGAATTTCGAAAAGCGGAAGGCGATTTGCACAATCTGGCACCGGAGTCAGGTGAAGTGAATAACGACCGGGGTAATATGCCCTATGGCGAAGCCGGGCAGGTCCCTTTTGTTTACGGGCAGTGTCAGAGCCGTCCGGATTTTAAACAGCGGGTTTTTGAACCGCGCGATGATGTCAAGGGACTCGTCGCCCGGGTCTGGTTTTATATGTCAGACCGGTATGGTTTTGTAATACCCCCTGAGCAGCAAGCAATTTTAATGCAGTGGGACAGGCAATATCCCCCCGATGCGCGTGAACGCGAACGTGACCGGCGTATTGCGGCGATTACCGGTGTGCACAATCCGTTTGTGACGGGTGAAAAGGCATGGAAAAAACGATAATGGAAAAGTTCACTGGGGCATGGGAGAGCGTTTGCGCTTTCCTGGCGTCGATTAAAGAGCAGGGCGTGGGCGCAACGCTGGCGTTTCTGATGGCGTGGCTGCGCGGGCGATATCAGGAGAAGAAATGGCGCAAGACCCTGATTGATGCCACGATATGCGCGATTATTGCGTGGTTTGCGCGTGACCTGCTGGCACTTTTCGGGTTAAGTGCGGGTCTGGTCTATCTGGCCAGTGTCTTCATCGGTTACCTTGGCACTGATTTTCTGGGGGAGGCATTAACGGACTCACTGCCTTTTCGGGGGTTGAGGTTGTCGGTCAAAAAACCGGACACAAGGAAAAAAAATGACAACCAGCGACGCAGGGGTAAGTCGGATTAAACAGTTTGAGGGGTGTCGTCTGCGGGCTTATCGCTGTCCGGCCGGACGCTGGACGATTGGCTATGGGCATACGCAGGGGGTGACGGAACGGATGACAATTTCACCGTCACAGGCGGAACGCTTTTTAACCGATGACCTCGAGCAGACAGAGGACGTGATTAACCGGTGTGTGTGGGTCACGCTGACCCAACTCCAGTTTGATGCGCTGGTATCACTGGTCTTTAACATCGGTGAGGAAGCATTCGCGACCTCGACCCTGTTAACAAAACTCAATGCGGGCGATGTTGCGGGCGCGGCGAATGAATTTAACCGCTGGGTCTATGCGGACGGAAAAAAACTGACTGGACTGGTCAGACGGCGAGCGGCGGAACGGGAGAGGTTTTTGTCATGATGCGGGGAACAGTGATGGCGTCCTGCTGGTTGTGATAACGGTGCTGTCTGATTGGCCTGATGCATTATCGCGCAGAGTCCAGCCTCTGGCAGATGAAAGCGGAGCATGCCCGGCAACAGGCGGAAAAAACCGAACATCATATACAGACCCAACGTATTCAGCTTGACCAGCTGGCCGAGATGGACAAAAAACATTATCAGGAATTAACGCATGCGAGACAGACGATTGAGGCACTCAGGCTTGATGTTGCTCGGGGTTTTAAGCGGTTGCGGGTCAATGCCACCTGCCCCAAAGAGTCCGGTGCCGCCGGCGTGGATGATGGCACCGCCCCCCGACTTACAGCAGACGCTGAACAGGCTTATTACACCTTACGAGAACAGATTGCTACAGTCACCGCCCAAACCTTAGGGCTTCAGGGTTACGTCAACACACAGTGTCATTGAATCGGTCATTGGCACATTCAAATCTTAATAATCATTGCGTCCCACATGCGCAACTAATCCAAACATCGAACCCGTTATTTAGGAATGAGCCTTTGAGGTAATCAGTTTTGCTGATGTCACTTCGATGGGCTGATTTCCTATGTGGCAAAGGTTCATTACCTAAGTAAGGAAGACATCATGAATCATGTATTAACATTTAAAACCCACAATATTGTTCCCTTTAATAACGGTGACGGAAAAATCTGGTTCACTAATAAACAGCTATCTATCTTACTAGAATACAAGGACGAATCTTCTATTACTCGCATTTTCAACAGGAATAAAGATGAGTTTACTAATGAGATGTCAGGGACGGTCAATTTGACCGAGAGTAATGAAAACAATGAAATATCTGTCAATCAATTGTTAATTGGCACATTCAAATCTTAATAATCACTGCGCCCTCACCGCGCATTAATCAAACACAGAACCTTACAGAAAGTCGAGCCTGAGAATTGCCGTTTAAAATGGTACTTTTCTGTGGGCGGCTTTTCTGTGTGAGCAGGTTCGATTTTCTATAAGGAAAAGTACGATGAATAGCGTTTTAACTTTTAAAGAAAAAAGTATCATTCCCTTTGATAAGGGAGATAACAAAATTTGGTTTACAAGTAAACAAGTAGCTGAATTGCTGGCTTATTCGAAGACTAAATCGGTAACGAATTTATACAATGCTAATGCTGATGAATTTACTTCTGCGATGACCGAGGTCATCGCAACAGTGACCTCGAATAAATCAAAGCGAGGGGCCAATCTTCAAACTAAAGTACGTTTATTTTCTCTTCGCGGTCTTCACTTATTAGGTATGCTTGCTGATACGCCAGTTGCTAAAGAGATACGTAAATGGGTACTGGATTTAGATAGAAAAAGAAGAGATTGATAAAACAACTCTTAGCCTCTGTTCGATATTGAATGAATTGAAGGATCATTAACCATTGGCGAGATGCAAAACCGATCTGGTTGCGGCGAATAAATGGTCTTTTGACAATTTTGGTAGAAAAGGCAGTGACTTAATGAATTTACGTAAGCGTCATCTGAATAAGATTACGTAAAGCTGAGAAAACCATTTTGTCACTTTCTCAACTAACGCTGCCTGGATTTGAAGACCCTGCAAATGGAGAAAGTCAAGCATGACCCCCGAACAATTCATCGAAATCAATATCAAGGCCGAGTTATTAAAGCTCGGCTTTTCTTCATCAATAGCAGCAATGGCAACAAGTGAAGCGATCCGCTATTACCGCAAACAGCCAGCTAGCAGAAGAGGCAAGATGATATCGGATTGTCTCAATCAGGCTAAACGATGGGCGAAGAGTGCAGCTAAACATAAACATTAATTGAGGTAGATGTTATGACTCTCACAAACAAGCAGGAGGCCTTTTGTCGAGAGTACCTGATTGATTTAAACGCGACGCAGGCAGCAATTAGAGCCGGGTACAGTGAAAAAACTGCAAAAGATATCGCATGTCAAAACTTAGCAAAACTCAACATTCAAAAACGCATCCAAACCCTCATGGAAGAACGCAAGAATCGCATTGAGGTTAATGCTGACTACGTGCTTAAGCGACTGGTTGATATCGACCAGATGGATGTATTGGATATTCTTAACGAATCAGGCGATTTAAGACCGATTAAAGACTGGCCTAAAGTGTGGCGAACAACATTAAGCGGTTTGGACATTGCAGTCATACGAGTTGATGGCGCAGAAGCATTGCTCAAAAAAATAAAGTGGCCGGATAAAATCAAAAACCTTGAGTTGTTAGGTAAACATGTTTCTGTTCAGGCTTTCCGAGATCAAATAAAAAATGAACATGATATAGTTGGAACGCTATCTGATCTCATGGATGACCTGTCGAAAGGATAACTATGAAGCCAAAACATTTAGCATTATTGCGCAATAAGTTTTGGCGGTTAAATCATCTCTACTGGATAACAGACAAAAGGGGTAAAACCATTCGCTTCAACATGACGCTCGAGCAATTAGCCTATTTTGAAGGGATGCACACCCGAAACATTATTCTTAAAGCGCGTCAACTGGGTTTTACCACTGAAGTGTGTATCATTCAGTTAGATGCGGCGTTATTTGAGTCTGCCAGGTGTGCGTTAATTGCCCATACTTTAGTTGATGCCAAGCGACTATTCAGAGAAAAAATCAAGTACGCTTACGATAAACTTCCGTTTGAAATCAAAGCAGCTAATTCCGCCAGTAATGATTCTGCAGGGGAATTAGTTTTTAAGAAAGGCGGCTCACTTTACATTAGTACGTCATTTCGTGGTGGCACATTACGTTATTTGCATATCTCTGAATTTGGGAAAATATGTGCAAAATATCCTGATAAGGCAAGAGAAATTGTCACAGGTGCGTTTGAGGCTGTCTCCAGTGAGTGTTTTACGACAATAGAAAGCACAGCGGAGGGACGAGCAGGGTATTTTTATGATTACTGTCAATCTGCTGAGAAAGCGCAAATTCAGGCAAAACTGCTTTCGCCATTAGACTGGAAGTTCTTTTTTTTCCCCTGGTGGAAAAATGCTGAATACTCAATGACGCCTGTTTCGTTATTACCTCAACGGTTAATCGATTATTTCGATGAATTGGCAGGAAAGCACGGTATTAAGTTAACCAACAGACAGAAAGCGTGGTATTACGCCAAAGAAAAAACGCTCGGCGATGATATCAAACGGGAATATCCATCACTGCCATCTGAAGCCTTCCAGCAATCAGTAGAGGGCGCTTATTATGCTAAACAGTTTCGCTATCTCTATCAAAACAGGCGTATTGGTCAACTGCCTGATAACCGCCATTTGCCCGTTCACACTTTCTGGGATATCGGCGTGGGGGATTCAACCTCAATCTGGTTTGTTCGTGAGGTGGGTAAGGAATTTCATGTTATCGATCACTACGCAAATAGTGGTGAAGGGTTACGACATTATATGCAAGTGTTAAAAGATAAACGTTACAGTTACGCCAGTCATAATGCCCCCCATGATATCGATAATCGTGAATTTGGCTCTGATGCGAAATCCCGGCGTGAAATCGCCAGAGAAGGCTATGAAATTGATGGGCAGAAATACACGATACGATTTAATGTTGTACCAAAATTATCGATTGATGAAGGGATTGAGGCGGTACGTGAAATATTACCCAATTGTGTCTTTGATGAACATCAATGTGCCGAAGGTATCGCAAATCTGGAGGCTTATCGCAAAGAATGGAATGACAGGCTCGGCTGCTGGAAAGACAAGCCACTGCATGATTTTACTTCTCATGATGCCGATGCCTTCAGGTATTTTGCGGTCAGCCGAAAAAATAAACAGCGTCCCGCCTTTGAGATTAATTTAGGAACCACATTCTAATGAGTATGACTAATGTTGATTTTACCCGTCCTGAATATAATTTATTTACGTTGCAATGGGGATTGGTTCGGACAGTGTGTCGAGGGGGTGAGGATATCAAATCCTACTTGCCAACATTAGAAGAGTCTGATGGAAAACGCAAAAAAAAGCGCAATAAAGATTATCAGGAACGGGCAGTTTTCTACCCGATAACGGGTAATACCCGTAATGGGATGATAGGCATGGCGTTTAAAAAAGATCCTCTAGTGGAAATTAATGACAGGCTGGCTTATCTTAAGGAAGATGCTGATGGAGCGGGTTCAAGTCTTTATCAGTTAGCCCAATCGTCATTGGAATCCATATTGGAAGTGGGGCGACATGGCTTGTATGTCGATTATAATGATGACGCAAACCAGGTCTATTTTTTTCAATACAAAGCTGAAGACATTATTAACTGGCGAACCCAACGCATTAATGGCCGTAATCGCTTAACGTTGGTGGTATTACGTGAAACAGTAGAAGAAGAAGCGGGTTTTGGATTTAAGGATGTCATCCAATACCGGGTTCTTGCTATCGAAGAAGGGAAATTTATCTGTCGCGTTTATCGAAAACCCGCCGGCAGCAGCGTTTACCAAATAGATGTTGAATATATTCCAAAGCGTAAAATTGGCGGTGTGTGGAATGAAATTCCGTTCACCTTTCTCGGCGCGCAAAATAATGATCACACGATTGATGAAGCGCCGTTACTTGGACTAGCCAAAATCAATCTGGGTCATTATCGAAATTCCGCGGATTATGAAGACTCGGTTTTTTTCTGTGGTCAGGTGCAACCCTATATTAGCGGCGTGAAAGATGAATGGCGTGACTGGTTAGAGAAAAAGGGCATATTAGTCGGCTCCCGCTCACCCATTCTGTTACCTGAGCAAGGTTCCTGTGGCTACATTCAGGCACAGCCTAACATGCTGGCGAAAGAAGCGATGGACAGCAAGCGTGATTATATGGTGGCGTTGGGGGCGCAACTGGTATCTGCTGATAGCAAAGTCAAAACGGTTATTCAGTCGGTGGGTGAAATCAATGCCCAAACTTCTGTTTTAAGTATCTGTTGCTCGAATGTGTCAGAAGCCTTGACTAAAGGGTTAAAGTGGTGCGCGGAATACCTGGGATTGAAGCCTGATGACTGTTCATTCGAAATTAACCGTGATTTGGTCAATCATATTGCCGATAGCACGATGATAAGAGAGATAGTGGCCGCCTGGCAATCTGGCGCCATCCGTCAGTCTGACCTGGTTCGCAGCTTGCAAAAATTTGATATTATCAACCCGTCTGATGAGGTTGATGAGGTGGTGGATGTGCTTAATAATCAACAACCCATTATGACAGGTGAAAGGTGAGAACGGTGAATGCGCGGTTGATGGATGAATTCATTGCCCATTCGCTATTCACGTCGCGATACGCTACAGGGGTTGCAAGAAAGATGGTCAACGCCCTCAATGCCTATGATCCAGAGCTAAGTGCAGCATTAATTGTTTCATTGGATGATGTCAATATCGATGCGGACAGTTTTACCGTCAGGCGATTAGAATCGTTGCTAGCAAGTGTTAAGGCTATCAATAAGAAGGCGGTAGCCAGCACGTTTTCACTGTTAAGTGACGAAATGAAAACGCTTTCCGAATATGAGGTGGATTATTATCCGGCTTTATTTAACTGTCTTATGCCTAAAGCGGTTCTTCGCCGATATCCACTCATGAATCTCACGGCAGATATGCTTTATTCAGCGGTGATGTCGCGCCCATTTCAGGGAAAACTGTTATCTGAGTGGGCTGAGGGTCTGGAAAAAGACCGCATGACGCGCATTAATAATACTGTTCGCAATGGCTATTTACATGGTGATAGTGCTGTGCAAATTGGTCGTCAAATACGGGGTCATGTCAAGCAAGGCTATAAAGATGGCGCGCTACAAATTACTCGGGCAAATGCAACCAGTATTGCCAAAACGGCGATTAATCACCTGCAAGCCACTGCCCGAAATCAGTTTGCCGAAGCGAATAAAAATATACTTGAGGGCAAGCAATGGTTGTCCACATTGGATAATAAAACCTCGCCCGCTTGTATTATTCGGGATCGATTGAAATATACCCTCGAAGGCAAGCCAATAGGCCATAGAGTGCCCTATTTGCAAGGGCCAGGAAAAATTCACTGGAATTGTCGTTCAACTGAAACATGGATAACCAAGTCGTGGCGACAATTGGGAATTGATGTTGATGAAATTGACGAAGGCACACGGGCCTCGATGGATGGACAGATACCTGTCGGTACAACCTTTCTTGAATGGATACAACGACAACCTGAGTGGCGACAAAAGCAGGTATTTGGCGAAGTACGCTATCGGTTAATGAAAGAGGGGGGCATGAATTCATCAGAATTTTATACCGATAAAGGTGAGTTTATTTCTTTGGCACAATTAAGAAAGATAGATGAACAGGCATTTAAAGAAGCTGGAGTAGGAATTTAACCAGTATGTATAGCAATCAAGGTCACTTCGGTGGCCTTTTTTGTTCGCTAAATTCGGCTTAGGGCTGAGTTAATGTAACGCGCAAGGCGCATAGACAAAATCCCAAGGGGACATCATGAGCATTTTAAACATCGATCGCAACTATCATTCATCAGCAGAAGACCCAAATGGTGGTGGCGGGGCTAGCGGCGCAGCGATCACACCGGAAGTTCAAGCCATTATTGATAAGCAGATTAATGAGCAGGTAACAGGACTAAAGGCAAAAAATAGTGAATTACTCGGTAAGCTTAAAGAGCAAACCGATAATTTAAAGCGTTTTGAAGGCATTGATCCTGAGCAGGTGAAAGGTATTTTGCAACGTTTTAAAAATGATGAGGAAGCGAAACTCATCGCCGCAGGCAAGATCGACGAGGTTATCAATAAGCGCACGGAACGATTGCGCCATGATGTAGACAAAAAGTTTCAGTCTGAAAAGCGACGGGCGGACAAGGCAGAAGAATTTGCCAATAAATTCCGTAATCGGGTTTTAGCCGATGAAATTCGTGCCGCTGCGGGTCAATCCGGCGCGTTAGCCAGCGCTCAGGAAGATTTAATTTTACGTGCCAAGGGCATATTTAAAATCAATGACGAAGGTCAGGCCGTCGCGGTTGATGAAGAAAACAATCCGATTATGGGTAAAGATGGTCGTACACCGCTGACACCTGCTGAATGGATTGATTCACTAAAAGAAAGTGCACCGCATTTATTTCCTTCTGCATCGGGTACCGGTGCGGGGAATAGTAAGTCAGGGGGCACACATTTTAAACGTTCTCAGATGTCTTCAGCTGATAAGGCCGCATATATCCGGCGTTTCGGTCGTGAAGCTTATCTGGGATTACCCAAGTAAGGAATTGATATAATGGCAACGACGGTTAATAGTGATTTAATTATTTATAACGATTTGGCTCAAACTGCATTTTTAGAGCGCAGACAAGATAATCTTGAGGTGTTTAATCAGGCATCTAATGGCGCAATTGTACTAGATAATGTTTTTATTGAAGGCGATTTGCGTAAACGGGCATTTTATCAGATAAGCGGTTCGATTGAACATCGTGACGTGAATTCTACGGATAAAGTTACCGGTAAAAAAATTGGTGCGGGAGAATCCGTTGACGTTAAAGCCCCTTGGAAATATGGCCCCTATGAAATCACCGAAGAGTCTTTTAAACGACGTGGCCGGGATGTATCGGAGTTTTCTGAGCTTGTGGGTACGGATGCTGCGGATGCTTCGCTTGAAGGCTATATCAAGTATTCCCTGGCAGCACTGGGGGCTGCGATTGGCGCTAATACGGATATGATGGTGACTGCTAATATTGCTACCGATGGCAAGAAGACCCTCACTAAGGGGTTGCGCAAATACGGGGATAAATTCAACCGTGTCAATCTGTTTGTGATGCACTCAACCACCTATTTTGACATTGTTGATCAGGCGATTGACAACAAGGTGTACGAAGAAGCGGGTGTAGTGATCTACGGAGGTCAGCCTGGGACATTAGGGAAACCGGTATTAGTGACCGATACCGCGCCCGTTGATGCAATATTTGGTCTAGTCCCAGGGGCTATCACTATCACGGAATCACAGGAACCTCATTTTCGCTCTTATGAAATCAACGATCAGGAAAATTTAGGCGTTGGCTATCGGGGTGAAGGCGTGGTGAATGTGGGCGTGCTCGGTTACAGCTGGGATGAATCAAAAGGGACTAATCCTGATCTGACAAAATTGGGCACAGCTGGCAACTGGAAAAAACATTTCACCAGTAACAAATTAACGGCAGGCGTAATGATAAAATTGCAGCATGAAGCGAGTTTAGGGTTATCGGTGGATAAAACCACTGCGACAGCCAATAACAGTGATGCCGTGACTATTTCGCTTGATTATAAAAAAGATAATCAAGCTGTTCAGGGTAGCAATGTTGCGTGGTCAAGCACCGGCGGAAAACTGAGTAAAGCGGCGACTAAAACCGATGCAAAGGGTAAATCCAGCGTCAAATTGACCGCCAGTACAGCAGGACAGTTCACCGTCACTGCGACAGTGGATGGTGAGACGCGAACCAGTGAAAGTATCACTTTTTCCTAAAGAAAAATGGGTTTAAGGGGACTTTTGTCCCTTTTCTTACGAGGTGAATATGATTGATTCGGATAAAAATTCGCCAACATTTAATAGTTATGCCAGCGTTGAGGATTTAAAACGCTATGCCCGTGAAAGAGGGATTGATATACCAACTGATGACTCACATATTGAGTCGATGCTGGTGACTGCGATGGACTATCTAGCGGCACAGCCATGGTTAGGAAAACGAACCCGTTTAACCCAACCGCTATCTTTCCCACGAAACGGATTGTTTTATGATGGTGTTCCTGTTGCTAATGATGTGATACCCGGGCAATTGATTATGGCGCAATGTCGGTTGGCGATTGAGTCAGAAAACGAGGATTTGCAGCCAACGTTAGGGGGCGAGGTGACCACAGAACGTATTGAGGGGGCTATCACGGTACAATATGCCTCGGGGACAAATTCTGGTTCACCCAAGTTTCCCTGGTTAAATGGTTCACTCAATGGCTTGTTAGATACACGTTCTGGATTTGCCATCAACACCTTTTCGGTGAGGGGATAATGAATATTTATGCTCGAATGGGTAAAAGGACTGATCGCTTGATAAAAAAGTACGGCATGGACTATGTCTTAAAAAGAAAAGGCAAATTTTATGTTGATAAAAAGGGGCAGGACATTATCGAACCCGATGTGGCATTAACGGCGGTCGGGGTAAAGACCCATTTTGCCATTAATGAAGTGGACGGCACCCTCATCTTAACAAGTGATATTAAATTTATTGCAGATGCAAAAAGTGATGTTCAAAAAGGGGATATCCTTATCATCGATAACAGAAATTATCGAGTGATCGCTGTAAAAGAGATAAAGCCCCAACGTCAGACTATTTGTTTCATTGCACAGTTGAGAGCTTGATATGACAAATAATTTCACAGTAGCGATTAATGCGTTTGTTAGTAAAGCAGAAGAGAAAATGGAAGCGGTTACCAGGGTGACATTCATAAAGATACTCGCAAGGTTGGTCATGATGTCGCCTGTCGGTAATCCTTCTCTCTGGCAAGTGAATGCTAAAATAGCCGAAAAAGGGAAAGGAAAAGAAAGGAAGCCAGCAGGGTATACCGGGGGAAGATTTCGTGGCAACTGGCAAGTGACGTTTGATGAAGCACCAATGAAAGAAACTGGACGAATAGATAAAAGTGGCGAAGTAACACAAGCTGAGGGCAATCTTGTTATCGGTCAGTTTAAAGTGGGGATGAAATCAGTCTGTTTTTCCAATGTGGTTCCTTATGCCTATCGGCTTGAGATGGGGCATTCAAAACAGGCACCGAATGGGTTGGTACGGATTACGGCACAGGAATTTCAGCAGTTTTTTCATCAGGCAATCGCTGAGCGTAAAGGATGAACCCGTTAACCATTAATGCCGCCATACGGGCACATATTGCTCAATTTGCTGAGTCTGATAATATCAGGGTAGTCTGGCCAAATTGTGAATTCGATGACATCAATGAACCTTATCTACAATTGCACATCATGCCAGCGACAACGAAAAATTTAAGTTTATCGCTCGATATGCCTGTATTCAGCGGTGTCATTCAGATAAATGTGGTTGGCAAAGCAGGAACGGGCGATACAGCCGTCATGAATATTGCTAACCGTTTAATAAACTATCTAACAAATGGCTTTTCGATGACCAATAGCCTTTTTTTAAGCGGTGAGCCAGGTTTATTTCCAGCAATCAGTGATCAGGTTAATTATATCCTCCCCGTCAGCGTTCCTTATCGTTGTCACTCTACAATTTAACATTACCGCCAGGTGGTGGTTTTTTATTAGTCAATAACGAGGTTTTATCATGGCATATAATATTCCTAATGGTTCGCGTGTTTATGTTGCCAATAAATATGCGGATGAGATAACAATTACGGCGGCTACCAATGCGGCAGAGGCGGTATTAACTGTTAACGTGATTGGCAGTATTAAAGCGGGCGATATTGTGCAAATTGCTTCCGGCTGGAAGAAAATGTCGGGCGTCTTTCGTGTGAAAGCGGCGGCTAACACCAGTATTACCCTGGAGTCAATTGATACCACGGATAAAACCGTTTTTCCTGAGGGTAGCGCTAAAGGAAGCTTGAAGAAAGTGGAAGAATGGGAGGCGATGCCGCAAGTCATGACCTTGTCGACGGAAGGGGGTGAGCAACAAACACAGGAAATCCAGTTTCTTGAAGATGAGCAGGCAGAGACGGTTGATACTTTTAAAAATGGTATCACCCAGGTTTATACCTTTGCCCATGATGCAAAATCACCCATCCGAAAATTGCTAATGAAACTGGATGAGAGCAAGCAAATCACCGCGATTCGGTTTTTCAATAAACGCGCAGGTGAAGACCGTTATTATACGGCTACAGTCTCATTCCAGCGGGTGCCTAATACGGCCATCAATGAGGTTGAAAACGTGGTTGCCCGTTTTTCGCTTAAATCCGATATGCAAATTTATCTTAACGCGTAATGATTGCCCCTTGACTGGGGTTTTGTTTTTTTAAGGAAAAAGAATGGCCAAATTTACCCTAGTACCCAAGCCAACGTTTAAAGCCAATGTCCGCATTCCGGTGGCAGGCAAAAAAGAGCCAGAGGTGGTCACCTTCACCTTTAATCACAAAGCCATGAGTGAACTGGAAACCATGCGTGAACTGCCCATTGAGGAATTCTATCGACAAATTATTGCTGACTGGGCGATTGAAGAGCCTTATCACGCTGAAAATTTAAAATTGCTATTTGACAACTATCCCTCAGCCGCCAGCGCCATTAGTACAACGTATTATAGCGAACTATTAGGCCAACGCGAAAAAAACTCGTAGCGGTCGCTGAGGCCATGTATGGCGGCATGACTGAGACCGACATCCGCAATTTTAAAGCCGCCTTTGGTTTTACCCCTGAGGCCTGTGAAGTGGAAGTCTGGCCTGATGTCTGGGCGGCGTATCTTACTTTTAATGCCATGCGTACTCAGTGGCGAATGGGTATGAATGGGCCAACGGGGCTGGATTATACGGTGTTATCCCACGTCATTGATTTTCTCGGTATCAATAGTGACAAGACGACCCTGTTTAATGATATCCGGGTGATGGAAGCGAAAGCCTTAGCGCTCATGCACCAATAAACCTGATTACCAATACCCATAAGTTATTAATCGTTATGCTAGTTATTTTTTATCATTATATAATTTAGTTAAAGTTTCTTCTAAGGCTTCTTTTATTTTATCTGCTTCTGTTTGAGCTATAGATTCAATCGTTTTACTTGTAGAGGTTTCATTTACCGCTGACTGTAATATCATAACTATCTCAGAGTTTAAGGAACGCCCATTTTGGGCAGCTCTTACTGTTAGCTTTTCTTTAAGATCGTCTGGCATTCTTACACCAAATGGAGTAATGCTTCTCATTCCTTTCATAGTTCCACCTATATTGTGAATTAATTGCACAGTGTAGCCAATAAAAAATTGACTTCATATTATCACCGTGTCACTATAATGATTACTTAGTGTATGGAGTAATGACTATGAAAACGAGAGATATTGCGCCGCTAGGCGTGAGGATGCAGTCAGAAATAAAAGAGGCATTAAAGAAAGCAGCAAAAGAACAAGGAAGATCGCTAAACTCAGAAATAGTCCAAAGACTAAAAGAGAGCTTGAAGGAAGAAGGGGTTGTAATTGCTTAAATGGTCGAAGCCCCAACTATTAGTAGTAGTCAGGGCTTCAGGTTTAGTCCGAAACTTTAGAGAAACGAACTATGAATACTATATCAACAATTAACGTACCTTTCCACGGTAACAATTTATATGTAGTGAATTATAACGGCGAACCGTATGTTCCAATGAAACCTATTGTTGATGGCATGGGAATGGATTGGGCATCCCAGTTTACTAAGCTAAAACAAAAGTTTAGTTCAACTATTGCGGAAATCACAATGGTTGCTGAGGATAGCAAAGAGCGCAATATGACTTGCCTAGCTCTCCGTAAACTTGCTGGATGGTTAGCAACCATCAGTCCAAACAAAGTTAAGCCAGAAATCCGTGACAAAGTTATTCAGTATCAAGAAGAGTGCGATGATGTTCTCTATGAATATTGGACTACGGGTGAGGTTAAAGCTAAACCACGTAAACAAGTTAAGCAAATTGCTGGATGTATTACAGCAGAACAGCAAGAAGCCATAAAGCAATTGGTACTGACGCGTGGTAAAAGTGTCCCACATGAACATCAGGGCAAAGCGACCATCACACTCTGGTCAGCACTGAAAAGCCATTTTGGTTGTAGCTACAAAGAAATTGCCGAAGAAAAATTCACTGAAGCCTTATCGCTTGATGCTCGCGTACCGATTGAGGGTGAGTTTATCGGCAAAGCCCCTTTGCAAAATAATTTACCCGCTATTTGTGGAAGGATTATTCTCGACTATGAAAATGGCAGTGTAACACGGACAGAAGTCGTCCCTTCTAATTATTTTATCGGGGATATTGAGACATTGATGGAATATCTAGAAAGACGTGGGGTCGTGGTGCTTGCTGATGAAGCGGAACGCCGGAATTTTGTCAAAGAGAATCTCATGCGGTTGATTAACTGATAAAACCATAAATCACTGACTACGCCAGCCCTGTGCTGGCTTTTTGTTGCAAGGAATCCGGTATGACTGATATCGCCACGATTTCATTAAAAGTAAACACGGCGGATTTGGAAAGAGGTGAACAGAAATTAAAGTCATTTCAGGGCACAGCAGAAAAAGTTGAAAAGGCTTCTGCAAATCTGGAGGGTGGATTAAAAAAAGTCAGCTTAGCCTCATTAAGAAATGCCGAAACCATTAAGACGCAAAAAAATGAACTTAATGACCTGTTAAATCGAATTAATCCCACCAATAAAGCGTTTGATGAACTGGATAAAATTAGCCGTAAGCTCGCCGCTTCACATCAAAAAGGTTTACTTCCCCTTGACCAGTTTGTTGATTACAACACGATACTGGAGGAATCAAGAGATAAGCTAAGCAAGATGAATCTGGCGCTGACCGCAGAAGGTAGAGCGTTACTTGCCCAAGAAGAAGCCTCAAAACGAGCAAAGTTGGCCGCGGATAATTTTTTAAATGCATTAAAACAGCAATCAGACACCATTGGCAAGACGCGAACCGAAATTCTTGAACTGAAGGCGGCACAAATGGGGGTTTCACAACAGGCAGCCCCCATGATTGCCAAACTGAAAGCACAAGAAAAAGCGTTCATGAATGGAGCGGTAACGATGGGGCAATATCGCCATGCGATGCGAATGTTACCGATGCAAATGACCGATGTAGTGACCTCCTTAGCCTCCGGCATGCCTGCCTGGATGGTATTAGTGCAACAGGGCGGCCAGCTTAAAGACTCGTTTGGGGGTGTCGGTAATGCGCTAAAAGCGGTGGGTTCAATTTTAACGCCGGTCCGATTGCTGATGGGCGGATTGGCCGTATCTACGGTTGCTGCGGCTATTGCTGCCTATAAAGGTGCCAGTGAATTTGATGAGTTTAATAAACAGCTTGCGCTTACAGGTGGTTATGCGGGAAAAACGGCAGGGCAGTTACAGGATTTAGCCAAAAAATTATCAGGCAGGGGCATTACTCAACATGCCATGGCAGATTCTTTAGCAAGAGTTGTTGGCAGTGGGACATTTAAAGGGAAAGAACTTGAAATAGTCGCCGAAGCTTCAGCAAAAATGAAACAGTCGGTTGGCAAAGATGTTGACGAAACCATAAAGGAATTTGAAAAACTAAAGAAAGATCCGCTTGGTGCCCTTGAAGCCCTTGATGACAAAATGCATTTTTTGACCGCTGCACAATATGAATATATCAATTCTCTTATCAGGCGAGGAGAGAAAGAGAAGGCGGCGACGGAAGCCATAAGGCTTTACGGTAACGCTTCCGATGCGGCCGCCAAAACGGTTGTAGAAAATCTGGGTTACATGGAAAAAGCCGCAAATGCGGTTGTCAATTCGTTTACTACGATTTTTGACCGCTTAATGGATATTGGCAGGGAAGACACGCTCGAAGAATCCTTACAAAAGGCGCAGAAAGTTAAAGAGATATTGGCAAATGACAATACTCCATGGGCCGGCTGGTCGAAGAAGAGAGCAGACGATGAAATAGCCGGATTGATCGCGGTTAAAAATATAACTGAACTTCTTAATCATGTGAATAATGAACGCATGAAACAGGAAGAAAAGCGCATTGAAAATATAAAAACGCGGACAAAATATGAAAAAGAGTATGCAACAGAAGCGGAAAAAGTCGAAGCGCAAATAAAAAGAATCAATAAAGACTATGCTAAAGGAGCAATATCAGCGGCTAAAAGAGATAGATATATTGCGGCTGAACATGAAAAACTGAATAAATCTAAAACACTTGATTATAAAGTGGATGATGGCACCCGAGTCAGTGAGTCAAATAATGAAGCTTTGTTAGCCCTGCAAACGAAACTTAAGGTACTTAGAGAACACCGGGATGTTACCGCTGTAATCAGTGCTGAAAGACGTAAACTCTGGGAGATGGAAGCTAAATTTACAATTATTGAGGGTATTGGGTCAAAACGTCAGCTGACGAACAGTGAGCAGGCACTGATGGTGCAAAAAGAGACGATATTATCGTCGCAGCGTGAGTTAGCGCTTATGGGTGATAAAGTCGAAGTGCAAAAACGCTTGAATGATGAACGGGATAAACAACAAAAACGGGTTGCTGAAATTGAAGCCAGAACTCAGGCGATGATGAAAAATGCCGGATTGTCGGACAGAAAATATCAACAAAAAATCGCACTGGAAAAAGCGGAAACACCCGAACAGAAAGAAGCGTTAAAAAAATACTTCAATGAAGAGGCATCGTTAAGGGAAAACTGGCAAAAAGGTATCAGAAAAGGCTTTTCTGAATTTCAGGAACAGGCTGCTAATGCTTACGCCAATGTGGCAAATATCACCCAGTCTGCTTTTGACGGAATGAGCCACTCGCTGTCTGATTTTCTGCTAACAGGTAAAGCCAACTTCGCTGACTTTACAAAATCGGTGCTTGAAATGATGGTGAAGATGATGACGCAAATGGCGATGCTTCAGGCAATGAAAGCGGCTTTTGGTGGGCAAACAGGCGGAATTGGCGGGGCTGTGGCCAGTATTTTGGGTTTCTCCTCAGGCGGGTATGTGGGCAGTGGGGGTAAATATGACCCGAAAGGTATCGTTCATGGTGGGGAGTTTGTCTTTACTAAAGACGCTACCCAGCGGCTAGGTATTGCTAACCTGTATCGCCTGATGGAGGGAAGTAAGCGAAGTTATGCGTCTGGTGGATATGTGGGCGCATCTTCAACACCCATGTATGGCATGCAACCTGTGGCAAGCGGTGTTAATGTCAATTTAGGTGGCATTCATGTTGATGGTCAACCGCAGCAATCGCGCCCTTCCAATGTCGATATGCGCGCAGCCGAACAATCCTTAACCCAGAAAATCAAATCTGTTTTATTGGCAGAGAGTCGAGATGGGGGTGATTTGCATAAAATCATCAAGGCAGTCAATGGACGTGGTTATTAATCAACGAGCGGATTTTTGGTAGAAAAAAATTTCACGTTTGTTATGCTTGGCATCTGTTTAATATTAGCCAAACGTAAAATCAAAGGAAAACCAATGAAAAAGACGTTACTGTTCTTAATCCCGACACTTTTTTCTGGCGCTGTAATCGCAAAGGGACGTGATATAACGCTTTCTTTTGGTTATGTAAATACACATTTTAGTGGAGTTAAAGATAATATTAATTTAATGCGTGATGATGTAAGAAAAGCAGGAGATGCTATAAAAAACAGCTTCGGAGTGCCAGCAGTCATTTCTTTAGATGATTATTCTAATTTAGGTGGTTTTTTTATGCGCTACCGAGACGAAATTACTGACGACTGGGGGGTTATTGTTTCAATCGCTTATGCCGCAAGAGATTATGATGGAACTGCACAGGCAAATAAAAATAATGGAAAAGATAGCATTACAACGCTAGGTACTGCTAAGGGCAGTTCCGTTTCTTTTATGGTCGGGCCAACCTATCGATTTAATGAATATGTTAGTCTTTACGGATTGATCGGAGGTGCTTATAAAAAAGCGTCTTACAGATTGAGGTCACAGGAATTCAAAAACAATTCATTAGTTAGTAGTTCAGAAACTGACCAATCAGATAATAAAACTGAGTTAGCCTATGGCGTTGGTATGCAAGTAAATGTCTACGAGGGAGTTACCCTTGATGCTGGCTATGAACGTTCAGGCAGTGGTGATTGGAAAACGGACGCATTCATTGTTGGTGTAGGATATAAGTTTTAAGCTGTAGCTAAGCTGACAGTGACAGTTACCTAACACGCCGTAAAGCCCCGTCGTTCAGGGCGAGGAGGATGTCAAGCTCCCTAAGTAGCTTTATTGTTTGCATTCATTTTAAGTAATAAATTAATCATCATATGATTTACAGGCCACTTTTCAGGTGGCCTTTTTTATGGAGTCAAGCCAATGGATGAATTTAGATGGCGAACCCAGATTCAAGACAGCCCAACGGGCGAGTTCAGGCATCGAATCAAAGAAGTGGAATTTGGGGATGGCTACAAACAGGTATCGGCCGATGGCATTCATCCCGAAACGCAATCCTGGCCATTTACCTATTTAGGCAAAAAAGCCGAAGTGATGCCTGTCTTTGATTTTATTCGCCAACACACTATAAAGTCTTTTATCTGGATGCCCCCGTTTGGTATTAAGGGAGTGTACCGGGTAAAAGCCGATTCAATCCGCATGACTCCGGTTGCGCGTGATGTCATGAAAATATCGGCCACGTTTGAGGAGGCTTTCTCGGCATGATAATCCATTCAGATGTACAAAAATTAGAACCCGGTGAAAAAGTCCAGTTAGTGGACGTTGACGGCAGTGCCTTTGGTGGTCCGGTTTTACGTTTTCATGCTTACAGTCTTCGTTACACCCCCGAAGAAATTGAAAAGGCAGAAGATAAATTAAAGCCGAAGCCTGTCTGGTGGCAAGGTAACGAATATGGCGCATGGCCTTATGAGATTTCAGGGCTGTCAAAAAGCGGTGAGGGCAGTCCAGCCAGACCGATATTAAAGGTGGGGAATATGGATAGTCTGATATCGTCACTCTGTTTACAGTTTGATGATATGGTTCAGGCGAAAGTAACCATTTATGAGACCTTTTCGCACTATCTGGATAGCAAAAATTTCCCTGATGGTAATCCCACCGCAAATCCGGATGAATGCTTTAAGCAGGTATTTTATGTTGACCGAAAAAGTCATGAGGAAGCGGGGGGAATTATTCAGTTTGAACTGGCTTGCCCGTTTGATTTACAAGGCGTTATGTTGCCAGTGCGTCAAATTCATCATCTCTGTTACTGGTGCATGCGGGGTTGGTATCGTTCAGGTAATGGATGTGCCTATAATGGTAAACGCTACTTTGATGAGAAAGGCAATCCGGTGGATGACCCCGCCTTGGATGTTTGTGGTGGGCTGATGAGCGATTGTAAAAAGCGATTTGGGGAAAATGCCCCATTAGATTTTGGCGGATTCCCTGCGGCTGGTTTGATACGATGATAACAAAAAGTCTTACTGAAGCAATATTCAGCCACGTTAAAAAGGCATTTCCGCAAGAAGCCTGTGGGGTCATTTGCCAAAAGAGTCGTGTGAAACGCTATTTTCCTTGTCGTAATCTTGCTGCAAATCCGACTGAACATTTCGCATTATCACCGGAAGATTATGCCAATGCGGAAGACTGGGGACTGCCTGTTGCTATCGTCCATTCTCATTGTGGCGACGGCGTGACAACACACCCAAGTGAAATAGATAATCTGCAATGCGATGTCAGTGAATTACCGTGGATAATTGTGTCGTGGCCCGAGGGGGATTTGCGTATTATTCAACCAAGGGGTGAGCGTGAATTAACGGGAAGAGCGTTTGTTTTGGGTTACGCTGATTGCTGGACCCTGATTGTTGATTATTTTCGGCAAGAACACGGTATCATATTGCATAATTATAGTGTCACTTATCCATGGTGGGAACAGGGTGAAAACCGTTATATGGAGAATTTCACCAAAGAAGGTTTCGTTGAAATTGATGATATGCCCAAAGTGGGTGATGTGGTTATTATACAGGTTCAGGCTGATGTCGCTAATCATGCAGGTGTTTTGCTGGATAACGGCATGCTGCTGCATCATTTGTACGGGCAATTAAGCCGTGTCACGCCCTACAGTGATTACTGGCGTGACCGAACCGTCAAGATTGTCAGAAGGAAAGAATGGGCATGAGTGAGCTAAAAACGGTTAGGCTATATGGAAAACTGGGCGCAAAATTTGGACGCGTCCATCAATTGGCGATTAGCTCCCCAAGAGAAGCCGTTAAAGCATTATGTGTGCTTTACTCAGGCTTTGAGCGTTATTTGGCTGATGCGCATTTGAAGGGAATTGAGTTTGCGGTCTTCAAGGGGAAAAGGAATATTGGCGAAGATGAATTTCACCTGAACACAAAAGAGGATATTCGAATAGCGCCGATAATTAAGGGCAGCAAACCAGGTGGCTTCTTTCAGACGATGTTAGGGGTGGCCATGATAGGGGCAGCAATGATGTTAGGGCCAGCAGGATGGGCAGCATTTGGTGCAGGTGGGTTTATGGGGGGCGCTTTAGCGTTAGGCGGTGCATCAATGGCACTAGGCGGTATAGCGCAAATGTTGTCACCGCAACCGCCTGGCGCTACCGTTCGTCAGGACGCCGATAATAAACCGTCTTATGCGTTTGGTGGTGCGGTGAATACGACTGCCCAGGGTAATCCAGTGCCGTTGCTATATACGCTTGATAGAAAAGAGATAGGTGGGGCCATCATATCCGCAGGGATTTACACCGAAGACCAAAGATAGCATTAATGATGGACATTGAGTCGCTGAGGCGACTTTTTTTATGGGTGAAATATGACAAACCTTATTTTTGGGGCGAAAGGCGGTGAAGATGGCGGGCATAAACCGGTAGAGTCACCCGATAGTTTGTTATCGGAATCAACCGCAAAATTACTCTTTGCTATTTCTGAAGGAGAAATTGCCGGTGGGTTAGATGCTACCCGTATTTTTCTGGATGGTACGCCTATTGGTAATGCTGATGGCAGTAAAAACCTTGAGGGCGTGACATGGGAGTTTCGTCCGGGCAGTGAGCAACAGGAATACATTAAAGGCATTCCTTCAGTTGACAATGAAATTAGCATTAGCAGGGAGTTAAAAGATGAACAGCCGTATATCAGGTCGGTAAATAATATCCAGCTATCAGCTATTCGGTTACGTTTCTCTGTACCACAACTTCTTGAACAACATGATAATGGCGATACCTCCGGTTACCGCATCGATTATGCCATTGACCTGTCAGCGGATGGGAGTGGCTACAAAGAAGTGTTGCGTGCTGCCTTTGATGGAAAAACAACCAGCGAATATCAGCGTACACACCGTGTTGATTTGCCTGCTGTCAAAACAGGCTGGCAATTGCGTGTTCGTCGTCTCACCCCTAACAAAAATACGGCGCGAATTGCCGATAAAGTGGTTGTTGCAGCCCTAACTGAGGTGATTGATGCAAAATTAAGATATCCTAATACCGCTTTATTGTTTATCACCTTTGATGCCCGGCAATTTAATAATCGCATCCCCAAAGTCAGCCTGCGCCCCAAAGGTGGTTTGTTGGTAAAAGTACCCTCAAACTATGACCCTGTAAACCGAACTTATTCGAACGTCTGGAATGGAACCTTCAAGCTGGCCGCAACGAACAATCCCGCCTGGATTTTTTATGACCTGGTTTTGAATAATCGGTATGGCTGTGGAGAGCGGATTACTAGCACACAAATCGATAAATGGGATTTATACCAGATAGCCCAGTATTGCGATGAAAACGTTCCTGACGGTCAAGGTGGTTCAGGTAAAGAACCTCGTTTTTTATGTGATATTTATATTCAGTCTCAGGAATCGGCTTATCAGCTATTGCGTGATATTGTGGGCATTTTTAGAGGCATGACTTTTTGGGCGGATAATTCTGTCAAAGCGGTGGCTGATATGCCCTCGGATGTCTTTCGGATTTTCACACAAGCGAACATCGTCGATGGGAAGTTGACATATTCAGGAGGTAGCCAGCAAAACCGTTATACACAGGTACTGGTTTCTTATTCGGATGCCGATAATCACAGTCATGATGCCATTGAGGCGGTCTCTGATAGCAAATTGCAGCGTCGTTATGGTGTGCGTAAAACGGATATTTCGGCGATTGGTTGCACTCGGCAATCAGAAGCAAACCGACGTGGACGCTGGATATTATTAACGAATGCTTATGACAGGACGATTACCTTTTCAACAGGGCTTGAAGTGCTATTCCAACGCCTGGACAGATTATCGGCGTGGCGGATGTAAATCTTGCAGGGCGAATTATTGGTGGCAGGGTTTCATCTGTTGATGAGAGAAAAATTACGCTCGACAGGAAAGCGGATATTAAATCGGGAGACAGACTTATCATTAATTTGCCGGAGGGGAAATCAGAAGCAAGAACAGTCCAGGCGGTTAACGACAAGATTATCACTGTAACAGCCCGTTATTCTCAACCCATTGAAAAAAATGCGGTTTGGACAGTAGATGCCAATAACTTGGCGATTCAGCTTTATCGCGTAATTAGCATTCAGGACAATGCTGATAATACATATACCATCACAGGGACTTTCCACAATCAAGATAAATATGAGCATATTGATTCGGGAGCCAGGATTGATAAAAGACCGATTACTGTCATCCCACCGGGTGTTCAATCACCCCCGAAAAACGTACATATCTCTGCTTATACCCAAATCAATCAAGGGATTGCCGTCACAACGTTAAGAGCTGACTGGGATGCCACAGACAATGCGATTGCCTATGAGGCACAATGGCGAAGAGGAAATAATAACTGGGTGAGTCTACCTCGAACGTCAACATCGAGTTTTGAAGTTCAAGGGATATATGCCGGACGTTATCAGGTGAGAGTCAGAGCCATAAACTCATCTGATATCTCATCGATCTGGGCGAATGCGCCTGAGACAGTGTTGAAAGGGAAAGAAGGTGAACCGCCCATACCTATTAATTTCCGAGCGTCCACGTTAGTCTTTGGTATTAAGCTGAATTGGGGGTTTAGTGAAAACACGGAAGACACGTTAAAAACAGAGATTCAATATAGTCAAACCAATGATGGTGAAGGGCTTATGCTACTGGCTGATATTCCTTATCCGTCAAAGACTCATGAAATGTCAGGGTTGGCCGCAGGGGTGGTTTTTTATTTTCGTGCAAGACTGGTTGATAAATCGGGTAATCAGTCACCGTGGACAGAGTTTGTGCGGGGGGAATCAGAATTTGATGCCAGTAGTATCATTGATGAAATTGATAAAAAAATTAACGATACGGAAGCGATTAAGCAGTTAAAAAAAGGAATAGACAGCAGCACAGAAGCAATACTGGAAAACGCGAAGGGGCTTAACGGCAATACACAGTATTTCATGCGCCAAAACGGCAAGATGAAAGCCGAAATTGTCAGGGTTGACAATTATGTGGTAACCGAGACCAACGCCTTGGTCGAATCTATCCATCAGGTCAGGGCGACAGCAGATAAATCGTGGGCTGCTGCTCAAAACGCGTTACAAGCCAAATATGACATGAAAAAAGGCGAAGCTTCTGCAACCTGGACATCGTTAGTCAAGATTCATTACGACGGTGTGGATTATGACGCTGGCATGGTGATTGGTGCTGAACTTAAAAACGGTAAAGTCAGTACACAGATTGGCTTTAGCGCGCAGACTTTCATTGTCTACAATCCGGCTAATGGCAAGATGGAGCCGATGTTTGTTATCAAAAACGGTCAGGTATTTTTGCGCACAATATTTATTGACCAAGGAACGATTGAAGAATTATTAATCGGCTCTGTTATTCAGTCAAAAAATTATCAGGCCGAGAATGCCGGTTTCAAGATAGATGGTGAAACAGGTATCGCAGAATTCAATCGCTTAGTAATTAATAAAGACTTTAAAATCATGGGAGATGCCTCAAAAATTGTGTTAGATAACACAGGTCTTGCCGTTTATCCCACTTCTGGTGGCGTAATAAAGCTCGGCAGGAGGCCATAATGTCAGATTACGGTTTGTTTGTTGATTTAAATGATAGCTTTAAACCTGTTGAAATAACGGATAAAAGTCAAATACTGACAAAGCTTTTAAGTACAACAAATCATGATTTAGGAGAAAGAAATCACAGCTTTACAATACCCGAAGCAGAAAAATATAATTTGATAATCGTTCCTAAAGTTATATCCAGACTATATCAAATATCAAGAAGTTATGCAGTGCGTCAACTGAGACTTGAAAATATACGAGTTGAAGGAAATCAATTAAAGTGTAACTGGGATCGTTGGGGTATCTACTGGTTTTGGGGTGGCCGAGGAGGAGGGGTTTCAGACCGAGGAACATTTTTGTACGGTGAACAGTACGAAAATGTGTATAAAATAGATGTTTATGGCTATCCAAAACAAGCAACTAGCGGTGACTATGGATTATTTATTGGTGGTTTAGGTAATGCAGTAGAAATAACTCAGCAATCAAAGTTAGGGTATTGTGTTTTTAGAAAGAAAATATCGATAAGTGCTAATGGCACTTATCAAATCCCTAACACTGTTCCAAGTATTGGTAAAAGTCTAGTTTTTATCAGGCCGACAAATCAAAATGCAGTTGTTTCCATCTCTAGAGACAATAAAAATATTTATAGCACCGCACAAACCGATGTTTACGTACTGGTATTTACGACTGATTTTACACTAGTACCAGCAGATTACGGTCTTAATATTTACAATCAAAAAGGAACAGTGAGTTACTCCTCTCATTATTTACCTTTTCTGGTTGGTGCTAATATCACCCTGACTCAACAGGGTGTAACAGCCCCCTTTGACAGGCCCATGTTACAAGCAAATGAATGCGCAGAAATGATAGATCGCGTTTATCAAAACTGGACATATTGCAAAGCGGGGGGTTATCGTTTCCAAGGCAATACAATAACTATTCAGCAGGGAAGAAACCTTGAATGGGTATTTGTAGATACTTCGGCAATTGATTATATCAGCTACAGCACCCCATCATACGTTATTGACTTCGACCTTTATTTCTAGAGAAAAATCATGATATACAACACAGGCACAATAACCGTCGTGTCAGGCTCTGCTATTGTCAAAGGCTCAGGCACAAAATGGAATAGCAATAATCCGTTAGTATCCCCCGGCATGTTGATGCTGATTAAAAACGGTGATGTGAATTATCCTTACATGATTAAAGCGGTTAACAGTAATACGGAATTAGTTCTTGCAGAAGAAGCAACATTTTCAGCAACAGATACCACTTATACCATTAATCTCACTGAGCCAAATAATAATTCTGACGCTGCAAGAGCACTGGTTGCAGCTAACACTTACATCCTCTACTTTCTGCAAAACATGGATACCTGGATGGGGGAAAACGGTGTTGTTGAACTCACTTTACCGAGTGGCAAAGCGGTTAAACTTGAATCGATTAAGGCATTGCAGGAATTAGTAAAAGGTAAAGCCGATGCAAGTGATATCGATGAAATCAAGGAAGCCGTAAAAGGTAAAGCCGATGCAAGTGATATCGATGAAATCAAGGAAGCCGTAAAAGGTAAAGCCGATGCAAGTAGTGTTGAAGCGATAAGTAAAACTGTTGCCGACAAACTGGATAAAACTGATGTTGTACAATCGCCAGGTAGTGCTACTGACAAAATGCTGAGCCAAAAAGCCTGTGACGACAACTATGCTAAGAAAAATTCACAGGAAGTACTCAGAACCGGCAATATCGTTATCAAAAGTGGCAACGATTACTCCGGCCTGATGGTAGAAAGAAAAGATGGTGTTGTGTGCGCGCTTCAAACTTCTCCTAATAGTGCGTTTTTTGCCTATGGAGATAGTGGGATAATCGATATTCCATACAACACAAGCGGCATAATGATGGTAACAGGCGAATATATTGTTGACGGCAATGGCTTTGTCAAAAAAGCATCACCCATTATCAAAATTTACGCTAATGGAAATTTTGAAACGAATGAGGAGTCAGAAGGTGCAAAAGTGCAGCGGTTAGGAACCGGAAAATATTTGATTTCGGAGATATTAGGTTATAACGCTGACGGTGCATGGGGTGTGAATGGTGGAGTCTCAATACCTAAAGATATTAACGGATTAGAGCTTGTCTATGTCAAAGACAAAATTCTCTCTGATGGCAAAATTGAGATACAAACATTTCACCGACAACACGCTCATTTACCGGAAGATTTCCAAAACTGGCGAGCTAAAGAAAATATTGATGGTAAAGCTTATTACGTTGATGGTGAACAGTGCGATATTCCACCATCGACATGGCTAGATATTCGTGTAGAAATGCCGGCTAATTCGATATGGCATCAGCGGCAAGCACAAAACGAATAGCCCAATAGCCCCTATCACAGGGGCATCATATTAGCAACGTTGGAGGAAGTTGTTAACTAGTTGTTGGTTGAGTGTAAGTGGGTTTGTGTGAGTCAGACCAAACAGGTAATTGACTATTGTGAATTGTGATTAATTTTAGACTTGACATCCTCCCCGCCCTGAAGGACGGGGTTTTACGGCGCACCTGATAATAAAAAAATGCTTTACTCTAATGCTGCTTGAAAGATAAAGACGCTGAGCTATATTTAGTGGGACAAATTTGGGACAAGTATCTGCAAGTATGATGAAGTATCCATAGGTATCTGAAGTCATCTTTTGACGTGAGAGCGAGGAAAGATGCGGTATATCAATGAATTATAAGGTGAATCTACTCACTTCTAAGCCGTAGGTCGTAGGTTCGAGTCCTACAGGGTGCACCAATAAAATCAGTAGATTATGTAAATTACCACGAGGTTAAGTTAAAAATCAAGGCCAAGCAATGGGTCTAGTTAGTTATTCTGTAATTCAATCCATTCTCTGTAAGTTTCCTCTGGCCAACCAAGAAAAAGTCCACCCTGTGTCACCTTCGGTTCGGGCAGTTCGCGCTTTCTTACCATCCTCCAAATTGTTGTTCTGCTTTTATTTAATTTCTTTTCCATTTCTTCATATCCTATAAATCGTGTACCGCCGGGCCTAAGGCCTGTTTGCAAGCTATCAACTTTAGCAGCACGTTGTGCAGCTAACCACACCTTCCGCGCCTGCTCAATACGGAGATGACTCCACACGTACCGCCGCTCCGACATACCGCCAAAGCCGTCTGGTATTGTTTTACTAAGAAAATCATGGAAGGTCTTAATCATTTCAAACCTCTTATTCCTCATTTGTTTTTTAAGCAAAATGTGGCTTTGTTGAATAATAGATAATCATGCTGTTTTCCCATGCTATTTTTGGTATAAAATGCTTGCTACCACAGGTTTATCGTTTTTTCATGAGACCTAACTGCATGATTTTACGTTTCTGGGATCAGTCGTCTCACTGGGCTAGCAGCATAAAATCTATTTATCCAACAAAGCCCCGCGCGGTATCAAAATCGACGGCGGAAACGGCGCTGGATGCGCTTGAAACTAGATGGGGTCAGCAATATCCGCTGGTTATCCAGTCGTGGCAGCGAAAATGGGAAAATTTATCGGGGTACTTCCGCTCCCCGGCGGATATCCGCAAGGTGCTCTACACCACCAACGCCATCGAGTCAGTTCACCGGCAGCTTCGCAAACTGACGAAAACCAAAGGCTCATTCCCTAACGAAAATAGTCTGTTAAAACTGCTTTATCTGGGGCTAATGAACGCGAAAAAGCAGTGGAAAATGCCCATCCATAACTAGAATTTGACATTGTCGCAGTGAGCCATTTATTTTGATGGGCGATTAAATAATGTGATCACGCTGTAATGTTTTTATCGTGACACAGAATTCTGAACACCCTCTATTGTAGGGCTGGTTTCAATACAATTTAGTTCATATTTTCCTCGTCACTATAATCACTCTTTGTGTTTTCTTTTATATAATTAGAAATAGTTCTAATTTTATCAACACTATTTTCTGTATACTCTTTAATAACATCACGACTACTAGATGAATCATAACTACCGAGATCTATCGGATAAAAAATATTATTTTCACTATCATATAGTATATTACTGCGTGATATATCATTGTGCCATATTCCAAGTTTATCTAAAGCAACAATCATCTCCCAAAGCTTCGATATTGCTCCTGCCTTAAAACCATCTTTAGGAACTTTATCTATTTTTACACCGTTTATTTTTATCATTTTTATGTAAACATCTTTAGATGTTTTAATGATTTTAACACTGTCATAGCCATAATATTTTCCAAATAATGAGGCCTCTTCTTTAGCCAATTCTAATCTTTTATCAAAAGAATAAGAATAAGAATAAGAAGAAACCGAACTTGAAGAAACCGAACTTGAAGAAACTGAATTGTTTGATTCCTCACTACTACTATTGCTAGGTTGACAACCTGTTCTTTTCAGCTTTTTTATGACAAAGCCGTCCTCATTTGGATCTTGATAGACATCACTAAAAAATCCACTACCGATCCTTTTTCCCAACCTAACCATTTCAGAATCAATCACTTCGACATCTTCAGTAAGAACTTCCATGGCCTCTTGATCATCTAATTCTTCAAGTCTAAACTCTTCCAACTCCTCCATTGTCATTGGCTCATAGGCACGATCCTCTTCAGCTGGAGCTTCAGCCCTCAGAAAATCTAAATCTGGGATGATTTCATTATGTAATTCTTCTGGAGAGTGATTTAGATTTGGATCAGCGACTCCTAGTCTTCGGCCACCAGTAAGCCCTTGAGTACGAATCTTATTCAGACGATCACTCAGAGGAAGAGGGATCGGCTCAAGTGTGCCATCATCAGCACGATAATAGCATCTACCCAATACCTTTTCCGTTAAGGGGTCATATTTCCTCCAAATATCTCTTCCGTTTTTATCTTCTGCTACTTTTACTACAGAAATACTTTTATTTATTCCTTTTATAAAACCACTTGCTTGTTTTTCTACGAGGTTATCAATATTAACTTCTGTATTGACATCTGCTAATTCACTTAATTCTGATAGTTCAGTTTTTACTTTAATAAACTTGGCAAATCCAGCAAACAGTAACGTTGTACCAATATCTATAGTTGCTGCCCAAAAACCTTGTTTGCGTTCTTCTTCGGTATCCCCAATTACGGCTTGGTGAACTTCCATCCCGATCTGAGCAACGAACGCACCTGTAGCCAAACCTGCCCCAAAAGCCCCGCCGACTAATCCAATGATAGGGCCAAAAATTTGATTAGCTATTTTTGTATAACCGAGCCATTGCTCCCAGCTAACCTCGGTATTTGATTTTATTATGGTATCTGCATCACTAAAACTTCTTTCTTTTGTTTTTTTTACAACAGTCGAAAGTGCATCATCCACAAAGAAATAATTACCATACTTATCAATCTCTTTTACATCCCATGACCTTAACGCTAAATGCAGCAGACCATTATCTACTCCGGTATGAAAAATCCCATCCTGACGATCATACAGAGAGAAATGATTTTCTAGTCTAGAACTTTTTTTGGGATCTTTAGCTTGTTTTACAATCCAGTGACGCATTTCTTTATCATTCTCAAAAACCTCAAATGGCCTTCTTTCACCAGGAATATAGAGTATTTCATGACCATCATTTTTTATAAATCGTAAAATATCATTAGATATATAACCATTAATATCCAGAGTATACACACATCCATGTGAGTGATTTTTACTTGACAATTGATTTATTGTAACTGGACCTTCTAAAGGAATATGAGGAACCACTGTTTGCATGACGAATTTGTAATCATTATCAGAGAGAAGTCCTTCTAACATAGATTGTCTCGCTTTGGAAACAAAGTCTGCTTTAGCTAAAGTGAGCATATCGTCTTCATGATTTTCCCAAAAGGTATTAAGGCTGTTTTTCACCAGCGCATAAAAGTCATTTTCATTTAATATTTTTCTTAAATCAGATGGCAATATTCTGACTTGATTTTTTTCTCCAAAATACTCTTTACCAAACCTGAAAATTCCTGTGTAATTTTCTTTTGTGTCTTCTTTATAAACGCCATAGTTTAATTTTAAATCATCTGAAGTTAAGTCTTGGTCATGAGCACTAAAATTTTTGAACGCAAGTTCTGTTAATGTTAAGGATTTTATTGGGTCCCAATATTCCCATCCAGAATATGTTTTAGGTAAAGGTGAGGCTGATTTAAATGAATACAAGCGCACCTTGTCCGGGTCTATATCTTGCCCTGTCAATTCTTTTATATGCTCTTGCATAAAACCTTTTGCCATCAACTTCAAGTTGGGAATATTACTTAAAACTTTATTTTTAAATTCAGCATAGTTTTTTATTTCTAACATTTCATTCGCATGATTATATTTTTTTGGTAAATTCTCTTGATTCATTGTTAATTTCCTTATGATTTTTTTGTTGTTTAAACATTCAAATTTTTCAGTATAAAACTCTATTGTTAAAAAATAATGGAATCTTAGCTGTGGTTTTTGACTAGGATTTGTTGATACTTTTATCCTGAATTACCTCCCTTAAAGACTGTTTAAATTTTGTGCAAATTGGCATTTTTGAGCATAAATTGATGATTTGGTCGTTTTTTGACCTAAAAATAGCGGCTACTTTTTCATTTTTTCTCTATTTATTCTTCATTTAAGCCTTGTCATCAATGCTTTTAGATGAATTTTTCACCAAAATAAGATTTACAAAAAACCTTGGTTTGTTGGAAACAATAGATTGTGCAAAAAATGCACTGGACAAACGTACCGGTGGCACCGTCAATGGCGACATTATTTTACAAGGTAGTCAACTCTTACTGAAGGGGGATAACCGCAAGCATCTGGGTTTTCATAATCAGGATGGTAGCGTTCGCATGTGGCTTTACTAAGACAAGGGGAGTGATGGCGTTCGGCTAAACAACGGCAATGACGGCGGTGGGGATTGGGTATTCAATAAAAACGGGCATTTTTACTCCCCCCAAGCCATTCATGCCGCAGGCGCTACCTATCAAGAAGATGGCAATATCCACGGATCATTATGGGGTGGGCATCTCAGCGGCTGGGTGGATAACAAAGTGAATGGTCGCGCTACCTGGGATTATGTTAACACAACCTTTGTACGGGATATTCGACTGGGACATATGCAGGAGATTCAGATATGGAGAGGAACAGGTTATCGTGATGAACCTCATTATGTAATAACCGGCGTGTATAACGGAAACGTTGATGCCTATGTGGATTATGTTCAGCGCCGTATCTTACAAAAAAACGTTAACGGCAACTGGATAAATGTGTGGTTCATGTAATGAAAAATATTAAAAATTTTAAACGCTACCATCCTGAATCTGTTGATAAAAAATCGCTAGAACACGCTGTTGGTGCAATTTTTCTTATCTCGGAAGATGGTCAAGACTGGTATGAGTGCCAAAAAAGCTTTCAGCCCGATACGATGAAAATCGAATATGAAGCCGATGGTGTAATACGCTCAATGGGTTACGATATTAATGGCTTCTGTCCCGATGAGTGCAGCATAGCAGAAGTATCCGAATGGCCTAAAGAGGCAGCCCCTAACCGAAAATGGTGTTTTATTGATGGTCAAGTTGTTCCACGTATCTACACGGCAGGTGAACTCAGGGAGCAGGCCACCTATAAACGAGACTATCTGCTTGAGCAAGCAGCAAAAATTATAGCACCGTTACAGGATGCGTCAGACCTCGACATAGCTACAGAAGCCGAAAAAGTATCACTACTGGCCTGGAAAAAATACCGGGTGCTGCTAAACCGTGTCGATATCAGCAAAGCGCCGGATATTGAGTGGTCGGAAGCACCAAAAAAGTAGAGTGATAATCTGGGGTTAGTAATAAACCAACTCCCATGTTCTGGGCGCTTGAATCGCTGTCCTTGTATAATCAGCACTGATAATTAACGATTTTTCTTTTATTTCAACATAGGTGCCTAAATTACCCTCTGCGGCAATACCTTTGTATTTCACTGTCGCTGTCGCCGATAAGATGGCATGAAGAACCGGACAAGGCAACGTCACGGTATAAACCTGTCCTGCATACAGTGGTGGCGTGATGCCCCATTGCCTGATAAGCCCAGTATCACCACATTTCCACCATCCATTCGTAGCGAGGTGAGCAGTATTTTTTGCTCCTCGATTGCTAATCTGCATATTAAGCCAACTACTTAACGCACCACTCCAAATCGGGCCAGTTACATCACCATTTTCTTGATAAATCGCGGTTCTGCCGCCCCATGAGATATGCAAATTACTATGGATATTGATGGTTCCATCAATTTCTACACTCTTTAACCAATGCAATCTGTCATTATTCCAGGAAGCTACTTTCGCATTATTAGCATAAAATGCCACGTTGCCGTCACCATCGGCTCGTAGCCCTGAGTCGTTATCACCAATATGCACTGATTGGGTCACATGGAGGTTGCCATTGACGGTGCCGCCGGTACGTTTGTCCAGTGCGTTTTTTGCACAATCCACCGTTTCCGTTAAACCAAGGTTTTTCAGAAAAAGATTCTTGTCTGGGATGTCAGCGCCATTTTCATCTTTCGTCAGCTTTTGGCTTAAACGCTGCGCCACGATTTTGGCAAATTTTGGGTTATTTTCGATAGCTTTTGCCAGCTTGCTTAAGTATTCAAATCTACTGTGGAGCCGTCAATCAGCGCTGTTTTAGCGTTATTCGCTTCTGTTTCAGACAATTTTTTCACTGCCTGATAAAGCTGGTCATGCTGGCTTTTATCCAATCGGATACCTGAACGCTCAACCACAGTACACACTTCTTCCTGTAGTGCATCATAAATGTCACTATTCAATTTTGTCGACGGGGTGCCAGTAGTTGGATCACCGTTGGTAAACCCGTTTTTCCCCTGCCCGAACTTATCTTTTTGGGCAGTGGACGTATCAATGCGATGCATTATTTTCTCCTTTGGTGTAGGCAAAAAGGACTTGGGTATGTGAAGGACATTGGCGTTCAATCACGCATTCCACTGCGCTATTGCCCCATGTCCGAATTGACTCATTGCAAGAACTGGTACAGCTAATCCAGCGTACATTCGCCTCGGCAGGAATATTCACCCGCCAGTAGTAACGCCACTTGTCACCCCAAGACGGATCGGGTGTAGCATCAAGATGGTGAAACTGTTCTATTGTTGCTGTTGGATAGCCCAATATTTCCAACTGCTTTTTGAAAAAAGCCGCATTAATGCCACCTACTGTATTGACCTTGGCATCAAGCACTTGTTGTCTTTTTTCTAGCGTTTGCGTTCTATTAGCGAGGCATTTATCAGGCAACCGGCATAATTTCTCGTAGCGGTTAATTAATTCAACCGATTGGGCCGGATTAATTTCAATCATCAGGCTATCGGCGTGTTGATGAGCCTGTGCCAGTGAAGAAGGGGCCAGCCCTTTAATCAGCGGATCTTCTTCATCCCAGGCAGGACCAGGCGGTAATAACGCGCGCAACAATTGCGTATATTCTTCGTCCAGATGGCTCATGACACTTATTCCTTATATTTTGCCCACGTTACTTCACCCAATACCGGCACTTCCGTATGGGTTAATTCAATATCTTTCGTTGGTGTAATCAGGCGATGAGCGACTTCACCTGCGGCAAGACTGATGGCTTCCGCGAGTCTTGAAAGAAAAAGCTTGCTGCCAGGCTCTCCTTCTCGCTGTAAGAAAGCTTTGATTTCGGCAATTACTGCCGCCCGAATTTCTGGCGTATCCGTTGATAAGGTTATCGAAATAGCAACGGTTTTTGCTGTAACGGGGAAAATAGTTAAGCCACTTCCGGCAACGGGGGCAAGTGGTAAGAGGTGTTCTTTGACTTTGGTTAAAATTTCCTCTGTGGGTGCCGGATGGTCGAGCATCATCACTCGCCACCATCACCCCAACCGTGCCAATACCGTTCTTATGGCGATGTGTCCAGGCGCGGCTGATGCCTAAAACTTCCTTTGCCCAGCGAACATAATCACTATCCGCACCACCTTGTGGCGTATCGTACCAGCGGGCCATGATGCGTTGTCGCCAGCTATCCAGATCTTCAATATCGGTGCCTGTCCTGATGTTATCGGCATAGCCGGTAGACGACAGTCCCGTTATCGGGGTTGCCAGACGTAGTGCGATACCGTCTTTGCAATTACCCGCCTGACCGCTGCTTTTTGCAACGACGGGTACGCGAAGTACACCATTTGCTGATGTTGTCGGGGTAGTTGTGGTGTAGATTTCCCATCATCGCGGTGTATTTCCGTGTCAGCGCGCATCGATAGGACACTTTGTACACCCTCCCAGCGAACAAAACCGTTCGCTTTGGTGGCTTCTTTTCGGGGACAACGCTTGATGTTCCCATGTCGGGTCAACCAGTCTTCATCGGCCAAATCCGGCAAGATATTACGCGCCAGGTAATCGATATAGCCGTACAGGGTGTGAATGGCAGTGGCTTGTACTCTCGCGTACACTTCAGCATCAAGACGGCGCAACACGCTATCTTCATTAAACCGCGTAAGTAAAGCACCGCGAAGGGTGTCTATCAGTTGGGGCAGTGTCGGGCGCGAAAAACCGCTAGTTTGCATGGATTACGCTCCACAAATTGTTGAGGGTCATTGTTTTTATGTGATGGTCAGGTAAGGTCAGGGTGACGATTGCCGTTAATCTATCGATGCCTGAACGCACGACCTCAATATCAACACGAAGCGCTACCCCGTCCTCCGTCATCCACTTGAGTGCCTGAGCGATATACTCCTTCGCTTTTTGCGCCGTTTGATGGGTTAAGGTTGTGCGTTTCAGCAGATGCAATCGAGAGCCAATCCGGTCATTTTGTACCGTCGGCCAGGTATCACCCCACCACCCAAATGGTGTATCGGTGTCATCATCCGGTTCAGCGCGTCGCCAGGTGAACAGCGATATAATCACCGCACGGTTTAATCGGTCATCATGTTGAATAGGGATGCCTGTCATCATATTATTTCATACCTTGAGTAGGTGTACCGGTCATGCCGCCGCTATCACCTGAATGAGCATGGCTGTTGTACTGTTTCCTCATTGTGCTTAATGAACCGACTTTATCTTGCACCTCCGCAGCAGACGTAATCGATTTCTCCGCCTTGATTGCACCAGGTGTTTCAATTAATGTGGTATTCAGTACCACCTTGTTTTTAGCATTCAGGATGAACGTTTCTGTTGTCGCTTCGATTAACCGGCCACGCTTAAGCACGATGCTATCGCCTTCGTCGGTATAGATAGCCACTTCACCGCTTTTGAGACCCTTGATCCGATAGCGTCGGTCTGCAACGTTAATGACAATGCCGTGTGACCGATCGCCAGCGAGAAATAGCGCTACACCTTCTACGCCAGAATGCGCGGTCGAGGTAAAACCGTAAGGCTCTAGATATTCCACACCGTGCTTTGCCTCGCCAGCCAATAAGCCAGCATCGACGGTCTGACACGCTTTTGTACTGTCGAGTCTTTGCACCAATGCCCGCGACCAAAGGCGCGACAAGCCTCTCTGTAGTATGGCTAGGGCGTTTTTCATTAAATTACTCCAAATTAAAAGTTGTTAATTATATCCATATGGGTATAATTAAGTAATGGGACTGCACATAAAAAAATTATTTTGGCTTGGTTCATCCAAGAAAGACTTGAAGGTGATGCCGAGTGATGTTCAAGACACATTCGGTTATGCGTTGCATCAAACACAAGCCGGAAAGAAACACCAACAAGCTAAATCTTTACAGGGATTCGGTTCAGCATGTGTTATTGAAGTTGTCGAAAACTCAGTTGCTGGTACGTTTCGAGCAGTCTACACCGTTAAATTTGAAAATACAGTTTATGTACTTCATTGTTTTCAAAAGAAGTCAACACGTGGTATTGCAACACCCAAACCAGATATGGGCTTGATTCTGGAACGACTAAAAGCAGCTGAATCACATTTCAAAGGAGACAAAAATGATAGAAATTGAGGAAGGTAGTGGTAATATTTATGCTGATTTAGGCATGGCTGATTCTGATGAGATGCTGGTAAAAGCACAGCTTGCAACTAAAATCGGTGAAATTATACAAGGTAGAAAATGGAGTCAGTTACATGCTGCTGAAGTCCTCTGTATTCCTCAATCTAAATTATCCAAGATGCTGCGTGGGCAGTTTCGGGGAATCAGTGAATCTAAGATGCTTGATTGCTTGACTCGACTTGGACGTGACGTCCAAATTGTAGTTGGGCCTGCTCGTCGTGCTGTATCCGCTGGACGTGTCGATGTTGTGTTCAGAGAATAATATATTTGCTGCACATCTATATATCTATATCCGTTTCTTCTTGTGCTTTCAATTCCTCAAACGGAGGAATATAGGCGGCTTCTGGCCCGACTCTCAGTTCACATAATGTACCGCCTTCATCCTGCGTATACACCACCTCGCTAATGACCAGTTCACGGTTGTTAAAACCCAACACTGGATCAAACACAATCACCAGCTGATTAGGCTTCCACAGACTGCCATCACCTTGCCGCCAGCCTTGTACCGTATAGGTGGTTTCCTCTGTTCTGGCTGCGCGCTGCCTGGCTTCAAATTCACTCCGAGCGCGACAACTGGCCCCTGTTGCATTACCGGATTGCTGGATATGTTGTGGGCGATACCGGGTGATTTGGCTATCCTTGGCTCTAGCGCGGAGTGCCGTTAGCGTAGCTTCACCGTGATCTGAGTCATCACCTACCCGTTGCCCTGCGACCTGGTATTCCGAAAAGCGTTCACGGATACTCTGCTAGGTGTCACAGGTGAGAATATTTTCGCCCCAAACCAGCGAGGTGGTGGCTTTGTCATTACCAACCAAACCAATTAACACATTGCCGTCTTCGTCATCCCAGGCGAGCGCCTGTTGGCTTCCTAGCGCCTTGTTTAATACTTTGTGTACTGTTTCGCCGTCCGCCCCCGTCATGTACAGGGCAATACCCGATGAAAGTGTAGACTTGGCGTTCTTTCGCGCCACTTCGTTGTAGGCAGTGCGAAAACGCCGCACCATCACTGGCTTTCCGTCTGGTTTGAGAATAATTTCACCGGTTTTCTCATCAATCAATGGAATAACGAAACCAAAAATATTAATCAGGATAAAGGTGTGCCAATCCATTAGATCAATTGACTGATTGGCAAGGTTGCCTTTGACGTGTGGGATAACCTGATAGAAATTAAGAACATGCTGGGCGCGAGTCTTACTGAAATAAATGCCGCGATCTTCCCCGTTTTTCAAGCCATCGAGAAAGCGTAGACAAGCCAAGCGTAGATATTCGCAAGCAATAATATTGCCTGCTACGACACGTTCAGCATAACGGCTCCCATCATTAACTACAGTCATTAATCTTCCCTACTTTTTAAAAGTTCTGCAAACGGGTCGACTTGAGCCGAAGCATTGCCGTTGACTTTTGATCTGCTGGCTGGAGTCGTGCCGAATTCAGCCTACATTTTGCAAACTCTTTTCCAGGCGTCAGCCATCATTGCCACTTGAGGGTGAGGACGGATCATCACGCTGCCATCGGCTGAGGTTGTTTTATAAGAATCCCCCTCCTGCTCGATAACGTCACGGTGACGTCTCCACTCGATATAAGCACCAACCAGTAACTCAAGCGCCATACCATCAAGAACAGTCATCACGCCCATAGCTTCTAGACGCTCGCCGAGAACCTTAAACCAGTAGCGCTCTTGCTTATTGAAGTGTTTTGGTGTTGAGGGGAGCCCTTTTTCGGGTTGTGGTTCATTTTTATTGATTGCCCTTTTTGAAGGGTTACCCCTGACATAATTGAAAATTCCTATTAATCACGCGGTGGGGGTACCGATAAAAAGGTTTCTAACCTGCGGCGATGTGAGTAAACGAGGCCATCCAATCCTAACCTATTGTTTCCATAGTTATTTTATCCCCCCTCCCTTCTTTAGATTATAACTCTTGAGTTATAATAACTTATAAGGTATAATTTTTTGATGAAAACAGTAGAGATAATTATGTGTTTAAACTCATTTTTCATCCTGAGGCACAAGAAGAAATATTGAATTTTAATAGTCTAATGCAAGGTAAGATCTTGGCAGCGCTTGATAAACTTGAAGCCCAAGGTAATCAATTACGTTATCCGAACACTGATATTGTGCAGGATGGACTTTTTGAATTAAAAGCAGGAGGAAAAGATATTACGCGAACATTTTTTGCTTTTGCTAAAGGCAAAAAAATATATATTTTGCGCTCGTTTGTTAAAAAAACGCCTAAAACGCCCACTTCAGAGATTAAATTAGCACTAAAGAGATTAGAGGAATTACAATATGAAGATTAAAGGTATTCCTTATAGCAAATTAAAAGCAAAGGCATTGCAAAATCCAGATGTAATGGCCGCATATCTTGCAGAAAAGAAAAAAGAAGAATTACAAGAACTTTTAATTAACATGCGCCGTCAAGCAGGCTTAAATACTACACAAGTTGCTGAACGAATGGGGATTACGCAACCTGGGGTAACGCGATTAGAAAAAAATGCTAGTAAAGCAAGTTTTACTACACTTGAACGATATGCCGCGGCATGTGGGGCACAGATAAAAATAGTTACGTCTTATTAATTGGAGATATTTAAAATGTTTAAATACTAATCTTCATAAATCTACGTTGATTTCAACACTTCGCAAGCTTCCAGCAGATGCCATAAAACATTTGAACCTGAAATCACTGGATACGGGGCTGGCTCATTTGCCAAACGTATTTCACGCAATTCAAAGCGCGATGCACGGCCTGTAATAGCTTTCATATCATCTACTTTACAGAATTTTCCCCATCCTAGACTTCTGCTAAGTAATACCCAGAAGTCTTCATTTTGTTCTGTTTGAACAATAAAACCGTTGTGATGAAAATAAGCACTAAAAATTTTCATACAATCTCCGCTACATTTTAATGAAATCTTTCACTTGCTGTTTTAGTTCGGTGGCAAGCCTGACAGATTGCTTGTAGATTGGCTTCGTCATCTGTGCCGCCGAAGGCTTTTGCCTGAATGTGGTCAACGGCTTTAGCTTCGGTAGCAATCCCTTTTCGTAAGCATGGTTGACAGAAGTACTTATCTCGCTTCAATATTCTGGCTCTAAGAATTTCCCACTGTCGTCCATCGCCTTGTTGTTGGCGAGTTCTACCGCGTTGGTGCTGCACCCAGCCTTCGTATTTATGCTGATCACAGTAGCCATATTGTGCTGTAGTGGTATGCGGGCAGCCGTGTTTGCGGCAAGGTCTAGGAATTCTGCTTGGCATTTTGGTTGTTTCCTTGAGTGTTTGGCGGCTCAGGCAACGGCATCCAGTGGCTAGCGGTACAAGTTTTCTGGATACCTTGGCAACAATCTGCATAGTGAAATTTGCTATTTCCTAGATAGGTTCCCACTAGTTGAATATTGTTATCTTTTTGATAAATAAGTACCTTACCGTTAATTTCTGGCATACCAACACTACACTCAATCCACTTATTCATTCCTGCTTTTCCGGTTGATGAGAGAGCACTACCTGCCGGATATAATCCTGCAAGCCGTTTATTTGCTGTTCTGCAATTTCAATTCGTTGTCTGAGGATGAAATAATTTCGGTTAGCGGTGTCGTCAAGTCTGGCGCGGGTTGCATCATCCACGTCGGAGGAGGCGGTATTGGTGGACACACTGTGACAGATTGCTTTGACGCGCAACCGGCGACGATTAGCAGCCACATCGCGCTCAAGCTGTGCAATAAGGTTCTTATCATGTTCAAGCTCTTTGGTGTGTTGTGTGTCCAGCGCAGTAACAGTTAGTATCTGCCGATTTAGCTGTTCAAAGGCAACCTGTTGTTTTTCCCTATCCGATACGGCAATCTTTCGTGCTTTTTCAGCATGGTAATACAGTGTCCGGTAATACAGGGCAGTACCCAGCATTGAGGCGAATAGTGCAACGATAATAGGAAATTGCCACCGCATTATGCTGCTAGCCTGTGTTGCTCTTTAATCAAAGGTAGGCGATGATTTTTATCGAACATCCCCATTAACGTAGATTTACGCTGCTCAAAGTCCCACCCCATAGCAATGAATACCGTGTTGGCACGTTGCAATTCGGTAATGCAATGGATCTGCTCTGGTGTTAGATAGTCACGAATGGATTCTTTTTTACCAATATCATGATAGACGCGGAACTTTGATGCCGTCATATTGAGCGCAATACGGTTAATCAGGTCAGCTTCGTTGCTGAAGTGATGAGGAGCTATCGTCTTTCCCTGTGCTTCGCGTTCATGCTTGATAGCGTCGGTCATCGGATTGTATTCGAGGCGGGCGGTATTGCGATTAATTTCCGCCAATGCCTTTTTTCGTTTAGCCTCGACGAAAGTGTTATAAACCTGAATCTCAAATTTTGGATCAATCCATGCTGCATAGCGAATAGCAACGAGTTCAAGTCCCCAAGACCCAGGATTTTTACCCCCATTAATTGTCTGAACCGGAGCGATAATTGTCGCACTGGCTAATTCTTGAATAAATCTAGTGACTTGGCGGCTTTTGAGAAATTCTCCTGGCCTTTGTGATTCTGTTGCTTTGCCACCTGCAACGGCTGATTTATGCAAATCATTAAGATTATATCTGCCCTCATTATCTACACGAACATTGACACTATTAAGTATAACTGTTGGTAATTGCATCATTTATTTCCTTTTAGTGATAGAGCCTCGTGCCCAGGAATAACCAGCCCATGAGTAGGCGCGATGATTGCCACCGGCTATCCTCAAGGCTCTATCCCAAAAGGCTCATGGTTGATATGCACCGGGCATGGTGCGGTAGAGTGTTACTGCTTGATTATTTCTTTATTTGCGGCTGATACTTTCCAGCCCAGACTTTAGAAACATGTAGACAATCGGAAAAAATCTTGCCTTTTGCGCTAGCGGCATGGCGGCGATAATGTTCCACTGCGATATCTGCACTGATTCTGGCTATAGATTGGTCATAGCCTTGTTTTATCAATTCAGATACCACATTTTTCTCAATGCATTCGACATAGTTCTTCATGTGGTCTTTTCTCCTCATCTATCTCAGGAAAATCACCCAAATCGGGAATAACTACCTGAGATAGTTCAAGTATCAGTTTTTCCGCTTCCCGAATCTTTTTCAGGTGCCGCTTACGGATAGTCATGCGCTTGCTACCCGGACGACCAAATGTATCCAACGACCATTCATTTACTTGCAATACGCGATTTTGCATTTCACCCAGCGTCAGTTTTTTAAGCTGGTTAATATCCATAAGTGCCAAATTTGGCTGGGATTCTTTGTCAACCAGGTCAAGTAACCAACGACGTAATGATTTAGCGACCTTAGTATCCGCCAGCATGCCAAGAAGATGGCCTCCCCGTGGAGAAAACACACGCACACGATTGTATTGTATATCTTTGTTTTTATTACGAGAGGTCACACTGACCACCCGGCTCATTTCGTCCGTAAATTCATTTTTATTGCGGTTGTACAAACGGTTTACCGATTTCTCGTCAGCGTATTCGAGCAATTCAACCATGTGAGCACTGGTAAACCAGATTTTCCCGTCACCGTTATCAAACGGCACAATTGAATGTTTTTTAAACGTTAAAGCTTGCATCGGTGTTTACCTTCAAAAAATCGACCTCAGATCACACGAACAGCCAGCCCCTGAGCACACCAATTACTGGTATTCTCCAAGGTCGCTTTTGTGAATATTCTCAGGATTGTATTGATATGCGCGTGTGAAGCGCTGCTGAAAAAAGCCCCAGACGATGCCAAGGCTCATTGAGTTGGATTGATTAGTGCCTTTTGATTTAAACAAAGTTCCCGTTCAACTTCCCTGCGATTCACGAGTCCTTTTGATACCTTACCTTCGTCATACTTCCAACGGCGCATTTCGTTACAAGCGCCTTGAGTATCTCCAGCATTGAGTTTTTTGAGCAAAGTTGAACGGGTAAATGCTCCACTCCCAACATTGTAGACAAATGAAGCTAAAGCGGCTTTTTGGGTTGCAGTTAACGGAACGGTCACTTTGCGCTCAATAGTCTCTAACGCAGTATTCAAGTCATCCATGAGTAACGAGTCATATTCTTCTTTGCTGTATTCTTTACCGTGAACAACATCCTCAGTGTTGCCGTAACATACTGTTGTTACGCCACCACCGTCTTTGTAAGGTTTATGCCTGATGCCTTCGTGCCACTGAATCAATACGGCGGCAATAGCAACTGTACCGCCTGCTGTCGCTGCAATCAGACGCTTTCTCAACGTTGGATACATTATGGTTTTGTCCTGAACCTGTATTCTTTGTGCCGGTAGTACCAGTTCAGCCCAACGGTCAGCACTGAACAGATAATACCCGTAATCAACGCCCAATCGCTGAGCGATAATACGCCGCACAGGAACGTCGTCGCGCTGGCACCATAGGCAGTGCCCGTTGTGTATTTTTCAATGTTATTCATAGATAGTTTTATTTATTTTCGAGTGTTTGAATGATGGGGTATGCTTCTTCTGATGGAAGGGTAGCGCTTCGTCAAAAAATCATACCTTTGTTATTAATTTGAGGAGTAAGATTTTCTATTTCTTTTTAGTCTGCAAAAATCTATCTGTTTCCAACTCTACGCCAATAGCTTGCCGACCTAATTGAATTGCTGCTTTTACCGTCGAACCTGAACCGATGAAGAAATCTGCTACGATATGTTTCGGCTTACTGCTCGCATTGATTATGTGCTCAAGCAATGCTGCAGGCTTTTCACAGGGATGTTTGCCGAGATAATACAGTACGGGTGGAAAGTTCCACACATCGGTATACGGCACGTCTTTGGTGACAGAAAAAGGTCGGCGCAAGTTTTGATATTGTCGCTTAAGTTCGGCATAGTTTTTCATTAGTTCACCGTAATCACGCTGAAGTTCGCCGTGCTTCAAACTCAGTTGATGGTGACTTTTGGAGAGAGACGACGCTAATCTTTTCTCTGCTGCTTTTTGCGAAAAGAATTGTTGCAAGCGTTCATACTGTGTTTCGTTCGGTAGCTGCCACTGAGAATACGAGAACCAATGACGATGCATGTAGCCTCCCATATACTTTTTCTTTGCCCGTGATATTGAGTTGATTTTTTGCGGTGATGAAATAGTCAATCAGTGGAGCGAACACTTCACCTTTTAACTCAGCGCATTTCAATGCATAGCCAGCGTCATTTTTTGCTGTACCCTCTGCCCCGTACAGCTCGGCAAACAATACTCGCTCGGTGCTGGGGAAAAATGAGCGGAGCGTATCTTTCTTCTGTCGCCGCCACGGGCCAAACGGTTTAGCCCAAATAATGTGATTTAACACCCTCATGTGATTTCTTAGCATAATTTCGGTATCAGCGGCCAATGCTGCGCTACAAAACAGATAGAGACTACCGTTTGGCTTTAATATCCGCTGGAATTCAACAAGGTAATCATTTAGCCACGCTAGATATTGCTCGGTTGCTTTCCACTGCCTGTCCCATGCACAGGATTTAACACGATAGTATGGCGGATCAGTCACAATAAGATCGATGGAATTATCTGACAGTGTTTTGATATATGGCAACGAGTCTCCGTTAACCAATATTGGTTGGTTTGAAAAAGTCATCGTTGTTACCTTGGATTTTAAATGTGATTGACCTTGTTGGTGTATTGATGGTTTTTTAGTCAGCGACGGTTAACAATATTCATCAATAATGACGACACACTTGCCGCCTTTTACACCACCGTTGTTATCCATCTTCTCAACGGTCATCATGCGAACCTGGCTATCATCGTGCCAAATATCCGCCCCAGTTAAAGAATCGAGTACACCTTTGGAATAATTGTCTACATCACGCTTTATCTTGTTGGGTAGATAGAGTTGTATCAATACAGAGACCTCACCTTCAAACTTTTGACAATCAGATTTTTGGCGCCTCTCGTTGACAATTTTTACTGTTGTTGCTTTAAATTCTTTTGCTTTATTACTTAAGTAGGTATGTTTTGAATTATGTCGCCAATAGGTATTAACACTTGGTGGAAAAGGAAGCTCGATTATCATGTTTTTATTCAAACCTTATTTATTCCTGTTAAACTAATGTAATGGAGAGTGTATATGTCAACGTTCGATAATCATGAAATAGAGTTACCTGCCTGCCCCAAGTGTAGTAGAAAGACGAAGAAGAAAATCGCTTGGCTTAACCGTAATAGTTACTTCATTTGCATTTGCGGTAGCCGAATCAATATCAACAGTAGTGACTTTGTCAGCAAACTCAGGGGACTGGAGAGCAAGCTGAAGAACGTCTTTAAATAGATTTTTATCTATTGTCAAAACTGTTTCATCGGTATTGGTAGGGTCAACACCTTTCGATTCTTTTTCGTTTGAATGATTGTCTTCAGATGGAGAGGTTTCCATTAACAAATATTGATATTTAGCTTCTTCTAATGCTTCCTGAAGGGCGGCTACAATTTTGTCCTGAGTGCCGTCTTTTAACCATCCTCTTGCGTTTATTCCCCCTTTGGGTTCCTGGTTGTATTCCCACCTAATATTAGGTTTACTTTCATCAATAACAATAATTCTCATTTCACCTCCTGATGATGGGTTTTGGTGGTGTGTGCCGGAGGTGTCGGGTTTATATTGACAGCCATATTGGTAGTACCCTGGTGTTGGTTTTAACTTGGTGACTGTATTTTGGTTGTTTTACACACCCCAAAACCGACTGTTTGGGTGTTTTATGGTTCGCTTTTTCAGCGTAATGGTGTTAAAGAGTGGTACTGCTTAACTGCATTTAAATTTATTGCGCCTGTCTTTTTACCACGTCAGGCTTAGTGGTATCCTTGGCGTTCCAAACAACAACCAGGAAAGTATAAAAATGTCATTTAAAGATATAGTACAAGGCCATACTATTGAGCTAGGCGATCTGCTTCGCCAACTTGAAGGGCATCCTCCTGAAACCCGTGTTTATTTCGGTGGTCTTGATTTCTGTCGTATAAAAAGACGCGGTGAAAACCTGATTCAGATTGAATTCAACCAATCGGTTTATCGGACAACCGAAGATATCTTGGTGGTTGAAGACCATTCAAAATAGCTGCTGCATATACATTGGCTTTTACATAATTAACGGGGGCGTAGTCTTCATCTATTCTCCCGTTTGTAACCCGCCTAAATGCGACTTCATTTTTACCTAGCTGAATAATCCATGAGATCGGATATTTTTCAGAGTTGAAAACATGCTGTGGAACCGTATCGTACTTCGACAACTTGTTTTTTTGCTCATGAACTTCTTCACCTGTTTTTGGGCCAACTTTATACGGATATGCCACACTATTTTTAAGCGTATCTAACATGTTACGTGCTTTAAGACTAGCCTCCATCCATTGGTAAATTTCTTCCATTGTATTGTCGTTGGCAATGATTTCAGGTTCTTTCTTCTGCATGATGACCTCTTTAATAATAAGTGAAATTTGCCGATTATTTAGCCACCAGGCAGGAGTAATTTCTCTTGTACCCCTACAGAGAGCAATAGCGTAAATTATTTTATTTTCTTCAATGTCAGCCCTTGACCAAATACAGCTCCTGTATCTATATATAACTGGTTGCTTCTATGACACACGCCTTTAATCATTGGAGTGTGACCAAAAATAAACAGATCAGCGCCTTTAATCTCTCTACTTTCCTTTTGACTAACTCTTTCTCTACTCCAGCCAACATCGATTTCATTAATATCCTTTCCAAATTCATATTCATCATCAGGATAGTCAGCATGAGCAATAATTATTTTTTTGTTATTAACATTTAATTCGATAATGAGAGGTAATTTTTCAGCTAATTTTAAACATGCTTTAGCTAATATCTCTTTTTCATAATCAAGCATAAAAAACCACTGGCCGCCGTTATATATCCAGTTGTTAACATCGCCTGTTTTTAATGCACTAATAGCTATCTCTTCATGATTACCACGAACAGCTTTAAACCATTTTTCATTTAGCAAATCAAGACATTCAACGCTCTGAACACCTCTATCTATCAAATCACCCACAGATATAATCAAGCCTTTTTCTTTATTAAAAGAAACTTTTTGCATTTTATCGATGAGTAAATCATGGCAGCCATGAAGGTCACCTACAGCATAAATATGAGGATATTGGTCACCGTCTATTCGCTGGTAAATCGGATAGTTTAAATTAATGGTTATTCCTCCTGTACCTGTTTTAATTTCATTTCGATAGTCATTTTTTATTCAGACCTTACAGGGAAATATTTATCTAAAAACTTTTGAATTGATGAAATTATGTCCTCAGCTTTACTTTCCCAAATATCAATATTTTCATTTAAATATCGAATGGTACCAAGGTATAAAATGATTGGAAGAACAACGATGAGGAATAATAATCGGATAAAAATATTGATGTATTTAATCATGTTGAACAACTTGTTGTGAGCGCCAATAATTCTTTTTTGCGTATATGTGTTATCCTGCACACCTCTCTTTCTAAAGGTCGCCAGATAAATAACACGCTGCCCTTGCTGTTTCCTGATGCGCCTTGCTCACCTGTTTCAGCTGAAACAAATGACAGTCTACCCTCGGTAATAAAGCGGATTTCATCAGCCGTATTAAGACCTTCATAAAACCAGGCCGTAGACGTATCGGAAGGGAGTAACATCACAATAGTCTGGTTCTGCTTTCGGCACTGTTCAGCCGCTTTATTCACCCAAGGCATAATCTTGCCATACGGAGGATTGCAGAAGATAGCACCGTCACTATTCCAGTCGCATTTCAATGCGTCTTGTTGTTCAGTTAAAAACGCTTTGCATAGTGTGTTACTTTCATCGGCTGCAGCGTCCAGCTTAAAACCAAATTCGGCATCAAGTGTTTTAAATACCTCAATAGGGTTACGCCACCTGTCTTTGAATGGTTTCGGTGTATGACTGATTAGCATAATTTTTAAACCACAGTAGGATTTTTGTATAATGGAGAGTTCCAGACTTTGTTAATCATGCAGCGTGGAGTAGGGTGATGATTTTGGCATTCTACCAGTTTAACGGCGACATCCCATAATTCAGGATCGCTGTTAAGTGTTTTCTCAACATGATAGCCTTTCTCCGTGTATTGCTTAACCAGCCTATTGGCTTGTTGTGTGTTAATGGCTTCATGTTGAAACTAGCTTTTTTTTGAATGTATCATAAGTTTTAATTGAAAGTGAAGAGTTGAATTGCGGGGGAGTGTCACATGAGCATGAGATCCACTGAGAATTAATTATTTAACCTGAGTTCAGGATAATTGATAGTTATGAGAAAATAAAAATAGCTCACTTATCGATAAAATATTTTAAAATCAATGAAATGATAAACAAGAAAAATTTTTAGTTATCAGAGGTTAAAAAGTAAGCTATTTTCTCTGCCAAGATTAAGCACTACGTTATGTAATTATTTTAAATTAAATATTTGAATATATAATGAGGAAATTTAGATTTCTTACCCACAACTCAGGTTATTTAGAATTAGGCTCTTGAAATTTTGGTGGTACAACTACTTTCTGCATCGGTTGTTGAAACTGGTGTTGTGCTGATGGATATGATATTATCCACCCAGCGATACTTAACATTATAGCTAACACGACACTAAAAATAACCAGCTTTGTGCTAATCCCTGATTGAACACCTGCAATTGCCGTATTTATCCCGTCCACCTTGCCATTTACCGATATACTTACTGCATCTATTTTTGCATTTAATGACTTTTCAATTCCATCAAATTTTGCGTTTAAATTAGTGTTAGTCGAGTTGATTTTTGTATCAATCACTTCAAACTTAGAATCGATTTTTGATATTAATCCTGATAACGCACTATTTAGGTTAGCTATTTGTATGTTTTGCTCTCCGCGCCATTTTGACAAATCTTCTCGCATACTAGCAGCAACTGCTGCAACTTCAGCTTTATTAGCTTTTAGGAGTGCATCTAATTCTGCCTGACATATCTTCAACCTCGTCATTGTACTGATAATTGATTGATTTTTGCTATTTTTAAAATCAACTCTAACAACTGATTTCGATCTCATTTTCTTGTGAAAACTTTCAGTTACAATATTATTAGCCATTTTTATTATTCAATTTATTTATTATTGTTAATGCATTAAACCTCATGTCATAAGTGCAATTATTACATACCATTCTGAAATACACACCAAGATTCATTGTATCTTCAGAAAAATATCGTTCTTTAGTAACAAATGGCATTAAAAATTGCCCTTCCAGCTCTCGATTTCCATCAATTATAAAATCAAACGAATTACCTTTACATATAGGACACTCTCCGCCACCCGCTTCTTCAATTATCTTCTTAAGATCCCCTACGGTAACTGTTTTATCTGTTTTCTTTAAATTATTATCACTCATACTTAAACCCATGATTAAATTTTCATTTATTTAACCACTTTTTAGCAATGTAATGATAGTGATTTTTTAAGTATTTTAGCTATAGTACTAAAACCTTCTGTTAACCTTTTTAAGCTATTGTTGGATATACCGTATTATTTTTATCTGAGACGAAGAAAACGCCACTACGGGCGTTTTAGGTGTCTTAAAATCGGGAATACCCTTCGATGTAAATATAGTACTCGTATCATGATGCCCAAGACAGTATCTGTTGCTAAATAGTGATATCAATCATGAGTTATGAAAAATGACAGATATTAAACATAAAAAAAACAGCATATTTTGCATTAAAAAAACAACTGTAGATAAAAAAATATACCGTATTTATTTTTTTAAGCATATTAGCCGATATTTTGTATAGGCTAATGGACTTCTCTATTTAGCAACAGGTTTATTTATGGAATACTGCTACCTATAAATCGCGATAAATATGGATGAAGGCCATGAGAAAGCTTATTACCGACAAGAAACTGCTTTTTTTGCTCGATGAGATAGAGGTAATTTTGGGACCGGTTTCACTGGGAATTATGCCGCAGGAACAGCGGGTTTTAGCAAGATGCTCCATGCAGTTCAACTCCGGCAAGGGGTGGACTTTACTCCACATTCCCGAATCAGAGACGAGCCAGGCTACGCTATGTCACGAACTGGCTCATCTGGTTCTATTGATTGAGGGATGGCCGGTTTTTTTGATAGATTCGCATCTTCCCGCCAGCGATTATTTGATCCAAACCGTATCGATGCTTAAGAATTTAGTGCTACACATCGATGTCTGGAAGATAGTTAAGAATCTTGGGTTTGATGAAAAACCTGATTATAAAACCGAAATAGATTATCTGATTTCGCAAGTTCAAGAATCTCATCTTCTGATAGATGCCCTTCCAACTGAAATTCTCCATTTTCGAACTGCTTACTTAGCTCAAGGATTATTGTGTCCCTCAGAATTGGAGACACGAACACAGCTTCATAATGCAGCCAGTTGCACGATGCCGAAAGCCCTTGAACTAGCTGGTTCCATAATTCAGGTTTTCGAGAGACTTTCTCCACTTTCTCAGCAATTGAGCGCAGAGGCTCTGTCAGAGATTTGCGGGCTATTACAAATCCACCGAGGAATCCTGATAGCTTCATGGCCAGACATACTTGAGCAAAATTTTCGCTCTCGCATTCTCTCTTAATCCAGCCTGCAAAAGGAACTAGATATTCGTGTGACATTTTACTCTCCTAGTGGTGTAGGCCAAACATCTCAGCCCGTTTTTTGCATTTTTGCTGAATGACGGTGACCCAAACCTAACTTTTTCTTGATGGCGCTGATTCTTTCCAGGGCTACAGATTGCCTCGTTGGATTCATGCAAGTCTTTTGCGGTAGTGATAACTGTGGTTTGGGTATCACATAGCCGTTACGCAATTTTTTGGTTAAGCCATCAATCAACAGTCTTGCTTTGTCCTCAACCTGTCTTGCGTTTAATGATTCAGTTATCATCGCTCGATAGAGTTCATGAACCAGCCAATAATTGGCATTCGAGCCATAGTCAAATTCATGGATATCATCGTGCCCTCGTTGGCGGCAGTAGGCCTGTAACTTTTCGCTCAATTGCTGAGGCGTGGGCAGTCCGGATTCCTCTGCCAAACCTTGCTGACACCAGTCGATAAATTGCCCAACGGACGGTAAAAACGGCGATTTTTGTTGTCTGGCAATACGCAACCCTGCGTTGACGTAATGGTCAGAGTTGATGTTGTTTTCAGCGAATGCGGTAATCCATTGTTGCTTGAATATTTCGATTTCTGCTGATGTTTTTAGCACTGAAATACTGGCCGGAAAAATCACTTTCAGACTCTCAAAAAATCGGTTAAACAGTTTGATGAACTGGGGATTAATCGTGTTTTCAGTCGGTTGAGTAAACGATGGCTGACGACGAATTTTAGCGGTTAGTGTTGAAACGCATTGCATAAAACACCCTCCAGTCCATTTGCCCAACTCGTATCGTTCCAGGCGGCCTCAAGCTCATCACGACGACTGGTTGAAGATTTTTTATTTTCCAGCCAGGCAGCGTTAAAACCTTGCCAGTTTCGCAACATGCATTCAGCCAGTACGGTATCGGTGGGATATCCTAGCGCGTTGGCTTCGTTGACTGCGGTTGCCAGTCGGTTCAGGGCGGTTTGTGTCAGGGGCGCTTTTTTGTTTTTTCGGTGTTGAAGATAATCCGCCCAAACGGATTCGCTGGGTAGCTGCTCAAACCTCGACAAATCCAGTTCAGATTTTTTCGTTAAGGGGACTATAGGGGATATATAGTTATTTATTATTTTATTTTCTTTTGTAGTTTGTCTTTTGTGTTTACCTGATTCGGGTAAACTTTTTTTACCTGATTGAGGTAAATTTACCTCATTTGGGTAAGGTTCTATGTTGTTACCTGATTCAGGTAAGTGACTATCCCCGAATTGGGATGATTTCATCTGACGTGTGTTGTCGTCTTTTTTGTTATCAAATTCGGGCGAGACCTCATTATCTGCGTTTGTTTTATCTTGCCACTCCTGTATACATTGATTGATTCCGACAAACCGTCCTGATGAGATAAGAATTTTTCTTTTCAGTAATGCGCTTTTAGCGGCGGAGCATTTATGTGGCAATAGTCCAGTCGATTCCGATAATTGCCAATTACTCACCCAATCTATTTTTTTGTTGTACCCATAAGTTTTTCTAAGAACAGCCATCACTATTAAAAGTTGATGCTGTGTTAAACCTGCTGTTAATATTGCTTCAAGGATATTATTTGAAATTCTGGTGTAGCCTTCTTCTAATTCAAACACATTAATTTTATTTTCTTCTTTCTGAGCTTCAAAATCAGCATAAGTAACGTTAGTCATAACGACAATCCTTTAATTATTTTAATAAAAATAGATAGTTAGATAAGTTGTCGTTCAACTGTACTTATCAATTTCTTGCAAAATACAATCCATATCCGCGCAGAGATAGTCGAGTATTTCAGGAAGCCAGGGATTCGGTTTGCTGTAACATTCACCCGTATTAAAGTACTGGTAAATGTTAGCGGCAACTTCTCTTGCTCTAATTAATCTGCTATGACTTTCGTGGCTAATTTCCAGCTTTATTTTTTCCTGCTGAGCGCCGGAGGTATCAATAATTTTCATATTAATTTCCCTCCATGCTTGCATGCACAGGTTTACGGCCAGCCCAGATAAGACGGCTGTCTTTGAACATGGAGTTGAAGGTGCGAAAGTCTCGGTGTGTAAACGAGACCTTACCGTAGGGAACATCAGAATCTAAAGGAATAATCCAATAAGTATCTGTAAATTTAGGGTGAGTTTGGTTTGGGATAGTAACCATAGCGGTTGCCTCTTGATTAGGTTTTTCAAACCTCGCATCCCGATGCTAAACGGGGGTGGCGAGACGTAACAGGGTTAGCATACCGGCAATCAAGAAACCCGGCGAGCCTTTCGGCTCCCCCGCTACGTCTCACCATTATAGGGGCGCAACGCTGGTTATGACGGACGTAAAAAAACCGCTTATAGCGGCGTATGTCCGCTTGATTACTTGGGATGCTAAACCCGGCACCCGTTTTGTTAAGGTCCTCGGTACAATATAGCTCATGTTGCGTCCTTGCGTCAATGCTTATATGGGTTTATGCGGCAAATCGGTTCATCATGACGTTTAATTAGGCTGCTATTTCCAGACTTAACAGTTTCGCCAATTTAGCAATCCCTTTAGGCGTGATACGAACCTGTGTTTTTGTTTCATTAATGCCATTAGTGTGCGTAATCGTTGTTACTTTGTGCTCAATCAATCCCTGTTGAATTTTGTCCTGATAACCAATCCATGGACTGCCTAATCGTCTGTAAATCCATTTATTTTCACTCAGGAAATCAAATAGGTCTTTAGGGCGTAGTTGTAATTGTTTAGCGGCATCAGTCACGCACATAGCACCATAGGATCTGGCGATTCGCTCTAAGGCGGCTACATCCGGTTTCATTTCTTCTATTTTATGAGTGAGTTCTTTGTTGTATTTCTTTTCTTGTAATAAGTTTTCCAATACAGCAATTTCATCATTGGGATTAAATCCGAGTAATTTCTCTTGCTCTAGCTGTTGCCATCTATCGACTAATCTTGCTGTAAATTCAGGGCAGAGTTGAGCAACCACAATGATACTGTCTCGTTTCCCTTGTTCTCCCTGAAATACATAAACTTCAGTGAAACGATTTGGGCTATTTGATTGTTTATTCTCAACTTTCCTCATTGGGGGAAGTTGAATAGTGCCACGGTTTGCAAGGCGTTCTATTGATTGTTTAACTTTGTCATGGCGACTTCCAACGAGTTCAGCAATTTCTAACGAAATCATTTGAAGTTTACTAATGATTAAATTCATGTTAGATACCATTTAGTTCATATTGATTTATTCATCTACTAGATGTTGTCAAAATGCTTGGATGACTAGCAAAATTTTGCAAATTGGCACTAAACGGTTACACTTGACCAAAAGGAGATACAGCTATGGGCCAAATTGCATTTGATACACAAGAATTTGTCGAAACCTTAGAAAACGCTGGTTTACCGAAAGATCAGGCTAAGGCGATATCCCTTGTTGTCCGTAAATCACATGAAGTAGCAGACCTTGCTACCAAGCGCGATCTTGAAGACGTACGTAAAGATTTATCCGCAGAAATTGCTAATGTCCGTAAAGACATGGAGCATCGTTTTGAGAAAGTTGAAGCTCAGATTGCCGATGTTCGCAAGGATATGGAAAATCGCTTTGACAAACTGGGTTTACAATTAACAGTCAGATTTGGTGGTATGTTAATTCTCGCAATCGGTGCGCTGACAGCCATTTTAAAACTTGTTCACTAAATTAACCATTAAAAAGGGATGTCAGTGTCATAAAATGGGCCTGACGTTACATTTCCAGATTGACTTGCTAGCGGTTGATTTTGTTGGGTTTTACTTTCTTTCTTGCTTGCTGGAAAAATCAATCTCGTTAACCAGAACAACAGCGGTTGTTTTTTCCGTGCTATCTTTACCAGTCCAACTTTCGAGCAAAAATTGTCCGATAACGGTAACTTTAGTTCCTCGTGTCAGATAAATGGGCAACTTTTCAGCTTTGGTACCAAACGTCCGACACTGCACCCAAGAGATTTTCTCATGCTCGCCGTATCCTTGCTTGACAGGTAAAGAGAATGTGGCAATCAACTTGCCGCTTGTGGTGCTGCGTGTCGTACAGTCACCGCCAAGATTGCCGGAAAATATCACGGTGTTTATGCTCATTTTTTCGGTTCCAGTTCTGATTTACGCAGGTCATAAACTTGTTTTGCTTTCTTCTGATGTTCACCAGACAAATTCTTAAAGGCATATCTGAACGACGTTTTCAAATCTTCATAAGAATTAGCCTGCATCGCTCCATCAGTGAATTTTTTCAAAATTTTATCTGATCTTGTGTTAATGGGTATGCTCTGTTTTTGTTGTGAATATTCGTTCGTATCCGCATCTTTAGCGTCATCAATAGCAAACAGGCCGTTTAACGCATCTTTTCTGGCGTATGAAATGGTTGCGCCCGTTAACTGTGACTCATCAAATCCTTTCTTCTGTTCCGGTTCACGAGCAGAAGACGTTGCCGAAAACGTAAATTGTCCATCTGTTAATGTTGCCGTTGACTTGACATAATGGCGATTGCCAATATAGGTAATTTCATCATCTATTTTGATGTCCAATTGACACTTTAAGAGTAGCGGTTTAACGGCTTCAAGAATGCCTTCACAGGTTCTGTACTTATACTTTGCAAAGCTGTTCCATTCGCTTTTTGGCACATTCAAATCACGCTGTATTTCTCTGATTTTTGCATGAAATGCTTTCTCCAAATCAATCACGTTATTTGATAATGACATCGATTGTATCCTCTATTAAATTGAGAAAATCCTGTCGTCTCAGACGAAGTTGATTTATCTCGTCTTGACAGTCTTTTCTCGCTAGACGATAAATAATGAGCTGTTTGTCTTCTGGAAAGTCACTGCAATAGCTGACAAAATCGACCCAATCACGTCCTGTACAATCAAGGTGGCCTATAAGCTGCCATTTGTAGGCTGGGTCAAAAGATTCACGTTGCAAAGTGGCATAATGCACGGGTGCGGTAACGGACTTAATTTCAATAATGCCGTCATTTCCAACTAATCCGTCTGGGCTATCGCCATAATCACCGAGGTCGAAGAATCCACCATGGGTGACATCAACATTCCTCTCAATCTCATAGAGCATTCTAGCCATTGGCTCTTGTTCATGACCGCGCTGCATGTGCTCATTAGTGAAGCTGAATTCTGACTTTTTGCCCTTGATAATCTCGAGTGCAATTTGAAGTGCATATCGCTTTGCCGGTTCACCAAAAGCTTTCCCCTGGTTGGCCATAAAACAATGAAATTGAGATGCAGTAACCTTTCCTGTTCTTAGTTCATTCCACGCTGCGGTATTCTGCTCTACGTCATGCCAATTCATTAAGCGGGCACCTCGTAGTAAGCATCACGGCATCGCATCAGATACATGATTTGTTCGACTTTCTGGGTAACATCGTACAAGACTTCATCGAATCCGTCGGTAGTTTCCAGCGCGAGTAACCATGCGTCGTATTCATCGCCTTTATCTGTATCGGAGAGTTTTTGAGCAAGATAAGCGTTGGTTAAACTTTCATATAAATACTGTCCGCCCGGTTGACAGAATTCCGCTTCTTCAATCGTTAATTTTTTCAGTGCCCGGAGAATTTCATTTTCAGTTTGAATGTCCATACTGTTTCCTTCTTCGGCGATAGCGGTTCTTGACCGTATAGAGGTAAGTTTTTACTAGACAGCGGTTGTTAATACTGTCTGTAGGATATCTGTTTACTTGATTTTTAAATGACGCAAGAAGGTTTACGACATCGTGTTCTTGTGTGTGATGTTCGGCGGGTTCAGGCCATATATTATTAATAATTTCTTCGGTTGAGCGTTTTTTTAGTAAACTTAATCTTATTGTTCGTATTCGAGACTGGTCACGATAGCGCATTTGACGCCTCTCACGACAACGTTGGCGAGCATTCATTGATGAATATCTCCTCCATAAGAAGATTTATGCTAAGCACGAAACGTACTTACTACAAATCCACCTATTGGTTATTTGGGGTTTGTGTACACCTGTATCGGCATACTCCGGCTGGAAAGTCCCTACGAAAGTAGGCTCAACTCCGCTTCGCATAAACCACCTACGAAGCTATCAGCAAATTACAGGCGCAACTTCCCTGCCATCCGTTTCACAGACTTTTTTTGCTGATACCAAATTGTTAAGGAACTTTCACAGCCGGAAACTTGCTGTAGAGGGAAATTTTTAATTACAGTCCAAACCACTTCTTCCATGCGTCCCGCTCTTCGGCAGGGCGGTTAAAGTAGGCTTCTCTTACTCCCCTATTGAATTCTGGAATGTATATCAATCGTTCTCTCACTCGAGAATTCGGTTTATTTGGGTCTTGCAATCGAATGACCGGCAACTTGTTGTTATCGATCATCTCCTGGACAGCACTAGGGCTTTTGCCGATTAACTCTGCAAATTTTGTAACGTGCATGACATCTATCGGATATCTGATCTCGTAGTCGTCGTTAATCATTCATTACCTCGCTTTCATCTGTTTCAAACGCTTAGTACCGCTTAAAACCCCTTATAACCGCTTTAAACCCAAAATCTGTTATGCTTAACACTGGGTGCATTTGCTGCAATTTGCAGAAGCTTGATCGAATTTGGCAGCATTTGCTGACGGATAAAACGCAGAGCTAAATCATCAAATCGATTATTTAGTTCATTTTAATGAACTAACGATAGTTCATAGGAATGACCTATGTCAAGTGTATTAAGTGAAAAATTAAAAAACATTAGAAAGGCAGAAAATTTAAGTCAAATGGAATTTTGTAATCTCACTGGTATTTCAATCAGCACAGTAAAAAAATATGAAATTGGAATAATAGAGCCTGGTGGGGTTACTTTGATGAAAATTACTAGCCATTCAAGATTTAAAAAATATGCCTTGTGGCTTATGACTGGTGATGTTGCTCCAGAATCCGGCCAAATCGAGCCGGCTCTCACACATAGTGGTTTAGATCAATCAGAAGTTACAAGTCGAGCAAGAACGATAGCCAAAATAAAATCATCCCAATTCGACCAGAAGATTGGATGATGCTGTACGAGTTCTATTTAGAATGGAAGAAAAAGCACTAAGCGTCGGTATGTAATTAGATAAAATGTAACGTTATCTTGATAGTTGGTTAGCTAATTATGGCATTTCACTCGAAATGTGAAGGGCTATTGAAAGGATAAAATAGCTGGTCAATACAAATAGTTTATTGTATTTTAAAAGGTTTTTACATCTAAGCTAGAGGCAAGCTAGATTCTTGCCTCATAGTTTATCTAGTTCATCATCAGTTAGGCCGGTAGATATTTTAATGACAGAACGATTTACGCCGTTAGCAAGAAGTTGTTTTGCTAGTTGTCGGGTAGCTTCTTGTCGCCCTTTTTCTAGGCCCTCGTTAACCCCATCCTGTCGGCCTAGCTGGTAGCCTTCTTGCTTGCCTTTAGCCTCAAGTTGTTCTGCAATAGTCATAAAATCCTCCCGATAAGTCGGTGCTTTTTCCGCATGGGTACGTATGAATCCCTTGCCGTCAATCGTATTTCTTGCTCTAGCAATATAATATAATAAACTCTTGCATTGTTCTTTGGAATACTGCCATTTTTCTATTAGATTAGCTAATTCTGCGGTAAGTTCCAACATATCGCGCGTTCGGATGTGTTTTTGTACCAATTGCAGGAGTGCGACTCGTCGGTGCGTCAGGATCTCCTCATCCGGCATCGTGGTAATATCAACCAGCGGGAATGCTTGCCTATAGACTGATTCTGCCAGTTCAGGGTCAGCAAAGCAATCGAACCATTGGGTGCTGTACGGGTAGGGCGACTTGGTGCCGTGATAGAACAACAATGGGATCACTACTGGCAAGGTGTCATTGCCTTGCTCCAAATGTCGCTGCATGGCTGCCACACTGTATCGTAGGAGCCAATGCCATTAGCTTTTCTGGCCTGCTCTGGTGTTCGACTACTGTGTAGATATAGCCTTTCCCCGCTTTCGTCTGCACAGAGTAGAGCATATCTGAACACTGGGTACGCAAGTCATCTTCGATAAAGCTACCAGATTCCATTGCAAGAGTGCTGAAATTACAATGCGCCCGAAGATGAGGTGGCAAATGCACTTCCAGAAAGTCCCGAGCTACAGCGATATCGCTAAGGAACTTTTTGAATAGTGCATCATGTTGGGATAGTGAGGATTTTTTCATCGGTACAGTATATCGTGACCATCAAAATTTAACCATTGAAATAATGTATATAATCACCAAGTAAATTTACGATAAAAAACGTGATTTTATAAATTATTGCAATAGCGTCTTGTATTCTTACTTATTCCTCATAGTGCCAGATTAGTGACGTCACTGGAGTGCCATAATAGTGTCATTAGAGTGTCACAACTTGCCACTTTTGCCATTTTTGAATGCAGATTAGGCCTTTATTTACAATGAGTTAAAAATATACCTACTATCTTCTAAGCCGTAGGTCGTAGGTTCGAGTCCTACAGGGCGCGCCAATAAAATCAAAGGGTTATGTGGCTTCCCCTCCTCAAATCAAAAATAGCAGGTGCTTTAACGGGTGTTGTTATCTCTTTGAGAGTCAACCCATTCTTCATAATCTTTTTCAGGCCAGCCTAAGAAAATACCGCTTCTACTTTTTTGTAGAGCAGGAAAGTCTTTCTTTTTTGCCCAGATTCTCCAAAGTGTAGGGTGTGACTCTTACCGGTTAATTGACACATTTCTTTAAGTCCGATATAACGGGTTGTCATTTTTATAAACCTCTTTTTAAGCTGCTTCACTATTGGTCATAACAGTGAGCAGTCGGTGAATCATAGGAATGGGGTTTGTGGTGATGCGATGAAGGAGAGTTAGTCTGTCGCTACCAATCTATTTAACTTGGCATCTTTGTATCTTTGAATTCAGCAGACCATTATGTTGATCTGCTTAATGTGAAAAAAAGAATGCATTAATAAGGGTTGTTGCTTAAAAATCGCTGTAGCAACGTAGTAAAACCGGTTTTTTTAAAAGCCATAGCTCAATCGAACGTATAGACATTCCTAACGATGTAAAACAGGAATCTCTACTTTGATCTCCAATGTCATGATCAGCTGTATCTTAAAACGGCCATTTTTACTCTTGATGCATTAGTTTTACATTGCTAAGTTTGTTGGCTCCGACATTCACGTTACAGATGGTCCCGGAAATTTTCCTGACCTAGCCCCTATTAGCGGTCGCCATCACCCATCCAGAGCCGGTGATATCACACTTGAAATTATGAGTAACTTGGATCAGTCAATCATGCCGGATCTGGTTGGCTAAAACCCCATTATATGGGATACGAATAAAGTAACGGATCATTTTTGTATTGGTAGGGATAGTAATTCACTAAGGTTAACAACTTCCTCAAACGCTGCTAATATGATGCCCCTTGGATGGGGCTGTTATGTCTATTCCGGTTTTTTCGGCCAGTCAATATCTGGCGCGGTGGTGGTATCAATATCATTCAGTTTCACGCTGTACATTTCCCAGGCCCGTAGCGCGGTTTTTTCACTGTTAGTGGCCATCCCTAAGCGTACTTTACGGTCAAGTATGGTGATATTGGATTCCGCTTCGTCGATTAACTGTAATTTTGTTTGATTTGCGGTGTTGATTTGGTCTGCTTTTATTGCCTGATTATCCGTTACCCATTTTTTGCCATCCCATTTATCGAATTGTGTTGAGGGCACTAATAAAGTGAAGCCGGTTTTTATCTCGCCGAGGTAATCAACGGTATAGGAAGCACGATTATTGGTATCGTGTACCGTCTTGCCGCGGTGGTCTGGCACGTATCTCCACTGTTTACCGTCATCACTGCGGACAACGGCAATGTCGTCATTATTGGGTATCTCTGGCGCATCAATATAGGAATATTGACCGACACTAACGCCTTTATATAATAATTCCATTGTCGCGCCAAAATATTCATACGGCGGTTCATTCCTCGACATATAGGTTTTTATCCAGCCTCTGTTTTTAGCGAAACCGTTTTCATCTATTTCCGCTTTGGGTATTTCTGTACTGTATTTCACTATGCAGCCCTCACTATGTATAAAAATGCGATATTTCGTGGTCGGTTTTCGGTTGCGGTGGGTACGACACGAGAAGCATCAAAAGAAGCGACGGAACCCCAATTATCTTTTTCGACGCCAGCGACTTTTGCGTCGTAATTACTGTCTACGCTAAAGGCGCCGTCCGCGGCGCACATAGCCAATACGTCCGGTGATATTGCGTATAGCGTCCCCTTGATTGCTTAATACTGTTCTACTTGGGTCAACGTGTCCTTCTAAATCCAGACCACGAATAAATTCACCGTGCAAAGCCGGTAATTTTCCAGAAGGGTAGGCTTGAGCTAACTGGGGATAGTCGACTTTAGTGAACGTTTGACCGTTGCCATACCAAATAGCCCTCCGGTGCGGTGGCGTGTGGCCAGGGAATGGGCGCGCCGACGGGATAATTGTTAATCGCGTCCACATCAGCGGTTAATGCCAGTGTGCCATTTCTGTTGTATGGAATAGTAATTATTCTTTTTCCATAGGCAAAATAAGCCCTGTCGGGCGCAGTTTGAAGCGCGCACACAACACCATCTTTTCTTTCTATCATCAGGGCGGAATAATCGTTGCCGCTTTTGATAACGATATTGCCTGTTCTGAGTACTTCCTGTGAATCTTTCTTGGCATAATTGTCGTCACAGGCTTTTTGACTTATCACTTTATCGGTAGCATTACCCGTCGTCTGCAAGACACTTGTTTTGTCGAGTTTCTTATTGATTTCATCAATACTCACGGTTTTTTTAATTCATCGGTCAAGGTTTTTGGTATAATTGACCCGGGCGGGCTTCATGGCAGAGACTTGTGTGACATCCGGATCCGTGACTGCATCCATAATGCCATCCTGATAGGCAAAAGAACGAAATTTACCGGTTTGCGCACTGTTCTCGCGGGAAAGCACCGCATATTTATTTGCCCATTCACTGAGCGATAAGGCTTCTGGTGGTTTAATATCGTGCGTTTTTGAAACATCGCATTGGTAAATAGGTGCTTGGCATTACCCTCCCTGTTCACGGTCATCAAGGCTTAATTCCTCCATCACCTCATAAATAACCTCTCGTAAAGCAGCGACAAATTCAGAATCATTTACCGTACTTGATACCGCTCTCAAACGGGGGCCATGTTCAGGGGCAATCGCAATCAAACGGGTTCGTATCCGTGCGTATTCTTTTCCAACCTGATTTATCATGTCTTGCCAAGGCAGCACTTCACCCGATTTGATACTGTACTCCAGTTTCACCAATTCAGCTAAATAGTGCTTTTTAATGGCACGAGATTCTTCTAAACTGCGGATTTGTTCATCATTTGATACTAATGAAGCATATAACGATTCTGCCTGCTGCTGAAAATCATCAGTATCACTGACCGCTGCTTGATGAGCTTCTGGTTTTTTCTTTGCATTTTGGGTACGGAGATCATGACTGTCGCGATACTGTTTTAGATTTTTATCACTGCTTTGAACATCAATCTCACCATTGACCATCACGATATATTTTCCGCTTTTAATCCATCGCGAGATAGTTTTACGGTTAACATCCGTATGTTGGGCGTACTCAGAAATATTCATTGTCGACATGGGACATGTCCCACATTAAATGGGACACAAATTCAAAAACGTTTAGCTAGTGAAATACTGCGGTGCGCAATGCCCACGGTTTACGAAATTGACAGGAAGGACCCAAAATAAACATTTTAATAAACAATAGGTTATTCTTAAACGGATTTAATTAAAAATGTTAAAATGTGATCTTTTTCATGGTTATGCGCAAAAATGTGATACAGACTGATTAACATTGAAATCTCTATAGTAATCCATAAAAATTAAGGCGATGACCTGATTATTATTTAACACAGATAAGTTACATATAAGTTATTAAGTTAAGTATTTTGGTATAAACCAAAATAAGCAAATCAAGTTTATTTTAAATTTTACACTTTTGGGAAAATAGAAAATATGGCATACGTAAATTTGAATGCAGAACGTTGTTCAAGTTTTGCTCATCATATAATGAATGTTAACAATGTAGAAGATAAAAACTTAATAACATCACCGAAAGGACTGCTTGAATATATAATAAATTTTTTTACCGCAGGGGGAATCGAAAGGGAATTATCTAAGCAATACGATAATTTTATTCAAGCAGTAACTCACTCTATTGAAGAAAATAGCGCTGATCCAGACTCTTATCGCTTGCCTGAAAAAATGAAATTTAATTTTAAAGGTTGTCTAGTAACAATTAGCCCCTGTGATTCTTCTCCTTATAGGGTAACTATTAGCGTTGAAGGACAAAAAGGAGAGCGTTTTACTTCAGAAATAAGTGAGAAAGAGTTTAAAAATGTCGCTACCTTATTGTTATTACAAAAACGGCTTAATTTAAACGTTAACATGAACGAAGGTAAAATAGATTTATCCGGCATAAATCTATCAGGCAAAAATCTATTGGGAATTAACTTAGAAGGAGCAAATTTATCATTCTCAGATCTAAGCGAGGCCGACTTAAGCGGAGCGAATCTGGAAAACGCAAATATGGCGAATTCGATACTCAATAAAGCCAGGCTAATCCAAACCAACCTAAACGGAGCAAATCTAGAACAGGCTCAATTAAAGAATGCAAATTTAAATTCAGCCTTGTTAAATAAAGTAACAATGCTTGGTACTAATTTGATGGGCTCAACGCTTATTGATGCAGATTTAAGGGAAGCAGATATAAGAATATCTATCTTGGCTGACACAAATTTACAGCATACAAAATTAAATAACGCAACTATTGATGCATCAGATTTAACACTTGCAGAGATGGCTGAAGCAGATTTAACAAATGCAAGTCTGTTTTCGACAAAAATGAAAGGAGCAAATCTGAGCAGAGCAAACCTAAACCAAGCACAACTAAGGTATGCGAACTTAGAAAAAGCAAACCTAACTCAAGCTATCTTAATAGAAACGGATCTTCATAAGGCAAATCTATCTGGAGCACATCTTCAGCAGGCAAATTTAGCAAAAGCTGATCTTCACGCAGCAGATTTAAGTTATACCAATTTAGCACAAACTATATTAGTCGAATCTAATTTAAGCAACGCAAATCTAAAAGGCACAGTCTTAGAAGAAGCTAATTTGACCAAAACAAACTTAGCGAATGCGAATTTAAGTAAAAGTAATTTAATGAAAGCGGTGTTAAGAGAGGCTAATTTAAGCAATGCAAATCTAGAAGGCGCCATTTTGAAAAAAGGCAATCTTACAGAAGCTAATCTAAATGGTGCAAACTTAACTGAAAGCAATTTAAAAAAAGCTTCGTTGAAAGATGCTAACTTAACAGAAGCTAATCTTGATAGAGCGAAATTAAAGCAGACAAATTTAGAAAACACAGATTTGGCCGCAGTAAACCTTGACTCTAAAACCACAATAAATATGTTAGCAAAAAAAGCGATATCAAACCTGGTTAAAATTTATGGTTAGAAAATTTAATATATTCTATATAGTTAATGCAATATATTGATAGTCTTTTTTGCTCATAAGCGTGAAGTTTATACTAGCTCAAACTTTATCTGACAGTTGCTGTATAAATAAACAGCAACTGTCAGGCTGAATTTGATTTAAATATTTTCATTAATTTTAACTTAATCTGACAATGCTATATTCTCTGTTTTTCCGCCCTAGCTACTATAAATTATTGCTATTGAGTTCAATCAATTTGTATATCAGACGGAGCACATCATTTTGCCGTACGTATCGCTTCATCAAACGCACGACTGATTTCTTGTGGTAATAGCGCCTGAGCCATTTTCTGTGCTCTATCCTGATAACCGAGTACAGGTTTAACAGGTAAGGCATCACCAAAACGAATTAACAGTTTAGGCATGGGTTGTTTTTGTTGTGCTTTAAGTGTTCCGTTTGATGAATGTTTTAGTCGTTTTTTATTTTTCTTGCCTTTTTTCGCTTTCTTGCGTTGCCATACGCCATTGACTCCGTTTATATCACCAATAAAGACATTATCTTTACTTTTTAATTGACTTAATTTATTACGGGGTAAGTTACTGTATTTATTGAGCTTGACGTTTTTAGGGTTGAGTAGTGCTGCACTGTTAAGTTTATGAACACCACCGACTTCAAAGGGTTCAAGATAACTGGCTGCGATGTCACGAACGAAAACCCTTGCACGCATCATCTTTAAGTGCGCCTTTGAAACCGACCGATTTAAGGGTAAATGGCGTTGGATTTTCTAACTGTCTCTGCAATGCAACCTTTTGCGCCTGTTCTATTTTTCTCACCACGCTTGTCATGGCCTGAGCCGTAGCAAAAGGGATCTGTCTACGTAGACTACGTAACTGCCTGTCATAATGCCCGTTATTGCTGGCGGTAAGCAGTCAGCGAGTAGGTGAGGGGGTATCGGAATGTTAGACGCCTGAACGTATTCGGTTCGTGTGCTGCTACAACTGGACAACAGCCCCATCAGGGATAATACGATTGGCGCAATCCCGATTGGCGACATGCGTTTTAATTGCTGCTTGTGTTGCTTCAGAATCAACGGCTTTACGCTGACGGGTTTCACTATTAATTAATTCGTGCAATATCATTGATTACCCTCATTGACTGAAAAGCGTTCGTCGTGATGGCCACCTGTTTATTGAGGTCAACGGTGAGTTTTTTATTTAATGCCCTGACTTCGTTTAATGATGTCAATAACCAGGACGACCAGACGATTAACCCTGCAATAATCATTACGACAAATGAGTAAGGTCGCCATAACATATTACGCTCTCTATTTCCCGACGCTTCATTAGCCCTTTCCAGACTTCGCCTTTCACATAAACCCATCGCTTCATCTCATCACATGCTCCAGTTCGGTCATTAGCGTTGAGCTTTTTGAGTAGAGTGGATTTAGCGAAATTACCTACACCGACGTTGTAGGCAAATGAGTAAAGGGCGGCCTGTGTGAGGGTGTTGATATTAACTTTAATTAACGGGTCAACGTAACGTTTAACCGCTTTTAAATCGTCATTAAGCCACTGGTCACATTCGGCTTTGCTATACGTTTTGTTGTGCTCAATATCGTTGCCTGTATGCCCATAGCAAAAAGAAAGAATGCCGCCACCATCGAAATAGGGCTTAAGTCTCAATCCTTCAAAATACGTTATCATCGTTGAGGCTAAAAACAGCGCACTACCGCCCGTCGCCATCCATATTTTTTTCGGTATTTTCATAATGACGCTCTTTTAACTCGAGTTCCTTCCATTTGTAGTACCAGTTCACTAAGCAGGTCGCAACCGTACAGGTTATCCCTATCAGTGCAACCCATTGGTCAATGCTAAAACCCATCAAAGTCGTTAGGATACCGGACAAATAAGCATTGAGGGTTGAGTGTTTTTCAAACATATGCATATACCCTCCTTGTTGAGGGTTCCATTGCCTTTAGTGAAACAGGGAGCCAACCGTCTTATTCGTTTTAATGATTTAATGTGTGAATATTACGGCGGTGTAAGATGATTTAATACGAAGATCTGTAAGTTAATTGCGGTTTGCTTTCGTTAAAACTGGCTTTACCTTGATTTATTTCATTAATTGTTTTTTCTAGCGCTATCAGAGCTGATTCAACCGTGTAACTGTCAACCTCAATAGAAAATGTTTTTAATTTAGTCCTATCTATTTCTGGAAATAAATTGTGTGTAAGACCGCCTTTCTGTTGCATTCTCTTCTCCAATGTCAGTACTGTCAGTACTAAAGTAAATCTGATCCACATTTATCTTTATGGTTTTTATGCCGTAGGCATGGAAGGCAAAATAATTCTTCACCGTGCAACACATAAGTTGATTAGGTGGAATAAATCGGGTGGGCTAATTTCTTTTTAACTACTTTTTCAAAAAATCGAGGAATATACCAAAATAAATTAAGATAACAGGAACTATCATCACACCAATAACCAGTAGTTCTTGTCCACCTAAACGAAGATCGCTTAATTCGCCATGCCTGAATTTAATTTTTGGGTCGATTACCGTAGCGGCATGTGCAAGATGTCCAACTAGCATCTAAAAAGCAAATGCGGCACTGATAAACAATAATGTGGTGATTAATAGTTTGATGATGTTAAGTTTCATAGTTGGACCTTTGTAAAATGAGCTTATTTCTGTACGTAAATCGCTTTCGCGTTGATATCCTTGAAAGTCTTAAATTCACGCTCGAACTGTTTAGCAGCGAATTGACACATATTTTCAGTATCAAATTCCTGTGTATGAAGGCTGGCTACGTTACTGGATGAGTAAGGACTGGCATACATAGCCAGGATTAATATCCACATGGGGGACGCCTCGTTATCTTTTGATTTGAGGCTGATACTTTCCAGCCCAGACTTTGGCAGCATGTAAACAATCTGCAAAAATCTTGCCCTTTGTACTCGCTGAATTCCGGCGATAATGTTCCACTGCGATACTTGCACTGATTCTGGTTCCAGATTGCTCGTAACCCTGCTTCATCAATTCAGACACCAAATTTTTCTCAATGAATTGGACATAGTTCTTCATGCTGCTTTAGGATCCTTATCGGCATCTGGAAAGTCACCCAAATCAGGGATGGCTATTTGCGTCAATTGCAGAGCTAATCTGGTCGCTCCCTTGATCGTTTTGATATCGCGTTTGCGTTGGGCAAGTAGCCCGGTGCCTTTTTGCCCACGATGCTTGAATGACTTTTTGTCAAATGCCGATATTGCATCATGAAGCTTTTGACCTGCGAGCTGAGTGAGATAACCAACTTCAATCCCCGATTCTTTTTCAGCCAGATCCAACAATCAGATACGAAGGTCTTTAGCTACCTTGGTACGCGATACCATGCTAATAAGGTTAGCGCCTCGTGGTGAAAATACTCTTACCTGATGATGTTTTAAATTATTGTTTTATTATATTTAATAACTTTTGTCAAGGTTGACATACAGGCAGTGAACTCATCTTTATGACGGTTATAGAGATTGGTAATCTTCCTATTGTCGGCATAGCTCAGCAGTTCCGCCAATTTCTCACTGGTAAACCAGATTTTTCCGTCACCGTTATTAAACGGCACCACGGAGTGATTTTTAAACGTTAATGCTTTCATTGGTGTTTACCTTCAAAAAAGAGACCTCAGCTCACACGAACAGCCAGCCCCTGAGCACACCAATTACTGGCATTCTCCAAGGTCGCTTTTGTGAATAGTCTCAGGATTGTATTGATATGCGCGCGTGAAGCGCTGCTGAAAAAAAAACCAGACGATACCGAGTCTTTTTGAGTTGGATTAAAAGGTTACAGATACTTTACATAAAGTTTGCACTCTACTTCCCTATCGTAGTAGGCACTACGGCCTGTTGTCGTCGTTCTGTTTCATCTGTATAAATGAGCCGGTTACTTCAACAACAGGAGCATTAATAATGACTAAAGAATCACAAAATTCAACCGTCAAACCTGATGGGAAAACGGTGTTAAAAACAGAAACAGACGGGATTGTGGTGTTATCGTCAGATAAATCGGCATTTCTTAACATGGATAAGATCCTTTCAATTGGTGTTGGGAATATATTCGCCCTTTACCTATCACGATAGGTGAAGCAGTTCATAATTAATCCTCTTCATCCCAATACAGACCCTTCATTGCATAATGAGGGCGGTAGGGGTATATATACTTTAATTGCACATCATCAATTATAATCCCGTTTTCTTAAAATGTGACTTCTCGATTTTTCAGTTTCAATAAGGAGTTTTCAAGTAAAGTTATTGCAGTGGTGCTATCTTCATTCTCAACATACAGTGAAAATCCTTTAACTTTTGACTCCACAGATAGAGGATTTAAATTTAGTTTATGCTGGTGATGATTGAGATGCTGCATATGACCTCTAAGTCGGAAATGATTTTGATTTATTCCAATGCTCTTTAAAATTGGGAAAGTAGTTAGCTGAATAATTCAAGTTCGTTGAAGGTAATATAAATTAATTTTTGATACTAATTTGGATTGATGCGGAAATGATGAAAACAACAAATAACAACCAGCCCCAACCCTGCTTGCTGTGATAAATTAAAAAAGCGGTAGACAAAAAACCACTTATGGGTATTGCAGCCAATGTAGCAATCATAATAATGTCACGAAATTCTTTCATAATGCGTACTCGCAATATTCGTTAATAACGACAATACACTTACCGCCTTTCACGCCGCCGTTGTTATCAATTTTCTCAATGGTCATCACGCGAATTTGGCTATCATCGTGCCAAACGTTCGCCCCCGTTAACGAATCAAGCACGCCTTTAGAATAATTATCCACGTCATGTTTTATTTTGTTTGGGAGATAAAGCTTCATTAATACGGATACCTCACCATTAAATTTTTTATGACCGGATTTTTCACGAAGTTCATCAACAATTTTTATCGTTTTTGCTTTGAATGCTTTGGCCTTATAACTTAAGCAGGTGTGTTTTGAATTATGTTGCCAATAGGTATTAACACTTGGAGGGAAAGGGAGTTCGATTATCATGTTTTCATCCAGGCCTTATTTGTTCCTGTAAAACTAATGTAATGAGTTTTGGTGGTGTGTGCTGGTGGTATCCGGTTTATATTGACAGCCATATTGGTAGTACTCTGGTGTTGGTTTTAACTTGGTGACTGTATTTTGGTTTTTTATACACCCCAAAACCGACTTTTTGGGTGTTTTATGGTTCGTTTTTTTCAGCGTAAAGATATGCCATTAATGGCGGTTGTAACCTGTTTGACCGTGAAGGGTTAAAAAAGCGCTATAGTCCCGATGAATATCAAAACCTGTTAATGTGTGAATTTGTTGACGATATAGACTCGCTGTTTTTGTTTTCACTGATGCAGGTCTGTCAGGTGGAGAGCTGGGAGGTATGGGCGGATGTCAGTCCGTTGATGTCACGGCCTTATGGGTCACAAAGCGTCTGGATAGGCTACGACCCCGCCAAAGGCTCCCAGCACGGTGACAGAGCAGGCTGTGTCGTCATTGCGCCACCCCCTCACACCCGGTGGAAAATTTCGCATTCTGGAATACTTTCAATGGCGTGGGCTGGACTTTCGCGCACAGGCCGCCGCTATCCAACAACTCACCACCCGTTATCAGGTCGACTACATCGGGCTGGATGCGACTATCGATAATTACTACGAGCCACCGATGAGTTTTGAAGGCTTGTCACGCATTTTTCGGGCTGCTGCCCATCATAGCAGTGCCATTTATGTCAAACGCAATATTTTAAGCAGTACTTTTGTGCTACATAAATGGTTAAGTCGTCAGGATTTTGACCGTTTTGCGCTGGATTTTCTGATTTTTGGCAATGCGTATCTGGAACGGCGAAAAAATGGCTTAAATAAAACAATTTCGCTTAACTCCATCCCGGCCAAACTCACAAGGCGCGGTGAGGATTTAGCCACTTATTACCTTTTGCACGCGGGTTTTGACAGCGTGCCGTTTACTTTTCAGACGGGGCAGATTTTTCATTTGCTTGAGCCGGATATCAATCAGGAAATCTACGGCTTGCCCGAATATCTGGCCGCCCTGCCATTTTACTCAATGAATCGGCAACACTCTTTCGTCGTAAGTATTATCTGAACGGCTCCCATGCCGGCTATATCCTCTATATCAGTGATGCGGCGCAAAATTTCGTCGATTAACATCAGCGAACAGTTAAAAAGCAGTAAAGGGTTAGGGAATTTTCGCAATCTGTTTTTATATGCCCCGAACGGCAAAAAGGATGGCATACAAACCATTCCGTTATCGGAAGCCGCCGCGAAAGATGAATTTTTAAATATCAAAAATGTCAGTCGCGACGATATGTTAGCCGCTTACCGCGTGCCCCCGCAATTAATGGGCATTATGCCACAGAATGTAGGGGGATTTGGGGATGTACAAAAAGCGGCCAATGTGTTTATCTGCAACGAACTGCATCCGTTGCAACACAAAATGCAGCAGCTTAATGAATGGCTCGGCGAAGAGGTGATTTAGTTTACCCCTTACGCCTTGAATCGGATAAAAAATAAAATCTAATCCTTGCACAGGGCGTTTAACTGCGCCTCAGAAAGTCCCGTTGATTGTTGAATAATTTTTTTATCCGCCCCATTTTTTAGCAGCTGACGGGCGATTTCGTGTTTTTCTTCAAGTGCTTTCTGTAGACCTTGGTGTAGACCTTGGTGTAGACCTTCTTGCCGTATACCCTGCGCGATATTCATCAATGCCCCCTCGTGTTTTTCTGACTGTTTCGCGATCTTAGTGATAAGTTGCATCGGTTTTTCTGCGTTCCCTTCCTGGATGAGATAGTTAAACAGCGTGATGACTTGATTATCCGTATAATAATTATACGACAACAGCGTGACAATTTCATTAACAAGCGCCGTCATATCTCGTCGACGAATGTGTTTTTGGATAAACTCCAATAGCGCCATTCGCTTATGCTGCATAATCTCACTGTCATCAAGCGTTGTCACATCAACCAGCTTAAACGGTTTGGTATATATCTTTTCCGCAATATCCCGCCCACTAAAACAATCGAGCCAGTCAGTACTGTAGGGATGCGGACTTTTCTCACCACAATAAAACAGAATAGGAAAAACAAGGGGTAATTCTTTGTGTACAGCCTCTAAATGTTTTTGCATCGCCGCCATGCTATAGCGCATCAGTCGCCATGCCATGAGTTTATCGGGTGTCGATTGGTGCTCTATCAAAAGATAGAGATAACCTTGGCCCTCTTGGGTATTGACCGAATAGAGAATATCACTCTGGTAATTTTTCATCTCATTATCAATAAATGAGCTAGATTCCACTTTCAGGCTATCTAAATCACACAGCGACTTAATCTCATCCGGTAACCAGATATCGAAGAAATCTTTAGCCGTCTCTTTCTCACTTAAAAACTGCTTGAATAGCGCATCGTGTGGAGTAGGTGTGAATTTTTTAGTCACTTAAGATCTCCTTTGTTTTTTTGATTGTATCAAAAAAACATGAAAAATCGCAGTGGTAGCCGCGCCGCGCCTGCCCGCTAAACCTGTCGTTTTTTGTGCAGCTGCACAACGCCCCTCAGCGTAGGCCAGTACTGGCCTTTTCGGTGATTTTAGGTGGGCAAAAACTTGTGCAAATTTGTGCATTTTTGTGCATTTTTGTGCAAATCCATGCACTTATTTTTTAATAAGAATAAAAATCACTAAAACAAGAAGAAAAAGCCTTTTTGATACTTAACATTTTAACGAAATATTAACTTATTTTTCGCTAAAAAAAGGGGGTATGCGTCGGAAAACGGTTACAACAGTTACAATGCGCAAAAAAAGCACTTAACACTTTAATTAAAAACCTATTTTTTTGTAACCTTTAAACGGTTACAGGGGGTTACAAAACAGAATAAAAAAGTTACATTGTTATAAATCAATAAGTTAGGTTTCTAGTTTTAAACGTTTTGTAACCGTTACATGTAACCCTGCTGTAACCGTTTTGTAACCGTTTTAAATTTTAAAAATATATAATATTATCAATTAATTATAATAGTTTTTTATTTTTGTAACCATTGTAACCGTTTTCCGACACATACCCAAAAATTTTGAAAACAGATAATAACGATTAAATAATGCACAGTTATGTTAAATAAATATTAACGTTTATCTATGATGAATATCTTGCTATTTTGGCTGTGAGTTAATCGCTCGTGGCGATGTCTGGAAAATATCGCTAAACGATTTTTTAAGTCGCTTAGCGAATTCAAAGAGATATTGGTGATAGGTAACTAAGGAAGCAATTTTTTAAGTTTATTTTCTAAAGATTTTACTTTATTGTATTCTGTTGTCATCAAGTTAAACTTATCTTCAATATTCATTTTGAAAGATAACCCTAGACTTATTATTGATAAGATAAAAATTATCATGATGATAAGTATTAACCCTGATAATAGGTTCTTGCGTTTTATATTCTTTTTTATTTCCTCAATATCTTTTTGAATATCAACTAATGAAATGTCTTTTTTATCTTCGGTCATGAATTTACCTTATCGATAGTTAATTTTATTTATAGTCAAACAGAAAGGGTAAGCTACTTTGAGACGGGTTTAACGTTCAGTGTATTACCATTAATGGAAATGACTTCCACTTCAGTACCTGCACTCAGCTCAATACTACAATAAATACGCCAACTGCCATCTGCAACGCTCACACGACTATAACCATTATGAGTCGGTTCGATTAGCGTTGCTCGTAAGCCTATCATTTGTTGATCCCGTTGATTTAACATCCCTTGCTGGGGTTTACTCATTTTATTTAACCAATACCACCAAACAAATGCAGTAACGACCGTTAAAACTGAGAAAAGCATGCCTTGAAATACCCAACTGAAGGGGATAAGCCACACTAAAACACCAACGATAACCGCTGCAATACCGCTCCATAACAGATAACCGCCTGCACCTAACATTTCAGCGATCAACAGCATGCCACCCAGTGATAGCCAAAACCCGTATGGATTGGCTGCAATCTGTTTAAGCATCGTTATTTCCCTTTGGTACTTTTAGTCTCACTGATAAGTTCGGCAATCCCACCAATAGCACCCATTAAATTGCTCGCTTCCAGTGGCATCATAATCACTTTATTGTTAGTTGCTGAACCAATTTGCTGCAATGCATCCGTATATTTTTGAGCGACAAAATAGTTAATCGCTTGAATATCACCGGTTGCAATCGCATCGGATACCATTTTAGTCGCCTGGGCTTCCGCCTCTGCGGCTCGTTCGCGCGCTTCAGCTTGTAAAAATGCAGATTGGCGCTCCCCTTCAGCTTTTAATATCTGGGATTGTTTTTCACCTTCTGCGCGTAAAATAGCGGCTTGACGTACTCCCTCTGCTTCCAGAATATCGGCACGCTTAGTTCGTTCCGCTTTCATTTGGGCATTCATAGCAGAAATAAGCTCAGCCGGGGGACGAACATCACGGATCTCTATACGAGTGATTTTAACACCCCAAGGATTGGTCGCTTCATCAACAATATGCAGTAATCGACTGTTGATACTATCTCGTTGTGATAACATTTCATCCAATTCCATCGAGCCTAATACGGTACGGAAGTTAGTCATCGTTAAATTGACAATGGCTAATTGCATATTACTCACTTCATAAGCGGCTTTCACTGGGTCGATGACCTGCATAAAACAGACAGCATCAATAGTAACATTAGCATTATCACGAGAAATAACTTCCTGGGAGGGAATATCGAGTACCTGCTCCATCATATTAATTCTTCGGCCAACACGATCCATAAACGGTACAACGATGTTTAAACCTGGCATCAATGTTTTCGTATAGCGCCCAAAACGTTCGACTGTCCACTGATAGCCTTGGGGCACAATTTTAACAGAAGAAACTACAACGATCAGCGCGACAATAATAAGGATTGGGATAACTGTTAACATATTTAGGTCCTGTCAGGAGAGAGATAGGTTTCTATATTACTTGACAGAAAGTTAAATGTAACCATCCTTGATAGCTAACCAATCAAAATAGAACATCAATAGTGATAAAATCGGTAATATCAATTTCTGATTCAGGGATAGCAAAATGTACAGGATCAATATGAATAATCTACTGAAAAATCGTTAAGATTATAAACAACAAACAGCGTAAAATAATTTATGTATAAAACTCCGCTCTGCGTTAATCCTGATAAAAATAAAGACAAGATAGGCATATTGTTTACTTTTTAATAATTTGTTTCAAATACCCAACACTTAACGACGTCAGGTTTTTTTAGCGTACTTAAGGTCGGCAATGCCTGATTATATTGGCTATTAACGTGACTTCTCACCGTTTTGATCCCAACAAAACGACGTACTTTACCCATTTTAAGCAGGGATTTGATTTCTGACAGATTGGGCATATTTTGGCGGTATTCGCTAGCTACTTGTGCCAGATGATTGAAGTTGACCGCATAAATATTTTTTTCATTACTATGATTTACTCCGTTCGGGGCATTTTGATTGAGGTAATCAAACATATCCCAAAACTCAGTGACTAGGGTATTATCGGCTTCTAATGCCTGAACACGTTCTTTTGCCAGTTCGACGATAAAAGCTTCTGTTTCTGCTATCCGTTTTTCTTTAATCGGGAGAAAACCAGATAATGTACGTAACAGAACAATCAGTTGTGCATGGTTCTTAGCGATGCGCTCATGGCCAATTGCTTCATCATCAAAGAGTTGTCGTTGAACTTCATCCAGAGACTTTTCGTAAGCCGTTACAATCGCATTTTCACTTAGCAACGCTTTGGGCAAAAAGACCGATAATTGTTCAATAGGGTAGCGTTCCAGGCGAATGGCAGCTTGACGGGTTTGTTCGCTTTGACCTGACTTATCGGTATGGAGATAATACTCTCTAATACCGCTCTTGAGGCTTCGACACTGTTATTCTGGGCGATAATAATGCTGCCCTTAAAGAGTGGTTCATAGGTTTCGTTCTGATTGGTTTTTATACCTGTTGAGCGTGTGGCACGGCCATTGTAAATGGACTTCATTTCTTCCCAGTCAAAAGCCCGTTTTACGTTATCCTGCATTCGGTCACTTTCTATCAAACAAACAGGAAGATTACTCACCTGGGCAAAATTACGCGCACGACCTACCAAGGTCGATTTTGAAGGGGCAAAGCCTTCGTAATCGGCGCGGCCACTTAACCGCCAGAAAAACTTTATCAGGGTACTTTTTCCTGAGCCGGGCTCGCCCATAACTTCCAGAAAAGGATAACTTTTGCTTAATTTTCGTATCTGTGCGGCAAACAGTGACCCGAGCCAGAACGCAAGTACGGTATAACCTTTAACCCCAAAAGCCAGCCATAAATCATCGAGCCAGTTAACATCGAAGTCCCTGAGTTCATAATTAATTTCGAGTCTCGGACTGCTACTTAATGTCTTGATATCGGGATGTTCCAGTGAAAAATAATCCTCTTCATTCAGGGTATATAATTTACCGTTTTGCACGGGAATATCATTAAAAACATACACGCCTAGTGCTTTGTTGTAACCAATAAAATTTTGGGTTTTTACTTCTTTGATATGCGGTAATTCGTTTTTGCAAAAGCGGTCAAGTTGATGGGTATCCCCGGTGTAAACCGCGCCTTTAGCGACATGCAAAAGCCGTTTTTTGAATTCTGAAGCGCTGGTTAACTGACTGGCAGTAAAAGTGGCTTTAACGTCAGGTCGTTGTTGCGGGAAATCCAGTTTTAAATAATACCAGGATTCGTCGGTTGCTTCGGATTTCTGAAAATAAAGCGGGGTCGGGTAACAGTTGGCAATTTCGTTGACAGCGCCCGATTCTTTTAACGCTTTTGTAGTGGCTTCTTCTTTGGTTAGCTTTTCTGAGTCTAAAATTCGCTCAACCGCTTTTAAGTGCCTTTCAATATCCAGTTTAAACCAGTAAAAACGGCTATCAAATTGAAAGTAGAAGTCATTACGGTGGGTGTAATTGAATATTAGCATTGCTTTATCGGTAGCACTTTTTGCCAGTAACAAATCGCCGTAATAACGATAACGCATTAAATCATAACGCTCGAGTTTGCCTTTGAGATGTAAATCGTTCCAGTCTTCATTTTTAAATTGCGAAGGTAAGGCGCCACAGGATTTCCAGCCTTCCTGCTGACTGCGTGCAACATGTTTTCTTATCGTTTTTTCCCCGGCATTACCCTTATCAAGTGCCCAGACTAACAGGGGCTTTTTATTTGCGCCAATGCCGTTTTAAGCGCCGCTAAGGCGTGCTTTGGATAATTATGGCAACTCATCAAAGAAATGGCGTACAGGCCATTCTGAGCAAGGCTAATTGCATCAAAAATCCCTTCGGTTAGCCAAATTTCAGTTGCCTTTGTTAAATCCTGTTGCGGCAGACTCCACCAATACCCTTTATAACTGCCAAAAAATTAGCCTTTCGGTCAAAGCGTTGTGGGTTATCAATAATGCGCTCCCAATAAGCGCCATTGGGTAAGGTAAATTTTACGGTTGCTGAACCCAGTCCTTTAGCGTGATAACCGGATTCAATATACAACCCTTTTAACGGGGCAATATCTAATCCTCTAGCCTGTTGCAGATAGGCATTCGCTGCGGCATTTGGGGCCTGTTGTGTTTTAGGATAGTGCGTTGACCAGTTATGAAACAGCTCAGGATAGATTTCTTTAACAATAATTTCAGCACCACATTTATTTTCACGGCCACACTTAAGTACAAAGGGTTTTTCAATGGCGGTAAATAACTCTTTTTTTTGCAGTGGGGACAAACACCGTGGCGAAGATAGCCGCTTTGTTCTTTAAAATGAAAATCCGTAATTAATCGGCTGATGATGAAATCTGACGGGTGCATACTATTTCCCCTGAGAGGTGATAAACGTGTTGGAGACTTCATTCATATCAAGAGTCCCAATATGTTCGGCTTTATTTTGAACAGGCCACCCTCGAGTGGCATATGGACGATTTTCGTTGTAATAAATGTTCATTTTCTGCGGTTTTTGAAATGTTTTTGAGCGGACTCCCAAAGAGATTGGCGGTCGATGCAACGATTGCAGCCCGGGGAAGCGATACGACGGGCTTGTGGTATCGCTTTTCCACAATCCTCACAATGAAAATGGGCGATACCCTTGTTGCGCACCGTCACTTGTTTAATCTGGTAAATTAATTGTTGTTGGGCGAAGTCATTCGCTTTATCAATCGGGTCAGACATGGTTTAAATTCTCTGCCCGATGTTCAAAGTGGTTACTGACTTCCATTACATGCTGATAAGCGGTGTGATAAGTCATTTTTTGATGAAGAATTTGATAGGCCAGCGACGTTAAATGGCCAGAGAATTGCATCAATAAATGTTTCCTTTCATCTTCCCGATTTTGCTTTAGCATATCGGTGAGTTTTAATACGCCGAATTGTGCAGTCATATTTTTTTACTTCTCCTTTCCTTATTTTGGATAAAATAATCCCCTGGTGTGGCTAACACTGTTAATTTTCATTTGTAAATTAAAGTGGCAGTGCGATATTTTTAGGCGTTAATGCAACGAGCACCTGTAATTGAAATAGCGCGTTAATAATGGCCTGTTTTTCTTTTTTATTAAATTCATCAAATTTCAAATGATGTTTTTTATTATCAATATTTGCTAAATAAAAAATTAAATTAACAAAGCGTTTATTCTGTTCTTGTAAATATTCAATAAAACCCAACAGGCACTGATTATCGGGATTTTCTTTATCCTTATTAAAATGAACGGTTCGACATTTCGCTGCCTTAATTAACCCATCGACGCGCGCATTAATGGGTAGTCCTTCATTGCGATAAATACCCGTCTTTATTCTATTAATCTCACCGGCATTGTTATGTAATGTATTAACCGAGTGAATTAATGTATTTGTTAATGCGTTTTCATTCGTCATCATTTTATTTAATAATTAGGGTGAGAAAATAAAAAATAAATAATCAGCCAAATAACAATATTAATTTATCTATTAACGTCAGTTTTTTATTCTTCTTCTTATTTTATTAATATGATAATTTTTAACGGACTCGCCAGTTAATCGATAGGGGTAGTGCTGATTAGATTTATTCATAAATATCCTCATTAAGTTATCGGTTTTTATGCCCTGACCGAAAACAGGGTGTTGTGGTATTATGTTTATGCCCACTTTTTCTTTCCAGTGATAGGTGGGTATAAAATCCAACAACAAGTCGTAAAGTTCAAGTATCAAGAAAGACAGGACGACACCCGATTACATAAACCTGCCCCGTCACAGCAAGAAGAACAAAAGACAGGGGATAACGATAAAAAGTAAGGAGTCCCAAAATGGAACAGCCATCTGAACACACTAAATTTGAAGTCAACTACGCGTTTTACCTTGCCGAAATGACAGAAATTTTTAATCGCCGGATTAATCAGTTTTGTACCTTTTGGCAAATACTTTTCGGGGCAGCTATTTTTGGTGGTATCCAACACGAATGGTTGTTGGGTTTTCTGATTGCCTTGATTTCCGCTATTCAGTTTGTTGTTAAATTTGGTGAAAAAGCCGGTAGCGCAAAATCCCAAGTCAGACGTTACCGAAGGCTGGCGGATGAACTTCCGCGACTGGATGAAAACCAGATTAAAGCGAGGATGCGAGAGATTGAAGAGACCGATACACAACCCCTGACCGCGCTTTATCATCCCGCCAGAAAAAGGGCAAGTATTGCGTTGTACGGGGTTGATAGAGAAGCTGAACATCCGCTTACGCGATGGGAAAAAATGATGGCTTTCATCGGCGGTGGTATTCCTAAGTAGTGACATCGGGTTACCTCTTGAATGCGTTTGGGTAATATGTGGTGACGATACTTTCATGTCGTCACTCGCCATAGCAAAGTTAAAAATTTCCCTGGTGTTGAATAAAAAATAATTAGTTATATTTTTAATGATTAATCATTTTAAGAATTTTATTTTGATTGAATTGCCAATCTTTAATTTCTGGTGATAATTCAATCTGAATCAGTAAATGGTCATGAAGATATAATCGTAATAATTTACCGTCACAGGAGGGCACAACGGAAAGTTCATCAATGCCCATCACATAAGCCAGTCTTGTCGCTTTGACGCTTAGGCTAGGATTTCTCATTATTTATCCCCTGGTATAATTTATCGATATAGTGGATTGCCTGAGCCATCGCATCAAACTTACCCAAAGAGTCTTTGCCATACCAGACCTGATAACGTGTGATGGGATTCATTATTTTTCTGGGTAATTTGATAATGTCAAAATCCCGATAACAAAAACTGTGAGGACTTATTTGTTTAAACGTCATGATTTCAGTCCTAACCATATTAACCAGCCATCTCTAATTTCTTTAGGTAATGATTCATAAGCCAATTTCAGTCCCAAGTTCCAGGACGGTAAATAAATATAGTATTCGCCACCAGAACTATTGGGGTTCTTCATTTCAATCACGGGCAGTTTGCCATTTTTACGCATATCTGAAATTGCTTGTTTAGTTTTCCCGATCATTTCTGCAAATTTGGCTTCAGTAACACCATCTGAAGCACTAGAAACATTTACGATTTCTTTATTCATCTGATAATCTCTTTTATTGAAACTCTTTGTAGCTCCTATTTTCTCTTAGCTGCTAGCTATTAGAATTTTATTTCACCTATAAAATAAGAGATCTCTTATATTATGTCAAAATTTGATAGCGAGAAATTAAAATTGATTAGAGAGTCAGAAAGGTTAAATGTAAAACAAACAGCTGATTTAGTTCGTATTAATTATGTTACATACCATGGATATGAAAGTGGAAAAGCAAAAATGTCTTTAGAATCGGCAATGAGTTTTTTTAAGCATCCTAGATTTAGAAAATACCGCGATTGGTTCATGTTTGATGAAACCAACCCGGAAGCTGGTCAAATTGCACCGGCTCTCGCGCACAATGGGCCAGAGAAAACAATGTCAGTCCGATCAAAGAAAAAAACTGGTTAACATTACATCTGGATTTTTTTCAATTCATTGATTCCAATAGTTTTTGCGCCTTTGGAGGGCTTTCTTATGTCAATTAAGAAACTCGAAGATGGTCGCTATGAAGTGGACATTCGTCCGACTGGCCGCAACGGAAAGCGCGTCAGAAGGAAATTTGATAAGAAGTTTGAAGCCGTTAATTATGAACGTTATGTGATGGCTAACCACTCGAAAGAATGGGGGCCGAAGTTGAACGATAACCGCAGGTTAAGCGAAATCGTACAACAATGGTGGGATTTATTTGGCAAGCACCTCTACCATGGTCGGGATCAGAAAAATAGGATTGATATGTTTAGTCGTGTGATGTTAGATCCAGAGGTGCCAAAAATAGACAAATCCTTTATATCCCAGTATTGCCAGTTAAGGGTAGCCCATGGGGTTAAGGCATCAACAATCAATCGTGAAATTACAGCTGTGCGCGGTATTTTTACATATTTAATTGATACCGGCCTCTACCATGGCGAACATCCTTTCAGCGGCTATAAAAAGCTGAAAGAACAGGCTACGGAAATGTCATATCTGACTGATGACGATATCAACAGGTTGCTGACTCATCTTAGCTGTGATAACTATAAAATAGCCGTTCTTTGCCTCAGTACTGGAGCACGATGGAGTGAAGCAACCAGACTAAAACGGGAACATGTGATTCAAAATAAAATACGATTCACATTTACAAAAACCCGTAAGCCCAGAATCGTATCTATCTCTGATAACGTTGCGGGCATGATATGTGACGGAAAAAACGGGCTGTTGTTTCCTTATATATCGTATCAGTGTTTCCGGAAAATTTTGAAGGCTGTTAAACCGACGCTACCGAGCGGACAGGCAACACATGTTTTGAGGCATACTTTTGCAACGCATTTTATGATGAACGGCGGTAGTATTTTGACGCTACAGCGGTTGCTGGGACATGCTAATTTATCTCAAACGATGACGTATGCACACTTTGCCCCGGATTTTCTACAGGATGCAATCAGCCTGAATCCACTAAAAGGGAAATGTCATGTTTAGATGAAAGTGTCCACACAGTGTCCACAGTCATGCTGTTTAGTGCTCTCTGTTGCACCTTGTAGCCATATGATAACCATATGTTTTTTTTATTGATAATTTTCTGATGAAATAGAAACAAATAACGCCGCTACGGGCGTTTTAGCGTTGTTAAAATTGATTTCTGATACCATCCATCAAACCGATTTTTGCAATTGTTGAGAATGACTTTTGCCAAAACCGAACTTTGCCTTGATGGCGCTGATTCTTTCCAGGGCTACAGATTGCCTCGTTGGATTCATGCAAGTCTTTTGCGGTAGTGATAACTGTGGTTTGGGTATCACATAGCCGTTACGCAATTTTTTGGTTAAGCCATCAATCAACAGTCTTGCTTTGTCCTCAACCTGTCTTGCGTTTAATGATTCAGTTATCATCGCTCGATAGAGTTCATGAACCAGCCAATAATTGGCATTCGAGCCATAGTCAAATTCATGGATATCATCGTGCCCTCGTTGGCGGCAGTAGGCCTGTAACTTTTCGCTCAATTGCTGAGGCGTGGGCAGTCCGGATTCCTCTGCCAAACCTTGCTGACACCAGTCGATAAATTGCCCAACGGACGGTAAAAACGGCGATTTTTGTTGTCTGGCAATACGCAACCCTGCGTTGACGTAATGGTCAGAGTTGATGTTGTTTTCAGCGAATGCGGTAATCCATTGTTGCTTGAATATTTCGATTTCTGCTGATGTTTTTAGCACTGAAATACTGGCCGGAAAAATCACTTTCAGACTCTCAAAAAATCGGTTAAACAGTTTGATGAACTGGGGATTAATCGTGTTTTCAGTCGGTTGAGTAAACGATGGCTGACGACGAATTTTAGCGGTTAGTGTTGAAACGCATTGCATAAAACACCCTCCAGTCCATTTGCCCAACTCGTATCGTTCCAGGCGGCCTCAAGCTCATCACGACGACTGGTTGAAGATTTTTTATTTTCCAGCCAGGCAGCGTTAAAACCTTGCCAGTTTCGCAACATGCATTCAGCCAGTACGGTATCGGTGGGATATCCTAGCGCGTTGGCTTCGTTGACTGCGGTTGCCAGTCGGTTCAGGGCGGTTTGTGTCAGGGGCGCTTTTTTGTTTTTTCGGTGTTGAAGATAATCCGCCCAAACGGATTCGCTGGGTAGCTGCTCAAACTAGGACAAATTCAGCTCGGATTTTTTCGTGATGATTTGAGTTTTCGGTAGCGAAAATACCTCCCGCAACCACCAAAATATCATCTTGCAGGTAGTCTTCTGCTGTAAGATTTCCGCAGTAAGATTATCCCTGATTTCAGACAGGCTAGTTTAGCGAAAGATTTCTCTCTGGGAGAGCTTGCGTCGATTTCAATGCCACATTGGTTGCCGTGCTTGTCACTCCCCAGCAAATCAATTCTTCCAGAACGACTATCACCCCGTTCCTGTACTCGAAACTCCCTGTTGCACTCGAAACCAAGTCCGATAATTTTTTGCTCAACGGCTCGATGTAGTTCATCGGCAGACTTGTCTACAAACTCTTGAAATTCACCACGCAGCGAATCTGCCAAAATTAGCTTTAAGTCAAAATTTTGAGAAGGAAGGGTTAGGGATGGATATATATTATTATATTTATTTTCTTTCTCTTTCTTTGGTGTGTAGCTGATTCGGCTACAGTTTCATTTCAACGTGATGTTTTACAAGGATTTTTATTGTATTTGTTGATTGTCGCTGATTTAGTAACATTTAATGAAAAATTCCACGCTTGAAAATTTTGATTTACACCAATTTTATCACCACACATTGAAAGCATGTTTAACTTAATCAATTCTGATTTTGCTCTATTGATATGGTTGCGATGGATACCTGTCATTTCACTGAGTTGCATATCTGTTATGCGGTCGTAATCTTTACCCCAGTGAATCGTCATTCTATGAATTGCATCAAAAATTTTATATTGACGAAATGTAATCGACGCCCGTAGAAGCGCTTTTTTGAGGTTGTTATTCCACTGAGTAAAGCCATTCTCAGTTATGGGTAGAGAATGTGCTTTATCTTCTGATTGAAAATCAGCATAAGTAACGTTAGTCGCAACGACAATCCTTTAATTTATTTTAAGAAAAATAAATAGTGAGATAAGTTGTCGTTCAACTGTACTTATCGATTTCGTGCAAAATACAATCCATATCCGCGCAGAGATAGTCGAGTATTTCAGGAAGCCAGGGATTCGGTTTGCTGTAACATTCATCGGCATCAAAGTGGAGATTTATTATCGGCGACTTCTCTTGCTCTAATTAATCTGCTATGACTTTCATGGCTAATTTCCAGCTTTATTTTTTCCTGCTTGGCACTGGAGGTATCAATAATTCTCATGTTAATTACCCTCCATGCCAGCGTACACAGGTTTACGACCAGCCCATATAAGGCGACTGTCTTTGAACAGGGCGGTGAAGGTACGGAAGTCCTTGCGAGTGAATGACACTTTGCCATAAGGGGTAGTGGAGTATTCTGGGATAATCCAGTAGGTATCAATAAACTCAGGGCTAGTTGGGGTTGGGGTAGTAACCATAGCGGTTGCCTCTTGATTAGGTTTTCAAACCTCACCAAACCCGCTGTCAAACAGGTGGCGAGACGTAACAGGGTTGACAGACCGGCAATCAAGAAAACCCGGCGAGCCTTTCGGCTCCCCCCGCTACGTCCCACCATATTAGGGCGTAACGCTGGTTATACTGGACACAAAAAAACCGCATATAGCGGCTGGCGTCCGCTTGATTACTTGGGCTGTCAAACCCGGCACCTGTTTTGTTAAGGTACTGGATACAATATAGCTCATGTTTTGCCCTTGTGTCAAACGAATTCACTCGCTGCTGCTTCCTGTTCAGAAACAAGTATGTCATTGAATTTTTGGAGCTTTTTTTCGTTGTAGTGGAAGGACTCAACCTGTTTAGTGCTATAGCGTGACTTGTCTAGATAGTATTTGCCGTATGTATCGTTCTTCATGTTGTTGCCATTGGCAATACGACCAATCTTGTTAGCTGAAATATTAAATATCTTGCCGATTTCCGTAGCGGTATAGCTCTTTTCTTCAAGCACCGGAACTGGGATGACTTCATGTCCTGCTATAGGATTGATGAGTCCAGCGATAACTGCTTGACGTGCTGCATCAGAAAGCCCTGTAGCCCACTGGAAGGTCTTCTCTGCTATCTCCATCTAGATTTGCTCTGGCCTTGCTGTACTCGGGCAAGCAGCTACCTTCATCACGGTGAGCCTTATGCATGCTGTAGCTGCCCTGCTGACGCAAGGCTGGCAACACTTCTTCGCATACCCAATCCTGCACACGTTCAGCAGAGGGGAGCTTGCTTTTCAGTATCAGGCGGTAGAGATCGGATTCTGGGGCAAGGATGATTCCTTTAGGGTGAAAGCCTAAATTCAATTCCGTTTTTTCGACGGAATCAATTATAATCAATGAGTTACAGTGTTTATTTAGTGCCTGATGTGGGTCGTTGTATCCAAGTGCCTTCGCCAGTTCGACCGCGAAGAATACTGGTTTACCTTGATAAAGTGTGCCTTGAAGCTCAACATTAGAATCAGCAGACTTAAATAAGCATTAATTGTGTTTTGGTAATTTTGGTCATAACAATTTTCCATAGTTAAACGGATATGGTTAAAACGCATTAAGGATTATTAACTTGCGAAATTTACAGATTGGGTTATGCCGCAAATCGCTTCATCATGACGTTTAATTAGGCTGCTATTTCCAGACTTAACAATTTCGCCAATTTAGCAATCCCTTTAGGCGTGATGCGAACCTGTATTTTTATTTCATTAATGCCATCAGTTCGGGTAATCGTTGTTACTTTGTGCTCAATCAAGCCCTGTTGAATCTTGTCCTGATAACCAATCCACGGGCTGCCTAATCGTCTGTAAATCCATTTATTTTCACTCAGGAAATCAAACAGGTCTTTAGGGCGTATTTGTAGTTGTTTGGCTGTATCAGTCACACACATGGCACCATCTGACTTGGCGATTCGCTCTAAGGCGGCTACATCCGGTTTCATTTCTTCTATTTTATGAGTGAGTTCTTTGTTGTGTTTCTTTTCTTGTAATAAGTTTTCCAGTACAGCAATTTCATCATTGGGATTAAATCCAAGTAATTTCTCTTGTTTTAGCTGTTGCCATCTATCGACTAATCTTGCTGTAAATTCAGGGCAGAGTTGAGCAACCACAATGATGCTGCCTCGTTTTCCTTGCTCTCCCGTGAAGATATAGAATTTTGTTTTCTGCGGTAAGCCTAAGTTATTGATATTTTAATAAATCCCCATTGGGGGAAGTTGAATAGTGCCACGGTTTGCAAGGCGTTCTATTGATTGTTTAACTTTGTCATGGCGACTTCCAACGAGTTCAGCAATTTCTAACGAAATCATTTGAAGTTTACTAATGATTAAATTCATGTTAGATACCATTTAGTTCATATTGCTTTATTCATCTACTAGATGTTGTCAAAAAGCTTAGATGACTAACAAAATTTTGCAGATTGGCACTAAACGGTTACACTTGACCAAAAGGAGATACAGCTATGGGCCAAATTGCATTTGATACACAAGAATTTGTCGAGACCTTAGAAAACGCTGGTTTACCGAAAGAGCAGGCTAAGGCCATATCCCTTGTTGTTCGCAAATCACATGAAGTAGCTGACCTTGCTACCAAGCGTGATCTTGAAGATTTACGTAAAGACATGGAGCATCGCTTTGACAAAAACGAAGCTCAGATACAAGCTCGCTTTGAGAAAGTTGAGGCTCAGATTGCCGATGTTCGCAAGGACATGGAAAATAGCTTTGACAAACTTGGTTTACAATTAACTGTGAGGCTTGGAGGCATGTTAATTTTAGCAATAGGTGCGCTTACAGCTATTCTAAAACTTGTCCACTAGACGAATTAAATCCGCGTTGGCATAACAATAACGGATGTGTTTTTGTTTAACTCGACAATTGCGGCACTGTCATTACCGTTAGGTTTAATTTTTATTGATTTATATTTCGGGTTATAAATTTTTGCGACTTTCTCGATATCTGCAAGATAGCTGGCATTGAAGCCAATTTCTGAAACGGTCTTGCTTTCTTTAGGAATTACTCTGTTAATGTCAGGATATTTCCCGTCAATAATCTCACAAATTGCTGCGCCAACACGTAATTCATCTTCATCAAAATATGTCACAATTCCAGATTGGGTATCAATTTGTGCTTTATCAAACCGGGTAAATCTTGCTCCCTTAATTGAAACAATCACGTTTTCACTAAGATCTTTAGTTTCATGTTCACCAACAAAAACACGATTACCATCCGTGGAGTAAAGTTTTTTATCAGGAGCAAAACAAATGCCATTTAGATAATATCTTTCATCACACTTAGCCTGAAAAATCATCGTGCTAAGAAGCGCCGGTTTACTAACAGTCAGAATCATTTTTATCCTCGATAAGCCTCTTGAACTTTATGATTTATTCACTAAAAAACACATCATCACCGGAATATTCTGATTGATATTGTTGATGGTAGGTTATTGGGGCGTTCTTGCGTTCGTCTTTATCCTGTAGTCTGGCAAACTTTTTATCGATGATTTCAGGGGGAAATCCTTTTAATTTTTCTTCTAGTGTTTGATGTGTTTGCGCAACGAAAGGCAAGAGAATATCGAAACTGTAAGTATCTTGTCCGTTCGTTTTTGTCTTTAGTGTTTTTTGTAGTACTAATCCAATACGCTTATTGGTAAGCTCTGGGGCTATGAGTGTATGGACATTAATCATTTTCGTTGTTAATTGACCGACATCAGCACAACCCATAATGGCGTGGATCATGTTGATACCATATTGATTTGGCGAGCCGTCTTTTTTCTTACAATAGACGTTGAGGTAGTTTGCTTTCTTGCCATCATCCGCCTCAACCGAAAATTCAATCGATTCAGCGCGGCCGCTACTGGTGACATATTTTGCTTCCTGAATCGTAACAATATAAGCGCCAGATTCCGTAATAAATTCGCTTTTACCCGCAGCCAACGCCGATTCTGCATTGTAAGTGAACGTAATGTTATCCAAGATACTTCTCCTTTAAAACGAGATTTTCATTTTGATTCGATTGATGGTTAATTGAATAAAATCAATAAATAGAGTGCGGCGCATTTGAAGTTGCTGAATCTCTTCCTGATAATCTTTGCGATATAACCTGTGGGTCATTAATTGACCCGTTTCTGGAAAATCCGCGCAATAACTAATAAAATCCACCCAATCACGCCCAGTACAATCAAGGTGGCCTATAAGTTGCCACTTGTAGGCTGGGTCAAAAGATTCACGTTGCAAAGTGGCATAATGCACGGGTGCGGTAACGGACTTAATTTCAATAACACCATCATTTCCAACTAATCCGTCTGGACTATCGCCATAATCACCGCAATCAAAAAATCCACCGTTAGTTACGTCAACAAAGTTTGTTTCTTCGTATAGTTTTCTGGCTATGGGTTCCTGTTCGTGTCCGCGTAGCATGTGCTCATTAGTGAAACTAAAATCTGATCTTTTCTCGTTGATAATTTCTAGTGCAATTTGTAACGCATATCGCTTTGCCGGTTCGCCGAAAGTTTTTCCCTGGTTGGCCATAAAACAGCTAAACTGTCATGCGGTAACCTTTCCTAAACGAAGCGTATCCCACTGTTCCGTATTTTGCTGCACGTTATACCATTGCATTAGTGCACTCCTTCTTGAGGCGTTCCTGGTCTTCCAACGACATCTCAACATGTGCTAATACTTTTTCTAGCGAGCCAGTATTAAGATAACTTTGCCTGGCTCTTTCCCATGACTCTACCTGACTTGGTGTTAATATTTTTTTCTTGATGATAGCGGGGTATATTCTTAACCCATCGACATATTCCTGTCGGTTTTTTACTCGCTGAACGCAAATCATGACTTTTACATTTTGCCAATCTTCAAGAAATGGCGAACCGGTTATTTGTCTAATCATTTTGCTATTGGTCGCATTGAGAATCATTGGCTTAACAGTCTCGCCGGGTCTAATTTCTTTCTCTTTAAAATAAGCTGTGTTAAAAACATCTTTTGTTCTTCTGGTCTTATCCGCTTCAAATAAAACCTCAGAGATGGTTAATACTGTCGGTTCAACAATATCGGCGCTGCTCAAATAAGGGGAATCGAACGCCTTTCTATAATGTGTTTTTTCTGTCATTAAGCGGGCCCTCATAATAGGAATCTTGACACTTCTTCGCATAAAGAATTTTGGCGAGTTGTCGACCTAAGTCATAGAGTGCATGATTGAAACCAGGGGTAGTTTGGATTGCGAGAAGAGACTTATCATAGTTATCTGCGTAAATAAAGATTTGTTTTGATAAGACGTGAGCAAGATAGCCGTCACTTAACGATTCATAAATGCGTGCCTTCTTTATCGCAGGCCACGAGTTGCTCTTGTGTGAACTTTTTGATTATTCGTAAAATTTTGTTCTCGGTTGCCAGATCCATTACGTCTCCTTCTGCGAGGATAACGGTTCTTCACCGTATAAAGATAAGTTTTTGTTAGACAGCGGTTGTTGATACTGTCTGTGGGGTGTCTGTCTAATTGATGTTTAAATGCAACAAGGAGGTTCACGACGTCATTTTCTTGTGTATGATGTTCGCTCCATACATGATTAATGATTTCTTCGGTTGAGCGTTTTTTTTAGTAAATTTAATCTTATTGTGCGTATTCTACACTGATCTCTATAGCGCATTTGACGCCTCTCACGACAACGTTGGCGAGCATTCATTGATGAATATCTCCTCCATAAGAAGATTTATGCTAAGCACGAAACGTACTTACTACAAATCCACCTATTGGTTATTTGGGGTTTGTGTACACCTGTATCGGCATACTCCGGCTGGAAAGTCCCTACGAAAGTAGGCTCAACTCCGCTTCGCATAAACCACCTACGAAGCTATCAGCAAATTACAGGCGCAACTTCCCTGCCATCCGTTTCACAGACTTTTTTTGCTGATACCAAATTGTTAAGGAACTTTCACAGCCGGAAACTTGCTGTAGAGGGAAATTTTTAATTACAGTCCAAACCACTTCTTCCATGCGTCCCGCTCTTCGGCAGGGCGGTTAAAGTAGGCTTCTCTTACTCCCCTATTGAATTCTGGAATGTATATCAATCGTTCTCTCACTCGAGAATTCGGTTTATTTGGGTCTTGCAATCGAATGACCGGCAACTTGTCGTTCTCGATCATTTCCTTGACAGCGCTAGGAGTTTTGCCGATTAATTCTGCAAATTTTGTAACGTGCATGACATCTATCGGATATCTAATCTCGTAGTCGTCGTTAATCATTCATTACCTCGCTTTCATCTGTTTCAAACGCTTAGTACCGCTTAAAACCCCTTATAACCGCTTATGACCAAAATCCTGGTATTCTTAACATGGGTGCATTTGCTTCTTTTTATGCAATTTTAACTGTATTAGAAGCAGTTCTATTATTTTTGATTTGTTTACGGAAACCTAATAATAAGAGGGTGTTTTATTTATGGAAACCTTGTCAATTAATTATGCTAAAAAACTTCTTGCAATTCGTTGTGCTGAAGGATTAACACAAAAAGAATTTGCCAAGATTACTGGTGTATCTTTATCAGCAGTAAAAATCTATGAATCAGGACATCGACCAGCCAGGTTTGAAATAATGGAAAAGGTTTTACAAAAAAAATTATTTCAAAAATATACATTATGGTTATTACATGACGAAATAGTTCCAGAGTTAGGACAATGTGCCGCAAATCTTACGAACAAAAAACCAAGAAGAATAAAGCTTAGTAAAAAAGAAAAAACACAGAAAAAATTGAGGAAAAAAGGTTATTATCATTTGATACTCAAATCATTATGAGCGCTATTTTAAGAATGGATGAAAAAGAAATAACGACATTGGCTAACGTTCTTTCTCAAAGAGGATCTATGTTTTTACTAGAATTGTTAAATCCAAAAAATCAAGCACTTTTAAGTTTGACCGGACTAAAAAAGCAAGCAGCGTACCAGCTTGAAGAGATGGATGATGAAAGAGTCAGAGAGATTTTATCTGAAATGGATCAAGCTCGCTCGTCAAAAATTGAAGAAGCAGATCATTTGAAAAATAAAACAGGCTAGAGGCAAACAAGTTACTTGCCTCATAGTTTATCTAGTTCACTATCTGAAAAGCCAGTATAGCGCTTAACATTTTCACGCGCTATACCGTCGGAGAGAAGTTGCTTCGCCAGTTGGCGAGTAGCTTCTTTAACCCCATCCTGTCGGCCTAGCTGGTAGCCTTCTTGCTTGCCTTTAGCCTCAAGTTGTTCTGCAATAGTCATAAAATCCTCCCGATAAGTCGGTGCTTTTTCCGCATGGGTACGTATGAATCCCTTGCCGTCAATCGTATTTCTTGCTCTAGCAATATAATATAATAAACTCTTGCATTGTTCTTTGGAATACTGCCATTTTTCTATTAGAGTAGCTAACTCCACGGCAAGTTCCAACATATCTCGTGTTCGGATGTGCTTTTGTACGAGTTGCAGGAGTGCTATCCGGCGATGAGTCAGGATTTCCTCATCCAGTATCGTGGTAATATCAACTAACGGGAATGCTTGCTTATAGACTGATTCTGCCAGTTCTGGGTCAGCAAAGCAATCGAGCCATTGGGTGCTGTACGGGTAGGGCGACGTGGTGCTATGGTAGAACAACAATGGGATAACTATCGGTAAGGTGTCGTTGCCTTGTTCTAAATGCCGCTGCATCGCTGCTACAGCATAACGCATGAGGCGAAACGCCATTAGTTTTTCAGGGCGGCTCTGGTGTTCGACTAATGTGTAGATATAGCCTTTTCCCGCATTCGTCTGCACAGAGTAAAGCGTATCTGAACAGTGGGTACGCAAGTCATCTTCGATAAAGCAGCCGGACTCCATCGCAAGAGTGCTGAAATCGCAGTGCTCCCGAAGATGAGGCGGCAAATGTACTTCCAAGAAATCCCTTGCTACAGGGATATCGCTAAGGAACTTTTTGAACAGTGCATCATGTTGGGATAGTGATGATTTTGTCATGGGTGTAGTATACCGCGTTAAGGGGATAGTCTACCATTGAAATTATTGAACCTCTAATAAGCCGGATCGCTTCTGATGGATGTCACAAGCTATCTAGCATGGGCGGAGTTTTTTAACTGAGTAAGCGGTTTGATTATTGAATGATTTTAGTTGCATAATACACAAATAAATAATTATATCAAAATATAACTATGTGTGGTTACTATGACTGCTGGCGGGCATTTCATCTTTGCTTTAGCAAGTGCTATTTTTGCGAAAAAGTTGGCGTTATCACCAGCATTAGCTCAAGGAAACTGGGGGCATATCATTATTGGTGGAATACTAACCTGCCTGCTGCCAGACATCGATCACCCCAAGTCTTTTTTAGGCCAGCGATTAAAATGGCTTTCGATGCCCATTGCCAAAGTGTTCGGTCATAGAGGTATTACTCACAGTTTTCTGGCTATTGTAGGGTGCAGCATATTTCTTTCTTCAGACTTTTTGTCACAAATTATCATTCCGATACCGGTAGATTTTGTCTGTGCTATGGTCGTTGGTTATATCAGCCACGTTGTAGCTGATATGTTAACACCAGCAGGAATACCGTTACTATGGCCATATCGTCGACGTTTCTGTATGCCAATATTGAACCCCAGTAAATATCCTAAGTGGGAACGAATATTTTGTGTATTGGTACTCGTATGTGCTGTTCTGTATCCCTTTGACATATTAATAAGTAATAAATTATTGGTTATTGATTCTGTACAGAATATATGGCAATGGGCACGTAACAATTTGATTTAAAATCGACTTTTACATAAGATGTTGCTTCTAAGTGATCAAAATCATATATATGAACACTAACAAATCTGAGTCACAGATTGATATCAATTACATAGCCTCAAGTTGAATATTGCGGGTTTCGCGAGCAAACAGATAAACGATAGAACCGATAAAAAAAATAAACGCAAATATGAGGAAGGGTACGAACACGACATCTTCAGAAAAAATTTTTGCCATCGATGAGACCGCCGAGAAAAACAGGACCAACAATTTTAGAGGTAGCACCTACACCATAACCGAGTCCAAGACAGGTCGATCGTACCTGATTAGAAAACATTTCTCCACCAAATGTATTAATAATTCCAAATGCCCCATCGCCAAACATTATAGCGATAAGAATGCCAAAAAAGAAAATCCAGCTTGAAGATAGCATATTCAAATTTAAAAAATGCACGATTGTGCTGATTTGTATAGACAATGCTCCAATTATACATCCAAAAGCACCAATAAGACCGAATAAAAAGAGAGTTCGACGTCTTCCAAGATAATCGGAAAGCCATGCTGAAAATAATCGGCCAACTAAATCCCCTAAAGACAGTATCATGAATAGATTTGCCACAACATTAATACTAAAACGGAAAACCTGATTCAATAATACCTGTCCCCATGACTGAATAGCGAAACTTCCTAGTATAAAAGAAAATGAACCAATAGCGACAATAGTAAGTTGTTTTGGGTAGTGCCTTATTATATTTAGATAAGACTTTTTGCTAATCGATACACATTCAGGTAAATGCCCCACTTTAGTTACAGGGATATTCATCGCCCAGGCGTAAGCTTCACGGGCATCCTGAAAACGTCCTTTAGAGAGTAAATATCGTGGTGATTCTGGAATGAATTTTCTCCATGCCAATAAAATAGCAGGAAGACAACCAATAATTAAAAGTCCTCGCCAACCAAGCGGTTCAGCCAGATAACGAGTTGCGAATGATCCAAGAAATAGACCCAATGGTACAAATGCTGAAGTCAAACCAGTAAACAATCCTCTTTTTTTAGAAGGTACAAATTCTTGAACATAAGGCACAGAAGTCACATTAAGCCCGCCAACGGCTATACCTACGCAAACTCGCATGATTAACAAAAAGAGCCAATTATTTTCAGGCGTTAGTGCAGCCAGTCCGGTAAATATTACAAGTAATAAAATACATGAGAAAAATGACTTCTTACGGCCATTTTTATCAGCAAGCCACCCCCAAAAAATTGCGCCGATGACAGTTCCAAGTCCTGCGCCAGCGAGGATTAAACCTGACTGTATTGTGCTCAATGACCAGCGTTGATCTTGCATCAGTAAGGTAATGACAAAACCGACTAGAAATAAATCGAAAAATTCGAGAATATTTCCAATAGTAAGCATACATATAAGAGATTTTTGATTTTTTGTTAGGGGAGCTGAATCCAGTTGTTGTATAGCAGTGATACCTACTTTTACTGATTGCATACTTGCTCCTTTTGTATTCGCAAAAGAGTATTCCTAGCGGTAGAAGGCCCCCTATATTTATAATCTATTAGCCGTTCAGAGCTAATAGCTAATTTATGTAATATTATATCTATCATAAAGCAAGTAATTTTTTTCCCACTGTTCAATTATTTCTCGTTTTTCTCTTAGATAATCATACCTATCGTAGTGTTTTGCTAACACCCCCTGGCCTTTTGTGATTTTGAAGTCTATCACGCATTTCCGCACTAATGCCCATATCTCCTGCCAAGGTTTTAAAGGTACGGCGAATATCTCTGGGTGTGAATTTATCAAAACCGGTTAATTTGCAGAATTTACGGAGTTGTTTACTGTACTCAGCGGACAGCAAATGCCCTTCTTTCGTATTGCCTGGAAAGAGAAACACCGCGTCTGGATATTTTTTTCTCTGTTGTTCCAGAATCTCAGTAGCGCTTTGATTCAGTGGGATAATATGGAAATCACTATTTTTTGATATGTGAGGGGGTACTCTCAGGGTTTTATTTTTCTCATCCCATTGATTGCGAGTATTGGTCATTATTTCCCACGGGCGTTGCTCAGAGCTAAAGATACACAGCAGAGTCAATTGAGAAAAGTCTGGATGAATGGGGCAGGCTGATTCCGTGACCGCAAGCAATCGTAATAGCTCGCTGAGTTCGTCCCATGACAAAAAACGATCAAGCGCCTTATCTACACGTTTTTGAGGTGGAATGACGCTTACCGGGTTTCGGTCAAGCCCGTAAATGGTTTTTCCGTTAATGTTAGCCGGATCGTTGTCCGCGAATAGCCCAAAGTTGAATACGTCATGAAGGTTAGCTCTGATCTTATTTGCTCCGGCGTTTGCGCCACGCTCTATAAACTCTGCAAGAACACGTTTGATCTGAATGGATGTTATTTCCTTAGCGGGTGTAGCAGGATTAATGTACTTACTGGTTAACACTTGGTTGAGTCTGTTGTTTGTTTTGTCATAAGAGCGATTCCCCAGCTTTTTTTGAGTGCTGATGTAATCGTCAAACAATTGTTTTATAGTTGCATGTTCAGCAATAGACGTTTCTGGCGCGGTGATATTGGCAGAGGCGGTGAGGGCTTTTGCGGTTGCTTCTGCGAGGGTTACTGTGGGATAATCTCCCAGTGAAAGGAATTTTCGAGCACCATCTTTATGGTACTTGTAAACAAACATCTTTCTGCCGGAAGGGTAAATTTTTAGACCCAAGCGCCCTGTACCTCTGGTGGCTGATGACTGCCATACGTAATACGCTTGCTCTTTGGGTTTAATACCTTTGATCTTGCTATCAGTGAGTAATATTCCTGTCATTACGGGTGCTCTTACGGGTGTCGTTATGGTGAAATACTATGTTATAAAGTGAAATCATACAACATGTAAAATTCTTTTTATTATAGCAAGTTGAAACTGAATGAAATCATTTGTTATGAGTTAAAATAAGAAGTTATCGCCCTTCTAAGCCGTAGGTCACAGGTTCGAATCCTGTAGGGCGTACCAGTTATTTCAATGGGTTACATCAAATTTAACTTTTCAGTTTTTTAAAGTGGGACAAATTTGGGCCACGATTTTTGAATTTATTGAAAGCATCGTCGATTTGTTTTGCATGTTCAGTAAGATGATTAGGCGCCAGGGGAGCGTACCTACATCATCTCGATAGATTCCCAACCGTCCATCTCTTGTAATACTGAAAGCGGAACACCTGACTGAATTAACCAGCTAGCCCAAGTATGTCTCAGATCATGAAAGCGGAAATTTTCTATACCGGTTCGGTTTAGTGCTGCTATCCAGGCAGTGTTAGAATCAACAGGCATCCAAAAGTAGTCGCTGTGCTCACTTGATTTTTAATCAACTGCAAAAATATTTTTTAGTTGGCTATTTGCACAGAATGGAAAAAAGCTAATAAAAAGTTTGATTAAATCTATTGGTAGAGGTCGCAAGAATATAACGCCTAGTTTTAAAGGGATATTAATGGTTTGGATATTGTTAGGTTTTATTGTTGTTGGCAGTAATTTTACACTCTAATATGAAAGTTAATTGAATTGATATTATAGAACGCTGAGAGAGCAGTTTTACTATTGCTGATACTCAGCGAAATTGATAGTTGGTTATTTTAATTTTTGGCAAGTTAGCATGTAAGTTTAATAATATGTATGCTTAATAATATGTTTAAGTGCTCAATCATACATCATTTCTATTTTATCATTTAGTGAATCTTTGGTGTCATTCTCTCCACAATAGTACTCTGCATATTTGTTAGTAAAATCTATTGTTGGTTTCTTTATCATATAGAATATTATTACAGTGTAAATCATCATGCATTATCTCTTTATAGCCTAAATCACAGATCATATGTCGAAAACGTTCTTGTGCACTCAGCGGAAATATTTTATCTTTAATGCTAGTGATTGTTACTCCAGGTACTTTATACATTCTAATATAAAATGTATCACCACTTTCTATTAACGCGGCAGATCCTTCTCCGTAATATTTATTAAAACAGTTTACTTCTTCTCTGGTGCAGGATTCTGTTCTATGTCTATCAATTAAATTATATAGTTTTTTTAATATGACATTTTTATTATTGGCATCAAAATATGTTTTTCCGTAAAGTCCTTCCCCGATTAGTTCTCCTAATTTTACATTTTTATTTTCTATATCATTTTCTTTTTGTAATGCGACAGATATGCTGAACTGATTATGATTAAAAATACTCAATATTTCTTTTGGCATATATTCACCATTTATATAATTATGTGATTTTAATGGTAATTAATCATCACAAATGTTTTTTATGAAATAAGTTTATTTTATTAATCAACATTATTACAATTAATATATGATAATGATTTGTATGTGAATTTTTACAATTACACAATTAAATTTAATAGTAGCTGTTAATTGCAGTATGTGATGCCACATATTTAAGCGATATCGATAGTTAAAGTATTATAAGATTTTATTACTTATTACTTATTACTTATTACTTATTACTTATTACTTATTACTTATTACTTATTACTTATTACTTATTACTTATTACTTATTACTTATTACTTATTACTTATTACTTATTACTTATTACTTATTACTTATTACTTAGGTGTTGATAATTTTTTATTATCAATAAAAAATTTTTTTTGAGTATTTTATTTTATCTATACTTAAATAGGTTTATATGCTGTTAAAGCAAGTTATCAATTAATTTGTTATATGAAAATAAAAAATGTCTCAATAAAAAAATAATTTTATTTTACTTGATTAAGTGTCGCTATTAATTTAATAATCCCAATTGTCTTCTAATTACTTATATTTATTTTGTTAATGAAATGTTTTTCTGACAGATACTTTATTAAATCATATGATTAATTAAGGGATTTATAAGATGAAAAAATAATTTCTTATTAATGCTATTTATATTAATTGTTGTAACTGCATTTTCAAGTGTGAGTTCTAATCGTGAATCAATGCATGGATTTATTTATAGACCTAAAAGTCGGTCGGTTTTATGCTGGATAGAGCAGAATGATGATTGTGGTAGTGCTAGTAACGACCCAATGTCGATTGAAGGCGCGAGTGGTTTTCCAAAGCAGGGTGCTAAAGATGGTAGAATAGCTAGCGGTGATAATTTTTTGGTTTAGTCAATTAGATCAGCAAAATAGCGATCGCTGGCATAAAATAATATTAAAGTAGGTAAAAATATATTTGAATGGTTTTTAACTCAGCCAAATCATACGGTAAGTTGGGAGTTTTATATTACCAAGCAGGATTGGGATCCAAATGCACCATTGACGCGTGATTCGTTTGAATCAAAACCATTTTGTTTACGATCTAATGATGGAAAGAAATTAACTGTTGATGAGATGAATATTGAATATGATGTACCGAAACGAAGCGGTTATCAAATTATTTTAGGTATATGGACAATAGCTGATACGGGGTCAGCTTTTTATCAAGTTATAGATGTGAATATATCAGATATATAATAGTCAAATAGTTTGTAAGGTTTTGCTCAAATTGGATGACAATTTAACAAATTAGTGCTTATTCATTAATATAATTATCAGATATAAAATATCTATCTTTTTATAAATAAATTATAAAATTTTCTATTTTTTGTTTTTATCATTGAATTAAATTCTATGATAACCGAATGGAAATTTTTGTTGGTTTCACCATGGAATTTTTTAACAGCTTATATTAAATAAACAGTGAATAGTTATAAATATATTTTTTAGTAGCTAGCGTATGGAGCATGCTTAGTATACAAATAATATTTTTTAAAAAAATTTAAATTTGTTAATTTATTAGTTTTGTTTCGTGATGTTATTTATTTTAGAATAAAATTAAAGATATTCTTAACTCAATGTTAATATTATTTAAAATAAATATGGAGTAAATAAATTATGGCCATTCAACGTGGTCTGCGTAATAATAATCCAGGAAATATTGACTATAATCCTATTAATAAATGGCAGGGTGCAGTACCTTATGATCCTGCAATTGAAAAACGATTTTGTCGATTTGAATCACCTGAATATGGTATTCGTGCGATAATGTTATTACTTGGCACATATCAACAAAAATATGGTTTAAAAAATATATCTTATTTAATTAGTCGATGGGCACCAAACAATGAAAATAACACTAACTCATATATTAAACGCGTATCCAATAGTATGAATTTATCACCTAAGACAGCTGTTAATATGAAAGACAAAGCAACATTGATTAGTTTAGTGAAAGCAATAATACTTTATGAAAATGGTCAACAACCTTATAATGATTGAGTCTTTGATAAAGCTTATAGCTTAATATAATCAAATATTATTAATCCTGCTATTTTTTATTTTTGTTTGTATGGATTATTTAATGAAAATAATCATTGGTTATTAAAATAAAATTAAGTTAGCGCTCACTTCTATTGCTAACACCAGCATATCAAACCTATCAACTAGCTAATTTTATATAGAAAAAATTCCCACTATTATTAATTAGGCTATGAACGCCAGCATCGGCCTGATGAGTATAAAAAATGACAGTTATATAACAAAGCATAAAAATGAATATAAATGTTAATTAAACTAACTCAATAGCCTCTTTATTACTTTTTTAGAATGATTTTTTAATAAAATAGCGATAGTTATTATGTATCAAAAACTGTATGACTTGAAATGATATGAGTATGATAATCAAGTATAAAATTTATACTAAATTCTTTTTCAATGGATACTGTTGTAAAAAAGTTTTTTAAGAGCTATCTCTTACTATTTGATAATGTGGTTGACTTAAAATTGTACATAATTGATGAAAGCTGCTGTTCTACTATTAATTAATAATTTTATAAAATTACGGTCAAAATATCGATTAACCACAAAAACATTGAGTTAATAAAGCTACAATCCATTAAAAAAAATAATAATTACAATCAATTGTGAATTTATTATTAATTATATATAATTGTGGTGTTGCAACGCTTTGTTGATTAAGATTATTGCTATTATTTATTGTGATAATAAAAAAATAAATTATGTAAATGAGATGAGACATTATAAATAGTTTATTCTTTTAAATTATAAAAATGGAGATACAAATTAGCTGGTAATGAGAACTAAGCGTATAGCCAAAAGTTTTGACCTAAATTATTTAGGTGCATGAAGTAGAGTGTATGACAAGTAATACTTTTGTAAGGGTAGGTATCAAACACTTATATGGAGATGATATGCGAAAGTTGTTTATGATGTTATTGGTGCTAATGATAGTGGGTTGTTCGTCCAAAACCCCTATCGTTGATAGAGGCAATTATTATATCGATAAATCTTTTTCATCGATAAGCCAAAATGATTGAGTGAAATTTTTAATATTTCATTATACTGCAGTAAATGATGCTCGTTCATTGCAAATTTTAACTCAAGCTAAAGTAAGTGCCCATTATCTTATTCCGTCAATTCCGAAAATAAAAAATGATAAACCCGTTATATATAACCTTGTTCCGGAGGATAAAAGAGCATGGCATGCAGGATTAAGTAATTGGAACGGTAGGCTTAATCTTAATGATAGCTCTATTGGCGTCGAAATAGTCAATAAAGGGTTTACTGAGGATGAGGATATGCTTGGCGATAAGGTCTGGTACCCTTTTAATGAGCAGCAAATTTCCGCCATCATTGTTTTAGCTAAAGATATCATAAAAAGATATAATATAACTCCCGATAATGTCTTAGCCCATAGTGATATTGCTCCATTGAGAAAGTATGACCCAGGTAAACTTTTCCCATGGAAACGTTTAGCTGAGCTTGGTATTGGAGCTTGGCCGGATGAAATGACGGTTAAGAAATATCTGGCAGGGCGATCAGCTTATGCGCCGGCTAGTGTGTCAGTTGTTCAAAAATATTTGCAGAAATATGGTTATGATAAAATTCCACAATCAGGTGAACTTGATGAGGAAACACGAAGAACCATTAGTGCGTTTCAGCTTCACTTTCGACCAGCTGATATAAGTGGTAATGCAGATGCTGAAACAGAAGCTATTGCTCGTGCATTGGTTGAAAAATATAGGCGTTAAAGTTGTTAATGATTACCAATGATTAACGGTTTGATATAACGTAATTATATTTTATAAATTAAGCCCCCTAACAATTGAATATTCATTGAGTGGGCTTTTTTACAATCAATAGAGATAGATTGGCTGTATTCAATTCGCTTAATACCGGGTTGTCATTTAGTCGATTAGTTATTAAAAAAGTATTTTTATTATATAATGATAATCAACAATTTTGACTAGATTTTCCCCAAAAATGGTTTCTATGTTTTCTTATATTTACAGTTTTTTTCAAAGCTTACATATTCTAAATATTAACTAACACTACTAATAAATTTTATGGATAAAATAAATATTCATAACAGTAATTTATTTTTAATTTATTATAATGATAAGGTATCTAAATCAACTTAAAGGTAGTTATAATGAAATTTGTAAAATATACACTTTTATCGATAGCATTAATTTCATTTGGTAGTATGGCTGCTTCTACTCCAATGAATACAACTAGTCAAACCAATGTTGGACAGCAACAAGTCAAAACCAAACAAATATCTCATGCTGGTAAAGTAAAAGCGAAGAAAGCTGCTCATATTAAATCTGGAGCAAAAAAAGCACCTAACAAAATTATGCCTAAAGTAAATTAAATTTGTCATAATAGATATCAATTAAAATAGAGGCTGGCTATGAGAGCTGCCTCTATTTTTGTATCTGGTTATATAATAAATTAAAGAGTCTTTGTTGATAGTGACTAATGTTGATAACAATTGATTAATTTTTTTTATCTTATAAAATCAAACTGCTACTAGATAAGCTTAGGGCTAGTTATTTTTTTATAAAAATATCCCAGATATTTCTTATCTGGGATTATATATTAAAAATAATAGACTAATCCTATACCTAAAACATTATCAGTGCTAATGCCGTAATTTTCAGTAAATTTATTCTTATTTAATAAATTAATTTTATAATCTAACAGTGCAGCAAAATTTTTATTAAAATAGTAGAATGAACCTAGTGGTATGAATTTATTTAAGTAATTATTTCCATATTCACCAAGACCTTTCCCTTGAGCCTGAATATAAGCTAATGATGGTTTCAAACCATAATCAAATGTATATTGAGCGACAATTTCAACAGTTTCTGTTTTAGGTGCAATGTTGGTATTTGTCGAGCCAAAAGGTGTCGTATTACGTGTTTCAATATAAGTTGATGCCAGATAGACGTTATTGGCATTATATTTCGCACCAATACTCGAAGTTTCTGCGCGTTTACCATTGGCATAGTAATTAACCGTGTCATTATTGACATTGTGTGAATTGTTATAACTGCCGCCAAAATTTAGTCCAAAATCAGTATTATAAATCACTGATAGACCGTAGCCGTCACCGTTATTTTGCTTGGCTGTACTTACACTTGATTTATTATTATCCGTATTTTTTCCTTGATATTGTAATGCAATGTTTAATCCATCAATATAGCCAAATAAATTATTGTTGCGATAGGTAAGTAAATTTCTATTTCTACCGTTCATATAATTATCCGGCATTGATATGCCATCATTCCAAATATAGGCAGGACATCAATCCAGCCGTCAATATGATATAGCACGCCATAATTACGGGCGTAATCAATAGAACCTAAATATTTATGATTAATTTCAACGTAGGCTAATCGATTTTTATCGATATGGTTATCCTCTGTTTTATTAACCGTTGTTTCCCATTCAAATTGACCAAATCCAGTAAGGTTATCGGAAATTTCGGTGCTGTCTTTAATTCCAACCCGAACTCTTGAATCATCTCCGCCACTTTTACCTTTACCAATATGATTTCTAACATCAATTTTTCCGTAAAGATCTAGCTTATTTCCATCTTGATTATATATTTCAGCTGCGTTGGCAATATTAGTTACGGGAAATACTAACATTAACAATGCAATATGCCTTATTTTCATGCTACTCATCCTCTTCTCTTGTTTTGTTTTTGTTTCATGTAAAGACAATAAAAAATATATATTTATAATCAGTCGCAAAAATTATAGCTAATTAGTGTAATTTGCTAAATAAATAAATAAATAAATAAATAAATAAATAAATAAATAAATAAATAAATAAATAAATAAATAAATAAATAAATAAATAAATAAATAAATAAATAAATAAATAAATAAATAAATAAATAAATAAATAAATAAATAAATAAATAAATAAATAAATAAATAAATAAATAAATAAATTGTTAATATGGTGATAAATTATCTTTTACATCAAATAATATTGCCATTTTATATATATTTCCTATTATTTTTTAATAAATTATTTTATATTCTCTGTTTGGATTATAATAATTTTTATTTGGAATTAAAATAAAGTTTATTATGTATAAATTGACTAAAGGATAAATATGAAAGTTATTTTTTCAATATTTTTTTTCTTTTCTTCACAATAAAATATATTTTTATTTTTTACATTATTTGTTGGAAAATATTTTGCTATAAAGTATCAATAATGAAAATTTAATTATAATTTAAAATTGACTTTATTTTTTATATCTCTAATATTCTTTTTAGATAAAATTAGCAGGTTATTTATTTGATCGATTTTATTAATAATTAATTCTACCGGATAAATAATTATTTAAAAAATTTCGTTGTGCATGTTTTATAAATATATCGTATTTATTTTTGTTGTATTTTGGTTCTAAATTAGTCTCAAATGTTAATTTTAGGAGATAGTTTATGATGAAAATGAAAAATCTCATAATAGTGGTTTTTCTTTCTGTAGTTTCATTTGGTGTTTTCGCTCAAGAAGTTATTACTGCCTCAGCAATTAGTCTTAATCAGGCCATTAAAAATTTAGAGAATAAAGCAAAAGAGAAAGATTCCACTATTGTGAAAATAACTTCCGAGGGAGGACAAAATTACGTAAGAGCAAGTGCTATCATAGAGAAAAATTAATAATTAGTTTTGTGTGCCTATTATTTACCCTTTGTTTCTTAGTATCCTCTATAATAGAGGATACTATTTTCTAATTTAAATCATTCATTCTTATTACTATTACCCGAGCTAACATAGTTACTTATTTTAGATAACTAAGTTAATTAAATGTTAATTTTTTAAAGGCTATTGACTTCAATATTGAACAATAATATAATATTTTTAACCAACTACGGTAATTTATATGCTGTTACTATTGGTAGCAATGTAGCTAATACTATTAAATTATATTATTACCAATAAAATTTTACTCTGATAAAATACGAATAATCACTATTAAACAGCTTTCTTTTGCAAAGAAAATAGTAAAATAAAATATATTATAAAGATTTATTTTCAAATTTTATTTTTGTTTTGATCATCAATGATGAAACTATTTCACAGAGTAACATAATGATTTTTTTGATGATCTATAACAAATTATTTCTTCTTGTTTGGCAATTAATTACTCAAAAATTCATTTATTATTAATATTGCATCAAAATTGACTATTATTATTCTAAATCTTTAACGAAAGGAATATTGATATGCTTTGGAAGAATACCTCAACCCAGTTTGGGCATATATCAATTTTAATTCACTGGTTGGTTGCGCTTACTGTTTATGGAATGTTTGCGTTGGGGCTTTGGATGGTATCTTTAAATTATTATGACGTTTGGTATCACAAAGCGCCAGAAATTCATAAGAGCATCGGTTTTATTTTATTTTTGCTGATGGTATTTCGTGTTCTATGGCGATTTATTTCACCACCACCTAAGCCATTAGATAGTTATAGCAATTTAGTAAAAATAAGTTCTACTCTTGTCCAATTTTCCCTTTATTTACTTTTATTTGGCATATTATTTAGCGGTTATTTAATTTCTACTGCCGATGGTCAGCCTATTTCAATATTTGGTTATTTTGACATCCCGGGAATATGGTCAGATGAGAGAATGCAGGCGGATAATGCAGGTGTTATACATCTTTATTTGGCGTGGACACTTATTATTCTTTCTATTCTTCATGCGATTGCAGCATTAAAACATCATCTTATTGATGGTGATGTTACCTTAAAACGCCTGCTTGGAATTCATTCAAGAAAATAACTTGTTGGAGATAGTTATGTTGAAAAAATTTTGGCTTTAGTAACCACAATTTTGCTATCGAGCGTTAATTCAGCAATAGCTGCTAATTATAAAATTGATAATGAAGGTCAACACGCTTTTGTCCAGTTTCGCATTCAACACTTAGGTTACAGTTGGGTTTATGGTAGTTTTAAGAATTTTGCCGGTAATTTTACGTTTGATGAAAAGAATCCACAAAATGATCAGGTTAAGGTGGTAATTAATACTGCAAGTATTGATACTAATCATGCTGAACGTGATAAGCATTTGCACAGTGCAGATTTTTTTAATGTAAAAAAATATCCAAAGGTAACTTTTATTTCAACTAAGGTCAGTCAAGTCAAGGGGCTTATCATATCGAAGGGCAGCTGACGTTAAATGTGTAACAAAACCTATAGTCCTTAATCTATCTTAATGGGTAAAGGTGACAATCCATGGGGTGGCTATCGTGTTGGCTTTGAGGCAACGGGAAAAAATTAAATTGAAAGATTTTAACTTTAAAAAAGATCTTGGGCCAAAATCGCAACAAGCTGAACTTATTATTTCTCTTGAAGGTGTTAAATTACCATAAAATAAAAGTAATACTGAAAGAGCCAATATTGGCTCTTTCAATTATGTTGAAAAGTAACATTATATTAAGAAGATTATTTTTAATTTATGACTAGTTGATGAATAAAGTCACTTGATTATAATTAAATTTTATTTTATTCGGTAACAATTGATAAGCAATCAAGTATTGCTGTTAATTTTTTACCAGTAGTATGAAAATTTTTTTTACAATTATTCTATTTAAATTTTCATCATTTTTAAGTTTATTGGTTTTGATTTTGCTATGCTGATAATGAAAACAGAGAGAAGGGCGTTATATATGAGATTTCATCTATTAATTTTCTTCATCGATTTTTTGTTATTGGGCTGTGATCAACAATTAAAACTAAATGGCGAAAATAAACAATTATTACGTTCTTCTATTGCCGAAGTACGAGATTCTCTCTCTTTTGAAAAACAGCAACAATTTGATGAAGCTATTGATATTACTATGTTTAATAGCATTAATTTTGATGAGTATCGCCAACTTGGTGAAATAGCTGCCACTCGGTCATTGGAAAAACGGATTTGCCGAACGTTAGACGGTAAAACAGCAGAGCAAGTTATTAATGAAGCAAAAAAGATAAAAATAGATCGTCTGGCATTTGATGAAAATTTGCTTTTTTAATTAAATAACTTACGATTTTAAATATTATTTTTGTTTATTAATTTTGCCGATTGATTTTATTATTTATCAACTTAAACAAAAGCTAAACCATATGTAATGTTATAATTGGAAAAGCTATTTATCTTCATTATAATGCGCCCGAGTTAATATTATTTTTTTAATATTAAGCACGGTGCAGTATCTCGTTAGGCGAGGCTCCTATACAAACATAGGTTGCTGATCTGACGACGTCGAAAGACGCCCAAGATCAGGACAGGATATATCGAGTCAAGGTGTATCCCCATGTAACTTCCTGCTATTTTCAGGATACGTTGTATAGTGCTAAAACTGAGACGTTGAGATAGCTTAATATTCTCGCATCTGGTTTTGCCCCTATATTGAGAACTGTTTGCAGTTTATAACAGTGATAGGGTTTCGAAAATGAAGTTAACATCCCTACAAAAAACGGCTCCCAATGTGGTGTGTCCGGCCAATAGTCCTACAGAAAATTTCAATGAGCAACATCATAATAAATTTGATGAAGTGAAAGTTAGTGCATATATGAGCCAATCTTATATTGCAGTTTCTATGAATGATTCTGTTGCCGCTATTAAAAATAATCTGGCTAATATAATTACCGGCGATCAAATCCCGACTTATCTTTATGTAATTGATAAAAATAAATATCTGAATGGTTTGTTATTAATGAAAACATTATTAACCTCATCAGATGAATTATTTGTATCAGATATTATGCAATGTGATTTTTTTTCTGTTTCACCAGATCAATCACGAGAAGAAGTGTTTGCTCTTCTCAATCATTGTGATGTCGATTCTATTCCGGTTGTGGAGTTTTCTAAACTAAAAGGGGTATTACGTGCTCAAGACATCGCTGAATTAATTGAGGATGAGAATACCCAAGATGCACATCTACAAGGCGCCACGCTACCTTTAGAAGTGCCTTATATGTCAACCAGCCCAATAACATTATGGCGTAAACGTGTTGTTTGGTTATTGATGTTATTTGTGGCTGAAGCTTATACTGGCACAGTATTGAAAGCTTTTTCTGATCAGTTGGAATCTGCCATTTCATTAGCTTTCTTTATTCCTTTATTAATTGGCACCGGCGGTAATAGTGGTACTCAGATAACTTCTACTTTAGTGCGAGCAATGGCATTAGGGGAAGTCAGTTTACGTAATTTAGGTTCTGTGCTTAAAAAAGAGATATCTACATCATTTTTAGTGGCACTAACGATAGGTTGTGTTGGCATATTTCGTGCCTGGATCTTGGATGTAGGCTATCAAGTTACCCTGGTTGTCGGTTTGACTATGATGGTAATTACTGTGTGGAGTGCGATTGTTTCTTCGATTATTCCAATGGTACTGAAACGATTGAATATTGATCCTGCGATTGTTTCTGCTCCCTTTATTGCAACTTTTATTGATGGCACAGGATTAATTATTTACTTTGAAATTGCTAAGATGATTATGACTGATTTAGCTTGATCAACAAAGGAGAGTGATTCGCTCTCCTATTGATTTTGCCAAACAAGATATTGACCACATTTTTTGCAAATATACTCCCTTTTCCCGAGTTGGATTTTGTTGTGCCGGCGCAGGGTTAATTGATGGGATAGGTCGCACTTGCAATGGTAATGAAAAGTCTGCTTATGAATTGAGGTTAATGCAAACTGATGTGTTCTCTGTGGTGGAGCATCAAGGATTATTGCCATCATCCATTTCCATTCTTTACCATGAGGGGCTGTTTTGCCAACACAGTGATATACCAATAAATGGGCTAACTCATGTGGAATAACTTGATTGATAAAAATTTCACCATTTTCAATCAGTAAAATGGGGTTAAGACGTATTTCCCACGCCTCCAGGTGAGCACTACCAGCGATGGTTCCTCGTTGTCGGTAATTAATCAACGGTTCTGTAAAGGTTTTTCCCAATTTGGTACTCGCTGTAGCCAGTTTGTTGCGCAATACTCGCATGACAATCTGTTGTAAAGCGATAGGTACTCGATGTGATTTCATATTATTAATATGGTTAAATGGGCTAAGTGTGAGCTTAGGACAAGAGTAATTAATTTATTATGGTATTTTTAAAATAATCGTTAAAAAAATTTAATAACTAATTGCTATTTTTGCATAGTTCTAAAATAACAAAAGGGAAAGTTATTTAACTGTCCCTTTGCTGTTTTAACAAGATAAAATCGACGATTAGTTAGTTAAAACCGACGGCTGCGCGAAGTTCAGCAACTTTATCTGTTTTTTCCCATGGGAATTGAGAGCGGCCAAAATGTCCATACGCTGCAGTTTGACGGTAAATAGGCTGTAATAAATTGAGCATTTTGACTAGACCATAAGGACGTAAGTCGAAGATTTCATGCACTAAATGAACTAGTTTTTCATTGGCTATTTTTTCAGTACCGAAAGTTTCGATCATGATGGATGTCGGTTCAGCGATACCAATAGCATAAGAAATTTGAATTTCACAGCGATCAGCAAGCCCAGCGGCAACAATATTCTTTGCTACGTAGCGCGCTGCATAGGCAGCAGAACGATCGACTTTAGACGGATCTTTGCCAGAAAAAGCCCCACCACCATGGCGAGCCATGCCACCGTAAGTATCGACAATAATTTTACGGCCAGTTAAACCACAATCACCCATTGGGCCGCCTATAACAAAACGACCTGTTGGATTAATAAAATAGTTAGTATTTTGCTGTAACCATTCTGTCGGTAATACTGGCTTAATAATTTCTTCCATTACCGCTTCTAATAAGGTGTCTTGGCTAATTTCTTCAGCATGCTGAGTAGATAAGACAATAGTATCAATGCCCACTATTTTATTATTTTCATATTGGAAAGTGATTTGGCTTTTAGCATCTGGACGTAACCAGGGCAAAGTACCATTTTTTCGCACGTAGGCTTGACGTTCAACTAAGCGGTGAGCATAAGTAATTGGCGCTGACATAAGAACATCGGTTTCGTTATTAGCGTAACCAAACATGATCCCTTGATCGCCTGCGCCTTGTTCTAAAGGATTTGCACGATCGACTCCTTGATTAATATCAGGAGATTGTTTGCCAATTGCACTGATAACAGCACAGGAATTGGCATCAAAACCCATATCGGAGCTGGTATAGCCAATTTCGCGTATCGTGCGCCGCGTAATTTCTTCAATATCTACCCAGGCGCTGGTCGTAATTTCACCGCCAACCATTACCATACCTGTTTTTACATAGGTTTCACATGCAACGCGTGCTTTTGGATCCTGCTCAAGAATTGCATCAAGAACTGCGTCTGAAATTTGATCTGCAATTTTATCAGGATGACCTTCTGATACTGATTCAGAAGTGAAAAGATGTGTGGTCATAAATGTTTTATTACCTTAAAAATTCGGAGAAACTGAATTAGATGCATTACCATCCAGACGTCTATTCTAATGTTAATTTTGCGCTATTGCTAGCTGTTTTTTATCTTTGTTGATGGCAAAAATCTGATTTGCTAGATATAGATAAATATGTTGATGTTTTATTCAATTTGATTTTGCATTTTTCTTATAATAAAGGTATAAACAGCACGATAACTGATGAACCTTTTTTCTCATCAGGCGTTATGCGGTAGTATCGGTATTGATACTACTTCTCAATTTAAAGTGGTTACGTTCTGAGGCTGAATGTTATAACCATGTTTTTAGGTGAATGGGTAATGTTCCATTATCAGCAAATAGCAAATTACCAATCATCACAGCTTAATGTCTGTGTAGCCACTTCTATTTCCTTTCTCTATATTATGGCTTCTAGTCGAAATTATAGGTCGTACTCGAGACAGGCTAAAATCATTCATTGATAAGTTGTTTTGCAACTATTAAATAACGGAATGATTGCTGAGTTGTCATCTAATCCTTTTTTAAATAAAAGAAGAGTTATTGCTGTTTCCTGAAATTTTAAAATTTGCACAGAATATTATCTCATTAGATAGGATATGTTGGGGAAAAAGTTAAGCTCATACTCCATTTCAGGAGATAAGTATGAATAACAATATCGCGCGTAAAATGCAACAAACTTATAATATTGCATATTGGGGAGGCGGCTATTACCAGGTTAATGTACAAGGTAATATTACTGTGTGTCCTAATCTTGACCAACCAGACGCGAAAATTGATTTAGCCGCCTTAGTTGAACAAGTACAGGAAGAACAGCAACATCTACGTTTGCCGTCCCTGTTTTGTTTTCCGCAAATTTTACAACATCGATTGCGGTCAATTAATGCTGCATTTGAACGGGCGCGTCGTGATTATGGCTATCAAGGTGATTACTTTCTTGTCTACCCAATTAAGGTAAATCAGCAGCGGCGAGTGATTGAAACTTTAGTGAGATCAGGAGAACCTTTAGGTTTAGAAGCCGGCTCCAAAGCAGAATTAATGGCTGTATTAGCGCATGCAGGTATGACAAAATCAGTGATTGTTTGTAATGGCTATAAAGATCGGGAATATATTCGTTTAGCGTTGATCGGCGAAAAGCTTGGCCATAAAGTCTACTTAGTGATTGAAAAAATGACTGAAATTGCCCTAGTTTTGGATGAAGCTAAAAGGTTAGATGTTATTCCTCGTTTGGGAGTACGAGCGCGTTTGGCGTCACAAGGTTCGGGTAAATGGCAAGCGAGTGGTGGTGAGAAATCAAAATTTGGTTTGGCCGCCTCTCAGGTTTTGCAGTTGATTGATACATTAAGAAATGAAGGGCGTCTGGAAAGTTTGCAATTATTACATTTCCATTTAGGTTCTCAGATGTCTAATATTCGCGATATTGCCACAGGCGCTAGAGAGGCAGCTCGTTTTTATGTTGAGTTACATAAATTAGGTGTCAAAATTGAGTGTTTTGATGTTGGTGGTGGTCTTGGGGTTGATTATGAGGGGACTCGGTCGCAATCGGATTGTTCTGTCAACTATGGTTTAAATGAATACGCCAATAATGTTATCTGGGCGATAGGTGAAGCTTGTGATGCACATGGGTTAGAGCATCCAACGGTGATCACTGAATCTGGTCGAGCATTAACCGCGCATCATACAGTATTAGTTTCCAATATAATTGGTGTTGAACGTAATGAATTTACTAAGATCACGCCACCACCGAAAGATACCGAATTATCGCTGATTTCTCTGTGGGAGACATGGAATGAAATGCAACAGGGAAATAGCCGTTCATTACGTGAATGGCTGCATGATAGTCAACTTTCGTTATATGATGTGCATACCCAATATGCCCATGGCATGTTAAATTTGACAGAGCGTGCTTGGGCTGAGGAGCTTTATCTTAATATATGTCGTCGTATTCAGCAGGATTTAGATCCCAGTAATCGAGCTCATCGTCCTATTATCGATGAGTTACAAGAGCGAATGGCTGATAAGTTATATGTTAACTTTTCGTTATTTCAATCCATGCCGGATGCCTGGGGTATTGACCAACTTTTTCCAGTATTACCGATTCAAGGATTAAATGCGCCATTAGAGCGGCGGGCGGTTTTATTAGATATTACCTGTGATTCGGATGGTATTATTGATCACTATATCGATGGTGATGGTATCGCTGCTACTATGCCGATGCCTAATTATGATCCGGAAGAGCCGCCGATGATAGGTTTTTTTATGGTCGGTGCTTATCAAGAAATATTAGGCAATATGCATAACTTGTTTGGCGATACAGCAGCGATTGACGTCTATATTGATAATTCGGGTGAAGTCAGGTATTTACAAAGTGAAGAGGGAGATTCGGTGGCGGATATGCTCCATTACGTCAAGCTTGATCCTAACATGTTATTGACGCTTTTTCGTGATCAAGTCAATAGTAAAAATTTGACGAAAAGTTTAAAGGAGCAGTTTTTGGCTGAATTTGAAACAGGATTATATGGTTATACCTATTTAGAAGGTGAGTCAATATAAGTTAGCCAAGGTTATTGAGCAATAAAGGAATAAATCTTAACCGATGCATCGTCAATTTCGTCCTTTAAGGTAGGGAGGATGCCAGGCAGAAGCGCAGTAGCCTTAATAGTGAAAGTTATTCACTAATAAACAGTTTGAGATAAATTATATGATCAATAATACATTAAATAATCAAGAAGATAACTCTTTGGTTTCTAATGCCTTTGGTTTCATGCGTTTTCCACTCCATTTTTCACCTTATGATAGTGATGCACAATGGGTGATCACCGGTGTTCCCTTTGATATGGCGACATCAGGTCGGGCGGGCAGCCGTCATGGGCCGGCTGCTATTCGACAGGTATCAGCAAACCTGGCATGGGAGGGTAAACGTTGGCCATGGCAGTTTGATCTCAACGATCAGTTAAAAGTAGTTGATTGCGGAGATCTGGTATTTGCTTTTGGTGATGCACAGGATATGAGCGATAAGTTGCAGGCACATATCGAAAAGTTATTGGTATCCGGCAAAAGATGTTTAACCTTTGGTGGTGATCACTTTGTCACGTTACCTTTACTGCGTGCACACGCAAAGCATTTTGGCCCCATGGCGTTGGTTCATTTTGACGCCCATACCGATACTTATAGTAATGGTAGTCAATTTGATCATGGTACCATGTTTTACCATGCGCCAAATGAAGGATTAATTGATGCCACTCACTCAATTCAGATTGGTATTCGGACCGAATATGATAAGCACAATGGCTTTACAGTGTTGGTTGCGGCTTATGTGAATGACGCACCACAGGAAGATATTATTGCTCAGATAAAATCGACAGTGGGTGAATTACCGGTTTATTTAACCTTTGACATTGATTGTCTGGATCCTGCCTTTGCGCCCGGTACAGGAACGCCGGTTGTTGGAGGGTTAACCAGTGATCGTGCCTTAAAGTTGTTGCGAGCTTTACAACCATTGAATATTGTTGGCATGGATATTGTGGAAGTTGCTCCGGCTTATGATCAGTCACAAATTACTGCCTTAGCGGGGGCTACCATCGCACTGGATATGCTTTATATTCAGGCTAGCAAAAAGCGTTAACTAACCTATATAATTTTGCAACCAAAATGTGCCATTTATGGCACATTTTTATTTGCGCTTAAGTCAACTAATTATCCATCAAATTGAATGAATATTAGTTAAGGCATGCAATCAATCTGAATTTATTTTTTACTTATTAAAGTAAGTTATCTGACTGTTTTTCATGCAATAAAATAGGTAAAATATCACTCTTTAAATGGCAGGAATAAAGTATAAATGCACCGTATAACTAATAATTTAATCTTAAATGCTGCCTATCCTAGACAAATGGCGGAAAAACCTGCTCCTTCCTCTAGTTGTCAAAAAAATCAACTAAAAAGTGGTATTTCAGCAACGCATTTAAAAACCCTTTCTAACTATGCGATTCAAAAAAAATCTAATTTATGGTATTCGCCCCATTAGTCCATTTGCGACCTCTTTAATTGAAGCCGGTTATCCCACTAAGCCACTTATGATTAAAGGGAAAACTGCCGATTGGGGTCCACAAGCCGGATTTATTTGTGTTGATCAAAATTTTAGCAAGCTTGTTGGACAGTCAGAGCAGGTGCAAAAATACAATGCCTTGATCAGTAAAAATATACAAAATGGTGAAGCGATTAGTGTGCCTTTGACGATAACCCGCGATAGGATCAACGAACTGATCGAATTAGGTTGTCTTGAATTATCTCGCTCACGTGGTGATGGTATGATTTTGTTAGCGCGCTCACCAACTGGACAGGAATATCAATTTGACGCTATTTATCAATCTAATAGTAATAACCACTATAGAATAGAAATAGCCGGGAAACCGATTTATGTGTTGAGTGAACCGAAAATACACGAACCATTTGTCCCTGATTATGATTTATTATTGGTAGCTCCTCATATTGGTGATTATGGCACACTTGATACTGTGATACCGAGTGAGCGTAATGATCTAAATTAGGCACCGCAAATCATCGTTTGCTGAAATTAGCCGATGATATTCATCGTGCTTTGGATCGCGATGAACAGCATAAACTTATTCATCATGGTACAGATGTGAATAATGAGTCATCGGAATTGGCAGACAATTTTTCGGTGACACTATTTTTGCCTAAAGCGATCGAAAAATATGCCAAAATAGCGGTACTCGATTCAGCGGAGGCGCTGGCTGAATTTATTCAAGCCGCCAAAAATGAAGGCCATGTACCGCTCAATGTACGTTGGCAAGAAATGCACAATATTCGCCGCGCGTCTTATGAAGAGGCTCGTCAACCAGTTGAGCATTATTATCGTAAATTGTCACTATAAAGCCCACTCTCTGTAGATAGCTAGGTTAAGTTGTTATTTATGAGCTGGTAAATCAAAATGGCGTGCCAGTATTGGAGCAGTAAAATTTTTCTTCAGATAAAATCCACGCGGTAGCGTCATTATTGGTTGGCCATGTCTACCTATCCCTTCTGTCAAAGCCTTATTATTTGCAGCTTTAGGACGGATTTGTAGTACCTGGCCATGGCGTGCGGTGATGTTTTCAACCTGACCTAACACGATCATATCCATTAACTCTTCCCAATCTTTTTTAAGCAGCTGTTCTTCAACGGGATTGGGAGTCCACAGTAATGGTGAAGCAACTCTTCGCTTTGCTAATGGGATTTGGCGCTCACCTTCAATAGGTATCCATAAAACCCGTGATAGCTTATGACGTACATGACTTGAAAGCCAGGTTACTCCACAATTACCGGTTAAAGCTGCCACACAAATGAAGGTTGTTTCTAATGGCTCACCATAGCGGTTAATAGGGATGGTTTTAAGCTCAATACCAAGATGGGCAAAATCTTGTTCTGCTTTGCTACCAGCATTTGCGCCTAAACAATATTCTAATAACTGACCTGCCCAACCTTTAGCGCGTCTAAGGTCGTGGGGGACTGCGATACCTGCCTGATAAGCCAGTTCAGCCATGGTATAACCCGCTAGGTTGTTGGCTTTACTCAGTAAACTTTGTTCATCATCAGGGGGCAGGGGAGAAAATTGCATAAATCATGCCTGTATAAAAAACAGCCAGTTAAATTTGTACACACAGTGAAAATTTTAACATAGATCGAGTAAGTAAGAACAATCTATTTATAATAAAATCATTTTATTCAAGATCGATATATTTTTTTCTGTTATGAATTTAATCGAATAGGGAATAAACAGGATCTCAGCTATAGTTATCCACAATTTTATTGGATAACTCTAATAAAAAGCCTTTACTGGTTTAATTTACAGTCTTGACAGGATGGTTTATGTTAAAAAGACACCTGTTAGCTTGTTTAACAAAATAGCGTATTCTGTGGATAAAATGGATGTTGCTGGATCTTTGTTCATCCTGTTTTGATGGTTAGCTATCTGTTCTGCTTTGAGCTATGTTTAATCGATTAAATCGATTTATCTCTATGAAAAAAAGCTATTAATTTTTTATTTCGAAATCTATCGATTGAAAAACTTATGAAATTATACCCTGTTTACTCTAGCTTTTTTCACATGGATATCCACAGAAAAGGTGAATAAATTAATAAATATAGCCCTAAATGTGGATAATTTTTCATTATTAATAGATAAATTAAATTATTTTTCAGTAAATAAAACGCAATATAAGATTTAGGCATCTAATTAAATAGAATGTCATCACTTTTTCTAACATTTTAATTAATTTAAAATGAAAAGAAAAATAATCAGGCTTTGCCTACATAGTGAGGCAGTGCCTTTTATTTGAACTGTTATCGCAAAAATAGTGGTTGCTGCTCTTCATAACGGGTAATGAACTTTTCATATTGTAAAGTCAATCCAATATTATCTAACCCATTCATCAAGCAATAACGATGAAAATTATCAATGCTAAAAAAATAAGTTTTATCCCCAGTAATGACTGTTTGGGTCGTCAAATCAATGGTGAATTGACAACCCTCATCTTGTTCAACATAGTTAAATAACTGGTTAATTTCTTCTTCATTTAATTGGTAGTAATTGGTTGTTAAAGGCATTGTTATAGAAAATATCGGCAAAACTTGGCGCAATAATGGCGCAAAAGCCATAATCTGTTAATGCCCACGGCGCATGTTCGCGCGATGATCCACAACCGAAATTTTCACGGACTAATAAAATAGTGGCCCCTTGGTAACGTGGTTTATTAAGGACAAAATCCGGATTAGGTTGTGCCCGTTATCGTCCAGGAAACGCCAATCGTGGAAAAGGTGTTGACCAAAACCGATTCGAGTGACCTTTTGTAAAAATTGTATTGGAATAATCACATCAGTATCAATATTGGCAACATCTAAAGCAGCCACTAAGCCGGTGTGTTGGATAAATTTTTTCATTTTGCCAATTCCTGTTTTATTTGATTATTATCGATCTTACGTACATCGACAAAATGGCCGTAAATAGCCGCCGCGGCTGCCATTGCTGGGCTGACTAAATGAGTTCGACCGCCACGGCCTTGCCGTCCTTCAAAATTAGGGTTGCTGGTGGAGGCACAACGTTCGCCAGGAGCAAGGCGATCGTTATTCATTGCTAAGCACATAGAACAACCCGGTAAACGCCATTCAAAACCCGCATCGATAAATATTTTGTCTAAACCTTCGTGATCAGCTTGTGCTTTTACTGGCTCTGAGCCAGGAACAACAAGTGCTTGTACATTAGGGCCACTTTTTTGCCTTTCGCGATAGCGGCAGCAGAACGCAAATCTTCAATACGCGAATTAGTGCAAGAACCGATAAATACCTTATCAATCTTAATGTCGGTCAATTTGCTCCCAGCTTGTAAGTCCATATAATTTAATGCTTTCTCTGTAGAAGCATATTCAGTGGGATCGCGCAATTGATCTGGTGACGGTATGGGGCTATCGATCGCAATTACTTGTCCTGGGTTAGTTCCCCAGGTAACCTGAGGGGCGATTTCATTAGCATAGATAGTTTTGATAGCATCATAATGAGCACCGGGATCAGTCTTCAGCGTTTTCCAATAACTAACGGCTTGTTGCCACTGTTCTGTGCTTGGTGCAAATTGCCGGCCTTTAATATAATTAAAAGTGGTTTCATCAGGCGCAATAATACCCGCCTTAGCACCCATTTCAATTGCCATATTGCAGACAGTCATTCGGCCTTCCATAGTTAAGTTTTCAATTGCTTCGCCGCAAAATTCAATAACATAACCGGTGCCACCGGCGCTACCGATTTTGCCAATCATCGCCAGTACCATATCTTTAGCTGTGATGCCATTAGCTAGTTTACCGATGACTTCAATTTTCATGGTTTTAGCTCGAGCTTGTTTTAAGGTTTGCGGGGCCAAGACATGCGCAACTTCGGATGTGCCAATACCAAAAGCTAATGTGCCAAATGCACCATGGGTTGGGGTATGGGAATCACCGCATACGATAGTCATGCCAGGTAAAGTTATGCCTTGTTCTGGTCCCATGACGTGGACAATACCTTGGAAAGGGTGTTTTAAATCGTAAAGAGTAATAGCAAATTGTTGACAATTTTTTATCAAGGTTTGCATTTGAATGCGAGCCATCTCACCACTAGCATTAATGTCTTTAGTCTGAGTAGAGACATTGTGATCCATGGTAGCAAAAGTTTTGTTGGGTTGTCTGACCGAGCGGTTATGGGCTCTCAATCCATCAAATGCTTGAGGCGAAGTGACTTCATGCAGTAAATGGCGATCGATATAAATTAATGGTGTTTCATTTTCCGTTTCATGGACAATGTGTGCATCGTACAATTTTTGATATAAAGTTCTCTCCATAATCTAAACCTCTTGCATAATATGACTGGCAATAATACTGCCCATTTCATCGGTACTGACAAATTGCTTATCTAATGCCAAATCCTGAGTTCGATAACCTTGTCATAAGGTTTTATTGACGGCATTTTCTATCGTATCAGCAATATGTGGTTGGTGCAGGCTATAACGCATCAAGAGCGCTACAGATAAGATTTGCGCAATTGGATTAGCAATATTTTTACCGGCGATATCCGGTGCTGAGCCGCCAGCCGGTTCGTATAAGCCAAAATTTTGTTGATTTAAACTGGCGGAAGGTAACAGCCCCATTGTGCCGGTAATCATTGCAGATTCATCGGAAATAATATCGCCAAAAATATTAGAGCAGAACATCAAATTGAGCAGGATCTTTGATGAGCTGCATAGTGGCATTATCGATATACATATGATTGATTTCGACATCGGGATAAATTTTGGCAATATCATTGACAACTTCTCGCCATAAAATCGAACTTTGCAATACATTAGCTTTGTCTATTGATGTTACTTTATAGCTTCGTTTACGCGCTGCCTGAAAAGCGATATGCGCAATGCGTTCTATTTCAAAACGGTGATAAATCTCGGTATCAAAGGCTTTTTCATCAATACCAGACCCAACACGTCCTTGTCCTTTAGGTTGACCAAAATAGATCCCACCGGTTAATTCACGCACACAAAGAATATCAAAACCTTTTCTGGAATATCCGCCCGTAATGGACAGAAGTTATTTAAACTAGGGTATAGACGAGCGGGTCGTAGGTTACTAAATAACTGAAAATGTTTACGTAAGGGTAATAATGCGCCACGTTCAGGCTGACTAGCAGGCGGCAGGTGTTCCCATTGCGTGCCACCAACTGAACCAAAGAGTATGGCATCCGCTTGTTGGCAACCTGAAAGTGTTGCAGCTGGTAATGGCTGACCATGGCGATCAATAGCAATTCCGCCGACATCATATTCATGGGTTACGATGGTCAAATTAAACTGTTGGCCAATAGCAGCTAACACCTTTAAGGCTTGTGCCATAACTTCAGGGCCAATACCATCACCTGGTAAGACAGCAATATTATAATTACTAGCCATATTATTGAACTACCTCTGTATTGCTGTGATTTTTTTGTTTTTTCACTAATTCTGCGCGCCAAATGTTATTTAACACATTGATCATTGCCATAGCAGACGATTCGACAATATCGGTTTCTAGGCCGATACCATGAAAACGCCGGCCAAAGCCTTACCGCCGCTCGGCCAGAACGAGAAGTTAGATTTAATTGAGTCTCCCTTAAGCCAATGGATGCTGGTGTCATAATTTCATAAGTTTCTCGATTCTTTAGTACACCATCTTGATGGATACCTGAAGAATGTGAGAAAGCATTACTGCCAACGATCGCTTTATTAGCAGGGATAGGGGCATTACATAACTTGCTGACTAATTGGCTGGTACGGTAAATTTCTTGATGATTAATATTTGTTGTGACGGCCAACATTTTTTGGCGCACTTTAATTGCCATAATAATTTCTTCTAAGGCACAGTTGCCAGCGCGTTCTCCTAAACCATTAATCGTTCCTTCTACTTGTCGAGAGCCGGCTTGAATTGCAGTAATAGAATTGGCTACCGCCATACCTAAATCATTATGACAGTGGACCGAAATAATGGCTTTATCGATGTTTGGTACTCGATTAAAAAGATCTTTAATAATATTGCCAAATTGAAAAGGGATAGTGTAACCGACAGTATCAGGGATATTAATCGTTGTTGCACCGGCATTGATTGCTGTTTCCACGATCCGGCATAAATTATCGGGATCAGTGCGCCCATCATCTTCACAGGACAATTCTATGTCATCAGTATAACGTCTGGCATGCTTAATAGAGTGGCTAGCGAGGGCTAAAATATCGTTAAATGAACGTTTTAATTTATGTTTGATATGCAATGACGAGGTTGCTAAAAAAAGGTGCAACCTGAAACTATTGGCAACTTTTAATGCTTCAGCGGCGATATCAATGTCGCTATCAATACAGCGTGCCAAACCACATATACGGCTATTTTTAATTTCTTTGGTGATGGTTTGCACAGATTTAAAATCTCCCTGTGAGGAGACTGGAAAGCCGGCTTCAATAATATCGACGCCTAAACGTTCCAAAGCATAAGCAATTTGTAATTTTTCTTTGGCGCTTAAACTTGCTTGTAAAGCTTGTTCGTCATCACGTAATGTTGTATCAAAGATAATGATATTTATTGCTCATACTGTTTGTTCCTTTATCGTGTTTTTGCTTGTTATTGGTTCTTTTATTAGTAAGTTTATAGAAAGTGCTATTTAGTTAGATTGTGGGCATAAAAAAACCGCGCAGATGCGCGGTTTTTTTATTGCGGGTGGATATTAATAACTTCGTTCACCCATAAGCATACCGCGCACAGAAAATGAGAGAAGTAGTAGGCTTAGTAGGTGAATAAAAAGATACATAAAACGTTGACCTTATTAATATCAAAAATATTACCTTTATAGCTACCTGATCTTTATCATTATGTCAACATTAAATAAAAATTTATTTTGTTAATGTTTCTTAATTGTGAAGTATAAAATTAATTTAATAAAAATATATTAGGAAGTGTTTGTTATAAAAATGAGTAAAGGAAATATTGAATAAGCAATAATTTATTCTGTGATGAATCTGATAATTTGTTATGAATAATAGGAATTGAATAACTTTATTATGATTCTACCATGCTTTGTTTTATCATCTAATTGAAGGATTAATAGATGGATATTTAATTTTATTATTCATTGATTATGTGAATGTTGAAGAGTAATAATTCTATAATTAGGGTTTTGGTGACATGATTTTTAAACTGATCAGTTAATGTTAAGGCATGGAAGCTAAAATTATTTAAAAAATTAAATGGTTCGCTTAATTTATTTTAATGAATTTAATAATAAAACAATATACCTAAGTTAATAATTAATTGGGTTAATCTTTTATTTTTATTCATTGAACATACATATATATCAAGCGGAGTAAAATAATGACTGAACTACAACACAGTTTCAGCAACGAAAAAAGAGCGAAGCGATATTCATTTGCGAAATGTTGATTTAAATTTATTAACGGTTTTTGATGTAGTTATGCAGATGCAGAATGTGACCCGTGCAGCGCAAATTTTAGGTATGTCACAGCCTGCTGTCAGTAATGCTGTATCGCGTCTGAAAGTGATGTTCAATGATGAGCTTTTTGTTCGTTATGGCCGAGGTATTCAGCCAACTTCACGTGCTAAGCAACTATTTGGTCCAGTTAGACAAGCATTACAACTAGTGCATAATGAATTACCAGGTGCAGGATTCGAGCCAGAACAGAGTGAAAGAGTATTTAAATTATCAATATGTAGCCCGCTAGATATTCGTTTGGCAGCTAGTATTGTTGCTCTAGTTAAAGAGAATGCACCAAATATTGACGTAATTATTCAATCCTATCTTGATGATAATATTGCCCATAAATTAAAATATCAGGAAACAGAATTTGTTATTAGCTATAACGAATTTGATAAACCTGAATATTATCACCATCCATTATTTAATGATGAATTAGTTTTAGCTGTCTCTAATAATCACCCCAATATTAAAAATACAATTTCTGGTGATATATTACAGCGTGAAAAACATGCTGTTGTCTCCATGGATAATATGGGCTCTTTTAGTAAACCCTATTATCATAATAGAGATCTTTTTCATTCTATTATTTACCAAGGAACAGATTTAAATAGTGTATTAAATATTGTTTCTCAAAATCATTTTGTTGCTATTACTCCAAAATGGCTTGTTGAATATTATTCAAATCAATTAAATTTAAGATCAGTTGAATTAAACTGGGAAAAACAGCGCGTCCCTGTTATTTGATCTGGCATGAATCCACAACTCGTGACAAAGAGCATAAGTGAATTAAAACGCAATTAGGACAACTGAGTAACTAATAAATAGAATATTTTTTCGTATATTCTGCAAATAAGTCGACAGGAATAGATAATAACGTTTGAATTAAAGATAGTTTGTAAATTATCCCATTACAATTATCAAATTGATATATAAAATATTTTCTTTTATAAAAGCACTTTTATGCCAAGTCATTGATACGTTAGTGTGGATTTGGCGTGAACGTGTTTTTTAATTTCATTAAAGCCTCTTTTTTTATCCAGCAATTATGTATAATGGCGCTATTAGCTAACAGCTGTACGCTGAAATTATTTTTTATAACTTTAGCATATATAACCTGTTGTCATTAAATAATTATATTTGGTAAATAAAAGTTCACTAAGGGAAGATATTTTGACTATTGAGAATTTGCATTCTTATCATTTAGTTAACCAGTTTCAACAAAAGATTAATTCGCCAACTTTGGCTAAAAGAGTTGCTTTTAGAGAATGGTCAGCAGCTCATCAAAGACAATTAACATGGCAAGAAATTGGACAAAAAACAGAATCTATTTCTTTAGCATTACTTGAATTAGGCGTGAACGTACAAGAAAATGTCGCTATTTTTGCCGATAATGGTATGAATTGGTCTTTAACTGATTTGGCTATTTTACAACTTCGGGCAGTGACAGTGCCTCTCTATTCAACCAGTAGTGTCACTCAGGCTACTTATATCTTAAATGATGCTAATATTCGCATTCTATTTGTCGGTGATCAGGTTCAATATGATATAGCTAAGTCGTTATTTGAATTTTGCCCTAAATTGACTGATATTATTGTTTTTAATGAAGATATTGATATTTCTGATTGCCCAAAAGCTTCCCCTCTATCTGCATTAATAGCGAAATCTTCAACCCTATTTTTGGCAGAATTGAAACAGCGGATTGCACAACATCAATTAAGTGATTTATTTACATTAATTTATACTTCAGGTACCACCGGTGAGCCGAAAGGTGTGATGCTTGATTATGCCAATATGGCGGCTCAACTTTATTTACATGATAAACGCTTAACATTAACTGAGTCAGATATTTCACTCTGTTTTTTACCACTTTCTCATGTTTTTGAGCGAGCTTGGAGTTTCTATGTTATGCATATTGGCGCACAAAATGTCTATTTAACAGATGCTCAAAGTGTTAGAGAAGCTATGGTTGCAGTAAAACCCACGGTGATGTGCGCAGTGCCCCGTTTTTATGAAAAAGTTTATGCTGCCATAAATCAAAAAGTTGCCAAAGCGTCTTGGCTTCGTAGACAGCTTTTCAATTGGGCGCTTAGTCAAGGTAAACGTCATGTAGCACTGGCTCAACAAGGAAAAAAAGGCAATTGGTTGCACCGTTTTTTTTATAGTAATGCGGATAAATGGGTATTAACTAAATTAAAAATGATTTTAGGTGGTCGGTTACGTTTTTTACCTGCCGCTGGCGCTCATCTTGATGATAAAGTTATTAGTTTCTTTTTGGCTGTCGGTATCAATATCAAATATGGTTATGGTATGACAGAAACTTGCGCAACAATTTCTTGTTGGGAAGAGAATAATTATTGCTTAGGTTCGATTGGTACACCGCTATCTGATATTCAGGTGCGTATTGGTCAGGAAAATGAGATCCAGGTTAAAGGGCCTATTGTAATGAGAGGCTACTTTAATAAGCCAACTGAAACAGCACAGGCCTTTACCCAAGATGGTTGGTTCAAAACAGGAGATAGCGGTAAGCTTGATGCAGTCGGAAACTTGTTCATTATTGAACGGTTAAAGGATTTAATGAAAACCTCTAATGGTAAATATATTGCTCCTCAGTTGATTGAAGGGACATTAGGTCAAGATCGTTTTATTGAACATATTGCAGTAATCGCTGATGCGCGTAAATTTGTTTCCGCACTAATCGTGCCTTGTTTTGATTCACTGGAAGAGTATGCCCATTCAATTAATTTGAAATATTACTGTCGATTGGAGCTATTACGTAATAGTCGTATTGTTGAACTATTTGATTCACGCCTTAAAGAAATGCAAAAGAATTTTGCCAGTTTTCATCAAGTAAAACGTTTTACTCTGTTACCTATTGGTTTTTCTATGGAAAATGGTGAATTAACCCCGACTTTAAAATTAAGGCGTATGATCATCGCACAACGATATCAGCGTGAAATTGAATCCATGTACCAAGACTAAATTCTAATAGGGTTTTCATGGTGAAAAAAAGCAAATTTTGCGGTGAAAATATCTCTTCAGCAAGTTAAAATGGAGCAACATTTATTGTCTCAAGTTTTTGAGACTTTTCCTGTTTGTAAAAGGGGTCATCAACGTGAAATTGGATGAAATTGCCCGTCTAGCCGGAGTTTCTCGCACAACTACCAGTGATGTTATCAATGGTAAAGCTAAACAGTATCGAGTCAGTGATAAGACTGTTGAAAGAGTGATGTCTGTTGTTAAGGAACATAACTATTATCCAAATGCGGTTGCTGCAGGTCTTCGAGCTGGCCGTACCCATTCAATTGGTTTGGTGATCCCAGATTTAGAAAATACCAGTTATAAACGGATTGCAAATTATCTTGAGCGTAAGACACGTCAATGTGGGTATCAGTTACTTATTGCCTGTTCTGAGGATCAACCAGATAACGAAACTCGGTGTATCGAGCACTTACTAAAGCGTGAGGTGGATGCAATCATTGTTTCTACCTCTTTAGCCCCGGAACATCCCTTTTATCAGCGCTAGACTAACCGTTCCCTATCCATTATTGCTTTAGATCGCGCATTAGAACAACAGCATTTTATTAGTGTTGTTGGTGATGATTTACAAGATGCCAAAATGTTAGCAACTGAATTACACAAATTTTCGGTTAAAAAAGTTCTCTATTTAGGTGCGCTGCCAGAGCTTTCTGTTAGCTTATTACGTGAACAGGGATTTAGAGAATCTTGGCAAGATAATTCACATTCTGTCACTTATTTATATGCGAGTAGTTATGAATGTCATGCTGCTGAAGAAATTTTTGCGCAGTGGTTAAATCATAATTAAATGCCGGAAGTGTTTTTTACAACATCATTTTCTCTGTTACAAGGAGTAATGGACGTGATGTTAAAGCGTAATGGGCAATTAGCAAATGATATTGTGATTGCAACTTTTGGTGATAATGAATTGTTAGATTTTTTTACTTGTCCAGTATTATCGGTTGTTCAACGTCACCAAGCTATTGCTGATAAAGTAATAGAACTGGTATTAGCCAGTTTAAGCGAAAATAATAAGCCAAGCCTTGGTGTAACACGTATCCAGCATGACCTATGTAGAAGAGGTAGCTTAAGCCGTAAAATTTAACTTAAGTTAAAAATTATTTAATTAAATTTAAAAAATGCGCTATTAAAATGGCATATTTTTTAAAAATTAATAAACTAATAACAATAAATAGTAATAATTCGGATAATTCCTAATAAAATTGTTTTGAATAATAAGATTTACACATAAAATAGTCACGGACTGATTAGAATATTTTTCTATTCAAAGTATAGACTTTGTACGATAAGCGATATAAAAAATTACTGTATATTTATCAGAATGTGCAATATACTGATAAATAATATAATTTTTAAAATTTTATGACAAATCATTTTTGGGAAGTTTGATTAATTGTTATTTGTATGGATAAAGTGTTATCTGAAGGTTGATTTAAAATGAAGCATTGGTTGTGTATTTTAGTTTTTATTTCATTTTTTGCGAAATAAATAAGTTTCGGCAGTGAATATAAGTATAAAAATTAATTTATTCAATTTTATCATAATGTTAATTGTTTTTAATTTTTTACTCGTCAGAAAACCCACCCAATCATCTTCCAACATTATTCTGTAAATAAAACTAAAGCACCGTGCTGTTGCTTGACAAGATTTTCATACCCTTCGTAAACTCTATAGTAAGTGGGAAATTGTGGTGTAATGTGGTGATTTTTGTAATATAAGGGTTGAAGAGATATGTTTCGTGGCGCAACACTCGTCAATCTCGACAGCAAAGGGCGATTAACCGTGCCTACGCGTTATCGCGGTATGCTGAACGAGGAGTCTGAAGGTCAGATGGTTTTTACTATCGACCTTCATCAGCCGTGCCTATTACTTTATACATTACCTGAATGGGAAATTATTGAAAAAAAACTATCACAACTTTCTACTATGAATCCGGCTGAACGTCGTGTTCAGCGTTTATTACTTGGGCATGCCAGTGAATGTCAGATGGATAGTGCAGGTCGTCTTTTGCTCGCCAATACTTTGCGGCAACATGCCGGGCTCAAAAAGGCAGTTATGCTGGTTGGTCAAATTAATAAATTTGAGTTATGGGATGAGCAGACTTGGTATCAGCAAGTACAAACGGATATTGAGGCTCAACACAGCACAAATGAACCATTATCAACGAGGTTACAGGATCTATCTCTTTAATATGGCAGACAGCCGGTTTAAACACATCAGTGTGCTTCTTGATGAAGCAGTCAATGGATTGAATATAAAAGCAAATGGAATTTATGTTGACGGTACTTTTGGCCGGGGAGGGCACTCGCAATTAATTCTCTCCCGGTTAGGCAGTGAAGGGCGCCTGATCGCGATAGATAGAGATCCGCATGCAGTGGCAGCCGCTGAGAAAATGATCACTGATGACAGATTTTTAATTAAACATGGTTCTTTTTCTCAGTTACAGACATTTATTGCAGAAGAGGAATTAGTTGGCAAAATTGATGGCGTACTGCTTGATTTAGGTGTTTCATCACCGCAATTAGATGATCCAGAGCGAGGCTTTTCTTTTATGCGTGATGGACCATTAGATATGCGAATGGATCCGACGATAGGTCAATCTGCCGCTGAATGGCTGATGAAGGCGGAAGAATCGGATATAGCCTGGGTATTGAAAACTTATGGCGAAGAACGATTTGCAAAAAGAATTGCAAAAGCGATTGTGGCTCGTAACCATCATGCAGCGGAAGAGCCATTAACACGGACAAAACAACTTGCAGAATTGATAGCACAAGTTAGTCCGTTTAAAGAGAAACATAAGCATCCAGCAACGCGATCGTTCCAGGCAATTCGTATTTATATCAATAGTGAATTGGAAGAAATAGCAAAAGCATTAGAGGGTTCATTGAAGGTATTGGCACCGCAGGGACGGTTGTCGATTATTAGTTTTCATTCATTGGAAGATAGATTGGTTAAGTGTTTTATCCGTGAGCATAGCAGAGGACCAAAAGTCCCGGTCGGATTACCATTAACTGATGTGCAATTAAAAGCAATTGGTAGCCCGATATTGAAAGTGTTAGGCAAAATGAAACCGACAGCAAGAGAAGTTATCGAAAATCCACGAGCAAGAAGCTCAGTTGTACGTTTTGCTGAAATGTTGGAATGATAATGACTGCGGAAAAATATAGCTTAATTAGGATCATTGGTTACGATATTTTTCGGCACGGAGTTGTCCCGTTGATTCTATTGATAGTGATTATTATATCAGCGATTTCAATTGTCACAGTCAGTCATCAAACACGATTATTAACAGCACAAAAGGATTTGATGACAGAAGAAAAAGAATCTTTAGATATAGAATGGCGCAATTTGATTTTGGAAGAGAACTCATTAGGAAATCATAGTCGAGTTGAACGCCTTTCGCTTGAAAAGCTACAAATGGTCCATGTAGATCCGAGACAAGAACATATTGTGATTGCAAAATAGTTTTAGTCAATAGGTAAACAACATGAAGCCTGCGCGCTCAGTGAAGTATAGAAGACGGTACGAAGAAAAAGTTAGCTATGTTAGCTGGCGTTTCTTGCTATTGTGTGCGGGCATAGGATTGGCATTAATTGGTCTCATTATTCGTGTTACTTATCTACAAGTTATTAACCCGGAAGAGCTTGTTAAAGAAGGTGATATGCGTTCGCTTCGCGTTCAGAAAGTGACGGCTGCACGGGGCATGATAAGTGATCGTGAGGGGCGTCAGCTAGCAGTAAGTGTTCCGGTTTATGCTATTTGGGCTGATCCGAAAATAATTTACGAAAATGGTGGATTAACCAATGATGAACGTTGGCAAGCATTAGCGGATGAGCTAAGGCTCCCGCTTGAGCAAGTGAACCATAAAATTAGTCTTAACCCTAACAGTCGGTTTGCCTATTTAGCGCGCCAAGTGAATCCATCTGTTGGTGAATATATTAGCAAATTAAAAATAGCGGGTATTTATTTGCGTAAAGAGTCTCGCCGCTATTATCCATCTGGTCCAGTAGCCGCGCATTTAATTGGGGTAACAGATATTGATGGACAGGGAATTGAAGGAATTGAAAAAAGCTTTAACTATCTATTAACTGGGGCTCCAGGCGAAAGGATAGTGCGTAAAGATCGTTATGGGCGAGTTATCGAAGATGTTTCTTCCATTGATAGCCAGGTTGCCTACGACTTGGTATTAAGTATTGACGAACGCATACAGTCATTGGTTTATCGTGAATTAACACGCAGTGTAATGGAGAATAAAGCCGAGTCGGGTACTGCTATTTTAGTCGATGTTCATACGGGTGAAGTATTGGCGATGGCTAACAGCCCCTCCTATAACCCGAATAATCTTGCTGGTACTTCAACTCAAGTGATGCGTAACCGCGCGATCACCGATGTATTTGAACCTGGATCAACAGTTAAACCGATGGTAATCGTTAGTGCATTGAATAATGGAATTGTCAAAGCCAATAGTGTGCTAAATACTCAACCCTATATAATTAGTGGTCATGAAATTAAAGATGTAGCAAGGTATGGTGAGTTATCGATTACAGGTATTTTACAAAAATCAAGTAATGTTGGTGTTTCAAAGTTAGCGTTAGCGATGCCTGCCGATGAACTGGTAGACGTTTATGCTCGTTTCGGTTTGGGTAAACCAACAAATTTAGGGTTAATTGGAGAAAGTAGTGGCATCTTTCCTAATAAAAAAATGCGGTGGTCTGAATTTGAAAGGGCCACCTTTTCTTTTGGTTATGGGCTAATGGTAACACCATTACAGTTAGCGAGAGTTTATGCAACAATTGGTAGTTTTGGTATTTATCGCCCGCTATCAATTACAAAAGTTGATCCGCCGGTATCTGGAGCTCGTATTTTCCCTGAGGCGATTATGCGGACGGTGGTTCGCATGATGGAAAGTGTTGCATTGCCTGGTGGCGGTGGTGTTCGAGCCGCAGTTAAGGCTTATCGAATAGCAATTAAGACAGGGACAGCAAAAAAAGTTGGTAATGATGGCCATTATATTAATCAATATATTGCTTATACGGCTGGCGTAGCACCGGCAAGTAACCCTCGTTATGCCCTGGTTGTGATTATCAATGAGCCTACTGCGGGGAAATATTACGGTGGTGCTGTTTCTGCGCCCGTATTTGGAGCCATTATGGGCGGCGTTTTACGTTTAATGAATATAGAGCCTGATGCATTGACCTCAGATGATAATGAATTAGTAATTAACAAGATAAAAGAGGATACAGGTGGCAGATCGTAATCTACGCGATTTACTTGCACCACTGGGTGTTAACGCGCCAGATAAGGTGTTACGAGAAATGACGCTTGATAGCCGTAAGGTAGCGGCAGGAGACCTATTTTTAGCAATTAAGGGCCATCAAACAGATGGACGACAATATATTTCTCAAGCGATAGCGCAAGGTGTCGCCGCAATTATTGCTGAAGCACAAGGCGAGACAGAAGCTGGAGCGATTCGATATATGCATGGCGTCCCTGTCATTTATATTAATGATCTGAATAATCAATTATCACTGTTAGCGGGAGAATTTTATCAACATCCAGCTGCAAAATTGCGATTAATTGGTGTAACAGGAACAAATGGTAAAACAACCACTACTCAGCTAATTGCTCAGTGGGCTAAAGGACTGGGCGAAGTCAGTGCCATAATGGGCACGGTGGGTAACGGAATATTAGGACAAATTGTACCTAGTGAAAATACCACCGGCTCGGCGGTTGATGTTCAGGCTGAATTGCAGTTGTTGGTTGACAAGCAGGCAACCTTAGTGGCGATGGAAGTTTCCTCCCATGGCTTAGTGCAAGGTCGGGTTGCTGCTATTCCTTTTACCGCTGTTGTGTTTACTAATTTAAGTCGTGATCACCTTGATTATCATGGTGATATGCAAAATTATGCAGCGGCAAAATGGTTATTATTTTCAACCCATAAATTTGATAAACAGATTATCAATGTAGATGATGATACCGGTTTGCAGTGGCTTGCAAGATTACCACAAGCATGTGCAGTTTCGATGGAGGATCGCATACCTACCGATTGGCAGGGTGCTTGGGTGCTAGTGGAGCAAGTTGATTATCATGATCGTGGGGCGACTATTCATTTTAATTCGACTTGGGGAAAAAGTTCGCTAGAAAGCCCACTAATGGGGGCTTTTAATGTTAATAATGTCATGTTAGCCATGGCGACACTTTTAATGATCGGTTACCCATTTGATACGGTGATAAAATCATCACATGCTATACAACCGGTCTGTGGACGAATGGAAATCTTCACCTCACCAGGACGGCCAACGGTTGTTGTCGATTATGCTCATACTCCGGATGCACTCGCAAAAGCATTAATTGCGCTCGGTCCCCATTGTAGTGGCAAACTTTGGTGTGTATTTGGTTGTGGTGGTGATAGAGACAAGGGTAAACGTGCATTAATGGGCAGTGTGGCTGAACAGTATGCTGATATTGTGGTGGTAACCGATGATAATCCACGTAGTGAAGAGCCAAAAGCCATAATCGATGATATTTTAAGCGGTTTTCTTGATGCTGGTCGGGCAATGCCGATTGTTGGGCGAGTGGAAGCGGTCACTAGTGCGATTATGCAGGCCGATACTGATGATGTCATATTAATTGCCGGTAAAGGTCATGAAGATTATCAAATTATTGGTGATCGTCGACTCGATTATTCCGATCGCTTGACGGTAGCCCGGCTATTGGGGGTGATGGCATGATCCCTATTTCATTGAAGCAATTGGCTACTGTAACCCAAGGTGCTTTACAGCAAATAAATGATCAGCAGGCAGCGAGTTTATGGCTGGATACGGTAACAACCAATAGCCGCCAGCAACCCATTAATGGTTTATTTATTGCTTTAAAGGGTGAACATTTTGATGGTCACCCTTTTGCTAAAGAGGCTATTGCAGCTGGTGCTACGTCATTATTAGTTGAGCGGCCGTTAACTATTCACTGCCCACAAGTTATTGTTAAAGATACGCGTTTAGCTATGGGGAAGTTAGCCGCTTGGGTTCGATCACAAAGCAAAGCTAAGGTTATAGGGCTAACGGGCTCTTCTGGCAAAACTTCGGTTAAAGAGATGGTGGCCGCCATTCTATCACAATGTGGTACAACACTTTTTACTGCAGGTAATTTCAATAATGATATTGGTGTGCCGTTAACGTTATTTCGATTGACGGCAGAGCACCAGTATGCAGTGATTGAAATGGGAGCCAATCATATCGGTGAAATTGCCTATACCACTAATATGGTTAGACCGGATAGTGTATTGGTTAATAATTTATTTGCTGCTCATCTTGAAGGTTTTGGTTCATTAGCGGTTGTTGCTAAGGCAAAGGGCGAGATTTTTCAGGGATTAGCGGAAACAGGAACGGCAGTTATTAATTTGGCTAGCCATGATTGGAAAAATTGGCAATCTTATTTTAAACAACAACAAACCATTTGGCGTTTTTCTATAGAGAAACAGCAACAGGCTGATTTTTATGCGGAAAATATTACCACGAAATCAATAGGTAGCGAATTTGAGTTGCATACACCAATCGGTATTGTCTCAATATTATTACCCTTAGCCGGTAAACATAATGTTGCTAATGCATTAGCGGCTAGTGCTTTAGCTATGTCTGTTGGTGCGACGCTTAAGCAAATAAGACTTGGATTGGCAGTTGTTCAGCCGGTATCAGGTCGTTTATACCCAATTCATTTAGCGCCCGGTAAACTTATTTTAGATGACACCTACAATGCCAATACCGGCTCTATGATTGCTGCTGCTGATGTTTTATCTCAAATGCCTGGATACCGTATTTTGGTGGTCGGTGATATGGGTGAATTAGGCGATCAGACCGAAAAATGGCATCAAGCAGTCGGCTTGGCGACTCAGCAAATGAAGCTTGACAGAGTGTTAAGTATTGGTCAACAAAGTGTCGTTATTAGTCAACAGAGTGGCTGCGGTGAGCATTTTGCTTCTAAAAAAGAGTTAATTGCAAAACTGATCCCATTGATAAAAGAACACGAAACGGTATCAGTTTTAGTTAAAGGTTCGCGCAGTACAGCAATGGAAGAGGTTGTACACGCCTTACAGGAGTGCTTTTTATGTTAGTCTGGTTAGCCGAATATTTAGTTAAATATTTTTCTGGCTTTAATCTTTTCTCCTATTTGACATTTCGGGCTATTACCAGTTTGTTAACGGCTTTGGTGATTGCGCTATGGATGGGGCCCCATTTGGTTTCCTATTTGCAAAAATTACAAATAGGTCAGATTGTGCGTGATGAAGGTCCCGAATCGCATTTTAGCAAACGTGGCACACCTACCATGGGCGGTGTGTTGATTTTATCTTCTATTGTGATTTCAGTCATGCTATGGGCGCGGTTAAATAATCCATATGTTTGGTGCGTATTAGCCGTTTTATTGGGATATGGTGTTATTGGCTTTATTGATGATTATCGTAAAGTGGTACGTAAAAACTCTAGAGGGTTGATTGCTCGTTGGAAATATTTCTGGCAATCCGTATTGGCTTTGGGAGTAGCATTTGCTCTATATAGCACAGGTAAAGATACGGCAGTCACTCAATTGGTTGTACCATTTTTTAAAGATGTCATGCCACAACTTGGTCTGTTTTATATTTTACTGACTTATTTTGTCATTGTTGGCACAAGTAATGCAGTTAATTTAACTGATGGACTAGACGGTTTAGCGATTATGCCAACCGTTTTTATTTCGGCAGGTTTTGCATTAGTGGCTTGGGCAACGGGTAATTTCAATTTTGCCAACTATTTAAAAATTCCTTATATCAGCCACGCAGGTGAATTAGTCGTGGTTTGTACGGCAATTGTTGGTGCCGGTTTGGGATTTTTATGGTTTAACACCTATCCTGCGCAAGTTTTCATGGGCGATGTTGGCTCATTGGCATTAGGCGGTGCATTGGGAACGATTGCGGTTTTATTACGGCAAGAATTTTTATTATTGATTATGGGTGGTGTGTTTGTTGTTGAAACCTTATCGGTAATTTTACAAGTTGGATCATTTAAACTGCGTGGTCAACGCATTTTTCGGATGGCGCCGATCCACCATCATTACGAATTAAAAGGATGGCCTGAACCTCGAGTCATTGTGCGTTTTTGGATCATCTCATTAATGCTGGTATTGATTGGATTAGTAACATTGAAGGTACGTTAATAATGGCTAATTATCAGGGTAAAAAAGTTGTCATCATCGGGTTAGGCCAGACAGGTCTATCTTGTATCGACTTTTTTCTCTCGCCAGGTTGTGCCACGCGTAATTGATACCAGAATAACACCGCCAGGTAAGGATAAATTGCCGGCGGAAGTCGCCTACCACTGTCGTAGTTGGAATAGTGAATGGTTGATGACGGCTGATTTGATCGTTGCAAGCCCCGGTATTTCGCTTGCTACTCCAGAATTAAAAAAAGCCGCAGATAAAGGTATTGAAATTATTGGTGATATTGAACTTTTTTGTCGTGAAATAGATAAACCGATAGTTGCTATCACCGGTTCTAATGGTAAGAGTACGGTTACAGCATTAGTTGGCGAAATGGCAAAAGCAGCTAATTGGCAAGTGGCAGTTGGTGGCAATATTGGAACGCCGGTGCTGACATTATTAGCAAAAGATTATGATTTGTATGTATTAGAGCTTTCTAGTTTTCAGCTTGAAACAACATCAAGTTTAAAGGCTGCGGTAGCAACCATATTAAATGTGGCAGAGGATCATATGGATCGGTATCCGACAGGTGTTGAACAGTACCGCGCGGCTAAGTTACGAATTTATGCTGGCGCTAAAGTTTGTATTATTAATGAACAAGAACCACAAATTTGGCCACTATTGGGCCGTGATGCACGTTGTATCAGTTTTGGCATTAATAGTGGGGATTATCAATTAAATACACGTTGCCAAGAACTACAAATAAAAGGGCAACCGATTATTGATACCGCTGAAATACGGTTAGTTGGGCAGCATAACTATCTTAATGGCGCGGCTGCGCTGGCTTTAGCGGATGCGGTGAAGATTCCAAGAAAAGCAAGTTTAACGGCATTAACTCAATATGCAGGCTTGCCTCATCGTTGCCAATTAGTTCATCAGAATCAAGGTATTCAATGGGTTAATGATTCTAAAGCAACGAATGTTGGCAGCACAGAAGCAGCTTTAAAAGGTTTACAAGTAGCTGGAACGCTTTATTTATTATTGGGTGGGGAGGGAAAGTCAGCAGATTTTTCACCTTTAAAACCCTATATCTCAGCAAAAAACATTAAATTGTGCTGTTTTGGCCGTGTTGGTTATCAATTGGCACAATTAAAACCGAATAGTTTGTTACTAGATACAATGGAGCAATGTCTGCGCGCCATCGCACCAGTATTGAAAGCCGGTGATATGGTACTTCTTTCACCTGCTTGTGCTAGCTTCGACCAATTTCGTAACTTTGAACAACGAGGTGATAGGTTTAGCCAATTAGCAAAGGAGTTAGGTTAAGAATGATATTTAACTTCAAACGACTAAAAAATTGGGCTAATGGTGAGCCGGATAACGATGTTCTGGATACGATCCTTTATGATCGTACTTTGGTTTGGCTTACATTAGGTCTGGCTATAATTGGTTTTATTATGGTGACATCAGCATCGATGCCAGTTGGGCAGCGTTTAACGCAAGATCCTTTTTTCTTTGCTAAACGCGATGTTATCTATCTTATTTTATCATTTGGTTTAGCTTTATTAGTCTTAAATATTCCAATGGTGTGGTGGGAAAAATATAATTTTTTATTATTGATAACCTCCCTAATATTGTTATTAGTGGTATTGGTTGCCGGAAGCTCAGCTAATGGAGCTTCTCGTTGGATTAATACGGGTATTGTCCGTATACAGCCGGCTGAGATCGCAAAATTAGCTTTGTTTTGTTATGTATCCAGCTATTTAGTCAGAAAAACCGATGAGGTGCGAACGCGGTTTTTGGGCTTTATCAAACCGATGTGCATTTTAATATTAATGGCTATTTTACTGCTATTGCAACCTGATTTAGGTACAGTAATTGTGCTGGTTGTGACAACTTTAGCACTGCTATTCCTTGCAGGTGCTAGATTAGCACCGTTTATTATCGGTATTGTTATTTGTGCGGTAGGTGTTATTGGCTTGATCTATTTTGAGCCTTATCGTTTGCGTCGAATAACCTCTTTTCTCAATCCATGGGCGGATCCTTTTGGCAGTGGCTATCAATTAACACAATCTTTGATGGCGTTTGGGCGTGGTGAATTATGGGGCCAAGGTTTAGGTAATTCTATCCAAAAATTAGAATATTTGCCTGAAGCACATACTGATTTTATTTTCTCAGTTTTAGCGGAAGAACTTGGTTATATCGGTGTTGTGTTAGTGCTTTTAATGTTATTTTTCGTTGCTTTGCGCAGCATGATGATTGGCAAACGGGCATTAGATGCAAAGCAACATTTTTCCGGTTATCTAGCCTGTTCAATCGGTATCTGGTTCACTTTCCAAGCGTTGGTTAATGTTGGCGCTGCAGCCGGAATGTTACCAACTAAAGGGTTGACACTACCGTTAATTAGCTATGGTGGCTCTAGCTTATTAATTATGTTTATTGCCATTGCTATCTTGTTACGTATCGATTTTGAAACACGCCTTAAGAGAGCACAAGCATTTGTAAGGAGAACGAAATGAGCCAACCAAAACGCCTCCTGGTGATGGCAGGCGGTACTGGAGGACATGTTTTTCCCGGACTGGCAGTGGCTAATTATTTAAAGCTACAAGGTTGGGATGTTCGTTGGTTAGGAACTGCTGACCGGATCGAGGCAGATTTAGTTCCTAAGCATGGCATTGAGATTGAATTTATAAACATTTCTGGTTTACGTGGTAAAGGTATCAAAGCATTGCTGGTAGCTCCGTTTAAAATTATTAAAGCAATAAAGCAGGCAAAAGTGATTATGCAGCGCTATCAACCTGATGTCGTATTAGGCATGGGAGGATATGTTTCTGGCCCGGGCGGTATTGCTGCCTGGTTATCTAATATTCCAATTGTACTGCATGAGCAAAATGGGGTAGCAGGTTTAACCAACCGGTGGTTAGCTAAAATTGCTAAGCGTGTTTTACAAGCATTTCCAAGTGCATTCCCTAATGCTACGGTAGTCGGAAACCCAGTTCGTGAGACGGTATTAGCCTTACCTGAACCTGAAGAACGTTTAATCGATCGTGAGGGCGCTATTCGAATTTTAGTGACAGGGGGTAGTCAAGGGGCAAGAATTTTAAACCAAACATTACCCGAAGTAGCAGCTCAACTAGATGGAAAAGTGACTATTTGGCATCAAGCGGGTAAAGGTGCTCAGCACATGACGGAAACTTTATATAAAAAGTTATGTGGTAAATCAGATAATTATAAAGTAACTGAATTTATTGATGATATGGCTGAGGCTTATGCTTGGGCTGATATCATCATCTGTCGAGCAGGTGCTTTAACGGTAAGTGAAGTTGCTGCTGCCGGCTTACCAGCAATTTTTGTTCCTTTTCAGCATAAAGATCGGCAACAGTACTGGAATACATTACCGTTAGAGAAGGCTGGAGCAGCGAAAATTGTTGAGCAGCCGCAATTTTCAACGGATGCGTTGGTGAATCTATTAAATCAATGGTCGCGTCCGCAGTTATTGGATATGGCAAAAAAAGCACGAGCGACATCGATTACTGACGCAACTAAACGTGTAGCGGCAACCTTAATTGAAGTTGCTAAATGAAACCGATTTTACATTGCAGAATGTTGAAATCAGCGATAGAAATAGTGAAGAGAGTAAATTGAATACACAACAATTAGCCAAATTAAGAGCAACAGTGCCTGAAATGCATCGGGTTAGGCATATCCATTTTGTTGGTATCGGCGGTGCTGGCATGGGCGGTATTGCTGAAGTATTGGCTAACGAGGGTTATGAAATTAGTGGTTCTGATTTGTTACCTAATACGATTACTGAGCAATTAATAGACCTTGGCGCAAAAATTTATTTTAATCACCGACCAGAGAATGTGGCAAATGCTTGCGTTGTTGTCGTATCTACGGCAATCGCTGTCGATAATCCAGAAATTATTGCAGCACGAGAAGCTCGTATTCCGGTTATTCGACGCGCTGAAATGTTGGCTGAATTAATGCGTTTTCGTCATGGAATTGCTATCGCAGGAACCCATGGCAAAACAACGACTACCGCAATGATTGCCAGCATCTATGCGCAAGCAGGGTTAGATCCAACTTTTATCAATGGCGGATTAGTGAAAGCAGCAGGAGTTCATGCACGTCTAGGGACTAGCCGCTATTTAATTGCAGAAGCCGATGAGAGTGACGCTTCTTTCTTACATTTACAACCACTAGTTGCTGTTATAACAAATATTGAAGCAGATCACATGGAGACTTATGATGGTGATTTTGAGAAATTAAAACAGACTTTCATTAGTTTCTTACATAATCTGCCATTTTATGGTCGAGCAATATTATGTATCGATGATCCTGTGGTGCGTTCGCTGCTACCGCAAATAGGTCGTTATATTACCACTTATGGTTTTAGTGATGACGCAGATGTGCGCATTAAATCCTATGAGCAACGAGGCAATCAAGGTTTCTTTACTGTAGCGCGAGAAAACCGAACTGATTTAGCGTTTATCTTGAATGCACCAGGTCGTCATAATGCATTAAATGCAACTGCGGCTATTGCGATGGCGATGGAAGAAGGAATTGATGATAGTGCTATCTTGACTGCGCTAGAAAAATTTCAAGGCACGGGTCGACGTTTTGATTTCTTAGGTAATTTCGCTTTAGCTGAAGTTAATGGCAAAAAAGGTAGCGTTATGCTGGTGGATGATTATGGTCACCATCCAACAGAAGTTAATGCTACTATTAAAGCAGCAAAAGAAGGATGGCCAGATAAACGTATCGTGATGGTTTTTCAACCTCACAGATATACTCGCACGCGTGATTTATATGATGATTTTGCCAATATTTTAGAGCAGGTTGATGTATTGATAATGCTAGATGTCTATCCGGCAGGAGAGGAGCCTATTCCTGGTGCAGATAGTCGCTCATTATGTCGGACAATTCGCAATCGAGGCAAATTGGATCCTATTTTTGTCGCTGAACATGAGCAAATTAGCGAAACATTAGCACAAATTATCGAAGATAACGACCTGATACTTATACAGGGAGCTGGTAATATCGGCAAGATAGCACGTAATCTGGCTGACACAGATTTACGGCCAATGCTAACAAATGAGGGAAAGGATCATGGCTGATAAAGTTGCCGTGCTTTTAGGCGGAAATTCAGCCGAAAGAGAGGTGTCACTGCAATCTGGTGAGGCGGTAGTAAATGGCTTGCGTGATGCTGGAATAGATGCCTATCCAGTTGATATTAAATATTTTTCTGTCATCAAATTAAAAGAAGCTGGTTATAATAGAGTTTTTATTGTTTTACATGGACGCGGTGGTGAAGATGGCACGGTGCAAGGTGTTTTAGAATTTTTAGGTTTACCCTATACCGGTAGTGGTGTTTTAGCTTCATCACTTTCGATGGACAAGCTACGTACTAAACAGTTATGGACGGGGATAGGTTTACCGATTGCACCCTATATAGCACTGGAGAAACAACAGTTAGCAATGATGTCAGATGAAATGCTTTTTGAGTCTGTTTATCATTTGGGCTTACCGCTTATTGTGAAGCCAAGTCTTGAAGGTTCAAGCGTTGGTATGAGTAAAGTAACCACTTTGCCTGAATTAAGAATAGCGCTCGAGTTTGCTTTTCGTTATGACAAAGATGTGCTGATTGAGAAATGGCTAAATGGGCCTGAATATACCGTGGCAATTGTAGGGGAGCAGGTACTGCCTTCGATTCGTATTCAACCGGTAGGCGTTTTTTATGATTATGATGCCAAATATCTCTCTAATGAAACACAATATTTTTGTCCTAGTGGGTTGAAAACTAAAGAAGAACAACAATTGAATGAATTAGCGTTAGCGGCTTATAAGGCGGTTGGTTGTACTGGTTGGGGACGCGTTGATGTCATGAGGGATAACAATGGTATTTTTTATTTATTAGAAATTAATACCTCACCGGGAATGACCGGTCATAGTTTAGTACCCATGGCTGCGAAACAAACAGGAATGAGTTTTTCACAGTTAGTTAAAAAGATTTTGGAATTGGCTAAGTAATATGCCGCAGGCATCATTGAACGTTCATAATAAAGCGCCTAAAGCGCCTAAAGAGCGTCACAACGATGGCGGCCGAAGTAATGGTTCTTATTTGGCAGGTATTATCTTCTTCTTGATAGTATTGGGTACTATTATATGGAGTGGGTGGATGGTATTAAATTGGATGAAAGACGTTAATCGATTGCCTATTTCCAAGCTGGTGATCACTGGAGAACGCCACTACACCCGTGATGATAATGTTAGAAAAGCAATATTGGCACTATGTATGCCGGGTACATTTATGACTATTGATGTGAATGCGATCCAGAATCAAATAAAAACCATGCCATGGATAAGGCAAGTTACGGTACGTAAACAATGGCCGGATGAACTAAAAATTCATTTAGTGGAATATAAGCCTTATGCCAAATGGAATGATACCTTTTTTATTAATGCAGAAGGCTCTGTTTTTAGCTTACCAGCGTTACTAAATGTTAAAGGTAATTTCCTAATGCTATATGGTCCACAAGGCAGCCAGAAAGAAGTATTAGAGATGTATCGTGTTATGCAACAGCAACTAGCGCCACATAATTTTAGCATTAAGTCAGTATCAATGACTGCACGACGCGCGTGGCAATTAGTTTTAGCGAATGATATTCGATTAAATATCGGTAAACAGGATATTAAAGAAAGATTAAACCGTTTTGTTGAGCTTTATCCACTATTAAAACAAGTGACAGATAAACGTATTGGATATATAGATTTGCGATATGGTAGCGGTGCTGCGGTAGGTTGGTTACCACTTTTAGCCGAACCTGTTACACACTGAATTGAAATAGTTTGAGACTGCTGATTGATCAGATACAGGCAAATTAACGATGATTAAAACGACGGACAGAAAATTAGTAGTTGGTCTTGAAATTGGAACTTCCAAGGTTTCTGCGCTGGTTGGTGAAATTCTGCCTGATGGGATGGTAAATATTATTGGTGTCGGCAATTGTCCATCTCGAGGGATGGATAAAGGCGGTGTGAATGATTTGGAATCAGTCGTTAAATGTGTGCAGCGAGCTATTGATCAAGCAGAATTGATGGCGGATTGCCAAATATCATCGGTTTATCTGGCGCTTTCTGGCAAGCACGTTAGTTGCCAAAATGAAATAGGTATGGTGCCTATTTCTGAGGATGAAGTTACTCAAGATGACGTAGATAGCGTAGTTCATACTGCTAAATCTGTCCGGGTCCGTGATGAGCATAGAATTTTACACGTTATACCACAAGAATATGCGATTGATTATCAAGAAGGAATTAAAAATCCAGTAGGACTTTCAGGTGTACGTATGCAAGCTAAGGTACATCTAATTACTTGCCATAATGATATGGCCAAAAATATTGTCAAAGCAGTTGAACGTTGTGGTTTAAAAGTAGATCAATTAATTTTTGCCGGTTTAGCGTCAAGTTATTCCGTTTTAACAGAAGATGAACGTGAATTGGGGGTATGTGTCGTCGATATTGGCGGAGGAACTATGGACATAGCCGTTTATACTGGCGGTGCACTGCGCCATACCAAGGTTATACCCTATGCTGGTAATGTCGTGACAAGTGATATTGCTTATGCATTTGGTACTCCCCCTAGCGATGCGGAAACAATAAAAGTTCGCCATGGATGCGCATTAGGTACTATTGTTAGTAAAGACGAAAATGTTGAGGTACCAAGTGTAGGTGGACGGCCGCCAAGAAGTTTACAACGTCAAACATTAGCTGAAGTTATCGAGCCACGTTACACAGAGTTGCTAAACTTAGTAAATGACGAGATTTTGAAATTGCAAGAACAATTACGCCAGCAAGGTGTTAAACATCATCTGGCAGCGGGTATTGTCTTAACAGGAGGCGGTGCTCAAATTGATGGTCTAGTCGAATGTGCCCAAAGAGTATTCCATACTCAGGTACGCATCGGTAAGCCATTAAATATAACTGGTTTAACGGACTATGCACAGGAGCCTTATTACTCCACAGCTGTCGGGCTCCTGCATTACGGTAAACAGACTCATCTTGGGAATGAAGCCGAAATGGATAAGCGTACATCAGTGAGTAGTTGGTTTCATAAAATCACTAGTTGGCTGAGAAAAGAATTTTAATTTTGTAAGAAGCAAATCTTCGCTTCTATATAAGGCACAAAACGGAGAGAGATTATGTTTGAACCAATGGAATTAACCAATGACGCGGTGATTAAAGTCATCGGCGTTGGCGGTGGCGGTGGCAATGCCGTTGAACACATGGTGCGTGAACGCATCGAAGGTGTTGAATTCTTCGCTGTTAATACAGATGCTCAGGCATTACGCAAAACAGCAGTAGGACAAACTATTCAGATAGGCAATGGTATTACTAAAGGCTTGGGAGCAGGAGCGAATCCTGAAGTTGGTCGTAATGCCGCTGAAGAAGATCGTGAAGTCTTGCGCAATGCGCTTGATGGGGCAGATATGGTCTTTATTGCTGCTGGTATGGGTGGTGGTACGGGCACCGGCGCAGCTCCTGTTGTAGCCGAAGTTGCTAAAGAGCTTGGTATACTGACGGTAGCGGTTGTGACCAAACCTTTCAACTTTGAAGGTAAAAAACGCATGGCATTTGCTGAAACAGGGATCTCAGAACTGTCTAAGGATGTTGATTCCTTGATTACCATTCCGAATGATAAATTATTAAAAGTGCTTGGACGCGGTATTTCTTTGCTAGATGCATTCGGTGCCGCCAATGATGTGTTGAAAGGAGCGGTTCAAGGCATTGCTGAGCTTATTACTCGTCCAGGTTTAATGAATGTCGATTTTGCAGATGTTCGTACCGTCATGTCTGAAATGGGTTATGCTATGATGGGATCAGGCGTAGCACGAGGTGAAGATCGAGCTGAAGAAGCGGCAGAAATGGCAATTTCCAGCCCCTTGTTGGAAGATATCGATTTATCGGGCGCTCGTGGTGTATTAGTTAATATTACCGCAGGTTTTGATTTACGGCTTGATGAATTTGAAACAGTGGGTAATACCATTCGTGCATTTGCCTCTGATAATGCAACAGTTGTTATCGGTACTTCACTGGATCCTGAAATGAATGATGAGTTACGGGTGACCGTGGTTGCTACAGGAATTGGTATGGATAAGCGACCAGAAATCACATTGGTTACTAACAAAACAGCCCAAAAATCATCGCTAGAGCAGCGTTATCAGCAGATGCAAGGCTCAATGCCGGCTATGACGCCGTTAACAGAGGAAAAATCTGCTGCTAAAGTGGTGAATGAGCAAAATATGCAATCAAATAAAGAGCCGGACTATCTTGATATTCCAGCTTTTTTAAGAAAACAGGCTGATTAGTTAACAATTGATTGGTTTCTCTGCTTTTTGTGCTAAAATATCTTGCTAATCTTGGAGTGAGGATTAGCAAGACTGTTAACGATGTGAGAGAAAATGATGATCAAACAAAGGACACTAAAACGTATTGTTCAAGCGACGGGCGTCGGTTTACATACTGGCAAGAAAGTCACTTTAGCATTGCGTCCAGCACCGGCCAATACTGGGGTCATCTACCGCCGTACAGATTTAAATCCACCGGTTGATTTCCCGGCTGAGGCAAAATCGGTACGTGATACTATGCTATGTACCTGCTTGATCAATGAAGATGATGTACGTATTTCAACGGTAGAACATTTGAATGCTGCATTGGCAGGGCTAGGAATTGACAATATTATCATTGAGGTAGATGCACCAGAAATTCCAATAATGGATGGAAGTGCTGCGCCTTTTGTATTTTTATTGTTAGATGCAGGCATTGAAGAGTTAAACCGCGCCAAGAAATTTCTTCGTATTAAAGAGAGTGTCCGAGTTACAGATGGTGATAAATGGGCTGAGCTAGCACCTTATAACGGATTTAGCTTAGATTTCACTATCGATTTCAATCATCCTGCTATTAATAGTAGTACTCAACGTTATAAACTAGATTTTTCGGCAAAATCTTTTGTTAGAGATATTAGCCGTGCGCGTACGTTTGGCTTCATGCGTGATATTGAGTATTTACAATCTAAAGGGCTATGTTTGGGAGGTAGCTTTGATTGTGCGATTGTTGTTGATGATTATCGCGTATTAAATGAAGATGGCTTGCGTTTTGAAGATGAATTTGTGCGTCATAAAACGCTAGATGCTATTGGTGATTTATTTATGTGTGGTCATAATATCATTGGTGCTTTTACCGCGTATAAATCAGGCCATGCATTGAATAACAAATTATTGCAGGCTGTTTTAGCGACGGAATCTGCTTGGGATATGGTGACGTTCGAAGATGAATCTGAAATGCCAGTCGCATTTAAAACACCTTCGACAATAATAATCTGAAATATATTATTTTAAGCAGGATATTCTAACTATGGTACATCAGTGGATTATTCTCTCTCTTACGTTACTTGCTTTGATACTTTTTATTCAACACTCATCTTTATTGCTAGTTGCTTTGGTATTCTCTCCGGCCAATGCAGCTAGCCGCTCTAATTTTTCCTTTAGTTTTTTTGGACTTCTTTTTGCTAGGTTACGAATTGTCTTTGCACTTTCTTTGCTTAGCTGGCTTATTATCTGTTTTGATGGTTTTATAGCTATTTGCTGAAATGATAAGCAATTTTTTGAATTTTTAGATGATAATGATGGATTAATCATTATATTGATTGAGGATAAAGATGGTAAAATAGTGTTACGTAATGTTGAGAGTAGCGTGGGAAGTTCATAGTTTAGTCGTACTTTTCGGCTAGCATTTGTAACTTCTAGAATAAGAATATGTTGACGATAATTAGCGACTCGACACCAAGCCTTTAACTCGATAGGTAGTAGGCTGATAACAGTATTATTGAGTTTAATTAATGCCTGCGCGCGTTGTTGAATGGTTTGTAAGGTATTGGACTCAAGGTTGCTCTCTTTTAACAAAATATTTAAAGATTGGGGATAACTATCGCGCATTTTTTACTCCAACTCTTATATTATATGATATTCAATGAATATATTAGATCTTTGGCGACATTTTGGTAAGCGATATTTTTGGCCGCACCTGTTATTAGGTATTGTAACGGCTAGTATTGGTATACCTACAACTTTGGCAAAAGTGACTGAAAATATGTCATATACTAGCCAGTTATTACCCCATTATCAGCAAAATTTAGCATTAGATTATCTAATAGCTGCCAGTAAATATCGTATTTTTTATAATTGTGGCGCAAATTATTGGCATCAGCATGCTTTACGTAATATGATCCGTCAGCTGACTTTTGTTTTTTCAGCCCAAGAGACACAAAAGCAGCTGGATGCCAACTTAAGTGCGCACAACAAACCAATTTCGCTTTATAATATGCTTGACACTCTTTACTCTATGATTAATTTGAGTGTTTTTCATCCAAATGAGCAAAATTTCAGCTATTTATTAACACAATCTTCTTACCACATTACCTACCAAACTGCGCTATGGGTTGCTTGGGGTCAGGGTATTCGAGCTGGGCCTTAACACAAATTTCATAGACTTTTCGTTGAGTCTTATAGCAACCATTGTTCAACTGAATATATTAATTATATCGATTGAAAATAGATAATATAGGCGGATTCTAACAAGAACACTGCCTTAATTGAGAAAAAATATTTATGTTAACTAAGTTACTAACAAAAATTTTTGGTAGTCGTAATGATTGTACTTTACGTCGTTTAGGTAAATTTGTTGATATTATTAATCAGTTAGAGCCTGAATTTGAAAAATTTTCCGACCAAGAACTTAAAGCCAAGACTGATGAATTTCGCCAGCGCCTTAAATCAGGTGCAACATTAGATGATTTAATCCCAGAGGCGTTTGCCTCCGTTCGCGAAGCCAGTAAACGGGTATTTAATATGCGGCATTTTGATGTTCAGTTGCTAGGGGGGATGGTACTCAATGAGCGCTGTATTGCAGAGATGCGTACTGGTGAAGGAAAGACATTAACATCTACATTACCTGCATATTTAAATGCTTTAACGGGTAAGGGTGTCCATATTGTTACTGTAAATGACTATTTAGCTAAGCGTGATGCAGAAAATAATCGGCTATTGTTTGAATTTCTTGGTATGACAGTCGGTATTAATTTACCCGGTATGCCTGCTACATTGAAGCGTGAAGCCTATGCCGCGGATATTACCTATGGGACTAATAATGAATATGGTTTTGATTATCTGCGTGACAACATGGCTTTTAGTCCGGAAGAGCGTGTGCAGCGTAAACTCCATTATGCATTAGTCGATGAGGTTGATTCTATTTTAATTGATGAAGCTCGTACCCCATTGATTATTTCAGGACCGGCAGAAGATAGTTCAGATCTATACAAAAAAGTGGATAAACTAATCCCTAATCTTAAGCAGCAAGAAAAAGAAGATTCAGACACTTTTCAAGGAGAAGGTCATTTTTCTGTTGATGAAAAATCACGTCAAGTTACATTGACAGAACGTGGATTAGAATTAATTGAGCAATTATTAGCGAAAGCGAATTTAATGGAAGAGGGTGAATCATTATATTCTCCAGCTAATATTATGCTTATGCACCATGTCATGGCTGCCCTACGTGCTCATGCACTTTTCAGTCGGGACGTAGATTATATTGTTAAAGACGGCCAGATTATTATTGTTGATGAACATACTGGACGGACAATGGAAGGACGCCGCTGGTCAGATGGATTGCATCAAGCCGTTGAGGCAAAAGAAGGTGTTGAAATACAAAATGAGAATCAAACATTGGCATCAATTACCTTCCAAAATTATTTTCGGCTATACGAAAAACTCGCCGGTATGACCGGTACTGCTGATACGGAAGCTTTCGAATTTAGATCTATTTATAAATTGGACACAATTGTTATTCCAACTAATCGTCCGATGATCCGTAATGATTTACCTGATTTAGTTTATATGACTGAAGCGGACAAATTTGCTGCCATTATTGATGATATTCGTGAATGTACTAGCCGAGGCCAACCGGTATTAGTAGGTACTATTTCAATCGAAAAATCAGAGCTAATTTCTCAGGAACTAACTAAAGCTAAAATTGAGCACAATGTTTTAAATGCTAAGTTCCATGCAATGGAAGCAGATATTATTGCTGAAGCCGGGCAGGCGGGTTCAGTGACTATTGCAACTAATATGGCGGGGCGAGGTACAGATATTGTATTAGGAGGCAACTGGCAAGCAGAAATCAATAAACTAGAGGACGCTAGTCAGGAGGAAATTGATAAAATCAAGACAGCATGGCAAGAGCGGCATGAAGCGGTAATTGCTGCTGGTGGTTTACATATCATTGGTACAGAACGCCATGAATCCCGTCGTATTGATAACCAATTACGTGGGCGTTCTGGACGCCAAGGTGATCCCGGATCATCCCGTTTTTATCTTTCAATGGAAGATGCTTTGATGCGTATCTTTGCCTCCGATCGAGTGGCAGGAATGATGCGTAAATTGGGTATGAAACCTGGTGAAGCGATTGAACATCCTTGGGTAACGAAAGGAATTGCTAATGCACAACGTAAGGTTGAAAGTCGTAATTTTGATATTCGAAAACAACTTTTGGAATATGATGATGTTGCTAACGATCAGCGTCGAGCTATCTATTCACAGCGCAATGATTTATTAGATGGTGGTGATGTTAGTGAAACGATTGACAGTATTCGTGAAGATATTATAACCGCAACTATTGATGCTTATATCCTTCCCCAATCTTTGGAAGAAATGTGGGATATTGATGGTTTACAAAAGCGATTAAGCAACGATTTTAGTTTAGAATTAGCTGTTCAAGAGTGGTTGGATAAAGAACCCGAATTACATGAAGAAACTTTGCGTGCACATATTCTAGAAAAAACGGTTGCAGCTTATAAGGAAAAAGAGACAATTGTAGGTAGTGCGATGATGCGTAATTTTGAGAAGGGCATCATGTTACAAACTCTTGATACATTATGGAAAGAGCATTTGGCTGCAATGGATTATTTGCGCCAGGGTATTCATTTACGAGGCTATGCACAAAGAGATCCAAAACAGGAATATAAGCGCGAGTCATTTGGTATGTTTGCCAATATGCTAGAAACTCTGAAATATGAAATAATTAGCACATTAAGCAAAGTAGAAGTTCGATTACCAGAGGAAGTAGCTATACTTGATCAGCAAAGACGTGAAGAGGCAGAACGTCTTATGAAAAAGCAGCACCTGAGTCATGAAATTGAAAATGAAGCATTGATGTCAAAAACAGAAGCTCAAATGGCGGCCTCAGGCCATAAAATTGGTCGCAATGAACCTTGTCCATGTGGCTCAGGTAAAAAATATAAGCATTGTCATGGTAGCTTAGGTTAAAGCTCAGTTGCTAAAACAATTAAAAACAGGAGCGGAAAATATATCCGCTCTTTTACTGTAAATTTCAAAAGTAATTAAATTATTTTTATGGAAAAAAAACAATTACATATTGCTGTTGGTATTATTAGAAATACGAAACAAGAAATTTTTATTACCCAACGGGCAGCTAATTCACATATGGGCGGTTTTTGGGAATTTCCTGGTGGTAAATTAGAAATAGGCGAAACACCAGTAGAAGCATTGTTGCGTGAACTTAAAGAAGAAATTGGGATAGATGTTATTAACAGTCAATTGTTGCAGGTTGTTGAACATGAATTTCCAGATCGTAGAATAACATTACATTTTTTTCTGGTAGAGCAGTGGGATTGCCAGCCTTATGGAAAAGAAGACCAATCTTCACGTTGGCTTTTGCAAAAATCGCTGGTAGCCGAAGAATTTCCACCTGCCAACCGAGTAATTGTTGATATGCTAATCAACAACGTGATTTGAGTTGCCTCTCCCATAAATAAGTTAATATAACTAAGTTTTTGAAATTATCTTACTAAGGGTTATATAATGGTACAGGCAAGATTTATAGCATTTTTGACTTTAGGCTTATTTTTTAATGTCATGATCATCGGATATTTCACTCCAATCATCTATTTCGGAAACATTTCGTTGACTTGAAATCCTTTTTTCCTCACCAACCCATTCACCAAGATCGATTAATCGACATCGTTTGCTACAAAAAGGACGATAAGGGCTACTCTCTTGCCAAATAACAATTTTATGGCAAGTCGGACATTTTACCGTGAGCTTATCTGGCATAATGACTCCTAACAACAGGCTAATTTAAATGGTAATTCATCAGGTACAATACCATTTTCACTGCCTTCATGTAAGAATCGGATAGCAAAACGTGTTTTATGTCCAGAAATCTGAGGATATAGAGATAGATTTATCGGTAACTTTATTCGGATCAGATCCGCATTTTCTACACTACCTTGATAGAAACCATTATAACTTTTTTGACTGGTGAATGTATTAGACTTGCGGATCAAATTTAATAGCATATTTAAAGCGGAACGTAACGGAAGGATGCCGTCAATCCAAAAGTTAATTCTAGTTTCTATTTCTTTTTTAGGCGTATTTAACCATAAATGTAAGGCTGGTAAATCAAAACTACAACAACCTCCGGGTATACTTAACCGCTGGCGAGCAATACTAATAACTTTATCTCCCCGTAAGTGTTGACCAATGCGTGGTGGTTCTCTTAATGAAGTGAGATTTTCTTGCAGTTCTTTTAGAAGATTTTTAATCAAAGTTTTATCTGCATGGGGATCACTGCACCATTGATTAAGTTTGTTTTTTTGTTTATCTAATTCTTTAATAATGTCTGCACGTATATCGCTGCGATCTAATACTTCGATTAATTCAGAAACGGCACGAAAAAAAGCTAACCCACTAGCTAATGAGTTGATGTTTTTCAAGTCAATGAGTTGCTGAAGCAAACATTCCATGCGCAGCCAAGAGCGAATTTTCTCATTTAATGGATGTTCATAAATAATGGAAGAAATAGTATTACTCATTGTGTGTTTCCTGAGAAGCATTCATAGCTAATTGCAAATATTTCTGATGTAATTTCGCTAAAGTTTCATCAAGTCTTAAGTTATTATCGTGATTATTAATTATATCATCAGCTTTTTCTAAACGCCTTGTTCGGCTAACTTGGTTAGATAAAATATTTTTTGCTTCTTGTTGGTTAATTCTATCACGTTTCATTATACGAGCTATTTGTTCTTTAGGTGTTACGTCAATGACTAGCACGCGGTTGGCAAGGTGCTCTAGATTATTTTCAATTAACAACGGGACAACCCAAACTACATAAGGGGAATTAACTAAAGTTAGTTGGCGTTGGGTTTCTTGATGTATTAATGGATGAAGCAAATTATTTAACCAATTTTTTTCTCTTGGATCGCTAAATATTTTTTTTCTTAACTTGTCGCGATTTAAAGAGCAATCGTTATTGAGAATAGTTGAACCAAAATGTTGTTTTATCATGTTAAAAGCATAAGTATTAGGCATAACTATTTGTCTTGAAATGATGTCTGCATCAACAATTGGTACCCCTAAGGATGTAAATTTATCTGAAACGGTACTTTTGCCGCTTCCTATCCCGCCTGTGAGAGCAACAATATAGCTCATGCATCCTCTCTTTCAGTAAATTTAAATGGTAAATTCCAGGCAAAGGTCTGATAATTTTTTTTATGTTTATTATAACGGGTTTTAACATAATAATATTTTTTATTTTATTGTTACATTGATTACTTAATAAGTAATATTACCTAAATTAAAAACCGGCAAATGCATAGTGAATAATAATCCAGTAATTACAACTACGAGTAATAGTATTAGCATTGGTTCAATTAATTTTATATTTTTATTAACATAGTTTATTAGGTTATCTTGATACCAATTAGCTAGTTTTTCTAAAAATAATACTAAATTGCCAGATAATTCTCCGGCTGTAATAAATTGCAAGCATAGATATGGGAATAGTTTTTCTCTTTTTATAATGTCGCTAAAAGAAATACCTCGTTGAATTTTTTGATATATAGAATGGATGGCATCATGATAAACGGGATGTTTTAGTGTTTTTAATACACATTCGAATCCTTCTAATAATGTTAATCCTAATTTTTGGGTAATATGTAATGTTTGAAAAAAATAGTAAAGTTGTTGCCAACCAATAAGCTTATTGAGTAATGGCAAATGTAAGATAACCTTTTGTTCTTGTTTAATTAAATTTGGCGTATGTTTTCTATATGTAAAATATCCTAAACAAATGCAAGCTAAGGTAACAACGATATATAGAGCATTGTCAGCAATTTTATCAGAAATGGTAATAAGTAACCTAGTCGCTATTGGAAATTGAGCATCAAATGTTTGATATATTGCTTTAAATTCAGGTAAAACGAAAAATAACATTAGCGAAACCACGACTGAAGCGATAATTAAAATAATGCATGGATATTGTAGTGCTTTAGCTATTTTTTTTAATATTTGTTGTTGAAGTTGTTGGTAAATAAGTTGGCAATTTTTTTCCAGGTTATTGGTTTGTTCTCCAATTTCTACTAATTGATAAATTATTTCTCGAAAAAGTTTAGGATAATGTTTTAATGCCGAAGAGAATGCTTCCCCTTGATTAATACGTTTAATGATTTCTGTTAATATACATTTCCAAACGGACATATTACATTCTTTTTGAATAATGTTTAGACTTTGAATTAAAGAAATATTGGATTTAAGTAATACACTAAGTTGATACATAAAATGCAAGCGATAGCTAAGAATTTTTGTGGTATATAGAGCAATTTCTCTGATTTTAATTGAAATAGGTATTAAATTTCTTCTAAGAATATATTTAAAAACCTCTTGGTTAGAATGAGATATTTTATAATTTTCTATTAATATTCCCTGAGCATTAATTGCTCGATATATATAGATAAAATTCACTGAATTATCTCTTGTTCTGTTACTTCATACAATTCTTTTAGTGTTGTTATGCCGCCTTTGACTAGAAGTAATCCAGAAGCAAATAAACTAACGAAAGGTATTTTTTCTGTTTTTATTGGTAGCTGATAAAATTGCGTAGCAAGAGTTTCTTCCTTAAGTTCTAAAAAATCATAAATTGCGGTTCGACCTAAATATCCACCGAAACAATGGTCACATCCAACCGCCCGCCAGGTTGTAATTACAGTTTCAATATTATCATATTGAATAGTAAAAGGATTTTCATCATGACGTTTATAGCTAGGACATAGTTTTCTAACCAGTCTCTGAGCAATAATTAATTTCACACAAGAATTTATCAAATGTGGTGATATGCTTAAATTTTCTAGTCGTTCTAGTGTACTTTTCGTTGAATTTGTATGGAGGGTTGATAATACTAAATGGCCGGTTTGGGCAGCTTTTATAGCAATTTCGGCTGTTTTTTGATCGCGGATTTCGCCTACCATAATAATATTAGGATCTTGGAGAAGTAATGCTCTTAAGATGGCTGAAAAATCTAATCCTATTTTTTCGCTTACAGTTATTTGATTAATCCCTTTTATTGGTATCTCTACTGGATCCTCAATCGTTGAAATATTTAATTCACTGTGATTAAGATATTTAAGACAGCTATAAAGCGTTACTGTTTTACCACTTCCAGTTGGCCCAGAGACAAGAATCATTCCTTGTGGCAGAGAAGGTTTTTGTTTTAAAATGACAAGAAAATTATTTTTTATACCTAGTTGTTCTAAAGAATAATGGTTTTTAGTATTTAATATCCTTAAACTATTTTTTCACCATAAAGTGTTGGTAATGTTGAAATGCGAATAGCATAGTGGATATCACGGCTGATCCATTCAAGTTGCCCATCTTGAGGCAAGCGCTTTTCTGCAATATTTAATTTTGCCAATATTTTTAATCGGGCAAATATTTCTGCACAATTTTCGACTGGCGGCGAAGGAACATAAAATAATTTACCATCAACTCTGATTCGAATTTTGGTACCGGTCTTAAATGCCTCAATATGAATGTCTGATGCCCGTTTTTCAATAGCAGATCCAATAAGATAATCGACATAATTTACTGCTGGTGAATTAGGTTTTTCTTCATTGTTAATTGAAGGATCATAACGTATAGGTTCTTCTTGTATTTCAACTTCATGATTACAGCGATTAAAATAATGCTCAATTTTTTCTTTTGGCCAGATATCATAACAAACAGGAACACTAGAAATAAAACGTAATGCTTTTAACAATTCGTCATTAGGTTTTCTATAATTCGCAATGGAAAGTTTTTTTGAATTGAACTCGATCATTACAATATCATGACGATAACAAAGTTCTTTTAATTCATCTTCGATAACATTAAAGTCTTTGGGAATAGCTGTTATGAAAGTCATAATAGAATCCTATTATTTAGAATTTAAAGGTGTCTGCACAATGTTTTTTTAATCCGGAATCTGTACTCATAAGAAACTTTCCAGCTCACTGGATTATCTGTTGTAGATAATGTCGGTTCTAATGTTATTGTTAAATCTTTCAGTGATTTTGTACCAACAACTTTAATTATTCCATCTTTCACATCGATATTACTGACATATTTTCCTGTCTTACTTGTCGGAATTGAAGATATGCCATTGTGGCAACCTGTAAAATACCCATTTTCAAATCCACACAGCTCGGTATGCATTTTATAAGGAACAATAAATTGCAACATGTCAGTCAGAGATGCTTTTTGCATATAACTTTTGTAGCTTGGAATACTAATTGCACTAAGAACAGCAATAATTGCAATTGCAACCATTATTTCCATTAGAGATAATCCTTGTTGTTTCATCATATTTTCCATTATCGATTGAAGATAAAATGATGATGCACAATGGTAAAAAAATAACAATGAGAAAATAAAATATTAGAATATTGTTCTAAATATTATTTTTTATATTGAAAATAAAAAAATAAATTCGAGCAATTTCACAAATAATTAATTTGGCTGTTTTTTATTGAAATAAATTTTTTAATATTAGTCATCATTTGTAAGTTTGCTGACAGTAAAAATAAATAACTATTTATAATAGCTCATTGGAAATGTATACATTTGTCATATCTTTCATGAAATGTATTATTTATTCGGTTTTAAGATAAAGAATTTTTATTATAGTAAGTCTCCACATTAATTATGCAGAAAAAATCTCTATTTAGATTTTATAGGTTGTAGTAACGTGTTGGATTGATGTAAGTTAATGAAAGAATTACTAGAGATATTTATGCAATACAGTGGAGTAAAAGTTTAAAATAATTTATTACTGTAAATATTAAGGAGTTGTAATGGTGTGTATCACTCATGATGTTGAGCGACGTAAGGAACAATTATTAGAACGTTTACATCAAGATATTCCAGCTAATGTTACTTTCGCATTACAGGAGGATTTAGGTGGAAATATAAATATAGACAGTGATATTAGTGGACAATTGCTGACAAAAAATCAGTTGGCTATTGCTAAAATAATTACCCGGGAAGATGGTATATTTTGTGGAATGCGTTGGGTAGAGCAGATATTTCAGCAACTTGATCAATCTGTTCAGCTTAAATGGCAGGTCCGTGATGGCGACAAAATTAAATCTGGCCAGATTCTTTCTACTATCGAAGGTGATGCTCATATACTGTTGCTTGCTGAAAGGGTTGCACTTAATTTTCTACAAACTTTATCTGGTGTTGCTACCAAAACAGCTCATTATGTTGACATATTACAAGGCACAGAAGTAAAGTTATTAGATACGCGTAAGACCATTCCTGGTTTAAGGAGCGCGCTAAAATATGCAGTACTTTGTGGAGGTGGTTTTAATCACAGGCTAGGGTTATTTGATGCTTATTTAATTAAAGAAAACCATATCATTGCAGCAGGGAATATTACTTCAGCAATTAAGAAAGCGCGTTTAGCGCATACAAATGTTCCTATCGAGGTTGAAGTTGAAAATATAAATGAATTGATTGAAGCAATTGAAGCAAAAGCAGATATTGTTATGTTAGATAATTTTACTATCTCTATGATGCAAGAAGCCGTAATGATTGCTCAGGGAAAAGTAGCTCTCGAAGTATCGGGCAATATTACACTTAAAACATTAAAAGAGTATGCAAAGACAGGGGTAGATTATATTTCTGTTGGTCCATTAACTAAAAATATTACAGCAATAGATCTTTCTATGAGATTTCATGAATAGTTGAATAATATTACTAAATATTCTAACTGTTTATGAAATCAATATATTGATATAAAAGAAACTTTATTAATTAAATTTTTTTAATTATTTTAGCTATTTTAAAAAATTAAGGATATTTTTAATATCAATTCTATCAATCGTTTTCACTGAAAACCATTAATGTTATTTATAACAAAATTGTTATGTTCCTAACTGCTGGATTGAATATTAATTCGTTTATATTGATTAATAATTTAATTAAAGGCAAATAGTAACGTGTCAGTTGATTAATTATATGTATACAAAAATTAACATCGTTGCTAAAAAAAAAATTAAAATTATCATTTTTTTTAATTTTTAAAAATCCTTATCAAAAAACGCGACTTTCTTAAGGTTAAATATAAGCTCTTATGGACAGTTGGTGAATACTTTGTTACTTTATGTACATCTAGGATAAATTGGTATTACCAATTGACTTTGGTAGTGTTAAATAAGTATTTACGCAGAATATAAGTGGCCTATTGTAAATATGGTTTATAGCAAAATTCGCCAACCTAAATTATCTGATGTTATTGAACAGCGCCTTGAGCATTTAATCCTTGAAGGAATATTGCGCCCCGGAGAAAAATTGCTACCTGAACGTGAGTTGGCTAAGCAATTTGATGTTTCTCGTCCCTCTTTGCGTGAGGCGATTCAGAGGCTTGAAGCAAAAGGTTTTCTTCTTCGCCGACAAGGAGGGGGGACGTTCGTCCAAACAAATCTATGGCAAAGCTTTAGTGATCCGCTTACCCAGTTATTATCTGGGCATATGGAATCACAATTTGATCTTTTAGAAACACGTCACGCACTTGAAGGTATTGCTGCTTATTATGCTGCTTTAAGAGGAACCGATGAGGATCTGGCTCGAATTAAGATCAGTCATTTACAAATTCAGGATATTGAAGAGCGTGGGGATGTTAATGCTGAAGTTGAGGCTGTTTTGCAATATCAGCTGGTTGTTACCGAAGCGGCTCATAATGTGGTATTACTTCATATACTTCGTTGTATGGTTCCATTGTTAGAGCAGAATATTAGACAAAATTTTGAGTGCTTATATACCCGTAAAGAAATGCACGCAGCAGTAAGTAAACATAGAACTCAAATTTTTGAAGCTATTATCGCACGTGAACCTGAAAAAGCACAGGAAGCTTCACATCGTCATTTAGCATTTATTGAGGAGATTTTGCTGGACATCAGTCGTGAGCATACACGTCGCGAGCGTTCTTTACGTCGAATACAACAATATCAAAATTTAATTTAGTAGTGCAGATTTTTTTGTTGCTGCGTCTGCATTACCGCTCTGATTTATTAGAGACAAAGTTGCGGCAATAGTGACTATCTTTTGTTCTTCTTTCTGGTTTAATAAATATGTTCAAAAGATGGCTCAGTAACTACATTAGAAACAGATAATAGATAAGGAATAGACCATGTCAGATATGTCGAAGAATGACGTGGATCCGATCGAAACTCGCGACTGGTTACAGGCGATCGAATCGGTCATCCGTGAAGAAGGTGTTGATCGTGCTCAGTATCTTATTGATCAAGTATTACAACAAGCACGCAAGGGCGGCGTTAATATCGCAACTGGTTCTGGAAACTGTGATTATATCAACACTATTTCCGTAGAGGATGAGCCTGATTATCCAGGCAACATGGATTTAGAGCGTCGTATTCGCTCTGCGATTCGTTGGAATGCTGTAATGGCAGTTTTACGAGCTTCTAAAAAAGATCTGGAGTTAGGTGGTCATATGGCATCTTTCCAGTCTTCTGCAGCTTTATATGAAGTCTGTTTTAATCACTTCTTCCAGGCAAAAAACAATAAAAATGGTGGAGATTTAGTTTATTTCCAAGGACATATTTCGCCTGGTATTTATGCACGCGCATTTTTGGAAGGTCGTCTCACTGAAGAGCAAATGGACAATTTCCGGCAAGAAATTGGTGGCAAAGGTCTTTCCTCTTATCCTCATCCTAAATTGATGCCTGAATTTTGGCAATTTCCTACGGTGTCGATGGGATTAGGTCCAATAGGTGCTATTTATCAAGCAAAATTCTTAAAATACTTACAACACCGAGGTTTAAAGGATACCGCAGATCAGACAGTTTATGCTTTCCTTGGTGACGGTGAAATGGATGAACCTGAATCTAAAGGTTCTATCACGATTGCGACTCGTGAAAAGTTAGATAACCTGGTTTTTGTGATCAACTGTAACTTACAACGCCTTGATGGGCCAGTTACTGGTAATGGTAAGATTGTTAATGAATTAGAAGGTATCTTTAGCGGTGCTGGATGGCAGGTCATTAAAGTCCTGTGGGGTGGCCTATGGGATGAATTATTGCGTAAGGATACTTCAGGTAAACTAATTCAGTTGATGAATGAAACTTTGGATGGTGATTATCAAACATTTAAGTCTAAAGATGGCGCTTATGTTCGTGAACACTTCTTCAATCGTTACCCTGAGACAAGTGCACTAGTCAAGGATATGACCGATGATGAAATCTGGTCGTTAAACCGTGGTGGTCATGATCCGAAAAAAGTTTATGCCGCTTTTAAAAAAGCGCAAGACACTAAAGGCAAGCCAACAGTCATTTTAGCCCAAACAGTTAAAGGCTACGGCATGGGCGATACTGCTGAAGGTAAAAATATTGCCCACCAGGTGAAAAAAATGAACCTGGAAGGGGTTCGTTATTTCCGTGATCGCTTTAATGTGCCGGTAGCGGATGCTCAAGTAGAAAAATTACCTTTTATTACTTTTAAAGAAGATTCAGCTGAATATCAATATCTGCATGAGCGTCGTCAGGCATTAGGTGGATATTTACCTGCACGAAATCCTACATTTGATGAAAAATTGGATATTCCTAGCCTAGAAGATTTTGGCCAATTATTAGCAGAGCAAAATAAAGAGATCTCTACTACGATCGCATTTGTACGTGCTTTGAATGTAATGTTAAAAAATAACTCAATTAAAGATCGTCTAGTGCCAATTATTGCTGATGAAGCGCGTACTTTTGGTATGGAAGGTTTATTCCGTCAAATTGGGATCTATAGTCCAAATGGACAACAGTACACCCCTCAAGATCGTGAACAAGTTGCTTACTACAAAGAAGACGAAAAAGGTCAAATTCTTCAAGAAGGTATCAATGAATTGGGTGCCGGCGCTTCTTGGTTAGCTGCTGCTACATCGTATAGCACAAATAATCTGCCGATGATCCCATTTTATATTTATTACTCCATGTTCGGCTTTCAGCGTATTGGTGATCTGTTATGGGCAGCTGGAGACCAGCAAGCGTGTGGCTTCCTAATTGGTGGAACCTCAGGACGTACCACATTGAATGGTGAAGGCTTGCAACATGAAGATGGCCATAGCCATATCCAGTCACTAACCATACCTAACTGTATCTCTTATGATCCAGCTTATGCTTATGAAGTTGCTGTTATTATGCATGATGGTTTAGTTCGTATGTATGGTGAGAAACAAGAAAAAGTTTACTACTATATTACTACCTTGAACGAAAATTATCATATGCCAGCGATGCCTACTGGTGTTGAGGAAGGTATTCGTAAAGGTATCTATAAACTGGAGTCACTAAAAGGCGAAAAAGGAAAAATTCAATTGTTGGGATCGGGTTCAATGATGCGTCATGTTCGCGAAGCTGCAAAAATTTTGTCTAGTGAGTATGGTATTGCTTCCGATGTTTATAGTGTAACGTCATTTACCGAATTAGCTCGTGAAGGACAGGATTGTGAGCGTTGGAATATGTTACATCCATCTGATAAACCTCGTGTTCCTTATGTTGCTCAAAGCATGAATGATGCTCCTGCAGTTGCATCAACAGATTATATGAAATTATTTGCAGAACAAATTCGTTCCTACATTCCTGCAAGTGATTATCGTGTTTTGGGTACTGATGGTTTTGGTCGTTCAGATAGCCGTGAAAACCTCCGTCATCATTTTGAGGTTGATACTTCCTATGTGGTAGTAGCAGCGTTGGGTGAATTAGCGAAACGTGGTGAAATGGATGTAAAATTGGTGAATGAAGCCATCAAAAAATACAACATCAACTCAGAAAAAATTAACCCGCGTTTGGCATAAGAGGTAAAATCAATGTCTATTGAAATTAACGTTCCTAATATTGGTGCAGATGAAGTTGAAGTTACCGAAATTATGGTAAAAGTGGGCGACAAAATTGATGTTGAGCAGTCGTTAATTACCGTAGAAGGTGAAAAGGCGTCAATGCAAGTTCCGTCACCACAGGCTGGAGTTGTGAAAGAAATTAAAGTCGCAGTTGGTGACAAAGTCGCAACCGGTAAGTTGATTATGGTTTTTGATACAGCGGAGAAAGTAACAGAAGCTAGCGCTAAAACAACCTCTGATGCAAAAACGGATAAAGCAGATAGCAAAGATGTGGGTCAAGCAAAAAGTGAATTAACGGAAGTTATTGTACCGGATATTGGTAATGATGAAGTTGAAGTTACGGATATAATGGTTAACGTTGGTGATAAAATCTCCGTTGAGCAATCGCTAATTACTGTAGAAGGTGAAAAGGCATCGATGGAAGTGCCAGCGCCTTTTGCCGGCGAAGTTAAAGAGATCAAAATTGCTAAAGGCGATAAAGTTAAAACCGGTTCACTAATTATGATTTTTGCGGTTGATGCCACCGCAGCTTCGCCAGCTGCCAGTGCGGAAACTAGCAGCGCTGAAATAGCGAAAAAATCAGAGGCCTCGCCTTCTGAACCCCATCAAGTCTCATCTACAGCACAGGCAAGTAATGTTTCTGAGACTAAAAATGAATTTATTGAAAATGATGCGTATGTGCATGCAACACCGCTTATTCGCCGTTTAGCGCGTGAATTTGGTGTTAATTTGGATAAGGTAAACGGAACAGGGCGTAAAGGTCGCATTCTGCGTGAGGACGTTCAGACTTATGTCAAAGAGGCGGTAAAACGTTCTGAAGCTGGAGCGACTACTGCGGGTGGTTTGCCAGGCATGCTACCATGGCCAAAAGTTGATTTTAGTAAATTTGGTGAAGTTGAAGAAGTTGAACTTGGCCGCATTCAAAAGATATCTAGCGCTAATTTGAGTCGTAACTGGGTAATGATCCCGCATGTGACTGTCATGGAAGATGCTGATATTACCGAAGTAGAAGCTTTTCGTAAGCAGCAAAATAAAGAGATGGAAAAGTTGCAAACGGGAGTAAAAATTACACCATTAGTTTTTGTCATGAAAGCGGTTGCTCGAGCATTAGAAGAAATGCCTCGTTTCAATAGTTCAATTTCTGCCGATGCTCAGCGATTAATATTGAAAAAATATGTTCATATTGGTATCGCCGTTGATACCCCAAATGGTTTGGTTGTGCCTGTTATTCGCGATGTTAATAAGAAAGGTATTATCGAGCTTTCCAAAGAATTGATGGAAGTATCGAAGAAAGCACATGCCGGCAAGTTGACCGCGTCTGATATGCAAGGTGGCAGCTTTACTATTTCTAGCTTAGGCGGTATCGGTACAACGAGTTTTACACCAATTATTAATGCGCCAGAAGTGGCTATTATGGGGCTATCTCGCTCATCAATGAAGCCAGTATGGAATGGCAGTGAATTTATTTCACGTCTGGTATTACCTATGTCACTCTCCTTTGATCATCGTGTCATCGATGGTGCAGACGGCGCTCGTTTTGTCACTCGTATTGAACAGTTAATGAGTGATATTCGCCGTTTGGTTATGTAATTTATAGACCGACTGAATGTCGGTCTGTTTTATTATTAGTAATTACAGAATTTTTTCTAATTCGTCCTATAGGTTGAGAGTTATGTCACGTTAGAGCACTTTCAAGGATGTTAACAATTCTGTAAACTGCCTATAGTACACACGTCTCGGTGGTTATAAATTTTTTCGTCTGACCCGCCGGACAATAAAAGTAAGAGGTCATGATGAGTACTGCAATTAAAACCCAAGTAGTGGTTCTAGGAGCGGGACCTGCGGGCTATTCAGCAGCTTTTCGCTGTGCAAATCTTGGTTTAGAAACGGTTTTAGTCGAGCGTTATGAGACATTAGGCGGCGTTTGCCTTAATGTCGGTTGTATTCCTTCCAAAGCATTATTGCATGTTGCAAAAGTTATTGAAGAAGCAAAGGCATTGGCGGCACATGGGATCGTATTTGGCGAACCGAAAACAGATATTGATAAAGTTCGGCTGTGGAAAGAAAAGGTTATTGGCCAATTAACAACTGGTTTGGCCGGGATGGCAAAAGGTCGTAAAGTTAAAGTTGTTAATGGATTAGGTAAATTTACCGGTGCTAATACATTGGTTGTTGAAGGTAAAAAAGAAACAACAACCATAAACTTTGACAATGCTATTATTGCTGCAGGTTCACGTCCGATCCAGCTTCCATTTGTTCCTCATGGCGACCTGCGAGTATGGGATTCTACTGATGCTTTGCAACTAACAAAAGTACCCAAGCGTATGTTAGTGATGGGCGGCGGTATAATCGGTTTAGAAATGGGTACTGTTTATCATGCATTAGGATCGGAAATTGATGTGGTTGAAATGTTCGATCAGGTTATTCCTGCAGCAGATAAGGACATTGTTAAGCTTTTTACTAAACAGATAAGTAAGAAGTTTAATTTAATGCTCGAGACGAAAGTGACTGCGGTGGAAGCCAAAAAAGATGGTATCTATGTAACGATGGAAGGCAAGAAGGCACCGGCCAAACCACAATGTTATGATGCTGTTTTAGTGGCAATTGGTCGTGTACCGAATGGCAAATTAATTGATGCGGGTAAAGCTGGAGTAGAAGTGGATGAGCGAGGTTTTATCCACACAGATAAACAAATGCGTACCAATGTGCCCCATATTTATGCGATTGGTGACATTGTCGGTCAGCCAATGCTGGCTCATAAAGGTGTTCATGAAGGCCATGTGGCGGCTGAAGTGATTTCTGGTTTGAAACACTATTTTGATCCAAAAGTCATTCCTTCAATTGCTTATACTGAGCCTGAAGTTGCTTGGGTTGGTTTGACGGAAAAAGAAGCTAAAGAAAAAGGTATCAGTTATGAAGTAGCCACTTTCCCATGGGCTGCTTCTGGTCGTGCTATTGCATCTGATTGTTCAGAGGGTATGACTAAGCTTATTTTTGATAAGGAAACCCACCACGTTATTGGCGGGGCGGTTGTCGGTGTTAATGGTGGAGAATTACTAGGTGAAATTGGCTTAGCAATTGAAATGGGGTGTGATGCAGAAGACATTGTATTGACTATTCATGCTCACCCGACATTATACGAGTCAATCGGTATGGCAGCTGAAGTATTTGAAGGAAGTATTACTGATTTGCCTAATCCAAAAGCAAAGAAAAAGTAATTTATTTTATTTTCGTAAAATAAATTTGTTTTAAGCATTATTCGACTTGTTACTAGCTCCTTTATTTGATTTAAATAAAGGAGCTATTTTTTGCTTGAAGAGTAAGAAAAATATTTTATTCAATCGAAATGTTTATTATTCAATAAAATTAAATAGTTATTGCAATTTTTTATAAAAAACAAACCATTTTTGCTACCAATGGGTAAAATTTTTACCTACAATAGGAATACATGAGATCAAAAAACCGCAGCAATATTTATTGACTCTGATGAATGTAGGAGGTATGTAAATAAATTAACAGTATAATTAAATTCTGTTATTCTGGATGTTCCATACTGGGCATAATTAATAGAAGTAAAATTATGTTAAGCCAATTCCTCTGACCAGGCCCTTCATTTTCTATTTGAGATGTAGACAGCCAGGTATATAAATTAAAATCAATTGAGGGGAACGTCGTGCTAAAAGAGTACCGTGAGCATGTAGCTGAACGTTCAGCACAAGGAATAATACCCGAGCCACTAAATGCTACCCAAGTTGCTAAATTAGTTGAACTAATAAAAACCCCACCTGAAACTGAAAAAAATTTCCTATTAGATCTGTTAAGTAATCGTATTCCTCCTGGTGTTGATGAAGCTGCTTACATGAAAGCTGATTTCTTAGCTGCTATTACTAAAGGAAAAACATATTCCCCCTTACTTACACCAGAGAAAGCGACAGAGTTATTAGGAACTATGCAGGGTGGCTATAATATCTCTTGATGCGCTGGATGATGAACAATTGGTACCAATAGCAGCCAAAGCATTGTCCCATACTTTGTTAATGTTTGATAACTTCTATGACGTAGAAGAAAAAGCAAATATGGGTAACCAATATGCGCGCCAATTTATAGATTCATGGGCAAATGCCGAATGGTTTTTTGATAAACCCGCATTAGCAGAGAAACTGACTGTAACGGTCTTTAAGGTAACGGGGGAAACTAATACTGATGATTTATCACCGGCACCTGATGCCTGGTCACGACCAGATATTCCGTTACATGCACAGGCAATGCTTAAAAATACCCGTGATGGAATTGTACCCGATGAGCTTGGTTCATTGGGTCTATCAAACAGATTGAAACATTGTGTAAAAAGGGGTTTCCATTAGCTTATGTTGGTGATGTTGTCGGTACAGGCTCTTCGCGAAAATCAGCAGCCAACTCAGTAATATGGTTTATGGGCAAAGATATTCCTTTTGTACCAAATAAACGTAATGGCGGCGTTGTTTTGGGTGGAAAAATTGCACCAATATTTTTTATACGATGCAAGATGCGGGCGCCCTGCCGATTGAAGTTGATGTGACTTTACTGAATATGGGAGATGTGATTGATATTTATCCCTATAAAGGAGAAATCCGCTGTCATGCCACTAATGCCTTATTAACAACCTTTGCATTAAAAACCGACGTTTTACTTGATGAAGTTCGAGCCGGCCGGCGGATTGCGCTGATTATAGGCCGTGGACTGACAGCATGAGCGCGGGAGTCTTTGGGCTTGCCTACGATTGAAGTATTTCGCCAGGTAAAATCAGTTATACAAAGTGACCGAGGTTTTACCCTGGCACAAAAAATGGTTGATCGTGCTTGTAATAAGTTTGGAATTCGTCCTGGTGAATATTGTGAGCCGAAGATGACGTCGGTTGGTTCGCAGGACACTACAGGACCAATGACCCGAGATGAGCTTAAGGATTTAGCTTGTTTAGGTTTTTCAGCCGATTTGGTTATGGATCGTGGTGGTGTTTCTTTGCGTCCCGGTGATGGTATTATTCATTCTTGGTTAAACAGGATGTTGTTGCCGGATACAGTTGGAACGGGTGATGATTCACACACACGTTTTCCTATCGGTATTTCATTTCCTGCTGGTTCCGGATTATTTGCTTTTGCTGCGGCGACCGGTGTTATGCCTTTAGATATGCCTGAATCGGTGTTAGTCCGCTTTAAAGGTCAAATGCAGCCAGGTATTACTTTATGTGATTTAGTTCATGCTATTCCTTACTATGCGATTCAACAGGGTTTATTGACGGTCGAAAAGCGAGGTAAGAAAAATATTTTCTCAGGTCGAATATTAGAAATTGAAGGCTTACCTAAATTAAAAGTTGAACAAGCGTTTGAATTAGCGGATGCCTTAGCAGAACGCTCAGCTGCGGGTTGTACTATCAAGTTAGATAAAGAACACATGATCGAATATCTACAATCTAACATTGTATTATTGAAATGGATGATTGCGAATGGATATGGTGATCGCCGTACTCTCGAACGTCGCATTAGTTCAATGAATAAATGGTTGGTTGATCCGCAACTATTAACGGCAGATGCTGATGCAGATTATGCAGCAGTTATTGAAATTAATTTAAATGAAATAATCGAGCCCATTTTATGTGCACCAAATGATCCAGATGATGCACGTTTATTATCTTCCGTGGTGAATGAAAAAATTGATGAAGTTTTCATTGGCTCATGTATGACTAATATTGGTCATTTCCGTGCGGCAGGTGAGCTTCTAGAGCAATATAAAGGACAAATCCCCACTCGTTTATTGGTTGCTCCGCCGACTAAAATGGATGCTGCCAAATTAATCGAAGAAGGTTATTATAATATTTTTGGTAAAAGTGGGGCACGGATTGAAATTCCTGGCTGCTCACTATGTATGGGTAATCAGGCTCGTGTTATGGATGGAACAACCGTGGTTTCGACCTCTACCCGCAATTTCCCTAATCGACTAGGAACTGGCGCAAGGGTTTTTCTTGCTTCAGCAGAGTTGGCAGCAGTTGCTTCATTATTGGGATACTTACCAACGGTAAAAGAGTATCTGCAATTGATTAATGGCATGGGAAGTAAGAGTCAAAATATTTACCAATACTTAAATTTTGACTTACTAGTTCAATATACAAAAAAAGCAGAAACAATAATTTTCCAGTCAGCTGTTTAAAACAATAATTTTTCATATACCCTATTTCTTGCTGTAATTAATCAGAGATAGGGTATCGCGCTTAGATTCACCTATCTGCTATCTGAAAAATTTATGCTTCTTTAAGATTTGTATTTATTATTTAGAAAATTTATTATTTACCAGACAACTTCAGATTAGATCTGTTAAAGGGAATTAAAAAAGCGATCAAAATTTGCTTTTATATAAGTAAGTTGTGCATTAAATGCTGTTTTAACTAGATTTTTTTGACTGCTATTAAGGTTTTCTTTTTTCAATTTTAAAAAAGAAGCTTGCATTAATTGAACCGTTAAATCGCATGATTTCTGCAATGCTGTTATAGAATTATTTTTATCAGTATTAGCCGCTTCTATTACCAGTTTTTCAAAAACAAGATCGGCTATGCCACGAATATTCTGGATTTCTTCATTATTAATTTTTCCATCCTTATAGGCTTGGTTTATATATATTTCATTTATAACTTTATATAATTTATCATTAATTTCTTTTGTATTTATAAATTAAATCCTTTATTAAAAAAATATAATCCATATTTAAAGAATAACAATTATTCAGCTATATCAAGAAAAAAATAGTTTTTGAACAGACTTAACTAAAGCTTACACATTTAGAAGTATAGCTACAACAGTGTAAGGCTATAAACCCTCTTAAAAATGGCATTGTTACATAAAACTAGCTAAGTCGGGCCTCTCTAGTGGCTGAAACGATATTGCTTATTAATCGCCAATTTTTAAATAGCCACTTCTATATGTAATAGGGTATTTATATTATTGCTGAAATAAAGTATTTTTATGGTAATGATAATATTTGGGCTGATATAAATAAAAAATACATTCGAGGAACAGGACGGAGATCAGGTATGGATTATGAATTTCAACAGGATGTCACTGGCCATATCATTGCTCGATTTTCAATGGATCATGAAGCAATTGGTTATTGGTTGAATGAGGAAATTAAAGGTGATTTATGTCAGTTAGAGCAGATTCAGACAGGTTATCACTCTATTAAAGGCAGCGGGCGTCAATGGAAAAAAAAATCGGACGTGAATTTACATTGTTCATGGATGATAAAGAGATCATGATACGAGCTAACCAGTTACATTTTCAAACAGAAGATTTAGAAGAAGGGATGTGTTATTACGATAACGAAAGTATTGCATTTTGTGGTTTAGATGATTTTATTAAAATGCTGGAAAACTGTCGTAACTTTATTTTATTAAACATTATCGATTAAAAGATAACAAAATCGCTGTTTTATTTTGTCAATGTTATATCTAAGATTATACAGTTTCGGATATATGATTAGTAATTGATGTATTTTCTCGAGGGGGATTGAGATGGATGAAAATGGTGTGGTAGAAACAATTAATCAGGCAAAGAGTTGGCTTATTAATCATCAGGATCTGTTAATTCAGTATGCGGTAAATATCGTTTTTGCATTAGTTATTTTATTTACTGGTTTGATTGTTGCTAAATGGATCAGTCACATCACTAATCGATTAATGTCATTACGCGGTATAGATAAGACGGTCAGAGATTTTTTATCAGCAATTGTTCGTTATGGCATTATTGCATTTACCTTAATAGCAGTATTAAGTAAGTTAGGTGTGCAAACTGCCTCTGTTATTGCTGTTTTAGGTGCTGCCGGTTTGGCGATTGGTTTAGCTTTACAGGGTTCTTTATCTAATTTTGCTGCTGGTGTGTTATTGGTTATTTTTAGGCCATTGCGGGCTGGAGAATATGTGATTTTAGGTGCAGTGGAAGGAACCGTTGAGCATGTCCAGATTTTTTCAACTTCATTACGTACGGCTGATGATCGCATTGTTGTTATACCCAATAGCAAAGTGATTAACGACAATATTATAAACACTTCTCGTGAACCTAATCGGCGTACTCAAATTATGGTGGGTGTCGCTTATAATGCGGATATTGATAAGGTTAAAAAAGTGTTAGGTGATGTTATTGCGGCAGATGAGCGTATTCAGCATGATAAAGGTGTTACTATTCGTTTACATGAAATGGCGCCTTCTTCTCTTAATTTTGTCGTACGTGTTTGGACGACTAATGCTGATGGATGGAATGTCTATTGGGACTTGATGGAAAATTTTAAAAAACAGTTAGATGCACATAATATTGGCATCCCTTTTCCACAAATGGATGTTCATTTATATCAAACCAAAAATAGCTAACCAATTATTTTGGTGTGGATTAGCTTTCACACCAATATTTTTTTATCGGTTAGTAAAATCTTGCTATTTACACTTGCATTAGTTAGCGTTGATTAAAATTATTCATTATGATTAATCTTCCCATTATGCTTTTTAATATTCTATTATGTTAAGAATAAACGATTATTGGCTAGCAAATAGTCTATCTAGAGTTGATTAATTATGTGCAGGAGGTCTCGTGAAGCTTAGTTCGATTATATTTTTAGCGATGATGTCAGTCAGTTCTTACCATTACTTGCTCAATCTAACTCCTTACCTAATGGGCCACATATCGTGACATCAGGTAATGCAACGATTAAAGCCACACCAGATATGGTCACTTTACTAATTAATGTTGCTGTAACTGAAAAAAAATGCTGCCTCAGCTAAAACGGCGGTTGATGCACGTGTTAAGCAATATTTTGACTTTCTCAAGGATAAAGGGATAGAACGTAGCGATATCAATGCGGCAAATATCACGACTCAACCGAAATATGAATATGATAAAAGCGCCAAAAAATCTAAAATAGTTGGTTATACTGTAGAACGTTCAGTAGAAGTTAAACTATATAAACTATATAAACTATATAAACTATATAAACTATATAAACTATATAAACTAGATCAATTGAATACTTTATTGGATGGTGCGCTAGCAGCTGGTTTAAATGAAATTAATTCGGTGCAATTTGGTGTTAAGGATCCTAAACACTATCGTGATGAAGCTCGTAATAAAGCAATTGACAATGCTAAAGCGCAAGCAGAAGCGTTAGCAGCAGGATTTAATGTTAAATTAGGCAAAGTTTATAGTATTAATTATCGAGCACCTGATGCAACCCCTTATCCAATGCCAAGAATGAAGGCTATGAACAAAATGGTGGCTGCTGCTGCCAGTGATAGCAATCAAACTTATGAACAACAGAGCATTGATTTTACCGATCAAGTTGATGTTGTTTTTGAATTGAAACGTTAATTGTTATTTGCCACATTATCATTATCTGCTTGTTTTAATATCTGACGTCCAGTTTTTACCAGGGCGTCAGTTACCTTTCTCATTGTCCTACTTTCAGGCGAAAAGCGGTGCCAGTATAGCATTATACGCTGACATAGTCCGGGCGTGAGGTCGACTAGTTCACCTGAATTTAATTCATTAATAATTTGTAAATGTGGGATCATACAACAGGTTGAGCCTTGCTTAGCAAGTTGAACAAATGCCTCTGATGAATTCACAATATGGCAAGGAACACTACCCGGAGATAGGTTAAAATTCTGTTGCACAAAAGCTTGATGCATATCATCTAGATGATCAAAAGCGACAGCAGGTGCTCTTAACAATGAGGCTTTTGTTACCCCGGTAGGGAAATAACGCTCAGCAAAAGTCGGTGAGGATACGAATAAATAATCCAGTGCACCCAGTTTATCTACCAGGCAGCCAGGTAAAGGCTTTGGTTGAATACTAATCGCGCCAGCGACCTCTCCTCTACGTAGCAGCTCTTGAGTCCGGGTTTCATCTTCGACTTGAATATTAAGGCGAATAGGGCTGTCATGTAGTACTGGATTAAGAGCTGGCAGGAACCAGGTTGCTAAACTATCAGCATTGACTGCCACTGATAGTAACAACGGGGTTGTGCCATTACTTTCGTCACCAAGCCATTGCTCTTCTAGTAATTCCACTTGATGTAATAGCGCGAGTAGTTTTTGTCCTTGCTCAGTCGGTTGAGGAGGGATAGTCCTCACTAATAATGGTTGACCAAATAGGTTCTCAAGCTGCTTAATTCGTTGGGAAACGGCAGATTGAGTGATACATAACTTTTGCGCAGCGCGCTCAAAGCCGCGTTCACGGATCACAGTATCCAATGCTTGTAGTGTTCGATAGTCAGGGCGTTTAATCACGAAAAAATCTCTTTAAAATTCAATTCAGATGTTATTCTATATCTTACTATGCAATATTTTTCCAATCGATAGCCGGGGAAATTTCGTTATACTAATTAATTAGTAGGTTTTAGCAATAAAAAATAATAAGGCAACTAATTATGACACAGGATGAATTAAAAAAAATGGTCGGTTGGGCTGCTTTGGAATATATCAAACCAGATATGGTGGTTGGTGTTGGAACAGGCTCTACCGTTGCGCATTTTATTGATGGCTTAGCGACACAAAAGCATTTAATTAAAGGTGCAGTCTCAAGTTCGGTTGCTTCTACAGACAGATTAACCGCGTTAGCCATTCCTATTCTTGATAGTAATGATGTGGATGGTGTTGATATTTATATTGATGGTGCTGATGAATTTAATCCAGATCTAATGATGATCAAAGGGGGTGGCGCTGCCTTGGCGCGTGAAAAAGTCATCGCTGCGATGGCTAAGCAATTTATCGCTATAGCTGATAAATCTAAGCAAGTTGATATTTTAGGTAAATTTCCATTACCTGTTGAAGTGATTCCGATGGCGCGCGCTTATGTCGCTCGTCGATTGGTAAGGTTAGGAGGCATGCCAGAATATCGGCAAAATGTGGTTACTGATAATGGCAATGTCATTCTTGATGTTCACAATTTAGAGATCCTCGATCCGATAGAGCTTGAAAATAAAATTAATGCGATTGCCGGCGTAGTAACGGTAGGGTTATTTGCCAATCGCCCAGCAGATATTATTTTGCTGGCAACACCAGTTGGAGTAAAAAAATTAACGGCTAAAAGCTAATTATTTGGTGGTTTTAAAGTGCTGATCGGCTATTAAGGTAGTACTTATTGCCTAGATTAAATTTATATTTTTTTTACTCTCAAATTTAGTGATTTATATCATAATAATTGATTTAGTATGATATAAATCTTATTTTTTCCTCTTTAATTTCCTTTTTGTTCGTTATAGCGTTTTAGTTGAGATTTATTTCGTTGCTTGGGTAAATGATAGTATTGCTACTGGGAAAATTTTTGTTATGTTTGTATGACAAAATAGGTGATAGCCGTAATCTTAATGATAGGATGGGGTAAATGGTTAATGTATCTTTACAAAAACAGAAAATTAAATTTTTGCTTTTAGAGGGTGTGCATCAAAGTGCAATTAATAATCTGCGGGCAGCAGGCTATGACAATATTGAATATCATGAAGGTGCATTATCAACAGAAGAATTAATCGCAGTGATCCCTGATGTCCACTTTATCGGTATTCGTTCCCGTACCTATCTTAGCGAACAGGTTTTAGCCGTGGCTGAAAAATTGATTGCAGTCGGTTGCTTTTGCATTGGCACCAATCAAGCTGATATTCAAGCTGCGGCTAAGCGGGCCATTCCAGTTTTTAATGCGCCATTTTCGAATACACGCTCTGTGGCAGAAATGGTACTTGGCGAATTACTATTGCTTTTACGTCGTATTCCAGAAGCGAGCATGAAAGCCCATCGTGGAATATGGAATAAACAAGCCAAAGGAAGCTATGAAGCACGAGGTAAGAAATTAGGTATCATTGGTTATGGTCATATTGGTACTCAATTAGGTATCTTAGCTGAAAATATTGGAATGAATGTTTATTTCTATGATATTGAAAATAAGTTACCGCTAGGTAATGCTTGCCAAGTTCCTACTATGACCGAATTACTCAATATGAGTGATGTTGTTAGCTTACATGTTCCTGAAACAGCGAGTACTAGGAATATGTTTGGCAAAGAACAACTAACCTTGATGAAACCCGGCGCGATTTTGATCAATGCCTCACGTGGTAGAATAGTTGATATCTCGGCCTTAGCTGAGGCTTTGAAAAGTCAGCATATCTCAGGTGCTGCAATTGATGTATTTCCTAAAGAACCAGCCAGTAATGGTGATCCTTTCAGCTCACTGTTAATAGGTTTTGATAATGTTATTTTAACCCCTCATATTGGAGGCTCAACGCAAGAAGCACAGGAAAATATTGGTTCTGAAGTGGCTAATAAGTTAGCAAAATATTCTGATAATGGTTCTACTTTATCGGCGGTCAATTTCCCTGAAGTTTCATTACCTATTCATACTGACGATACTAATCGTTTATTGCATATTCATGAAAATCGCCCGGGGATGTTAAATCGTATTAATCAGATCTTTATGGAAGACGAGATTAATATAGCGGCACAATATTTGCAAACCACCGGCAATATTGGTTATGTTGTGATTGATATTACATCGCAAACGGCAACGACGGCAAAAAGTTTATTACAAAAATTAAAATCTTTACCTGGTACGATCCGGACACGCCTTCTTTATTAAATTAATAAATTTTACTAATTTACTTTTTTCAATAGATTGCCCGTTAAGGCGGGCTGATTTTATTTATTGTGTATTAACATGTCTATTTTATAAAAAAAAGCACTTATTATTGATTTTATTGTAATTTAAATTCATTTAAGGTTTTATTTAGTTAACTAGGCAACCGATACCGTAAGGAAGTTATTATGTCAATTAATGGAATGAAAAGGGCAGATATTATTTTTTGTCAAACTAAACATATTTTTGAGGATTTTAATCAAAATATAGCACTCTTAAAAAAAAGTATTTTAAATTAGATTTAACCGATAAGCGCTTTCAAATTGATGAAGGAATATGTTACGGCTTGTCTTTAATGTACATGTGCCAGTTTGCTTAGGGTGGCTACGCGCAAGGTGATAAATTCTTAGAATCAATTAAAGAATTAAATCAATTCAGCAATTTAGAAATAACTAGTAATATGGATGATTACGAAAAAATCATTATTGAAGCTAAAAAACGGCATGCTAATGCCAAAATTAATGATTTACTGAATGAAGCAATTTATTTACATAATTTTATTAATAAATATGCTCTACTTTATGCAACAAATTTAGTTAAGTTAAGGCAAGTTATTAATGAAAATAATAAAGATATTATGCAGGTATGCAGAGGTAATAAGCATTTTGTTGAGAGAAAAGATGTTAATTATTTTATTGATAAATTTTATGCGGAAAGTATTAATCAAAATATTGAGTTGATTCAATTGAAATGGCATAGAGATATTTATGTAGAATGGAAACTTATTTGTACAGAAGAAAATATTTTTTCTATACAAGATATTTTGATCAAATTTAATCAGGCAAAAGCAAATATCATCAATTCATATTCAAAGGATATTGAATTTTTTCTTTCTAATTATAATATTGGCTATGAAAGTATAATTGGAATAGAACGTTATTGTTTGCTAGAGACTTCTTCTCAATCTTTTGTTGATATATTGAATAGATTCCGACCTAATTGTGATAGTATTTATTTAAATATTGGCTTAAATACTCATTCAGTGATGCTAACAATTGAGAATGATAAGGATCATAAGCCAGTTTTTACTGTATTCGATTCAAATGTAGGAGTTTATCATTTTACCGATAAACAAAAATTAATGGAGTTTTTTTAATCAACTTGCTGCTATCTATGCGGTGGAAAAACAAGCAGATGGAAACTTCACTTTTGCCATGGGAAGTTTTATTAAAAAGAGCCGGATTACTCATCATCAAAATGAGCAGAAAGAAAAACAGTTAAATCGTTTTTTGGTTAATGATAATGAAATTTCGATTATTGCATTAGCTAAGCTGACTAATAGTCAACAAAAAATAAAAATTGATGAGAAAATATTCATTAAAATTTATTACCATGGATGAAAAAACACAAACAACTCAGTTAGAAATTATTAACCATAAAAAAACTTTAATAAAAAAATTAAATTAACTATCGATAGCCTATCTGCGGATGAAATAAAGCATTTTATTCAACAACATAAACAGGATTTAGATAAATATCAGGGTAAACGAATATATTTAAATAAACGCAACGGCCATTATGATGTTTATCGTAATTCTTATCAGCATAATATTGCTATGCTGCAACAAAATATTGTTAAGGGAAAGAAACAATTAATAACAACTATTTGACCATAAGATCAATTGCTGATTTTAATATAACTCTGGTTAATCCCGGTTAAATTGTTTACCAACGCCATCTTTTTGATGGTGTAATTATTTCTGGTAATGGGATATCCCATGGTTCGGTAGGAATTTTATTAACCAATTGGCAGTCATGCGCCAATCCAATCGGATAAAAGTGTTTTTTAGGCCAATTGGCAAGCAACCTATCATAAAATCCGCCGCCCATACCTAATCGTTGTCCTTGTTTATCAAATGTGACTAGTGGTACGAACAGAATATCTAACTGTGCTATTGGCATAACATCCATAACATTAAGTGCTGGTTCAGCGATATGAAAGCGATTTTTTATCAGTTGAGTATCAGGGCGGTAGTGTAAAAACAGCAGTTGATGGCGATTGAAGGGATGCAAAACAGGTAGATAAACTTTTTTGTTTTGTGTCCAAAGTTTTTTAATTAATGGATGAGTATTGATTTCACCATCAAATGAAAGAAATAACGCCAAATGGGGGGCAGATCGGATAAGCTCGTGTTCTAACACCAGGTGAGTTATTTTATCTGCTGCGCTATTTTGTTGTTCGCATGTTAATTGTCGACGATATTGGCGAACTATTTGCCGGATAATTTTTTGTCGTTTGACTAGATTATTAGACATAAAATTGGGAATTATTAATTTTGCAGCAATAAAATAATACGGTTCTTTATAATTGTATCATTAAGTTTTTATTGACTGAAGCATAGTATATTTGAATGGTAACATTGTGAGTATAACAGTATAGCTCATTGAGGACCTCCAAGATGCCATTGCGGGCTGTAACCCTTGAACCCGGGGTTCAAGGTGAACATAGCATCGTTAACTTTAGGCTTCCTGGTGGCTAGGCTTTCCCTAGCTGACCAGGTATGCACACCATAAACAGATAGCCACATTCTAAGTGATTTGAAATATCGGCTCAGGGGAATGACCCGCTGACGAGCATCTCAGAGAATTTTAAACTATATCTTAGTATCTATTGTATGAAAGTAAATACAGAAAGCAACCTATTCTTACTCTATTTTGGTACCAATGTTGTTTTATTCATCGGTTTTATTCTAACGGAGTAATTGTTCGTCCAGTAATGCGCGCTTGCTCTTGCAATGCCTGTTCGATCGTATGTTGCAATACACGGATTTTTTGTTCCATATTATCAGTGTAGTCCTGAGTTTTGATTTTTTCTTGCGCAAGTTCATGACAAATGTTTAAAGCGGCGATAAAAATAAGTTGTTCGGTATTTGTGACACCAGTTCGATTTTTTAGATCTTTTAGCCGTTGCTCAAGCTCAGCCGCAGATGATTTTAAGGCATTTTGTTGTTCTTTGGGGCAATTAACCCTTAATGTTCGTCCTAAAATTTGAATATCAACAGGTTGTGTAGACATTATACCTTCCTGATTATGTGGGGAGACGAAATAGACTAGTAATATTTCGCTGCCCATAATTCTATTGATGCTATCAGAATAATTATGAGTAATATATGTGCAATTTGTGCATTTATCTAGTATAGCGACCGTCCTTGATGGTAGCATATTACATATCAATATTATTAATGTAACTGAGCAGACATGCCAATACAGAAATCTTTACCTAATTATCAAACTCTTGAGCTACTATTGCAACAACAGAATGTTGCTTTAACAGCCGCAGAAATGCACGGCTTAATTACGGGCCTAATTTGTGGCGGTAATCACGATTATAACTGGAAAAAGTCAATTTATGAACTAACTAATGACGGATTAGCTTTTTCACAGATATTAACTAATCCACTCCGTGAGCTTTATGACTTTACATTTGCATCTTTAGATAATAATGATTTCATTTTTAATTTGTTGTTACCTGAAAATGATAAGGTGTCTGAGCGAGCTGATGCCTTAGCCGGTTGGGTAAACCATTTTTTATTAGGCTTGGGTGTTACGCAATCTAAGTTGATGGAAAAAAAGAATTAAAAGAAATTGTTATGGATTTACGCAATATTGGTATGTTGGGTTATGACAAAAATGACGATCAAAATGAGTTAGAACAGGCTTTGGAAGAGATCATTGAGTATGTTAAGGTCGCAGGTCAGCTCTGTTTTATTGCCTTTATGGAGGTAAAAGATCGGCGAATGAAAGCAAAAAACGATAAACCAACATTACATTGATAGGCATAATATTCTAACCTATTTTGTTGTTAATCGCTTGCGGGAGAAGGCATGACTCAACAACCATTTATATCTCGTCGCCATAAGTTATTAAAAAAAATGGCACCTGCCAGCGCGGCTATTTTTTTTGCCGCTCCATCTGCTTTGCGAAATGCAGATTGTGAATATCCCTATCGGCAACACAGTGATTTTCTCTATTTAACTGGTTTTAGTGAACCTGAAGCAGCGTTAGTTATCATTAAATATAATGAAACCTCTAGTGAGAGCATACTATTTAATCGTGAGCGTGATCAAGTGATGGAAACCTGGTTTGGTCGTCGTTTAGGCCAGCAAGCCGCGATTGCAAAACTGGGTGTGGATCGGGCATTACCGTTTGCTGAAATTGATCAACAACTTTATCAATTATTAAATGGTTTAGCCGTTATTTATCATGCGCAAGGTGAATTTGCTTATGCGGATCAGATTGTTGGTGCATCACTTAATCGGTTAAGGCAAGGTAGTCGGCAAAAATTAAAAGCTCCATCTACTCAAATTGATTGGCGGCCAATGCTGCACGAAATGCGATTATTTAAATCACCTGAAGAACTTACTCTAATGCGTGAAGCTAGCAAGATTTCTGCTGATGCACACCTTAGAACAATGCAAACCTGCCAGCCTGATATGTATGAATATCAGCTGGCTGCAGAAATTGAACATCAGTTTGCCAGTCAAGGCGCAAAATCGGCTGCTTATACTACCATTGTAGGCAGTGGGCAAAATGCCTGTATTTTGCATTACACCGAAAATGATGCCGTGATGAAGGCAGGGGATTTAGTTTTGGTTGATGCCGGTGCAGAATATCAAGGTTATGCCAGTGATATTACGCGTACCTTTCCAGTCAATGGTAAATTCAGCCCACCGCAGCGTGAAATTTATGACATTGTATTGACGGCACTAAATAGCGCTTTAAACTTATATCGACCTGGGGTCACTATTCATCAAGTGATGGCGGCGGTGATAAAGATTAAGATCGAAGGTTTAATTAAGTTGGGTCTTTTGCAAAGTGAGCTAGATAAACTGATCGAAAGTAAAGCTCACTTGCCTTTTTTTATGCATGGTTTAAGTCACTGGTTAGGGCTTGATGTCCATGATGTTGGTGACTATGGAAACAATCGCGATCGTCCGTTAGAGCCGGGTATGGTATTGACCGTTGAACCGGGGCTTTATATTGCACCGGATGCTAATGTGCCTGAAGCTTATCGAGGAATTGGTATCCGTATTGAAGATGATATTGTGATCACTGAAGAGGGTAATGAAAACCTGACAGCGGCTGTTATTAAAGATCCTGATGAGATAGAAGCACTGATGGCAGCAGCAAAGTAGGCAGGAGATTAGAAACTATGAAAGTAATTATTGTTGGCGGTGGTATGACAGGTGCGTCATTAGCGCTTGCTATTTCGGCCTTCAGTCAGGGAAAGGTTCAAGTTTCATTAATTGAAGCAAGGTTACCTAATAAGGCACATCCTGGTTTTGATGTCAGAACAATTGCATTGTCTTATGGCACTTGCCAACAGTTTAATCAAATTGGTGTCTGGCACGGATTAAAAAAGTATGTGACGCCAATTATTAATATTCATGTTTCTGACTATGGCCATACTGGCGCGGTAAATATGTATGCCAAAGATTATTCCCTTCCTGCACTTGGTTATGTTGTTGAATTGCAGGATGCAGGAAATTACTTATTTGAGCAGCTTAAAAAAGCGCCGGGTGTTGAATTATATTGTCCTGATGAAGTTATTGTTGTTGAGCGCACAATTGAGCATGTATCAGTCAAATTAACGAGTGGTAAAGTATTAACCGGGCAATTATTAGTTGCTGCTGATGGCAGCGATTCCATGATAGGTAAAATCAGTCAAATTGAATGGAAACGCGCGTCATACCAACAATGTGCAATTATTGCTAATATTTTAACTAGCCAAGTACCACAGGGTCAAGCCTTCGAGCGTTTTACCCAATATGGTCCGTTGGCAATGTTACCTATGTCTAAAGGGCGTAGTTCATTAGTTTGGTGTCACCCATTGGAAAACCAGCAGTCTATTATGCAGTGGAGTGATGACCAATTTATGACAGAATTACAAAAATGGTTTGGCTGGCGGTTAGGTGAAATTAAGGCCGTTAGTGAGCGTTACTGTTTTCCATTGTTACTTTCGCAAGCGAAAAGATTGATTAGCCATCGATTGGTTTTAGTTGGCAATGCAGCACAAACTTTACATCCTATTGCTGGTCAGGGGTTTAATCTCGGTATGCGTGATGTCATGATCCTTGCCAATATAATTAGTGAAGTTGCCAATCATGGTGGTGATATGGGAGCTTACTCGGTTCTTATGCAGTATCAAATGCAGCGTCATGATGATCGTCAAAGCACCATAAAGTTAACCAATCACTTGGTTTATTTATTTTCCAATAATCATCTAATTTTTGCTATCGGCCGTAATGTTGGATTAATGGCAATGGAAACACTACCACTTATGCGTGACATTTTAGCCCACCAAGCAATGGGACGATCGTTTCATCTCTAGCTATTTAAGAAGGAATATTTTCACTATGCAATCGTTTGATGTGGTTATTGTGGGTGGTGGTATGGTTGGCCTCGCTATGGCCTGTGGATTACGGGGGTGCGGGATGAGGATTGCTGTTATTGAAAATTCTCCTGTGCAACATCAATTTGATCCGCAACAAGCGCCTTCACTCAGAGTGTCTGCTATCAATGCAGCAAGTCAAAAATTACTCGATTATTTAGGTGTTTGGCAAACCATCGTGCAGAAACGAGTTGGTAGTTATCAGCAAATGGAGGTTTGGCAGCAGGATAGTTTTGGTCATATTCACTTTGATGCCAAGCAGCATTATTTACCTGGTCTCGGATATATCATTGAAAATTCGATTATTCGTGGATCATTATGGCAACAGGCTCAATCAAGCAAAGATATTACTTTATTAACAGGCAATAGATTGCAAAAAGTTATTTGGGGCGAGAATGAAGTATTTATGACTTTTGATAATGAGCAAATGTTGACGGCAAGGTTGGTGGTTGGTGCCGATGGTGCTAAATCATGGTTAAGGGAAAAAGCGGATATTCCGCTTAGCTTTTGGGATTATGAACATACGGCATTGGTAGCCACCATTCGAGCTGAGATGCCCCATATGTTAACTGCTCGTCAATCTTTTCATAATGATAGCATTTTAGCTTTTTTACCGCTACAGGATCCTCATCTTTGCTCAATTGTTTGGTCATTGCCGGCAATGCAAGCGAATAGACGCTTGAGTTTAGAGGTTTCTGCATTTGAAAAAGAATTAAGTGTAGCTTTAGATATGCGCCTCGGTTTTTGTCAGTTAATTAGTGAACTTCAGATTTTTCCACTTATTGGTCAGTATGCGCGAAATTTTGCCGGTCAACGTATTGCTTTATTAGGTGATGCTGCTCACACGATACATCCTTTAGCAGGTCAAGGGGTAAATTTAGGCTTTATGGATGTCGCAGAGTTGATTGGACAATTATGGCGTTTGAATAGCGCAGGTAAAGATATTGGGCAGTATTTTTACTTACAAAGTTATGAACGTAAACGTAAACATAGTGCTGTACTGATGTTGGCTAGTATGCAGGGGCTCCGGCAATTATTTGATGGCAATAATCCAGTCAAAAAAATGGTTCGTGGTGTTGGATTACTGTTGGCTAATACACTACCAGGGATAAAACCAAAATTGTTAAGCTATGCGTTAGGAGCACATGATATGCCTGAATGGTTAGCAAAAGTCACGACAAATTCCTCAGAAATAGCGTAACTTATCGGTGCATTACTTTTAATCTATCGTTTTACAGGGAATAACACTGCTGGTTTGAAATAGTTGTTTCAATTAATTTAATTTAGCAATTTGGTTTATTATTTTTACTACTGTAGTTACTCTACTAATAGGTACTTTGATTTAACAATTTAATTTGTCTATACCTATTAATGAGGAAAATAGAACAATGACGATAAAATAGACTTCATTATATCAGGAGCATTTAGCATGTAATGCAACCATGATCGATTTTCATGGCTGGCTGATGCCATTGCATTACGGTTCTCAAATTGATGAACACCATGCTGTTCGCACAGCATCTGGCGTGTTTGATATTTCTTATTTAACAATTATTTATCTGCATGGTGAACTGTGCCGAGATTTTTTACGTTATTTATTAGCCAATGATGTAGCAAAACTGAAGGAGCCTGGTGAAGCGCTCTATACGGGTATGTTAAATGCATCGGGAGGCGTGATCGATGATTTAGTTGTCTACTATTTTGATGATGATTACTATCGCTTAATTGCTAATTTTGCCACTCGACAGAAAGATTTAGCTTGCATCAATCAACATATAGAAAATTACCTAATTGATGTGCAGGTACGTGATGATCTAGCATTCATTGCTATACAGGGCCCAGATGCACAACTCAAAGTACAATCTCTGCTTAATGAACAGCAGAAAACTGCGGTTATGGATATGCCACTCTTCTATGGTAAACAAATTGATGACTGGTTTATTACTACTGTAGGTTATACCGGCGAATTAGGTTATGAGATAGCACTGCCGAAAGAGCAGGCTGTCAAACTTTGGCAAAAATTAATTGATTTAGATATTAAGCCGGCGGGATTGGCGGCACACGTGATACCCTTCGTCTGGAAGCAGGAATGAATTTTTATGGACAAGAAATGAGTGAGCTGGTGTCACCATTAGCGGCTAATATGGAATGGACAATAGCCTGGCAGCCGGAAGAGCGCTATTTTATCGGACGAGATGCGCTAGAGAGACAACGGCAGGTAGGCACAGAAAAATTAGTTGGTTTAGTGATGCGTGATAGGGGAATATTGCAAACTGATTTGCCGGTTCGTTTTACTGATACAGCAGGTAAGTTATGTGAAGGGATCATTACCAGTGGCACATTTTCGCCTACGTTGGGGTTAAGTATAGCTTTAGCACGAGTACCATTGAATATTGGCATGCAGGCGGTTGTACAAATAAAAAAACATGAAATGCCAGTTCAGGTTGTAAAACCCAGCTTTGTGCGTTATGGCAAAACATTAATTAACTAAAGTTATTTTATTGTATTTTTACGTTTGTTTTATTAAAAATAATAAAATAGCAACCAACGTAATTGACTAAATATTATTGATATTAAGTTTTTCATTATTAAATATGGAGTGTTTATGAATGAAATAAATATGGAAGAGCAATATAAAAAACTAATTGATTGGATTAAATCATTAAGACCAGCACCGGTATTATTAAATCAAGTTTATGATAGTGTCTGAAAACTTACACTATCCACAGGAGATATCATTGGCGCTTATAAAGATAAAGATTTGGTGGTTGCTCAACAACTTAATGAAATGAATAGAGTCGGAAAGTCAACGGATATTACGGCTGAAAAATTAGCAGAATCGCCAGCCAATGGTCTTGCTATTATAAGTACCATAGCGATGGGTGGCATTGGCTATGATCCGCAAAAACCTAGCATGTCAGGTAATGCTGAGGCATATATGGCTTATGCGGAGGAAATGAAAAAAATGTGCTAATGATGGTGGAGGAAGATAAGTTAATTGATCTTAGTTATCGAGAAGAGAACTATAATGATCTCATTGATAAGATTGTAAATATATATGATAGTATCACTGGTGTTGATAAGAATAAAATTAAAAATTCTGTTACTCAGTTAGCTAAAGCCGCATTATCGGATTCTGAACAAAAAAATACCAGTATATTATTTTCCCAAGGTGTTATCGCATCAGCAAGTAAAGATGATGTGAAATTTTATATAAACTCTTCGCATATTTTATTTGAAAGACAAACTGGTAATACTAAAAGTCAGCCTACCGATAAATATGTTTCCCGCATACAAATAAAAAATAAAAAAATAAAGTATGAACTATTGTTTTGACGAGAAATGATAACTATTACCTATTATTATTTTATTTATTGTTTAAGAATAAAAATTAATTATTATTGAGTATCTACATTAAAATATAAAAGGATATTTTATGGGAATATTTAAAGATAAAAATTTATATTCAATTTTGAATGGATCATATAATTCTATTGTTAATAAATATATAGTTAAAGATGAAAATTTAAAATAAGATTTAGTTACTAGTGGAGCAACAGTCATTGGTAATAATGTTGAAAATTATTAGAACAAGAGTCTTTATTAAAAGAGATGCATAGTAATAATGAAATAGAAAAATTATTACCAATGCTTTTTGACTATCCGCAGAATTTTGTAACATCTTTCCTATCTTTTATTAAAGAAATTTGTGATTGGAGTCCCCTTGATCCAAAGAAAGAGAATAATGATGAAAATTATCGTAAATATCTTTCAATACTTTTATCTAGCCCCCTGTTTCTGTCGAAACTTCGTCTACCCATAAAATTTATTATGATAATAATAATTATAAAGATTTATTAGCAAAAATATTACAGCAATATCAAAATGTATCAGAGCAAGAAAAAATATATCAATTTATCATTGAAGACACTGATTAGACATTCTGTTGCCAATATTACTAATAAAAATAGCGGTATATTATTTACTCATACTGTATTAAATTCAGAATCTGATGTTGTTAGATTATATTTATATTCAGCCGAAATAAAAATATCTTATGATGAAGAGAACAAAAAATATAAGCCTACTGAGGAATCAGCAGAGAAAATTGAGATATCTAGAACAGGGCTTAAATTTTTAAATTCATCAGGATCTGCTGACGATATGAAACTTATTATTGGTCTTAGATTTATTGTTCTTTCCGATTGGGTAGCACAAAATAATATGTTGCCGCAAAAAATGAATCGTAAATTATGTATTGATTAAGCATAGTTATTAAAAAAGAGTAATTAATAAAGTTATGATTAGAAAATAATCATTAATAAATTACTGTAAGTTAATTAATAGAAATAACATTGGATTTCAGTTTAAAATTATCTATGAAAGCGATTTATTATTTTTTATTGTTATGAAATATATTATTAGAATGATATTCATTGTTATGTTTTTTTATTGTAATACTACTTTTATGTATAAGAGCTATGTTGTTATTTAACCAAGGAAAGGATAAAAAATGGAAAATACAACCACTTCTAAAATTAATAATGACAAAACATTAGAAACATCGCTAGATGAATTGTATCAATCATATTCACAAATTGAAGCATCAATAACAGATTGTGGTTTTGGTGGTCAATTTGATAAATTTTCATTAAAGGAGATAAATGAGTTAGAACTACAAATGGCAGATAGTATAGTTAAAATAGCTAATATTCTGACTGATGCTATAGTTACTTTTCCTGTTGCAAAAGGAACTGTGGTAACAATAATGGATAATATTAATCAGCTAGATCCTATTAGTTCCCTGGCAGCTGCTATTGCTCAACATTAATGATCAATTAACAGTAATAACCGATATTTTTATTGATAAAAGATTTGCTCAAGTTGAGCAAATTGAAATTAATGTTGCTACCAATGATACGGGTGAGGGCGCTATACCTTCTATAATAGAGGTAGGTAACAGCATTGCATCTGATTGAAGCATGGCCTATCAGCGCGTTATTGACAGCCAGACTGATGGATTACGCCATAACTCTAAACTTGCTGACTGGGATCCAACAGTATTTTTTACCAATAAAATGAATAAGGTTACATTAATTAGGTATTAATTTTATAACAGGGATATTTTCAGGATCCCTGTTTTGCTATATGAAAACGGCTTATCTGAATACCTTTTTATTAGCAATCGACGGATATGTTATTCCTCTTCCGACAATGAGTAAGGCAAAGGCTGAATGGTGAGCTGACTATTGGTTTCGCCAATCAGCCGAAAAATACTCTCTTTAAGCATATCATTATTCATGACAACTTGCAAACTAATAAAACCTTTTGTCATGGTAACAGCAGCTAATACTGTTCCAGTGCGCCGCCAGTTATCACCTATTTTCCACTCGATAGCATCTCCAGTTTTTGGCAGCGTATTTGCTGTCCCGGTTAACCAAAACATGGCACGCTTATTGGCGCCGCGATATTTTGCACGAGCGACCGTTTCCTGCCCACTATAGCAGCCTTTCTGAAAACTAATACTTGCGGGTAATGCTTGTAGATTAACGGCTTGAGGAATAAATTGCTCACTATTCTCAACATCAATATTAGCAATTCCAGCAGCAATATCGAAAGCTAACCATTGCTGACTATCACCATGTTGCGGGAAATGTTTTGTCAGTTCAGCGGCAGTTGCGCTATCAGTAACAATTAAAAAACGTTCAAACGGTAAACTAAAGTGCAGTAAAGTCGTCTGTCCTAGATGAATAACGGGCTTTTCCTTATCGGGTAATAGAGAAAAGTGGCGGCTCAATGCGTCACGAACTCCTTGGCCGGCAGCACCTAACAGCACAGTATTGTGCTGCTGGCTGAGTGTTATTTGCGAGAAAACCGCGTATTTTTTCAGTTCAATAAGTTGTTTTGCTGCCACACTAGTGCGTAAAATATAGCCAAAGCCTTGGTTATAATGAAATAAACGTAGTGTGCTCCACATTTTTCCTTTGGCATCACAGTGGGCGGTGAATATATGTTGTTGTGCAGTTAATGTAGCAATATCCGCGGTTAATTGACCCTGTAGATATTTTTCAGCATCTACCCCTGTTGCTGTGATGAAACTCCAATCATTAAGTGACATTAACGTTAAGGGTAATTGATGGTCTATTTCACAAGTTGCTGGTGTAAATTTATTTAGGCTTGTCATGTGTTCATCCGCTAGTAACCTGGATAAGAGTAGTCATAATGGTAAGATAGCTAACAGACAAAGCAAGTAATATTATCAAAATTAACTAACAAAATTAATGTCGAAGAATTTATCTATATAAGTTTTTAGTTAGTGGTTAGTTGTGGTTTTTACAAGAATGTTACTTAAATCATTTCGATATTGATGAGAATTTGCTACGCTAAATTCTGATATGGAATCAAAAATTATTCACAAAAGTTTTTAAGGTTATTTTATCGTATGGATATCAATAATAAACCTAGGATCCACTGGGCTTGTCGCAGAGGAATGCGTGAGTTGGACATCGCCATTATGCCTTTTTTTGAGTATGAATATGATTCACTCACAGAGGATGAGAAATGTCTGTTTGTTCGTTTACTAGAGTGTGCAGATCCTGATTTGTTCAACTGGTTGATGAATCATGGACGTCCTGATGATGATGGTCTTTATCATATGATTCAATTGATACAGAGTAGAAATAAACAACGTGGTTCTTTGGAAATTTAATATCAATGTTTCGTGGCTGACACAGCTTTTTTCAACGGGTGTTCATGTGGGAATTGGCTTGTTAGTTTTCTTTTCATCTTGGCCGCCAAATAATCTGGTCACTTGGTTGATAGCGACCTTATTAATTGTGACAAGTTGGGTAAGGAGTCAAAAAATATAAGTCGTTGTAAAGGTAGTTTAGCTTTACTTAAATGGTAATAAGATACACTGGAAGAAAAGTGAATGGCTGATTGTTAAAAAACCTTGGTTTTGCTTATTGGTATAAAACTTACTCTTCGTTCATTGCAATGTAATAAGCAGATTCGGTTATGGATTGCTTCGGATAGTATGCCAGAAGGGGAGTGGCGCAATTTAAATCAATTGTTGTTGCAGTACCCTGATATTTCATTTAATATTTGCATACACCACTGTTTTATTCGTTCATCCGGTTGTTCGAATTGGTTGGTTTCCTCGAGCGCTAGTCCGACAAACTGGCTATCATCAGTGGTTAATGGTTTAAGGCTACTAAAGGTATATCCTGTTGTAGGCCAAAAGCCGACAAATTTTACATGCATCCGTAATAGCTGCTCATAAAGCATACTTAGTGCGTCAAGAAACCAGTCGCTATAATCGATTTGATCGCCTAAACCATATAGGGATACAATTTTGCCGGCTAAATTTAACGAACAGAGTTCATCCCAAATTGCTTGCCAGTCTTCTTGTAGTTCGCCGAAATCCCAGGTGGGAATACCTAAAATCAGAATTTGGTAATTTTCTATTAATTGCGGCGAAATATCTTTAAGATTATGTAAATCAACTAATTCTTCACCTAGATTATACTGGATTTTTTCTGCAACCATTTCGGTGTAGCAGGTACTGGAACCATAAAAAAGACCGATTTTCATTTTGCAACTTGTTGTCATTTTGCGAGTAATAATAGAATATTATAGCAGAAAAAAATTAAAAAAATATTATAATTCAGTTAATTAAGGTTAATTTATAGGTTGAACTATAAACCATATTATTTCATTAACGCTAATGTAAGATGGCTGTTTTTTTGATATGCTTCATATTATCATCAATAAAGATAGAAAATAATTATTTTTAACCTATCCTCTAATTAGTCCTTGCAATTTCTACACCTTATTTGTTCATTCTATTCTCGTTAGATAGAGACTTTCCCTGGTGTTGTGTTTGATATGTTTGCCAGTTAAAACTGGTTTTTTTATGCTATTTTCTATTTTTATAATATTTAATCTTATTTTTTTCAGATAATGGGATAAAAAACCAGATCTTAATCAGTCTAAAAGATAAATGTCGCGATCTGGTGTTAAGTTAATTTGCTAAAAAATTACCACATGGCAAGATATTATATTATTAGTGATCATGTTTAGCGCTTATTTATTGTAAAGGCCTTTGTAGTGTACTAATTGCTCGGCGTACATTAGGTAATGGACCAATATTTATTCATTTATTGCTAGTTTGATGGTATCCTTGCGGTGTGCCTGTTTCGATTAATAGTGAACGCATGTCTTTTGGTTTAATAACCTCTCCAATATTCTGTTTACACCATGATTGGATCGCCACAACAGCGGAAGCAACAATCGGCGTAGCAGATGATGTCCCCGAAAGAGTATGGGTATAATTATTATGCTCACCGGTATTGTAGAGATCGTTATAGCCGTTTGTGACAACATTCAGCCCCCATTCTTGCACATGTATCATGCTGCCATAACTGGTGGAATCAGTGGGGATCAAGTATTTTTTATTCATCTGCACCAACACGAATTGCACCGTTATCACCATCGTCATTACGATTTCTATATTCACTGTATATAATTTTATGATCTAAATCTTCAGTGCCATTGCCAGCCACCATAATGACAATAATGCCGGCATCAGTGGCTTCTTTTGTGATATCCCAAACCGCTTTTTGGTAATCGGCTGGGACATATTTATTACGTGGCCCCATGGATTGTAATTCATAGATAAATACGTCTCCCGCCCTTAAGTATTTTAATGCTTTAGCAATTCCATTAACTCGTCCTGCTGGCGCTTCTGAAACACCATAAAAAGTATCTGCTCCATGCACTAATCCTTTTATACCCAATCCCATATCTTTGGCATACATTATTCCAGCAACTGCGGTGCCATGTTCATTTTTAAGTGGATATTTAGGTGATAGATTTATAAAACTTTTTCTTTGTAAATTAACATGCTCAAAATCAAATCCACCTTCTATATCGGCGCAGCGGATCCCTTGACCAACTATACGAAGTGACCAGGCATATTCGATATCAATACCAATATGATTTGACGTTGTCCCACCTTGATAGCCCTGGAGAGGGTTAAAATTAGGGGTATTATAAATTTGCTCCGTCTTATTATCTAATAATTGTCTGAATGGCGGGGGTGTATCGGTATGTTCAATATAGGCATATTTAACAAAATCATAACTATTTATTTTATCCACTAAACGTTGTAGTTCATCTAATGGCAAATTGTCAGCTTCTTCAACGTAGCAAATACCAGTAAGGTTTTGGCAATTAATCAGCTGGTTTTTCATTGTTAGTAAATCATCATCAACAATAGAATAGTAATTAAAATTATTTAGAAACCCATCTTTTAATATTGTAGGTTTTAAAATTAATTTATTATTATCTTTTCTTTCATGGATAACAGATTTATTAAATTTTATAATAAATTTATGTTTTTGTATTGTTTAGCTCCATATTGTTAAAGATGATTATCATAATTATTTCGCTTATTTAGCGAAGAAAAAATTTAGCATAATAAATTTAATTTAAGATAATTAAATTTGATGAAGATTTTTTTATTTAATTTAGTCATGAAAATTAATTTATTTTCATTCTATTAATAGTTTAATTAAATCAGTTTTTTATAACTGATAAGCAGGGAAAAATAGTTTTCAATTTAACATTTATATATGCTTAAAGTGTATAAGATAGTTTTTATTATTATAAGAATAAAATTTTAGCTTATTACTAACGACATAATTTCTGATCATTACCTGAATAATAAAATATATGAAGAAAAAACCTATTATTTGAATTGATAGTAATATCTAATCACTAAAAATATTATTTAGTTCACCATTAGTAACAAATTCTTATTTTTATAATATGTTTGAAATTTTTTCAAATGACGCATAATAACTATTGAGCTAGTATAATTCGATCGTTATTAAAACTAATGTATTATTTCCTGCTGTGCTAGGATCATCATCTTTAATAATTATCTCTCGGGATTGAGAGATAATACATAGGGTTCATAAATAAAAGTTTCTCCATTATTAAGTGTTTGACGTTGTCCGCCATTAAATACTTTATGTAAAATAATCGTGTAGTGATTAAAATTAGCAGGAATATCTGTTAAGGTAACAATATATCCTTTACTCGATTGCTGATAGTTGGCATCGTCGTATTTTAATTGGTCATTTTGGTTGGGCGAATTTGCGCCATTTGGCACTGGTTTACCATTATATAACACTTTATTTCTATTACGTGGTGGGATATTATTGCTGCCATATCAACGCTCATTATCGATTAAAGTAGCAGGGATCGCGGTATCAATATAATATTGTGATTGCAGTTTGACTCCTGTGGGTAGCTTTGTTTGACCGTTTTCGCCCAAATTAGTGGGATCGGCTGTATAATTGGCCACGAGAATGTTTATTTGATTGTTGGCATTAATTGCGCCGGTTGTTGTTATGCCAGTTTTGGAGGTGTCTGTTAATTTGATAATTGATGAATCACACTGAGAGGCAAATTGATTATATAGCCAAAATGCCTGGGCAGCATAGGTAGCATAATCACTATTATCAAACAGACCAAACTCTGCTCCATCAGCTCGATATAGATAGGCTTTATCTACGCCAGCCTGTTCTGCGTGGATCAAAAAAGAGAGCAAATAGGCAGCAGCAACATGACTTTGCAGCTTAGTATTATTAATTTTACTGGCGTTAGCCGTTAAGGCCCATTCAGTTATGTAGCATTTAACTTGTTGGAAGCCATATTTATTTAATGTACTGCGAACATACTCTTGGATTTCATAAATGTTTTTTTGGATTGGCAGTATCGATCGCGTAATAGTGATATGAGTAAAAATCAAAAGGAACATGATATTTTTTATATAGGCAATAAAGTTATCGACAAAATTTTCATTTTTAAAAACAAATGCTGTTCCACAACTACCAATTTTTACCCAGGGGGCAGTTGCTCTAATTGTATTGGCAACGGCACGATAAAAATCATAAAATTCGACAACTGCGCGCTGATTATTTTCGGATGTTGCCCAGAAAAAACCAAGCTCGGGTTCATTCCAAATTTCGTATTCAGAAATTGCATAAGCCAAACCTATCAAATGATAGTTAATACTATATCTTTGTACTAATTTTTTTACTAATTGACAATATTTTTCAATATTGGTGGGTTTTTGTTTACCACCATTAAGCATTCTTCCTATTCTAAATAATATATTCGGCTTTTGTTCGCCTTGATAATATTTATTAGATAAAGAGTTTTTAAGATAGGTATCGGTTGGTTGCCAATTGAACTGTGGTTCTTCTTCAGCAGAAAAATATTGTGGAGTATTTAAGCAAATAGTTCTTCGATTAAAAAAATCATCCGCGTAATTATTTTATTTGTTTTTTAACATTGTCTGGCGCATTATTTGTTATCTGATCAAGGTAATTAATATGTGTTGTATCAAAGCAACTATCAATATGACAAACACCGTACCAATCATGAGTACGAAGATCAACGATCCCCATTTCAGCAAATTGTTGTTCTAAATCTCGGGTAAGCCTGGTGCTAATGAAATAGGTGTACCATTAGCTTGGTTTAGAAAAATAGACTTGCCAATTGCTCTTTTCTCTACGCCATGTGATTTTTCAGTTGTTGGAGTGGCAGAATAGACAATATTTACTGGCATATTTATTATCCTTTTTAATTATAAATTTGATTGTTATTAAAAAATTTATATTTGTTATGCAATAAACAACTTAATAATTTGTCATGTTAACCATCTGTTTATATTGATTGGATTATTTTTTTTATTTTGTATAGCGTTTTTTTTGGGATGATATATTATTAAAATATCAATTGGTTATAGCGGAATTAATCAAACAATAGGGTGTCTTATTTGTTTTTTTAATTTATTTTTATATTTTCAAATGGAATGTTTATAATAATATCATCATGATTTTTATTTTTTACAAATTTAAATATCGATAATAAGTAATCACTTATAAAAAACTAATGAGAGTCGATAGTTTTTTATTCATAATTGACAATATTTAATACTATAATTAATCAGTTGATATTGATTTAAATTATTAATTTAATTAATTATATGCAATTATCATTCTAATTTAATTAATAAAGAAACAATATTCATAAATGTTAAGATGACATTCTGGCAGAAAGCATTTTTTGAGGCATAATATGGTGCAATTAATTTACTAGGAGTGCTGTTGTGTCAACTGAAAAAAATAGAGACAGTCATCCGTTGATAGAACAATTTCTCGATACTATTTGGCTTGAGCACAATTTAGCCGCTAATACGCTTTCTTCTTACCGTACTGATTTACAAGCATTAGTTAATTGGTTATCGCGCCATGGTCATGATCTGCTTACGGTGGAGATCATGGATTTACAATTTTTTCTGGCAGAACGGGTAGAGGGCGGTTATAAAGCCACCAGTTCTGCTCGTTTACTGAGTGCCATGCGACGCTTATTCCAGTATTTCTATCGTGAGAAACTGCGCACCGATGATCCGACGGCACAATTGTCGGCACCTAAATTGCCGAAACGGCTTCCTAAAGATCTCAATGAGAAACAAGTTGAAGATTTACTGCATGCACCTATCACTAATGATCCAATTGAATTAAGAGATAAAACGATGATTGAGGTGCTTTATGCATGTGGGCTACGTGTTTCTGAACTGGTTGGGCTAACATTAACAGATATTAGTTTACGTCAGGGTGTTATTCGGGTAGTGGGAAAAGGTAATAAAGAACGATTGGTACCCTTGGGTGAAGAGGCTATTTATTGGTTGGAAACTTATTTAACCGAAAGTCGTCCAATCTTACTTAATGGATTGACTAATGATGTATTATTTCCGAGTAAAAGAGGTACGCAAATGACACGTCAGACTTTTTGGCATCGGATTAAACATTATTCAGCAATTGCTGGAATTGATAGTGAAAAACTTTCTCCTCACGTATTAAGACATGCTTTTGCCACCCATTTGCTGAATCATGGCGCAGATCTCCGTGTAGTACAAATGTTACTTGGACATAGTGATCTTTCCACCACCCAGATCTATACCCATGTTGCCACAGAGCGTTTAAGGCAATTGCATCAACAACATCATCCTCGAGGTTGATTGAGGATCAAGGAAATTCTAAATGAAAAAAAATATCGTATGGTTAATTGGTCTTCTGGCCGCAATGTCACATTCTGCATTAGCTGATGATGTGGCTATTAAAAGAACATTGAGTAAAATGGGCATAGAAACTGAGAATATCCATCCGTCACCTATTGTAGGTTTAAGTACAGTAATTACTAGCCAAGGTCTGGTTTATGTGACTGAAGACGGTAAGTATTTATTAGAAGGACCGATTTATGATTTAAGTGGTCAAATGCCGGTTAATGTTACAAATCAGATCTTGACAAAGAAAATAGAAGCAATGAGTGACCAGATGATCATATTTAAAGAACCAGAGGAAAAATATGTTGTCACCGTGTTTACCGATGTTACCTGTGGTTATTGCAAGAAATTTCATCAAGATATAGCAGAATATAATAAAAAGGGTATCACCATACGTTATTTGGCATTCCCTCGTAATGGCCTTCACCACGAATCAGCTAAAACAATGACATCTATCTGGTGTAGTGCTGATCGACAAAAAGCATTAACAGACGCTTTTAAAGGCGAAACGATTTCTCCAATTGAAAAATGCAAAACAGTCGATATTGCCGCTCAATTTAATATCGGTCATATGCTTGGTATCAATGGGACACCCGCTATGGTGTTAGAAGACGGCACAGTAATACCTGGTTATATGACTGCAGATGATTTAGTTAAAGGGGTAGAAAAACTTAAGAAAAAATCATAATGTGTTAACAATAAATATGAAAATACAGCTTCGTCGCCGACCGAAAGCAGATGATAGCCACCTTCCTGCTCATTTGTCTCCGGTATTACGCCGTTTGTACGCTATGAGAGGTGTGTTATCAGAAAATGAGTTAGAAACAGGTGCAAAAGGATTGCTTAATTACCAATCACTTAATGGTATTGAAACAGCGGTTCAGTTATTAATCACTGCTCTGAATGAACATTGGCGAATTATAGTGGTCGGTGATTTCGATGCCGATGGTGCAACCAGTACAGCATTGACACTGCGAGCGCTGGGCGCGATGGGATATCGTCATTTTGATTATTTGGTTCCTAACCGATTTGAAGATGGCTATGGGCTTAGCCCGCAGGTTGTTGATCAAGTAATTAAAAGAAAAGCGCAACTTATTATTACCGTTGATAATGGTATATCTTCCTATGAAGGCGTTGCTGTTGCTCAACGACACGGTATAAAAGTGATTATTACCGACCACCATTTACCTGGAGAAACCCTGCCTTGTGCAGAAGCAATCATTAATCCTAATTTAGCTGATTGCGACTTTCCATCAAAAGCATTAGCGGGGGTTGGTGTCAGTTTTTATTTGATGTCAGCATTACGTGCTGCGTTGCGCCAGACTGGTTGGTTTGAGCAACAAGCACGTAAGATGCCTAATCTGGCTGAATTATTAGATTTGGTTGCATTAGGTACGGTGGCCGATGTTGTTCCCTTGGATAGTAATAATCGTATTTTAGTCTATCAAGGTTTAAACCGTATTCGGGCGGGACGAAGCTGTGTCGGGATAAAAGCCTTGATTGAAGTTTCCAAACGTGATGTTAGTCGTCTGGTTGCTAATGATTTAGGTTTCTCAATTGGGCCACGGCTTAATGCAGCTGGAAGATTAGATGATATGTCAATCGGTGTAGAACTATTATTGACTGATGATATCGTTCACGCTAGAAAATTGGCTAATGAATTAGATAGTTTAAATCGTACCCGCCGCGAAATTGAACAGGATATGCAGCAAGAGGCTTGGCAGATTTTTGAGCAAATAGAAAAAAAACGTCATCAAATACCCAATGGTCTTGCACTTTATCATCCTGAATGGCATCAGGGAGTAGTAGGAATATTGGCTTCTCGGATCAAAGAACGATTTCATCGTCCGGTTATTGCTTTCGCGCCGGCTGGTGAAGGGATTTTGAAGGGGTCAGGGCGTTCCATCTATGGTTTGCATTTACGGGATGCCCTTGAACGCTTAGATTCGCTTAATCCGGGATTAATTTTAAAGTTTGGAGGCCATGCTATGGCGGCAGGATTAACGCTGGAGGAGCAGAAGTTTACTCAGTTTCAAGAGAACTTTGCTAACCTGATGGCAGAACTACTGGATAACGATATGCTTGAAGGGGTTATTTGGAGTGATGGTGAACTAAATAATGAAGAGTTGTCATTGGATATTGCTGAACTAATTAGAAATGGCGGGCCATGGGGACAAGCTTTTCCTGAACCAATTTTTGATGGAAAATTTCGCCTACTGCAACAACGTCTTGTCGGTGATTGTCATCTAAAAGTGATGTTAGAACCACTGGCTGGCGGTCCGATGATAGATGGCATCGCCTTTAATATTGATACCGCTTATTGGCCTGACAATAGTATTAAAATGGTCGAATTGGTTTATAAACTAGATGTGAATGAGTATCGTGGTAATCGTAACATCCAGTTACTCATTCAGCATTTGTGGTCTTGCGAATAGTATTTAGCCTATTTTGACCATCAACAGTGGTAGGTATAGTTATGATTTCCCTTATTATAATCACTATTTTTCTGCCACTAATTGCAACTAGTTAGATTTAAAGCATTATTCTTATAGTGGCATTTACTGACTAAAATAGGCTATTTGGTTGGTAAAATGAGGTATCATGAAGCATATTGACTGAAAAACTATAATCCAGCAATCAGATCCGCTACACTAGGCGGTTTATATTTTTATGACTTTTAATGAAAATAACATAAATAAGATATAAGGGTATGTTTGAAATTAATTCAATAAAAAATCAAATTCAGGATCTGTCTGAGCGGACGAAGATCTTGAGGGGGTATCTTTGACTATGATGCCAAGAAAGAACGTTTGGAAGAAATAAATGCAGAACTTGAGCAGCCTGATGTGTGGAACGAACCAGAGCGAGCCCAAGCGTTGGGTAAGGAGCGTTCTTCTCTTGAAGCAATAGTAGAAACTATTGATGCCTTGATACAAGGTTTAGACGATGTATCTGGTTTGCTCGATTTGGCAATTGAAGCTGATGATGAAGAAACTTTTCATGAGGCGGTCGCGGAGTTAACGCAGCTGGAAGGAAAACTGGGACAATTAGAGTTTCGTCGTATGTTTTCAGGGCAGTATGACAGTGCTAATTGTTATCTTGATTTACAGGCAGGCTCAGGGGGAACTGAGGCGCAAGATTGGGCTAGCATGTTGATGCGCATGTATCTTCGTTGGGCGGAGTCAAAAGGTTTTAAAACAGAAATTATTGAAGCGTCAGATGGTGATGTTGCAGGCTTAAAATCTGCCACGATAAAGATTATTGGTGAGTATGCTTTTGGTTGGTTACGGACTGAAACCGGTGTTCATCGATTAGTGCGTAAAAGTCCTTTTGATTCCGGTGGTCGCCGCCATACCTCATTTAGCTCAGCATTTATTTATCCTGAAGTGGATGATGATATAGATATTGAAATCAATCCGGCGGATTTACGCATTGATGTTTATCGGGCGTCAGGGGCTGGTGGCCAACATGTTAATAAAACAGAGTCAGCAGTACGTATAACCCATATTCCAACTGGCATTGTTACCCAATGTCAGAATGACCGTTCTCAACATAAGAATAAAGATCAGGCATTGAAGCAACTAAAAGCAAAATTATATGAACTAGAGATGCAAAAGAAAAATGCCGATAAACAAGCATTAGAAGAAAATAAATCTGATATTGGCTGGGGTAGCCAAATTCGTTCTTATGTGCTGGATGATTCTCGAATTAAAGATCTACGAACCGGTGTTGAAAATCGCAATACCCAAGCTGTGCTGGATGGTGATCTGGACAAATTCATTGAAGCAAGCTTAAAAGCTGACCTATGAGGAGAAAAGATGTCTCAACAACAACAGGGTACTGAGCGGTCCCTTGATTTAAATAATGAATTAAAAACTCGGCGTGAAAAACTGGCCGGATTGCGTGGTAATGGCATTGCTTTTCCTAATGATTTTCGCCGTGAGTATTTATCTGGCGATTTGCATGGTAAATATGATGAGAACCATGCGGAAGAACTTACTGCACTGAATATTGACGTCTCTGTTGCCGGCCGAATGATCACACGCCGTATCATGGGTAAAGCCTCTTTTGCTACTTTACAAGATATGAGCGGTCGGATTCAGATTTATGTTTCTCGCGATGACTTACCAGAAGGTATTTATAACGAACAGTTTAAGAAATGGGATCTGGGCGATATTCTTGGTGTTAAGGGTAAATTATTTAAGACCCAAACAGGTGAGTTAACCATCCATGCGCATGAAGTCTATTTATTAACCAAAGCATTACGACCTCTGCCAGATAAATTCCATGGGCTGGCAGATCAGGAAACGCGTTATCGCCAACGTTACCTCGATCTTATTGCTAATGAACAATCGCGCCAGACTTTTATTACGCGTTCACGTGTGTTGTCGGCTTTACGTAACTTCATGGTTAGTAAAGATTTCATGGAAGTCGAAACACCCATGATGCAGGTTATACCGGGTGGTGCAGCGGCACGTCCATTTATTACTCATCATAATGCGTTAGATATTGATATGTATCTGCGTATTGCGCCAGAACTTTATTTGAAACGTTTAGTTGTTGGCGGATTCGAGCGAGTTTTTGAAATTAATCGTAATTTTCGTAATGAAGGCATTTCGCCGCGGCATAATCCAGAGTTTACCATGATGGAACTGTATATGGCTTATGCTGATTATAAAGATCTTATTGTGTTAACCGAAGAGTTATTTAAAACGGTAACGCAAGAAGTATTAGGCACAACCCAGGTAACATATGGTGAGCATTCATTTGATTTCGGGCAGCCTTTTAGCAAAATGACGATGAAAGAAGCGATAGTCAAATATCGGGCCGAAACTGATCCGGCTGATTTGGATGATCTGGCTAAAGCGACAATCATCGCAAAATCACTCAATATTGAGGTAGAAAAAGGCTGGGGATTAGGCCGTCTGCAGTGTGAGATTTTTGAGGCAGTGGCGGAAAGCCATTTGATCCAACCGACATTTATTACTGAATATCCGGCAGAAGTTTCTCCGTTGGCTCGTCGTAATGATAATAATCCATTTATTACCGATCGATTTGAATTCTTTATTGGTGGTCGTGAAATTGGTAATGGTTTTTCTGAGCTTAATGATGCAGAAGATCAAGCTGAACGCTTTGCTGAGCAGGTTCGTCACAAAGATGAGGGTGATGATGCCATGTTTTATGATGAGGATTATATCACTGCACTGGAGCATGGATTGCCACCAACGGCTGGTTTAGGTATTGGTATTGATCGGATGATCATGCTATTAACCAATAGTCATACAATTCGTGATGTTATTCTGTTTCCAGCATTACGGCCTGGTAAATAGTTTAGCAAATTGGATAAATAGTGCTTGGCTGAAGCCTGGCATTGCTATTTTTTGTTCGATCTATTATTTGTCGCCAATATAGTATTTAACGCTTGCCTAATTAGGGCTGTTTGTCGTCAGTATAATATTTAACGCCGATGCGGATAATCTCCCGCCCTTGTGAGCGCCGATGTTTATTGGTATCACGCAGAGAATAGATACAACCGCAGTATTCTTGTTGATAAAATTGTTCGCGCTTACTAATTTCCACCATTCTTGCGGAACCACCTTGTTTACGCCAGTTATAGTCCCAATAAGTTAGGCCATCGTAATGGCTGGCGGCACGCTTACCGCAATCATTGATCTGTTGCATATTCTTCCAGCGAGAAATACCTAATGAACTGGAGATAATGCTAAAATCATGCTCGGCAGCATAAAGAGCGGTACGCTCAAATCGCATATCAAAACACATAGTGCAACGAATTCCACGCTCAGGTTCTTGCTCCATCCCCTTGGCACGTGCAAACCAGTTATCACTATCATAATCAGCATCAACAAACGGCACATTATGCTGCTCGGCAAAACGAATATTTTCGTTTTTGCGGATCTCATATTCTCGTTGTGGGTGAATATTTGGATTATAGAAAAAAATAGTATAATCAATACCTGAAGCACTTAGTGCCTCCATTACTTCACCTGAGCAAGGAGCGCAACAAGAATGCAGTAATAATTTATTTGTGCCATTAGGCAGCGTTAGTTTAGGACGGGTAAATTTATCCATGGTTGCAAATTTTTATAGTAATCGGTAATAGGGCTAATAATAACAGCAAGCGAGAGATATATAATAGTCTTTTTATTTTTTTGGTCAAATTTGTTTGCGATAGACGCCGAGAAGGTTTATGGCCGCTTATAATCGATAAAAACACCCACTATATTTTACTTAAAGTAATTTTACATTGACTTAGATTGATATAAAAATTTATTTTATTAGATATTAATATAATATTGGATAATTTTTCATTGTGGTATTAACTAATATAAATAGTTAGTTAAAGTAAAACTTTTTTATATAAAATATTGCAATAAGATAATATTTCAACCAATAAAATATATAGCAGAAAATATGGTAAATAAAATTTAGCAACTGTTATTTAGTATAAAAACTTCTACTAAACAACAGTGTTATCTAGTCGTAAATAAATAGAGAAATTTTATGAAGAAATTGAATATTATAAATTAAGTTTTAAGCTGGAGAAAATATTGAAGCATTTGTTAAATATTTTAATAATAGAATTTTTGGTTAAGAAATTCACCTTTTATCTGTTTTTATATAACTAAATGATGCTTTAGTTGCTTACTGTTAGTCATATAAACCAACAACTGCCAACCAGTTCACACTTTCTTGATATGGTTTTTGCTGTAATAAGCCATGTTACATGCTTTAGGACTTGATTTTTGCAAAATAAAATAATTAAGCAGTCAATAGGAGTTTATTGCATGAGAGCATTGAGCGTTATTATATTGAGTATATTTATGTCATTATGTTTAGTAAAATCTTTACAGACAAAAGAGTATCAACTGACGGGTAAAATATAAATATTCTGTTATCCGATAATAAGAAAGGTATATTACTTTGGTTTAAAAATAACAAAAATAATGATGCAATTAAAACTGATAATTTATTTGAAATTAATTTTAATTCAGGAAAAAATTAACCGAAAAAGATTTTAACCTGCAAGATATTAAGCGGGATAAAAATACCATCACAATAAATTATATTAGAGATACTATCAGAATCACAACCATACTGTCTTTATGTGACCGGGCCAATTTTGGTCGTTATGAAATCCAAATCAGCGCTGAAAATAATCCCCTAAACATGAGTATGGTGCCATTAATGCCTTTTAAGACGCAGGTGCCTTTTGTTTATGGTTCGGTTGTCAGTTCTCCAATTATTAGTGATTCATTTTTTGTCATTCCAGAAAATCCGTTAACCAATACGATAGCTTATGAAGGGGGAGTAACACAAAAAATAGCCCAGGCCATTCCTTTACAGCAAGACCATACACTTAGTTACAAAACTTATATCGGCATTTATGCAGCTGGCCAATTACGGCGTAATGTCAATCAGTTTTTAAATTTTGTTCGTGCTCGTCCTTATCATCCCTATTTACACTATAATTCTTGGCTTGATATTGGTTTTTTAAATCCTTATACCGAAAAGCAAGCATTATTACGTATTAAACAGTATGGCGAACAGTTGGTCAAAAAGCGCGGTGTCAAATTAAATGGCTATTTATTTGATGATGGTTGGGATAATTTAACCGGTAACTGGGGATTTGGTGCTAATTTCCCCAATGAGTTTAATAAATTAAAAATAGCAGCCGAAAAATATCATGAGGCATTAGGTATTTGGTTATCACTCAGGGGAGGATATAATAATAAACCACGCGATATTCGCGTTTCCCATGCCGCAGAATTTGGTTATGAAATAATGGATGGTAAATTGGCCCTATCATGTGCCAATTATTATGCCAATTCTCATCAACGTATTTTACAGTTAATCGAACAACAAAATATTACTATGTTTAAATTGGATGGTACTGGCAATGCCGATAAGGTGATTGCTGGTAGCCGCTTTACTAGTGACTTTGATGCGGCAATCCATATGATCAGTGATATGCGAAAAGCAAATAATAATTTTTATATTAACCTGACCACAGGTACTCAAGCGAGCCCATCCTGGCTTTTTTACGCTGATTCGATTTGGCGTGGGGGTGATGATGTTAACTATTATGGCCGGGCACTAAAGTACAACAATGCCTTACTTATCGCGATGAAGAAACTTATCGTTCAATTGTTATGAAAGGACCCTTATTTCCGCTTAATTCGTTGATGCTGCATGGTATTATTTATGCTAAACAAGCCAAATACCTTGCTAGTCAATGCGGCAAATTGAGCGTATGAAAATCAAGCTATTTTATTTGATAGTTTTGGATAGGTAGTGATCCAACCAAATTAGCGATCTATGGTTGGGCTGCCTGGGGTAGAAATAAATCGATTATCAGCTTAAGAAATCCATCGGATAAACCCCAGGTTTATTATTTGTATTTACAGCGTGATTTAGAATTACCCGCTGGCACGTCACAAAGTTATCAAGTTAGCCTGAATTATATTAGCCAAGCGGGTAGTAAAAAACTGGCTAACATTAATCAATCGGCATTAGTGACGTTATCGCCTTTTGAAACCCTGGTTATGTCATTAGTGCCTGATAGTGGCAAACTGAATCGATAAAATAGTGACTAAGATTTTCGCTTAAAATAGAATAAACCAGTTAATTAGTATCGAGAGACAAATACCTCCTTGCCACTGTTGGCATGGAGGAAATTAAAAGTTGATGTTTTTAATTTAATTTGCAATCTTACAATTATCAACTCCGATTTCTACATCATTTGCTTTTTTGCTTTTTTCATTGCATCTTCTAGATTACTAGTATTAAAGTAGAAAAATTTATCCCACTCGCCCATATCTTTATTTTCTTTATCTTTGATGGTTCCGGTACAATAATATTTTTGTTGTTGCTCTAATGAAGCGATAGCGGTTGCGAAAAAGAAGAGTTGCAGTATAGAAGTTATTGATAATATTAATAACCTATATTTTGTGTAAAGAGCCATATTAATCTCCTGTCATTGACATAATATTTCATTTATTTTTTGTGGATGATTGTTCAAACAATAACCAGATAAAGGTAATTAATTTGTTAAAATTTTTTCTAATTATATTTATTTATTAAATAAAAGAGGTTAAAGTATAAAATAATTTTATTTAATAAGAGTGAGAAATATTGCTATTCAACTTTCAGGTGCTACTTTATCTATTGGTTTTTTATTTTATCCATTGTATCAACTTTCTGAATATCAAATAGTAGAATTAAAGTCTATTATAATATGATGATAATTTAGTCTGAAATTAATAAATTATTTCTATGTTCAATATTAAGTTATAAAAATAGATAAATATTTATTTTTATCCTTATCAATAATAGGGTATTAAGAATCAGTTAATTTTGCTATTTTTTTATGATTAATAATAAAGATACAAATTATTATTGATAACAGATTAACCATAATTAATATATTATTGCTTATCAGTCAGCAGCTAAATGTTAAAAATTAATGGCTTATATGTTGCTATTATTAATAGTAAATGGTGTAATATAAATTAAGATTTTAATTAAGCTTAATATTTTAAAATTAAATAGTTCGCATGATATGGATATAGTGAAAAGTAGTAAATCTAGAGGAGCTGGCGTTGATGAAACAAATTATTGGCTTTAGCATTCTGTTATTACTGATTGGTTGTAGCAATAAAACACCTCATTCATTATCATTATTTAATGATAAGCAAGATATTAACGTTATTGACCAAACGAAAAAACTTTTTCCGATTGCTAATTATCCACAAAATAGCGCTCGCTGGATCCCACCTAATGAGCCTGGTTACCGACAACCCTTTTTAACTGAACTACAACAAAAAAAAACTTTTAATACCCTGTTAGCACACTATTTTGGTGAGCAATCTCCCTGGAATGGTGATTATATTCAGTCAGTTTTGCAGGATGCAGAAGGTGCGAAAAGAAATTTATCACATTTTGCTGAAAAATTTACTGCGGCTAAAGTCAGTCACTATGGCGAAAATTTTCGTTTATTAGATGCTAGCTGGAAAGCAAAAATGCAACATCGGGTATCCGTGTCAATCGCCGATCGATACACGCCTACTGCCCGGGGGATCACTTTACGTGAAACCGCGGTAAGATTCCTACCAACTGCTTATCCTGCTTTTGAAGATCCGCGTGAGGCAGGTCAAGGTTATCCTTTTGATATGTTACAAAATACCACTCTGCATCCTGCTGAAGCGGTTTACATTGTGGCAGTAACCGCTGATAGATCCTGGAGTTTTATAATATCGCCTACTGAAATGGGCTGGGTAGATAGTTCACATATTGCCAAAGTGAATGATCATTTTGTCCAACAATGGACAACCATGGCGAAAAAAAAGCTTGGGGCAGTTATTAATGATAATGCCAGTTTCACTGATAAACAGGGCGTATTTAGATTTACCGCCCGTACCGGTACATTATTGCCATTAAAATCGATTAACGGTAAAACAACCATCGCATTACCGGCCTACGATGATAAGGGCTATGCTGTTATTCGTTATGCGCCACATTCTGAACAGATGATGCGTCAGACACCTATTTCACCAACAGCAGAAAATATGGCGCATATCATTCAATATATGCAAGGTAAAGATTATGGCTGGGCAAGTCTTTATGGTTTTAATGACTGCTCTGCGGAAGTAAGAAATCTTATGCTGCCTTTTGGTATTTTTCTACCCAGAAATTCACTACCTCAATCGTTAAGTGGTAAGCGAATTGATTTAAGCCATTATTCAACTGATGAACGGCTTGCTTATTTGATCAAATATGGCCAACCATTTAAAACATTAGTCTATATAAAAGGGCATATTATGCTGTATGTCGGTAATGCAGAATGGCAGGGTCGTACTGTGCCGATAATCTACCATAATGTGTGGGGATTAAGACCAGCAGCGCCGCAGAGTCGCAGCATTATTGGTCAGTCAGTTTTTATGCCCTTATTGGCGCAATATTCTGATGCTCCAGAGCTTGAATCACTGGCAAGCAAGCCACTATTTATCATTACCTATCTCGATCAAGCGGAAGGCTGATTATTTGATCGGCTTTTATTCAGTTATTTGCCAATGCTTTCCATTTTCTAGTAATGATTTTATGCAATATTTGATGCAGTTAACATTTCTAAATTATTAATAAAATGAATGATTTATTAAATTTAAGTAAATTAATGAATTTTTTTTAACAATTGTCTTGTATTAGGATGGCGACACTATGGCTTTATCACCTGCTTTAATGGCTCTAATCGCTGGATGGTATGATTGGGTATCACAACCAAATATCGATCCATCGGAAAGGAGATAGACTGCACTAAATAGAGTTTTTACCTGTATTGCTGAAGAAAATTCATCTCTTAATTTATCTGGACTAAATTTAACTTCGTTGCCTAATTTACCAGAATGGATAATAAAATTAGATGTCAGTGATAATCAATTAACGGCATTGCCCAATAATCTGCCTAACGATTTGACCACCCTTAATGTGAGTAAAAATCAACTGTTCGCACTACCTGACCATTTTCCGGCCAAATTAGAGGATCTTAAAATTGATCATAATAAATTATTTTATTTACCAGACAATTTAGTTTTCCTTAATGTTTCATACAATAAATTGGAGGCTATTATTTTTATAACCAGCAAGAACATTATCTGTATTTTCAGAAGGATAATGGTTTATCGGGTAGTCAGGCACAATTAGTTGCTACTAATATAAAATCACTATTTCCCATTAATAATAAATTCTTTAGTCTGCTAGATAATCAGGGTAGAAATGTCTTACTTGGCGTATCATCTCTTCAGATATGCCTGATGCGCCATGTAAAACTAATGGAATATCTACCTGCTGCTGGATCTCCGCCAGGCGTTCAAAGTCAAGATGAGGTTCATCATGGTAGAGTCCGTGAGCAGAGTCAATGGCAACTGCTAGCGAATCTATACCAGTTTGCGCAACATATTTTTTAGCAGCAATCGGATCGGTATAAAAACTCTCTTTACTATCAACAACTAATTCATCTTCTTGCCCCCCAGGCGACCTAATTCAGCTTCGACACTCACATCGTAACGTTGGCAAAATTGCACAACATTAGCCACGATCTCGATGTTTTCTGCAAATGGTAGATGGGAGGCATCGATCATTACCGAGCGAATACCGGCTTTGACTTTATTGCAGATATCGCTCAATCCTTCATGATGATCTAGATGGAGAGCAAGGGGTAATTTATTCAATGAAGTGGCTTGGGTACAAATAGATACCATGTATTCAAGGCCAGCGTAGGTAAAGGTACTCGGTGTACCAGCCAGAATGACCGGTGAAGCCATTTTGGCCGCAGTTTCCACAACGACTTGGATAGTTTCTAAATTGTGAACATTAAACGCGGGTATCGCATATTGCCCTCGTTGGGCATTTTTTAGCATTTCGCGGGTAGATATTAAATACATGGTAACTCCTTAAATACCATCACTATTATGAGATCGTTTATTCTGCTGTTGCTGTTGCTGTTGCTGTTGCTGTTGCTGTTGCTGTTGCTGATGCCATAAACGGGTTAATCCTTGGTGGCCACAATCCAGCGCCATATCACGAAATTTTCTGCATCGATCGCTTGTCGTTCTAACATCATTTCGACCGCGATTTGCATATTCGTTCCCGTTAGGACTTGCCATTGTGGATGTGCCAATGTTAACTGCGAGGTTTGTGAAAATGGTGTGCCGCCAAGTAAATCAGTAAGAAATACTAAGTCGTCACCGATATCACAAATTTTACTGGCTTGATTTAATGCTTGATGTAAATCTTCTGTTGTCATGCCTTCAGTAAAATCAATGGCAGTACACTGCTCTTGTTTATCAACAATTTGCTCCATTGCTTGCATTAAAACACTAGCAAAACTTCCATGGCCAGTAATGACAATGCCTAACATATTTACTCCTTATAAGAATCCAGCTAATTTACCTGCCAGCCCAAATAGGATGGTAATTCCGATCATTTTTACGGCTGGAAACCCCCCGTTTTAAAAAACCATAAACGATTAGTGTGAAAGCCAGCGGTAATAAATTGGGCATTAATTTATCCAACACATCGGTTTGTAATGCCACCTTGGCCTCACCGGCCTTTAGTATTAACGGCGTAGAGAGATGAACATATGAAGCTACCAGTGCCCCGATTACCGTCATACCGACAATAGAGGCAGCATGAGAAATGTTTCTGGTGTGAGTTTTTAGTATCGCAATCGCCTTAGTTCCTGCTTGATAACCGTCATGGGCTAGACCAAATCGTAAGGCAAAATGAACAATATTAAATAACAGCAAGAAAACGATCGGGCCAAAAATACTACCCTGCAAGGCAAGTGAAGCACCGATACCGGCACATATTGGTAATAGAGTGAGCCAAAATAAGGCATCACCAATCCCGCCTAATAGCCCCATCAAGGCGCGCGGATAGTAGAAATTTTTTCTTTACCGCGCTCCATAGCTAATACCAGGCCGGATAAAAAAGTGACATCAAAAGGGTGAACATTAATAAATTCCATATGCATTTTCATGGAATTGGCGAGATCTTGTGGATTGTTATGAATTTTACGCAAAGCGGGAATAAGCGTATATAACCATCCACGAGCTTGCATACGTTCATAGTTAAAAGAAGCTTGCAAAAGGAGCGAACGTAGCGCCATGACATTAATATCATAGGAGTTTAGTGCTTTACCCGGCGTGGTATTAATATAGTCATCACTTTCTACCTGGCTGGTGGCAAGGGCTTGTGCCATGCGTTGTTCGCTTTTATTTGCCATTGCGCCACCATACGAGCGTAATGCACAGCCTTTTTTTCTAAATAACGTAAATCATTACGAATGGTAACCAGAGAGATATTAAAATGCCGGCTAAGAGTGGTAACTTTTACACTACCATCATTGTATAGCATGTCGATAATAGTTTCTCGGCGTTTTATTGTATCAGTACTCATTTTAACTCCTGTTACGTTATTAAATCGTGGTGGTAAACAATAGAAACTAAAGTTAATTGCACAAACAACGCATTAATAATTAGAATAAAAGAAAGTAAACGAAACTGTGATCATGATTAAAGTTCATTTTTATAGAATAATGGGTTTATATTACTTTCGATTTATAAAATATCGAAAGTAATAATATTGTGATGATTTTTTTATTTAGTCACAGAATCATCGCTTATACAGTAGGGGTAGTGATAAGGATCACAAAATAAAAAATAGTTGCACAATGGGTAAAGTATTTATTAACATCTTTAGTGGGAGGAAAATAAAATAATTATTTACAATATTATTAAAATACAATATTTGTTATTTTATTGATCATAATTAATAGCATTATAGATTCAATTAAGTTATTTATAAGATTATTATTGTGTTTAACAAAATAACTTATCTTAATATTAAAAATTTATCTGTTATTGCTGTGAAAACAATATCAACTTTTTTAATTAATTTTTTTTATATAATTAAAAATAATAAGGTTTTTGTTTTTGTGAAAAATAAAATATTAATCTTATTTTATACGTTCGATAGAATACTCTTTTAGGCTAAAAATAGCTCAAATGGTTGCAATAATGGATTAGTGTTTTTATTCTCTGTATCAAAGATCCTTGGCCTATTTTTGACTATAGTTAAAATTATCTATTGTTCATTAGCGGCTATCTTTTATCTAGCTAGTAAGATTAGCTTTGATGACAAAATTTTCTTCGCTGTGAGTAGAGGGAAATATGGTTATTGAACAGTAAACATCTTAACTCATTAAGGACATTGATTATTTTTATCTGCGCTATTTATCTCAGTTGGATAAGCGATCTGAAGATATAGTAAGAGTTAGATGGCTTGCAATAAGCTTTTTTCAGCAGGTAAAATTAAAAAATGTCAATTTATTAGACAAATATGCTGATGAATAGTATATAGCCAAAAGGATAATGATTATGGCACTAGGAATTGCAAATAAAGTTATTGTCGTTGTCGGTGCAAGTAGTGGGTTAGGTGAAGAACTAGCTCGCCATTTAGTTAAAGATGGTGTCAAGCTGGTTTTAGGCGCGCGTCGTATTGTATTGATTATTGCAATTATTAGCCGAAGAATTAAATCTTGATAAAGAGGCGGTTGTCGCCACCGATGTTACAAAACCTGAGCAACTACAGGCATTAGTTGATAGAGAAATTGCATTGTATAATCGAATTGATGTGATAGTTAATAATGCCGGTATTATGGCGCAATCACTGTTAGAAGATGGTCATATTGATGAATGGAATGAGATGATCGACATTAATTTAAAGGGCGTGCTTTATGGGATAGCAGCAGCGCTTCCCTATATGAAAAAACAGATGAGTGGCCATATTATTAATACATCGTCAGTCGCAGGACATAAGGTAAAGCCAGGCAGTGCAGTTTATTCAGCGACCAAAACGGCGGTAAGAGTGATCTCGGAAGGTTTACGGCAAGAAATGATACCTTATCATATTAGAACAACAGTAATTTCGCCGGGGGCAATCACTAGTGAGTTGCTGGATAGTATTACTGATCCAGGTATCGCTGCCAGAATGCGATCTTTTTATAACGATTATGCCATTCCGGCAGATTCCTATGCTCGAGCGGTAATTTTTGCTATAAAACAACCAGAAAATGTTGATATTAATGAAATTCTGTTTCGTCCAACCCGGCAAGAATTTTAATAATATTTTCAATAGACCTAATTAGATAGGTCTATTGATTTTATTAATTACTAATAAACTTGTTTATTAGTAAACTAATATTAATAATCGATTTATCAGAAAGCATAACCTAATTGGATGGATGTTTTGGTGCTGATCCGTTTTGGTGCCGAGAGCGGAGGATTATCATTCCAGTTAACGTTGTAGATCAAATTGAGTGACAGGCGTTCACTCATGGCAACTTGTAAGGCAGTTTCTGAGATAGCGGAAGAGTCATTGCTGAGTCGGGTAAAAAATGATATACCTTGTTTAAATGACGTATTATCAGTAATTTTCCATTCATAGTTTGCACCAATGTAGCCTAAACCTGTTATTTCATGGCCACCACTAGTAAAATGTTCATATCTGACACTTGGGCCAGCTTCAACCTTTAGTGAATGAATGGGACCATCAAATATTTGTCGGCCATAACCAGCAGCAAATACATCTTTAGAATCAAAGCCATTATATCTATCGGTTAGCCAGATAGCTTGGCTGAATAGATAATCATATTTAGTTAAATTGTATCGAGTTCTGGCGCCTAACTGATAGGTTTCCGATGATCTTTTATCGTTGGATGAGTTGTTGATAGCATTTCCCCAAAAGCTATAAGCTAAGTTTGAAGAATAGAGTGTTAGTGCTGATTTTGCTGTTAAGTTTGAACTCTTTGAGTTTCCTGTTTGTACTTGATAACCACCTGAGATTGACATTTCAATATCTTTTTTTGCCGTTGCAGGGTCATCCACTACGGTAAATAGGTTATCATTAGCTATCGCAAGAGGACTAATAAAAAATGTCATCCATAAAACTTTTTTATCAAAGGTGATCATGCGTTCTCCTATCATTACTTGGATATTATCTAAATTAACCTAATAATGTAGTTTAATAATCCTTCACTATAGATAAAATTGTGCTTTTATGCCAGCAATGTTTGGTTATTGTCATTTTATTAAACTAAATACTGAAATATATTTTAATCAGTATTTTATTGATCAATTTGAAGCCTAAATGGTCATTTAATCTATTAAAATCTATAATAAAAAATTAATTCACTATTTAGTGATCGATTTATTTCAATTATTTAGAAAATCAAAAAAATAGGAATTTTCTTATAAAAGGTTCACTATAAATCTGAAAGCTAGTTATCATTGCCGGGTGAGGAAAATGAATTAGGGCAGGAAAATACTATTATTTAATTTTTTATCTATTGGTATTAATTAAAACAATGCTTATTTTCCTAGTAAGGCTTGCTTTATTGCATTTAATTGGCTCTCAATAGTGGCATTTAACATACCGACTTCAGTTTCTAAAATACAATCTTTCTCTTCTAATTTCGGATCTTCAACAATGTCGATATACTCAATTTATTGTTGTATTTTACGTAGTTAGGTTAATTTACTTTGCAAAAAATTAATTTGCTTAGGTGAAATGCGTAAGATAACTTTTTTATGTTAATGAACAAGCGCAAGATTTTGGCTGATATTTTTATATAAAAGTTCATCAAGCTCATAATTTTCAATAATTTTTCGCATCGCTTCTATAGTAATATTAACTAATTGGCTTTCAACTTGTTGATAAAAAATTTGGCAATTGATTAAAGTTTGATGAATAATTTCTGCTCGTTGTTGGGCTGATTGTGCCAAACCTTCTTGCCAGCCGGCGGTATAACGCTCTTGATAAATACTATCTGCATCATTTTCAATTTTTCTGGCATGCTGTTTGGCAATATCGATAAATTCTTGGCCATTAAGATAGGATTGATAATCGGTTTTTTTTAAAATTTTTATTTCATCGTTAATGACAATCTGATCATCTATTTGAGTAAATGGTAACATTATAAATTTACTTCTTTGGTTATCTTTTGACATAATATCTCTGCAACAGGTTTATACTTATCGGTTATGATAATATTTTTTTCTATCTTTTTTTTCGGTAAGCGTAATTTTAAGCGTTTAATTAAATCGACATTATTCTGGTTGATAGTCTCTAACCAGAAATTAAGCCCGGTTTGGCAAAAATAGTTTATATGCATTTCAAGTGGTAATTTTTGTTGCCAGCCTTCCGACCAATTACCAATAATAAAATTTGCGTTGGCTAAACAAAAGCGATATTTCTCTTTACCAATCTCATTAATAATAAAGCCTATTTGCTTACTATTAATGCAATGAGAAAGCGATTTGATGTGTAACATTATACCTAATAAAGCTAAAATTTGATTAAATTCATATTGTGGGAAAAGGGCAATATTTTCATTTTTCTCAATTTTTATCATATTGTTATTTAATTTATAATGTTTAAAAATAATTTTATTTATATTTTTTGAGTGGCGCCAATTAGGTAATTTTTGTAGTGTTTTTTGCCATAGATTAGGTAAATTTTCAATATTAATATAAAGTGCCGGGAAATATTGTAATTCGAAAAGTCTCAGCATATTTTATTACGATTTTCTTTTATTAAGGAAATATTGCAGTAGATTAGTACTAATAAGTAAAAAAATAAGTAAAGATATAAGAATAATAAATTTATTATAAGTATGTTCATTAATATCGATACCCAAAAAATGTTTTTCTTGACTATATGTATTGCTAGGTAATATTTCCGAGCCAGGTATTAATGCTACGCTAATTCTATCAAAATCTAACCCAGCAATGCTGTTGTGAATTAATCGCTTTATTTGTGGAGTATAGTTATCTAGTTGGACATTAGGCGCATATTTTATAAAGACAGATACGGAAGAGAAGCTATTTTTATCATTATTATTAGGCATAACCACATGCACCCGAGCATTAAGGACACCATCTATTTGTGATATTGTTTTTGCCAGCGCTTGTTCTTTAACAAAGTTAAGCCGCGCTTGCTCTTCAACAGGAGAAGAAATCAAACTATCTTTTGAAAAAATGTCTTTTAACGAAGAGAAAACTTCTCTTGGATAACCATGTTGTTTTAATATTTCAGTTGTCTGGGCGATGTCTGATTCATCAATCAGCAATTTGACGGTATTTTCTTTGTCGACTTCGTTGTGGATGGAAACTCCTTCATTTCTGAGTAATGCATACATCTCATTAGCCTCTTTTTGCGACAGGCCAGTATAGAGATCAGTTTTACAGCCATTTATTAGTATGGATAATAACAACGGTAAGGTAATCAGCACTATTTTCATCTGGTTATTGTGCCTTTAATAAGGTTTCCATACTTTTGGGTAACTTTACCGGCAGTTTTAGCAATTAATTCTTCCTGTAAGGTAATTCTCATCAACGACCACTGTACTTGCATTAATTTTTGCGGTGATAACTCTTCACTATTCATATTTTGCTGGAATCCAGTTTTTGCCCGGCTCATATTTTGGCGTACTGATTCTATTTGTTCAAAGAAATTGATTTCATTATTCGTTTGATCTTGCAGTTGTGGCAAATTGATTATTGATTGACTTAAATTTTTGATTAATCCATCAAGTAATATTTTCTGTTGGTTAGGTGCAATATTATCTGTAGTGGAAACAATATTATTGTGGTGATCGTCAGTTAATTGCACTATCGTTTTGAAATCATGTGGATAATAGTCATGGTTAATTTTCATATTAATTGCTCTGATAATTTTCTATTAATGCTAAAGCAAAATTAATTAAATCAGCATGTTGGTTTTTATTTATATTGAGTTTAGCCAAAAAGTTATTTTTTAATTTTGTTAAGCCTAGCTGATGAGCAGATAAAATAAAAAAAGGCATCAAATTTAGATATTCATATTGTTGTGCCAACTCTAAAATAGTTTGATACTGCTCCTGATGCAACAAAATAAGAATTTTTATCAGTAATGCTGATTAAAGATATTTTTTATCTAATTGCGTTAGCCAGCAATAAATATCATTAGCTTCCGTTAAATTCGCTTTTTCTAAGGCGGTAATTGCCAGCTCAATTGATAATTTTTCTAATTGCAGAGCTATGATTAGATTTTTTGTAAAATACCCTGGATCATATCACGCATCGATCGGGTAATGGTTGAATGCATATTGAACATCGCTGACCATTTATTAATTTTATTTTGTAATTCAGCAACTAGCGCTGGGTTGTCAGGGCTTGTGCCAAGCGCATCGATGGCGGTTTTGACATCATCTGATGTTGTTTCCATTTGTGTTTTTAGTTTTGGGCAACCTCATCAAGTGTAATGCTTTTGCCTGAATCAAAAATAGCGGCCATATCAACTCCATTTAATTTTTTCTAAAATAGTGATCCCTGCCAAATAGCGGTTTGCTGCTGAACGGCTTGGAGGTGCTCATCACGTGATAGTGGTTTATTAAGCTTTTTAAGGCAGTTATTTAGTTGGTCATAAAGATAATGTTGAATTTTATCATATTCAACGCTATCACTGATTCTTTCTTCCAGTTGGGTTAACATCATTTATTCCTTTAAGGTAATGATAATTTCCTGACTATTTTTCTTAAGTATAATTTTATTATCTTCAATCGCGTCAATTGTTTCTCCGGTTGGCAAGGTTGAATTTATTGAGTATTTCATGTTATTTCTTAGAATAATATAGGGAGCACGTCCCAGTGAAATACCTTTAATATCTAATCGAATTTCTTTTTTTTAATATTATTATCAGCTTTGATTAATTTAAGTTTATACCTCTGCTTAAATTCAATATTGAATGTTTGCTGTAATTCAATAAATTGTTGCCGCTGTTTTTCATTTAAATAGCCATACAATTCAATGATATTATTTTCTTTTTCATTATAAATAAGAACATTTATTAAATCATATCGCTCTAGTAATTCGACTAATTTTTTTAGGTGATCGTCGTTTATTTTGACATGATTATTAATTCCTTTTAAGCCGCTAATATCACGCTTAAGGATTGTGGCTAAATTACTCCAGGATTTATTATTAATAAAGCGTACTTCACCAAACAGATTTGTCCAACCGACTTTTTCGCTATTGCTTACTTCAACGTGATTATAACCCATAGTATGTAGGGTATATTTTACGCTTTGTTTAATCTCTTCAATCGAATATATATTCAATTGATGATTTAAGTTGTTATTATCCAAATAACGTTTTATCAGCAAACGTTGCTGGTTATTTTGTACATAACCACCCAAAATAAACGGCACTGTTGCAAATATCTGAACGTGGCAGCCTTATTTGTTGGTGAAGGTCTTACATTTCAAAAATCCTATTCACCAGACGCATCTCGTCCAGGGGATGGCCGAAGTAAAATGACTTAGCCTGACCTTTTACGTAGCGCCCGCATCACTTCAATCCCTTTTATCGTGGCATAGCGGTCTTCATCGATTTAAACTCCAGCGTGGAGCTGATTATCCGTTTCAGTTTGCCATGATCGCATTCGATAACGTTATTCCGGTACTTAATCTGTAGGTGCTCAACATCAGACGGACATTGAACTTCACGTTTGAGCTGAGTGAGCACACGAGCGATAGATATTGCTGATTTATCGGAAGTCAGTGAGGGAATTTTTCGTCAGTTGGCCAGTTTTAATCGCTATTGGTATCAATTTAATCTGCATTTTGGTTTAGATGAAACCAGCTTAAAAATCCAATTATATACTCAAATAACAATCTCCAATTTAACATTAGATAAATTGGAACATCAATTAACGTCAATACTCGATCATGCTGAATTTTGGCAGGAATTATTGTGTGAACCAGTAAAAAAGGCAGTTTACAAAGGACAATTTCAAGGAATGAAGGTGTAATCTATTGTGGAAATCAATAAAATATACTCATATCAATATCATAGTGATCTATCTATTTCGTCGATTCATTTTCATAGCAGAAAAATGACGCTAGGTGAATCGGCCAACCTAAGTAAATTGAATCAGCTAGAAGGATTAACGTGCATTTTTAAAATGGATTTATCGCAACAAGCGCATTTGGAGCGTTTAGTGCAGGGTGTTCATCGGCCTTTATCTGAATATGACATAACAGTGTCATGAAGCATTACGCTATATTGGTTGCTATATGCTGTTTGACCGGCTGTATTCATTATCAACCCAATGATCCGTTAAAAACGGTTGTAACGGGTAAAGTCACGCTTCCTGTGCGACTGTATAAAACAGCAGAGGTTAATATTCGCTTTTACGCCCAAAATAATGGGCGATTATTGCTAATTAATCAATTACAGTACCGTTTGGATTTACTGCCGCTTGCTTTTACTTTTACTGTTCCTGAAATCTACCAAGCTCAGCAAAAAATTTATCTACAGGCAACGTTAGCTTGGTCGGATAGTCAATTTGTTCAGGCAACTTACCAACAAGTCATCGATAATGAAAAAAAGCTTACTATCAATCTGCAGCCGAAACCCTATTATCCTGATTGTCAATATTAGTATCGACTAGTCGCATATGTAACAGCGGAAAAGGATTGCCTTCACCATCTAATTCAGAGCGATCATAAATCCGAAAACCATGCTGTTGATAAAAACCTATCGCTTGTTTATTTTGTTCATTAACATCGACTTCATTGACGGCAAAGTTAGTCACAGCATATTGCAGCAATGCTTTGCCAATAGCCTTACCGCGGGAAATGGGCGAGATAAATAGCATTTCTAACCGATTTTCTTTAGTCGCCATAAAGCCGGTAATACTGTTATGCTCATCCACTGACATGTAAACATCAATATTGGGTAAATAGTTATTTAAAATTAAGGGGCGTAATGTGGCTATCATTTTTTCTGGCAGGAAATCGTGGGTAGCGCGTACCGAATTTTCCCAAATTATGATTAATTGAGCAAAGTCGCTGCTGGTTGCCCGTTTAATATGCATATATTTTTCCTTGCTATAAAGTTAGTTATATTAAAGTCTATGATTTTGGTTTAAGGGCTATGAAGTTAAATTTTTCTCAATTGCGGCAACCGGGTTTTAAAAGCAGCAATCCAGCTATACCGAAATTTGACATTGACTGCAGCCATCATATTTTATTTCATCAGTGATTGGGTAATTTTCTACTAAAAATAAGAACGTTTGTTGTGAGAAAATGTTGGTAAACGTCTTATCAACACTGAATAATCCTCGCAGCAACCCGCTAGGCTAACATAACGATGTGACTTTAATACACGATAGTAGCTTGCATCTTGTTTATTATTGGCAATGGTGTTGACTTGACGAGAAGTAAAATATTGCTACTTAATTAGTATTATTTTAACTTTTTTTATTAACAAATCGGGCTAATTAGATCAATTTTTAGCTAATTTCACTAAAGCTAGCGGAATATAATAAATCTTTACGGCAAACTTGATATTTCATAGGACTAAATCATTGTATAGTGAGTGCCTTAACGGTATTCAGAGCTAAGTATGGCATAAGGATTTATGTGTATCCTAATAGGGAATGCGGATTTTTACTCTGTTTACCGTTAGTTTCAATTACGCCTTGGTCTGCTATTAATTTCAATATAAATTACCTTTCTGTTGTTTTAATCACTATATCAATACCAGAGCCAGTTGATATTCTATACTAGTAGTTCAGTTTAATAATTTTGGTTAGGTATCCTTGATGAGTTTATTAGATAAGAATGAAAACATTTAGTGTTAGAGAAAATTGTTGTCTGTATTTTATCTGGTTCCTATGGGTGCTAGTAGTGGTGTTGTATATAACAAATGTGATTGCAAAGACATGGTTTTTTGTTTTAGTTTTTTCATTCGTTCTTATCCTGCTATTTATCTTTATAAGAGTGAGGTTATTCACGATGTTTAGAAATAAAAAGTCAAATATTTCCAATACAGATATATTTGTAATGAAAAGTGATAAAAAAAGTGATCTTAAACAAAAAGAGGTAACAATTATTTCAGAAGAGAGTTTTTTTAAAGGTAACGTTACTATTTCAGGTGATATTCATGTTTAGGGACATATTAAAGGTAACGTCACAGTAACTGAAGGAACTATCCACATCATGCAGGGTGGAAAAATTGAAGGTGAAATTGAAGCGCCGGATATGATTATTGATGGTTTGGTTGATGGAGCTTGCTTGGGAAATAACCTGGATATTCTGGAACATGGTGAATTGCGAGGGATCAGTCGAGTCAGTCATATGTCAATTAAGCGTGGTGGTATATTCATAGGCCAATCTGAAAAAATTGAGCATCAATCGGAAAAAGTAATAAAATTAGAAGCCATTGAAGAGATACCTAAAAGTAAATGAGCATTTTTACTAACGTGATAGAATGCGGTGTTATATTGATAGTAAAATCTTTTTCAATTGGTAATGCATGGTTATTATCCTAAAGACTCCTCGTTTAATTTTAAGGGAATGGCGAGAAGCTGATCGGCTCCCTTTTTATCGTCTTAATAGTGATCCTGATTTTATACGTTATTTCCCACACTTACTTTCAAAAAAACAAAGTGATGCTTTCATTGAAAGTATTAGACAGAAATTTATCCAACAGCAAGGTTGGGGATTGTGGGCGGTAGAGTTGCGTGCACAGAAGCAATTTATTGGATTTGTCGGACTCAATATTCCCGCATATGATCTACCTTTTATGCCTTGTACTGAAATTGGCTGGCGACTAGCTAAGCCATTTTGGCGGCAAGGATTGGCTTATGAAGCTGCTCGTAGCGTATTAGATTTTGCTTTTTGCACCAAGAAATGCCGGAAATTGTCTCTTTTACCGCTAAAATTAATCGTCCCTCTGAAAATTTGATGAAAAAATTAACTATGGAAAAAGATGCGCATAATTTTTTACATCCGGCGTTACCATCGGCTCATCCCTTACAGGAACATATTCTTTATCGGCTCAATCATCAGCAGTGGTTAAAAAATAGCACTAATTGACAGCTAAACTATTTCGTTAGAGTTAATTCGCCTGCTATTCCAGCAGGCGAGGTGGTGTTATTTAAGCCTAATTTGTTGGTGAATAATACGCTGCATTTCATCTTTTATATGAAGTTTTTCTTTTTTTAATTTGATGACGTTATCATTATAGCCTGCGCCATTTGGGCCTTCTAATTCAGTGATCTGTTTATCCAGTTGATGGTGTTTTTCAAATAGTGATTGGAAGCGTGGATGAAAGCGTTTTAGGTGAGAAAATAACTCATGATCGGACAGCAACATATAACCTCCGGCAAAATTATTGAGGGTCAATTTAAGTATAACAATAATTAAAATTTAACAACTGCGAACAAAATAATTTACATTGTTAAATGTTATATATAATCATTTGATTTTTTATAATATTTACAAATTAATTGGTTGTTTTACTCTTTACGATTTTTTACTTTTTGACCCGACAGTTATACTAAAAAAGATGTTTGAATTAGCTAAGCATAAAAATTATTGTTAACAGTTATAGTTAATATCACTTTTATCACTATTTATAAAGTAGGATGTGGCAATGAATAAATATACCTTTCCATTACTGGCGATGCTCTTAACGACATCTTATGCGATGGCAAATGATAGTTTGTCCAAAATAGCACCATACCCGGCCGCAGCAAAAGGGATGCTCCGTTATGTTATTCAGCTAGACAAAAAACCGAATGAAAATAATTTTATGGTAGAACTGGTTATTGGTAAATCAATGCTGGTTGATTGCAATCAGCATTGGTTTGGCGGGGATTTTGAGAAAAAAGAACTTAAAGGTTGGGGCTATGACTTTTATGAATTAAAAAAAGTATCCGGTCCTGCAGCAACCTTGATGGCTTGCCCAGATAAAAAGCAATCCAAGAAGTTTGTTACCACTCATCTTGGGGAAGGTAATAATATCGTTCGCTATAATAGTAAATTACCGATAGTGGTATATGTTCCAAACGATATGACAGTTAAATATCGCGTGTGGTCAGCACCAGAAGAACTTAACAGTGCGAAGATCAAATAACGGTTTAATTTAACCAATAAACCATCTCCTGTGAGATGGCTAGGTGTGTGCTTGGTTTATTTTAGCGAGCGACTAAAACAGTCATTTTTGCATGACGAACAATGCTAGCTGCGGTTGATCCTAGCAGGTCACTGGTAAAATTGGGGCTATGAGAGCCAATAAGAATTAAATCAGCGTCAATATCTGATGCATAGCTTAAAATTTCCTCTTTTGTCGGGCCAAGGCCTATTTTACAAGTAATTTGCCCATTAGGAATGTTTACTTTCTTAATGATCTCTTTAAGTAGTTCGAGTGCAACTCGGCTGCGCTCTTCAGAATCCTGTTGGCTCTCTGGTAGGGCCGCAATTTCAATACCAAAAAATATTTCTAAATTGGCAGCACAGATAGGAAGTGGATTTCTGGTTTGCTAGGTTGATTAAATGAGACCAGTGTTTCAACATGCTTAATCACTTTTTGATTCAATTCATCTTCAACAATATCGATAGGAACTAAGATCTTATTATACATGATACCCTCGCATCATATTGTTATCTAATTATATTGTAGCAATAGTAAAAAATGATGTCGTGATATTTTTATTTGCACGTTATTTGGAATCATTAACTTAATATTTAAAATAAGCGTGTTATTTTAATCAATTATCCTAATTGAAAATAAATATTATTTCTATTTCATTATAGATAGTGGTAGAAATAAATAAGTAAATAATTATCAATTGTATTTTATTAAAGTAAATGATTATGAAAATGAAAAATCAAGACAAATATAATTTTTTATGTCATATTATAGGAAGGTAAATTAATATTTTTTTTGAATAAAATTAGAATTAATAATAACAATATTGTTTTTAAGGTTTACTATCATCTTTTCCTTATTTTATTAAAAATAATTAACTTTAGAATTTGATTATGACACAGACTAAACACCGCGAAGAAAAACACACACTCTTTGTTTCCGATGAGCAGCAAATAAAATTTAAAGCTACCAAAAAGAGCACGATCATTAGTATCATTGTCAACTTTTTTCTCTCTTTATGGCAAATTATTATCGGCTTTTGGGCACATTCTCAAGGTTTGATTGCTGATGGTCTTCACTCATTATCAGATTTATTGGCAGATTTTGTGGTGTTGATTGCGAATAAACATAGTCATAAACAACCGGATGCCGATCACCCTTATGGCCATTTTCGCTATGAAAATGGAGCATCTTTAGTACTGGGAACGATTTTGTTAGTGGTTGGCGGGGGCATGATATGGAAAGCGATTGAAAAAATGCTAAATCCAGCTGAAATTCCCGATGTACATATTATTGCTCTGGTTGTTGCGCTATTATCACTTATTGTTAAAGAAGGTCTATTTCGTTATATGCTTTTTGTGGCAAATAAGGTTAATTCAAGTATGTTAGTTGCTAATGCATGGCATGCACGTTCAGATGCAGCTTCATCTTTAGTAGTTGCCATTGGTATCATTGCTAGTTTATGCGGTTTTAAGATCTTTGATCCTATTGCGGCCTTAATTGTTGGTGTTCTGGTTATTAAAATGGGGGATAAGTTTACTTATCAAGCGTTTAACGATCTGATGGATAAGGGAGCTGATGAACAGACCCTAGCGGCTATCCGTAAACAGCTGTTGGCAATGGACGGTGTGATTGATATTCATGATCTTAAGACCCGTAAATCTGGTGATTATTTACTAGTTGATGTTCATCTTGAGGTTAATGGCCTTTTAACGGTAGAACAAGGCCATCAAATTGCTGTTTCAGCGCGAAAAAAATTACTTGAAAATCCCACTATCTTAAATGTCATGATCCATGTCGATCCGGTTGAAATGCAATAGCTCATTTCCTGATTGATAATAAATAGCAATCCGATAAATATCATTGCCGCAACTAAGCTTATTAGTTTCATAATAATAAATATTATCGCTAATTTTCTTTATCAAAGATTATATTATTGAATGGCGTGATATATTAGTTAGCTAAAATGTGATGTTTATCGATATATCATTGCTTACATAGCATAATATTATGTTCATGGCTTATTTGCTCATCCAGGCAATATCCTAATTTAATTAAGGTTGGAAAAGAGGTTAATGTGGAAATATTAGTAACAGGCGGTACGGGTTATATTGGTAGTCACACTTGCGTTCAAATGTTGGCAGAGGGTATGCAGCCTGTTATTGTAGATAATTTGTGTAATGCCAGAAGTGAAGTATTGGCGCGAATAGAAACATTAACGGGTTGTCGTCCGGTTTTTTATCATGGAGATGTACGTGATGAAAAATTATTAGACACCATTTTTTCCAACCATACTATTAAAGCCGTTATTCATTTTGCTGGCTTAAAAGCGGTTGGTGAATCGGTTACTAAGCCTCTTGAATATTATGATAATAATGTCAATGGCACGCTGGTATTAGCGCGTAGTATGCATCTGGCTGGTATAAAAAATATTATTTTTAGCTCTTCTGCCACCGTTTATGGTGATCCGGCAACGGTGCCTATCACCGAAGAGTTTCCGATTGGCAATACCACTAATCCTTATGGTAGCAGTAAATTTATGGTAGAGCGCTGTTTATCGGATTTCCAGTATGCCGATAATAGTTGCTCGGTTACCCTGCTTCGCTATTTTAATCCGGTTGGGGCACATCCATCCGGCACGATGGGGGAAGATCCGCAAGGTATACCTAATAATTTGATGCCTTATATTACTCAGGTAGCCATTGGTCGGCAGCAGAAATTGATGATTTTTGGTGATGATTATCCTACCCCAGATGGCACAGGAGTACGTGATTATATTCATGTCATGGATCTCGCTGATGGGCATATTGCGGCACTTAAATCAGTTGGTTTTGAGCCTGGTTTACACATTTACAATTTAGGCTCAGGTAATGGGACAAGTGTATTAGAGATGCTGAAAGCATTTGAAGAAGCTTGTGGTAAAAAAATCGCCTATGAAATCAGTCCTCGCCGACTAGGTGATATTGCTGAATGTTGGTCAAGCTCCGCTAAAGCTGAACGTGATTTGGGATGGAAAGCCACTCGCTCAATTCAACAGATGGCTGCTGATGGATGGCGTTGGCAATGTGAGAATCCACAAGGTTATGGTAAAAATAATAGCTAGATTGTGGTTTGATTTGTAATAGTAAACATCAATACCCAGCTTATTAGCTGGGTTTTTGTATATATTATTTATAAAATTGATAATTGCTATTTGTATTATAAGTTATAACGTTTTCTCTTTTCTTCTTACTAATTGAGATTGATTAAATTATTATATTAGGTGACTATAGTTACTTATTAATTTTTTTTAATAACAAATTTTTATAAAAATATTTATTTTATTATTGTTTTTACTCTGAAAGTAAATAAACAGCATTGATAGACCACCCAATGAGGTGGCCTTATAGGTAAGTCATATTATATCTTAGGCAAGTTATCCAATAGGTTATGATTTTTTGTTGTTGTAATGCATTAATTGCATTACGAATATTTGGCAGCGGTCCAATATAGTTATTAATAAAACCATGTCGTTGTGGTGTGCCGGTCTCTATCAACAGACTTCGCATTTCACGTGGTGTGAGAACCTGGCCATTCTGTTGTTTATACCATGATTGAATGCCAATTGCTGCTGAAGCGACAATTGGGGTAGCGGCTGAGGTGCCATCAAAGTTACTAGCATAATTATTATTAGGACCACCATCATATAAAGTACCAAAGCCGGTTGTTACGACACTATCACCCCAGACCTGGACATGGATCATCGTTTTGCCATAAGTTGAAAATGAACGACATATTTGATTTTTAAAGCCAGCACCAACCCGAATAGCGCCGTTATCACCGTGATCGCGATATTGTGCATAATAATCATCATCCAGATTTTCACCGCCATTACCTTCCGCAGCAATAATAATACCGGCATCGGTGGCCGCTTTAGTGATATCCCAGACCGATTGGCAATAATCAGCAACTTGAGTTGTATCATCATCTGGTTTGGTTTGGATAGATAACTCGTAAATAAAAATATCACCCGCTCTTAAATGTTGTAATCCTCTTATGATCCCGCCCGCGGCATCATAAGGTTTAACAGAAATACCATAAAGTGCATCAGCATCATGTACCATTCCTTTTACACCAAAGCCCAGATCTTTTGCATACATAACACCCGCTACGGCAGTACCATGATTAATTTCATCCTCATCGCTGACAACCAGTGAAATAAAATTGTCTCTTTTCAAATTAATATGTTCGTAATTAAAAGCTGCTTCAATATTAGCAATACGGATACCTTTACCTGCCACGCCAAGGGACCAAGCATATTCCATATCAATGCCTGTCCATAGTTCTCTTATGCCTAATTTGTATTCTTGTAATTTAGTAAAATCGGGTGTTTCGGTATCATTTAGTTGTTCAGAACCTGACAAAATTGATGAGGCTCGTTGTGTGCATTCTAGTTCAGCATATTCGATAAAGTCATAGCCGTTAATCGCTTTTAATAATTGTTGTTTTTCGTTGGGAAGTAGCGATTCCAATCCTTTAATATAAAACATGCCACTGAGGCTAGCAAAATTAATGTTATTTATTTGACCTTGAGTTTGTAATATTTCATCAGGTACGACAGGAGTATAAACAAATTGGTTAAATAATTGATTTTGTAAAGCTAATGGTTTTAATAGTAATTTATTATTTTTTCTAGATTGGATAACATCTTGGTTAAACTTAATAATTATTTTATTTTTTCATATAAAACTCCTATTGTTGGAAGCAATCTCTATTATAAGTTGATGGTATGATAGAGTATTTAACACACCAAAATTACCAGGTATATTTAAATATCATTAATATTAAAAATATTTTTATTATATTAAATTAAAAATAAAATTTAATATAAATTAATGACACAATAATTTATGGAGAGAAAAAATGTTATCTATATATAAAGAGGAAATGGTATGGAATAGCGTAAAAGATAAAATAGCTACCCTGTTTCAGTTAGCTAAAAATGATCAAAGCCTCCATCTTCTTAATGAAGAAAATAGTTATCTTATTGGATTTACCAGTGGAAGCAGTGGTAAGTTGAAGATATGTCTTTATCGAGCTAATGGCGAAGTTTTCGGTGCAGAGGGATGTAAAAAATATAATATATTTTCCTCGACCGATAATTGCGCTAATCTTTTTACGATTAATCTGTTTTTTTCCGCTCATTGCTTATTTAGTAATATTGGGAGTGCCTGTGGTGCGAATATGATTTCGGTTGGTGATGTTAATGTATTAGCTGATGAACATTTTGATGCATTAACTGATATCAAGGTCAATGTTCTAATGGGTATTCCCTGTGAAATCATTCAATTTATTCAAACAATGAAAAAGAAAAATAAATATTTACCTATCCATAATGTTATTTTCTCAGGTGAAGCGATGAAAGCATATCAAAGAGACATAATAAAGAAAACATTTGGTAATGATGTGCTTATCATTGGTATTTATTCTTGTTCAGAAGCGGGTATTATGGCTTTAAGCCTGGATACAAATAACCACAATTATGAATTTATGACAGAATCAATTTTTTATCGAACGCTATCAGGATCAATTATTAATAACCAGTCTCGATAATATGAATGTTATTCCATTATTACGCTATAACTATGATGATACTGCCGATATTAGTCTACAAGATGATATTGTTCAATTATCAAATATTAAAAGAAATAATATTAGTTTTAATTTTATGGGTTATGTTATTGAATATGAAACGATTGTTGAGATTGTCGATAAGTTTTATTCAAAGGATATTAATATACAAATCCATTTATCAGTGGCAGAAGACACCAGAGAAGTCATTACGGTATGGGTTCCTACAGGTATTTTTTCTGCTCAACAGATACAATTATTGGCAAAAGAATTAGGAGATATTCCAGATGTTTACGAATCTAGTCAATTAAATCAAGGGTATTTGTTGGTAAAAGAGGTTGACCCAATACAATATATCCGTTCTGTTAGAGGTAAAGTTCTTTATATTGTCGATAATAGAAATTAACAAATTAAATGAAAATAACTGAATGTTTAATATAAGAAACCATCAAATCTTTATCTGATGGTTTCTTATATTAAAGGTTTTATTAAATAAATTTAATAAGATATGTAAATAAATATAAAGCATTACTGGATATTAATTATCTTGCGTAAATTAGCTAAACTTTATTGCAAGTCTTTTAAAATCAGCAGTTAATCAATGCTAAATTTATCCTGCGTTATTTCTAGTGTTAGGAATATCAGGGCATAAGTCATGATCTTTGTTACAATCAATATCCTCGGTTTTGTTACTGCTAGTTATAAGGTTATTAACCGTATTTGCGAATAGTAAACTTTTTCAGGAACTGCTCGACACTAGTGTTGGCACATATAACGTAGAATAGTAATAGTGTTATAGTGATGAAAATTCGAAGAGGTATTTTCATAAATTATTCTCATAAAAAATTAAATGGTTATAATATTTTATGAATTATTCTCTGAATTTGCTTACCAGTGAATACTGAGTAATAAGGCAATAAAAAAGTAAGTAAAATAGAAAATCACGCTATTTAATTTATAAATTATCGATGTTTTATCTACATTAAATTACAATTTTAATCCTATCACATGAACCGCTTGCCTTACTTTGCCATTAATCTTTTCGATACAATTTTACCCCCCTCTTTTGCTGCTGTACAGTGAATGTACTCTTTGTTTGGATGCTAATTGGCAATGAAAAACAGCAGAAATTTGATAACAGAGAGCAATAAGTGTGTTATTAAAAAATTTCATCAATGACCTCAACTATGAAGTGATAAAATTAATATTAATAATACGCTCACAATTTAACATTTCAATAATATTTTAGTTGGTTAAATTTCAACAATCGAAGAATAATGGTATTAAGTTAGCTATTATTAATAGCTAGACGAAATGGCATGCAATTTGTTATGACTTATCATATTGAAGTTAAAAGGCAAAATAAGTTTGCTACGGATTGTTGTTTATATTGCTGTAAGATTGATGAACGGCCTTAATTGTTAAACAAAAATAGCATTAGAAAAGGTTATTTTTATCAATACCAAGGCGCTTCATGTGTGATAATAATGTTGTCCGTTTTAGCCCCAGTCGTAGCGCTGCGCCTTTAGGGCCGGCAATAACACAGTTTCTTTTAGGACACGGATAATACGTTGATACACATCTTCTACAGGATGAAATTCACTATTTACGCTCTTTACCGGAATTTTTGTTTCACTGGCATTGAAATCCATTTCCGCTAATGAGAGCTGAAATACATTGCCTCGTGTCAATAAAACGACACGTTCAATCACATTTTCTAGCTCTCGCACATTTCCAGGCCAATCCATTTTACTTAATAGCTGTAAAGTTTGCGCAGGAATGCTGTCAATATTGCGTCCGAGGTGGTTGGCAATTTTAAAAGTAAAAGCTTTCATCAGTAATGGAATGTCTTTTGGCCGCTATCGTAATGGGGGCAGATAGATAGGAAAAACATTCAGTCGATAATAGAGATCGGCCCTAAATTCACGATCGGCAACCATTTGCCTAAGGTCACGGTTAGTGGCGGCAATAAGACGTACATCTGTGTGAATGAGCCGGTTACCACCCAGGCGTTCAATTTCTTGTTCTTGTAATACCCTCAACAGCTTAGGTTGAAGTTCTAGTGGCATATCGCCCACTTCATCGCTGAGTCAATAGATGCAATGGGATCCGAGCCTGATCTTCTTGTTCATTGAGTAAGGGGTTGGCAAAGGCTTGGATAAAAAGCTGATTGATGAGTTGCTGCATAGCTTGCCCACCACTACCACGGGCGAGAGTCACCGTTTTCATATTTGATACTCCTGAGAACGATACTGATACCAAGCACTGCAAGCACCTTCGGACGAAACCATCAAGGCTCCTAATGTATTTTGGGGATTACATTGTCGGCCAAAATGTGGACATTGCGCAGGCTTACAGCGCCCGGTTAGTACTTCGCCACAATAGCTCTGTGGATCATCGTAATCCTCAACTGGAGATAAGCAAAAATGCTGCTCAGCATCAAATTGCTGGTATTTAGCGTTAAGGTAAACGCCGGAATGTTCTATCATACCAAGTCCACGCCATTCGCTAGCTCCCTTAATGCAGAATACTTGTTTCATTATTGCCTGTGCTTTACTATTTCTTGTATCAGGTACTACACGGCGATACTGATTTTCTACCCGACTATCGCCGGCTATTTTTTGTTCAATTAACATTAATACACCTTGTAGCAGATCAATTGGCTCAAAACCTGCGACAACAAGCGGGCGTTGATATTTTGTGGCAAATAAAGTTGTAAGCGTGAATACCAATAATCATACTAACGTGTCCAGGCGCTAAAAATGCATCAATACTATTATCAGGTTGCTGTAATAAATTTTTTAGTACCGGGATCACGGTTATATGCTGACAAAAGAAATAAAAGTTATCAATGTTAGCGGCTTCTGCTTGTTTTATGATAACAGCGGTTGTTGGCATGGTGGTTTCAAATCCGAGACCAAAAAGTACTACTTTTTTGGTCAGATTTTGTTGGGCAAGTTTTAGCGCATCCATTGGTGAGTAAATAATACGTATATCTGCTCCGCCAGTTCTGGCTGCTAGCAATAAGCCATTTTTCCCCGGTACGCGCATAGCATCACAAAAGTGCAGAATATGACTTGCGGTTGGTTGGCAATTTCCAGGCAGCTATCTATACGTGCCATCGGCAGTACACAAACTGGACAGCCTGGGCCATGGATAAACTCGACATTTTTCGGTAATAGTTGATCCAGACCAAATTTAAAAATAGCATGGGTGTGCCCGCCGCAAACTTCCATAATGCGAAAAGGTCGTTGCTCGCTGTATGGCAGATGTCTGGCTCGTTGGTTAAGGATCTCAATTAGCGGCATTACTTTTTGTCGAGTGCGATATTCATCAACGAAACGCATTACCTTTTCTCCTCACCATATAGCAAGATACCAACATCGGGTTCTAGGTCGTACATATTTTGCAATGCCGCCAGTGTGTCCAATGCTGCATGTTCATCGATCACGTTCATGGCAAAACCAACATGGACAAGCACCCACTGGCCAAGGCGGCTATTACCATTTTCGTCGTATTTCCCGACTAGTGTCAGGTCAACATCACGTATCACCCCACCGATCGCTACTCTGGCTAACATGCTGTCAGTTATTTGACTAATTTTGCCAGGAATACCTATACACATCGCTGCTTCTCCAACCACGCTAGCCAATTTTCCATGCCCTGACCAGTGGTCGCTGATACCACGAAAATTTCAATTTCTGGATTCACTTGACGGGCACTAGCTAAACATTTTTCCACATCAAAATTAAGATGGGGCAGTAAGCCCACTTTATTCAACAACATCAATGAGGAGGCTGCAAACATATGCGGATATTTGAGTGGTTTGTCTTCGCCTTCCGTTACCGATAATACGGCCACTTTGTGATGTTCGCCTAAATCAAACCCGGCAGGACATACCAAATTGCCAACGTTTTCGATAAACATAATACCACCTTCAGCAAGAGGAAGTCGTTGCATGGCATCAAAGATCATCTGTGCATCAAGATGACATCCTTTACCGGTATTCACCTGAATAGCAGGGGTACCTGTGGAGCGGATCCTTTTTGCGTCGTTAGTAGTTTGTTGATCGCCTTCAATCACTGCGCAAGGAATGTGATTTTGTAACTGCTTAAGTGTTTCTGTCAGTAGGGTAGTTTTGCCTGAGCCTGGACTGGAAACCAGATTTAATGCTAGCTGCTTGTTGGTCAGGAATTGACTGCGGTTACGCTGCGCCAATCGGTTGTTTTTGTCCAGTACGTTAATTTCAATTTCCAGCATTTTTCGCTGACTTAAACCGGGTGCATGGGTGCCAGCTTCACCTTGTCCATAATCCAGTTTACCGCCTAGGAAAGCGCTAGTAAGAAGACTAGTTTTATGAACTGCTTTTATTTGTAATGATTGGCGCGGCGCAGGAGAAAATGGTGCGCTGCGAAAAGCAGAATGTGGGTTGCGTTCATCGCCTTCAATATATTGTTTGCCTTGTTCGCAACCGCAGATGGTGCACATGGTTTACTCCTATTCTATTTCTAGCCGCATGATTTGTAGTCCATCATCCGCAACAATATGGAGATTATGGCTATTACAGTTGGGACAGAGCCTGACACGATGGGTTAATAGTTGTATGTATTGCTTACATTTACGACACCAGCATTCTGCTTGCTGTTGTTCTAAATGAAGTTCACAACCTTCAGCGACAGTATCCTGGTAGACTAACTCAAAGCAGAATTGCAGCGCGCTGCTTTCTATACAGGCAAATGCACCAATTTTAAACCACACTTGGGTGACCCGTTTGGCGTTGCTTTGTGCTACTTGTTGCTCAATAAGTTCTAATGCCTGCTGGCAGAGGGTTATTTCATGCATAAATCCTCCATCGTCTGTTTGCATTGATTAATGCAATATGGATGCCAGTGCATAGCAATAGCATGCTTTTTATTGGCATAAATGGGAGGATTAAAAAAGCGCTATCTAGCGGTTATATCGCTGGCAAACTTATTTTGTTGCTAGGAATTATCAAAGAACAAATAAGCAGAGAAAGGGTCGCGAGGAGCTGCTGACATTTCATATCGATAATGTCTAAATAACAACATAATTGGGCTGGTTTTGGTTGTTTTATTATTTAATTATATGAAATTAAAATAATTATATTTTGGCATGAGATCTGCTTAGTAAAGTTATTTTTTATAAATTGAGTCAATCACTATGCGCTTTTCACAATTAAGTCAGAAAACTGATGTTATGACTGAACACGCTCTTATGCGTTTGGTTCCAAGCTATTACTACTGTAGCGGTTATATTAGACGACAATTGATCTCCGTTGCAAAAACAGAGCTCCATCTATTTATCTTTTGTGGTCTCTGGCAGGGATTAATTTACCGTTTATTTGCTGGCATTTTGATTCTTATCATCGCGCTATTCGCAGCTATTAGTCATACTTTGCCGCATATCATTGAAACCGGCGAAGCCTGGCCAGCTTTGTTGTTATCAATAATTATGTTTAGTTAGCTTACTGCGGCCTAAATAGGTTATTGGAGAATGTTGAAAGTGACTATTTTGGCACAGTTTCGTCAAAAATGACTATCACCACGGGATCACCGGTGAATCGTTTTGTTATTGCTGACTCTACGCTTTGCATTGGCTGTCGTACTTGTGAAGCTTCTTGCTCGGAAAATCACCGCATACAAGGGCTACAAACACAAGCGCGTCTTAAAGTGATGCGAAATGAAAAGAGTCTGCCCCCAACTTTGTCACCAGTGTGAAGATGCGCCTTGCGCACAATTTTGTCCAGTTAATGCCATTAACCGCATCAATAATGCTATTCAATTAAACGAAAGTTTGTGTGTTAGTTGTAAATTGTGCGGTCTCGCATGCCCGTTTGGTACTATCGAATTTTGTGGCAGTCGCCCACAGGGTATTCCTACTAATAGTAATACGCCAATTGCCCCGCCTGCACCACCGGAACTAGCTCGTATTAGTCAGTTTTTAGACTGGATACGGGGGTTCGTGCCATCGCCGTTAAGTGTGATCTGTGCTATTTCGATCAACGAGGTCCGGCTTGTGTCCGTACTTGCCCGGCTAAAGCGCTACGTCTGGTTGATAACCATAGTATTGCCAACGCCAATAAACGTAAGCGTAAGCTGACTATCCAGATGGAGTTAGGCGACTGACTTGTCGTTAATGAACAGCCAAAATGGAGGGCTGTAATGAGTGTCGAGATATTGTTTAACACGGCAATTTTTACCTTTGTTATAAGCGGTTTATTAGCCACATTACTGCTGTTCAATAAGCTGTTAAGTGGTTTAATCGCTGGGCTTGGTGGTGTTTTAGCTAATCTTGCAATGCTATTGGCCGGCGGACAAGTGCTTTTAGGCATTGTCAGTGCCAGCGATTTTATGTCACCTATCGGTAATTGGTCACTAAATATCACCGCACTTAATGCATGGTGGCTAGTTGTTTTTGGCTTACCAGGAATTTTTATCAGTTTGTTTAATATCAGTTGGCATCGACATGATGAAATGCAAGCTAATGGGTTGTTAGTCAATTTATTGTTGGCTGCCGCAACCTCGGCGGTGGCTGCGGGTCATCTTGGTATGTTGGTGATGATGGCAGAAATTATGACGCTATGTGCGCTGTTTCTAACTGGTTGCCATCAATCGAGTAAAGTGTGGTTTGTGTGCTAGGGCGGCTTGGTACTCTGCTACTGGTTATTATGTGCGTCATCATCTATCGAACTTATGGCACCTTAAATATCGCCCAGTTGCGTCTGCTAATGGTAACGCTATCAATGAGTAGTGGAATCTGGTTGTTGGTGCTGATTGGCTTTGGGTTATTAGCCGGTATTATTCCTCTGCATGGTTGGGTTGTGCAAGCCCATACTAATGCTCCTGCGCCAGCTGCCGCGTTATTTTCTGCTGTGATCCTAAAAGTTGGCGTCTATGGCATTGTGCTGCTTTCGTTACTCAGTGCGACATTCCCATTATGGTGGGCAATTATCGTGTTATTGCTCGGTATGATCACGGCATTTGCTGACTTACGCAACTGTATGAAAACCTACCTCAGAAGCGGGCAGGCGTGGCGGGGATAGCATTGCGCGCCAATGAGGCATGTTAATTTTATTTGGTCTTTAACACAAATGATTACTTGACACATACCATTGGTAGCCTCGCACGTGGGTCACGTAGAAATCAATTAGTTTGGAGCTACTTTGTTAGTTGCCCCAAAAAATAATAATCACTTGATCGTATCTGGTCCTTACTGAGAAATGCTGATTTGTAATCAATCATTGAACTAACGATGGCACAGCCTCCGCCAATAGCCGCTAATATGCTACCTATATTTGAAGGCAACACTCCAGAGTAAAGCCCAAAGGCTACAGCTCCAGAACCAAAAATTAATTTATCACGAAAATTATTTCTCTTTTTTATTTGGTAGTCTTTTAGTTTTTTATTAATTAGATTTATTTCAGGTAAAACTGTATTTCTAAGAGTTTCAGGGAAATATTCTTGTTTTTGCTTCAGGGCGTCGATTAATAATTTATTTAATTTATCTCTGTAAACTTTAAATGATTCATCCTCTCTTTCTCTCAGTTTTAATATTTCCAATGGGTCTCGACAATGAATGGTAGGTAAGTAATGATTTACTGATTGATTGAAGGTGTTAGCATTTATAGACATTGTCTCAGCGTTCAGTTTGCCAGTAATTTTAATTTTTTCTTTGTTATCGAGTAAAAGTGATGAGTTGTAGAAGTGCGAAATTCACTCTTGTTCAATTATGTCGTTCACCAAAGGATATACAATTGATTGAAGAATATTTTCTTGTTCTATTTCCTCGCGGGAAAATGTGTGCTTAGTATTTTTTTCTGCCAATTTTCTAAGGTGTTTAGATTTTGGTTTTTTATAAAAGTGTAGATGTGTGCTCCCGTGGTCGATAATGTTTCCTTTACCAAGTATTTCAATGAAAATCTCACTATTATCAAATTTATCAAGTGAGATAGTGCAGTTTGATAATAAATGGTCATTAAAAATAGCAGTTAACTCTTGTTCTTTTCTAAGGATTTTCTCAGCTAATGGTTCGTGATGATGAGAACATAGTGTCATATACCCACTTGAGTATTTTATAATCCCTAGGGAGAGGTAGGGTTTCAAGTAAAAGTATTGATAGAGCGCTGTTAAAAGTTCTGTCTTTATATGGTTAATATGTAAGTCATCCCATGAAAAATAAAGTGGCTCAAAAGGATTGTTAATATATATTACATCAGCATATAAAGATGCGAAAGAAACTAACTCATCTAGTTTATGGAGACGACAATCTAAACTAGCACAGTTAGTTGCCCCTCCACTTGGATGTGCTTGCTATGGAACGCAAGCCATGGGCTACAAGCTTTCCACTATAACCAATTCGCTTAAGCGCAGCATTAGCTGTTTGGCTATTCATCGGCTGCTTTGGATTATTCCTACTTGGGAACACATGTTCTCGATGGGCACTAATAGGTTTCATTGCTTCCAAAATTTCTAATGGCTGAAGTGATAAAGGAACTCATGTTTAGCCTACATCTGTTCGGCAGGAATGATCCATAGCTTTGCATCGAGATCGATCTCTGCCCATCGGGCACCGGAAGCCTCAGATGGTCGCACGAGTGTGAGGAGCTGCCATTCAATCAGGCAGCGAGTCGAAACGGAGAGGTTTGACATAACCAAAGAGCGCATGAGTTTTGGCAATTCTTCTGGCCGCAGCGTCGGCATGTTTTGCTTTTTGGGCTTCTCAAAGGCCATTCGAACACCGGATGCTGGATTGGCATCAATCAGACCAGTGTTTACGGCATAAATCATTATCTCGTTAATGCGCTGCACCAGTCGGCGCACTGTCTCGAGTGCTCTACGTGCTTTGATTGGCTCAAGGGCTTCAACCAGTGTTCGGGCTTTGATTTGTTGGACAGGAATCTCACTGATGGCTGAGAATACGTCTTTTTCCAGTGAGCGCCATATATCTTTAGCGTAATCAGGGGTAAGGCTTTTGCTTTTGAGCTGGAACCAGTTAGCGGAGACCGTCCAAAAAATGCTGTCCAGAGCGATTTGCTGCTGTTCCTCTACTACCTCGGCCTAAACCTGAGAGTTCGATGTCATTAGCCAGTAAGGCTAGGTAATCAGCTCTTATCCCCCGCGCATCAGCAAGTGAAAGGGCGGGGAAAGCACCGAGCTCCATTATTGTCCGCTGATAGCGAAAACGCCAGAGTTTCTTGCCGCTGGTTTCCACTATCAGGAAAAGCCCATCGCTATCATGCGGCGTCAGATCCTTCTCTAATGCTTTAGCGCGCTGAACTTCGGTGTTGGCAGGGGCCGTGTTATCTGTGCCACTATGGCCGATTCTTCATGAATTGGTATACGCTCTTAGGTATACATCCTACCGTATACCTAAGAGCGTATACCAATAATCACTGGATTTAGCTGGATGTTCTCGGACAACGACAGACACAAAAAAGCCTGCAGGGCTTGCGCCGTACGGGTTTTTAGGACTTCATCGGATGACTCTGGTAATCACCGATGGAGAATTTTGGTGGAGCTGGCGGGAGTTGAACCCGCGTCCGAAATTTCTACATCCTAGGTACTACATGCTTAGTCTAGTCTTTACATTCGCCAGCTAGCTGTGGACAGACACACTACTAACAGACTAGCCTGATTAAGTTTAACGCTTCAACTCCAGGCTAGGCATCCACGCGATCTCTTTTAGGTTTGACCTCTCTTGATCCCCGTCCTAAGAGCCGAGGCTAGGGAGAGAGGGCTCTGCGCAGGTTATTAAGCTGCCAGTGCGTATTTATCGTCGTTTGCGACTATTTTTTGCGGTTTTTTACGAGGCCAACCGCCCCTCGGCATGCACCTTGGGTTTCGCAAATCCCGTCGAATCCAGAATCAGCCCCAAGTTTATTACTTCAATTATATCAGAAAAAAACTTAATAATGCTAGCACTTAGGTCATTATCGACCTGCGTTTTTCATAATTCTCGCTTTGTCTAACTTCCATTCGCGATCTTTAATGTCAGAACGCTTGTCGTGCTCTTTTTTACCCTTGGCGACACCAATTTTGACTTTACACCAGGCATTTTTCCAGTAAAGGGATAATGCTACCGCTGTGTGGCCTTTGCGATTGATTTTACCAAATAGCGAATCTAGTTCACGCTGATTTAGCAATAACTTTCGGGTGCGCATTGGATCACAAACCACATGGGAGGAGGCTACATTTAGCGGGGTAATTGTTGCACCAAAAAGATAAGCTTCACCCTCTTTCAGTAAAACATAACTGTCGCTAATATTGGCTTTACCTGCGCGTAGTGCTTTGACTTCCCAACCCTGCAAAGCTAATCCCGCCTCAATTTCTTCACTGATGAAGTATTGATGGCGTGCGCTTTTATTTAACGTAATCGTTGCCGAACCGGGCTTGTGTGCTTTTTTCTTTGTCATAATTGGCGATTATACTGTATGTATAAATAAATGGCACGGTAAGGATCTATTATTTGGTGTTAAGTGAGCATTTATTACACTAAGTTGTCGTGCAGAATTTTTATTTAAGTGTATATCAATGTTATTATTGTTTCTTATTTATTTGGTGAGAATGGTTATGACGCAAATTAGTCGATCTGCATTAGTGCCTTATAGTGCGGAGAAAATGTACAATTTAGTTAATGATGTAGATTCATATCCACAATTTTTACCAGGTTGTGTGGGCAGTCGGGTGCTGAATCATGTTAATAATGAAATGACTGCGTCGGTTGAGGTTGCTAAAGCGGGTATTAGTAAAACTTTTATTACCCATAATATATTGCAAGATAATAAGAGTATTCAAATACAGTTGGTAAAAGGGCCATTTCGTAAATTAATGGGTAATTGGTTATTTACACCTTTAAACGAAAATGCCTGTAAAGTGGAATTATATCTTGATTTTGAATTTACTAATAAATTGATTGAGTTGGCTTTTGGTCCGATTTTTAAAGAGCTGGCTGGAAATATGGTGCAAGCTTTTACTCAACGTGCCCACGAGGTTTATCGTGGTTGAAATAAATATTGAGGTGGTTTATGCATTGCCAGATAGGCAATTTCTGTTGCATGTCAAGCTAGCAGAAGGTGCGAGTGTTGAAGAGGCAATTATGCAATCAGGTATTTTGTCACTTCGAGATGACATTGATTTGAGTAAAAATAAAGTCGGTATTTATAGTCGACCGGCTAAATTATCCGATATCTTATCTGATGGTGATCGGGTTGAAATTTATCGTCCATTACTTGCTGATCCGAAAGAGATACGTCGTAAACGGGCAGAAAAAGCCAAACAAAAATCTTAATAACCTGTTTGTAATGAGCTAGGTTGACCGCCAATTTAAATGTCGCCTAATTGGCAGTCTATTAATATTTAAATAAATATTAATAACGTGATGTAGCATCTACATAAGTGTTGATGCTTTTTGTGCTGCTAAGGCATCGTTATTTTTAATGTCAACTAAAATCCCATTGCGATCAAAAGTGAGTGTTAGTGTTTGCTGTTTAACTTTTTCATGTCCAGGCTGTTGACGGAAAATATAATACCAAACTTGCTGGCCAAACGGTTCCTTTAGCATTGGTGTTCCTAATGTATAGGCTACTTGCTGTTGCGTCATTCCTTTTCGGATTTTTGCAACATCACTGGCAGAAAGATAGTTGCCTTGATTAATGTCAGGACGGTAAACAAGCCGTTCTGCTATAGAACAACCCGCTGTTAAAACAACAACAGACATAGCCGCAGCAATTAACAGTTTACAACGCATGGTCATATATTCCTTTAAGAGTCAGAATATCGATAATAATCGACATTGATGAAATTGAAAACCTTTCCTCATTTTTCTATGACCTATACTATACAATAAAGTTGAGGATGTTTTTAAGTAGCAAGTAGATCTTTTGCGCTAGCCAGGATGTTTTTTGTTACTTCACTACCACCCAGTAAACGGGCAATCTCTTGTAAGCGAGTTTTTTTATCTAATAATTGCATTTGTGTTTCTGTTTCACAGCCATTGGTCTGTTTACTCACATAAAAATGGTGATGTCCACAGGCTGCAACTTGAGGTAAATGGGTAACACACATAACTTGAGTTGACTTGCCTAATTCACGTAACAATTTTCCAACCACCGCGGCGGTAGCACCGCTAATACCCACATCAACTTCATCAAAAATAAGTGCGGGAGTATCCATTTTTTTGGCTGTAATGACTTGTATGGCCAGCGCGATGCGTGAAAGTTCTCCACCTGAAGCAACTTTTATTAATGCTTGATGTGGTTGCCTAGGATTGGTTGTCACGTTGAACTCTACTTGGCTTGCTCCATCAATTTGTAAATGTTCAGGATTAAAATTTACATCAACCGTAAAATAGCCATGAGGCATTGAAAGTTGATGCATACTGTTGGTGATTAATTGACTTAATTCACTGGCATATTGTTGCCGTATTTGATGGAGTTTGCCGGCTATTTCTAATGCATATTGATGTTGAACTTCGACCTGACTAGTTAAGTGGTCACAATCATCTTGCTGCTGATTTAGTTTTTCTTGTTCTGCCAGTAGTTGTTGGTGTAATTCAAACAATAATTCGGGCGCAACCCGATGTTTACGGGCTAAATTGACATATTTCGCGATGCGTTGTTCTAATTCGAATAGTTGTCTAGGATCTAGCTCCGTTCGATCACCATAATGACGCAATTCATTACTCACTTCATTAATTTGGATCGATGCCTCTTCAAGCATATCAAGTAAATGACTGAATTGATTACTAACAGAAGCAAGCTCATTAATTTCTTGCTTTACATGATTTAGCATACTGATAATATTTTGTTCCTCATTGTCATTAAGAATTTGTAATGCATTTTGACTCAAGGAAAGAAATTGTTCACGATTTGCTAGCTGTTTATACTCTTGCTCTAATTTTTGATATTCATCAGCTTGTGGTATCAATTCACCCAATTCTTTAAGATGATATTCAATAAGTTGTTGGCGCGACAGGCGTTCAGTTGCTTGTTGTTGAAATTTCGTTAGTTCTTGGCAGCTTTGATGCCAATTTTTCCAGGCCGATTTCATTTCAGCCAAGAGAGTGGTTTGGTTAGCGTAAGTATCCAACAGAAATTTTTGATGCTGATTATCTAATAATAATTGGTGAGCGTGCTGGCCATGTATTTGAATAATTAACGTCCCTAGTTCGCGCAATTGTGATAAGGGAACCGCTGTGCCGTTAATAAAACCACGTGATCGTCCATCAGCAGTGATGGTTCTGCGTAGCAAGCATTCATTATGGTTATCTAACTGATAATTTTTAAGCCAATCTTGCGCTGAAGGAGTATCAGTAAGAGAAAAATAGGCACAGATATCGGTACGAGAAGCACCAGGGCGAACAATATTGGTATCCGCTCGGTTGCCTAAACATAAACCTAATGCATCAATTGCAATTGATTTGCCAGCCCCTGTTTCACCGGTAATAGCACTCATACCAGGATGAAAATCAATTTCTAGTTTGCGGACAATGGCAAAATTATTGATGGTTAATTAAATAAGCATGTGCTTCTCCTGTATGTAAAAACACAACTGTTAATAAATACAGTATAGGATGGTTTTTTATACAGTAAAATGGTAATTAAAAAAAATTAAAAGGTTTTCTTTGACCAACCTAATTTTGAACTTAATGTATTGAAATAATTATAATCTTTTAGGTGGATGAGATTAAGTTTTTTATTACTTCGTTTGATTAATACTTCATCATCATCTTGGATAGGTAAAATAATTTGGCTGTCACAGCTGATTTCATAATTGATGTTTTCTTGTCTAAATTTTAATTTAATACTACTATCGCTGCTGATGACTAATGGACGCGATGAAAGGGTGTGAGGGAACATAGGGACTAGCGCGATAGCCTCAAGATTTGGAGTGAGTATCGGGCCACCGGCAGAGAGTGAATAAGCGGTTGAGCCAGTTGGTGTAGAAATAATTAGCCCATCGGAACGTTGAGAAAAGGCAAAGCGATCATCAATATAAACTTCAAATTCAATCATGTGAGCCACTTTGCCGGGGTGCAAAATGACCTCATTAATTGCCGTACTCATGCGAGGTTTGTGATTTTTTTTGCTGATTTGAGTTTCCAGTAAGAAGCGTTGTTCTTCATAGAAATGGCCAGCTAATACTTTTGTTAGCTGTTGTAGCGCGTTATCTGGCCCAAGATCAGTTAAAAAACCAAGGTTACCGCGATTGATGCCAATAACTTTATTTTCATAGCGTGATAGAACACGAGCTGCGCCGAGCATATTACCGTCACCGCCAACAACAATAATTAAATCAGCTGTTTTACCAATTTCTGTTAATCCACCAATGGTGGCATTTTTTAGTTTAAGCTGTTGAGCAATTTGTCGTTCAACAATAACTTTATATTTTTGCGCTCGTAGCCAATTATAAAGTTGTTCATGAATTGCCAATGCCTCTGGATGTCGAGGATGACCAACAATACCAATATATTCAAATAATGCCTTTTTTGCTGCTTTTCCGGTCAGCATGGTTTATTTCCTCTTATCAAGTTGGCGTGTTCTCTTGAATCCCAAACTTTTATCCCCATAATAAGCTAATAATCTGGATTAATGCTAAAAAGAATGTGGAGATACTCATGAGTAGTAAAGATCATAAAGTGCATGATGAGCAAGCCTCTAAACAAAAAGAATTAAAAAAATCACAAAAAAATGAGGCAACAGAACAAGCAATTGAGACCGAACAACCAGTGAGTTCTACTGAAGAAGTATTAATTGATCCACGCATTACTGAATTAGAGCAGCAGTTGCTTGAAGCGCAAAAACGTGAGCGTGAAGCGTTGCTACGCGCTAAGGCTGAAGTGGAAAATATCCGCCGCCGTACTGAGCAAGATGTTGAAAAAGCACATAAGTTTGCCCTAGAGCGGTTTGCCAATGAGTTGTTACCCGTTATTGATAATCTGGAAAGAGCAATCGAACTTGTTAATCGGGAAAATGCCGAATCGATGTCAATGCTTGAAGGACTTGAATTAACTTTAAAATCTTTTTTAGCTACTGTTGGCAAATACGGTATTAAGGTGGTAGCGGAGAAGAATGTTGCTTTCAATCCAGAGCTGCATCAAGCCATGACGATGATCGATTCAGAAGAACATGAACCTAATCAAGTTATTGATGTTATGCAGAAAGGTTATTCTTTAAACGGTCGCTTACTACGCCCGGCGATGGTGATTGTGTCAAAAGCAAAATAAACTGAAATAATGCCACCCATATGGTGGTGGCATTTAGTTTATTGCTTTGGAATGATCGGTGTCCAGTCTATGGGGCTTAATCCTTGTTTTATGAGTATTTCATTGGTTTTGGAAAAATGTTTGCATCCAAAGAAACCTCTATGGGCCGAGAGTGGTGAAGGATGAGACGCTTTAAGCACAAAATGTTTTTGGTTATCGATAAATTGGCCTTTTTTCTGCGCATGGGATCCCCACAATAAAAAAACCACGCCAGCACGGTGTTGATTAATTGCCGCTACAACCTTATCCGTAAATGTTTCCCAGCCAAGATGGGCGTGAGAATGAGCTTTGCCTTGTTCAACGGTTAAAACCGTGTTTAATAATAATACCCCTTGTTGTGCCCAACTGACGAGATAACCATGATTGGGGTATTGGAAATCGGCAATGTCTTTTGCCAGTTCTTTGTACATATTAACCAGTGAAGGTGGTGCAGGAATACCTGGCCGAACTGAAAACGAGAGTCCGTGCGCTTGATTCGGTCCATGGTATGGATCTTGTCCTGAGGATCACAACTTTTACTTCGCTGAGTTCGGTGTAACGGAAAGCGTTGAAGACATCTTTTTGTGGTGGATAGATTGTTGTGCCATGTTGACGTGTTTTGGCAACATAAGCCAGGGTGTTACGGAAGTAATCTTGTTCTTTTTCTAGGCCGATGACATCGTGCCAGCTGGGCAAAGGGGCCATAACAATTCCTTTAGATTTTGATTAATATCATGTTTAACTTAACATCTACGTTATGTGAGGTAAATTTTAAAACGGAAATCGCTTATTTTTCATTATATATTTTGATATTAAAAATATTTTCTAAAAAATATAAATTTTTTTAAATGAAAAATTGATTTAAAACAGTAACCTGTCGATAATATTATTAATAACGCTTTGAAATTATTGATTAATGTCAATGAATTGCTGATATTTAATTGATATATATTTTATAGAAATAATGGTTATAGCAAATAGCCAATTTGAAAATAATTTCAAATTGTTATTTCAATCTTGTTCGAATTTGGAGGTCGACATGGTTATTGGAATTCAGATTACTAAGGCAGCTAATACAGCACTATTAAATTCCTTTTGGTTATTAGACGACGAAAAAAATGAAGCTCGCTGTATTTGCGCTAAAACTGATTTTAATGAAGGACAAATTGTTGCTAAGGAGTTGTTAGGTTCGTTTGAATATCGCGAAATTCCCCTTGAGGTTAAACCGCAGGTGTCAGTAGAAGGCGGACAACATTTAAATGTTAATGTTCTGACTCGGGAAACATTAGAAGATGCGATTGAAAACCCAGAAAAATATCCTCAATTAACCATTCGTGTTTCAGGCTATGCGGTGCGTTTTAATTCTCTAACCCCTGAGCAACCACGCGATGTTATTACGCGTACTTTTACGCAAAGTTTATAATAAAATAGTGCTAAATTAATTTTGGTTATTTCACCAAATAAATCAATAAATAGTTTAAATATTTATTATTTGTTATCAGTTTGCTTTACTGATGGTTGACGACGTTTGCCAATATTTTTACTGTCGCGATGGCGTTCTTTGGTTTTTTTCTTTTTTTGTTGGTCAATTTTTTTCTTTTCTTGTCGTTTTAGCTGGATTTTTTTCGACGGTTTGGGTTTACGTAGTGAATCTTCAGCCGGCGCTTTGGTGGTAGGCCGAAGGCTATCGATGACGCGTCTTTTTAATGGTTCTTTAAGATAACGGTTGATTTTACCTAATAGCGGTTGATCATGGGCTTCTACTAAGCTAATTGCAATTCCTTTTCGCCCCGCGCGTCCGGTTCTGCCAATTCGATGCAGATAAACATCAGCAGTACGCGGTAAGTCGAAATTGAATACGTGACTAATATCGTCAATATCAAGGCCACGTGAGGCAACATCGGTCGCGACTAAGACGTTAATTTGCCCACTATTTAGGCGTTTAACCGCTTCAGTCCGCTTTGCTTGAACCATTTCTCCTTCAAGTAACCAGGTTTTTATTTTGGCTTGCTGTAGCCATTGAACTAACTCATGTGCTCTTTCGCGTTTACGGACAAAGATAATAGATTTAGTGGCATCGGGTTGTTTTAACAGATGGCAAAGTAGCGCAGTTTTATGTTCGAGGTTATCAGCGCGATAATAGTATTGTTGGATCTTTTTTCGTTCACGCCTTGAAGGATCAGCATCAATTTCATAAGGATTATTTAGTAATCGATTAGCAAAATCGTGAATAACATCACCCGCTAGTGTTGCTGAAAATAGCATAGTTTGTTTGCGCCAGCGTGTTTCACCGGCAATGGTTTCAATGTCGTTGGCAAATCCCATATCAAGCATTCGATCAGCTTCATCTAAAATTAACGTTTCGATCGCCCGACAATCAAAATTTTCTTCTTTGATATACTGTAGTAAGCGTCCTGTGGTTGCGACCACAATATCTTGATTTTCACTAAAAATTTCAGCGTGGTTAATATAAGATACCCCGCCAGTAATGGTTGCGATATCAAGATGGGTGTATTTGGCTAATTCTTTTGCTTGTTCAGCTACTTGCATTGCCAGTTCACGGGTTGGCGCTAATATGAGAATACGCGGTGGTCCAGATCGTTTACGTGGAAAATCAAGTAAATGTTGGATCACCGGCAGTAAGTAAGCGGCAGTTTTTCCTGTTCCTGTAGGCGATGAACCTAAAATATCGCGTTCTTCCATAGCTGCAGTGATAGTTGTAAGCTGAATGGCTGTCGGGCGGTCATAGCCTTTATCATCCAGTGCATTGAGAAGACTTTGGTCTAACTCAAGTTCAGAAAATGTGGTTGCAGTCATTGTATACCTCTGGTTAGGCAATGGATTATAAACAGAACGCCCAAATTGTTCATCTATTAAAATGTTTTGTTGAATGTTTGAGTGATGATATAAATAATTATTAGTAATTAATGGCAATTCGGTAGCATTTTTTCCGTCATATATGAAAAAGGGTTAATTATATTCCTTTCTCTAGTTATTTAGTTGATGGGGTCAAAATAGTCGGTTTAGCATCTGGTTGCTGTTGCGGATAATCTAATGTGTAATGTAATCCACGGCTCTCTTTACGATCAAGCGCACAGCGGATCATCAATTCAGCTACTTGCACAAGGTTACGTAGTTCCAATAAATTATTTGATAAACGGAAATTTGAATAGTATTCCTCTATTTCTTGTTGTAGTAAATGGATGCGCCGCAATGCACGGCTCAGTCGTTTGGTCGTTCTGACAATTCCCATATAATCCCACATGAACAGTCTTAATTCATGCCAGTTATGTTGAATAACAACTTGTTCATCTAAATTATGACATTGATTTTCATTCCATTTGGCGAGTGTAGATGGCATATCAATTTGTTCGATATGTTGTTTTATCTGTTTTGCCGCAGACCATCCATAGACGAGACACTCTAATAATGAATTGGATGCTAATCGGTTGGCACCATGTAACCCGGTATAACTGACTTCACCAATAGCATATAGGTATCGAAGATCGGTTTGACCATAATTATCCACTATAACACCACCGCATGTATAATGCGCCGCTGGTACAATCGGAATTTGCTCATTGGTAATGTCGATACCTAATGTGGCTAATTTATGATAGATAGTTGGAAAATGTCGTTTTATCTTGCTTGCCGGCTGATGGCTAATATCAAGAAACATACAATCTGCCCCCAAGCGTTTCATTTCATGATCAATGGCCCGGGCAACTATATCACGAGGGGCGAGTTCCGCTCTTTTATCAAAATCAGGCATAAAGCGGCTGCCATCAGGTCGCTTCAGATAGGCACCTTCACCTCGTAACGCTTCAGTTAGTAGAAAATTGCACGCTTGTGGATGGTAAAGACAAGTCGGATGAAACTGATTAAATTCAAGATTGGCTACACGACAACCGGCTCGCCAGGCCATTGCAATTCCATCGCCTGATGAAATATCAGGATTGGTAGTATATTGATATACTTTTGCGGCTCCTCCGGTTGCTAAAACCGTCACTTTTGCATGGCAAATAACGATTTGTTGTTGATTGAGATCCCAAATGTAAGCACCGATAATTGTTGCTGAATCTTTATCTGAACGGATCAAATCGATGGCGTTATGCTGCTCCTTAATCGTGATATTCGGATGCTTGATGGCTTTTTCAACCAAGGTGGTTTCTACTTGGTTGCCTGTTGCATCGGCATGATGAAGAATACGGCGATGGCTATGGCCACCTTCTTTCGCAAGATGATATTGTTCTTTACCGGCCAAATTTAGCTCTTTATCAAATAAAACACCTTGATCAATAAGCCATTGGACAGAATGGCGGGCATTGCAGGCGACAAATTCAACGGTTTTTTTATCACACAGCCCGGCACCGGCAATTAGAGTATCATCAACGTGGGCTTCTATACTATCGGTTTGATCAAAAACCGCTGCAATTCCACCTTGAGCATAGTAAGATGCGCCTTCAGTTGAAATGTTTTTACTAAGTATCGTTATTTGGTATTGTGGCGCTAATCGAAGTGCTAACGATAGACCGGCGATGCCACTACCAATGATTAAAATATCCGTATAATGTTGTGTTGATGGCATAATATTTTATTATTAAGGTTTCGGAATAGAGTAAATTACCATGTTAGCCTATTCTTTTATTTAGAGTAAATACAATGGCCTTGAAAGAACTTTTCTTATAGTTTAGTTTAGATTAGATTAAATATAAATAATTTAAATTGACTTGGAACTTTGCGAGTTTTTGTCACTCAAAAAAATGCTTGCTTACAAATGAGAGAAAACATGGCGGGTTCAAATAAGGAAAATATGAGGCTTATTTTCGAGAGAAGTGATCTCGAATGAGCGAGCAGTTAACAGACCAAGTGCTGGTTGAACGGGTACAAAAAGGGGATAAAAAAGCTTTTAATTTACTGGTTATCAGATACCAGAATAAAGTTGTGAGCCTTGTTTCTCGTTATGTGCCGCAGGGAGATGTACCGGATGTAGCTCAAGAGGCATTTATTAAAGCTTATCGCGCTATCAGTTCATTTCGTGGTGAAAGCGCATTTTATACTTGGCTTTACCGGATCTCTGTAAATACAGCAAAAAATTATCTTATATCCCAAAGACGTCGACCGCCATCGAATGATTTGGATGTAGTTAATGCAGAGAATTTTGAGGCTTCTAATGCATTAAAAGAAATTTCGAACCCTGAGAATTTAATGTTGTCAGAAGAATTGAGAAAAGTAGTCTTCCGGACTATAGAGTCACTTCCTGAAGATTTACGTCTGGCAATTAAGCTTAGGGAGTTAGATGGACTAAGTTATGAGGAGATAGCGCTTATTATGGATTGTCCTGTTGGTACAGTTCGGTCGCGTATTTTTCGAGCAAGAGAAGCTATTGATAATATAATAAAGTGCAACCGCTAATACGAAATTAAATGTGGTTCACATTTTACTGAAGGGTACTTTGGCATGCATAGAGAGAGACTTTCCGCTTTAATGGATGGGGAGATCTTTGATTCAGAATTGATCCATACCATTTTACAAGATGTTTCGTTACAGAAACTATGGGAGAGCTACCATCTTATCCGCGACAGTTTGAGAGGCGATATCAATGAAGTTATCCATCTTGATATTACCGACAAAGTAGAGCAGGCGCTGGCAAGTGAGCCTATACAAATTGCGCCTCATGTAATACCGGAGTCACAACCTGTGCCTGCTAGCTGGTGTTTAATGCCTTTTTGGCGTAAGCTTCGCCCTTGGGCTAACCAGATGACGCAAGTTGGTGTCGCAGCGAGCGTTGCCGTAGCTGTTATTGCAGGTGTTCAGAATTATAATACGTCTAGCATAGAAACTGATGTCAAATCTGACTCACCCATATTTAATATGGTACCTATCATGGGATCTGCGTCGCCTGTGAGTTTAAATGTATCTAATGATCAATTGTTTGCTCATCCACAAACCGAGCAGCTAGAACAACGTAATCGCCGACTTGGTCTGATGTTACAACAATATGAGCTTGATCGTCGTTCAATGCTGAATCAAAGTGTAACATCATCTTCACCAGTAGCAGAAAAATCTTACTCAGGAGCAGAATAGTAGTAATGAAGCATTGGTTATCCGCCCTATTTTTTTTACTGGGCGGTTTATTGTTGCCTTTACATTCCTATGCGAAAGAATTATCGGCTGAAACTTTATTAACTGATATGGGTAATGCAGTAAAGTCTTTACCCTACGAATTATCATTTATTATTGTCAATCCACAAGGTATAACGCCGATCAGATATCGTCATGTCATTATTGACAATAAACCAATTGCTCAAATGATGCAGATGGATAATTCTCGTCGTGAAATTATTCAGAAAGGTAATCAAGTTAGCTACTTTGAGCCAGGATTTGATTCTTTTAGCTTAGAGGGCGCTTATATCGTTGATTATTTGCCGTCGGTTGTTTTTGCTAATTTTACTAAACTGCAATCCTATTATAATTTCATTAAGTTAGGCAGAACAAATATTGGTGATATAAGCTGTCAGGTTATTCGTGTTATACCGAAAGATAATTCACGTTTTAACTATATCTTATTAATTGATGAAAAAAGCAAGTTACCATTGCGCATTGATCTTTTAGATAGTAAGAATGAAATATTAGAGCAATTTAGAGTTGTCTCTGTGGCTTTTAATAGTCAAGCGTTGCTGAAATCAATGCATGTGATCGCATCGTTGAATATGCCTCCCTTATTACTTATTCCCAAATCAATCACTAAGCGATTTAACTGGCAAATAAACCAACTGCCGTTGGGATTTGAAGAAATTTCTCGTAGTTGTAAAGAGATTGCTGCTAATGAATCTTTAGAGGCCATGTTATTTAGTGATGGGTTATTTAGTTTTTCTATTAATGTTACTAAAGCAGGTGAGCGTCAACTTAGTGAAAAACCATTTCGTAAAGGTGGTTTGACTATTTATACGGTGATAAAAGGACAATACGAAGTGACGGTTATTGGCCAGTTACCATTGTTAACCGCTAGCCAGATTGCAGCTAATTTTAGTTTTAAAGAGGCAAGTAATGGTTAAAGAGTGGGCAACGGTTGTGTATTGGCATAATGGTCGAGCTGTGTTGCGATATGGTTCTAATTCCGGTTGTGGTAGTTGTGCTGCTCGCTCAACTTGCGGATCTTATATTCTCAATAAAATAGGACCGAAAACTGAGTATCAATTAGAACTTGAGGTCAGTCAGCCTCTGATAGTTGGTCAGAAAATTGAAGTCGGGATCCCTGAAGCCAGTTTATTACGTTCCGCAATGCTTGTTTACCTTACCCCATTACTTGGCCTTTTTATCGGCAGTGGGGTTATGCAATTTCTTTTTTTAAATCAATTTATTATCTTTTTAGGTGCAGTTATTGGTGGCAGTGTTGGCTTTTTTCTGGCAAAAAAAATTGCGCATTATTGGGAAAAAGAGACGCTATATCAACCGATCATTTTACAAATAGGTTTACCGCCTGATGAATTAAAACAGCAAGTATGAATGACATAGTAAGCCTAAATGCCTATCATTAGTAATTACATATCGTCACTAATCTATGCCTATAACCGCCTTATTTCATAAAAACGACTTTTTCATTATCAATGATTCTTTGAGTTGTTTGTCGCTTATATGTAAAATGCATTCCTAAGATTGTTATAACAGCTTTTATTAGTTTTAGCTTTGTAGGGCTAAGCTATTGCTAAAACTGATTTTGTAAGGCCATTTAGAAGAAGATATAACCTTGAAAATCAAACATATAAGAAATTTTTCCATCATCGCTCACATTGATCATGGTAAATCAACTCTGTCGGATCGTATTATCCAGATCTGTGGTGGTCTTTCTGATCGTGAAATGGCAGCCCAGGTATTAGATTCTATGGATTTGGAGCGGGAACGAGGGATCACAATAAAAGCGCAGAGTGTTACCCTGAATTATAAGGCCAGTGATGGTGAAACTTATCAGCTTAATTTTATTGATACACCTGGCCATGTTGACTTCTCTTATGAAGTATCCCGTTCATTAGCTGCTTGTGAAGGGGCATTACTGGTTGTTGATGCAGGGCAAGGTGTGGAAGCGCAAACCCTTGCTAATTGCTATACCGCTATTGAAATGGATTTAGAAGTTGTTCCTGTACTTAATAAAATCGATTTACCTGCTGCAGAGCCTCATCGGGTAGCTAAAGAAATTGAAGATATTGTTGGCATCGATGCTCATGATGCTGTTCGATGTTCGGCAAAAACTGGATTAGGGGTACAAGACGTAATTGAGCGGCTGGTTAAAGAGATCCCACCACCAGAAGGTGATCTGGCAGTGCCTTTGCAGGCATTAATTATTGATTCGTGGTTTGATAATTATTTAGGTGTTGTTTCGCTGGTACGGATTAAAAATGGTACGCTTTGTAAAGGTGATAAAATTAAAGTGATGAGCTCTGGCCAACTTTATAATGTTGATCGCTTAGGAATTTTCACACCCAAACGAATTGATCGTCAACAACTAAATTGTGGTGAAGTCGGTTGGCTGGTCTGTGCCATAAAAGATATTCACGGCGCGCCGGTTGGCGATACATTAACTGGCGCTCGTCATTCTGCAATACAGGCGTTGCCTGGTTTTAAAAAAGTAAAACCGCAGGTTTACGCCGGTTTATTCCCCATTAGCTCTGATGATTATGAAGCATTTCGTGAGGCTTTAGCTAAATTAAGCTTGAATGATGCTTCGTTATTTTATGAACCAGAGAGTTCAACTGCATTAGGTTTTGGATTTCGGTGTGGTTTCCTTGGTCTACTTCATATGGAGATTATCCAGGAGCGTTTGGAACGTGAATATGATTTGGATCTTATTACAACTGCGCCTACAGTTATTTATGAAGTTGAGTTAACAAATGGTGATGTCATCTATGTTGATGGTCCCTCTAAATTACCAGCACTTAATAATATAAATGAATTACGCGAACCAATTGCAGAATGTAACATGCTAATGCCTAAGGAATATCTTGGTAATGTTATTACGTTCTGCGTAGAAAAACGCGGTGTTCAGACTAATATGGTTTACCATGGTAGTCAGGTCGCATTAACCTATGAAATTCCTATGGCTGAGGTGGTGTTAGATTTCTTTGATCGCTTGAAGTCTACTTCACGAGGATATGCTTCATTGGATTATGGCTTTGTCCGCTTCCAGGCGGCTGATATGGTGCGTGTAGATGTGTTAATTAATGGCGAAAGATTGGATGCCTTAGCATTGATTACCCATCGTGCAAATGCATCATATCGTGGTCGTGCGCTAGTTGATAAAATGAAAGATCTGATCCCGCGCCAACAGTTTGATATTGCAATCCAGGCTGCAATTGGTACCCATATTATAGCGCGTTCAACGGTGAAACAATTACGTAAAAATGTATTAGCTAAATGTTATGGTGGTGATGTTAGCCGTAAGAAAAAATTACTACAGAAACAGAAAGAAGGTAAGAAACGTATGAAGCAGCTTGGTAATGTTGAATTACCACAGGAAGCGTTCCTTGCTATTCTTCACGTAGGTAAAGATAACTAACCGTTGTAAGGAGTCATAATGGCTAACACTTTTTCTTTGATCTTGACGCTGGCGACCTTGATTACAGGGATTATCTGGGGTATTGATCGTTTTAAATTAGCACCTGTTCGTAAGAAAAAAATGGCGCAGCAGCAAAAAGTTACTGAAGGAAGCGTAGAGCAGACGCATTTAGCTGAAAGTATTCATAAACCATCATGGGTTGATACTTGTTCATCTATTTTTCCGATATTAGCGATTGTATTAGTGATACGTTCGTTTATTTATGAGCCATTTCAAATCCCGTCAGGTTCAATGATGCCTACCTTATTGGTCGGTGATTTTATACTAGTAGAAAAGTTTGCTTATGGATTACAAGATCCTGTTACCCAAACGACATTATTGGAAACAGGAAAACCTAAACGTGGTGATATTGTGGTATTTAAATATCCTAAGGATCCTAGTGTAGATTTTGTTAAACGTGTTATTGGTCTACCTGGTGATAAAATTGTTTATGATACTGAACAAAAAGAGTTACGTATATATCCGAATTGTTCAATTTCAAACTGTGTTCGAGCGTTACCAATTATCTATTCTTCATTAAAAGAGAGTGAATGGTCTTTATTTTTTAATATTGACTCTATGGTCGAAAGTCAGAAAGGAAGTTATCGAATTCCATTGGGCGAACCAGTACCAAGTAACGCATTACGTCAAGCGGAAAGAATCGAAAAATTAGATGATACTAGCCATGAAATCTTAGTGATCCCACAAGTATATACCCAGTCACGTTACCAACAGCCCGGTTTACCAGACAATGAATGGATTGTTCCCCCTAAACACTATTTTATGATGGGAGATAATCGGGATAATAGTGCAGATAGTCGTATGTGGGGTTTTGTGCCAGAAGAAAATTTAGTTGGGCGTGCAGTTATTATCTGGTTTAGCCTTGATAAGCACGAGGGTGAATGGCCAACTGGAGTGCGTTTAAGTCGTATTGGTGCAATTAACTAATAAAATAATGAGATAAACTAATCATTAATGCTAAATTGATTGATATCGTAATCGATATAGAATATAGCACGATAATCAAAAATGATGGTTTTTTGAACGATATCAGGAAACCTGCCAACGCAACAGTTTTGTAAAAATTTATTTTGCAGATCTGTTGCGTATGCTTTTTGTAATTTGATAATGAAATAATTGGTAGCACATGAATTCTTCTTTAATTGAGTGGTCAGAGCGACAAGAAATTAAACAGCTACAGGGTAAGCTTGGCTATACTTTTAAACAAATTGAATTATTAAAGCAAGCGTTAACTCATCGTAGTGCCAGTAGTAGTCACAATGAGAGATTGGAGTTTTTAGGCGATTCAATTCTTAGTTTTGTGATTGCCAATGATCTTTATCATCGTTTTCCTAAGGTTGATGAAGGCGATATGAGTCGTATGCGAGCAACATTGGTCAGGGGTAATACACTGGCTGAGCTTGCACGAGAGTTTGATTTGGGAGAATGTTTGCGTTTAGGGCTAGGTGAATTAAAAAGCGGTGGTTTTCGTCGAGAATCAATATTAGCAGATACTATCGAAGCGTTAATTGGCAGTATTTTTTTAGATAGTGATATTCAAACGACTGAACAAATTGTTTTAGCTTGGTATGACACTCGATTAATAGAAATTAGCCCCGGTGATAAACAAAAAGATCCTGAAAACACGTTTACAAGAGTATTTACAGGGACTCCATTTACCTTTACCAAGTTATTTGGTAGTTCAAGTTCGTGGTGAAGCGCACGATCAGGAATTTACTATTCATTGTCAGGTTAGTGGTATAAATGAACCGGTTGAAGGAGTGGGTTCAAGTCGTCGTAAGGCTGAACAAGCCGCAGCTGAACAGGCATTAAAAATATTGGAGCTTGAATGAGCAAACAGAAAACCTATTGTGGATTTGTAGCCATTGTAGGACGCCCAAATGTGGGTAAATCAACATTATTGAATCAATTACTCGGGCAAAAGATTTCTATTACTTCACGTAAACCACAGACAACCCGTCATCGCATCATGGGCATTGAGACAGAAGGTAATTATCAAACAATTTATGTCGATACTCCAGGATTGCATGTAGAAGAAAAGCGCGCAATAAATCGTTTAATGAATCGGGCAGCAAGTAGCTCAATTGGTGATGTGGAACTGATTATTTTTGTTGTTGAAGGCACACATTGGACAAACGATGATGAGATGGTAATAAATAAGCTGCGTCATTTGCCTTGTCCGGTATTATTAGTGATTAATAAAATTGATAATGTGGTGGATAAAACCCGTTTGCTGCCCCATATTGAATTTCTTAGCAAGCAAATGAATTTTCTGGATATTGTGCCAATTAGTGCAGAAAAAGGTGCCGGTATCGATATTATTACTAAAATTGTCCGTCAACATATGCCAGAAGCAGCACATCATTTTCCAGCGGACTATATCACCGATCGCTCACAACGTTTTATGGCTGGTGAAATTATTCGTGAGAAGTTAATGCGTTTTCTCGGCGATGAGCTCCCTTATTCGGTCACAGTTGAAATTGAGCAATTTGTGGTAAATGAACGCGGTGGCTATAACATTCATGGCCTGATTTTGGTTGAAAGCGATGGCCAGAAAAAAATGGTTATTGGCAATAAAGGTAGCAAAATTAAGAAAATTGGCATTGAAGCTCGGATGGAGATGGAAAAACTTTTTGCTACTAAGGTTCATCTTGAACTTTGGGTGAAAGTTAAAGCCGGATGGGCTGATGATGAACGTGCACTGCGTAGTTTAGGCTATATGGACGATCTTTATTAAGGCGGGTTTCCGTGGACGGTTGGCAACGTGCATTTGTACTTCATACTCGCCCTTATAGTGAAACGAGTTTACTGTTAGATTTTTTCACCGAAAATGAGGGCCGTATTCGACTATTAGCCAAAGGTGCTCGTAGCCGTCGATCTAATTTAAAAGGCTGCTTACAACCTTTTACGCCATTGCTGATCCGTTGGGGAGGCAAGGGAGAAATGAAAACGTTGCGTGGAGCAGAACCTATTTCTCTAGCGCTACCATTTACCGGTACCGTACTGTATAGCGGTCTATATGTTAATGAATTGCTTGCGCGAGTTTTAGCCCAAAATATCCCTTATCAAACCCTATTTTTTGAATATCTTACTTGTTTGCAGATATTGGCTGGTAGTGAATATACGTCGGAACATGCATTGCGCCGTTTTGAATTATCATTGCTATCTCATTTAGGTTATGGTGTTGATTTTTTACACTGTGCCGGTAGTGGTGAGCCGGTGGCAGATAGCATGACTTACCGTTATCGAGAAGAGAAAGGTTTTATTGCCAGTTTGGTTATTGATCACTTAAGTTTTACCGGTAAGCAGCTTAAGGCATTTGCCGCTAGTCAGTTTCCTGATGTCGATACATTAAGAGCGGCCAAGCGTTTTACCCGTATTGCGCTAAAGCCTTATCTGGGGGGAAGTCCATTAAAAAGCCGTGAGCTTTTTTACCAGGTCATATTGCCTAAAACGCGTTGAAGCGAGGTTATTAAAACCTCTTTGAATATATTATGATTGCATGGATAAACGAAATTCAAACTATGAAATGGATAACAGGAGTTAAATATGGCAGAGTTATTATTAGGCGTTAATATTGATCATGTTGCCACGGTGCGAAATGCGCGGGGAACACAATATCCTGATCCACTACATGCAGCATTTCTTGCTGAACAAGCTGGGGCTGATGGGATCACTGTTCATTTGCGTGAAGATCGCCGTCATATTACTGATCGTGACGTTAAGTTACTTCGCCAGACGTTACAAACCCGGATGAATTTGGAGATGGCAATAACGGATGAAATGGTCAATTTTGCCTGTCAGATCAAACCTCAATCTTGCTGCTTGGTACCAGAGCGACGTGAAGAAGTTACGACGGAAGGTGGGCTTGACGTTGTTGGACAACAAGCATTAGTCGCAACGGCGGTCAAACGATTAACCAAAGCAGGTATCACGGTTTCTTTGTTCATTGATGCTAAAGAACAACAAATTGATGCAGCAGTGGAAATTGGCGCGCCCTTTATTGAAATTCATACTGGTGCCTATGCTGATGCTAAGAGCGAGTTAAAGCAGCAAGAAGAGTTTAAACGTATCAAGCAGGCGATAAGTTATGCCACTGCAAAAAAACTTAAGGTCAATGCGGGTCATGGGTTAACTTATCATAATGTTCAACGTATTGCTCAATTGCCTGATATATATGAACTTAATATTGGCCATGCGATTATTGGGCGAGCACTTTTTAGTGGCATGGCGACAGCTGTGAGTGATATGAAGAAAATTCTTCGTGAGGCGCGTTGTTAATGGCGATTATTGGATTAGGTACTGATCTGGTCGAAATTGTACGTATTGAGCAAATTATCAAGCGTTTAGAGGAACATCTGGCGAAACGTATATTGTCCGCGCAAGAGTGGCGACAATATCAACATCATTCTCAGCCAGTCCGTTTTTTGGCTAAGCGTTTTGCGGTCAAAGAAGCAGCAGCAAAAGCTTTAGGCACGGGGATCCGAAACGGTTTAGCGCTCAATCAATTTGAAGTTTTTAATGATCAATTAGGTAAGCCAGGGCTTAATTTATTAGGACAAGCAAAAATATTGGCTGATTCTTTAGGTGTACAAAATATCCATGTATCATTATCTGATGAACAAAATTATGCTTGTGCCACTGTGATTATGGAAAGTTAAATTTTATCGGCATGATGTAATAGGACAAATTTATCCCATAATTGTTCTTCTGTTTCAGGATTATCAGGATCTTTTAAAATGGTATTGTTGATCGGACAAACAGATTGGCAAGTTGGCTTATCATAGTGGCCAATGCATTCAGTGCAAAGATTGGGATTGATTTGGTAAAATTCTTCTCCCATTGAAATCGCTTCATTTGGGCATTCTGGTTCACACATATCACAATTGATACAGCGTTGAGTAATTAATAAAGACATAGCAATATGTTATAAGTAATTTGAGTAAATATAAGTAAATTATGCATTAAAAACATAATCTTATCTGTAACTGATGATTTTGTACAGTATATCTTTTCTATTGAAAAACCCAATTCAGTAATACAAAGCTGCAACCCAGATCGATTTTACTCTCTTAACAATGATAAGGATATGAGCATTACGTTGACTGTTTGTTCAAAAAGCACTTCAATAGCAGCTAGAACAGTACACAAACAAAAAAACTGAGTGTTGGTACTTTGATATAAATCTTTTATGTAAACTCATAGCTAAAATCTGTGTTGCAGCAGCTAAATCTATTTTAAAATACTTTGCTAAATCGTGTTGATCTAAAAACCCAAAATAATATAATCTAAGGCTGGATTTTAAGTTGAAATCCAGCAATATTGTTGCTAAGTAATTGTTATTCTATCAAGGAAAAAGGTAAAATATTTTCATTAGCTGTTAGCACTCGATCATATTCTCTTTCGCTTCTAAGAATATTTTTATCAATGTCATAGCCAAACAGTTCGGATAAAATATACTTATTCATCAAACCACTTAAGTATTCGTCTTTATTACGAAAAGATTCGATAAAAGCACAATTAAAATGTTTATTGGTCGATTTATACATAAAGGGGATCAAATATTGTTCCTTCCTTTTTCCAGTCCATGATCAACATTGACTATCTCGCCATGATCTGCGGTATAAATTAAATTAAAATCTATTTTTTGCATAAATGATATTCATTATATCATTTATGATCCTGTAAGTATGATGAATAGTGAGATCATAATCCGCTGCTTTTGGTAAAGCTTTTTTATCTATTGCATCATAGTTGTCATAGGGTAAATGATTACCATAAAGATGAATAATGATAAATCTTTTTTGTGCATTATCAGATAACACTTTTGCTAGCAGGTTGGCTAATTTATTATCGTTATAATTGGTTAGCCTTAAATCATCACTTTTTTGAGCGATAAAACCAAATTTTGAACCATGCAGACCTTGTATTTCTTGGGAACCTAACCAATATGTTTTATATCCATTGGCTTTTGCCATTTCAATAATAGATTTATTGTTGAACAGGTTTTCTTCATTTTCCGGTGTGTGAAAAGCTAGTGTCATTGACACTGAATCTCGGGTTATCGGTGAACTGGAATGGGCGTTATTTAAGATGCAGCTATCTTCGGTTGAAAATATTTTTGTCATATGTGGCGTTGTATCTAAATGATAGCCATATGCACTATAACGGGAGTAGAGTGAGTCTTCCCCATGATTAATATAATATTTTTATTATTATTATTGTCTTTTTTAGATAATATTGCATGATTAAATTTTTCAATTTCGGCTGTATTTGCATATTTATTATTTTCATATGATGAAATAAATAAATAAATAAATAAATAAATAAATAAATAAATAAATAAATAAATAAATAAATAAATAAATAAATAAATAAATCACGTCACCAAATACTAAAGGTATTTTATGATGAAAAAAATCCCGAGCTGTTTTTTTATCTTCTTTGATATTAGAAATTAATCTGTTTTCATCTTTGATATCTAAAACCACCAGGATCATTGAAAGTGCTGTAAACGATAATGCTGAATACAATAATAGAGAGGTATTTTTTAAATTTTTCTTAATTCTTGTTATTAGATAAAATAAAAAAGCAGTAAAAATTAATGTAGGAAAAATTAACTTTAGCATTAAACTGCCTGACATAAATAGAGCTTCATTTATGTTGGTTTCAAGGATGGAATGTAGAACAGAGGTTATTATATTTACGTTAAAATTTAACGAATATATAACTTTTATATTTATAAAGAATAAAAAAAAGTAATCCAATTAGTTTTGGTAATTTATTCTTACTTATTATTAATAAGAAAGTAATTAAGAGAATAATAAAACTAGATATATGTGGTAGCCTTGAATCTTCTTTGAAAACAAAAACATTTAATAAAAGTGAGAATATAAATAATATTATTATATAGTTAAAGTATTTTTTTGCGGTTTTCATATAATTAATTTATTAATCTGCAATAAAAATGAAGATATATAACTTTTCAGCTAGCGGTATTGAATATATCTTTAATTTGTTTTAATAGCAGGTTGGTATTCCTATGTATGCTTGGTATTTTTTTGTGTTGCTAAATAGAGCGAAATTGCGAATAAGTAACGCCAATTCAAAAAATTAAAAGATAACACAAAACTATGTTACAATTATTTTAAAACTATTTAAAGTTATTATATATCATAATTGATACAGCGATAAGTAATTTATAGTGACATTTTAAGCTCTATTTAAAATATTGCTTATATCATTAAATTAGTCAAAAAACTGCATGTATTATTAAGCTAAAGCCGTGAATAAACGCAGTATATTTTATGCCTCAGATAAAAAATTATCACGCTATAACCACAATATTTGCCTTATTCGCTGTTTGCTATTTGGCATAATGTCATGGCGCCATATCTGACGGTAATTTTGTATAGTCAATTCGTTTATTATTACAGTCAATAACACTATTTTGTTGATGACAAATATCGTTTGAAATCATATGACAAGAATGGTCAATACTGGCATCGTCAATGCCTGACCATTTAGAAAATAGAGTTAAAAAGTTAATTCCACTTCTAGCAGCAGTAATGTACTGCCGGTCGTTAGAATTATAAGAACTAATAAATAGTGGTACTTCATAATCCTGACGGTATTGATCATTATGGGTAAGTTTTAGGTCACTCGGGTTATTTTTATTGACGAAACCGAGGCCATGATCAGAAAAATAGATCATTGTCCATTTTGATTGGCTGTCGGTTAAATATTGATGAATTGTTGCTAACAGTTGATCAGTATTTTTTATGCTCTGTATATAGCATGAAATCTCTTCACTTTTGTAAAAAGTTTCATAGTGATCATTAGTCCTTGCGCAAGCGCGAGGATGACTACCAATTAAATGAACAATAATGAATTTTTTGGCCTGAGGAGCTTTGATTGCTGTTACAATTTGTGGCAGTAATTCATCATCATTGGTCTCTTTACTATTATAACTTGCTCTTTTCAGAAAAAACGAATGATCTGCTTTTTTCCCTATAGAAGCAATCGGTGTGTCGTAGATACCAACAGCTCCCTGATTTGACAACCAATAGGTAGTAAATCCCCATTTTTTTGCCAGCGCAATAACGCTATTGGCTAATTTGGGCGCTTGGGTCAGGGAACTGGTTAATGATGGAATAGTTGATGAAGCGGCTGAAATATAATGGTTGAATACAATACCATTAGCGCTATCCATAAATGGGGTATTATTAATTGGAAAGCCATAAACGTGCATAAAATCGCGTCTAGCACTTTCACCAATCACCATAACATAGGTATCAAATGGCGTGGCACTATTGTTTGGCTGGAAGTCATCTGTTTGCGCAAATAAATTAAACAGTTTATTGGTTTCTTCCTTGGCACTATTAAAGTCTTTGACAAATTTGATTTCTGGATAACCGCTATTTAAAATATCGAATTCACCCGTTTCTTTATAATCTTTTATTGGGCCATATAGAAGAAACGCCAAAAAGGTAATAAAAGCACCAATCTTTGTTTTGTTACCGGTTTTAAGCTTAAATGTTGTACAGAAAAAGCCGAACAGTAAAATAAATAATGATCCAACATAAAGATAGTATGGAATATTACTAATAAATTCTATTGCTTCATTTAAATTGGTATAAGTAACTGATGTTGCTATGGTTAGTGAGGGAGTACCATAAAGTACCCTAATCGGAAAATATAGCGCTGCAATAATGGTGAATATAATAATGAATCCACTATATATTATTCGTAACTGATTGATAACGATTAGCAATGCGACGATACCAGCTGTATAGTTTAGTCTTGGTGGGTAACCCATAGCGTAATGAATTAGGCTGAATAATATAATAAGTAGCGATATTTTCAGCGAATAATTTCGATTATCATTTATTAATTTTTTTATCATTTATTATATCCTATTTAGATCAGTGACTACCCTTAATGCAACAATACACTGAGTTAAATTAGTTAATTTTATTAATAATATAAGTGATTTTTTGGGTGGTTTATTGATGTTATTTATTATATGAGATGGCTATGAATTAGTATTAAAGAGTTATTAAATCATAAGTTGATATTATATTATAATTATTTTTGCGATTTAAATTAATATTTGAGGTTTTTATTCGTGGATCAAGCCCAAAAAGATGTTTATTGGATGCGAAAAGCTATTTTACTAGCCAAAAATGGTCAAGAAAAAGGTGAAATTCCTGTTGGCGCGGTATTAGTACATGAAGATGAATTGATTGCAGAAGGTTGGAATCATCCTATTTTGTCTCATGATCCATCTGCTCATGCGGAAATTTTAGCTTTGCGGGCAGCGGGTCAATCTTTACAAAATTATCGCTTACTCAATACGACGCTTTATGTGACACTCGAGCCTTGTATTATGTGTGCCGGAGCTATGATCCATGCGCGCATCGGTCGTTTAGTATATGGCGCCTCTAATCAAAAAACTGGTGCTGCTGGTTCAATTATTGATTCTTTTTAATCATCCGGATATGAATCATCGTATTCTGGTATTGGGAGGGGTTTTGGCCGATGAATGTTCGACGATGTTAAGCGGTTTTTTTCAACAGCGTCGAGCAGAAAAAAATTGGCCAGGAAAGGGTAGCGTTGATAAATTAAATCTGCCTAAGTAGCTTAGTAAGGCGGCTTAGGCAGAAATAGAAGCTAATACTGTTTGTAATGATTAGCTAAATTAGTCACTACTTTTTTCTTTGCTGCTGGTTCTAGAGAATAATAGCGGATCCCTTGCAGCGAGCTGCATATTTTGATTCATTTCCTTATTCTGTAGGTAACCCACCAAACTTTGGTGATAACGGCGGATATTTTCCACATAGCGATAGGCTTCATAGCCACGTGCATAACCGTAGGTTAATTTAGCAAAATATTTTTTTTTGCTAAGTAGCGGCAGTCTGGCTTTTACATCTAACCAACTGTCAGGATCTCCGCCTTGTATGCGTGTCAGTTTCCTGGCATCAAGCATATGTCCCAACCCCATATTATAGGCCGATAAGGCAAACCAAATACGATCATCAGGCGCAATAGTAGTTGGTAAGCGCAAAATCAGATATTGCAAGTAAGCGGCGCCACCTTTAATACTTTCCTCTGGATCCAGCCTATCTGACACACCCATAGTTTGTGCAGTAGGTACTGTTAGCATCATTAAACCACGAACACCGGTGGGTGATGTGGCTAGTGGATCCCAGTGTGATTCCTGCCAGGAAATTGCTGCTAGTAGACGCCAATCTATATCTTCTGCATATTTTTTAAATAGATGCTTATAGGTTGGCAAAGTTTTATTAATTGCAGTAATAAAAGAAAGCGTATCAAAATAGTCAAAAGTAGCAACATGGCCAAAATATTTTTCATTTAAACGTGTTAAAAGTTCTTCTTCATTACTTTTATTGAAGAAGTCTAACATTGCTGCATTTAGACTATTATCTTTTGAGCGTTTCATATACCAATTAAGGCTATGATCGTCGCTAACATTAAAAGCGATAGCAATGTTTGGATGAATACGTTGCTGCATAGCGACGACAATAGAATTTTCTAAGGTATAATCAATTTTCCCTTCAGAGAGCAGTTGCAATAACTCAGTCGCATTATAATGACTGGTTTCTTCCCATTGAAGATTTGGATATTTTTGCTTCAACTGTTGCAGCGTATTAGCGTTTACTGAATCAGTGGCAACGACAAACTTTCCTTTTACATCATTCAAAGAGCGTGGATGACTTACCCCTTTGCGATAAATTAGCTGCTGGGAAACGGTATAGTAGGCAGGGCCAGGCTGTGCTTTATCGAGGCGCTTCTCATTATAAAGAAGCCCTGCAGTAATAAAGTCACTATTACCGTTTTCAAGGTCATTAAAAAGTTGATTGATATTTGAACGTACATTGATACGTAGCTTTACGCCAAGGTAATCGGCAAAGCGTTTAGTCAGTTCGTAATCAAATCCGCTTGCTTCTTGCTTATCGTTAAAGGACATAAGGGGTGAATTAATGGTACTTACACGTAATTCACCGCGAGAAATAATTCTCTTCACCTGGTCTTGCTGCTGGTTGGGCCACTCAATATTAAGTGTAATGACACCAACAGAAATTATAGAGACAATAACGATAATAAGATAATTAATTCTGATATTGATCAAATGGTTATATCTCGTTAGTTAAACATATTTTCTTAATTAAAATGACCAAATTATGGCCAATTTTTTAAGAGCCCGACATTTTGCTTAACAAAAGTAGAATTTGCAACTTAATTTAATATATTTTACATATATTTAACATTTTCAGATGTGTGATAAATGTGCACGCAAACGGTTTCGTAACGGTTCATGATGCTTTATAATAGCCTTCCAGTTTTCCTGATACATATCCTTCAGGCCAGCTTTATAAGTTAAGAGAATCTATTACTATGGAAATTCTGCGTGGCTCACCCGCTTTATCGACATTTCGCATTACTAAGCTTCTTTCCCTATGCCAGCAGCAGCAACTACCGGTTACTGACATTTATGCTGAATATGTACACTTTGCTGAACTTGGTGCGCCATTAAATCAGGATGATCGACAAAAACTAAGTCAATTGCTTCATTATGGTCCTTCATTAACTGAGCAACAGCCTTCTGGCCAGTTACTCTTGGTGACTCCTCGACCAGGCACTATTTCACCCTGGTCTTCAAAGGCAACGGATATTGCTCATAACTGTGGATTACAGCAGGTTATCCGGCTTGAGCGTGGAATTGCTTATTATATTATTTATTCCTCGCCATTGGATATATCACAATTGGATGATTTATCTGTCATTTTGCATGATCGGATGGTTGAAACTATTTGGACTTCTTTCGAGCAAGCAAAATCACTCTTTATGCACCATAAGCCGGCACCGATGGTGACGATAGAAATATTAAAAAACGGTCGTCGTGCACTTGAATTGGCAAATATTGAATTAGGCTTAGCGTTAGCTACAGATGAAATTGATTATTTAATGGATGCCTTCCAAACATTAGAACGGGATCCAACGGATGTTGAACTCTATATGTTTGCGCAAGCTAATTCAGAACATTGTCGCCATAAAATATTTAATGCCAGTTGGGTTATTGATGGTAAATCACAACTTAATTCTTTGTTTAGTATGATAAAAAATACTTATCAACAAACGCCAGATTATATTTTATCAACTTATAAAGATAACGCTGCCGTAATGGAAGGATCGAATATTGGGCGTTTTTTTCCTGATCCAGTAACCGGCAAGTATGATTATCATCATGAAAATGCTCATATTTTGATGAAAGTAGAGACTCATAACCACCCAACAGCTATTTCTCCTTGGCCTGGTGCTGCCACCGGTTCAGGTGGAGAAATACGTGATGAAGGGGCAACAGGGTGTGGTGCAAAGCCTAAAGCCGGTTTAGTTGGATTTGCTGTTTCTAACTTACGTATTCCAGGTTTTAAACAACCTTGGGAACAAAATTTTGGCAAACCACAGCGTATTGTTAGTGCGCTTAATATTATGCTTGATGGGCCATTGGGTGGCGCCGCTTTTAATAATGAATTTGGCCGACCCGCTTTATTAGGTTATTTTCGCACTTATGAAGAGCTAGTGAATAGTCATAATGGAGTAGAGTTACGTGGTTACCACAAACCGATTATGTTAGCAGGCGGTATAGGTAATATTCGGGCAGAACATATTAAAAAGGGCAATATTCCAGTTGGCGCTAAATTAATCGTATTAGGTGGCCCATCGATGAATATTGGGCTGGGAGGTGGCGCCGCTTCATCGATGACTTCAGGGCAGTCTGATATTGATCTTGATTTCGCTTCGGTGCAACGTGATAACCCTGAAATGGAGCGTCGTTGTCAAGAGGTTATTGATCGGTGCTGGCAGTTGGGAACTGATAACCCAATCCTATTTATTCATGATGTTGGCGCTGGTGGGCTTTCTAATGCTATGCCTGAGTTAGTGAATGATGCTGATCGAGGCGGAATATTTGAACTACGTCAAATATTGAATGATGAACCAGGCATGGATCCTCGTGAGATTTGGTGTAATGAATCTCAAGAGCGCTATGTATTAGCTGTTTTACCTGAACAACTTCCCCTATTTGAGTCTATCTGTCGTCGAGAACGCGCGCCATATGCTGTTATTGGTGAAGCGACGGAAAATCGCGATCTTGTTCTTAATGATAGTTATTTTACTAACCAGCCTATTTGCATGCCGCTAGATATTTTGTTAGGTAAAATGCCTAAAATGCTACGTGATGTTAGTTCTCAATTTGCTGCCGGTAAGCCGATTAATCGAGGAATGATAACCTTAACCGAAGCAGTTAAACGGGTATTACATTTGCCAGCTGTAGCAGAGAAAACTTTTCTGATTACTATTGGTGATCGCAGTGTTACCGGAATGGTGGCTCGCGATCAAATGATTGGTCCTTGGCAGATCCCGGTTGCTGATTGTGCGGTCACGACAGCTAGTTTAGAAAGTTATTATGGCGAAGCTATGTCGATCGGTGAGCGATCACCCATTGCGCTATTGGACTATGCGGCATCTAGCCGGATGGCGGTTGGAGAAGCTTTGACCAATATCGCTGCTGCTTATGTTCAGGACTTAAAACGGGTGAAGCTTTCCGCTAATTGGATGGTAGCAGCGGGACATCCTGGTGAAGATGCCGGTTTGTATCAAGCGGTGAAGGCTATTGGTGAAGAGCTATGTCCGGCATTAGGTTTAACCATCCCGGTTGGTAAAGATTCGATGTCAATGAAGACCACCTGGCATGATGGCGAAGAGATTTGTGAAATGACGGCGCCGCTTTCTGTGGTTATTACCGCTTTTTCTCGGGTTGAGGATGTTCGTCTGACGGTTACACCTGAACTGAAAAGTGATCAAAATAATGCATTATTATTAATTGATCTCGGGCAAGGTCATAATGCATTGGGAGGTTCAGCACTTGCACAGGTATATCGGCAAATAGGTGATCATGCCCCGGATGTCCGTGATGCTAAATTATTAACCGGTTTCTTTAATGCAATTCAGGCGCTTATAAAAGAACAAAAATTATTAGCTTACCATGATCGTTCCGATGGTGGCCTATTTGTTACATTAGCAGAAATGGCATTTGCCGGTCATTGTGGTTTAGATATTGATATCAGTCATTATGATAAAGATATTCTTGCTGCTTTATTTAGCGAAGAATTAGGGGCAGTCATCCAGGTCAAGCAAGCGGATAGGGAAATGGTGGAAGCATGTTTGGCCGAGCATGGATTGGCTGGGTGTGTACAGTATCTTGGTACGGCAATTAAAGACGATATTGTTACTATCAATAGTCACGGTAGAAAAATTTACCGTGAAAAACGTAGCCAATTGCGTTTATGGTGGGCTGAGACTACCTGGCAAATGCAACGTTTACGTGATAATCCTGCGTGTGCAGATCAAGAACACCAGGCTAAACAAGATCTGACAGATCCTGGATTGAATGTAAAAATAAACTTTGATCCAGCAGATGATATTGCAGCGCCTTATATTATGGCAACCCCGTCACCTAAAGTGGCTGTTTTACGTGAACAGGGTGTCAATTCCCATGTTGAAATGGCGGCCGCATTTCACCGTGCAGGTTTTACTGCCATTGATGTGCATATGAGTGATTTGTTAGCAGGCAGAGTAACACTCGCTGATTTTCAGCTATTAGTTGCCTGTGGCGGCTTTTCTTATGGTGATGTATTGGGGGCGGGAGAAGGCTGGGCAAAATCAATTTTATTCAATTCACGCGTACGTGACGAATTTGCGGGCTTTTTTACTCGTTCTGATACTTTATCATTAGGCATATGTAATGGCTGTCAAATGATGTCTAATCTCAATCAGTTGATTCCAGGTGCTGAACATTGGCCACGATTTGTACGTAATCGTTCAGAACGCTTTGAAGCGCGTTTTAGTTTGGTAAAAGTGATGGAAAGTCCTTCACTATTTTTACAAGATATGGCTGATTGTCAGCTACCAATAGTGGTATCTCATGGTGAAGGTCAAGTTGAAATGCGAGATATTGCGCATCTTGACCAGTTGGAAAAAAATCATTTAGTCGCGCTACGTTTTGTTGATAGTTATGGTCAGGTTACTCAGCAGTATCCAGCAAATCCAAATGGATCGATTAATGGTATTACTGCATTGACCAGCTTAGATGGGCGGGCGACTATCATGATGCCGCATCCGGAGCGAGTATTTCGTACAGTTACCCATTCATGGCATCCGCCAGAATGGGGCGAAGATAGCCCCTGGATGCGTATTTTTCGTAATGCGCGGCGGCAGCTGGGTTGATATTGATATAAATATTTTTCCCTATGGCTAATTCAAGTAATAAAAACTTGGTTAGTCATAGGAGATAAAATGTAGTTTTAGTTTTTGCGCGGTTGATTGAAAATAAGTAAAAAATAAATTTCATTATGAGCTAAATTTAGCTGAAATTTGATGTTGATTATTATTTAAATTTGCTTATTAAATCTTATAACTGTCGTCAATTAGCTAAGTGATAAAAATAAGTTGTCTCTAATTGGAGACATTTAATTATATGATTTTTTTGTTAGTATTTTATTCATCCAATGAAATGTCTCTAATTGGAGACATTTTTATTAAAAATCATGGCATTAAATTTAATGAAAAACCATTTTAAATGCTTAAGAAATTTATTTTATATTAAATTTTAATAAGTTAATAAAATTTTTAAAAAGTTGGCATATAAGGTGCATATTATATTGGGCAGTCGCTCATTCAACTTTTTATGTTGGTCCCAATATAGAGGGATGCACACCACATAAGCCAGGAATGATGCCAAAAGTCAGGTGCCTACCGTCCATCAGCATGATATTTGCTTATAAACAAGCTTTATCAAACATCGGGCGACACGTGGAGTGAGGCACCATCTATTAAAAATTCGCTGCTCTCCTCGCCAATATCGGTGGGGCGCAGTGAATTATTTAATAAAGTATTTATTGCTGCTTAAGCGCATGAATATTATTTACTCTCCTTGCCTTATTTCCTTATTAATTAAAATGTTACCCTCAATTTTGGTGATTAAAAGACTGTTTTTCACATAATAATCAAATTAGAAATTTTTTATTAAATCGGCAGGCAAATTCACTATCGAATATAAGTTCTGTTACCATAATAGTATGAATAGGTAATGAAATGATTTCTTTGAATAAGTGGCATTCTTTTCCGCGTTCACTACGCCAACTGGTGGTGATGGCTTTTTTATTGGTTCTTTTGCCATTATTAATATTGGCATACCAGGCCTATCAAAGTTTAGATCAATTGAGTAATCAAGCGGCTGATATCAACCGTACCACTTTGCTTGATGCTAGGCGCAGTGAAATCATGACGAGTACTGCGCTTGAAATGGAGCGTAGCTATCGTCAATACTGTGTGTTAAACGATCAAACTTTTGCTGCTCTATATAAGAAAAAACGGCAAGAATATAGTGAGATGCTAGCTCGCCAAATGACTATTTTGCCTGATAGAAACCAAATCACGACTATTCAAACCTTACTGGAAGATCTCTCCGATTTAAAATGCGAAAATAACTCACCTATCCCGGCAATGGCGACGGCACTTGAACGTTTTTCGGTTACCAACAATCAGTTAGTACAATTAACACGTGATGTTGTATTTGGACGAGGTACGCAATTGCAGAATGCAATTGCTGAAAAAGGTCAATATTTTGGTTGGCAAACGCTAATTGTGTTTTTATTGAGTGTATTATTAGTTGTGTTGTTTACTAGAATGATTATTGGTCCGGTTAAAGCTATTGAGCGTATGATTAATCATCTTGGGGCAGGAGGAACACTTTTCAACAGACTTGAACGTTTTAAGGGCCCTAGTGAGTTACGTTCATTAGCTCAGCGTATTGTTTGGTTAAGTGAGCGACTGAGCTGGTTGGAATCACAACGGCATGAATTTTTACGTCATATTTCTCATGAATTAAAGACACCTTTAGCCAGTATGCGTGAAGGGGCTGAACTATTAGCCGATGAAGTAGCAGGGCCTTTGACTTTAGATCAACGAGAGGTTGTCGCTATTTTGGATAATAGTAGTAAACATTTGCAACAACTCATTGAGCAATTATTAGACTATAATCGTCAGTTAGCCGATGGGCCAGCACTGATTCAGCAAATTGATTTAACCAAGTTAGTGGCAAATGTGGTTTCCTCACATAATCTAACGGCTAGAGCTAAAAATATTCAAACTGAAATTGAGTTAAATATTACTCATTGTTGTGCAGAGCCAACTTTTTTGGCAAGAGTGATCGATAATCTCTATTCTAATGCAGTGCACTACGGTTCTGAATCGGGTAAGATTTGGATAATAAGCAATGAAACTGATGATAAACTCCAAATCGATATCGCTAATACAGGAACACCTATCCCAGAATCTGAACAAAATATGATTTATGAACCTTTTTTTCAGGGATCTTTATTGCGTAAAGGGTCAGTAAAAGGGAGCGGGTTAGGATTAAGCATTGCCCAAGATTGTATTAAAAGAATGAATGGTCAATTGTTGCTTATTGATTGTCAGTTTGCTGATGTTTGTTTTCGTATTGAGCTACCACTAACCACAGAGTATGAATAATGCCAAATTGGTCTAATTACAACGCCCTAATAGCCGCAGGGATAATGCGGAAAACATGGCATATTGCATCTGCGAAGCTAAGTTGTGGGGGATTTTTTTCCACTAAATGGAAAGTAAAGTTAACAACACTTCTTTTACCTTTTTTATTAATAGCTTGTAGTAAATATCACCATCCAGTACCACTGGATATGATAAATGAATCGATACCAATAGAGGAACGTATAACAGATTATCGCTATGTTACTTGTGAAAAAATATGGAATATAGATAGTGAGAATGCTTCAGATAATCCGCTTTACTGGATGAGAATTGTTGACTGTGCTAATCGATTGAATAAAGAGCAAGCAGCTTTGATGGCTAAAACGATTCAGTTAATTAATTGGCAAAATGTTTTTCGACATAATATTTTACTCGATGTTGCAGAGCCAACCGTCACTGCCCGGCGTCAAATGATTGATAATTTGAATATTTATAGTTTGCAGTTCCCTTCACCTATTCGCCCATTGTTAGAATTATGGCGTGAAAAGCAAATTCAGATTGTTAATGTTGAAGAAGTAAATGCTAAATATTTACGTTTACAACAAGAGAGCGATAATAAACTAGATTGTTTAGCTGAACAAAAGGCTCATCTAACCTATGAATTAAATATTGTCTCACGTAAGTTGGAAAATCTGACCGATATTGAACGACAACTTTCTTCACGCAAACAGCAGGAACAAGCTGTTTCAAGTGGAAAAATGGATAAAAGCATTACCAATTCAACAGCAAATAGCGCAGAGCCGAAAACGACAGATGTGATTAAAGAGTCTCATCAGTTTGATAAAAGGGGAGAAAATCCCCAATGACAGTGCATAAATCAGCCAATCTATTATTGGTAGATGATGATCCCGGTCTATTGAAATTATTGGGTATGCGTTTGACTAGTGAAGGATTTAAGGTGGTTACCGCAAAAAATGGTGTGGATGCCTTGAAAATTCTAGCAAAAGATAAAATTGATCTGGTTATCAGTGATTTGCGTATGGATGAAATAGATGGCATGGCACTTTTTGCGGAGATACAGAAACAGCAGCCAGGCATGCCGGTCATTATTTTAACGGCGCATGGTTCAATCCCTGATGCGGTAGCGGCAACACAAAGAGGGGTATCGAGTTTTCTCACTAAACCGGTTGATCGTGATGCCCTCTATAAAGCGATTGGTGAAGCCTTGGCTATGTCAATTTCCGTTTCTGATGAAAATTGGAGTGAGGAAATTGTCACTCGTAGCCCGATAATGCTTCGTTTATTAGAACAGGCACGTATGGTGGCGCAATCTGATGTTAGTGTTTTAATAAATGGGCAAAGTGGTACTGGTAAAGAAGTGTTGGCACGAGCAATTCATCGTGCTACTCCTAGAGCTAAAAAGCCCTTTATTGCAATTAACTGTGGGGCTTTACCTGAGCAGCTTTTAGAATCGGAGCTGTTTGGTCATGCCAAGGGCGCTTTTACCGGTGCGGTTACACATCGTGAAGGTCTATTTCTCGCTGCGCAAGGTGGGACACTATTTCTCGATGAAATTGGTGATATGCCTTTGTCTCTTCAAGTGAAACTATTGCGGGTTTTGCAAGAACGTAAAGTGCGGCCTTTAGGCAGTAACCGTGATTTGGATATTGATGTTCGAATTATTTCAGCGACCCATCGTGATTTACCAAAGGCAATGGAAAAAAATGAATTTCGGGAAGATCTCTATTACCGTTTGAATGTGGTAAATATCAAAATTCCTACCCTTAATGAGCGTTCGGAGGATATCCCTTTATTAGCAAATCATTTGTTAAAGGAATCAATAAAGCGTCATAAACCTTTTGTGCGTAGCCTATCGAGGGATGCAATGAAATGTTTAATGGCGGCAAGTTGGCCGGGTAATGTAAGGCAATTAGTTAATGTTATTGAGCAGTGTGTTGCATTAACAACCGCGCCGGTTATTAGTGAAGCATTAGTCATTCAGGCGCTGCAAGGCGAGAATACAGCATTACCTACTTTTGTTGAGGCTCGCAATCAATTTGAGCTTAATTATTTGCGTAAATTGTTACAAATGACAAAAGGTAATGTTACCCATGCCGCGCGTATGGCAGGTCGAAACCGAACGGAGTTTTATAAGTTATTAGCCAGGCATAAACTGGATGCTAGTGATTTTAAAGAATAATTTTTATTATGTCTGGAGAATGAAATTTTATGAACCGAACGCTGAATATTGCACTAGCACAATTAAATTGGCTGGTAGGTGATATTGAAGGCAACTGTGAACGCATGTTGCAGGAAGCTAAGGCTCAACAGTTACAGGGGGCAGATCTTATTCTGTTTTCGGAATTAGCTTTAACTGGCTATCCGCCCGAGGATTTACTTTTTCGGCCGGATTTTTACCAACGCTGTAGCAAACAGCTTGATCGTCTGAAAGACGCTAGTCAAAATATCGCCACTGTTGTTGGTCATCCATGCTGGCAAAACGAAAAATGTTATAATGCATTGTCATTTTTCTGGCAGGGGCAGTTAGTGGCGCAATATTTTAAGCAACAATTGCCTAATTATGGTGTTTTTGATGAAAAGCGTTATTTTCATTCAGCTAACGAAACTTGTGTAATACCATTTAAAGGTTATAAGTTAGGTTTTTTAATTTGTGAAGATGTCTGGTTTGATGAGCCAGTTGATGCAATTAAAGCCCAAGGAGCTGATGTCCTCATTATCATTAATGCTTCACCTTACAATCATGAAAAGCCCCATATTCGTTCAACATTATTAAAATCACACTGCCAAAGAACCCAATTACCAATTGTCTATTTAAACCAGGTTGGTGGACAAGATGAGTTCATCTTTGATGGCGGATCAAAAGTATTCAATGGCAAGGGTGATATAACGCATTATTTAGCGCAGTTTGCTGAGCAAGTTCTCCAGTGTAAATTTAATGATGATGAACCATTGCCAGTGGCTAATTCAGCAAAAACTTTATCACCAATAGCCCAGGTTTATGAAGCATTAGTCATGGCAACCCGTGACTATATCAATAAAAATGGATTCTCTGGCGTTATTTTGGGATTATCAGGCGGAATTGATTCAGCTTTAACCTTGGCTATTGCAGTAGATGCTTTAGGTAAAGATAAAGTTCAGGCAGTAATGATGCCTTTCAAATATACCGCTGAAATGAGTATCCATGATGCCAAAGGGCAGGCAGCATTGTTAGATATTGAATTTGCGATAATATCTATTGAAGCTATGTATGATGCATTTATGGCAGGTTTGTCACCATTATTTATCGGCATGGCGCCCGACACAACCGAAGAGAATTTGCAGGCTCGCTGTCGGGCTATCATTCTGATGGCAATATCGAATAAGCTTGGCCGTTTAGTATTAACGACCAGTAACAAAAGTGAGTCCGCCGTTGGTTATACCACTCTTTATGGTGATATGGCCGGCGGGTTTGCGGTGCTTAAAGATGTACCAAAGATGTTAGTATTTGAGCTAGCAAAGTATCGAAATACGATTTCACCAATCATCCCTCAGCGCGTGATCGAACGGCAGCCTTCTGCTGAGTTAGCGCCAGGGCAGCTCGATCAGGATAATTTACCCCCTTATGCTGTATTGGATGCGATCCTGGAAGGTTATGTTGAACAGGATAAATCGGTCAGTGAATTAGTTGCAGCTGGATTTGATGAAGTAACAGTTCGTAAAGTGATCAAGTTAGTTGATATTAATGAATATAAACGGCGTCAGGCACCGATAGGTCCGCGCGTTACAATGCGAAATTTCAACAAGGATAGGCGTTACCCAATTACTTCGGCTTTTGGTCGTAAAAACTGGTGATAATAGGATAATTTGATGAAAAAAATTGATGCAATTATCAAACCCTTCCAGTTGGATGATGTAAGAGAAGCTTTAGCAGATGTCGGCATAACCGGAATGACAGTGACGGAAGTAAAAGGGTTTGGCCGCCAAAAAGGTCATACAGAACTTTATCGTGGTGCAGAATATATGGTTGATTTTTTGCCTAAAGTAAAAATTTAAATTGTTGTTCCGGACGATATTGTTGACAGTTGTATTGAAACGATAATACAGACGGCACAAACAGGAAAAATTGGTGATGGCAAAATTTTTGTTTATGATATTGCTCATGTGATCCGTATTCGAACCGGCGAGCAGGATGAAGCGGCTATTTGATTTTAAAGGGTAACAGATGGTTGAAAGTTACAAAGGAGTTGATATGGAATCTGTAACTTTTTGTTCCACCTGTTACCACTAACCCTGGTTTTAGGGAGGGTTTTAATTATTATTGTTCATTTCCCTCAAGAACTTTATGTGGTCCAAAAACACTCATAGTGGATGTGACTGGTATTTACTCCCATGGCGAGCAACTGTTTGGCAATAAATTGCATAAAGTTGACTGGACCACAGAAGTAATAATGCATATTTTTAAGATTAAGCTGCTCTTTTACTTTTGACAGCTCCATTAACCCTTGGTATTGGTACTGTTCTTGTGGTCTGTCTTGTTATCGTGGATTGTTATACCAAACGGCACTGAAGCCATGAGTAAAATTGGTTAATTTATTTTTTACTTCATTAGCAAAGCGTGATGTCCACCATGCTCTGTCGCGTGTAGCCAATTCAGTGGTGCTTTATGTTGTTGCTGATGTAACTTTTCCAACATACTTATCATCGGCGTTAAGCCGACACCGGCTGAAATTAGTGTTACTGGTGTATCGGCATTAACGGCGAGAAAAAAATCACCACAGGGTGGTGCCAGTTTGACGGTGTCACCTTCTTTTATCTCATTATGAAGATAGTTTGACACACTTCCTGTTTCTTCACGTTTTACAGCGATACAATAAATTTTGCCATTAGGTGCATTGGTTAATGAATATTGCCGAATTTGTTGATTAGTGAGTTTTTCATTATCCTGTAGGTAAATAGTTAAATATTGTCCAGGGCGGAAATCGACTACTTCATTACCATCTTCTGGAATAAATTGAAAACTGGTGATCGTTTCGCTGCGCGGGATCTTTTTAGCCACTTTGAAATGACGTAAACCTGGCCAACCTCCGATACGCTCTTCATTTAGTTTGGTAGATCTGCTCTTCACGGTTAATAAAGATATCGGCTAGTACGTGAAAAGCTTTAGCCCAGGCATCAATAATTTCTTTTCCAGGCTGAAATAGCTCATCAATGGTATGCAATAGATGTTGACCTACAATCGAATAATGTTCAGGTTTTATATTCAGACTGGCATGTTTTTGGGCGATTTTTCAATGGCAGGCAGTAAGGCTGAAACATTATCAATATTGCTGGCAGAGAGGCAAATGGCATTGAATAAAGCTTCTCTTTGTTCACCATTAATTTGATGACTCATGTTGAAAATATCTTTTAATTCAGGGTTATGTTGCAACATACGCTGATAAAAATGAGCGGTTAATTTAGGGCCGGTGGAGACAATAAGAGGAATAGTTGATTTGACGGTCGCGATAGTTTGAGTATCTATCATATAAAGTTCCTAAGTTTTGGTCAGAGTTTATAAGTTACATTTAATATGCAACTTAAATTGTTTAATGTTAAAAGTAAATAATTAATTGTAAAACTGAGATTGAATTAGCATATTTTAATTGGCAACAAAATCGCTATTGAGAAATGTTTTTATTTGATAATTCGGATGTGGCAATCGTTTGCGTAATTTTTTATTTTTGGGCTATCTCAGTGAGCTAAAAGAGTTTACACTGTGTGATAGTCATTTAGTTGAATAAAGATTTAAAATGTGGCTGAGTCAGGAGAAGTAAATGTTAAAGCGTGAAATGAATATTGCAGATTATGATCAAGAACTATGGCAGGCAATGGAAAATGAAGTTAAGCGTCAGGAAGAGCATATTGAGTTAATCGCTTCAGAAAATTATACCAGTCCAAGAGTTATGCAGGCTCAAGGTTCGCAACTTACGAATAAATACGCCGAAGGATATCCTGGTAAACGTTATTATGGTGGTTGTGAATATGTTGATATTGTCGAACAACTCGCTATAGATCGAGCAAAAACTTTATTTGATGCGGATTTTGCTAATGTTCAGCTCCACTCAGGTTCACAAGCTAATACCGCTGTTTATATGGCTTTATTGCAACCTGGTGATACGGTATTAGGCATGAATTTGGCACATGGTGGACATTTAACCCATGGCTCACCCGTCAATTTTTCCGGTCAGCTTTATAATATCGTTCCTTATGGTATCGATGAAGAGGGTAAAATTGATTACGACGATATAGCCACTCAGGCACAAAAGCATAAACCTAAAATGATCATTGGAGGTTTTTCTGCTTATTCAGGCGTGGTTGATTGGGCTAAAATGCGTCAAATTGCAGATAGTATTGGTGCTTACTTATTTGTTGATATGGCACATGTCGCTGGCTTGATCGCTGCTGGCGTTTATCCTAACCCTGTTCCTCATGCACATGTCGTGACGACCACTACCCATAAGACTTTGGCTGGCCCTCGTGGTGGTTTGATCTTGGCTAAAGGTGCTGATGAGGCGTTTTACAAAAAACTAAATTCTGCCGTATTCCCTGGTGCTCAGGGTGGTCCGTTAATGCATGTTATTGCTGGTAAAGCGGTTGCATTAAAAGAAGCGATGGAGCCTGAATTTAAAACTTATCAACAGCAAGTGGCTAAAAATGCGAAAACGATGGTGGAAATTTTCATCAAACGTGGTTACAAGGTTGTTTCTGGTGGAACTGAAAACCATTTATTTTTATTAGATTTAGTGGATAAAGGGATCACAGGTAAAAAGGCAGATGCTGCGCTGGGTCGCGCTAATATTACCGTCAATAAAAATAGTGTACCGAATGATCCTCAGAGCCCATTTATTACTTCAGGTATTCGTATTGGTTCACCCGCCATTACTCGTCGTGGTTTTAAAGAAAAAGAATCGGCTGAATTGGTCAATTGGATATGTGATATTTTGGGTAAGATTGATGATGAAAGCGTGATCCAAAATGTAAAACAAAAAGTATTGTTGATTTGCCAACGGTTTCCTGTTTATGCATAAATAAGTTAAAATTTAGTCATCTGTTTTCGGCCCGTTTTAGTTGTTAACTGAAACGGGCTTTTTACATCGATAATCAAATGGGAATAAATAATGATTATTCCATCAACACGTTGGCTTGCTTTAGATTATTTTACTTATTTTTTTTGCTTATGGCATTTTTTGCCTTTTATCGTGATTTGGCTAAATGGTGAAGGGTTTGGGCTGATATAATCGGTATCTTGCTAGCCGCCGGCCTTACCGCTCGTTTTATTGGTTCTTTAATGATCGCACCGATAGTGAAATGAGCCTATCACCTAATTACGACTTTGCGTCTATTTGCTGGCTTAACGCTGCTCTTTGCTGTTGGATTTACCGTAAGTTCACATTGGTTATGGTTATTATTTATCATGTTGGCTTTCAATCTCTTCTTTTCACCGATGATACCTTTAACCGATGCGTTAGCCGCGACTTGGCAAAACAGTTAACATTTGATTATGGAAAATTAAGGGTTTGGGGTTCGATTGCATTTATTATTAGCGCTTCTTGGATCGGTTATTTAGCGAATAGCGGAGGACATAAAATAATTATTTACGCATTACTTGTCAGTATAATCATTATGCTGTTGGCGATGTTATTACAACCTACAGTTATGCCTAAAGCCACTTATCGCCAAATGGTTAATACAACTATATCATTGAAGCAATTATTAGCCGATAGCTCAGTCTGGCGTTTTTTACTGTGCATTACCTTATTAAAAGCTTCTCATGCGGACTATTATGGTTTTTCTTCAATTTATTGGCAAGAAGTGGGTTATTCCGATGGTATTATTGGCCTGTTATGGCCTTTAAGTATTGTTGCTGAAGTGATTGTGTTTACCTTTAACCATGTCCTTTTCCGTCATTGGCAGGTAAGTGGATTATTATTGTTATCAGCTAGTTGTGCGGTTGTTCGTTGGGGATTAATGGCCTATTTTACCACTTTACCAATACTGATAGTTAGCCAACTTTTACATAGTGGTACTTTTACTGTTTGTCATCTAGCGGCAATGCGTTTTATTAGTGCACGTAGCGAAGGTGAAATTATTCCGCTGCAAGCATTTTATTCGGCATTTGGACTAGGAGGTGGTTTAGCGCTAGTGACAATTGTGGTAGGTTTTGTTTATGAACATTTACCTTTTCACCATAACTGGGTATTTTGGTTAATGGTATTGATTGCCATTCCAGCACTATTTATTCGCCCGAATAAAAAAAATAACATCATTAAATTCGATGGAATAGCCAAACAATTAAGTTAAAGTTGTTCATTTAATTTGAATAACAGATAAATATTAACCAACTATGCAGATAAAAATTTTTATATTAAAACTAAACAAGCTGGCTAATCATTAAAATATCCCTTAATGTCTGAAAAAGGAATAGGGGTTTTATATCCAATTAAGCAATAAAGCACCGACAACAAGAGTAAATATTGAAAATATTTAGCGGGTTTATTTAACTAATTAAAACCATGGTGAATTTTTACCATTTGCAGCCTTCACCAATTAGTAAATGACAAAGTTACGCCATCAAGACATTATTAACTCAATATAACTTTGGCTATTGCTTTTTAAGCACATTGTTTAGCATTTCAATGGATCGCTTAACTCGGTCTGCATTTCTAGCACCATTTTTTTCACTATCCTTGGACTGCCAGCTAGCAGATTGCCAGAGGTGAGATAATTATGTCCGCCAACGAAGTCGGTTACAATTCCACCGGCTTCACGCACCAATAGTTCTCCAGCCATAAAATCCCACGGTTTTAAGCCAATCTCAAAAAAGCCATCGACACGATCAGCAGCAACATAAGCTAAGTCCAAAGCCGCTGAACCTGTGCGGCGAAAATCGGCGCATTTTTTAAATAGTTTAGCGACAATATTAATATATGCAGTTGCATGTTGTTTAGCTTTGAAAGGAAAACCCGTGGCAATAATTGCCCCTTCTAATTCATTATTATTTTTAAGACGAAGGCGGTAACCGTTTAATTGTGCACCTTGCCCACGTACCGCAGTAAATAGCTCATTAAGCATAGGATTATAGATAGCGGCGATTTCTGTACGGCCGTTAATACGTACTGCGATGGAGACGGCAAAATGGGGTAAGCGTTTAGTGCAATTGGTTGTGCCATCCAAAGGATCAATAACCCACTGAATATCATTTTTTTCACCAAGTATTTGACCACTCTCTTCGGTAATAATGGTATGAGTAGGATAAGATTTTTGAATGACTTCAATAATGATTTGTTCTGCTTTTTTATCAATATTGGTCACGAAATCATTTTGGCCTTTTGCCATTATTTCGATAGAGTCAGGTTTTTCATAGCTTTTAGCAATAAAGTTACCTGCTTGGCGAGCTGCCCGTATAGCAATAGTTATCATTGGATGCATGGGTTATTTCCACTGGAATGTTAAAGAACAAGGTTTAAGCAAGTTCGGCAGTATAACAGAGATTCGTCAACATGACTATGATTGTGGTAGAATAGCCTGATTATTAACACCAAATAAAGAGAATCATGCTAGAAAATATTCGCATTATTTTGGTTGAAACCTCGCATACCGGAAATATGGGATCAACTGCCCGTGCGATGAAAACGATGGGACTAACTAATTTGTACTTAGTTAATCCAATCATATTGCCGGATGCACAGGCTATTGCATTATCAGCTGGCGCCAGTGATGTTATTGGTCAAGGGACTATCGTGAAAACATTAGATCAAGCTTTGCTTGGATGCAGCTTGGTAATTGGAACGAGTGTGCGCGATCGTGCGTTATCATGGCCACAGGTAACGCCTCGCGAATGTGGCGAAAAAACTGTCCGCCAGGCAATAAATTCTCCGGTGGCTATCATTTTTGGCCGCGAACGAGTTGGTTTAACAAATGAAGAACTACAGAGATGCCAATATCATCTTCATATTCCAACCAACCCTGAATATGGATCACTCAATTTAGCCATGGCTGTTCAATTGATCAGTTATGAAATTCGTATGGCATACCTAGCAATAAATGAAAAAAAATCCTCGGTAGATAATGAAGATAGGGTACAATATCCGCCATTTGAGGATATAGAACGATTTTATAACCATCTTGAAGCAGTGCTTAATGTATCTGGATTTATCAGAAAGCGTCACCCTGGGCAAATCATGAATAAATTGCGACGTTTATTTACTCGAGCGCGTCCCGAAGTGCAGGCACTCCATATTTTGCGTGGTATTCTCACATCAATTGAAAAATGGCATAAATAATAGTTGAGTGAATTACTAGATTAAATAGTTAACTAAAACATTCTGGAATGACACAATTTTTGTCACATTTAACTATGGGGATATATTATGAGACTCACATCTAAAGGACGCTATGCAGTAACAGCCATGCTGGATGTGGCATTGCATTCAAAGACAGGGCCTGTGCCATTGGCTGATATATCGGAACGTCAAGGCATTTCTCTTTCTTATCTTGAGCAACTTTTTTCTCGACTTCGCAAAAACGAACTGGTTTCCAGTGTTCGTGGCCCTGGCGGCGGATATTTATTAGGTCGGGAAGCGAAAAATATTTTTATCGCTCAAGTGATTTCTGCTGTTGATGAGTCTGTTGATGCCACTCGTTGTCAAGGAAGAAAAGAAGGATGTCAAGGAGGAGAGCGTTGTTTGACCCATGCACTGTGGTGTGATTTAAGTGACCGTATTACCGGTTTTCTTAGTAGTATTAGCTTAGAAGAATTGGTCAATAATCAAGAAGTTGTTGATCGTCAAGATAACGATAAACACCATGTGAGAGCGATTCATCAATCCGAACCCATTATTAATATACGAGCATAAATTGCACGGTTCTACAAAATAGAATAATTGCAAAGTGATAAAATTTTGAGACGTTTTTCGTCTTATGGAGCTAGTAAGTTAATGAAACTACCGATTTATTTAGACTACTCGGCGACTACACCGGTTGATCCTCGTGTTGCTGAAAAAATGATCCAGTGTATGACAATGGATGGCAATTTTGGTAATCCATCATCGCGCTCTCATGGTTTTGGCTGGCGGGCTGAAGAAGCTGTTGATATTGCGCGAAATCAGATTGCTGAATTAGTCAATGCGGATCCGCGTGAGATTGTTTTTACTTCAGGAGCGACTGAATCAGATAACCTGGCAGTGAAAGGGGTTGCCAATTTCTATCAGAAAAAAGGTAAACATATCATTACCAGTAAAACTGAGCATAAAGCGGTTTTGGATACTTGCCGTCAACTTGAGCGTGAAGGTTTTGAAGTGACTTACCTTTCACCACAAAATAGTGGTCTTATTGATTTACATGAACTTGAAGCGGCTATGCGTGGTGATACAATTTTGGTTTCTATCATGCATGTCAATAATGAGATTGGAATCATTCAAGATATTGCCTCTATTGGCGAACTTTGCCACAATAGAGGAATTTTTTTTCATGTTGATGCTACCCAAGCGGTCGGTAAATTACCGATTGATTTGAGTAAACTAAAAGTTGATTTAATGTCTTTCTCAGCACATAAACTGTATGGACCAATGGGAATAGGTGCACTTTATGTGCGTCGTAAACCCCGTATTCGACTTGAAGCCCAACAACATGGCGGTGGTCATGAACGAGGCATGCGCTCAGGAACATTACCTGTCCACCAAATTGTAGGAATGGGCGAAGCTTATCGGATTGCTAAAGCAGAAATGGCGGTAGAGTCTGATAGATTAAATGCTTTACGCCAACGTTTATGGAACGGCATTAAGAATATTGAAGAAGTTTATCTTAATGGCTCCCTGGTAAGTGGTGCACCTCATATTCTGAATGTCAGTTTTAACTATGTAGAAGGTGAATCATTGATGATGGCACTCAAAGATTTGGCTGTCTCATCAAGTTCCGCGTGTACATCGGCAAGCCTCGAACCTTCATATGTACTAAGGGCATTGGGAATGAATGATGAGTTAGCTCATAGCTCAATTCGTTTCTCCTTTGGTCGATTCACCACAGAAGAAGAAATCGATTATGCCATCCAGCTAATCCATAATGCGATAGGTCGGCTGCGTGATCTTTCTCCGCTATGGGAGATGTATAAGTAGGGTGTCGATCTTAATAGCATTGAATGGGCTCATCATTAATAGACGGATTAAGGAGTTTACAATATGGCATATAGTGAGAAAGTAATTGATCATTATGAAAATCCACGTAACGTAGGTTCGTTCGATAATGATGATCCAATTGTGGGCAGTGGGATGGTAGGGGCACCTGCATGCGGTGATGTCATGAAGCTTCAGATCAAAGTTAATGACGCAGGCATCATCGAAGATGCGCGTTTTAAAACTTATGGTTGTGGTTCGGCCATTGCCTCTAGTTCATTAGTAACGGAATGGATGAAAGGTAAGACACTGGATGAAGCGGAGACTATCAAAAATACGGCTATTGCAGGAGAATTAGAGCTGCCTCCGGTTAAAATTCACTGTTCTATTTTGGCAGAAGATGCGATTAAAGCCGCCATTGCAGACTATAAAAATAAACGGTAAAGCAAATAATTAATATAAAAATCCCTTTTAGGCGTGATGTTATTTTATTTTTGTTTATAGTATCCGCCTGCACTGGTTTTGATTGAGAGGTGTTGTATGTTAATTTTTCTAACAGAAAATGCTGCAGAGCGTATTCTGACTTTCTTACATAACCGAGGAAAAGGTGAAGAATTACGTTTAGGCGTTAGGACTTCTGGCTGCTCAGGCATGGCTTATATGCTTGAATTTGTTGATATCATTAACGAAGACGATACAGTATTTGAAGACAAAGGCGTAAAAGTTATCGTTGATGGTAAAAGCATTGTTTATCTCAATGGGACAGAATTGGATTTTGTTAAAGAAGGTCTTAATGAAGGTTTTAAGTTTAACAATCCTAACAGCAAAAATGAGTGTGGCTGCGGTGAAAGCTTTAACGTATGAGAATTTATTTATTATTTGTTAAGTCCAAAACTAAATAGACGACGTGATAAATTTTTTAACCGTCTATTTAATATTTTCAACTTAGAGCATTTATGGATTATTTTCCCCTTTTCGGTCTGACATTTTCATATTCTATTGATCTTGAGCAATTAACTTACCGTTATCAGGAATTACAGCGCCGGTATCATCCTGATTGCTTTGCTAACCAATCTGAAAGCGACAAAATATCTGTACTGCAACAGGCTGCGACAATTAATACTGCTTATCAAGCCTTGAAGCACCCTTTGAAACGTGCTGAATATATGCTCACTTTATATGATTTGATATCAATAATGAGCAATATACTATGCATGATACAGCTTTTTTGATGGAGCAGCTTGCGCTACGTGAAGAATTGGAGTGTATCGAAAACCAGTGTTCAAGTAGAAGAGGCATTAGCCTTGTTTTCCTCTAGTTTAGTTAAAACAATAAAAAGCTACTTACAGGAAATGGAAAAACAATTAAATAGTGACAGTGGATAAATGCAGCTGATACTGTTCGGAAGCTTCGTTTTCTTGATAAGTTGCAGCAACAAGTTGAACAATTGGAAGAGCGCTTATTCAATCGTTTTTAGAGTAAATTTTATGGCATTATTACAAATTAGTGAGCCGGGCATGTCGTCGATGCAACATCAGCACCGTTTAGCCGCTGGTATTGATTTAGGTACCACAAATTCGTTGATTGCAACGGTTCGCAGCGGAAAAGCGGAAACACTGCCTGATCCAGCAGGATATGAATTGCTACCCTCAATAGTTAGTTATCAACCAACGGGTATTACAGTAGGCAAGCAAGCGCAAGCAAAAGTAGAACAAGATCCGGCTAATACCATTATTTCAGCTAAGCGCTTATTGGGCCGCTCACTGGCTGAGATCCAGCAACGTTATCCTAATTTACCCTACCAATTGACAGCAAGTAAAAATGGCTTACCGCTGATCCAGACAGCCATAGGGCAAATTGATCCTATTCAAGTTTCTTCTGAGATATTAAAGTCGTCGGTGCAGCGGGCAGAAGAAACATTGAATGGTAGATTAGACGGTGTAGTAATCACTGTGCCTGCTTATTTTGATGATGCACAACGTCAAGGAACTAAAGATGCGGCGCGGTTGGCCGGATTACAGGTATTACGTTTATTGAATGAACCCACTGCGGCTGCTATTGCCTATGGTTTAGATTCACAACAAGAGGGTATCATTGCTGTTTATGATTTGGGTGGTGGTACTTTTGATATTTCCATTCTTAGGTTAAAGCGTGGCGTATTTGAAGTTTTGGCAACAGGCGGAGACACGGCATTAGGAGGTGATGATTTTGATCATCTACTGGTGGATTGGGTATATCAACAAGCGGGTATTGCTGATCGCCAAGATCATCGCCTACAGCGACAGATTTTAAATATAGCCAGCCAGGCTAAAATAGCATTAACGAATTGTAGCCATACTGAGATTGAAATTAATGGTTGGGCGAGGGGTTTTGTCAAGGGAGCCGCTAAACACATTAATTCGGCCATTGATCAAACGCACTTTATTAACCTGTCGTCGCGCATTGAAAGATGCAGCGCTTGATATCGATGATGTTTTACAGGTCGTCATGGTGGGGGGTTCGACGCGTGTACTGTTGGTGGTTTCTATGGTTAAAGAATTTTTTGGCCTTACACCATTAACTTCAATTGATCCGGATAAAGTTGTTGCTATTGGGGCGGCTATTCAGGCAGATATTTTAGTTGGTAATAAACCTGATAGTGAAATATTGCTACTGGATGTTACTCCTTTGTCGCTTGGCTGAGAAACCATGGGTGCCTGGTTGAAAAAGTGATCCCACGCAATACGACACTGCCTATCGCTAAGGCACAGGAATTTACTACCTTCAAAGATGGGCAAACAGCCATGACATTTCATATTGTCCAAGGAGAACGTGAAATGGTTAATGATTGTCGTTCGTTAGCGCGTTTTACCCTACGTGGGATACCGCCACTAGCTGCCGGCGGAGCGCATATTCGGGTCGTTTTTCAAATAGATGCAGATGGATTATTGAATGTCAGCGCAGTAGAAAAGTCAACTGGTGTTCGTTCATCAATTCAAGTTAAACCTTCATATGGTTTAACCGATGAAGAAATTGCCAATATGATCACTGATTCAATCACTAGTGCTCAAGATGATATGGTAGAGCGTCGTCTTGCTGAGCAGAAAGTTGAAGCTGCTCGGGTAATAGAAAGTTTAATGGCTGCATTAAAACAAGATGCGCATTTATTGAATAAAGAAGAAAAAGCAGCAATTGATAATGCTGTAAATAAATTAGTTAACTGCACACAGGAAAGCTCCTCCCCTGTCGCGATTGAAAATGCAATTAAACAACTGGATAAGCAAACACAGGATTTCGCTGCCAGACGTATGGATGTCTCTATTCGTCAGGTATTATCAGGTCATTCTGTGGACGAGATATAATAATGCCGAAAATAATTTTTACCGTATAAAGAGTTATGCCCTGAAGGGGCGGTTGTGGAAGTCGAGAAAGGTGAATCAATTCTTAATGCTGCTTTACGTAGTGGTATTGATATTGAACATGCTTGTGAAAAATCTTGTGCTTGTACTAGATGCCATTGTATTGTTCGTGAAGGTTTTGATTCACTGGAAGAAAGTTCTGAGCTAGAGGATGACATGCTAGATAAAGCATGGGGGTTAGAGCCTGAAAGCCGCTTAAGTTGTCAGGCTATTGTGACTAACGAAGATCTGGTAATAGAAATTCCTAGATATACGATCAATCATGCCAGAGAGCATTGATCCTTATATTTAATTGCAGGAGGGGATGGTGAGTTTAAAGTGGACTGATAGCCGTGCAATTGCAAAGGCACTCTATGATAAATATCCTAATATTGATCCGCAAACGGTTCGTTTTACCGATATGCATCAATGGATTTGCCAATTAGACAATTTTAATGACAATCCGCAAGCTTCAAATGAAAAGATCCTAGAAGCCATTCTATTAATATGGCTTGATGAATATCAATAATGACTGATTAAAGCAATCAATTACATATAAAGCTGAGAATTGCCAGCTTTTTTATTGCTATCACTCATCGTGCAATTTATTAACTCATGATAACCTCTATAATTAATATCTTATATTTATCAATTATTCCATAAACACAATATGACAAACTAAGGTGGGAAGAGGGAATGGAAAAGCAGATCATGCAAGTCTCGCTATCTTATCAAGCAGCGGCGCCTTGTTGGGGAAAGAATGCATTAATCAGTTCTAGTGAACAAGGGATAGTCATTCATCTGAAGCCACAAGCAAAACTGTGTGCCATCCAGAGTGCTGGTCGTAGATTGGACAGTCAAGGCATTCGTCATGTGCTGTTAGCAGGTAATGACTGGGACTTGGAAAAAAATTGGGCATTTTGGCAAGGTTTCAGAGCACCTAAGGGAGCGCGTTCGATTGAATGGTCAAATTTATCTGAAAATGAAAAAAAGAGCTACAGTATCGCATCCGAATTATTGATTGGGTACGCGATATTATTAACGCACCGGCTGAAGAATTATCGCCTGAACAGCTGGCTCAGCGTAGCGCTGATTTATTATGTGAAACAGTAAAAGATAATATTAACTACCGTATCATTCAGGGTGAAGAGTTAGCCAAACAGAAATATAGCGGAATTTATACTGTAGGCCGTGGCTCAAGCCGCCCACCTGCATTATTAGTGCTGGATTATAATCCAACTGGCAATTTAAAAGCACCGGTATTTGCTTGTTTAGTAGGAAAGGGAATTACGTTTGATTCTGGTGGTTATAGCATAAAGCCATCTTCATCAATGAATTCAATGAAAGCCGATATGGGTGGGGCAGCTATGCTAACTGGAGCGTTAGCCTTAGCAATAAGCCGAGGTTTAAAACAACGAGTAAAACTTTTCCTCTGCATTGCCGATAATATGGTTAGTGGTAATGCCTTTAAATTGGGTGATATTATTCGCTACCGTAACGGCAAATCTGTTGAAATTATGAATACCGATGCGGAGGGAAGACTGGTTTTAGCAGATGGATTGATTGATGCTTGCAAAGAAAAACCAGCATTAATTATTGATGCTGCTACGTTAACTGGCGCTGCCAAAATCGCGGTAGGTAACGATTATCAATCGGTATTGAGTTTTGATGACAAATTGGTGGCTGAATTGATGTCAGCAGCAGAAATGGAAAATGAACTCTTTTGGCGATTACCTTTAGCTGAATTTCATCGACGCCAATTACCTTCTGGACTTGCTGATCTCAATAATATTGCATCACCTTCTCATACTGCGGGCGCCAGCACCGCTGCTGCTTTCTTATCTCATTTTGTTGAAAATTATCATAAGGGGTGGTTACATATCGATTGTTCGGCGGCTTATCGTAAATCTACTGTGAATTTATGGGCGGAAGGTGCGACTGGCATTGGCGTCAGGACGATTGCTAGACTATTGCTAAAAAAAGCAAAATAGCGGTTATTTGGTATGATTATTTACCCAGAAATATTATTTCCACGGGTAAATAATTAGTTAGCAAAAGAGTATTAGTTAGGAAAGAAGCTAAAATGGCAGCTGATAAAATTAATCAAGCCGCTCTGATGACTACCATAACGGTGCCAGGCGGTAGTGTCATTAAATTGCGCATACCTGAAACTATGCCGCAACAATTAATCAATGTGCTATGTCAATTTTTCCAACAACATAAAATCATACGCCGTGCTTTTTTACTGCAAGCGGAGGATGATACTGCAGTAGAAGCGTTGGTTATGCTTATTGCTTTAGAAATTAATATTGGCTATGAAAAAGAAGGGCAACTATTAATTCCGCAGTTAGGAAGCATGGCGCTTGATTATCTGGAAGCTAATCAGTCAGTTGATTTTTATTTTTTGCAACCGAATAGTACAGGTATCGATCATTTTATTGTGCGCAATACGCAGCCATTTTATCAACGTAAAATAGGGGGCTGGTTGCGCAGCACCATTGCTGTTAATAATTGTTAAATTATGTCACCCATTATTCCCTTATTTATACCCCGCTTTTTTTATATTTAAATTTGTTTATGCCTAAATCCTAAAGAGAATTGGGCAGATTATTGTTTGTGATCATGTCTGGTGTTTTAAGTTTTATAAAAATGTGATTTAAGCTAAAGAAATAAAAAATTGTATAAAAAAAATTAACAAAATTTATCGTTAAGTGGGCAATTGAATTGCCAATATTTATAATAGCTAGCTATTTTGCCTTAATAAAATGATGACAAATCTTTTTCTTGGCGGGAAGAATGGATGCAAGGCAAAAATATCCTGATGAAAAATAACAGCAAAGAGGATTTCTAATGACAATACAACGCACGTTTTCCATTATTAAGCCAAATGCAGTTAAGAAAAATGCTATTGGTGCGATTTATGGCCGGTTTGAGCAAGCTGGATTCGAAATTATTGCTGCTAAAATGGTGCATTTAAGCGAAGAACAGGCAGCTGGATTTTATGCTGAGCATCAAGGTAAGCCTTTTTTTGCTGGATTAGTCGAGTTTATGACCTCAGGCCCTATAATGTTGCAAGTTTTAGCCAGTGACGATGCTATACAGCGCTATCGTGATTTGATGGGCGCAACGGATCCCGCTAAGGCATTGCCAGGGACATTACGTGCTGATTATGCTGATAGTTTTACCGAAAATGCAGTCCATGGTTCAGATTCTGTCGCGTCAGCAGAGCGAGAAATTGCTTTTTTCTTTACTGATGACGAAATTTGTCCGCGTTAACAAACAGAAATAGGATATTATTAGCAAAATATTAATAAAGTTTGTAAAATACCATGCCTTGTTAAGTGATTTATTGACAAGGTTATGGCATATAAAGCTATTAAAATAAGATTTAATGCCAATAAATATAGTTAATTATTAAAAATCTACAGTTTTCGCCGAAAAGTGTAATAACGAGGCAATAAAAATGTTTCAATCTAAAACAACCGCGCAGTGTGTGCCCTCTTTTTCTCCTGTTACCAAATCAACAAAAGTTAATTTGTTGGATATGGATCGTAAACAGATGCGGCAATTTTTTAGTGACATGGGCGAAAAACCCTTTCGGGCCGATCAGGTAATGAAATGGATTTATCACCACTGTTATGATGATTTTGATTTGATGACTGATATCAATAAGGTATTGCGGGCTAAATTAAAAGCAGTTGCTGAAATTCTGGCGCCAGAAATTGCGCAAGAGCAGCGCTCTGCTGATGGCACTATCAAATGGGCAATCACGGTAGGTGAGCAACAAGTCGAAACAGTCTATATTCCTGAAGATGATCGAGCGACACTTTGTGTCTCTTCTCAAGTTGGCTGTGCCCTTGAATGTAAGTTTTGTTCAACCGCTCAACAAGGTTTCAATCGTAACTTACGCGTTGCAGAAATCATAGGCCAGGTGTGGCGGGCCGCTAAAGTCATCGGCTCTTTAAAATCTAGTGGCCGGCGGCCAATTACCAATGTTGTGATGATGGGAATGGGAGAACCCCTATTAAATCTAAACAATGTTATTCCAGCAATGGAAATTATGATGGATGATTTTGGCTTTGGATTGTCAAAACGACGGGTGACTTTATCGACGTCTGGTGTTGTGCCTGCGCTTGATAAATTGGGTGATATGATCGATGTTGCTTTGGCAATTTCCTTGCATGCTCCGACTGATGAAATTCGTGACCAGATTGTACCTATTAATAAAAAATACAATATTGAAACCTTCCTGGCTAGTGTTCGGCGTTATCTTACTAAATCTAATTCAAATCAGGGACGTGTTACCGTTGAGTATGTGATGCTAAATGGTGTGAATGATAGTATTGAACATGCTCATCAGCTTTCTGAATGTCTTAAGCATACGCCTAGCAAAATTAATTTAATTCCTTGGAACCCATTTCCTGGTGCGCCATACAGCCGCAGTTCTAATAGCCGTATTGATCGTTTTGCAAAAGTATTGATGAAATATGGTTATACTACTATTGTGCGTAAAACACGTGGTGATGATATTGATGCGGCCTGTGGTCAATTAGCGGGTGATGTTATTGATTGAACAAAACGAACATTGAAAAAACAACTTGTTGGTGAACCAATTATAGTAAAAGCAGTCTGAATATTAATTATGTAAATAAAGGGAATTAGATATCATAATTCCTTTTATTACCAGCTATATAAACAAACGAGAGTGATATGATAAGGATATCTATCATTAATATTCTATATTGTTAGTGGGTTTATTAATAGGATGTACTAGTATTAATAAAGACGTTGATATTGCGATTGTGACACGGACACAGCTAGGCATTGCTTATTTATCAGCAGGGAATTATCCAGCAGCATCTTATTATTTTAAGAAGATAATGCTGGCAGAGCCAAAAAATGGGATAGCAAATTTAGGCATGGCGGTAATTATGCGTCAGTAAAAGCAACCAGATTTAGCATTAAAATATTTTAAAGTGGCAATTCGTTCATCAGCAATCAATAATACAAGTATGCGATATTATTATTTAGACTTTTTATGCTCTGAAAACATATCTGAGGAGATAATTAAATTGAGGAAAGAGGAAGAACGTAGTGGACTGAATTGTCAAAATATTTCAAAAATAAAATAAGAAATATTATCGGTATGAAGGTTTTTTATTAACTTATAGATGAAGTTTTTTTAAAAGCCTTCATGATGTTAAAACTCAAAAAAGACCAATATTTCCGCGAATGAATAGCAAACCTAAAACAGAAAAAACAGAAATCACCGTTGGCCAACGTTTATTGCAGGCACGGGAAACGCTTGGTCTTTCCCGAGAAATCGTTGCCGAGCGACTTTGCTTAAAAGTGTGCACAGTACGTGAGATAGAAGAAGACAGCAATTCCCATAATGTTGATCCTACTTTCTTGCGTGGCTACATTCGTTCTTATGCAAAATTAGTGAAAATTCCAGAAAAAGAAATTCTTGAATTATTGGATAAACATACACCAGCAAAAGCAGCTGTAGTTTCTCCTATGCAGAGTTATTCTCTAGGAAAAACCCGTAAAAAATGCGAAGGCTGGTTAATGAAATTTACCTGGCTAATTATCATTATTTGTATTGCTATGGTAGGTATTTGGTGGTGGCAGGGTTATAAAGTACAAAAACAAGAAATTGCCACGATGGCTGAACAGAATCGCTCGAATACTGCTCAAATGCCGGTAGATCCAACTTCTTCTACTCCTGGTGAAGTAGCAGAGACTGAACAGAATAATTTAAATACATCGTCGACAGAAACTACTGTACAGCCGGTAACCTCATCGATAGCTAATAATGTCGTATCACCGGCTCCTAAAACGCCATTAACTTCTGAAACACCAAAAAATAGTGATATAAATGCTAATATCGACTCAGTAAATCCAGCAGAAGTAAAAACAGTACCATTGCCAGGCAGTATGAATAATAATAGTAATCCAGAACGAGATAGAACAGCAGAGGTTTCTACTGATACTGATACTGATGCTGCTAATATAGAATCTGGTGATGGAGTTGTGATGAACTTTAAAGGGGAGTGCTGGTTAGAAGTTCGTGATGCTAAAGGTAAGATTTTATTTAGTGGTATTAAAAATGCAGGCCAGAAACTTGAATTAAATGGTGAACTTCCTTATCAATTTAATATTGGTATACCCGCCAATGTTAATCTGTTATTCAAAGGTAATTCCGTTGATCTAAGTCGCTTTATTAAAGCTAACCGTCCAGCCAAGTTTAAATTGCCTGGATTGTAAATGAATATTGTAAGACAACATCTATAAATAATGATAAATTGTGAACAAATAAGAAGCCATCGTCAATTCGATGGCTTCAATTATAGAAATAGCGCAACTTATTAAACATGGATGTTTGGATGTTGAAGGAGAGTAATATGCATAATCAATCACCGATAAAAAGGCGTAAATCAACGCGCATTTATGTAGGAAATGTTCCCGTTGGTGATGGTGCACCCATCACAGTACAATCTATGACAAATACGCGGACAACGGATGTTCAAGCGACAGTTAAACAGATTAAATCTTTAGAACGAGTGGGCGTTGATATTGTGCGTGTTTCTGTGCCTACAATGGATGCAGCAGAAGCGTTTAAACTTATTAAGCAACAAGTTAATGTTCCTGTGATTGCTGATATCCATTTTGATTATCGTATTGCACTAAAAGTAGCTGAATATGGTGTGGATTGTTTACGTATCAATCCAGGTAATATTGGTAATGAAGAACGTATTCGTCAGGTTGTTGACTGTGCACGTGATAAAAATATTCCTATTCGGATCGGCGTTAATGGTGGTTCATTAGAAAAAGATATTCAAGAAAAATATGGGGAACCCATGCCAGCAGCGTTAGTTGAATCGGCTATTCGCCATGTGGATATATTAGATAGATTGAATTTTGATCAGTTTAAAATTAGCGTTAAAGCTTCAGATGTTTTTTTGGCTGTAGGCGCATACCGTTTACTAGCTGATAAAATTAATCAACCTTTACATTTAGGTATTACCGAAGCGGGTGGAGCGCGAGCCGGTTCGGTGAAATCTGCTATCGGATTGGGAATGTTATTGTCTGAAGGGATTGGTGATACATTACGTATTTCATTAGCCGCTGATCCGGTTGAAGAAGTTAAAGTCGGTTTTGATATTTTGAAATCTCTGCGTATTCGCTCGCGAGGTATTAATTTTATTGCTTGTCCAACCTGCTCACGTCAAGAGTTTGATGTCATTGGTACCATTAATGCATTAGAAGAACGGTTAGAAGATATTATTACCCCGATGGAAGTTTCAATTATTGGTTGTGTTGTTAATGGTCCTGGTGAAGCCGAGGTTTCTACCCTTGGCGTCACAGGGGCAAGAGCAAAGAGCGGATTTTATGAAGACGGCGTTCGTCAAAAAGAACGTTTAGACAATGTTGATATGATCGATCAGTTGGAAGCTAAAATTCGGGCAAAGGCCGTTATGTTGGATGAAAATCGGCGGATTGATATTAAACAATTAGATAAATAATTTAATCATATTGGCTCATAAAGTAATGAGCCGATTTTGTTTATGGATTGCACCCTGTTAATATTCACTTTTATAATACATATTATGGTAGATTTTTAAATAGAGAAATAACGTGGCTAAAAACATTCAATCTATTCGCGGTATGAATGACTGTCTTCTTGCCGATATTCAATTCTGGCAAAAAATTGAAAGCAAATTAAAACAAATCCTTGCTAGTTATGGTTTTAGTGAGATTCGAACTCCCATCGTAGAACAAACCTCATTATTTTCTCGCGCAATAGGTGAGGTTACTGATGTGGTTGAGAAAGAGATGTATACCTTTGATGACCGGGATGGTGACAGCTTGACACTGCGTCCAGAAAATACAGCTGGTTGTGTACGCGCTGGGATCGAACATGGTTTATTGTATAATCAGCAACAACGTCTCTGGTATTTAGGCCCGATGTTTCGTTATGAGCGGCCACAGAAAGGGCGTTATCGCCAATTCCATCAGTTAGGGGCAGAAGTGTTTGGTTTAGCCGGGCCCGATATTGATGCCGAACTTATCATGATGACAGCACGTTGGTGGCGTGAGTTGGGGATCACTAACCATGTTTCACTGGAATTAAACTCGATTGGTTCATTAGCGGCGCGCGCAAAATATCGTCAGGCATTAGTCACTTTTTTGCAACAGTATGAAGATAAATTGGATGAAGATTGCCGACGTCGACTGTCGATTAATCCGTTACGCATCCTTGATTCAAAAAATCCTGACGTGCAAAAACTGCTTAATGATGCGCCATTACTTGCTGATTATCTTGACGATGACTCGAAACAACATTTTGCTGGACTTTGTAAATTACTTGATGCTGCAGGCGTTCAATATCGAATTAATCAACGTTTAGTTCGTGGTTTAGATTATTATAATCGCACTGTATTTGAGTGGGTTACTGATGATGCATTAGGTGCGCAGGGTACGGTATGCGCTGGTGGCCGCTATGATGGTTTGGTCGAGCAGCTCGGCGGGCGAGCTACCACCGCGGTAGGTTTTGCGATGGGAATGGAGCGCATGGTGTTATTGGTGCAACAGCTTAATCCAGATTTTGTTGCTGACTGTACCTTAGTTGATGTTTATTTGGTTGCTTGTGGTGAGGCAAGTCAACAGGCAATATTAGTCCTGGCGGAAAAAATCCGCGATAAATTGCCAGCTTTGAAATTAATGACTCATCATGGTGGAGGTAACTTTAAAAAACAGTTAGCTCGCGCAGATAAACACCAGGCGAAAATTGCCCTAATTCTAGGTGAAGATGAGTGTCAATCTAATGAAGTCACAATAAAAGATTTGCGTACCGGCGAACAGGAAAAAATTTCTCAGCAGAATGTTGCTGTACGTTTGGTTGAACTTTTAGGTTAAAGGAGACTCTGTGGAAGTCTATACCACTGAAAACGAGCAGGTAGATGCTATTAAACGCTTTTTTGTTAACAATGGCAAAGCGTTAGTAATTGGGTTAGCTGTTGGAGTTGGCGCGATTATTGGTTGGAATTATTGGCAAGCACATCAGGCAAATCGTTTGCAAGAAAGTGCTCAAGCCTTTGAACAAATTTCATCTCAATTGCAGACAGGTTCAAAACAAGCACTGGCTGCTGGCGAACAATTTGCTAATGAAACAAAGAATATGTATGGTGTATTGACCAATATTGAACTTGCCAAAATTGCGGTGGAAAAGAGTGATATTGCTGGTGCAGAAAAAGCATTACTAAAGGCATTAGCAGTAGCAAAATTAGATGATCTTAAAGATTTGATCAATGTCAGATTGGCACGCGTACAGTTAGCTTTGAACAAGACAGATCAAGCACTGATTACTTTGACTCAAGTACAGGATAAAGGATGGAGTAGGATTGTTGAAGATATTCGTGGCGATGTATTATTGAAAAAAGGTGATGTCGCTGGCGCTCGTGCAGCTTATTCTAAAGGAATTGAATCAAGTGGAGCTGAAATGATGAAGACAATATTAAAAATAAAAATTAATAGTTTGCCAAACTAAGAGGAATATTAACATGCAATTGGCTAGAACGCTCTTGGTTGGTTTGTTGGCAATAACTTTATTAATGGGATGCTCAACGGAAAAAGATTCTATCGTGATGTCTCCTTTACCTGAGGTTGACAATCAATTTACCCCTTCTATCATCTGGCATCGCTCGATAGGGGATGGCAGTGGAAAATATTATTCTCAACTTTCACCGGCTTACGATGATTCTGTTGTTTATGCAGCCGATCGTAAAGGAACGGTGAAAGCAATGGATGTTGATTCAAGTGAGATACTATGGTCAATTGATTTATCAGAACATGTTGGCTTTTTCACGGCTAATTTGCCGGCCTTACTTTCCAGTGGATTAACGGTTTCAGGAGATAAGCTTCATATAGGGACAGAAACTGGCAAAGTTATCGCATTGAATAAAGCCGATGGAGAAATCGCATGGGAAACAGATGTTGCCGGAGAAGCACTTTCGCAGCCAGTAGTGAGTGACGGTTTGGTATTGATCCATACCAGTAACGGCGTGTTACAAGCGTTAGATGCACAGACTGGACAAAGTAAATGGAGTATTAATTTAGACACCTCGACATTATCAGTAAGAGGAAAGTCAGCACCAGCTACTGCTTATGGAGTCGCGATTGTTGGTAGTGATGGTGGTCGTATTAGTGCCATAATGCTTGCTCAAGGGCAGATTGCCTGGCAACAATATATTTCTCAGATCCGTGGTGCAACGGAAATTGATCGTTTGCACGATGTTAATATGACGCCGGTTATTGATACTAATTCAGGCGCTATCTTTGCTATTGCGTATAATGGTGATTTAGTTGCAATGGATATGCGTTCTAGCCAAATTATCTGGAAGCGTGATCTAGGCACGGTGAATGATATTATTGTCGCCAATGATATTATCTACTTAGTTGATCAAAATGATCGTGTGCTGGCCATTCGTAAAAATGATGGTGTCACTTTATGGACACAAGATGCTTTATTACATCGCAATTTGACCGCACCGGCTATTTATGATGGTTATTTAGTAGTTGGCGATGGTGAAGGTTATCTTCATTGGTTAGATACCCAAGATGGTCAATTTGTAGCACAAAATAAAGTTGATAGTTCGGGCTTACTCAGCCGTCCGATTATTGCTAGTGGTAAATTACTCATTCAGGCAAAAGATGGAACTGTATATCTGATTGAACGTTAATTGCCTGACATTTTCTTATTTTCCAGATAGAATTAACGGCTGCTGATTTCCGCAGCCGTTTTATTTTTTTAGTATTCTGAAGATTGGAATCAGAATACCGATTTTAATTTTTATGAGGCATCTTAAAAATGATACCTGTCATTGCGCTAGTAGGGCGTCCAAATGTAGGAAAATCTACCTTATTTAACCGATTAACTCGAACTAGGGATGCGCTGGTTGTTGATTTTCCTGGTTTAACCCGTGACCGAAAATACGGCACAGCAGAGTTTGCAGGACAGGAATTCATTATTATTGATACCGGGGGTATCGATGGTTCAGAAAAGGGGATAGAAACCCATATGGCTTCTCAATCCTTACTAGCGATTGAAGAAGCTGATATTGTTTTTTTTATGGTTGATGCTCGTTCAGGATTGATGCCGGCAGATTATGAGATTGCGAAACATTTGCGCAGTCGCAAAAAGGATAGTTACCTGGTAGCAAATAAAACTGATGGTTTGGATATTGATACAGTTTTAGGTGATTTTTATGCACTTGGGATCAAGGATATTTATCCCATTGCCGCATCTCATGGGCGTGGTGTTACTCAACTGATTGAAAAAGTGGTTTCTCCCTATTTGCCGCAAGAATCAGCCAATGATATTGAATTATCCCCAGAGGAGGCTAATGCAGCTTATTGGCTTGCTCAGGAGAAGAAAGAGGCGCTTGATAATAATAGTGAAGAAGAAGCCTTTGATCCGCGTTCACTACCGATTAAGTTAGCGATTGTTGGTCGGCCAAATGTTGGTAAATCAACCTTAACTAACCGTATTTTGGGCGAAGATCGAGTAGTTGTTTATGATATGCCAGGTACAACGCGGGATAGCATTTATATTCCGATGGAACGGGATGGATGTGAATATATACTGATTGATACAGCGGGTGTGCGTAAGCGCGGAAAAATAACTGAAACGGTCGAAAAATTTTCGGCGATCAAAACGTTGCAATCAATTGAAGATGCTAATGTTGTTTTACTGGTTATTGATGCCAGAGAGGGTATTTCTGATCAAGACTTATCATTATTAGGTTTTATTTTGAATGCAGGGCGTTCTCTGGTGATTGTAGTCAATAAGTGGGATGGCATGTCGCAAGAGGATCGTCAATCGGTTAAAGATATGCTGGATTTGCGATTAGGTTTTATTGATTTCGCCAAAGTGCATTTTATTTCAGCGTTGCATGGTAGTGGTGTTGGTAATTTATTTGAGTCTATCCATGAAGCTTATGAATCGGCGACACGGCGAGTAAGTACAGCCTTATTAACACGTATTATGAAGATGGCAGAAGAAGAACATCAGCCACCTCTGATACGAGGTCGCAGAGTGAAAATGAAATATGCTCATGCCGGCGGTTATAATCCACCGATTGTGGTCATCCATGGCAATCAAGTTGCTGAATTACCCGATTCTTACAAACGTTATTTAATGAACTATTTTCGTCGTACATTACAGGTTATGGGGACGCCGATTCGTATTCAATTTAAAGAAGGCGCTAATCCTTATGCCGGCAAGAAAAATAAATTGACACCAACGCAGCTACGTAAGCGTAAACGTCTAATTGCCCATCTTAAAAAACGTTAATAACAAATTGCACACTTAAAAAATAAGTGTGCTGCTAATATTTATACCCACTCTTTTTCGATTAAAAAATGATTATAAAGTTTTTCTTCATCTGAATTGGACTCAGGATGATAGTTATATTCCCAGCGTGCTAGTGGTGGTAAGGACATTAAAATTGATTCTGTTCTACCGCCAGTCTGCAGCCCGAACAGGGTTCCACGATCGCATACCAGATTAAATTCTGCATAACGTCCTCGGCGGTATAATTGAAATTGGCGCTCGCGTTCACTCTAAGCTGTTTGTTTTCTTTTTTCAACAATAGGTAAATATGCCTTAAGAAAACCATTGCCAATATCCTGAGTAAAGTGAAAGCAGGTAGTAAAATCGGGTTGGTTTAAATCGTCAAAGAAAAGACCGCCAACCCCGCGTGGCTTATTGCGATGTTTGATAAAAAAATAGGGATCACACCATTTTTTATAGTTGGAATAAATTTCTTTTCCATAAGGTAAACATAGAGACTGCGCAATCTTGTGCCAGTGTATAATATCTTCTTCAAAGCCATAATAGAGAGTTAAATCAAATCCACCACCAAACCACCATACTGATGGTTCACCTGGTTTTTCTGCAATGAAAAAACAGACATTAGCATGGGCTGTTGGAATATAAGGATTGAGTGGATGAGTAACTAAAGAAGCTCCCATTGCTTGATAGCGACGACCTACCAGTAGTGGACGATTTTCTGTGGCAGAAGCAGGTAAATACTCACTATTTATATGGGAAAAATTGACTCCTACTTGCTCAAAAATCGTCCCGATTTTTAATATAAGGCGACGACCGCCACCTTTTTGTTTATGTTGCCAGTTATGTTGGGCAAATTTTGCGGTGTTATCGATATGTTCAAATTGCTGACAGAGCTTATCTTGCAAAGTGAGAAGAAATGCCTTCACTGCATTAATATCAGGTATATTCATAACATTGCTTTTGATTATTATTAGAGTAGTAGATTAGCGGTTAATTATACACTCAATACGGTCTGAATACATTTTGTTATTGATTGGATCTGTTAGTATTGCAATAACGATAGCAAAATATTAAGTATGACTGCCTATAAATATTAATAGTAGAGTTATGCATGTATCCGTGAATCAAGTAAGCTAATTATAGTCTATTCAAAAACTGTCGTTGTTGGCAGTTTAAGTCTATGGTTAATACTATAATTGTCGGTTAGTAAAGTTAACCACAACTCAATTTCAGCTAAAAAGCAGAAGTATTTATCTATTCTCTTATTGTCAGAATGGAATGGATTTAATATAAAATTAATTTTAGCCAATAAAATTCTGACATTATTTAGTGTTGGTATTATTATTTTAGTAAATTTTAATTACTTGCTATTGAAAAGCCAAGTAGAGCGGTGTTAAATAAAAAGAATAATAGGATTACGTAATAACAATATGATTTTATTGTAAATAAATTAAATTATTTAAAAGTGAAATAATGATTTATGGAGTATAAAATCAATATTTTCGGCGATATCTTATTCATTTTATTTTGCTACCATCATTCTTGTTTAGATAATAAGAATACCAATGTTTATTCTTCACTAAGTAGGTAAAAAAATATGGAAATAAGAACCTTTCAACAAGATGATTTCGAAGAAATTATCACATTATGGGGGCTTTGCCAGCTAATTCAAACAGATAGAGATCCTGAAGCAGATATCGAGCGTAAAATGTTATCGGGGGCAGATCTTTTTTAGTTGCTGAAATGGCAGGTGAAGTTGTTGGTACCATCATGGGAGGATACGATGGTTATCAAGGATCTGCTTATTATTTAGCGGTGCACCCTGAATACCGTGGTAGAGGGATTGCCAATGCATTAATTAGTCGTTTAGAAAAAAAATTAATTGCTAAGGGTTGCCCAAAAATTATGTTTTTAGTACCTGAAGAGAATGACGCTACCATCTGTATGTGTGAGAAAATGGCTTACGAAGAGTTACAACAGGAAAATATTTTATACACTAAACGATTAATTGATGATCAAGTGTTTGAGTGATTAATGCAATTAATTTGATGATACCAATATTTATCTTTTTTGATATAAAATTTTATTAATTTATTTTTTGTGAAAATTTTTTTATCGGTATTAGTGGGTTATTTTTAAACTGTCAGATTAATAAAAGTTAATTTCATCTTTATTTGGAAAAAACTTGTTTTACTTACTTTTTTGTAGATTATTAACTTGTATTCTATCACGCTGCTAATTTCACACATTATAAACAAATTTTAAATAAAATTATTAATATTTTTACTTTTTTTATTATATTGTAAATTAATTTAAGGGGTTTTTTATGCCACAACTTTTTGGCAACAGCCGATTATTTTGGTTAAAAGTGTGATTTGCAACAAGTCTATGATCACTAACCGGATGTAGCAGTATTTCATGGTCAAGTTTATATCCAATGAATTGGTTTGCCAGTTCAGTTACAATTTCCGCTACCGGAGTTGGTCAGATTAATAAAATGACCCCGATGGAAGAACAGATTATTGCAGCAGCGTTAAATAACCGATACCATTTTCGTTTTGGAATGCAAATTGAGCAGGGGAAATTAATGTCTCTTTTCCAAGGTATAAATAATTTTCAAGAAAAGATAGTCATTTATGGTGTTGAGAATGGGGAAGTTAAGTGAATCGAAATCATGGATGAAGATATTAAAACAGTATGGAATACAAAAATAGGAACACTATTCTCGCAAATCTATCAAAGCGCAGTGCAAGGTAGTTGTTACCCTGATTCAAAGCAAACTAATATGTTAACTATCAATTGTGTTTCTCCTCAATCTAGCCATGTTACTTATCGTTTACTGGCAAATGGAGTGGTCCCAAAAACCTAGTGCCATCAAATGATGTTTTAGCTAATTGGAAAGTAAGTGGTATTATTTGGTCTGCACAATAATGATTTAATTTAGTAATAAATTATATCAAGACATGACATAAAAATTGAATTGTTTAAATCCTTTAATCAAAGTTGCTATTATAACTTTGTTTCAAGGATTATTAGCTATTTTTGTTGATATTAGCGTTTTTTTTATTCTTTATAATAAAAATAATTAGGTAAATAATGTGGATTATTTGGAAAAATTTATTGGTAATTCGCCACTAGTTAAGCTAAAAAGATTGACTAAAAATAGGGATGCTGAAATTTGAGTAAAACTAGAGAGTAATAATCCTGCCGGTTCAGTCAAAAATAGAGCTGCCCTTTTTATGATCCAGCAAGCAGAAAAACGAGGTCAAATTACACCTGGTGATACCTTAATTGAAGCAACTAGTGGTAATACAGGGATCGCATTGGCAATGATAGCCACCATAAGGGGATATAAACTAAAATTATTAATGCCGGAAAATACGAGTGTTGAACGTCAGTCAGTGATGTGAGCTTATGGTGCTGAAATAGTTTTGGTTAGCGAAGCGGAAGTGATGGAAAGGGCTCGTGATCGTGCATTAGATATGCAATCTCGAAATGAAGGTAAAGTGCTTGATCAATTTAATAATTTTGATAATCTGTTAGTCCATTTTATGACGATAGGCCCTGAAATTTGGCGTCAGACAGCAGGGCGGATCACGCATTTTGTCTCAAGTATGGGGACAACTGGGACAATTACCGGTGTCAGCCAATATTTAAAATCTAAATCAAATAAAATAGAAATTATCGGTTTGCAACCAGCAGAAAATAGCTATATTTCAGGGGTTCGGCGCTGGTCTCAAGATTATATTCCAAGTATATTCAGATCTGCATAAGTTGATAGAATATTGGATATAACTCAGATAGAAGCAGAACAAATGATGAAGAGCTTAGCAATAGATGAAGGTATCTTTTGTGGTGTTCGTTCAGGAGGCGCTGTGGCAGGGGCATTACGCGTCGCCTAAACAGAACCCTGGGGCAGTTATTGTGACTATTATTTGTGACAGAGGGGATCGTTATCTTTCCACCGGGTTATTTAATTGAATTAAATAATATCAAAGATAAATAGTTGTTTATAGTAAACAATCATTGTTATTAAATAGCGAAATAGAGAAGAAGTTCCCTTCATTAATTATTAATGAAGGGAAGAATGGTAGTTTATTTTTTGATCTGCATAATAACGGTTTCACCTACAACAACAGAGCCACTAAGTTTAGTTAGCTCTTTTATTTCATCCATATTAGAAATGACCACAGGTGTTAATGTCGATTTTGCTTTTTCTTCTAATAGAGGAAGATCAAGTTCAAGCACTAAATCTCCTTTTTGTACTTTTTGTCCTTCCTCTGCTATGCGGGTGAATCCTTCACCCTTTAATTCAACTGTATCAATACCGCAATGGACAAATAACTCAATACCATTATCTGATTCGATAGAAAATGCATGGTTCGTTTCAAATATTTTACCAATAGTTCCATCAACTGGAGCAACAATTTTGTTACCAGTAGGCTTGATAGCAATGCCATCACCAACAATTTTCTCGGCAAAAACAACATCTGGAACATCTTCTATATTAACAACTTCACCTGAAATTGGCGCAATAATATCAATATTACCCGTGCTATTTTTATCATCTGAAACCAGTGATTTGAGTTTGTCAAACAGACCCATGGATCTTCTCCTAATTAATTGTTTTCTTATGGGGTCAAGAGTTGGTTGATGATTTTAGCAAAGTGTTTTTTCTTTAATAAATGTTTCAACCAAATCCATCAATTCCTTCGCTGTCGGTTGATTAAGAGCTTGTTCTGCTAATGTTTTTGCATCTTTGAAATTTGCGTTTCGGATAATTTTTTTAATAGTTGGGATTGAGATTGCACTCATACTAAATTCATCTAATCCCATACCAAGTAATAATAGTGTAGCACGTTCATCACCAGCAAGCTCACCACACATACCTATCCATTTCCCTTCTGCATGAGAAGCATCAATAACTTGTTTAATAAGTTTTAACACTGAAGGAGACATTGGATTATAAAGGTGAGAAATCAGATCATTTCCGCGATCAACTGCTAAGGTATACTGTGTTAGATCATTGGTTCCGATGCTAAAAAAATCGACTTCTTTTGTTAAATGATGTGCAATAACCGCAGCTGCTGGTGTTTCAATCATAATCCCAACTTTAATCGACTGATCGAAAGCGTGCTTTTCCTCGGTTAATTGCTGTTTAAGTATAGCTAGCTCTTCTTTTAAGGTGCGAATTTCTTCCACAGAAATGACCATGGGAAACATAATACGTAGATGGCCGAAGGCAGAGGCTCTTAAAATAGCACGTAATTGAGGGTGCAGGATTTCTTTGCGATCAAGGGAAATACGAATTGCTCTCCAACCAAGAAAAGGATTTTCTTCTTTCGGTAGGTTCATATAGGGAAGATCTTTATCCCCACCAATATCCATGGTACGAATAATAATAGCCTGTGGCCCCATAGCTTCTGCAACCGCTTTATAAGCTTGAAATTGTTCTTCTTCGCTAGGTAAATTATTGCGATCCATAAACAGAAATTCAGTACGGTACAGACCTACACCTTCAGCACCATTACGCTCAGCACCTTCTACATCACGTACAGTACCAATATTTGCGCAAACTTCAACTTGATGACCATCTAAAGTTATTGCGGGCAAATCTTTCAATTTTGCGAGCTCACTTTTTTCACGTAAATACTCATCTTTAATTTGTTTAAGTTTGTCAATCTCACTATCAGATGGATTTTGATAAATATGATTATTGAGAGCATCTAAAACAAGATAATCGTTTGGTTGGATGTTCTTCGTTGCATTGCTTGTGCCAACAATAGCCGGAATTTCCAGCGATCTGGCCATAATTGAAGTATGAGAAGTGCGTCCGCCTATATCAGTAATAAAGCCAAGCACTTTCTTCAAGTTTAATTGTGCGGTTTCAGACGGGGTAAGATCTGCCGCAACCAAAATGACTTCTTCTGTAATTGAACCAAGATCAACAATAGGCAACCCTAAAATATTTTTTAGCAGGCGTTTACCAATATCTTTGACGTCAGCGGCACGTTCCTTGAGGTATTCGTCATTTAATTCTTCTAATGCTGAGGCTTGTTCTTCAATCACTTTTTGGACTGCAGCATCCGCAGTTTTATGCTCTTTTTTGATGAAAGAAAAAATTTCCTGCTCAAGTTCTTCATCTTCAATCAGCATTATATGACCTTCAAATATTGCCGCTTTTTCTTCACCAAAATTTTTTTCTGCGGTTTTTTTTATCGTTTTTAATTGTGCTATTGTTTTTTCGCGCCCAGCAATAAAACGGTTAATTTCACTGTCAATTTGGTCGTCAGAAATTTTCTTTTGATTGACAACAATTGGCGCTTCTTGAAGAATTAATACCTTGCCGAAGGCGATACCTGGTGATACTGAAATTCCTGAAATCATAAATGTTACCTTACTACCAATGGGCGAAAAATAGCTAGCTCATAGGACTGGCTTTGATACTTATGGTTAAATAGATATCCCCAGATAAAGGTATCCAGGGATAAAAAATAGAAAATAAATGTTATATTGCCCGTATGTCATTACTCCAATTCGGCCATTAGTTTAACAAGATGTTCTACTGCTTTCTGCTCATCTTCACCTTCAGCAGAAATAGTGACAACAGTTCCTTGAGTCAGGCCGAGTGTTTGTAGTTTAAATAAACTTTTAGCTCTCGCAGATTTGCCGTTATAGGAAAGTGTAATTTCAGAAGAAAAACTTTTTGCCTCTTTGACAAACTGAGCCGCCGGGCGAGTGTGAAGACCATTAGGTGCTGTGATGGTGACTTCTTGCTGGAACATATTTTTTCCCTCAACAAACTTAATATTTTTTTATTAGTAAATCCAAAATATTTTAGCTGAAATAATCTGGATTTGCGTATTACTTTTCAGTGATAATAAAGGAAAAATGTTTTTTTTACATTATCAATCATAAATTTTATGCATATCGACATTATAGAGCCAGACATGTTAATTTACCTAGTTTATGCTCTATTTGTAAATTTTTACTGTTTATTTTTTGATTAATTTCGATTGTCGAAATAATTAATGACTTAAATACTAAACTCGTTTCAAGAAATCATCTTAATACACACTAAACTTTGATCTACGACACAAAAAAGCAATTTTAAAGTGCTTTTTTAGCTAATTGTGCGCAAAAATAGTCATTAGCTTGCATTGGCAGCAGAAAATAAATCTGTACTCAAATAACGTTCATCGGAAGAAGGTAAAATAACCACAATATTCTTATTTTGAAATGCCGGTTTTGCCGCTAATTTTACCGCTGCGGCAACTGCAGCGCCTGATGATATACTGGCTAAAATACCTTCTTTTTGCATAATTAGCCGAGCGGTTTGTATCGCTTCTTCATCGCTAATAGCAAACACATCGTCAATAAGAGCAAGATCCAGGTTATCAGGGATAAAGCCAGCACCTATGCCTTGGATTTTATGTGGACCAGGTTTTATTTATAGGCCAGCTAATGTCTGGCTTATTACTGGAGATGCGGCTGGCTCGACAGAAATCATTTTAATGGCTTCACCGCCTGCTTTCTTTCTTTTTTAGATAACGGCCGATGCCAGTAATTGTACCACCGGTACCAACTTCAGCCACGACAGCGGCTATCTCATCATCAGTATCTTGCCAAATTTCAGGTCCAGTTGTTTTTTTGTGAATTTTAGGATTGGCTGGATTATTAAACTGTTGCAAAAGAAGATAACGATCGGGAGCAGTGGCAACGATTTCGATGGCTTTTTCAATGGCGCCCTTCATGCCCTTAGCACCTTCAGTTAGGACTAAATTAGCGCCAAGCGCTTTTAATAATTTACGCCGTTCAAGGCTCATAGTTTCAGGTATGGTCAAGGTAAGCTTATATCCACGCGCAGCGGCAACGTAAGCCAGGGCAATTCCGGTATTGCCACTGGTCGGCTCGATTAAAGTTTTATTGGTTGTCAATTTGTCTAGTTTAGGGGTTAACAGACCTTTTTTTGTGCGTCCCAAATCATATTGGCACCAATGCGGCACTTTACGCTAAAACTTGGGTTAAGTGATTCGATTTTTGCTAACAAATTTCCGTTACCAAAGTGTTTCAAACGAACTAATGGAGTATGACCAATAGTTAGCGAGTTATCTTCAAAGATGTTGCTCATCGATCGTCCTTACTATTTTTCAGAAGCTATAAACATGCTCAAATATAGTACTAATCACCATACGCTAAGCGAATTATTTTGGAAATAAAAATTTATCCTATCGTTATATCGCACAGGTGTTTATCGTCGCTTTGATTAATTTTTACTAACTGATATAACGGGATATTTGGTGGTAACTAATAACTATTTTTTAGTAAATTAAGCTTAACTTTTATGTTGACTGTGGATACTAACATCAAATATGCCACAATCATTTATTTTGATTATTATTACTATCTGAGAATAGCTGAAGTTAGGGTAAGAAATTTTAGCTAACTTCAGCGTTTGAGTTAATGACGGTTATGTTTCAGACGGTAGAGATCAACCCACATTGCTGTTGCACCACAGATTGCGATGGGCATGATAACCAAATTGATAATAGGGATCATCGTCAGCAAATTGACTATTGCACCAAACTGGATACTGGTTGTTCGATTATTGGTAAGTGCCAACTTCATTTGATCAAATTTTACTTTATGGTTATCAAAAGGATAATCACAATATTGAATTGCCATCATCCAGGCACCAAATAAAAACCATAAAATCGGTGCGATTGTCTGAGCAATACCGGGAATGAAAAACAGGATCAGCAACGGAATAACACGAATAAGGTAGTGACATAATTTTGTTACTTCCCGGGCTAAGATCCGCGGTATGTCGGCAATAAGTACCGCAAAACTGGTATCTGGCGCGGGAGTTCCTGTTAATTCGGCTTCCAATTTTTCAGCTAACCAGCCATTAAAAGGAGAAGCAATAAAATTGGCGATAGTACTAAAGAAGTAGCCAAATATAAGTAAAATAGAGATCACCGCAATAGGCCATATTAGATAACTTAACCACTGCATCCAGCTGGGAACATAAGAAAGTAATGTTTGGATCCAATCGCCTAATTTGCTATAAAGCCACCAAAAGGCACTACCGAGTAAAATAATATTTACTAATAAGGGTAAGATAACAAAACGTCTTATACTTGGACGAGTAACTAGCTGCCATCCCTGAGCAAAATAATAGAAACCATTCGCAGTTTTTAGTGATTTTATTGAATTAATCATACTTCATATTATCTCCTTTAGATTTGATCTTGTATCATATAGATAGGATTTTTAGCTGGCTAGTCTTTTGTTGGCTAAAAAAACAGCGAAAAAAGAATAAATATCTAACTTTTTGTAAGAAAATTATGTAGAGGGTTGCACTTAACGTTATTGGCAAATACTCTTAATATAATGATACCGCCATGGTGGCGATTATTTTTTCAAACAACAGAGATAGAGCGATGCAGGATTTGCGTCTAATATTAGTGGTCGTTGGTGCGATAGCTATAATAGCTTTACTGTTACATGGCTTTTGGACAATTGGTAAAGAGCGTTCGAAGCTATTTAAAGATCGCCCTATGAAGCGCCGTAAACAACATGATCAGGATACACCTGAGAGTGCAGGCGATCCATCCCTTGGCGATAAAATGATGGAGGCACAACAATCAGCATCTAAATTGACTAGTCAGAAGGCAAATGAACAATTTGCTTCCCGAAAATCTGAATCATCTAAGGTAGTGAAAACACCTAACGATGATGCACATCTAGCTGATACTGAAGTAGAAATTGGATCTCGTGCTAAGCAAGAAAAGAGCGTTCAGACTAAACAGCTTGAACTTGAGATTTTTGAGCCTGCGCTAAATTCAATTAATAGTGAAGAAAGGGAAGACGCTTTCGTAGCATACACAGCAGAAAGTAGCCAACAGGCTGTTGGTGGAGTTGAACATCCTGATGGTGAAAAACAACAAAGTAACTTAGCTGATGAAGCTGATAAAAAGGATATTGTTGTTGTTTTACATGTTGCGGCACTGGAAGGTCAAGTTTTAGGCGGTGATTTGTTGTTACAAAGTATTTTTCAATCGGGTTTTCAGTTTGGTGAAAGGCAGATCTTTCATCGTCATGTTGATCCTTCTGGTTCTGGGCAGATTTTATTTAGCTTAGCCAATATGGTGAAACCCGGTTCTTTTGAGCCAGAGGTCATGTCTGATTTCACCACTCCGGGTGTATCTATATTTATGATGGTACCTTCATATGGTGACTCAGCACAAAACTTCAAATTGATGTTGCAAGCAGCACAACGTATTGCGGCTGATGTTGGTGGTGTCGTGCTTGATGAGGATCGCAAAATGCTGACACCCCAAATGATAGAGGAATATCATAGCCGAATTAGAAAAGCATTAACTTAAATATTAGATGATTAGTAATCGACCCCCGTGATAGCGGGGGTTTTGTCTTTAGTTGTATGGTGAATAATGAAAGAACAACAAAATTATCTTGCTCGGCTTAAACAGCAATTACGGCATCATGAATATCTTTATCATGTATTAGATACGCCTGAAATACCCGATGCAGAATATGATCGGATGATGCTGGAATTGAAAAAATTGGAGGCTAAGCATCCAGAATGGATTACTGCTGATTCGCCAACACAACGGGTTGGTGCTGAGCCATTAACGGCTTTTGAGCAGGTACGCCATGAAATACCGATGCTGTCATTAGATAACGTTTTTGATGAAGAGAGTTATTTAGCCTTTGATAAACGAGTACATGATCGTTTAAAAAATAATAGCCAGTTAACATTTTGTTGTGAACTTAAATTAGATGGTTTGGCGGTTAGCTTGTTATATGAACATGGCGAACTGGTGCAGGCTGCGACGCGTGGTGATGGTACAACAGGCGAAAATATTACGGCTAATATTCGTACCATTCGAGCAATTCCGCTCCGTTTGACCGGCGATAATATCCCTGCGCGTATTGAAATTCGTGGTGAAGTTTTTATGTCTCATCGCGGTTTTGAAAAACTGAATGAAGAAGCTCGGCGTAATGACGGTAAAATTTTTGCCAATCCACGTAATGCCGCAGCAGGCTCATTACGTCAGCTTGATCCTCGTATTACTGCCAAAAGGCCATTAGCCTTTTTTTGTTATGGTTTCGGCTTGTTAGAGGGCGGACAATTGCCGGCTAGCCAATATCAATGTCTAATGCAGTTTAAAAAATGGGGCTTACCCGTTAGTGATAAGGTAGCGCTTTGCCAAAATAGCCAACAAGTTTTAGCCTATTACCATCAAATTGAGCAAGAGCGTTTAGGCTTAGGTTTTGATATCGATGGTGTCGTTGTTAAAGTGGATCCGTTGTCGCTGCAAGAAGAGCTTGGTTTTGTTGCTCGAGCTCCTCGTTGGGCTATGGCATTTAAATTTCCCGCTCAAGAACAGATAACTTTATTGTATGATGTTGAATTTCAAGTAGGACGTACCGGTGCTATTACACCGGTTGCTCGATTAGAGCCTGTTCAGGTTGCAGGGGTCACGGTAAGCAATGCAACATTGCACAATGCTGATGAGATAGAACGTTTAGGTATACGCATTGGGGATACCGTCGTTATTCGGAGAGCGGGTGATGTGATCCCGCAGATTGTTAATGTGCTCACTGAAAGACGTTTTACTGATAGCAGAGAAATTCGGTTTCCTATTCACTGCCCGGTTTGTGGTTCAGCCATTGAACGTATCGAAGGTGAGGCTGTGATCCGTTGTGCTGGTGGTTTAATTTGTGCCGCACAACGTAAGGGTGCCTTGAAGCACTTTGTTTCGCGCCGAGCAATGGATATTGAGGGCTTGGGTGATAAGATTATCGATCAATTGGTTGATAAAGAGTATGTCACGACAGCGGCCGATCTTTACCGTTTAAATCCTGATATTTTAGCCAGACTGGAGCGTATGGGGCCAAAATCTGCACAAAATCTAATTAATGCGCTTGATAAATCCAAACAAACCACATTAGCCCGCTTTATTTATGCGTTGGGTATTCGGGAAGTTGGCGAAGCAACGACGGGCAATTTGGCGACACATTATGCGACGTTAACTTCACTCATGTCAGCAGATATAGAGTCGCTAAAAACGGTACCCGATGTTGGCGAGATAGTAGCAAAGCATATTATTAATTTTTTTCACGAACAACATAATCGCGATGTTGTTAATGAATTAGTGAACGAAATTGGTATTAGCTGGCCAGCTATACCAGTTAAGAAAACCAATAGTCCATTTACCAGCAAAACACTAGTTTTAACCGGTACATTAAACCGTTTAACGCGTGATGAGCTTAAAGATAAATTAATATTACTTGGTGCAAAGGTCACTGCCAGTGTTTCTAAAAAAACGGATCTGGTGATCGCAGGTGAAGCCGCTGGTTCTAAATTGGCAAAAGCAAATGAGTTAGGAATAAAAATTATTAATGAGGATGAATTAATGGAGTTACTACAAGAACATTAATCTTTTATGGCTTTTCGGCGTAGTAATTCGCAGGATGTTGACTGCTTTGATTTCATAATCGTTTTATTCATCACCAATTAGCTATCGCAAGTTAAATCACTAAATTACCCACTTAATACGGTTTTTAGTGATTAAAATCACGCTCGATTATTTTCTATTACATAAAATAATATAACTATTTGTTAAATTTAAAACCTACTTGGAAATATTTATGTCTGCCGTTTTTCACTTTCTTTTATCCATTATTCTTATTGGTCGGTTATCGATTTTAACCAGTAGCGATCGTGCTAGTATTCGCATTCGCTATGTTTTTCAACTATTAGTTATTGAGTTAATATTAGCCTGGTTCTTCCTCAATTCAGATATTGGTCAGGGATTTGTGGCTGGATTTGCTAAATTTTTTGACTATTTATTAGTTTATGCCGCAGCAGGAACTGATTTTGTATTTGGTGGTATGATGGACGCAAATCTCGCTACCTTCTTTTTGCGAGTATTATGTCCAATTATTTTTGTTTCAGCTTTAATTGGCATCCTGCAACATATCAAAGTGCTACCTTTTATTATTAAAATAATAGGAACATTACTGGCTAAAGTTAATGGTATGGGAAAACTGGAATCTTTTAATGCGGTCAGTTCATTAATCCTTGGTCAGTCAGAAAACTTTATTGCATATAAAGATATATTGAGTCGAATGTCACCACGTCGTATGTATACGATGGCAGCAACAGCCATGTCGACGGTTTCTATGGCGATTGTAGGCGCCTATATGGGAATGCTTGCCCCTAAGTATGTCGTTGCGGCGCTGATCTTGAATATGTTTAGTACATTCATTATTCTATCATTAATTAATCCCTATTCGGTTGACGAAGAAGATATTCAAGTCAGTCATCTTCATGATGGACAAAGTTTTTTTGAAATGTTAGGCGAATATATTCTGGCTGGTTTTAAAGTTGCTTTGATTGTATGGGCAATGTTGATAGGATTTATTGCGATTATTGCCGGAATTAACGCCATTTTCAGTGCAGTGATAGGAATAAGCTTTCAGGATTGTTTAGGCTATGTGTTTTATCCATTAGCATGGATCTTGGGTATACCTGCTGAAGATGCACTTAAAGTAGGTAGTATTATGGCCACCAAATTAGTATCTAATGAATTTGTCGCTATGGGATATTTGAAACAAGTTGCCGCTGAATTATCCCCTCGTTCAGTAGGTATTTTGTCGGTCTTTTTAGTTTCTTTTGCTAACTTTTCATCAATAGGCATTGTTGCAGGAGCAATAAAAGGTCTCAATGAAAAGCAGGGAAATGTTGTTTCTAGCTTTGGCTTAAAATTATTATATGGTTCCACGCTAGTCAGTTTCTTATCGGCAGCAATAACGGGATTAGTTTTGTGATAATTTGACAGTATGTTTGCAAAGCGGCATTCTTGATTAACGAATGCCGTGTTTGGTTCTATTAACCAATAATATAGTGGAATTCTGCATGCAGAAACAGGATCTGATCGATATTGCTAATACCGTTATGCCATTCGGTAAATACAAAGGACGGGTTTTGATTGATTTACCCGAAGAATATTTACTTTGGTTTGCACGTAAAGGTGAATTTCCTCAAGGAAGACTAGGTTATTTAATGGAAATGACGTTAACAGTCAAAGTGGAAGGGCTAGACAACTTAGTTAAGCCACTAAAAGCATTCATAGTAAGTAATGGGGTTTAATATTGATTAAATCTAAATTGGCTGGAATTTAAATTTGGTGGAGCTAGGCGGGATTGAACCGCCGACCTCTTGCATGCCATGCAAGCGCTCTCCCAGCTGAGCTATAGCCCCTACACAAAGTCGATTGGACGGGCGCATAGTATGCAAACTGAATAAGACTGTCAATCGATTAATAGGAAAATAGTGTTTAACCGTTGAAAAAATGCTCATACAGCTTAGTGTAAAGAAAAAAGCACAGTGAAATGTGCCGTTATGCTAAGCTAATTTTATTCGCTAACCTTATTTTCACGCTCATTAATATAAACCAAAGCGTTATCAATGCGTTTTAATGAACGATTTTGGCCAATGGCATGTACAGTGGCATCAACACTCGGTGATTGACCTGCTCCTGTCACAGCGACCCGCAGAGGCATACCCACTTTACCCATCCCAATTTCCAGTTCTGTAGCCGTTGCTTCGATTGCATGATGAACATTTTCACATGTCCAGTTGCTAATAGCCGCCAATTTTGTCCGTACGGTTTCTAATGGTAAGCGCGCTATCGGGCGTAAATGTTTTTTAGCGGCGTCGCCGTCGAATGTAGCAAAATCCTGATAGAAATAGTGACATGAACTGGCTATTTCTTTTAAGGTCTTACAACGTTCACCGAGAAGCTTAACTAAATCTGCTAAGCTTGGTCCAATTTGGGTATTAATACCTTGCTGTTCAATGTGCCATGCTAAGTGAGTAGCAACATATTCTGCCGGTAATGAATTGATATAATGATGATTCAGCCATAATAATTTGTCAGTATTAAAGGCACTGGCGGATTTATTAATTGCATCTAAGGAAAAATAACTGATCATTTCCTCGCGGTTAAAAATTTCTTGATCACCATGGGACCACCCGAGCCGAACCAAATAGTTTAATAAGGCTTCTGGTAGATAACCGTCATCTCGGTATTGCATGACACTAACTGCACCATAACGCTTAGATAATTTTTTACCATCATCACCCAAGATCATTGAAACATGCGCATATACAGGTATTGGCGCACCGAGAGCGGTTAATATGTTAATTTGCCGTGGGGTATTATTAATATGATCTTCACCACGGATCACATGGGTGATTTTCATATCCCAGTCATCAATAACAACACAGAAATTATAGGTAGGAGAGCCATCGGTGCGGCGTATAATGAGATCATCTAGCTCAAGATTGCTAAATTCAATTGGGCCACGGATTTGGTCTTCAAAAATAACAGAGCCTTGCTGGGGGTTGCGAAAGCGCACTACGTGAGGTTCATTCGGTGTATGGTTATGAGCATGCGAGCGGCAACAGCCATCGTAACGTGGTTTTTCGCCTCTAGCCATCTGTTCTTCACGTAAATTCTCTAACCGTGTTTTAGAACAGTAACAGCGATAAGCTGTCCCTGCACTAAGCATTTGATCGATAACTGCATGATAACGATCGAAGCGTTTAGTTTGATAGTAAGGACCTTCATCCCAATTTAAACTTAACCAGTTCATTCCATCCATTATGGCGTCAATGGCTTCTTGTGTTGAACGCTCAATATCGGTGTCTTCAATACGTAAGACAAACTCTCCGTTATTATGTCGACTATAAAGCAATGAATATAGTGCGGTACGAGCACCGCCGACGTGAAGATAACCGGTTGGACTTGGTGCAAAACGGGTTTTTATTTTATTCATTAGGATTGCCTTAATGATCTTTTTTTATATCGAATCTAGTCTAGTGATAAATTTACAGTTGGTTATTTTATCATTACAACTTAATTCCTCAATGCTGTTAGCGCGATAATGATACTTTATTTTGCTAATTTAATGGTAAAACTGCTTAATTTATGCTGATAGGAACTAGACTAAATAAGTTTAAATAAATATTATTTAGCGTCGATAATATTTGGTGCATCTTGCTTAATTTTGCAACGAACGGATATTTTTCCTTAGAAAAACCGTTGACTCATGCAGAACTATCCCTATAATGCACCTCCATCACGACGGGCGATTAGCTCAGTTGGTAGAGCATCTCCCTTACAAGGAGGGGGTCATCAGTTCGAATCTGGTATCGCCCACCAATTGTTGTGATGATTTAGTTATGATTGGGCGATTAGCTCAGATGGTAGAGCATCTCCCTTACAAGGAGGGGGTCATCAGTTCGAATCTGGTATCGCCCACCATTCATCCAAAAAATAAAGGATTATTTGTTTAAATTATTTATGCTGTGTTTTGCTATTAATAGGGTCGTTAGCTCAGGCGGTAGAGCAGTTGACTTTTAATCAATTGGTCACAGGTTCGAATCCTGTACGACCCACCATTAATAGTGTTAGATAAATTTTTTGTTTATCCTATTTGTTACTAACTAAACATAATCCAGTTTATTCAGATGGGTCGTTAGCTCAGTCGGTAGAGCAGTTGACTTTTAATCAATTGGTCACAGGTTCGAATCCTGTACGACCCACCATCTAACAATATCTTGTTATTTTCCAAAGAAACAGAAATAACACATAGCACTGTGAGTACAGGATGAGAAGCTGTGTAGGTTCGAGCCGAGCGAAGCGAGATGGAGTTGTGCGAAGCACAACGACCCGCAGGGCGAGGCCATAGGAAATTTTTTGTTTGGTACATTTATTAAATTTGACATAAAGTTATTCCTCAATAGTTAAATTGCTGAAAGATTGCCCCTGTAAAAAGGGGCGTTCAGATTAATTAGTGGCGTTCTAAGAAATGGGTAAGCTCACCTTCATACCAAGTGATCGGTGCGTGCGGTAATTATCCCGATTTGTTGATGGTGAAATTGTTCAAAAAGTTGTTTGATCTCCGCTAACACGGTATCGATATTCTCACGCTTACGTAAAAGTCGTTTGATAACCTGTTTTTCAGCGTCATTGATAATCTGGCGCAATGACTCGGAAATGTAGTAAATGCGTCGGCATTCGTCAGCCATCAGCGGTATATGCTCTACCTGAAAACGCGCCGGTGACGGCGTGCCAGTGACTTCGCGTAGCGCCAGCCACACCGCATTACTCCATGAACGCTCAAATCGGAAGCCATCAGTCATACACCAGACTAAGTGCGTCAGGTTACGGGTGTCTGAATGGCTAAAACGCTTTACGGCTTTTGGTTGGTATTGATATTTTGGTGTAGAGTGTAACTTTGTTTCCATGTGATTAAATTCAGCAATATAAGCTTCTTTGAATTGTGCCGCTTTCTTTCCGGTAAATCCCATGACCAAGAATACGAAACCGTCTTTGGTCATTTCGTACATGGGGCGGTTTTCACCTTTTGCATCGATGTAATTAACCTCCGCAAAATTGCGGGCGTTAAATTCTGGTGAAGAGTCAATATTACGCAGTTTTTTTAAAATATCATCGTGACGTTTACCAAAATAATCGGAAACATCTCTAGAATTAGTAACAGCTTTACCATTATGAATAGAAACTTTAGGTGTGATAGCAGAAAATTGAATATTCATCCTTGTATCCTTTTCTAGAGGAAAGCCTGAACGGCTTAGGCGGCCAAGTGCTAGAAACTTGTACAAGATCAAGCGGGTTTATTTCCATTGCTGGTCTTTTATTCGCCCACACTCGGCCATATCTAAAACATGGACACAAAAAATCCGCAATCTATCGTGCGCGGACTTACGTCTTGTAAGGTGTTTCTAGCACCTAAACGAACTATAGCGCATGATTTCTTCTCTCGTCAATGGTTATGGTTTTTCTGATGGAAAATGGGCTAGATAGGGTATACTTTTTATTTTTTTCTCACCATACTTCGTGTTTGAATGCAAACCATTCCTTGAATATTTCAAAAAATGTATTTTCATTTTCTGATTTTATTATTAGTTTATTTTTTGAAATATCAACTCCATTAAGGATTTCTTTCTTTAATTCAAATGCCTTTTTTCTTGCGTTTTATTAGGGTTATATTTGACACTTTACCCAAAGTGTAAATCTTTTTTTACCCAAAAAATGGTAACGCATTTGCCATACTTTAGTACCTGAAACTGGCACATATAAATACAAACCATTACCATCAGATAAACGGTAAGGCTTATCTTTTGTTTTTAGCGGACTCGACTTGTTTAACGGTAAGCATTGGGTAAAATCTCGGTTATTAGATATGATTTACTCAAAAAAGCTAGCGGTTGTCAATGAGCTTAAGCGAACTATGAAGAACTATAAATACGCATCAATAGAAGTTTTTATTGGATTTCGCGAACTAAAGTGAACACTTAAAAATAGTTTAATGGTGTCCCCTGCAGGAATCGAACCTACAATTAGCCCTTAGGAGGGGCTTGTTATATCCATTTAACTAAGAGGACATAGAATGGTTTCAGTCTAAATTGCCTTGATATACTATTTATTTTACTATTAAATCCCTATAAAAATCAACTTGTTGAATGCAATTAGTTTAATTTTATTGCTGATGGCTGGATTTGTGTTTAAATAGGTTTGATTCTCTGTTGCGCTATATTAGAGGAAATCGTTAAATTATTATTTAGTGAATTATTTAATAAATTGTTATTAAATTTGTTTATCTATTTTACATTATGATGTGTTTATCATATTGAGAATAATTATTATTGTTTGTTTTTTTATATTTTGGGGCTATAACTTGGTGTTATTTATTTAACCTATTCCTCTATTTATAATAATCGCTTGCACATTATATGCTTAGATAAATAGTGATTAAATTCTTATCATTAAATCAAAAAGTAAGTAAGATTAAATTAATGAGGATATATAATTATGAATGGACAATCTATGTGAGGGTGTTTTGTTGAATAGAAAAACAAGATTTAAAACATATCGATTATGCGGCGTATTTTTTGCAGTAGGATTGATTGCAAGCTGTTCGAGTACACCGACCGATAATCAACAGCGCTCTGATCCGCTAGAGAATTTTAATCGAACAATGTTTGATTTTAATTATCATGTTCTGGATCGTTATGTGGTGCGTCCAGTTGCCGTTGCTTGGCGTGATTACGTTCCTATGCCTGCACGTAATGGCTTAGTCAATTTTTTTGCTAACCTGGAAGAACCTGCGAGTATGGTGAATAATTTTCTACGCGGTGATATTTATCAAGGAATGAAGCATTTCAATCGTTTTTTCCTAAATAGTGTTTTTGGTATGGCGGGATTGATCGATATTGCTTCAATGGCTAATCCTAAACTTGTTAAACAAGCATCTAATCGTTTTGGTAGTACTTTGGGATATTATCAGGTTGGTTACGGTCCATATGTGGTATTGCCAGGTTATGGTAGTTTTACCCTACGAGAAGATGGAGGTGACTGGGCTGACAAGGCTTACCCGATGTTAAGTTACCTTACTTTTTGGATGTCAGCCGGAAAATGGGTATTAGAGGGAATCGAAAAACGGGCACTTTTTTTAGACTCTGATGGAATACTACAAAACTCTTCTGATCCATATTTAATGGTTAGAGAGGCATATTTTCAGAATAAAGATTTTAAGGCGCAGGGAGGGGTGTTGAAGCCGACTATTAATCCTGACGCTGCTGTGATTGAAGAAGATTTGGATTCTATTGATTAGTAATAGACTGATACATTTTAGTTTAAATATTAATGAGTAAAAAAATAACGGTGAGATAATTTATTGATTTTTATGGTCACGTTAACTTAAATCTTTATAAATTAAAAAATCAATTAATAATATAATTGTTTGCTAATTATCATTTACGATAAATTATTTAATTAGTGAATGGTGGCATCAGTGGTGATATTTGGATTTAAAATTATCATCACTAAATATTTCTTACTAATCGATTTTACCAAGGATAGTTATTGCTATCCTTTTGTATTTTTAAGAAAAAATTAGAATTTGTAGTTAAAGTTAACGCCAGCTAACCAGGCGCTACCACTTGATTTAAATTCATACGCCGGTAGTGGCATACTTATTGATGGCATTTCTTCTTTGATTTTTACATGTTGTCCGTGCATGTAGGAAATGCCTACGTCAACTGAGGCATTTTCGTTAAAGGCATAAGTTGTACCGGCACTGATCCAAAAGCGAGCTTGATCGGGAATTGAGATCGAGCGATTTTTAGCGGGTACAGGGCTATCATCAAAGGCAATACCGGTACGAAATGTCCAATGATCATCATGATAGTAAGTGGTCCCTAAAGCAATACGGGACACATCTCTAAAACCTTCATGTTTATTAAATAAATCGCGTCCGTCATCTTTTGCGGTGGCTTTCAGTTCTTTAAACTGGCTCCAACTGGTATAGGCTAAACTATAATGAACTGCCCATTTAGGTGCAACTTTATTATAGCCGGAGATTTCCCAAATTTCGGGCAGATTCAGATCCAGTTTGCCCTTAACGCTATTACCGCCTGAACCAAGAGGCATTGATAGAGGAAGCTCATTACTATAGTCGCCATTAAACTTTATTTTAACTTCTGAACGATAGGTAAAGCTGTAACGATTATTCTCATCTAATTCATACAGGATGCCGGCATTCCAACCATATCCCCAATCACTACCCTTAAGTTTGGCAATTGTGGTTGATTTAGGTAGACCCCCAATATTGGGCCAAATTCCCCAATATGACGGGTAATTTCTGCATCGGCATAGACTGCATTAAAGCCTAAACCTGCACTGAAATGCTCATTAAGGCGATAAGCACCGCTTAAATTTAAGTTCAGGGTAGTGAGATTGGTTTTCCCACCAATAGGCCCAGCATTATAGTTATGATTGAATTCAGTGGCTAAACCGTAATTAGTAGTAATTGAAGTGCCAACAGCCCATTTTTCATTTACTGGAAAAATAATAAATAACTATCACCCCCAATCGTTAATAGTCATCAATAGCATACCTTTTTATAATTAATTTGTTGTTTTATATTTATTTTATTTTTTATCTCAGTATAGAATAGCTGTTTTTAGTCGCCTATTATAATCCTTGTGTCATCAAATTTATGTACATATTGGTGTACATAAAATATTATATAAAAAAGACGCAAGGAGAAAAAAAGATGGCACTGAGTGATTCATGGTTAAGAGCGGTAAATGGTAAATCCCAAGCTAAAATGGTGACTAAATCAGACAGAGAGGGTTTATCAGTTCGCGTGACTCCAAAAGGTAAGGTGATTTTTCAATATCGCTATCGTTGGCAGGGGAAAGGTGATCGGATAGATATTGGAACGTATCCGGCAATGAGTTTAAAAGATGCGCGTGATAGTGCGCTTTTTTACCGTCGTGAACTAGAACAACACAGAGACCCTAAAGTAGTCAAACGCACGCGTAAACAACAGTCGATTTATGCGCACACGGTTGAATCGGTTATTCGCGACTGGTGGGATAAATCGCTAAAAAATGCACAGGTAAAAGCTGGCGAGATACTACGGTCATTTGAAATTTATGTTTTCCCCGAGATTGGCAATCTACCCCATGACGAAACCCACTTGCATGTCTGGTTATCCCTAATTGAAGAAGTGGTAAAAGTAAAACCGACAATTGGTGCGCGGATTTAACGTTATGCCAAAACCGCCCATCGATGGGGGGTACGTAGGGGGATTATTTCTTCAAATCCACTTATCGATGTAACATCACAGGATTTAGGGGTGAAAGCACAACAGGGCGAAAGGATGTTGAGCAACGATGAACTCAGGGTACTATTTACGTTAATTGATGCGCCAGGCTACAATCCCAGAAACGCCTTGATAATCAAACTGGCGTTGTTGTTTGGTTGCCGGATAGGGGAATTGCTAAAAGCGAAAATGACCGATTTCGATTTTACTAAAGGAATATGGACAGTACCGCCCGAAAATCATAAAACAGGGCGAAAAAGCAAAAAGCCCATTATCCGGCCTATTATTCCAGCGGCAGAGGAATTGATAAAAACTGCTAAAAAATTGAGTCATGGTAGTGATTATTTATTTACCGTCTCAGAGGGTAAAACATTATGTGTAGGTGGTCATGTTGTTTTGATTACCGCTCTTAACAAAAAAATGGCTAGCAGATTTGAGAACTATACCCACTGGTCAATTCACGATTTACGTAAAACCATGCGCACGGGCGTTGCGGAGCTAACCCAGCCTCATGTTGCTGAAATCATGTTAGGTCATAAGTTACCGGGGGTTTGGCAGGTATACGATAAGCATACCTACCTTGAGGAGCAGAGGGCAGCTTATGAATGCTGGTGGAATAAAGTTAATCAAATCGTTTACCCCTCTCCCAATCCAGAATATCCTGCCGGGCGAAATTAAGCTCATCAGATTTAAATCGAGGGCGTGGAAAACCTTCCCGCCGTTGGTATCCGTTACCCGCCCACAGTCTGATAGTGTGAGTTGACACTCTGTACCTTTTTGCAAGTTCACTGGTTTTGATAAAAGGGGATTCATTCATAGGGTTTTTTCCTTTATTAGCTCTGTAGATTATTCAAAAACTCACACTATTCTCAGGCGCTTCATTGCCCCACAGAAAACCAATAACGAAGAGCGAAAAGTTTATCTTCGTGCTTTGTTAGGTCAGGGCATATGATTTGTGGGGAAGAGTATTAGGATTTATTTGCTGCGCTGTTTGATGCTTTGTTTTGGTATTGCCAGAGTGGTTGCTCTGTGTTTTTAGATTCAACAGAAACATTAGATTTTTCGTCGGGTTCTATTAATGACCCGAAAAGAATTAGTTTGGAGGGGATTAAATCAGACTGTAAAGTACATAAAAACCCCGTAACTTATTGTAAATACCGGATTTTTTATTGTTTAAGATGCAAATTTGGTGGAGCTGGCGGGAGTTGAACCCGCGTAAATAATAATGTAATAAATTGATTTTAAAAAGATAAATTTTTCTAAAATTATTAACGTATCATTTTATATTTTTGTTTTTGTGGGATATTTTTCTACAGGAAAATTTAATTGTTTACTAAAAAACATTATTTCGGAGCCTTTGTATTTATTTTGAACGCTGTAGTTTATGTCATATGATAAAAATTTAGATTTTGAATACATTTTTTGTATTGGTTCTACATTATCATATGAAACAATCCATGGAGTTGATATTTCAGTCTGAATGATATTAGCAATTACTTCATGATCTTCATGTATGTAATGATTTTCATATAAACCTTTTCCTTTTACATAATATGGTGGATTAAAATATGTTAAAGAATTTATTGGTAATTGTTTAATTGTCTTTTGTATAAATTCTCTGGCATCTAAATTAGAAATAATTATATTATTTTTATATTTTGATATTCGCTCAATTCGTTCAATTAAGTTGTATTTATTAAATCTGGCATCTAATTTCCAATTACCTTTTTGTTCTTTTCCTCCAAGAATTCCTCCCAAAAGGATACCAGAACGGTTAGTTCTATTTAGAAAAAAAGTTGAATATCCTAGTTCGAAAATATTGCTAGATTTGGCATGTACCATAATCTTCCGTTGATGATGCCATTCATCAATTGTGACATCTGTTTTCTCAATTTTTTTGCAAAAATCATGTGTATGGTTAATTATACTATACCAAAATGCATAAATAGCTGGGTTGATATCGTTTAAATAAATTTTCTTCGCATATCCCTTAGTAAGTAAGTTTAATGCTAGTCCTGCCCCCCCAGCAAACGGTTCTGCATAATGTAGATCGTGAAGATTATTTTTTTCAATAATTTTCATGACAAAATTGGATAATTTTGCTTTACCACCGGGATATCTGAGTGGGGTATTAAATAACATAGTCATACCTCGTATTTTACTATCATTATTCATAGGATTTCTCCGGTTATTGATTAAATTCTGCATATAGTTATCCTTCAATATTAAAATTGATGAATGAATATGGATGTTTGTTAAGCGATATTGATCATGGGGGATAATGCCGTTCTGGTGTGAACTACTTTTTTAGCTTAGGCCATAATATTATGATATAAATCAATGCCATAGTGCCTAACAGTACGAATATGTCCTCCATCTCTTTTCCGTCTAACTGTAATCCGCTCAATGCTTCATTACCCCATTTGATCTCGGGAATATTGCCGGTGGTGTTGTATCAACATGGGATAGATGTTCTACTATCAGCTCAAAGGCAAACGCTACACTAATAAACAATAATGTCGTGATTAATAATTTAATGATGTTAAGTTTCATAATTGAACCTCGATGAAATTAGTTTATTTCTTAACGCAAATCGATTTGGCGTTGATATCCTTGAAAGTTTCAAATTCCTGCTCAAACTGTTTAGCAGCGAATTGACACATATTTTCAGTATCAAATTCCTGTGTATGAACACTTGCAAAGTTGCTTGATGCATAAGGGCTGGCGTACATGGCCAGGATTAAAATCCACATGATGGGCTCCTTTAATTAAATGCTGTTATTTTCTTCTCATCGCTTCCAGTAATAAGTCCTGTATTGCTCGTTTTGAATTGCGCCTTTCCATGACCACTTCATCAAGCGTATCTTTAGCGACGATATGATGGATAAAGACAGGACGATTGTGTCCGGCTTGCGCTTGACGCGTAGGGCCGATACGTTCGATAATTTGCTGGTACTGCTCCAAGTCCCACCAGTGGGAGAAAAACACCAGGATATTACCGCCGTCCTGTAAATTTAAGCCGTGTCCACAGCTCGCAGGATGGGCAAAGAGCACTGGGATTTTGCCATTATTCCAGTCGGTAAGGGTTTGTGGGTTAGCGTCTAACATTTTGCCTTTTGGAAAGGCTTTTAATAAACGCTCCAGGTCATGCTTCCAGTGATAAGCAACCAGAACCGGCATCCCGCCGGCTTCATTGATAATACTTTCCAGCGCCTGGATTTTGGCATCGTGTATCACTGTCCAGTTGTGATTGTCATCGCTATAGATAGCGCCTGCTGCAATTTGCAAACATTTTATTGTTTTGGCAGCGGCATTTAATGCTTCGATCGCACTGTCGCCCAACTCAAGAAACAGTTCTTTTTCCATGGCCTGATAGTGCGCTCGCGCTTTTGCAGGTAACGTAATGTTGATAACGTTGCGAACAGGTTCGTCGATATCAAACCAGTCGGCGGCATTAAGAGATAAGGTGACATCGCTAAGGGCTAACTGAATTTGTAGATGCGCAAACTCTAAAGGCTCAAACTTACTCCATTGCTGCCCAGGAAACTGGATACGGTTAAACCAGCGGGACGTAAAACGCATTATGCGTTCTGCCTAGCCGTTCGCCCTGGTCAACAAACCACGCTTGCCCCCATAAGTCCATCAGCCCATTGGGTGAAGGCGTACCGGTCAGATTTACCCAGCGATGAACCGATTTATGCGCGATTTTGGCGAGTGCGGCTGTGCGTTTACCGCCTTTACGTAGCCGGAATGATTTTAACCGTGTGCTCTCATCGGCGATAATCGTGCCAAAAGGCCAGCTGTCTCCAAGGATGTCAACCAGCCAGACAAGATTGTCATAATTGATAGTAAATACGCTGGCATGGGTATTTTTGAGTGCTGCCATCCGTGCTTTGGCAGTACCAATAATGGGCTGTACTTCGACATTATGGAGGTGGCTCCATTTAAGCGCTTCATCCGGCCAGGTGGATTGGGCTACCCGTAAAGGGGCTAACACCAATGTGGGTTTGGTTTCACTGCCTGATAAATAAAGATTTTCTAATGCTGTCAGGGTTGCTGCTGTTTTGCCCATTCCCATACCGGCCCAGACATTTGAGCGTAGAGTATCCATAATAAAGTTAGTGATGATTTCTTGGTAAGGGCGAGGGGTGAAGGGTTTTACAATTGTACTTTGTTCAGTCGACAACAGGGATAGTTTTGTCATGCGTGTGTAATCCGTTCCAGTTCTTTTTCATGAGTAATTTATTATCCAGATACCATTCATAAAGTCGTTGTGCGCCTTTTCTAAGCAAAACAGTACGATACGTAATGAAACTATTCGTACCGTGAGGGCTGATTTCATTTTGTTTTTCGGTTAAATATTTATCCCGAGCGTTAGAGGCCACGCGCCAGCGTAAATTGTTGCCAGATTTACTGTCGTTGTAGAGCCATTTACGTTCTGCCAGAAAATGATTTATTTGTTGACTGTTTACCCCGTTAAGCATTTTGCTAAATTGGGTAGAGGTCATACCTTCTTTAAAGAGATTCTTGAGGCAATCGACTTCTGTTGAGAGACTTTTATTTTCCAGTAATAGCTTTTCTTTCTCTTCCTCGGCATGGACTACCATCAAAGCAAGTTCTTTTGTTGTTGGTAGTGATGTTTGGGGTTGTAAAATCCGTCTTTCACATTCAATAAAGTAATGGCTGGACTGTTTACCTTTTTCGTTGCGCTCAACCATTGATAGCTCTTTCGCCATGTCGATACTGATGCAGTAGCCTTTCATCGGACGTTGACGGGATTTTGCACTCCCCAATTTTGGGGAGCTCAAATTTTCTACAATTATTTAGTCCTGATTTTCAACAAATCCATATTGCTTAATCCTGTCTTTTATCCATGTGGTAAAATCTTTGCCAATTTCCAAAAACGCATGTAAATCACGGGCATTAACCGTTTGGATTAATCCACCGTTAATGTTTTTTGTTTCGATGTTCATTAAATTTGACATAAAGAAATTCCTCAATAATGAAATTGATAAACAAATAGCCCCTTAGACAGGGGCGTTAAGATTATTTAGTGACGTTCTAAGAAATGGGTCAACTCACCTTCGTACCACTGATCGGTGCGAGCGCTGATTATCTCTATTTGTTGATGGTGAAAATGCTCAAAAAGCTGTTTGATCTCCGTGAGTACCGTATCGACATTTTCACGTTTACGTAACAGTCGCTTAATCGTCTGTTTTTCAGCGTTATTAATAATGTTGCGCAGTGACTCAGTGATGTAGTAAATGCGCCGGCACTCTTCAGCCATTAACGGTATATGCTCCACCTGAAAACGCTCCGGTGATTGTGTGCGGGTCACTTCACGTAACGCCAGCCACACCGCATTACTCCATGAACGTTCAAACCAAAAGCCATTTGTCATACACCAGACTAAATGCGTCAGGTTACGTGTATCCGAATGGCTAAAACGCTCTACAGCTTTCGGGTGGGGTTGAGGGTGCTCATATTTACCCGTTTTGCGAATCGAGGGGAGGACTTCATTAAATACCCAATCCTGAAATTGTTTTGCTTCTGGCTTATTACTACGGAAAATCACACGATAAAGGTTAGGTTCATTCACATAAACAAGTTGTTGGTTTCCGCCTTTTGTAAGGGTGTAGATTTTTTCTACTCCACGTGGGTCAAGAGTTCCTCGTGTATTTTTAAGGGGTTCGTTTTTAACGAATTCCTTTGAGATACTGCACTAAGTCAGATGAACGTGATATATCTAAAATTTCACATACATCTTTAAGGCAGAACCACGGCTCACCATCTATTACTTGGATTCGTACGTTATGAGTTTCTTGGAAAGAAAATGAGATAGCTTGTGGGGTAGTCATAGTATGACCTCCGATGGTAGTATTTTAATTATCACCCTCTAAGCTGCTAAACTTATTGGTGGTGAACTGAACAGGATTAGCAGTACCGGAACTACCGACCGGCCAGCTTTTCAGCTGCCCCATCCAGCCCACCATTGAATTGCGGCCAGATTACGACATTAAAAAACACGCTCGCGGCGTGCATATGTCGCGGTAGTTTACGGCAGGCTGCTAAACCTGACACCTGATTTATCAGATGCAAATAAACTATAGCGCATGATTTCTTCTTTCGTCAATGTTTTATTATGCTGCAATCCCGTTCATCATTACACCTAACAGCCTAGGAAACTGGTTATCGTAGAAGTGAGGTTGAGTCTGACGGGGATTGTTAGGGTCAGTCAGATTTTTACCAAACTGCAATCCTTTTTCTGTCAATGGCCAGAATAATTTTTCCTTATCAGGATGTTTGCTACTTGGACGCGATTTACGCTCAGCAAGTCCTAGCAGTTGTAGCCGCCGATAACCAGATTGTGCCGTATAGGGTTTGCCATGAAGCAATAAAAGCTCAGTAAAGGAGTGTGTCACTTCACTTGAACCTGTTAAACTCCCCTCTGGCGCATCAACAGCGTAAGCAGGAAGTATGTCAGGCATACCAAGGGAAGATTGCAGTTTTTTCATTGCGCCCAGTAGACCAGAAGGGGCGATACGTAGTTCCTGCTTATAAAAAGCGATCATGGCTAAGCCAGCGTGTACTTTTTCGACAAGTACACCGTTATTGCTTTTTATTGAATCCCTAAACCGCTCGTAAACCTGAACTTCAAAAGCAGGGTCTATCCATGCTGCATATCGGATGGCGATAATTTCAACTGCAAAGCTGCCAGATTCAAGGCCACCTTTGATAATATTTGACCGAAGCTATTTTCGTAGCTTCGCTTGCTTTTTGTACAAAATTACTTACTCCTTCTGATTTAAGGAAGTTTGATGGCCGCTGAGATTCTGTCGCTTTACCCTGAGCAACTGCCGCACGGTGTAAATCATTAAGACAATAACGCCCAAAAGCGTCTTGACGAACAACGGTATTTTCAATAATAACTAATTTAGACATAAAAATTTCTCCGTAATTAAACGAATTAAGTTATAAATGTGATAGATTTTGCAGATTGAGCCCGAAACCCGTTATACTTACCAAAACAGGAGGATTCGCTATGGGCCAGGTTGCATTTGATACACAAGAATTTGTCGAAACATTAGAGAATGCAGGTTTGCCAAAAGAGCAGGCAAAAGCAATTTCTATTGCTGTGCGTAAGTCACACGAAGTTGCGGATGTAGCGACTAAACGCGATTTAGATGATGTTCGTAAAGAAATAGACGGCAGATTTGATAAGCTTGATGTCAAGATAGACTCACAGATATCACTAGTCCGTAAAGATGTTGAAGGGTTAACCAATAGCCTTCTGATAAAACTAAGCGGTGTCATGTTAGCTATTGTTGGTGCTGCGGCAACGATTGTCACCCTAATCATAAAACTGGTTTAAAAACCGTCCTGTAGTTCCTCAGCGGGCAATATGCTGCCTAAATCCTGGCTGTCCAGTACGATGACCTGATGGCCAAGGGCAAAAAGCCGTGCGTGTTCGCGTAATTGGTAGGGGGTAGGTTTTTCGCCCGGTGCTTTGCACTCCACAAAAATAATGTTGCCATTGGGCAGGGCGACTAATCGGTCAGGTACGCCTCGTCGCCCTGGTGAAACAAATTTATAGGCAATGCCGCCGATTTTTTGCACTTCACGCACCAAATGTTTTTCGATACTCTCTTCCCTGATTAACCGCATGGATACATCCTTTTAATATGTTCCCTTTTTATTTGCATCAGGCAAAAATCGGCGCGGTTCTCACTCCAGATACGGTTATTGCGATTGCGCGCCAGCCGATTTGCCTGCGACCATGCGCGCGCGGCTTCATGGTATTGCCCTGACTGCTCAAGGTGAACTGCATCCTGCGCCGCCTTGAAATAAAGTGGGCTGTCGTTTTTCATAAAGGCCATGATGTTTATTTTATCCTGTGTGTTAGTTTATTCCTTGCGATAGCGATAAGTCTCAAAGCCGGCTGCACTAAGCGGTAAATCGAAAGCCCAGTCCGGATTAAGACTTAACAGTGTGCTTAACCCCTCGGCGGAAAATTGTGGGGTATCCGGCGCTTCGCTGATAATTTCATCATGGACGGTTAAGACAATCGCATAACCTGCCTTTTCAATAGGCAGTATGCTATAGGCTAATACATCCCGTGCGGCGGCCTGACAGATATTTTCGGTGATTTTACCGCCATAGGTTTTTAACCGTTCCCATTTACGGTTGTAGGGGTTAGTCCCCATATAGGTAATTTGTCCATTCTCTGTTCGCGCAGAAGGGTAGCAAAGACTACGACCTGATGGTAGACAAATCCTGAGCCAGCCTTTATCGCGCCGGACGCTAAGTTTACGGCACTTAAACGCTTTCCCCGGTGCCTGAATGGCCTGTTTTACTGCCTCTTCAATGTCGTACCAGAATGATACGGTTTGCGGATGGGCATTGCGCCACATGCGCTTAAGGGAATCGCAGGTAATAAAGACCTTTTCGCTGAGGCCATAAGTTTTATCCGTTTCAACGGATTTTTGATACCAGCGCATCGCCTCTCGCTTAACGTTAGGCGGTATGTTAGGTAATGCGGCTTCCGCCAGTTCATCTAAATCCAGACCGTAGGCGAGGGCGAACGTCAGAAATGCCGCAACGCCACCGCCATAGCCTAAGCCGAGTTCCATCACCTTACCGATTTGTCGTTGAGCTTTAGTGACGTTCTCAGGTAAAAAATTAAATGCGCGCGCATAGGCGAGTTTATAGAGGTCATCGCCCTTGCCGTTATCAAATTCGCTAAAAGCGTTGACTTTCCAGTTTTCCCCTGCCAGCCATGCTAGCATGCGGCCTTCAATATTTGATAAATCGGAGATAACCAGCTTCTTACCGGGTGGGGCAATAATACATCCTCTAAGTGCAGAACTGGTCAGTTGCATAATGTCATCACAAATCAGCTCGGCGCAACCGGCTTTTAACGCTTCAATCCCGTCATTAATGGTGCTTGGGTCAAGCGTGGGTCTGGGGAGATTATCCGGTTGAAAAATCCGCCCCGCCCAACGTCCAGTGCGTGAGGCACCGCAGAATTGTTTTGTCCCTCGAAGTCGTCCATCTGCGCTTACCGATTTTAACAGCGCCTTATATTTACTGGTGCTGGTTGTACACGATTGCAGACGGACTGATAGTAGTTCGCGTAAAGCAGGTGGAATATCAGGGTCATTAATGCGTCGCTGTAGCGTGCTGGCTTGCATATCCGGTAATGTGATGCCAAATGCCGAAACGATATGCTGTAGCAGTGCATCGCGTTGTGTTGCGGTTTGCACGGCATTATCTGTCAATTGTCGGGTGACGGTTGATAACCTTTTTTGCTCGTTTTCAACCGCGGTCAAGGCGCTTTTCGCCAGTTCAACGTCCATACCCATTCCACGGCGATTAATCTTTTGGTCTAACTGCCATAGTTGGGTTTCATCAGCATTCATATTCCAACGCGGTAAATGTTGGTAAATCTCGCGCATGGCTAAAATATCTGAACCTGCGTACGTTTTAAACCGCTGCCATTCTTCGAAATGTGTTAACGCCGTAGCGCGTTGTATTTTGCTATTCTTAGGACGCGGTTTGCAAAATAACTGTATGAGCGCTTTACCTTCTTTATCTTTGGCTTTATCGTTATTGATTTTGAAAATATCGCAAAGCGAACCTAGTGCACCGGGTAAGCCATGCGCCAGTGCTTGCACCAGGGTGTCGTGAATGCGGGATAAGGGTAAATCGATATTTAACACGTGTTTTAAAATTACCGTATCAAACATCCCCCCATTATGCCAGACAGTTAAAATCGCAGAGTCATCAAGATAGGCTTTTAAATCCTTTGGCATCGTTTTATCTTCAGTCACATCCCAAACCTTGACAGGGCCATGATTGTCCGCATACGCAAAAAGTAATATTTCTGCATTTTCAGCATAGCGATGTGTGCCACAATTAATCGGTATATCGCTGTATGTTTCTAAATCGCAAAATAGTAAATTTTGCATATAAAAATGCCTCAATACTTAAATTGATGAATGATTGCCCCTATAAAAAGGGGCGTTAAGATTAATTAGTGACGTTCTAGGAAGTGGGTCAGTTTACCTTCGTATCAGGAGTTGTCAGTACACGAGATGCTTTAATAAAAAGCGGTATTTATTTTTGTTTTTTTTTATAAAAAACTAAGCTTAATTATAAAAATTAAATTGTAATAGGGATATTTATGAAAACTAGCGATGTACTAACAAGCCATTTGATTTCGTTTATGGAGAAACAAGAAGATATTTGGGACATAAAAGATACTGAGTCATGTTTTGTCTATGCTAATAAAGCGCTGCTTACTAGTTCTTGTTTGTCAGTAAATTTTAACATCGAAGGAAGACGAACCTTTGAATGCCCTGTGTCATGGTGTGAATATGCGGACACAACTGTTGAATATGAACAAATTGTTGTTCAATCTGATAAATCCATATTTTTTATTGTTACACATCTAGCAGAAAAAGAGCGAACATTACAATCTGTTTTTGTTAAAAAGTTTCCTTACTACACCCAGAATAAAATCGCTGGAACTATCTGTCATGGACGAAAAATATCCCCTCGATTACTATCAGAACATTTCTTTAAAAACCCAACCACGCCTTCTTTTTTAACAAATCATCCACCGAATAATTTATTTACGACTGAAGAACTTAATGTGCTATTTTTCGCGATGAAACTTATGAGTAATCAAGAAATCGCATTGCGGTTAGGTACCTATTCTTGTGTTGTAGAGCAAATAATACAACAGATATATAAAAAGATTGATATTTACACCCGAAAACAACTGAGAGATTATGGTATCGCTGAAGGTTTTGATAATTACTTTCCACCATTTTTGTTAAAGGGATTGTTATAAATTACTATCATGGGTTATTAGCTCAGTTGGTAGCCCAGAGGACTTAATACATCGGTCACAGGTTCGAGTCCTGCATAGCCCACCATTTTACCAATGGCTTTTTGCCAATCGCTTATTCTCTTTTCTCAGGTACTGGTTTTCTTCTGCCAGTAGTTGAATCATATTGATTAATGTTCTGGTTTCCTCATCGGCATTAACGGGTTGCTCCAGGTTAAGCAAATAATGGCTGTTGTTATCGGGATTAGTGAGCGTAAGGACTTCAGTCATATTATCTAATTTCATGTTTAACTCTCCTTAATGAATTTAACGTGGTGCCTGATTATTTCACTACCTCAGGCGGCGGTAGTTCCCTGGTGTTTAACTTGCCAATAACTCTTCTTCCTCAGCCATGCTCAGGTCGTCAAATTCGTCAACGGAGGCTACACTTCCACCGCTAAACGCATCGCCATCCCGGAAAAACTGAACCCCTCTTAAGGAGGCTGAAACCCCTTTACCATTGTTGTCATAGGCGTAAAACTCAATGGTGGCGTTAACGTAACAGCCCGAATAGGGGCGTCCGTCCTGTGCGGTGAGTGGTGTGCGATTTACGTCAATGACTAGCGGCCGATCTTTGTTACTGGCGGTAATGTACATATTTCCGGCATAGCCGTCGTATTCCTTATTGTCCCCGTCGCGAAAGCAAAAACGGTTGTTGGAGTGGCAGATGCTGTTATAAATTTTTTCTACCTCTTTGGCTCCCCATTTTTCCTTAATGACGGCCTTAATCCCTGTTTTGATTTCCTCAATCAGGTCGGTACGATTTTTGGCGATTAGGAAAGTGGCGCGGTATTTGAAGGCGCCCTGACCACTGACTTGTGTAGGTTCAAACAACTCAGGAAAAGCCAGACGTACGTTGTTTAATTTAATTTTCATCACGTTACCTTTTAATTAGATGGATTTATCAGCGAGTGCCGCTTCGGTCACATCGTCGAAGTCGTTTAGGGGGGTATTAATAACAAGGGCAGGGCGAGGGTCAGATTCCGGTGCGATAACGGGTTTACTCGTCTGCTCGCTCAATAAGCGCTTCCAGTTTTGCCCAGCGACTCGGTTTGTCTTGTTTAAGTAGTTTCTCAGCCTGTCGTGGACTGATAATTTTTTTGTGGTAGATTTGCTCCTGCTTAATTTTGGCGTTTTTCAACAGCGTTTCGGCTTCACGTTCATCACCCCATGTGCGATTTCCCTGTTTGCCAGTCACCAGTTTAAAGCCCGGTACCGATTGCCCGCTATGTAATGCCTCAGCGACCCGATTTCGCAGGGCTTTGCAAAAACTCTCTATCAAATCGACATGCGGGTAGAGCGCTGCCATTTGCTCAGGGGTAAGTAACGTAATGCGTTTTGGCACATCGCTTAATTGAGGGGCTAAAGGCTGGGTTAAATCGACAAAATCACCTTTGACTTCATTATGGACAAACTGCGCCTGGGCAAAACACAATCCGCCTTTTGCTTTGCAGAACTGGCATTGCTTGATACCTGGTGAAAACGCATTATCCGGTAGGGCATCAAGCCCGTTGCGCTCAGCGAGGGTTGCCATCTCCATGGCTTTTTGCGCCCGCAATCTAGCCAGGTCACCAAAGTCTTTTAATTCGTCAACTGATAGCGCCCATTCAGACAGATGGTTAAGGCGGGGTTGATGGATAAAAAGCCGAACCGTGTTAAAATCATAAACAAGGTCAAACTGATGTAACGCCCCGAGCGCATAAAGCATGAGCTGCTCATTGTTCGGGGCATCCACTTTAACGCCTTTACCGTATTTCAGGTCATGGATTTGTAGCTCATCCTCACTGACAATAATCGCATCCGCGGTACCAAACGAATTCTCTACGCCAATGACCGCTGAAAAATCCACCCGTTCTTCAACCTGTAAGATTTTCCCGTCCGCAAGCCTCCAGACAGTATCAACATAGGTCTGGACGTGCTCAATCATCTCCTCATCCACTGGTGGCGAGTTGGCTTTCAACAAGGGATACGTGCCGATATAATCCTTTGCATCAAAGCCAGATGTTCGTCTACGCCCGTCACTAAACGGGTTTTGACGCATTGTTAAGATACTTTCCGCTAACGCATGCGCTGCGGTGCCTTCTTCCGCAAACGACGATGTTTTATTGGGTACGGTGGCTTCCACTGCGAGACTGGCGCTACATCTTATCCACCTATGCGCTGAGGAGGGGGCAAGTTTTGCATGCTCAGCCATCGCTACCCTCGGCATTATCATCAGCTAAAACGCGTTGGGCTTTCTCGATAAACTGAACCAGATTGTCATCAGTAACGTCACCCATCTTTTTAGCGTTAAATGAGGCGAGGATATCCAGCGCTTCATTACGATATCCGCCTTTGACCAGTTGAGTAATGCAGGCCGACGCCTCACTGCGAAGTGCCTTAAAATCAATCGGTTTGGCTTCTGCGGGGGTAGGCAATTCACGCAATAATGACAAGGCAAATTCACGACGTTCGGTAATGCCATGGAGATTATCCCAATTGGCCAGTATTTTTAGGCATATCGTAAAAATTTTAGCTTTGGGAAGAAATGTCACTTTAGGTAACCCGTTTACGGCGCAATAAAGTGCATCAATTTGCCCAGTGACGCTATCCGCTTTTTCAGATGCAAGCATTGCGCTGGCTTTAGCAACTTGCGTACTGTCAGGTTTAAGCGCTTTATCCCCAAACAGGACAGACAGGGCGACTACGTGACGCAAATCAAGCGATTCAATATCAACCGGTTCAATTGGTTTAACGGCTTTAGCGGGTTTCGTTTCTACCTTGGGGGCTTGAACCTTTTTCTCGGCAATAACGGGGGCTGGTTTATCTTCAGCTTTAATGGGGACTTCAATAACCGGTTCAGGCTCAATCGCTTCTTGAGGCTCAACCATAGCGGATGTCGTAACGGGTTGTGGCTTAACATCCGGTGCAAAAGGTTTCGGTTTGCTTGACCCTGTCGGTTCGTTTGGGTCACTCGGGTCATTTTCAGTATGTCCGACCAACTGACTGATTAACATTTTATGGGCTTCGGCCAGTTGATTGTGAGCGATAACCATTTGCGTGTGGTTTTCTGCCAGTCTTGCCAGCAGGGGCGTATTTTCGGTAAACATGGTGTAGAGGCCTCAACGGTATACAGTGACAGGGAATTGCTGATTAACATTGCGCTTTAGCGCTTCCAATTTTTGTAAATAGCGTAAACGCCGGACGTGGTTGTTCATCGGAAATCGCTCCGATGACAGGATTTTTACTTTTTGCATGTAGGAATCTCTCAATAATGAAATTGATAAACAAATAGCCCCTGTTTAAAGGGGCGTTAAGATTAATTAGTTACGTTGGAGGAAATGTGTTAGTCCAGCTTTATGCCAGTGGGAAAGGGCGCCATTTAGCATTAGCTGGTTATCGTTTGCAGCCTGAAATAGCAGGCTATCGATCTCTGAAATAACTTTATCGGCATTTTCACGTTTGCGGATAATTCGTTTAATCGCTGTTTTTTCTGCATCGGCTATCACATCTTGTAGATGGTCTGTCGCATGCCAGATACGTTCACATTCTGTAGCGATAGAAGGAACTAGCCGTACTTCCATTGGATAGGGTGAGGGAATGCCGGTCACTTCTCTTAATGCATACCAGATAGCATTATTCCATGCCTGTTTGAAACGAAAGTTTTGCGTCATGAGTGCAATGATACGAGCGAGATTTTGGGTATCTTTGTTGCTGAACTTTTCGTGCGCTTCCTGTTGGGGTTGGTATTTAGGGTTAGCTGTTTGGTTATCGAGAATATTCAGCACCCATTTTCTAAATTCTTTCGCTACTGGCGTATTGGCGAACATGGCGATTAGGTGTGCACCACGTAAGGAGAATATACGGGTCTTTTTGTGCTGTAACCCATTGATTTTACCGCTGACGGTCAAATTGACCGTCTGTGTCATACATGATGTAAATTCGTCTTTATTACGGTTAAATATTTTGGTAACAGAGTCAATTTGTTGATACTGCAAAGCTCTAGCAAGTTCAGTAGAAGTAAACCAAATTTGGTTTTTATGAGAAATAGTTTCAAGAGCAGTATTGCGGAAAACTAAAGTAGTCATAGTAATGATTTCCTTTGAATTTTAGGACAATCACCACCCTTGAGGCTAATCTTAGGCGGTGAACTGAACAGGGTTAGCCTTACCGGCGTCAAAGGAGGTCTCCGGCGAGCCTTTCGGCTCCCCCATCCAGCCCACCATTGATTCTTGATATGGTAGACTGACGCATAAAAAAACACGCTTACGGCGTGCTATGCGCCTTTGACTATTACCAGGAGGCTAATCCCGACACCTGATTTATCAGATGCAAATAAACTATAGCGCATGATTTCTTCTTTCGTCAATGGGTATTTAAACGATGGAATGGGTGTTTTATTTTCTTTACTGGCTAAAAAATGAAAGTGAAACACATTCCAACTACTATCGCCTCGGCGGTAGTTTTTGCGGCGTTAATAACGTCTTCTTTTTCTGCACCGTTTTTTACTAAATGTGTCACAACGTCTAAAACGGCTTGTTCAACGGTATTCATACAGTGATGAACAATTTCTTTATCAATTTCGTGCCCGTTAACCATCACGGTTTTTTTAACTGACTGTTCGTTATCCATGTTTGACCTCTTGATTTAACGTAATTTGTTCATTGCCTGCTTTTAACCACATCAGGCGAGGTGGTATTCTTATGGTTCGTCTAACCTATAAGGATTTACTATGAGTAACATGAATGATCTATGGAATGTGATTATGAAAAGAATACGTCATAATCATAACCTGAATGAACCACTTTACTATCCTGGAACCCGTGAAGATGTTTTTATAAAAATTTGTACAAATCGACTGTTTATTCTCGAAATAATTCTTCATGAGCACCGGAAGAGATACTCAACTATATTTCAGCCTTTAATTGGTAAAGAAGCGCTTCACCACATGATTTTTATCAAAACCCACTGGAAACCAGCAGAAATACGTAGCTTATCACTTGCTGATAGCTTATTTGTTATTGGTGAAGAACTCCAAATTGATAAATTGCCAGAAGAAGCAAAGTCATTTATCGAACAGGTTAGCATTCCTGAAAATTACATTACTGCTTATTCAATTTTAGAAGCGGACTGGGCTCCCAAGGAAAACTCAGTTTATCTGATTTAAAGAAATTAGTGCCACGTTCTAACATCAGATCTACCTCTCGATAGCCGCTTAGTCAAGGCGGCTCTTTCTCTTTTTAGATTGTTGTAATGCGCTAAGGCGGTTTTTTGCGTAGCCAGCCAATCCTCAAGCTCTTCACTGCTTAAGTTTGGGTTGAAAACATGGGGCGCTTTATTCATGAATTTATATCCTCGGCTTATCTGTCGTCACTCACCATAGGCCACTTCGCAAAATGACCTATAATTAGTGTTTTGCGTTTGCATTTCTTTCTCTGCCAGTGTTGCCCTTTCACGACCATTTTTATCAAATGGGGTTAATCTTCTCGCCAACCGGATCGCGTTTGACGATACATCGCATTTTATGCGCAGGGGTCTAAACAGAAAAATCTGTGCTGTTCCGACTTTCTAAATTGTTAAAGAGCGATAGTTTTATTTAATATTAGCTTTGCTGATTTATTTGTCAATAGTAAAGCTAATATTTTTGAGTAAAATAATGTTAATGGGGTAGTTAAAATTTTTTTATTTAAAGAGGGGGTAATAAAAAAGTCGGAATAAACCGACTTGATAATTAAATTTGTAAGCCTAAATAATTATGTGTCAACCTACTTTCAATCCTTTCGCCTTAGCAATTTCCTCAAATAAACGGTCATAATACCGTTTTTTTTCTTGAAGGGATTCATGAAGTGAAGTTTGTTCGCTTTCAGGTAATTGGTTTATAAGCTTCAATAAAGCTAATTCCCTGTTAGTGATTGGAATTTCTGGTTGTTGAGTAGGTGTGTTTGTGTCTGTTTCCCTTACATATTTGAGAAGTGATGATAACTCAGGTTTTATAGCTTCAGGTGAAACATGAAGGATCTTAGCGAATTTGATTATTGTATCTGTATTTAAAGGAACTTTTCCGTTTAAATACTGGCTAACAGCACCCTGAGTGTTAAAGCCAAGCTCTTCCGCCGCTTTTTCTTGAGTTAGAGAAAGCGCTTCTTTCTTTTCGTTCCATAGCTTTCTTAAACGCACCGCAGCTTGTTTATCTTCAGGAGTTATTCGTCTCATATATATATACCTTATTTGCGTTACTAATATTTTTCAAATAGTAACGCTATTGACTAATGTTATCAGCAATACTAATATTATTAGATTTTAGGAGGAGACAATATGACACTCAATGAATATCTTCTGCATAGGAAAATTAGTCAAACATCGTTTGCTACAATTGTTGGGGTATCACAAGGTTTTATCAGTCAAGTTATAGCGGGCAAATATAAACCTAAAGGATGTAAAGCCATTGAATGGTCACGAGCTACTGAATGGCTCGTAACGCCACACGAATTAAACAGTGACGATTACCCTAATTTAACGGATGGGCTTCCAAAAAATAATTCATAAAACCTTAAAGGCCAAATAACCCATGCAAATCAATTATTCCGTCGGGCGTAGTGTGAGTGATCAGCGCCCGAGGTCTGCTGTTGCTAGATCTTTTGCCGAGTATCAGCAGGCGATAAAAAAATTAACCAAGCATATTAATATTAGTCCAACCGATACAAAAACCATTTTCGACAAAAAGAAAAAAGCCCTTAATTATATCTGGGGCGCGATGAAAAATGCCAAAAAAGGGCGTAATGCGCTGAATGCGGGTAACCGCAGCGTGTTATGGCTTGACATGGATGGGTGTGCCCTGGATGCGTGGGACACGCTCACAGGCATTCTCCGTTTCTATCAATGTTTTGCTTATACCACAGCCAGTCATGAGCATCCTGTTGCGCAGGGTGAACAACGCTGGCGCATTGGTTTTTTGTTATCCCGTGAGGTGACTGCCTCCGAGTATGCACAACTAGGGCCACGCATTGAGCAGGAATTAATGGATTGTTTCGAATTGCTCAGCGATTTGGCGATCAAGTGGGATAACTCAGTCTATGAGCCTTCGCATATGATTTTCGCGCCGCATGAAGGGGCAAAGTATGAAAGTTTTGAAGGCACAGTGGTTGATGTGGATACGCTTTTAGCCTCCGATAATACGCCTGTTATTGAGCATATCGATGTGCCTAAGCCCGATAATGACGATTTAACCCGTCTGGTCGATTTGCAAAATATTAATCACCAGACGTTTGAAGATTTACGTTCCGCACTATGGTATCCGAAAATATTAAACCAGGCTGAAAACTACCCTTCATGGGTGGACATGGGTAATCGCCTCGCCTGGTTTAAAGACACTCACTTTGAAGATGAAGCTAAAAAGATGTGGCTTGCCTGGTCTTCTGCGGTGGATAACGGGAATATTGACAACGCAGAAGCCAAATGGTCAAAGCTGCGGGCGGATAGAACGAGCTACCAAGCGATATTCAGTTTAGCGCAAAAAGTAGGGTGGGTAAACCCCGGTGCACAACGGTTGAAAACGGCTGTTGCTAAGGTAGATGAGTTCGATGACCTGACGGATACCCCCGAGAATTCAAAATGGCCCACCTTTAAACGTAATAAAACCACAGGACAAATAGAAGCAACAATTGACAATGTCGCCAAAGCGGTCATGTGCCCTGATTTTGTCGGTGTTGAAATTCGGTTTGATTCTTTCCGTGACGAGATCATGTTTGCGCCTGTTGGCACTAAAGAGTGGCAAACCTTTACTGATGCTGATTATTCCCGATTGCGCATCACAATGGAAAAGCGGGGGTTTAAAGCGGTTGGACGTGAATTAATTCGGGATGTCGTATTACTGGCAGCGGATGAAAACCCCTTTGATTCAGCAATGGAATGGATAAAAAGCCTCGAATGGGACGGCATACCGCGTATCGAAAAGTTTTATCATACCCATTTTGGTACTGAAGATAGTGCTTATACGCGAGCGGTATCGCGCTATATGTGGACAGCCCTTGCGGGACGAGTATTAAAGCCAGGTATCAAAGCGGATATGGTACCGATCTTGGTGGGTGCGCAAGGTTCGGGAAAATCTTCAGGCGTGGCGGCGTTATCCCCTGATCCAGCTTTTTTTACTGAAATTTCCTTTGCTGAAAAAGATGATGATCTGGCGCGTAAAATGCGGGGTTGTCTGGTGGCAGAAATTAGCGAATTACGCGGACTTAATACTAAAGAACTGGAATCCATCAAGGCATTTGTCACGCGGACACATGAAAAGTGGATCCCCAAGTTTAAAGAATTCGCCACCCAATTTCCCAGACGCTCATTGAGTATTGGTACCACGAATGAAGATGAATTTTTAGGCGATAAAACTGGTAATCGGCGTTGGCTACCTGTTGAAGTTGGGAAAATGGATGTAGAAGGTATCAAAAAGGATGTGATTCAGCTTTGGGCAGAAGCGCGAGAACTATTTAACGAAACCGGTATTAAATTCCAAGAAGCGGAGCAATTGGCTAATCAGGTGCATGAAAAATATTTTATCAAAGATGCTTGGCAAGAAATTATTGAGCGTTGGTTAGATGAACCGGATTTAATGACAGGACAAAAACCACGGGCACGGCAATTTTTGCGTTCTGCAGATGTTTTGCGTGAAGCATTGAACATGGAACCAAAAAATATATCGCGCCGTGAACAAATGCGCATTGGCAATGTTTTACAAAATTGTGGGTATAAATCTGACCGTTTATTTATCGAAGGAAAACAACAGCGCGTTTTTATCAAGGTACTAGACAACCTCAGACAACCTCTAGACAACCTAAATACAGAGGTTGTCTAGTCGTAACATATTGAAAATAAAGGCTGTAGACAACCTAGACAACCTAGACAACCTTTTTTTTAATTAATATGCGCGCTAGTAATGTATGTCCTTAAAAAGTATTAGTAGAAATAGGTTGTCTAGTTTGTCTAGGTTGTCTAGCGAGGGATAAAGTAAAAATATTCCCGTTCACAACAGGAGCGAAAAGATCATGGGTAGAGACATCGAGAAAATACTTTTACACTGGGGCGGGTGGTGTGCGGGTGATCCGTATGCATCGTTGAGCGGGTTGCCGGTGGCATCGGGCTTTAATCGCGTTATGCCGTTTACAGGCGCAAATCGCTTGTCGTGCAGTGATGCGGACGGGCTGGTGATTGATGTGTGCGTCAGTCGCCTTAACACGGTGGGTATGGCGAGAGAGTTGAGTTACATTGAGGATTATTACATCAGGGGCGTATCCAAGCGTGCCATTGCGCGAAAGTTCAAAGTGCGTGACGGTGAAATCAGAGAAAGAATGCAAATTGCGGAAGGATTTGTTCTAGGATGCCTGGAAACCCTTGATATTCAATTAGATATAGACATATTGTACAAATATCGTACAATCGGTTATCAAACACTAGTGCGCGCGCAAAAGGTGTGCTAAAGTGCCCATAATGAGTTTTTGCGTCCAGCAGAAATTCAGGCTGATAATAAAAACCTCGATTGATTAAATTTTGCTCACCTCGCTTTTTGCGGGGTTTTTTGTTTATGAGGTGGAAATGAACAAACTTCCAAGTGACTATTTCCTTGATGTGGATGATGACCTGTTAGCATTTTTGGAAAAACAAGGTGAAGATTGTGCTAAAGAAATTTACAAGTCGAATACGGTTAATATTGAAAACGCATATAAATTGCTGAACATTTTGACAGTAGGCATCGGTTCCGCTTTCTTGCTCTTAACGCAAAAGCCGATTTTTGTGTATTTAACGATGGGTTTAGCTACCTTTTTGATGTGTTGGGTGATCTGTGCGGGGTATCTGGTCTTGTTCTGCTTACGGCCAAATATTAGAGGCGCTGTGTTTACTTCGCCAGACAGATTGTATACGAAACCTTACAAAGCCATTTGTGATACCGATTATAAAAATCTAGAAATCAAAGGGTTCAAAGAACAAAGAAAACCATTAAATCTTATACGGCGCTACAGGCTAATTGATTTGTGCGAAACAACTGATGAATTGATTGACATTAATATCAAAATTAGAAAACATTTAAATAGAGTAAGGATCGCAACAATCCTCACCCCAATATTATCAATGACAATATCTGCTATTACTTATTATTTTTTTTGACTCTTCCAGCAGAGTCGCCTAAGTTGACGCGTTTAGTGGCAAAGTCTTTAACGTTTTGTTCTAACTCAGGTTTTTTATCATTAGAAGGTTGGGCGTTGTTCCCATTTGATGATTGTTTTTGGTCTGACATGGTTTTCCTTACTTTAGTATTGTTTATTTGAAGATTGAACAATATCAAATGAGGATACGCGTTGCCAGTCGCTTAACTGGCTTTAATTCATCAGGTCGCCTTTTTCATTTACGCCACCGCAATACTCCCAAATTAACTAACTAAAACGAGTAAGGCGGCTGGCTACCGTTCTGTTTTTAAAGAGGTCGCTCAGGCGGCCTTTTTTATTGATTAAAAAGGAGCACACATGCACTGGAAAGAGAGACGGGAAAGTGAGCAGGTAGAAGACCGGCGGAATACCGCCGAAGCACAGGAAGAGTATACCAGTCTGGAAGAAGCCTTGAAGCGCCGGAAGAAAAAGGCAAAGAAAAAGAAAAGAAAACCGAAATATAAACCGCTGTTAGCAGAAGGTTTTGTGTTTTCCCGCTGGCGTTGGTGGGGGTGGGTGGTAGTTATCCTCCTGCTGTTACTGGGGGGCTATCGCTGGGCTTTTGCGGCATCTGAACAGGTGCCAGAAACGTTGCCTGTTAATCGTTTTGTAGATGAGGACGAAGCAGCCCGGTTTACTTCGGTGATACTGGCATCAACTGAAGATGCCTGGCGGAAGATTTTTGCTGAGGGAGGCGGTCATTACCGATTGCCGAAACTGGTGATATATCGGGGAGAGACAGAGACAGGCTGCGGCACGGGCTATACCCTGATAGGGCCCTTTTATTGCCCTGCTGACCGCACTATCTATATCGACCTGTCATTTTATGACGAGATGAAAAACAGACTGGGGGCAGACGGTAAATTTGCCTTTGGTTATGTGATAGCCCATGAAGTGGGGCATCATATCCAACACCTGCTGGGTGTCTTGAAAAAAGTAGACCTGGCACAGGCGAATATGTCAAGAAAATCGGCCAATAAGTTATCGGTAAAGCTGGAATTGCAGGCGGACTGCTACGCGGGGGTATGGGGGCATTTTGTGCAGCAGGAAGGCTGGCTGGAGATGGGCGATTTGGATGATGCGCTCAATGCGGCCAAAGCGATTGGGGATGACCGGCTACAGAGGGAAGGTCATGGACGGGTGGTTCCCGAGACGTTCACGCACGGGACATCGGCACAGCGTCATGACTGGTTTAAGCGGGGTTTTGATAGCGGTGACCCGAAACAATGTAATACCTTCAAGGAGATACGATGATTATCAGACAACATTGGGTAATCGGTATCCTGTGTTTGTTGAGTGTGTTAAGCACACCCGCTCAGGCGACTAAGCCGGTTAATACCCCGAAGAGTTTCAGTGAAGCGAAATGGGTTTCCCGTCAGGCCGTTTACCACGACCTCAATCAGGGTGCAGGTGGCACCCTCTATTGTGGCTGTGACTGGCAGTGGACAGGAAAAAACGGGGGTCGAATTGACCTTGAAAGTTGTGGTCAGGCGGTCAGACGGGAAGTTCACCGTCATCGTGCACAGCGGATTGAGTGGGAGCATATCGTGCCGGCGTCGGTATTCGGTCAGGCGTTTGGCTGTAAAGAAAAAGGCGGCCGAAAAGGCTGCCGTCAAGAAGACCCCGAATTTCGAAAAGCGGAAGGCGATTTGCACAATCTGGCACCGGAGTCAGGAGAAGTGAATAACGACCGCGGTAATATGCCCTATGGCGAAGCCGGGCAGGTCCCTTTTGTTTACGGGCAGTGTCAGAGCCGTCCGGATTTTAAACAGCGGGTTTTTGAGCCGCGTGATGACGTCAAGGGACTCGTCGCCCGGGTCTGGTTTTATATGTCAGACCGGTATGGTTTTGTGATACCCCCTGAGCAGCAAGCAATTTTAATGCAGTGGGACAGGCAATATCCCCCCGATGCGCGTGAACGCGAACGTGACCGGCGTATTGCGGCGATTACCGGTGTGCACAATCCGTTTGTGACGGGTGAAAAGGCATGGAAAAAACGATAATGGAAAAGTTCACTGGGGCATGGGAGAGCGTTTGCGCTTTCCTGGCGTCGATTAAAGAGCAGGGCGTGGGCGCAACGCTGGCGTTTCTGATGGCGTGGCTGCGCGGGCGATATCAGGAGAAGAAATGGCGCAAGACCCTGATTGATGCCACGATATGCGCGATTATTGCGTGGTTTGCGCGTGACCTGCTGGCACTTTTCGGGTTAAGTGCGGGTCTGGTCTATCTGGCCAGTGTCTTCATCGGTTACCTTGGCACTGATTTTCTGGGGGAGGCATTAACGGACTCACTGCCTTTTCGGGGGTTGAGGTTGTCGGTCAAAAAACCGGACACAAGGAAAAAAAATGACAACCAGCGACGCAGGGGTAAGTCGGATTAAACAGTTTGAGGGGTGTCGTCTGCGGGCTTATCGCTGTCCGGCCGGACGCTGGACGATTGGCTATGGGCATACGCAGGGGGTGACGGAACGGATGACGATTTCACCGTCACAGGCGGAACGCTTTTTAACCGATGACCTCGAGCAGACAGAGGACGTGATTAACCGGCGTGTGCGGGTCACGCTGACCCAACTCCAGTTTGATGCGCTGGTATCACTGGTCTTTAACATCGGTGAGGAAGCATTCGCGACCTCGACCCTGTTAACAAAACTCAATGCGGGCGATGTTGCGGGCGCGGCGAATGAATTTAACCGCTGGGTCTATGCGGACGGAAAAAAACTGACTGGACTGGTCAGACGGCGAGCGGCGGAACGGGAGAGGTTTTTGTCATGATGCGGGGAACAGTGATGGCGTTGCTGGTTGTGATAACGGTGCTGTCTGTTGGCCTGATGCATTATCGCGCAGAGTCCACCCTCTGGCAGATGAAAGCGGAGCATGCCCGGCAACAGGCGGAAAAAACCGAACATCATATACAGACCCAACGTATTCAGCTTGACCAGCTGGCCGAGATGGACAAAAAACATTATCAGGAATTAACGCATGCGAGACAGACGATTGAGGCACTCAGGCTTGATGTTGCTCGGGGTTTTAAGCGGTTGCGGGTCAATGCCACCTGCCCCAAAGAGTCCGGTGCCGCCGGCGTGGATGATGGCACCGCCCCCCGACTTACAGCAGACGCTGAACAGGCTTATTACACCTTACGAGAACAGATTGCTACGGTCACCGCCCAAACCTTAGGGCTTCAGGGTTACGTCAACACACAGTGTCATTGAATAGGTAAATGCGTTTTCGATTGAAATTAACCAGAATAAATTATATTAACTTAGTAGGAGGGGTAACCAATGGCGGCATTATCTCCAGAGGTTAAGGCCTTCATCGTGCAGTCGTTAGCCTGTTTCGATAGCCCAACTCAGGTGCTCAAACTGGTGAAACTGGAATTTGGATTAACGCTCACCGTACAACAGGTCTCTTCCTATGACCCCACAAAAGCGATTGGAAAAAGCCTTGGTAAAAAATGGGTTGATCTCTTTCACTTCACGCGAGAGCGATTCAAAAAAGAGATTAGTGATATTCCTATTGCCAATAAAGCGTATCGATTGCGTGTGTTAAACCGTATGGCGATACGAACAGAGTCGATGGATAATTTTTTACTCACGGCGCAAATGATAGAGCAAGCAGCTAAAGAATGTGGTGACGCGTACACCAATAAACAGAAAATAGAACATTCAGGAACTTCACATAATCAGGTTGAATTAATCACGCATGAGATGACTCCCGAACAGGCGGCAGAAGCTTATAAAAAATTGATGGGGTAAAGGGTTAAAACAGCTAACTTATTTTGTATAAGAATAATTTTTTATAAAAACATTAATTTAATATCAATATCTTATGTAAATTTAATCCTGTTTTATATTTTTTATGTACGCAGTTATGTGCGATATATTTTTTTGACTCGCTTTTTTCCGGACAAATTCCCTCATGCCCTTACCGTTCCCTTTTGACTTTAAAAAGCCGGATTATGTCCAGGTGTTTGAGTGGCGTGCTGAGCGATTAACGCGCCTTCGCGAGCAGCCGGAAAGTCTTAAACTATTAATCCGATTTTATAAGGATAATCCCGCGCAGTTTATTATTGACTGGGGTATGACAACAGACCCCCGTAACATTGATTACGGATTGCCGGTCACGATCCCGTTTTTGCTGTTTCCCAAACAGGAAGCCTGGATTGACTGGATAATGACCCGCTGGCGTGAACGTGAAAACGGCATTACCGAAAAGAGCCGCGAAATGGGCTTAAGCTGGACGTCAATTGCGCTAGCCTGTGCGCTATGCCTCTTCAACAAGGAAATGGTGATTGGCTTTGGTTCCCGCAAAGAAGAGTATGTTGACAGCACAGGGGATCCGAAAGCGCTATTTTGGAAAGCGCGTAAATTTGTGGAAACGTTACCCCAAGAGTTTAGGGCTGGCTGGGAAGCGAAAAAACACGCACCCTACATGCGGGTCAATTTCCCAAACACAGGCGCGATTATCAAAGGTGAAGCAGGGGACAATATCGGGCGTGGTGACCGGACGACACTTTATTTTGTCGATGAAGCCGCTTTTTTACCGCGTCCGTTACTGATTGATGCCGCCCTATCGCAAACGACCCGCTGCCGCATTGATTTGAGCTCGGTTAACGGTATGGCCAATCCGTTTGCTCAAAAACGTCATAGTGGCCATATTCCGGTGTTTACCTTTCACTGGCGAAGTGACCCGCGTAAAGATGATGAATGGTACGAAAAAGAGTGTCTGAAAATTGATAATCCGGTCATTGTGGCGCAAGAGCTGGATTTGAACTATCAGGCGTCGGTTGAAGGTGTCTTGATTCCGGCTGAATGGGTACAGGCAGCAATTGATGCCCACACGAAACTTGGCATTAACCCAACCGGTATCCGCCTGGGCGCCTTTGATGTGGCGGATGAGGGCAGAGACAAGAACGCTTTTTCTTGGCGTCACGGCTTTTTACTTGAAGGCATTGCGGAATGGTCGGGAAAAGGCAGTGATATTTTTGGCAGCGTTGAGCAGGTGTTCAATTTAGCCGACAAGTATCAGCTTGAAAGTTTTCGCTTTGATGAAGATGGATTAGGGGCAGGTGTGCGAGGGGATGCTAGAATTATCAATGACCAGCGCAGACAAAAAAGAGCCGTACGTATTGACGCCGTGCCGTTTCGCGGCAGTGGTGGCGTGTTTGATCCCGAGGAGGAGGCAGTCGCTGGATTTGACGGCCAGAATGCGCGATTAAACAAGGATTTTTTCGCCAATGCCAAAGCACAAAGTTGGTGGCATTTACGCAAACGCTTTCAAAATGTTTACCGAGCGGTAGTCGAAAAACAGCCATTCAAACCGGATGAACTGATTGCCATTAATAGTGCCATGCGACTCAAAGACAAACTGATTGTTGAGCTATCGCAGCCAACCTATTCCATTAACGCCGTGGGAAAAATCGTGATAGATAAACAACCGGATGGGACAAAATCACCCAATCTGGCGGATTCGGTGATGATTAATTTTGCGCCGATGAATACGGCACTTGAAATTTGGGCATTATTGGGTAGAAGCGCATGACAAAAAAGAAAAAATCACGTCAAAAAACGGTGGATGGGTATGAGAATTTTACCGCACGGGTCGGGATGCAAACCCCCAATCAACATGCGAATTCAACCTATCGCCCTGACTGGACAAGTCGAAACCGGTTATTACTCGAATATGCTTATCGCTCGTCATGGATAATTGGTGCCGCCGTGGATACCGTCGCCGATGATATGACCCGAAAAGGTGTTCGCATTACTTCACAAATGGAGTCGAGCGACAAAGGGGAAATCGAATCCTTATTTGACGAACTGGAAATCTGGGAAAGCCTGAATAATGCGATTAAGTGGTCACGACTTTACGGCGGCGCATTAGGGCTTATTATGATAGAAGGGCAAGCGCCTTTTACACCCTTACGCGTCGAGACGATAGGACAAGGTAAATTCAAAGGGATTTTACCGCTTGACCGTTGGCAGGTTAATCCTGATTTGAATCATCGTATCAAAACGTTAAGCAAGGACTTAGGGAAACCCGAATTCTACGACATCTTGACCGTTGAGAATGATATCCCCGCCTGGAAAGTGCATCATAGCCGCTTAATCCGTTTTGATGGAGTGACGCTCCCTTATCAGCAAGCCAAAACGGAGAACGAGTGGGGCATGTCGGTGATTGAACGTATTTTTGACCGGTTAACCGCCTTTGACAGCACCACAACCGGTATTGCGCAACTGGTATACAAAGCGCATTTACGCACTTTTAAAGTAGCGAAATTGCGTGAAATCATCGGCTTTGGCGGCGAGCAATACCAAGCACTGATGAAACACATGAACATGATACGTCAGTACCAGAGTAACGAAGGGATGACGCTGATGGACGCTGACGATACCTTTGAAACGCATAGCTATTCCTTTTCAGGATTGGATAGCGTACTGGCGCGCTTTGCTGAACAGATTAGCGGGGCTACAGGTATTCCACTGGTTCGTCTGTTTGGACAGTCGCCATCAGGCTTTAATACTGGCGATGCCGATTTAGCCAATTACTACGACAATATCGCCACGCAACAATCAAGGCGACTCAAACAACCGTTACGCAAGCTCTTTGAGATAGCGCATCAGTCGGCAGTAGGTAAACCCTTACCTGATGATTTTGCGTTTGCCTTTAATCCGCTGTGGCAAATGTCAGACATGGACAAGTCTACCGTCGCGGTTAACATGATTAATGCGCTCAATGCTGCGCAGGATGGCGGCATGCTGTCAGTGAAAGCGGCCATGTCGTCGCTACGGGATTTGTCCGATGTTATTAGTATTGGCAGTACCATCACCGATGAGGACATAGCGAATGCGGAAGAAGAAGCACCGCCAAGGCTCAGTGCTGTCCACGCACCAACGGTCAAAACGGGCGGAAACCCAATATCGAATGGGCCTTAGTCAAGTTGCCCGTGAAATCGGGGCTATCATCAATCAACGCTACGATGGCTCAAATGAGTCAGTGCTGGAGATTCAGCAGGCGCTGGATGATTACAGTGCACTCATCGATAGCTGGGCAAGGCGGGTAGCGACAAAATTTGTCGAAAAGGTATCACAGGATAATGCGACATTGTGGCAGCAAACTAGCCGTGAAATGAGCAAAGAACTCAAGCAGTTAATTGCCCAAACCCCCGTGGGGCATGTCATGCAATCCCTTGTCCATGAGCAAATCAGGTATATTAAATCGTTGCCGATTGACGCCGCTGATAGGGTTTATGATATCCAAAATAGAGCGATTGAAGCGGTAGTGAACGGCGAGCGGCCTGAACATTTTCTAGCGATGATAGCAAACTCCGGCAAAGTGACGGCATCCCGGGCAAAAATGCTAGCCCGAACCGAATTAGGCAGAGCAACGCAAGCACTAACGCAAGCCAGAGCGCTAGCGATAGGTTCAACTGGCTATATCTGGCGCACCGCCAATGATGGCGATGTAAGGCATTCCCACAAACAACTGGAAGGGCAATTTGTCAACTGGCATAACCCACCTACCCTGGACGGGTTGACAGGGCACGCGGGGGCATTACCCAATTGTCGTTGCTATTGTGAAGTCTCTTTTTCTGACAGATAACATCATGAAATATTTTTTTAAAACCCGTCTTGGTAACACCCGTTACCAAATGGCGGACGGCTCGCTACTGTGTAAAAACGTGCCGATTGCCCGAACAGGCACGCAGGTTTATTCCGCCCTGGATTTGCCGAATCTGACGCCTGACAATCGTGGACAAATTCTAGTTGAAAGAAGCGAAGATGAAGTCTTTCGTCCTGAAACGCTGGCCTCTTTTGAGGGCATGAGCGTCACACTTATGCATCCCGAAGATAGGGAAGGCAATCCTGTTTTCGTTGATACCGACAATTGGCGCGATTTGGCACAGGGGCATGTGCAAAATGTGAGGCGCGGAGAGGGTGAACAGGCGGATTTGGTGATAGCGGATTTGATCATCAAGGATACGTTAGCAATCGAGGAAATTAACAACGGCAACGACGAAGTCTCGTGTGGCTATGACGCGCAGTATGAACAGATTGCGCCTGGCATCGCACGTCAGTATGAAATCGTTGGTAATCATGTCGCTCTGGTACCTGAAGGCAGAGCGGGAATACGATGTGCAATTGGAGACAGTATGTCAAACAAAACACAAACCTGGTTCAAACGGCTGCTAAGTGCCCATCGCACGAAAGATGCTGTAGCCATGGAATCAGTCCTAAATAATGCGCCCGAAGCCCTTACGGAGGATGAAGGTACGGGTGAATTACCCAAGGCAATCAACATTAATATTAGCCCTCAACATCCGATGCCAGCCGAAAAACCCGAAGTCGTGACCAGTGATGAGGGGGTACCGGATTATATTCAGGCCATTTTGACCAGGTTAGATGCCCTTGAGGGTAAAACCGCTGATAGTGGCGATAAACCGGATGATAAAACAGCCGGTACGGTTGATGACGAGGAAAAAAACGAAAAGGCAGAAACCATTACCGGTGATGCGGCATATAAAGCAGAGTTGATTATGCCAGGGGTAGCCCTTTCAACACCGGTAAAACCGACAGCCTTTAAGCGTCAGGTGTTAGCCAATGCAGACCAAACTATTGTGCGCGCTATTGTTGGCGATGCGGAAATTAACCGATTACCCAAGCGCACGGTGGATATGGCGTTTAATGCGGTCGCAGAACTTTCGAAAAACCGCAATACCGCCAATACCCCCACTATCGATTCAATCCGAAAATCCGGCAATGTGATTGCAGATTTAAACAAGTCAAATGCCGAATTCTGGGCAACACGAGGGAAATAAAAAAAATGATGCAACCGTATTTATACCGGATGCCTGTTGGCATAGCCGGTGCAATCTCCCGTTACCGTGATTTAACTACCGAACCGGTGTTACTAAAATCTAAAGAGGGTTTTCCCGTCTATGGCCTGGCAGGGAAATATGACGGCGATTACTTTGTGCCGCTTAGTGAGGGTGATACCGCAGACGTCATCAAAGGCATTTATATTCGCCCTTATCCAACGACGCAGACGCAGGATTTTATCCGGCAGGTGGGCACTGAGAAGAACTTTACCGGCGATGCGCTAAAACGCGGCTATGTCTTGGTGAATGTTGGCGTGGATAGTCAACAGGTTAAAAAAGGTGCTAAGGTCTATGTGCGAGTGGCAGGAGCAACGGATAAAAGCCCGCTGGGCGCTATTTTGATTGCTGAAGAAAAAACGGGGTCAGGGGCGTCAGAAAAAATCAATACCGTAATATTGGCGAATGCTGAGTTTACCGGTCAGGGTGATGCTGACGGCAACGTTGAAATCTCGTACAAAATTTAAGGAATGACTATGTTAACATATGACCAACGCACGATTGACTCAACCGGTGCTTTTCTTATCGGTGAGCTTGAGCGTTTAGACCAGAGCATCAATTTACCTTTAGTGCAATATACCTATAGTCGTGATATTCAATTACGCGAAGATGTGTCAATTGCCGATGACATCTCAAGTTTCACCCGTACCGGATTTGCCGCCGCGGGGACAGGTGCTAACCCTAACGGCAAAAACTGGATAGGGAAGGATTCTACCGCCATTGCCGGCGTGAATATCGACATTCAAAAAGAAGGATTCCCTCTGCAACTTTGGGGGATGGAACTGGGCTGGACAGTCGTCGAACTTGAAGCAGCAAGACAAGTTGGCCGTCCGGTTGATTCCCAGAAACATGACGGCATGCGCCTAAAGTGGAATATGGATACGGACGAGCAAGTCTATGTTGGTGACACGGCAATGAATGTCAAAGGGTTGTTAAATCTTGATAATATCAAGACCAACAATGCCGCCAAATTGTGGAGCCAGTCAACAGCCGATGAAATTCGGGACAGCATTAACAAAATATTAAGCGATGCGTGGGTTGCCTCTGCCTATTCGATGGTTCCCACCGATTTACTTATTCCGCCTGAACAGTTTGCATTGCTATCCACTATCCTGGTATCCAGTGCGGGTAATCAGTCATTACTGACGTACTTAAAAACCAATACCATTGCCTATCATCAAAACGGTATTCCCCTGAATATCCGTGCAGTGAAATGGTTAAAAGGTCGTGGGGTAGGCAATAAAGATAGAATGGTGGCCTATACCAATGAAAAGCAGTACGTCCGCTTCCCAATGGTGCCACTACAAAGCATTCCCATTCAGTACCGCGGATTATATCAACTGACCACCTATTATGGTCGTCTGGGTGCCGTTGAGCCGGTTTATCGAGAAACACTTGCTTACTGCGATGGTATCTAAGCCTCATATTGGGGCTTCATTTTTGGAGTTTGATTATGAAAATTCAAGTGCATACGGCGTTTACGCTTACCCATGACTCCGGTGAGCGAACTGATTTTGATGTCGGTATCCATGAGGTCAGCAAAAGCACGGCAGAGCATTGGTTTACCAAGGCGCATAGTATTGTCCTTAATCCCGTAAAAGCGCAAACCAAAGAAACAGTGAATACCAAGAAAAAAGGGAAAGAAGAAATCAACCAGGAACCTGAAAATAAAGAGGGTATCGATGAGTCAACGGAACAAACACCTGCCAACGATACCGCAATTCCGTAATGATTTTCCGCAGTTTAACGATAAAATTAAATTTCCAGATGCGCAAATTCAGTTTCGCTTAAATTTAGCGGACAAATTCCTAAGCGAAAATGTCTCTGGGGGTGATGTCTTTCCTTATTGGGTAGGGTTATTTGTTGCCCATTATCTCACGCTTTATGCCGCTGATTCACGAGCTTTACAGGCGGGCGGTGTGGGTGGCTCAAGTTCAGGTGTAGCGACGTCAAAGTCAGTCGATAAAGTGAGTGTCAGTTATGACAACAGCATGACGCTAAACCCCAATGCCGGATTTTGGAATAACACCCGTTATGGCGCCGAGTTTTATCAGTGGGTACTGATGTTTGGCGCAGGAGGGAGACAATTGTGAAAAGTGGTGTCGCACTACGACTTGATAAAACAAGTCAGTTATTTGCTGCCTTACATCAGCTGACCAAGCAAGACGTACTGGTGGGGATTCCGGCTGAAAAGAGTGAACGCGAGGATATCCCTTTTAGCAATGCGGCGATTGGATATCTCAACGAATTTGGCTCACCGGCTAAAAACATTCCGGCAAGACCGCATTTAATACCGGGCATTCGTTCAGTTGAAACCAAAACTACCGCGGAATTCAAAATAGCCGCTAAAGCCATTCTGGATGGTCAGCCGGATAAAGCTGAGCAAGCGTTAAATCGGGCAGGGCAAATCGCTGCACAAGGCGTGCAAGCCGTCATTACCCAAAGCAATTTTATCCCGCTGGCTGACGGTACATTAGCTGCCCGAGCACGGCGAGGGCGCAAGGGGGCGGCACAAGAGCTGGAAAATCGAAAAGCCGGTTTACCGCCGGATAATACCAATGCCAGACCAATGATTGACACCGGTACTTATCGGCGTGCAATCACCTATGTAGTGAGAAAGAAAAATGCCAATCCTTGATGTGACCGATGTACTTTTTGATTCCGGATTTTTGCGATATCACGCTCACGTATACTCGACGGGAAATTTTGATTGATGATGAGGGCATCACCTCGACAAAAGAAAGTACTCACCCTTTTTCAGGCGTGGTGACCGTTGACAGCGCCCTTGAAGCGCAAATACGAACATCGGGTCAACTCGTCAGCGGACGAATATTGGTGATCACCACCACACGATTGATTGCCGGCGAAACGCATCATATTGGCGATATCGTTACCTATCAGGGGCGTCAATATCTGGTGAAGTCCGTCGATCCTTACACCGCTTACGGTGCGGGCTTTGTGCAGGCGCATTGTGAACTGATGCCGTTTGACGGAGGCATTTCCCATGAGCAATAACAGCAGTACAGAGGCGGGGTGGTTAACGCCCTTTGATGAGCCTTCGCTATACAATGAAGGCTTGAACCGGCGGTTGAGTCTTTGGGTTGGTGGCGTCTCGGGGTTGCCCGCAAAACACGTTTTACCGCGCTGGCAACGCGATCCGGCACCGTTGCCATCCCCTGATACCAACTGGTGTGCGTTTGGCCTCATCGATATCACCAGTGAGGCAAATCCCGCCTTGGTCAATCAAAGCGATGAATCAAACGAACTTTGGCAGTACGAAACGTTGACTTGTCTAGCTTCTTTCTACGGGAAAGACGGCATGGTTCACGCCGCCCGTTTTCGGGATGGCGTCACGCTCAGTCAAAACAACGCTGAACTGAATAAATTCAATCTCACGTTCGGCAGCCAAAGCCAGATCACCGCGTTTCCTGAGCTCATCAATAATCAGTGGGTGAACCGGTTTGATATGACCGTTCACCTGCGTCGCAAAGTGGTGCGTCGCTATCACGTTAAATCAGTGGCAGATGCCCACGTCACGTTTTTAGGAGACAACTAATGTCAACAGGTTTACCCATTTCAAGCGTGGTTAAGGTCACGCTTGAAATGTCACCGCGTGCCGCAAGTAGCCGCAATTTTGGTTCACTGCTGATTGTCGGTGATTCACCCGTTATCGACCCGCTTGAGCGATTACGGGCTTATTCCAGTATTGAGGAAGTCGCCAATGATTTTGGTACAACCGCACCCGAGTATCAGGCGGCTTCACTCTATCACCAGCAGTCGCCAAAACCGGTTGATTTATACGTGGGACGCTGGGTAAAAGCCGCTTCACCGGCATTATTGCGCGGTGGCATTTTGTCCGAAGATGAGGCCAAAATCCGCAATTTCACCACGATCACGGATGGTGCAATGGTTGTCAGCGTTAGTGGCAAGAATGTGAAATTGAACGGTATTGATTTTTCACAAGAAACCAATCTTAACGGGGTGGCAGCAAGAATTAGCGAAAAAATGAACACGTCTACGATGACGTGGAATAACAGTGATCACCGCTTTGTTGTCACCTCGAATACGGCGGGTCAAACAAGCGCAGTGGGTTTTGCTTCCGCACCGGAATCAGGCACTGACCTATCGGCGTTGTTGAAGTTGACACCGGACAGTCACGCAACCCCCGTTTCAGGTATGGACGGTGAAACTATCGTCGATGCGGTTTCAACGTTGGCGGATTTTTCGAGTGACTGGTATGGACTGGTGGTGACCGCTGCACTTTCTACCGATGAAGTCAAGGGTATCGCCAACTTTGTAGGCGCGGCCGGCAGTTCACGCGTTTTTGGTTACACCACTGCGGATACCGCCGTTCTTGATAGCACGAAAAATGATGATATTGCCTCCCAATTAAAACAGGCGAAATATCAACGGGTTTTCACCCAGTATTCGTCATCAACCCCCTATGCCGCAGCCTCGGCTTTTGGACGGGCGTTTTCAGTGAATTTCAATGGCAATCACACCACGATCACCCTCAAATTCAAACAGGAACCCGGTGTCACAGCGGAGACGTCGACTACCTCACAGGCGAATACGCTAGCAGCCAAAAACTGCAACGTGTTTGTCAACTACACTAATGACACTGCCATCATACAAGAAGGCGTGATGGCCAATGGTGATTTTTTTGATGAACGCCACGGCCTTGACTGGTTGCAAAATTTTGTGCAAACCAACCTGTACAATCTTTTGTATACCAGCACAACTAAAGTGCCCCAAACCGAACAAGGCAGTACCCAGCTTTTAACCAATGTTGAGCAATCCTTAGCACAGGCGGTCACTAATGGGTTGCTGGCGCCAGGTATATGGAACGGTGGCAATATTGGTCAATTAATAAGCGGGGATACACTCACCAAAGGCTACTACGTCTATATTCAACCGCTGGCGGAGCAGGCGCAATCCGAGCGCGAAAAACGCAAAGCGCCGCCGATTCAGGTAGCATGTAAGTTAGCGGGTGCCGTGCATTTCGCGGATGTACTAATCACCATTGTTCGCTAAGGAGAGAAAATGGCTACATACAGTTTTGTTGATGTTTCCGCTACGCTAACCGGCCCCGCGGGGGTGATAGATTTGGGCTCTGGCTCGGCGAACTCGGAAGAAGGAATAGTGGTGACAATGACCGAAGCCAAAAACACCATGACCATTGGTGCCGATGGGGAAGGGATGCACACACGACACGGGGGAAAGTCAGGTACGGTAACCGTAAGCCTCATTAAAGCCTCACCGGTTAACAAAAAACTGATGATCGCCTATAACGCGCAAAGCGTGTCATCGGCGCTTTGGGGGAATAATGTGATTGTGATACGTAATCCGGTATCTGGCGATATCATTACCGCGCGCAGTTGTGCGTTTCAAAAAATACCGGATTTGCAAAATGCAAAAGAGGCGAATGTCTTAGCATGGGTCTTTGACTGCATCAAGATCGACGCGTTATTAGGAGAATTCTAGTGGAGATTGAAATTAACGGTCATGAGTATCGCGCGATGAAACTGAGTGTCTTTGACCAGCTTAAGGTGACGCGAAAGTTATTGCCGGTGCTATCCGGTTTAACCGGCGAATTACAAAAGTTGCGACAAGGGGAAATGCCAATGGCAGCGGTGTTACCTGTTATGGCAAATTCAATCGCCCAAATGAGCGATGAAGACTGTAATGCGATTTTGCACCCTTGTTTAGCCATGGTTTCACGCAAAAACGCCAAAATATGGACGCCGATTTTTCGCCAGGGCGAATTGATGTTTGATGATATTGACTTAAAAACCATGCTTGAGATTGTCGCGCAGGTGATTGGGGACTCCCTCGGTAATTTTTTTCACGCACCCCAAGGCGACGAGACAGCCAGCCTCCCACCACAGGATTAACCCTGGATTCAATGCCGGATGGTAAGGACTTCTTACGCCTTCCTGTTAAGTATGGCTACATTGAATTTGACAAATTGAAAGATGGCTCAATCGATTTGGCAGATTTAGCCGAAATGAATGAGTGGATAGACATCGAACAGGATAACGAAGCGCGAATTGCGCGTTGGAGAAACCACCATGACTAATGCTGAAACGTTGCGAGATTTTCTCATCAGCCTCGGTTTTAAGGTTGATGACAGTGGCATGCGAAAATTTCAGTCCGTTGTTACGGGGGTGAGTGCCAATGTTATCAAAATGGGGGCGACTGTTGAAGGGGCAGCGCTTGCCGTCGTGGGATTTACCATACAAATTGCGGCCGGATTGGATAAAATGTACTGGGCGTCACAGCGTACCGGTGCCAGTGTCTCCGGCATAAAAGCATTCAGGGTATGCCGCCAGTCTCACCGGCAGTAGCGCAGAAGCCGCCAGGGGTTCACTTGAAAATCTTGGCGCGATTTTTAAGAAACAGTCCGGGAGCGGAGGGCTTTTTAAATCGCCTTGGGGTGCAGACCCGTGATGCGAATGGCAATTTGCAGGATATGAGCGCTATTTTCACCCGTGTAGGTAATAAACTGGCCTCCATGCCCTATTACCGCGCCAATCAATATGCTCAACTACTCGGCATTGATGAAAATACCTTGATGGCAATGCGCAGAGGCATTAATGCCTTTTCTGCGGATTACCAGCGGATGCTCAAGCAAACGAGATTTAACGCCGATCTTGCTGCCAAACAGTCAAACCAGTTTATGACCTCGATGAAAGGATTGACGGGGTTATTTGGCATTTTGCGCGATAAAATCGGATCTAATCTAGCGGGGGGATTGAGCAGAGAGATAGACAATCTCCAAAAAAGACTGCTGGATAATTTCCCGAAAATTGAGAGGGTATTAACCCGTATAATCAAAGGCATCATTCAGGCCGGTGGAATGGTGAGTGCGGGTTATCTGGCGAGTCAGTCAGGTGATAGGACAGGTTTTTGATTGGTGGCGCAATTTAGACGAAAAATCTAAAAAACTCATCACTACCTTCAGCGGATTGGCAGCGGCTATCTGGGTGCTCAATCGGGCTTTTTTTGCCTCGCCCATCGGGATTATCACCGGCCTGATTGCTGCTTTACTGTTACTTTGGGAAGACTACCAGACGTGGAAAGAAGGCGGAAAATCCTTTATCGACTGGTCAAAGTGGGAAGGTGAAATCAATCTGGCAAAAGCCGCATTCACCTGGTTAGGCGATAAACTGAATTCACTCGTTGACTTGGTGGGCGGTTGGAAAAATGCACTTGAGCTCGTTGCTGTCTTTATTGCGGGAAGGTGGTTAACCAAGGTATTGGGGGCTTTTGGTCAAATCAAAAAGTTGCCGATGCCACCGTGGATGGCTGGACTCAGCGCTTACATGCTGTATCTAGACCAAGACAAGAATAATATTAAAGCCAGCGCAAGCGCATCATGGGATTATAACACCCGTCAAGTCAAACGCGCGATTGGTGATAGTTTACGGTTTTTTGGCATTGATAATAGCTGGGCGAACCAAAATCAGGGTGGCAATATACCGGATAATATCGCCGATGTCCCGACGGGCGACATGCCACGGGGTATTCGTAACAACAATCCGGGTAATCTGAATTTTGTTGGACAACGCGGTGCAGTACGTGAATCACCTAACGGAAGATTCGCCAAATTCAATACCGCATTTGAGGGCTTACAAGCCCTTTCTTTACAGCTTAACCGCTACGCTGAAAGGGGCTTAAATACCGTTGAAAAAATTATTAGCACCTGGGCGCCTGCCAGTGAAAACAATACCCAGGCTTACATTGAAAAAATATCCGGCAAATTAGGGGTGTCCCCTGACACCGTGTTGAATCTGTCCAATCCGGCGGTCATGACATCGCTGATGTCTGGCATCGTTGAGCACGAAAATGGCAGACAGCCGTATAGCCAGGCAATGCTCTATCAAGCAGCGAATACGGGTATGCGAAATAATATTGACCAGAATATCACGATCAATGTTGAAGGCGCATTAGATCCCCACACTACTGCCAATGCGATTGCCGATAAACAAACGGGCGTCAACGCCAGACTGATTGGACAACTAACTCAGCGAGCCTACTGATGGACGTGCTTTCTACGCTTTTTTCACAACGATCACGCAAAATTGGTTTGCTGGTGCCGGATGTCATTGTCTCCGAAAAACATCACGATACGCTAGAAATCACGGAACATCCGGTTGAACTGGGCGCGGAAATAGCCGATCACGCTTTCAAACGTCCGGCGGAAGTGACCATGGAAGTGGGTTTTTCAAGTGGGGGATCGCTGCTGGATTTTTGGGACACGGCAAAAGTGGATATTCGCGCAGGGCTAAGCGCGCCGGAAATCTACCAGCATATTTTAGCGCTTCAGGCCAGCCGTCAGCCATTTGACGTCATAACCGGTAAGCGCAAATACCAGAATATGCTCATTCGTGCTATCGAGGTGACCACCGACAAACACACGGAAACCGTGTTGATGGCGATACTAACCTTGCGAGAGCTGAATATCACCCAAATCCAAACGGTTAATATCAAATCTACTGATGCAAAAAATATGCGAGAAGGTAATACAACCGGTGGTGTGAGCAATACGGGTATGAAAACGCCAAAAACCGTTGATAATCGCAGCCTTTTAGACCGAGGTTTAGGATTCCTGAAATGGAAATTAACGAAATACCGCTTACCCCCACCAACCAGCAATTTACGATTAAGCTATCCGATACCGTGTGGCAATTTCGCCTTATCTGGCGTGATAGCGCTGGCTGGGTGCTGGATATGCTCACGGTTGATAATCAACCGGTGATACAAGGTATTCCGCTAGTTGTGGGTGAAAATCTGCTTGCGCAATATAGCTACCTTATCACTGAAGGAAAACTTGTTTTGCTATCGGATGAGGAAAGCGACATAAACGAGACTACACTGGGCACAACTGTAAAATTGTACTGGATAACCGATTGAGGCCAAAAATGACAAAAGAAGAAATTACTGACTTTCAGTTTTTATCGCCAATATTAACGCAAAATAAATACGCCCATATTATTAATGCGCTGGCAGATAAATAAGTGAATCTATCGCCATGTCAAAAAACTGGATACGAAAATGCTCACTGATTATCTCTGATGAAAAAGGTGAAGGTATTGAGCTGTCGCAGTTTCGCGCCACCTTCAATATCACGTGGCCAGATACGCGTTACCCTCGTACGGGGGTGTTCAAAGTCTGGAATCTGAGAAAAGAAACCGTCAGTCAAATTCAGGCGAAGGAGTTTGTTAACATTCAGCTCATGGCAGGCTATCAGGATAATACGGGTCTGATATTTGCCGGTAAAATCCGCTATACCATTTCAGGCAGAGATAACCCCACCGATACTTTTGTCATTGTTCAGGCGATTGATTCGCACGAGGCGTATGACTACGCCACGCTCAATACCACCTTAAGTGCAGGGCATACACAGGCAGAGCAGCATAACACGTTACTCACAGGGCTTGCCCCTTTACGGGATTGTCAAAGGGGTGACGCCTGAGTTTGATAATACCCGCTTTCCACGGGGTAAAGTCTATTTTGGTATGGTTAGGGACGCTGCTGATAATCTGGCGGGGCAATGCCTTGCCTCATGGCAATATCTTAACGGCCAGCTCGTGATGGTGCCAGAAAACAAATACGTTCAGGAGGCAATTGTGCTTAATAGTGCAACCGGCTTGATTGGCTTGCCGCAACAAACGATTGAGGCGGGGGTGAATGTGCGTTGTTTGATTAACCCAAACATTCAAATCAATGGACTTATCCGTCTTGACCAGGCGTTAATCTATCGCACGATGTTACCCGGCAGTGATATTGCTACGGGGGATAGCAAGGTAAGCGAAAGCGATGACGGCAGCTTAAGGCAAACGAAAGGCACGGTCGCACAACCGGCCAGTCTTTCTACCGATGGCGATTATGTGGTGAAAAACATCACGTATACGGGCGATACGCGCGGCAAGCCGTGGTACATGGATTTGGTGTGTATTGCGAAAGGGTCAAATGATAGAATCGATATCAAGAAGGTGGGATGATGGCAATTTCCGTATCAGCGCGCACAGGTGACCAACAACAACTACTTAAAGTCTTCAGTCATGCGATTTCTTCACAACTTCGCGTCGGAATGCCTGGTATTGTGCAGTCATTCGATGCCCGCAAAGTCACTTGTGTTGTGCAGCCGGCGATTAGGGGAACCTTAATGGATAGCCAAGGACATGTGCAGTCGGTGAACTTACCGCTACTGGTTGACGTGCCCGTTGTGTTCCCGCGCGGTGGCGGTGTGACAATGACCTTCCCCATCAAAAGCGGTGATGAATGCCTGGTGGTCTTTGCGGATAGATGCATTGACTTCTGGTGGCAAAATGGCGGGATACAGGAAGCGATTGACCCAAGACAGCATGATTTATCGGATGCCTTCGCTTTTATCGGTCCACAATCGCAAGCGAAAACAATAAGCAACATCAATCAGAGTACCATGCAGTTAAGAAGTGATGATGGCGCCACGTATTTTGAATTAAATCCATCAACGCAAAAAATTAAAATTGTTGCCCCTGGGGGCTTTGAAATCGTGACACCCGAAGCGACTTTTTCTGAAAAAGTCACCATCAAAGGGTTATTGAGTTGGTTAGGTGGTATGGTGGGTTCGACGGCCTCCGGTGTGGCTGCAAAAATCATCGGTGCGATTGAATTTTTGGGCACATTGACCGCCAACGGCAAACGGATTGACGACACCCATACCCACAAAGGCGTCAAAGCCGGTGGGGACCATTCAGGCGAGGTGAATTGATGCGCTATCGACGGGAAACAAACAATAGCGACTACGGATTTGGTCAAGGGGACAACGCGTTTTTAACCAACAGCCCTGATGCCGTCGCCCTTGCGATTAAAACCCGCCTATCTCTCTGGCAGGGGCAATGGTTTTTAGACCGTGAAGAAGGGACCCCCTGGTTACAATCGGTATTAGGAAAGCCCTATCTTGATGCTTATGGGATTGCTATCAAAGAGCGAATACTGGATACACAAGGGGTGAGCACGATAACCGATTTTAGTGTTAGCCAAAATCCAATAACGCGGAAACTGACTATTAGCGCAAAAGTACAAACACACTACGGCGAAACTTCTTTTACCTACGAGGCATAATGTTCAATCTTGATACGTTAGGGTTGTCAGCGAAAGTGACTGACGACGGCATCAGTGCGCCGGATTATCAGACCATACTGATGCGATTAACCCACTTTTTTCATGAAATTTATGGGCAGGATGTGTATTTAGCGCCGGATAGCAAAGACGGCCAGATGATAGCCATTTATGCTTTAGCCATTCATGATGCCAATAATGCGCTCATTACTACCTATAACAGTTTTAGCCCTAATACGAGTAAAGGTGCCGCACTGTCTAATAATGTGGCGATTAATGGCATTTCACGCCAACTATCCGGCTATTCCAATGTGGATGTCGTACTAATCGGTCAGGTGGGTACGGTGATACAAAATGGCCGCGTGCGCGATAAGAACGGTAATCTGTGGCGCTTACCTAAAAATGTAACGCTGGGCACCCATGGCGAAGCGACGGTGACGGCGGTTTGTGGGGTTGCAGGGAGTGTTACGGCATTGGCAGGAGAAATTACCGAGATAGCCACACCCACGCGAGGATGGCAAACGGTGAACAATCCCAAACCCGCAACACAAGGCAGACCGATTGAAACGGATAATCAGTTACGGGAAAGGCAGCGAAAATCGGTCTCCCTCCCTTCCCGCACGGTACTAGAAGGCATACAGGGCGCGATTAGCCTTATATCGGGGGTGACGAGACAACGCGGTTTTGAAAATGACACTCGTGACACAGACAAAAACGGTATCCCTCCACATTCCATTGCGCTGATAGTCGATGGTGGCGATGTCAACACGATTGCCATCACTATTGCCCAAAAGAAAACACCCGGCGCGGGCACGTATGGTGATACCGCCGTGACAGTGAAAGACCTTTACGGCATGTCCCCCACAATTCGCTTTTCACGCCCCAAAACGGTTGATGTACACGTTGAAATCACCTTAACGGCGTTTTTGGGATTTACCACGTTGACAGGCGATAAAATCCGGCAGCGTGTCAGCGAATACATAAACCAACAACTGATTGGAGACAATCTGTATCTGACACGCCTGTATTCACCGGCAAATCTGCCTGGTGATGAAGAAGGGAAAACGTTTGATATCACGGCGCTAAAAATCGGGAGAACAGAAGCAGCGGTCAAAGAAGAAAATCTGATTGTGGCTTTCAAGGAAGCCGTCAGTTGTCGTGAGACTAACGTCAAACTGGTGGTGACCTCATGAGAGATTACGCCGAATACATCACCCCGCAACATCGTCAAGCGGAAAAGTTTACACAACATGTTGCGCTGATGACACGCGCGCTAAGTGATATTTCAGCCTTAGCTGAGCAGCTAAACCGTTTTTTCAGTATTGATCGGTCAACGGGTCACCAACTGGATGTCGTCGGCGAATGGATAGGCTTGTCGCGCTTCGTCAAAACGCCGATAACCGGCGTTTATTTTGCCCTGGATACGGAAGGGGTGGGCTTTGACCAGGGAAGCTGGAAACGACGCTTTGACTCGGACAGTGGTTTTACAGAGCTCGATGATGATACCTACCGCTCTATACTACGGGCCAAGATTCGTTCCAATCACTGGGACGGCACCTGCGAAATGCTGGCCGATATTTACCAGGGGGTAATCCCTAATGAGTCCGTGAAAATATTTTTCACCGACAATCAGGATATGTCGATGGAGGTGTATCTGACGGGCGGCGTTGTGCCGGAGGTGGTAAAGGCCGTTATCCGACAGGGCTATCTCAATATCAAGCCAGAAGGGGTGAAACTCAATGCCTACACCGGTTCCGAAGGGGATAACGGCATTTTTGGATTTGATGTCAACAATCGTTATATCGACGGCTTTGATGTCGGTAGTTGGTCAGTCAAATTATAGGAAATTAACATGTGTGAAAAACTCAAAGCGGTACTTTATGCCGCTGCAAGTGTGATGGATATTTGGCCAGCACGGGATTACTCCGAAGTGGTAGAAAAATTAAGGAATATTAATGGCAAAAAATGAAATTTTACCGTTTGGGATTGCGGACGGGGCTAACGTATTGCCGGCAGAGGAGTATGAAAAACTCACCGCACGCACTAACGGTTTTAATGCAGGGGTGGCACGTTCGCAGGAACTCAATACCGTCTGGCGGCAGGCATCGATGATAGCGCACGTGGTGGCGCAATTTATTGCGGAGACCAATAACAGTGATGTACTGGACGACGGCAACGTTGACAAACTGAAAGCCGGACTCATTAGTGCTTTATCGAAAAACGTTAATGATACCGTGCCAGCTGCCACAAAAACCGTGGCAGGGATAACGAAACTCAGTAGTGCGACGAATAGCGATGATGAAACGCAAGCCGCCACACCCAAAGCGGTCAAAGCCGCTTATGACTTGGCGAAAACGGTGAGTATTGATGAAATCAACAAGAAACTCGACAAAGCAAGCGTCCTGCAGACGACGGGGGATTCGACCGACAAAGTGCTGAGCCAAAAAGCCTGTGACGACAACTATGCCAAGAAAAATTCACCGGAAGTACTCAGAACCGGCAATATCGTTATCAAAAGTGGCAAAGACTACTCCGGCCTGATGATAGAAAGAAAAGATGGTGTTGTGTGCGCGCTTCAAACTTCTCCTAATAGTGCGTTTTTTGCCTATGGAAAAGGAATAATCAATATTCCATACAACGCGAATGGCACACTGGCATTAACCGCGGATGTTGACGCGATTAACAATTATCCGGTTGGCGCGCCGATTCCTTGGCCACACGCCACCGCACCGGATGGGTACTTTGTGTGCCGAGGTCAGACGTTCACGACAGTCGACTATCCCCAATTAGCCCTCGCTTACCCTTCTGGGATATTGCCGAATTTGTGCGGTGAATTTATTCGAGGTCTGGATTTAGACGGACACGCTGACCCAGATAGAAAAGTACTAAGCAATCAAGGGGACGCTATACGCAATATCACCGGACGTATTGGCTATGTGCGCCGCGGGTGGAATTGGTCTCCTGTTGCCGAGGACGGTGCCTTTAGAGTAGACACGTATTTCAACGCAAAATCCTCTGGCGGGGATAATGATGATTGGGGTGGTGTCGCTTCTTTTGATCCTTCTCGTGTTGTCCCCACCGCACACGAAAACCGACCACGAAATATCGCATTTTTATACATAGTGAGGGCTGCATAGTGAAATACAGTACAGAAATACCCAAAGCGGAAATCGATGAAAACGGTTTCGCTAAAAACCGAGGCTGGATAAAAACCTATATGTCGAGGCATGAACCGCCGTATGAATATTTTGGCGCGACAATGGAATTAGTGTACAAAGGGGTTAGTGTCAGCCAATATTCGTATATCGATGCGCCAGAGCTTCCCGATAATGACGACATTGCTGTTGTTCGCAGTGCTGACGGCACCCAGTGGCGATACGTGCCAGACCACCGCGGCAAGACGGTATACAATACCTTCAATCGTGCTTCCTATACCGTTGATTACCCCGGCGAGATAAAAACCGGCTTTACCTTGTTAGCACCCGCGACGAAATTCGATAAATGGGATGGCAAAAAATGGGTAACGGATACTCAGGCAATAAAAGCAGACCAAATCAACACCGCAAATCAAACAAAACACCAGTTAATCGACGAAGCGGAATCAAAAATCACCTTGCTTGACCGTAAAGTACGTTTAGGGATGGCGACCAATAGTGAAAAAACCGCGCTACGGGCCTGGGAAATGTACAGCGTGAAACTGAATGATATTGACACCACCACTGCGCCAGATATTGACTGGCCGAAAAAGCCAGAATAGACATAACAGCCCCATTCAAGGGGCATCCTATTACCAACGTTGGAGGAAGTTGTTAACTATTAGTTGTTGGTTGAGTGTAAGTGGTTTTTTTTGAAAGACTGCGGTTTTATTCTTTGCGTTATGGCAAAGATAGCACGTGAGGGGTAGAAAAATAATTTGTACATAAATGTGTATATAAAAATAATTTAAGATGAATTTATTATATTTAAATTATTGATTAATATGTTTTATACAACATAATATTTCATTTATTAAAAAAATGAAATTATTAAGTCAGCAAGAACAACGTCATTTAGCCATTATTGAAGATAGTTTAATTAATAGGGATAATAATATTCGAATAAAAGTAAGGTTGTTAATCAATAATAAAGAATCATTTCCGATATTGTATGCTTATCTTCAGTTTAAGCCTAATGCTCTGACCAAAAATAATTTTTTTGTGCCGGACAAAAACTCACTTTTTCTGGACGGTTAAAACCCGTTCATAGTTTATTAAATGAAGGTGGGTTTGATTTACAACGTTATGCCATAAGTCAACGCTTGCTAGGAACGTTTAAGGTTCAAAACTTTACTATATTGAATAAACACTGTTCTTTAAGGCAAAAGGTAATTGCAGCGTCGGTTAATGTTATCAGTAAATATCATAATCAGGCGGTGATTTATGCTTTAATGTTTGGGAAACGTGGATTATTAGAACCCGTATTAAGGCAACAATTGCAACGAACCGGTATTGCGTATTTGATGGCTATCTCAGGTTTAGATATTAGCATGGCTTATTATTTTATGTTGGCAGTTTAGTTGGTTTGTGTAGTATAAATTGCTGATAATAATGTTAATTTATTGGTCAATCACGACCATGAAACAAAGCGATTTGGTTCTTTGGCGATTGATTATGTTAGATGTGGGGCATGGATTAGCAATTATTATTGAGCGACAGGGAAAAGTGTTAATTTATGACACCGGTATTTCATGGAAGAAAAACAGTATTGCTAATAGTACTATTTTGCCTTATTTACGATATCATCGTTTAACACCTGAAGGCGTTATACTTAGTCATAATCATATCGATCACACTGGTGGGGTAGTGGGTTTATTATTAACCTATCCTGGATTAAAGATCAGAAGTCACTTTGATAAAAAATCATTTTCCATGCCATCGAGGTATTTATTGGCAATGGCAGAAATTACATTTTGAAGTATTATGGCCAATAGTTGATCAAAAAAAATCACATAATAATGAATCGTGTGTGATAAAAAAATAGTGATGGCTATCATTCGGTTATTTTATCTGGCGACATTGAAAAAACAGCGGAGAAAGAACTCGTGCGTCTAGCAATAGCAAATTTGCCGGCTAATTTATTACAAGTTCCTCATCATGGTAGTAATACTTCGTCGACGATGGCGTTTATTCAAGCAATTAAACCGCAATATGCACTTACTTCTGTTGCACGTTATAGCCGTTGGCGTTTACCTTCTGATAAAGTACGCCAACGATATGAGAATATAGGGGCAAATTGGCTGAGTACAGCGGAATCAGGGCAAATTATATCGCAGCTCTATTTTGATAAAATTGAAATAATGCGTTATAGACAGGAAGTTTATCCTCGCTGGTATCATCAGCAGTTTGGTATTTAGAAATTTCTCAAGTAAAATAAACGGCTTATTTTTATGGGTATTTAATAAGACAATGATAATGAATGATAAAGATCTTTCTACATGGCAAACATTTCGCCGACTATGGCCTATGATTTTGCCATTTAAACTGGGATTAAGTGTGGCTGCTGTTGCGTTAATTATTAACGCTGCCGGCGATGCATTCATGATCTCTTTATTAAAACCTTTGCTTGATGAAGGTTTCGGTAAAGCTGATAACAGCACACTAAAATGGTTATCCATTGCTATATTGGGGCTAATGCTGATAAGAGGGATATCGAGTTTTATCTCCAATTATTGTATTGTCTGGGTTTCTGGTAAAGTTGTAATGAATATGCGTAGGCGTTTGTTTGGTCATATGATGGGGATGCCGGTTTCTTTTTTTGATCAGCAGTCGACAGGAACTTTACTTTCTCGCATAACGTATGATTCTGAGCAAGTCGCTTCATCTTCCTCTAGCGCTTTAATCACTATTGTTCGAGAAAGCGCTTACATTATCGGTCTGTTTGGGCTGATGTTTTATTACAGTTGGCATCTTTCACTAATATTAATTGTTATTGCTCCTATTGTTGCGCTAACCATTCGCTCGGTTTCTAAACACTTTAGGAATATTAGTAAAAGTATGCAAACTGGCATGGGACAAGTAACTGCTAGTGCGGAACAGATGTTAAAAGGCCATAAGGAAGTTTTGATTTTTGGTGGACAAAAAGTTGAAACTGAGCGTTTTAGCAAAGTGAGTAATCATATGCGTCGGCAAACGATGAAAATGGTGACGGCATCTTCTATTTATGATCCTATTATCCAACTGATAGCCTCTCTAGCATTAGCATTCACGCTTTATATCGCGAGTTTTCCTGAAGTTATGCAAACATTGACAGCAGGCACTATCGGTGTGGTTTTTTCATCCATGTTTGCATTAATGCGCCCATTAAAGTCATTAACAAATGTTAATGCACAATTTCAAAGAGGTATGGCCGCATGCCAGACATTGTTTACCATTTTAGATATGGAGCAGGAAAAAGACGAGGGTAAGTTAACCTTAAAAAAAGCGAAAGGTGAAATAGAGTTTAAACATGTTACCTTTAAGTATGCAACAAAAGAGCATCCTGCATTACATGATATCTGTTTTAAAATACCGGCAGGGAAATCCATAGCCCTAGTCGGACGATCAGGTTCAGGAAAATCGACTATTGTGAATCTAATTACCCGCTTTTATGAGGTTAATGAAGGTCAAATACTGCTTGATTATCGTGATTTACGTGAATACACTTTAAGCTCTCTACGCAGTCAAGTCGCACTCGTTTCTCAGCATGTATATCTTTTTAACGATACTATTGCCAATAATATTGCTTACGCAACCGATGGTCGTTTCAGTCGAAAAGCGATCGAAAAAGCCGCTAAGATGGCTTATGCAATGGACTTTATTCAAAAACTGGATAATGGACTAGATACCGTTATTGGTGAAAATGGTGTAACGCTTTCTGGTGGGCAGCGGCAACGAATTGCGATTGCGCGTGCTTTATTACATAACTCATCTATATTAATTCTTGATGAAGCTACATCTGCACTTGATACTGAGTCAGAGAGAACGATTCAGGCAGCATTGGACGAATTACAGAAAAATCGGAGTTCGATTATTATTGCCCATCGTCTTTCGACAATAGAAAATGCAGATGAAATTTTAGTTATTCAGGATGGTAAAATTATTGAACGAGGTACCCATCAAACTCTACTTAAGTGCGATGGGGCATATGCTCAACTTTATAGCACGCAATTTAAACAATGATTCATAAAATATGGTTAGGTGGTTCGTGGCTATATCTTTTGCTACTACCGTTGTCGATATTATATGGCATGATTATTGGATTAAGACGCCTTGGCTATCATTTAGCAATTTTCTCTAGTTGGAAAGCGCCGATACCTATTATCGTTGTGGGTAATTTGACTGTCGGCGGTAATGGTAAAACGCCGGTTGTTATTTGGTTAGTTGAGCAGCTTTTATCACGGGGTTATCGTGTTGGTGTTGTATCCCGTGGATATGGCGGTAAAGCAACTTCTTATCCGCTATTAGTTAATGAAAGTATATCAATAAAAGAAACCGGCGATGAACCTGTGTTAATTTATCGACGAACTTCTGTGCCAGTTGCAGTTTCCCCTAAACGAGTAGACGCAGTTAAGATGCTACTAAAGCAACAAAAACTGGATGTTATTATTGCTGATGATGGTCTTCAGCATTACGCACTACAAAGGGATTTTGAGATCGTTGTTATCGACGGTATCCGTCGTTTTGGCAATGGTTGGTTGCTGCCTGCTGGTCCATTACGAGAATGTCAATATCGTTTGAATACCGTTAATGCTGTTATTACTAATGGTGGTATCGCTAAGTATGGGGAGATTGCCATGCAGTTAACAGGCGATATTGCTATCAATATGTTGACCGGTGAAAAACGCCCAGTCTGTGAGTTGGAGCAAGTTGTTGCCATTGCAGGAATTGGGCACCCAGCACGTTTTTTTTCAAGTCTTGAACAAAAAGGAGTGCCATTAATTGCAACACACGTTTTCGCTGATCACCAGAGTTATGAGTTTTCTAAACTAACAACCTTAGTGACTGAACATCAAACATTATTAATGACTGAAAAGGACGCAGTGAAATGTTTTCATTTTGCTCAATTAAATTGGTGGTATCTGCCAGTAAATGCTCAACTTGCACAGCCTGGTGCAGGAAAAACCCTTTCCGCCATTAGTGAATTGGTCAAGTCTGGTAAAAATGCTTGAAATAATAACATTATCATGTTAACTATAAGTGGAATCTAGTTAGGAATGTAGTGACTTCATTTCAATTATACCACGCCAGCTATTATTTCATTAATAAAAAATCCTTTAATTTTATTTAGTATCAAATCTGATTGATAAACTCTAGTAATGAATAATTTGGCATGTGTTATGTTGTTTGATGTTTAAACAAATCCTAAATATCACCAGACACTACTGAGTTGGTGTTTTTTTAATATAATAATACTACTCTGACATTAAGGGTATTTGGTGAAAGAAAACATGGGGTTTCTATCGAAAGCTTAATAAAAGAGTAGGGAGCACTAGGCACTAGGAGAAAATGAAATTTTGTCACCTAGTGAACAAAAGGAGTTTTATTATGAAATTACAATTACAAATGGGTCGCGTCAAATGGTTTGATGTAAAAGAAGGCTATGGATTTATCTCCCCAGTGAATGGCGGTCAAGATATCTATGTTAATCGTCGAGCTATTGCGAACACTAAAAATAAATGGCTTAAAGAAGGCCAGTGTGTTGAATTTTCAGTTACGCGTAACGCTTATGGCATTGCTGCCGCTGATGTTATCGCTTATGAATTTTAACCTAATGTTAGCTGCCAATTTGTCAGATTACTGACAAATACACATTAGAGCAGATATTAAAGTTAACGGTGATGCATGCTTATGCTATTCTGGTTTCATCTTAAATTACGTTTTTGATGAGGAATATATGGATCTCCGTCTACTTGATATCATTGTTTGTCCTATTTGTCATGGCAAACTAGTCTATGATAAACAAAATTTAGAGCTTATCTGTAAATTTGATCATCTTGCTTATCCTGTGCGTAATAACATACCGGTATTATTAAAAGAAGAAGCTCGTGAGTTGCCTTTAGATGAAGAAAAGTAACATGTTTACAGTTATTATTCCGGCGCGTTTTGCTTCTAATCGCTTACCGGGCAAGCCGTTAGCTGATATTCATGGCAAACCTATGATTATTAGAGTAATGGAAAAAGCGCTAATGTCAGATGCGACGCGAGTTATTGTGGCGACTGATCATCAGGCCGTATTTGATGTGGCGCAATCGGCCAATGGAGAGGTTTGCATGACCGACGTTGACCACCAATCAGGCACTGAAAGATTAGCGGAAGTTATTGAAAAATATAAATTCTCTGACGATGAAATTATTATCAATGTACAAGGTGACGAACCTTTAATCCCACCAGAAATAATTAATCAATTAGCTAGTAATCTGATGCTAAATAATGTCGGCATGGCAACATTAGCGGCACCGATAAATGATCCACAGGAAGTATTTGATCCGACTATTGTCAAAGTTGTGACGGATAAACAGAGCAATGCCTTATATTTTTCCAGAGCGGCTATTCCCTGGGAACGTGATCGCTTTGCCGTTAGCAAAATGGAAATTGGCCAGCATTTTTTGCGTCATATCGGTATTTATGCTTATCGTGCCGGTTTTATTCGTCGTTATATCCAATGGTCGATAAGTCCGTTAGAGACGATAGAAATGCTTGAGCAGCTACGTGTACTGTGGTACGGCGAAAAAATTCATGTAGCCCTGGCAGTTAAAACACCAGGACCTGGGGTTGATAATCAGCAGGATCTCGATGCTGTTCGGAAAGCATTTTTCCCTAGTTAAAATTATTCTGATGTCACCAATTATAAAAAGCTATCTATTCCACTACATTGGAACTGAGCATTAGAGGTTGGGTATTGTCAATTTTTATCGACTGCCATATTGAGCCAATAAATTCATACCAAGCGCGTTCTGAGTGGGAAAAAAAGTGAATCGATGGGAAAAATTTTTCCCAGGGTTGTAATGGTGAGGTAATAGCAAGTTGATTGGCGGGTGCTGTAATGGGATGCATATTTCTAGCTATAAAGAAACGTTCAGCGCGTGCCATATGGTTAGCTGAAGTCACCAATAGAAAAGGTTGCTGGCCAACGATTTTTTCTACTTCGAAGGCTTCTTCTTGGGTATCTCTGGGGGCGCTTAAGGTAATTATGGCTGTTTCTGGTACCCTTAACGATAGTGCGACTTTTGCTGCCACTTCAGCATTACTGATTAAATTGTTACCGCGCCCGCCAGTAAAAATTAATTTAGCCCTTGAATATTGAGAATAAAGGCGAATTCCTTCCGTCACTCTAGCCAGGCTATTATTAATAAGGTTAGCGCTTGGCGGCCAATCAGGGTTGTAAGTAAATCCTCCTCCAAGTACAACGATATATTGGATGTTTTCTTTTTTAGGGTGCAAAAGTTCATAGCGTTTGTTAAACACACCTTCTGACGATAGTAGTAATTTATCAGCGACAGGTTGTAGACTTAGTAACAAAATAGTTAACCAACTAAAAGAGACTAAACATTTGCCACTTTTTTGCCAATGAGTGAACCAAAGTAGTAATAATCCGATAAAGCTAATTAAAATAAGGAGAGGTAATGGCATTAAAAGCGCACTAATGTATTTTTTTAATGTAAACAGCATGTTTCAATCCTAGTTAATCAATTTATCGAGTATAGTATAATTTAATCATATAGATAATAGTTAATAAATTGTTAATATAGAAATCATTTTCAATGAAAATATTATTTTTTTATTAACAATATGTAGGTTGAATAGATATTTTTATCGTTAATGGCGATTAAGTTTTATAATAGTGGTTATCGGGGTATTTTTTCATGGTAGATCGCAATTTTGATGATATTGCAGATAAGTTTACACAAAATATTTATGGTACAACCAAGGGAAAAATACGCGAAGCTGTTATTTGGCAGGATCTTAACTCTTTGCTTGATTTATTACCCAATAAGCCGTTAAAAATATTAGACGCGGGTGGGGGGAGAAGGTTTTTTTGCAAGCAAGCTGCGATGGGGCATCAAGTTATTGCTTGTGACATTTCGGCAACAATGCTTGAACGCGCCAAATTATTGGCTAAAGAAAAAAATAAGCCATAACATGTAATTCATTCACTCTTCCGTTCAAAATATTACGCAATATTTAACAGAAATGGGAGCAGTTGATTTAGTATTGTTTCATGCAGTTATTGAATGGATCAGTGAACAAAAATCTGCAATAAAAACCCTAGCAGATATAATTAACCTAGGTGGCGCATTTTCTATCATGTTTTATAATGCGAATGGGTTGGTGATGAGAAATGCTGTATTAGGTAACTTCCATTTAGCGACACCTAATATTCAGCGACGCCGCAAACGTTTACTTACTCCTCTAAATCCGTTATTACCAGAAACAGTATATCAATGGCTTGCAGAATTTGATTTTAGAATAGTTGGTAAAACAGGTGTACGGGTTTTTTCATGATTATCTACAAAGCCGTCAGTTACAAAATAAAGATTTTCCGGCGTTGCTTGCTTTGGAGCAGCGTTATTGTCGACAACACCCCTATATTGATCTGGGGCGCTATATTCATGCTATGGCATGCAAGTCTATGTGAAAGGATGAATTATGGGTGAATTTTCTCAGACTGTTCCGGAATTGGTATCCTGGTCGCGGAAAAATGATTTTTCAATCTCATTACCTGCTGAGCGTCTGGCCTTTTTATTGACTGTTGCTGTTCTTAATAGTGAGCGGCTCGATGGCGAAATGAGTGAAGGTGAATTAATTGATGCTTTTCGTGAAGTCAGTAAAGGATTCGAGCAGACTGCAGAAACGGTTACTGCCAGAGCTAATAATGCCATTAATGATATGGTAAGGCAGAAATTATTTAATCGTTTTTCAAGTGAAATCATTGAAGGCAATGCAATTTACCGTTTAACGCCACTTGGTATAGGCATCAGTGATTATTACATTCGCCAGCGGGAATTTTCTTCCTTACGTTTATCTATGCAACTTTCGATAGTAGCTGGTGAATTAAGTCGAGCTGCGGATGCCGCAGAAGAAGGGGGAGATGAATTTCATTGGCATCGCCATGTCTTTGCGCCATTAAAATATTCGGTGGCAGAAATTTTTGACAGTATTGATATGTCACAGCGTGTGATGGATGAACAGCAAAATAGTGTAAAGGAAGACATCTCCGCATTACTCAGTCAGGATTGGCAGGCAGCGATTGCCAATTGTGAACAACTTTTAACGGAAACTTCCGGTACATTACGTGAATTACAAGATACGCTAGAAGCGGCTGGTGATAAATTACAGACTAATTTGTTACGTATCCAAGAGGCCAATATGAATGGAGGTGGTTCAGAATTGGTTGATAAGCTAGTATTTGATCTACAAAGTAAGCTTGATCGAATTATTAGCTGGGGGCAACAATCTATCGATCTCTGGATTGGCTATGATCGCAATGTGCACAAATTCATTCGTACTGCCATCGATATGGATAAAAATAGAATATTTTCGCAACGCCTGCGCCTCTCGGTGCAAAATTATTTTACCGATCCTTGGGTATTAACGGTAGCCAATGCCGAACGATTGTTTGATGTGCGTGATGAAGATCTGGTATTGAGTAATGAAGAAGTGACGGGTGAATTGCCAGCTGAACTGGAATATGAAGAATTTAATGAGATTAATGAACAACTGATTGAAATAATGGAGCAGGCATTGGCTGGTTATAAGAAAGATCAGCATCCATTGGATATTGGTTTGATATTACGTGACTACTTAACTAAATATCCACAGAAACGGCATTTTGATGTTGCGCGTATTATTGTCGATCAGGCAGTTAAGTTAGGTATAGCAGAAGCGGATTTCTCAGGTATCCATCCTGAATGGTTAGCGATTAATGATTACGGAGCCAAGGTACAGGCACATGTCATCGACAAATATTGAACAATTTATGCCAGTAAAGTTGGCACAAGCTTTAGTCAGCTCCCTTTTTCCTGAATTGGATAGCCAGCTTCGAGCTGGGCGTCATATTGGCATTGATGATCTGGATAATCATGCCTTTTTGATGGATTTTGAACAGGAATTAACGGCTTTTTATGCTCGCTATAATGTTGAGCTGATCCGTGCGCCAGAAGGTTTTTTCTATTTACGTCCACGTTCGACCACATTAATTCCTCGCTCAGTTTTATCTGAATTAGATATGATGGTTGGCAAAATTCTTTGTTATCTTTATTTAAGCCCGGAAAGACTTTCGAATCAGGGTATTTTTACTGCGCAGGAACTGTTTGAAGAACTATTGTCACTAGCGGATGAAAGTAAACTACTGAAGTTTGTCAATCAGCGCTCAACAGGGACGGATTTGGATAAACAAAAATTACAAGAAAAGCTTCGCACTTCGCTTAATCGCCTACGCCGATTAGGAATGGTTCATTTTTTACAAAATGACAGTCACCGTTTTATGATCACCGAATCTGTCTTTCGTTTTGGTGCTGATGTGCGTAGTGGTGATGATCCACAGCAAGCCCAATTACGGATGATCCGTGATGGTGAAGCTATGTCGTTAAAAGATAACTTATCGTTAACAGATAACGAAAATAATGATAATGACAAAGATGAAGCGGAGGATGAATAGCTATGTTAGAACGAGGCAAGTTTCGCTCACTCACGCTCATCAACTGGAACGGCTTTTTTGCCAGAACCTTTGATTTGGATGAGTTAGTAACGACGTTATCTGGTGGCAATGGTGCCGGCAAATCGACCACCATGGCAGCATTTATTACTGCTATGATCCCTGATTTAACCTTGTTGCATTTTCGTAATACCACCGAAGCGGGTGCAACCTCGGCATCGCGCGATAAAGGACTGCATGGAAAATTGCGCCCAGGGGTTTGTTATTCGATTTTGGACGTCATTAATTCTCGCCATCAGCGTATTTTAGTGGGGGTTCGCTTACAACAAATTGCGGGACGTGATAAAAAAGTTGATATAAAACCTTTCATAATCGAAAGGTTACCAACGGCAATTTTACCGACTCATATTTTGACTGAGCAAGTAGAAGAACGTCAAGCGCGGGTAATTAGTTTAAATGATTTAAAAGATCAAATGGATGCGATTGAAGGTGTACAGTTTAAACAATTTAATTCAATCGCTGATTACCACGCCCAGCTATTTGAGCTGGGTATTATTCCAAAACGATTGAGATCATCGAGTGACAGGAGCAAATTTTATCGCTTAATTGAAGCTTCTTTATACGGTGGAATTTCCAGCGCTATTACGCGTTCATTACGTGATTATCTGTTGCCGGAAAATAGTGGTGTTCGCAAAGCCTTTCAGGATATGGAAGCGGCTTTGCGTGAAAATAGGTTAACTCTTGAAGCGATCCGCGTCACTCAATCTGATCGTGACTTATTTAGACGTTTAATCAATGAAGCAACGGATTACGTTTCAGCTGATTATATGCGGCATGCTAATGAACGCCGGGTTCATCTAGATAGTGCACTTGCTGTTCGAGCGGAATTATTTGACGGCCGTAAACAACTGATAGCTGCCCAGACCCGTCATGTTGAAATGGTACGTGAACTGGATGAACAAAATGGTTCTTCATTAGATTTAGAAGTTGATTTTCAGGCAGCAAATGACCATCTGGGGTTAGTGCAAGCCGCGGTACGTCAGCAGGAAAAAATTGATCGCTATCAGACCGACATTGAAGAGATAACTTATCGTCTTGAAGAGCAGAGTGAAGTTGTTGAGCAAGCATTAGAGCAACAAAGAGAGCTTGAAGCCAAAGTTGAGGCGGCTGAATTAGAAGTTGATGAGATAAAAAGTCAACTGGCTGATTATCAGCAAGCGTTAGATGTTCAGCAAACGCGTGCAATTCAATATCAAAAAGCCCAGCAAGCGTTGGAACGGGCAAAGAAAATTTGCCAATTGCCTAAACTAACGCCAGATAATGTTGAGCAATTTTTAACTAGTTTTGAGCAAAAAGAGCAACAGAATACCGAAAAATTACTTGCTCTGGAGCAGAAAATCAGTGTTATTGATGCGGCGACTAACCAATTTGACCAAGCTTATAGCTTAGTTAACGATATCGGCGGTGAGGTAAAACGGGATAAGGCTTATCAAAAAGCACGTGAATTATTGCGCGACTGGGCTTCACAGCAACACCTTGCCCAATGCATTAAGCCGCTACAGATGCAATTAGCTGAACTGGAGCAAAAACTTAATAGTCAGCAAGATGCCCAACGCATTTTAGCCGAGTTTTGTCAATATTCTGAACAGCAATATCAGCCAGATGAGTTAACGACACTACTGGAAGAATTAGAAGCTCAGCAAGAGGAGCTGAGTATTTCTGTTAGTGAAAGTAGTGAGCATCGCATGTTAATGCGTCAAGAGCTTGAGCAGATCAAACAAAAAATTCAAACCCTAACCAAAAAAGCACCTACTTGGCTGGCAGCACAAGATGCCCTTAATCAATTAACTGTGCAGGCTAATGATAGTTTTAGCCATAGTCATGAAATTACCGAGCATCTACAGCAATTGTTGGAACAAGAACGTGAAATCACCGTTGAACGTGATGAAGCCGCCAGTCAAAAGCGTGAATTAGAGCAACAAATAGCTCATCTTAGTCAACCGAGCGGTGCTGACGATAACCGCTTACTTGGCCTAGCTGAACGGCTTGGTGGGGTTTTGTTATCTGAAATTTATGATGACGTTACTATTGATGATGCGCCTTATTTTTCAGCGCTCTATGGTCCAGCAAGACATGGTATTGTTATTCCTGAGCTAGCAAAAATTCACTCACAGCTTGGTGAATTGATAGCCGAATGTCCTGATGATGTCTATTTTATTGAAGGCGATCCGCAATCTTTTGATGATAGCGTGTTTAATGCAGAAGAATTTGACCAGGCAGTATTAGTGCGATCGTCAGAGCGTCAATGGCGTTTTTCTCGTTACCCTGAAGTGCCCCTATTTGGTCGAGCGGCACGTGAAAATCAGCTGGAGATGTTGAGTCAAGAGAGAGATACCTTAGCTGAGCGTTATGCGGCTCTCTCATTTGATATGCAGAAATTACAACGCGCTCATCATGCATTTAGTGGTTTTATTGGTAAACATCTGGCGGTGGTTTTTGACGCCGATCCAGAAGCTGAAATTCGTTCTTTAAATCAACGTAAAAATGAGCTTGAGCGCCAATTAGCTCAATTTGAAGCACAAACACAACAACAAAAACAGCAACATACTGCGACCAAAGAACGTTTGTCGAGTTTAAACCGATTGTTGCCAAAAGTTAATTTGCTAATGGATGAAACGCTAGTCTCTCGGATTGAAGAAATCCGTGAAGCATTGGCAGAGGCAGAAGAAGCGGGGCACTTTTTGCATAAGCATGCAAAATCGTTAGCAAAATTAGAGCCAATAGCTAACGTCCTACAAAGTGATCCTGAGCAGCATGAGCAATTACGTCATGAATATGAACAGGTCAAACAGTTGCAGCAACAATCTAAACAGCAGTCTTTTGCTTTAATTGAAGTTGCTCAACGTCGCGCTCATTTTAGTTATCACGACTCGACGGAGATGCTGTCAGAAAATACCGATTTAAATAATAAACTCCGCAAGCGTCTGGAGCAGGCTGAAAAAGAGCGTAGCCAGGCGCGTGAACAGCTAAGGCAACAACAAACTAAAACGGCGCAATTTAATCAACTATTAGCTTCACTGCGTAGCTCTTATGAGACTAAGCAGGATATGCTAAGAGAGTTAGAGGCTGAAATAAAAGCGATTGGCGTTCAAGCTGATAGCAATGCTGAAAAACGGGCATGTGAACGCCGAGACCAATTTTATGAAGCTGTAAATGCTAATCGCTCGCGCATTAACCAATTGGAAAAACAGATCGCATTTTGTCAAGCTGAAATGGACAATTGGCAGAAAAAATTACGTAAATTAGAGCGGGATTATTACCAACTTCGCGAGCAGGTGGTATCCGGTAAATCTGGTTGGTGTGCTGTAATGCATATGGTCAGAGAAAACGGTGTCGAGCGTCGTTTACATCGGCGTGAATTAGCTTATATGGATGGTGATAGTTTACGTTCGATGTCAGATAAAGCATTAGGTGCACTTAGACAAGCGGTAGCGGATAATGAACATTTACGCGATGTATTACGTGCCTCTGAAGATCTTAAACGACCAGAGCGCAAAGTAGCGTTCTTTATTGCGGTTTATCAACATTTACGTGAACGTATTCGACAAGACATTATTTGTACTGATGATCCGGTTGATGCCATTGAACAAATGGAAATTGAATTAGCGCGTTTGACAGAAGAACTGACGGCTCGTGAGCAAAAATTAGCCATTAGTGCGAAGAGTGTGGCAAATATTATCCGTAAAACGATCCATCGTGAACAAAATCGCATCCGTCTGCTTAACCAAGGTCTACAGTCCGTTGCTTTTGGACAGGTAAAAGGGGTTCGGCTTAATGTTAATATTCGACAAAGTCATGAATCACTACTTGATGTGTTATCAGAAGATCACGAACATCATCAGGATCTGTTTAAAAATAAAAGCCTGACATTCTCTGAAGCGATGGCAAAGCTTTATCAACGTTTAAACCCTCAGCTGGATATTGGCCAACGCCTGCCCCAAACAATTGGTGAAGAATTACTCGATTATCGTAATTATCTAGAACTGGATGTTGAAGTTAATCGTGGTTCGGATGGGTGGCTCAAAGCTGAAAGTGGTGCGCTGTCGACGGGAGAAGCAATTGGTATTGGCATGTCAATTTTGGTGATGGTGGTACAGAGTTGGGAAGAAGAATCACAACGATTACGAGGTAAAGATATTTTACCTTGTAGGTTCTTATTCCTGGATGAAGCAGCCCGATTGGATGCTAAATCGATTGCAACATTATTTGAACTTTGTGAACGATTAAAAATGCAATTAATTATTGCTGCGCCTGAAAATATCAGTCCGGAAAAAGGGACGACTTATAAGCTGGTACGTAAGGTATTTGGCCAACAGGAGCATGTTCATGTCGTTGGTTTGAAAGGTTTTGGACAAGAAGATAAACAGTTAAAAATATCTTCTGCTGTCACTTAATTTCAAGTAGTAAAAATTTATTTTTATATTTTAACAACCGCTATTTCATGATAGCGGTTTTTTTATTACAGGTATGTTTTAAAAGTAAATTAAGTATTGCAATTGAAAATAAAGTGATCGAAGATTATATTTTAAATAGTAGGTTAGTAATTTAACTTTTAATAAGTATTAAATCTAAAATTTATGGGATTTTATTTTAAATGAAAATTTACTTTATCAGTGCAGGTTATAAATTAATTTATAAATATGATTATTTTTAAATAAAAAATTATTTAAGTTTGTATCAAATAAATCACAACAGATTAGTTAATTTTAACCTTCTAAAGATAAATTTTTACTCTGGTATTAAAACAATAAAAATGAATTATAAAGGTGGTATTATGGCGAATAAACGAGTCAACACTCTGCGTGCTTCATTAATAGGCTGTGTAATATTGACAGTAACACCAGCGTGTGCACAGCTCGCGCAAATAAACACAACCACAAATATCCAAGTTCCTTTAACCAATTTGGTTGCTGAGCAGAAAAATGTAACTGCTGAAGAGATACAAAAAAGTCGTCAGCAGCTGCAAGGCTTCTTATCACCAGGTACTAATTTAGTGTATACCGACAGATTAGCTAAGCTCTATGCTGAAAATAATATGCAACCATTGTGGGATGATGAAACAGCGGTATTAGAATTTAAGCAGCAGTTAGCAGAATTAGCGTTGGCCGGTTTTCAGCCTCAGTTTGGTAAATGGTTATCCCTATTAGTAAAAAATAAACAACTCAATCAGATGGAACGAGATATTATTTTGTCAGATGCTATGTTGGGTTATTTATTATTTTATATGGAATGTAAAATTTAATGGTAAAGATTGGTTATATCAAAAAACGCCTTATCAACTTCGTGAACCGACGGTTGGTGCCGTTTCTCAGTGGCAAACTGCGGTTAATTCTAAACAATTAGCCAGTTGGTTCAAAACATTAGCCCCGCAACACGCCTCGTACTTACCGATGAGAACGAAGATGTTGGCTTATTTATCAGATCAACAAATATGGCCTAAAATAAATACGGCTAGTCTATTAAAGCCAGGCCAAGCAAGCAATGATCTGGTTTCATTAAGTGAAATTTTGACTCGCAATGGGTTGTTATCGCAGGATCCACTTACCGATCAAAATAGTCGTCGTTATGATGGATTATTAGTTGATGCGGTTAAACAATTTCAGCGAATGTATGGACTAGAACCGGATGGTATTATTGGTAACACAACATTAAAATGGTTAAATACTTCACCTACCGATCGGGTAGCTTCACTATTTTAAAATGTTTATATATCAAATAGATATTTTTTCATTATCACTATTATTCACTATTCAATGACTATAAATTTATCTCATTCCAACCATTATTCCTTTCATCTTGATATTTTTCTGTCATTTCAATTGATTTATGCCCAAGTAGTTTTTTGCAAAATCAGTCCCCATAGATTTAGTATATAATCTAGCTGATAAACTACGTATCTCATGAAAAGAGGGGGAGGTTCCTTCCCATACCAAATTTGTTTTATCTCTTGTTTTTGCAAACTGTACTGAAATTTTTGTAGTAGTAAGTTGTTTTCCATTTTTTGAAATAACAAATTGAGAATTTTTATTTATGTTCTTTAATACATCATCTAATTTCATATTTTCAATTTCGATATCAAGTGGGATAGCCACTTTGCTTTCTGTCTTTTGTTGAATAATTCAAAGTTTATTATTGTGTATATCTTCCCACTTCATTTTTGATATATCAGATATTCTTTGGCCAGTTATTAACGCTATTTTCATTGCATGTGATAACCAATAATCATCATAATTAATTGATTTTAAAATTGCATTGAAGTCTTCAATAGATAGTCTTGATCTCATAATTTTAATTCTCGGTGTTTTTGTTAATTCTGCTGGATTTGTTTGCACTAAACCAGCCTCTAATGCTTCTTTAAAACAATCAATCAATGATTTTCTTAATGCTTTTGCTGTGGTTATTTTGCCATCTTTAATGAATTCATGAATAAAATTGGCAATTATTTTTGTTGTTATATTTTGAATCGGCGCATCAATAAATCCTCTTCTGATCACACCAATTCTTTGTTTGTAATCCTTTAGTGTTTTCTCTCTTAATCCTCTTGTTTTCAATATTTCTTCATATCTATCTAAAAATTCATGAAAATAGACAGTTCCCTGTCCATCGATCCTTTCTGTTAGAGGTTTTACTTTCTCTGTATTGAGCAATAACTGATTCGCACTGATAGCCTCGTTAATTGCATAAGCTTTGTTTCTGCCTAAACCGTATTCCTTCCGTGTACGCGGGTCTCTATACGAATAATATCCATTTCTTTTGTACAGGTTAGGGGGCAAATCCCGATTTTTGATTTTCCTGATTCTGGTCATGACCTATCCTTTGTAATAACAGACTCTGATGGCTAATTTCTTTGATATTGTTGACTTTGACGGCGTATTCTTCCGACTAGGTACTCTCTACCGTCCTTGATGGGTGGGGCTGTATAAGTCCGTTTCTTGCCCAAATTCTGACGGTATCCATTCGGCGTGGCCTTTCCCTTCGAGCGTTCCATTCCGCTAAAGTAACCATGTTTATTTATCCTCATTCAAAAACTCACACTATTCTCAGGCACTTCATTGCCCCATAGATCCCATCCATGCACTTTGTCACGAGCAAAAAGTTCAATACGTTTCACATCACCGTAGAGCCTCTCTAATCGGTAATGGACTTCCTTGGGTTTTTGGCTATGTTCACCGAGACAGGCGTAGATAACTTGTTTGATGGATGCGTCCTTGCGTTCTAGTCCTTTCCCCTTGATGGGAATTAAACAGTCTTCTGAATTACTGCGAGTATAATTACCGCCATTCATGCGTGTTTCCGCATTGAGTAATGCCAGAAAATCATCAGCATCAGACAGCGCAGCTTTTTTGATAGCTTTGGATATCCGCTCTTTGGCTAACTTATTCAACTCGACCCAGGTAAATCCCTTCATGGTTTTGACTTTAAATCCCCATGCTTCGGCTAACCGGATAGCTTCCAGTGCAAAGTTCCCCGTGTACCACATGCAGAGTACGGAGTTATCATTAACGATGGTTTCTATCGGTAGTCGAGTGAGGGAGTAAAAGTCAGTGGTGTTGTAGTGATTGTGTGCTGCGCCGTTTGATGCTTTGTTTTGGTATTGCCAGGGTGGGTCTGGGAGTATCAGGTCATACTTCACTTCATCTCCTAAACATACCAGCTTTTACTTTTATGCAAGTCGTCTATTTTTTCTAATACAGTGATTTTCTTGCCGCCATTTCCGGTTAATGTTTTACTTTCTCCATCGGTATCAAATTGATATATCAACCTCTTGTTTGTTAATTTTTTCTCCTTCAATCTAATTATTTTCATCATCTCACCATGATAAATAACCTGTATACCAGCTTTTACATGATGTAACGTTGTTCGGTATTCATGGATATTATTCATAGGATTTCTCCGGTTATTGATTACATGAATGTAAATGTTGATTAAAACATTATTATTTATAAGGTTATTTGTGATAGCATTGTTTCCGTTGTGTGTTGGTTAACAGCAACATTTTCCCTGGTGTTGGCCAGCCTTGCGCTGGTCTTTTTTTGAGTGATTCAGAAACACCAAATAGCTGTCAATTTCTAGTGAATACGTTGGCTATTAGTAAATAACGATTTCAGATTGATGCCGTATACCTGTAGCCATGATTTAGCAGGCCATGACTTAACCTGACCATAACGAATATCCGGTACTTCGGTTGCTTCCACCTGGTTCTCACGACACCATCTGCGAAGTGGAGCAAACTTATATTCTTTCCCTGTGGCATTCTTTACGGCTGTGATGGTGGCATGTTTAACACTTTCTCCTAGTCGTTCGGTAAGTTCTCTATTTTTACGCGTAGCCACACTAAGTTTGCCCATTGCAGAAGCTTCACGAGTGCGACTGATTTGTGATTTTGTCCTAATTGCTTCATCACGCTCACTGCTTATTTTTTCCACTTGCTCGGTATAGCTAATCAGAATTTTTCGTAATTGTGAGGGGTTATCTAACCAGTCTGTTGTTGGGGTGACATGGGCTAATCTTCCTGTTTTGTAATCAAGGAAGGTTTGGTTAACCATTAACCTGAATCTTGGCGCAATCTATCCTGCATACTCAATGGCTAACAACTCATGAGCAAAAGTGCCTGGTGATGAACCACCATTAACGGCATTGACCACTTTATGAGCAGAGCCTGAATTAGGGCTTTGATTGTTTTTTAATAAGTTAGCTTCTAATTCTGCAATTAATTCTTTAGACTGAATCGTAGCAAGCCATTTGGAAGGACGTTTATGTTCACCTTCACCGCTGGCTTTATGTAACGCATTCAGGTTGAAACGACCTTCTGAGTCTGTCGTGATTTCTACGCCAGCAATGATAGGGTAATGTTCATTTATTAAATTTTGCATATAGCTATCCTTCAATATTAAAATTGATGAATGGGTATTAATTAAGTGGAATAGGTTAGCTGGGTAATGACCTCTTGTTCTGTAACTATTTCTTCAATGTGTCGAGGAATACCCCCAAATAGACGATAAGTGCAGGGACTATCATGATGCCAATAACCATTATCTCTTGCCCGCTTAAATGAATATTGCCTAATTCACCACGTTTAAACCTGATTTGTGGGTCAATGACGGCATCGGTATGTGCAATGTGACCAACTACCAATTCGAAGGCGAACGCTGCACTGATAAATACTAATGTTGTGATTAATAGTTTGATGATGCTAAGTTTCATTGCTTAACCTCCGGTATAATTAGCGTCTAGAAAGGTATGTCTTCGTCTTCAAAATCAGTTTGATGAATAGCGTTACTATTTGGATGGTTAGTGGTTGGCAGATTCGGTCTACTTTGACTTTCCTGCGGTTTTCTTTCTTTCCGGTTGCCCAATATTTCAACGTCATTGACTAAAAATTCGGGGGATATCCTTTGCTGACCGGATTTGTCTGTCCATTTATTTTCCTTGTAGGAGGCAGTGACACGAACAAATGTGCCTTTTTGTGCATAATTATTGATATATTCGGCTATTTTGCTTAAATGCCTTGCAATTTATCCATGTGGTCTCATCAATCCATTGGCCTCTGTCATCTTTCCTTGATTTACTGATAGCAAGAGAGAATACGGTGATGGGAATTTTATCCTGGGTATAGCGGACTTCTAATTTTCCGATGCGTCCGGTAAAGTGACACTGATTCTGGTTTGCCATGTTGCCTCCGCTTTTTGATTAATTTTGTTGATTTCTGATTTTAATTTTTCAATAAAAATTTGAACGGCCTGTTCAATCTTGTTAACTAAATCATCATCCTTGATAATTCGAATTTTGTAGTAAGCAAGGTTGGGGGGAAGTCTGTCATCATAGCTGACAAAATCGCACCAGTTTCTGCCTGTGCACATCATTTGGCCGTGCATTTGTAACAGGTATTCGTATTTAGGTTTTCCTGTAATAATGGTTTCAATGTGGGTAGTGGTGTTGGGGCATTTAATTTCGATAAGTCCATCATCATTAACCAGGCCATCAGGACTGGCGCCAAATAGCGCAATAGTCGGGTGGGGAATAAAGCCTACTTCGGTGACCGTGACATCAAACTCATTAAGGCAATATCGTGTTCTGGCTTGAGGCTCGAGGGCAATGCCTCGTTCAATCGCCTGACTGGTTTTAATTTCTTCTCGTCGTCCGGTCAGGGTTTCACAGACTAACAGCATGAGGTAGTTTCGTTGTGTTGTCCCCTTGCCTTTGGATAACACCTTGTGTAAATTGCTGGCGGTGACTTTCCCCAGTCTTGCCTGAAACCATTCGTCCGTTTTCTGCTTCATGATGAGCCTCATTTTTCATTGCAATATTGCGATAAATCGCCATTTTGTTTTCTTCGCCAATAATTCCTTTCTCTTCTAGTGTTAACTGTTGCCAATGGGTTTTCATCGACTCAACACCCCCTTTTGCTGCGGTTTTTAAATCACGAATTAATTGATTGTAACGAGCCTTTTGTTGCGCTTCTTCTTTCTGCATCACAACTTTTTCCTGTTCGGGTAAATCTTCACCGGCATAGATATAAAACCCTAATCCAAACATCGAAATGGCTTTAGTGAGGCAACGCATCAGCGCTTTGTTGATATCAACGGCGTTAGGGTTAGAAATCGCCTGATTCCGGTAATCCATAACGGGTAACCACATTTTGCGGGGAAATTCGTTATCACCCTGTTTAATGGTGAGGGTTAATGACACCATGGCACTGCCATCATCGTTATAGTTCATGGGTTCAATGACATAGTAAGATTCTGGGTAGTGTGCCATTAATACGCCCCACGCCCATGCCCATGAGAGATAAGAAAGTCCGTTTTTCTTTTCTATTTTTTCGTTAACATTAATGGCAGAAAGCGTTTCCCAAACTTGCTGTTGAAAACTTTTTTCTTTTTCGGTATGTTGTATTTCGCTCATAGATATTTCCTCTTAGGCGCTCGAATTGCTTTGTATCGATGAATGTGCTCATTTTTGAAATGGTCAAACAGCGCCTGCCAGATATCGTCAAAATCCTCATTACTGAGTTTTCTCATGACGGAGGAAGGTAGGCAGTCATAAACAGGCTGGACAAGTTCGCTGATTTCGTCGTCCAGTCTGTCTTCCCAATAAGCAATTTCTTGCTGTTGTTCGTACCCGTAATCTTGCATGGCGTAAGGGTTCATATCACTTCCTATCTTGCTAACAATAAAACGAGGCTTGCCAACGCGATGATTAGCAAGGTGGGGATGATTTTTATGGAATCTTTTTTAACGAAACTGTCACTATTTAAGACGTAGCGAAGCTCCTGCTGTTTAAGCTGGTTCATGTTTTTAACCCTTAATTGATATTCAGATGTGATTAATTTGTAGAATCCGGTCTTTATTCGTCCGTTTTCTTTGATTGATGCTTGAGTAGTGCCTGTGTTGCTCTGCCCATGCAATCGCGGATTCAGCAGAGTCAAGGAAATTAGGTAAGCGTAAAGTTGTTGGGTCATTAGATAATTTCGGCTGTAAAATCCGTCGTTCACATTCAATGAAATACTGTCTTGCCTGTTTCCCTTTCTCGTTGCGTTCAACCATTGAAAGTTCTTTCGCCATATCGAGGGAAATATGGTAGTCGCTCATCGGACGTTGGCGAGATTTTGCACTCCCCGATTTTGGGGAGCTCAAATTTTCTACAATTATGTAGTCCTGATTTTCAATAAATCCATATTGCTTTATTCTATCTTTTATCCATGTGGTAAAATCTTTACCGATTTCCAAAAACGCATGTAAATCACGCGCATTGACAGTCTGGATTAATTCACCATTGATGTTTTTTGTTTCGATGTTGATTAAATTTGACATAAGGATATCCCTCAAAGTTAATTGATGAAAGATTTTGCAGATTGAACCCTAAACCCGTTATACTTACCAAAAAGGAGGATTCGCTATGGGTCAGGTTGCATTTGATACACAAGAATTTGTTGAAACATTAGAGAATGCAGGTTTGCCAAAAGAGCAGGCGAAAGCAATTTCTATTGCTGTGCGCAAATCACATGAAGTTGCTGATGTAGCGACAAAAGCTGATATTGTTGAGGTAAATCGCAATATTGCTGCTGTCCGTAAAGACTTATCTGCTGAGATTGCTGATGTTCGTAAAGACTTATCTGCTGAGATTGCTCAGATAGATAAGCGACTCAGATTTTTCAGAAAAGCGTTTTGACAGACTGGAACAAAAATTTGATCGCCTGCAATGGTTTTTATTGGCGGGTATTCTTGGTTTACTGTTTAAAGAAATCATCCCTAAATTATGGGGCGGTTAACTTTGGTTATAGGTGTTAACTTTCCTGAGCACCTATAGTTGATTGGTTGCAGGTTCAAATCCTGCACAGTCCGCCAATTTCACGATATATCTTCATCAGCTTTCGATTCTCTTTTTTAAGACGATCGTTTTCTTTTGTTAAGCACTGTATAATTTCTTTGAAAGAGCGTGTTTCCCTGTCGTCATCCTTCCATATATCAATACTGCTTAAGTATATTGAGTCGCTTAAATCACGACTGCTATTAGTCACGTCAACCAGATTTCCCATATTTGGGTGCTTTGCCGTTATAATGCGTGGATTGTCCAGTTTCATGATTTATTCTCCTTTAAAATGATGCCCGTTCTTATATCCCGTTCAGGCTGCACGGTTCCTTGCTTTCCACAGTCAAGGAAAGTTGATATATTAATTATTCCACAGTCAAAAAAGGGAATGCTAGGTGATTCATACTATTCATTTTTTATGTCCAGTAATGCCAAATACTGTAAATCAATTGCAAGAAAGATGCTTCTCAGCAATAGCAAATGGAGCAACTCAAATAAATCTGCATATGTCTACTTCAGGTGGAGATATAACATCTGGATTTACCGGTTATAATTTTTTAAAAACATTACCTTTTCCAGTCACCACCTTCAATATTAGCAATATAGATTCTATTGCGAATGTGATTTTTTTGGCTGGTTCTCAACGTAATGCTAATAATCGTGCTAGATTTCTACTTCATCCTTTTCAGTGGGGACTAGGTGGTATTCAAACTGTTGATCACGAAAGAATGAGAGAATGGGTATCTAGTTTAGATCATGATTTAAAAAGATTTATTGATATTTTTAAAAGTGAAGCAGGTGATCACGATTGGAGAGAAATGATAAAATCATCAAAAATAATTAATCCAGCAGATGCATTAAGTTATGGAATAATTAATCATATCAATGATGCATCAGTACCCAATCCCAATGGCACCCCTACAATTTGGTGGGTTACTGGTTAAAGCGCGATTCTGGTTTTCACGAATACTCATGTTTGCATATTGACTGACAGTTAAATTATGATTTTCTAAGGCTACAAATGCGTTTCTAATTTTGTGGCCTAGAGTATTAATATCAATTTCGTTTAACGATAAATAGCGTTTGTAATTAATTTCTAACAGATTAGCTAAAACCTCACGTGCTTTGTCTTGTCATTTCTCACTTAATTCTTCAAATTTCATACTTCTTCCTAAATATTAATAAGCTTAAGGATGCATGCCGCATTCACACATCCTTAAATTGATTTGATTGCCTGCTTTTAACCACGTCAGGCGAGGTGGTTTCATCGTGCCCCAACGAATGAAATTATGTATAATTAATTCACCCCCACGAAATGAAAGAGTGACTTATTATGTTTGGATGGCTTGAGACTTTAGCTGTCAAAATTTTTGGTAAAGAACCTGCGGTGAAAATAATGTATTCAATAATTCTGTTCGTAGTCATGATTGTTATTATTCCTAAAGAGTTTAGGACTTATATTACAACAGAGGTTGAAATCTACTGGATATTTTATGTTGTTGTCTATGCATTCTCATTTGTTTTAATAGATGCTATCCAACGTTTTTTACCATACATTAAAGTGGTTATTCATAGTTTCCTGAACTCAAGAAATATTGCCCATAAAGCCAAAGAAAAAGATATTTTATATAAAAAATATCATTTCTGAATTAAACAAAAATGAAAAAGCAATTATTAGCTCTTTTCTGAAAGAAAAGACTCAAATTAAATATCTTGTTTCTTATGATATCGCGGTTTCATCACTGAGAATGAAGGGAATTATTTGTAAAAATAGTAATATGTATATGATAAATAATGAGAAAGTTATTATTGATCAATATATCATTAAGAATGATATTTTTAAATTATTGCAGGATAATTTTCAATCTAACTTCTCGCCGTCATTTCGCCAGAAAGCAGAATAGGGTGACGACTCTTCGTCTTCACTGAATACAAAGCCACTTTAGGTAAACAGCAATTATCAAATGAGTCATAAACTTTAGTAGGACGAATTGATATTGCTTTTTCTACACGATTCATTACCTTTCTTTTCAGAGAAAGGAGAGGGCGCTTAGTGTTTGGTGTTGTTTGTTGCTGAGAGGGTTTGGTTGGATTTAACGCTGCTTTCAATGCCATATTAAGTGCTTTGTTATATTGATAGGCTACCTGTTTAGCTCTTCTCCGCTCCTGTCTCCGACGGCGAGCATTATCATAACCATGCAAGTTACACATATTACCTCCTACAATGGGTTTTGGTGGTGTGTGCCGGAGGTATCCGGATTATATTTACAGTCATATTGGTAGTTCCCTGGTGTTGGTTTTAACTTAATGACTGTATTTTGGTTATTTCACACACCCCAAAACCGACTGTTTGGGTGTTTTATGGTTCGCTTTTTCAGCGAAAGGGTGTTAAAGAGCGGTATTGCTTAACTGTCGTCACTCGCCTTCATGTTCATACGCCTCCGGCTGGCTACTTGGCAACGTCTGGCTAGGCTTAAGATAACTCGTGGTATTGTCTGGCGTTTGCCTGTTGCAGTGAGTAAGGCTGTGTGCCTTTGATGAATTAAATTATTAACTCAAAAAAAGTGTTTATTAACACTTTAAATGTTTTTTTGTGAAGGGGTGATTTATTGACCGGGGAAATTATTCTAAGGGTGATGTGGCAGTAATTTTGTTGGGTGAGAAAATGTCATACTATTCTTACAGACAGCTTAGGCTATCTTTCCCTTCTGTGCTTTTAGCCAGCGTGCAACGGTTTTGTCCATAGTTTTTTTCTTATATCTCATTTCCTTGAGCATTTCTTCCTGATCTTCATCAGGAAAAGCACAGAATATACGAATTAATTCACGTTGCTTAGGGGTTATATTTATAGAGCTTACTTCTGTAATCTGATCTCCATCATCAGGTGGTAGCATGAACCAATATACAGGGTAACCAGTAATTTCAGAAAGCATATCGAGGTTTTCAGGATTCGGACCTACTTTTCCGGCTGCCCAACGCTGAACTGTTTGTTGTGAAACACCTAATTTACGCCCAAGTTCAGCCTGACCCCAGCCTTTTTCGCTTAAGAGTTTCTTAATTCTGTATGCCGTTACTTCAAGCGTCTTCATATTCATATCGAACATTATACTCAAAATGAGAGTACTTTTGCTAACACAAAAAAAGAGTATGATGCCGCATGTAACTAGAAGCCGTAATAGAAGAGATAGTAAAAATGAAAGTACCAACTCGTCTTTCTCAGAAAGAAATTGCTATTCGGTTGGGAACTAAACAGCAAAACGTTTCCCGCTGGCTTAATCACCGTGTTCCGGCAGAGCGAGTGATCTCCATATACCGATTAACAGGAATAACTCCCCATGAGCTACGCCCTGATATTTACCCAAACCCAACAGATGGTATCCCTGCTAATAAGCAAAATACTCTCTGAGTAACACCGCTCTTTAACAATCTGGCCTCCCTGAAATTGGGAGATTTATAAATTCCCAGCTCATCGGGAGGGATAACTATTATCTGAAACTGATGGAATTAATTATAGATATGGAAACCACAATTACACACAAATCAAATGCAAAAAACATTGAAGCCATAATACGCAATGGCATTCAGGCACATTCAGCAATAAGAATTGCTCAGGCTATTGGCGTAAATCCATCTCAAATCACGAGATGGCAGTCAGAGGATGGAATAATTCCGAAGATGGCAAAACTGCTTGATTGCATTGGCTACGATTCACCGAAGCAGGATTTAGTCATAACGAATATCTCAGGCGAAGAGATACGCAAGCTGATAGACATGCTAGAGCATTTGAGATTGCTAAAAAAAGAAGCTCCAGAGTTAAAAAACACTGGAGCTTGCAAATATCATATCGAACTTTGAGTTTAGTTAGTATTTCAAGGAGAAGGGAAACGGCAAATTTCCCTTTTTTCTTTCAATTTCAGCGAGGCCATTATGCCAGAAAAGCGCCGGTTTATCAATAAAAAGCATGAAGAAAGGTTATATCCAGATAGCTCAGGTGGGCTATGGGTTGCTGCATTAAAAAATAGAGTTTCGTACATCGATTTGCATCGGAGTTCAAGAAGATTCAAGGAGTTAAAAATGGCTGCAATAGTCACCCGTCTTGATGATTACAGAGTGAAAACGAAGTCAGGGAGAATGATACCGTGGCTGAGATTGAAAATGGGTATACCAGAATAGCGAATGGGCTTTATGAGGAGCTAATTAGCTCTGATTTAACAAGGAATCAGGCAAAGGTCGCTCATGCAGTTTGTAGAAAAACTTACGGATTTCATAAAGAGTTTGACCGTATTTCTGATAGTCAGTTATCAGAATTAACTAAATTGCCAAGACAAAAAGCAAACAAAGCAAAAAATGAATTAATTGCTATGAATGTTTTGATTAAATTAGATAATAAAATAGCGTTAAATAAAACAATTTCTGAATGGAAAGTTCAAGAGTGTCACCAAAATAGTGACAATTTAAGAAATGTCACCAAAAGCGTGACAGCGTTGTCACCAAAACAGGGACACACAAAAGAAACTATTACAAAAGAAAAAAGAAAATATATAACCCCTATAATCCCCTTAAAAAAATCTGAACCGAAGAAAGATAAATTTGATATTAGTCAGGAGCCGATCCCTCATTGGCTGAATAAATCTGTCTGGCAAGACTGGTTAGATTATCGCAAAGGTTTGAAAAAACCGATCAAGACACGCCAAACATTTAACGGACAAATTAAATTACTCACTGAATGCCATGAATTCGGTTACTCGCCGGAGGAGGTGCTGAACAGGTCGATCACTAATGGTTGGCAAGGACTATTCAAGCTAAATGGCAATCAGGTTAAAAAACACAGAATTCAAGATGTTGAAAAGCTAGATATTTTTATCTCGGAGGACTTTTGAAAACGCCACATTCAGTTTTGGAAAGATTCTTCCGACTCATGCCTGCTCATGTTGAGCCAACATTCAAAACCGCTGATGAGTTACTGGCATGGCATCGTGAGCAGGCTGAAATCGACGCCAGGCGGATCGCAGATGAAAATCGGATGACTCGATTGCAAAAAATCATGGGTAAATCAGGAATAAATCCACTGCATCAGCATTGCACATTCAAGAACTTTGATGCTAACACCCCGGAGCACAAGCAAGCCGTTTTTAAAGCAAAAAACTATGCTGAAAACTTCGGAAAATATTTTGGTGGTTTTGTTTTCAGTGGCAATCCTGGCACCGGAAAAAACCATCTCGCTGCGGCGATCGGTAATCAATTAATTCAAAAAGGGCACAGTATTTTGATTGTTACCCTGCCTGATTTGATGATGCAGGCCAGAGAAACTTACCAGAAGGATTCAATGCATACAGAATCTCAATTAATCAATGAACTGTGTCGCGTTGATCTGCTTGTCTTTGATGATGTTGGTGTTCAGCGTAATAACCTCAACGAAGGTTTAATTGTTTTTCAAATCATCGATCGAAGAGCAGCACACAAAAAACCAACAGGCATACTCACTAATTTATCTCAGCAAAAATTAGCAGAAATTCTGGGCGAAACAGTGATTGATCGTCTCAGGATGGGAAGCCCCATTGTAATTAATTTCAATTGGGAAAGCTATCGTAGAAAAATCAAATATGGAACTATGAAATACCAAATCGAAGCAACCATTGTTAAGGATGGTAGCGAACCTGTTCATTGGTATCGCTTTAGCGACAAAGCACTATCAGAAAAAGATTGCCTGAAAATGTTATCCCAGCCGTCCATGTTCAAAATGCAATTTAGCGATATAGGTCACTACTGGACAGTTGGCAATGGCAAGGCTGGAAAGCGTGGCAAATTGCCAAAAGTGTCAATAGAAAATTTCAAGTGCATAAAATGAGATAATAGGCAGGAGGCGCATCTGGAAGATAACTTACTCTTCCACAAATCAACGAAACAATCCGTCTGGCAAATCTTAAAAGCTGTTCTTGCAACAAAGCAACCGCATCAACTCATTTTAAGCCCTACAAGCAAACCAGAAGCCAGAGCGCGTCAGAACGCTCAGGAGGACATCAAAGCTTGATACGGGGGAATATGTCTTTATGCAAAAAGTGGAATGCTGGGCGATTGGCATCGGTTGTTTCGTGACAATACCGGAAAGCTCGGAGTATATGAAATTAAAAAAGTAGCAGGATAAATAATGACAACTTTAAACGATGCAGTTTATCAGCGAATCGATGGTGATCAATATCGTCACATTTATGCCGTAGGTGACTTGCATGGCTGCTATGCGTTACTAATGGAAAAAATACAACATTTTGATTTTGATGAAGAAAAAGATTTGATTATATCTGTTGGTGATTTAATAGATAGGGGTGATCAGAATGTTGAGTGTCTTGATCTATTAAATGAGAAATGGTTTAAGGCAGTTCGTGGTAATCATGAAGAAATGGCTATTAATGCATTGAAAACAGGCGATCTTGACGGTTGGATATATAACGGTGGCCAATGGTTTTTTATGCTTGATTATGAACAGGAAATATTAGCAAAGACATGTTTAAAATTAGCCGAAAAATTACCTCTCATTATTGAATTAAATGTTAATAACAAAAAAATAATCATTGCTCATGCTGACTATCCTGATGATGAATATGAATTTGGAAGGGATATTAATGAAATCGATGTTGTCTGGAGCAGGGATAGAATTAGCAAAAGGGAAAGTAGAGAAATTAAAGGCGCTGACCTTTTTATATTCGGGCATACTCCATTAATTAAAGGTTCTTGGCGTAGAAGCAATCAAGAATACATAGATACAGGGGCAGTATTTGGTAACGAACTGACATTAAAGAAAATAAAATGAATGCGTTATTAATAATATCTCTCGTTGTTTTCTGCATTATTTTTTGGTTATTAATCGCATTTGGAAACTTATAATATTGGAAAAATTTAAAATCACCGTTCCTTTCCCTCCTTCCGTAAATCACTACTGGTATCACGGAAAACACAAACACTTCATCACCGCAAAAGGGAGATTATACCGCCAGTCGGTAGTTGCAGAAATCCTGCATCAAAAGCTTTGTAAGCGATTATCGCAACGTTTAGGGGTTGAGATAGGGGTGTATCCACCTGACCGTCGTAAGCGAGATTTAGATAACCTGATGAAAGCACCGATTGATGCACTCTGTCATGGTGGGTTGATAATTGATGATGCTCAGATAGATGTGTTGCACGTTGAGCGAAAGGAAATCATTAAGGGCGGGAAACTGGTTATCACCATTTGGGAATTAGCGTAATCAAGAAACCAACATTCAACGCAGGGCATTGAGACCATGCCCCTATTCCTATTTTTGCCGGAGGACAGATGAAGGCGGTTAAGTCATTGGAATTAACTAAAGCACAGTATGACTGGGTAAATGGTTGGCTTGAGTTATGGGGGGCGTGGGTATGCTCAGGAGAACTCGACAAATGGCAATTCAATATCATCTGGCGATTTATGCAAAAGGCGAAAGGGGAAGTGATACCTTCGAGGCCAATGTGTAACGATGATGAAGGATTGCTCATTTCTCAAGTGGTTGATGCTGTTATGCGTATTGATGAGAAAGCCTACCAGATTCTATTAAGTTATTATGTTTACGGAAAGTCAAAATTAAGCATAGCCACCTATTATCACAAAATAGCAAAACCGAGAAGGATGATGACCAGGGCGGGGGGAAGGTGGAAAAGGCCATCACCTAGAACATGCAGAAGGGAGATTGATGATATTTTGAATGCTAGCTTGTATGTTGTTTATAAAATGCTGTCAAATGTCATGAAAAACTAAAATTTTGCAGCCAATATAGTTAATATCGCATAATTATTGCTTGACTTTAATGGACAAATGGCTAATAATTTTAGGTAAGCTGTTATAGTTACATAAAAATCATAGAACCTCGCATTTGCGGGGTTTTTTTGTTGAAACCATTGTGGAATTTATGTAATGCAAGCCGATTATTGACTGGTTCTTGTTCATCATTATGAACTAGGAGAAAATGCAATGCCTGTAAAAGAGCATTAAATCGAATTAAATATCTTGCCGAAAATCGTGGGTAATTAGTTGTTTTTACTTAATTTACTGAAGACTGAGAAAAAAGACCGTCTGAGTTTTCGTTAAGGTATTTGCAAAAAAGTCATTGTATTGGCTGCTGTCAGAGAGATGAAAAAGCAGGTTTAGTCGATAAGCTTCACCGATTGAGTCAGATAACGTGGTTAGAAATAAAAAGTACAGTTCGACATTAATTAGGTTGCGAAAAAATATAAAGGGAAGCGATAAAAGCGCCAATACACAGACATATCACGAGGATGTTAAATTCTGGCTTTTCGTTTACGTCACCGCAATACTCACAATCTCAATCTCATGAAAACGAGTAAGGAGCTAACATGAATCTCTGTTTATCAAGGTCGTTTAGGCGGTTTTTTTATGTTGGGAATAGTTATAATTTATAAATGTGTAATATTAAAAAATGGAAAAAGATAAAAAAATAAAATCTTCAGTTTGGAGTCGTGCTGAAGCATTAAAAATTAATAGTGATGATCCAACAACAACACAACCTTGTGTACCGTTAAATTTTATCAGATTAAATGATGATTTTGTATTTTGGGATACGTGGGCGTTACGTGATCTTGAGGGTAAGACGGTTTCTTTTAATGGCTGGCATGTTATTTTTCAACTGACAGCACCGTTGCGTTTTAGCAAAGTGGCTGAACCAATAGAATATTGGAATACTCGACATAATGAAGCTCGTATTAGTTTTAGTTATTCACGTGATGGTATCTCTTGGAAGTATGGAGGTTATTTATTTTCTAAATCGTTAACAACTTTAGAATGGGCGGGCTGTTGCTTATTAACATCAAAAAATAATATAGAAGTTTATTATACAGCTGTGGGTGATAATTCACAAATAGTTAAAACTCGTGGCAAAATTTATTGTGATGAGAATCAAGTATGGTTTGAGGGTTTTAATAAATTTACAGTTTTACTTGAAGCAGATGGTATTATTTATCAAAATAAATCGCAAAATATTTATTGGGCATTTCGTGATCCCTGGGTGTTTAGAGATTGAAAAAACGGGAAGAAATATATGCTGTTTGAGGGGAATGTACCTGGTAAGCGTGGGGAACACAAAATAGAAGAAGAAGAAGAAGGTTATTTGCCGCCAGGTTGTGGAGTACCAGGAGGTGCTAAATTCCAAACAGGTTGTGTTGGTATAGCTGAATGTGTTAATGAATATACTGATGAATGGATACTATTAACTCCTTTGTTGACTGCAGTCGGTGTTAATGATCAGACCGAGCGGCCTCATTTTGTGTTTAAAAATAATCTTTACTATCTGTTTACTATCAGCCACACATATACTTTTTCTGAAGGACTTTTGGGCCCTGATGGTTTATACGGTTTTGTTAGTCCCACATTAACTGGTCAGTATGTTCCACTAAATGCTTCAGGTTTGGTTTTAGGAAATCCATCTTCACAACCTTTTCAGACATACAGCCACTACGTTTCGCCGGACGGACTTGTTCAGTCATTTATTGATTCCATAGCTGTCCCAAAAAGTAATAATTTTCGTATTGGAGGCACTTTAGCGCCTACTGTTCGCATTGAATTGTCTGGTACAAACACATACTTGGTTGACATTCTGGATTTTGGTTATATTCCAGCGATGAAAAATCAAAAGTATCACCTTAATGACTTAAATTGACTTTAAAAGTAAATCATCAGAGTCGAGCTAAGTATTAGCGTGTTTTAATAGTAACAAGCTGAGGAATGTGAAGAGTGAACTGGTTGTTTCTTTGTTTTCGGTAAAGGAGAGGGACACCGCTTGCCATTCTATTTTTTAAGTGGTCGCTCAGGCAGCCTTTTTGTTTTTCTCAATAATGTAAAGGATATTATGATGCTCACGAAATTTTTCTGTGGTTGTCTTCCTGATTCAGTGGATATAAGGGATAAGGTTTATTCTCCTTATCCTGATATTTTATCCTCTTTGCCTGCACGGATCGATATTACACCAGATTTTCCGGCCTATAATCAGCTTCCAATAAATGCGTGTGGCCCAAGTGTTCTTGCGGCTGCTGTACAGTTTGAACGAAGAAGAAGCCATAAAACCCCTGATTTTATCCCATCCAGATTATTCATTCGTTACAATTCTCAGTTCATGAAATGTATGCGGAAGTATGACTTTGGGATACGTTTGCGCGATGGATTAAAATCACTTCATAAATTCGGGGTCTGTTCGGAAGAGAAGTAGCCTTATGATGCAGGTCAAGCTTATGAAAAGACGTTTCCCAAAAGTTCCCGGGCCAGGAGAAGACCTTCGAATGAATGCTATGAGGAGGCAAAGAAATATAGGATTACTGAGTATAAACAAATCATACACGATATTAATCAATTAAAAAGTTGTCTGGTGTCTGGATTTCCGTTCATGTTTCGTTTTGAAGTATACAGCAACTGGGTATTGCAATTCCCTTGGCCGGTGATTATACCGCTGCCTTCTGTAGAAGACAAAAAATTGGCCAGTCATGGCGCACTGTGTATAGGTTATGATGATGAAACAGGACTGTTTAAAATTCGTAATTCATGGGGTAGTGATGTGGGTGAAGACGGAAATTTCTATTTACCGTATAAGTATATGCTAAATAAAAAACTGGTTTCTGATTTCTGGGTAATTACTGGGGTTAAGAACTAAGGGTATTGGAAAGTATTAACGAAGGCAGTTTGTTGGACTGCTTTTTTATGGCTTAAAAAGGGGCACACATGCACTGGAAAGAGAGACGGGAAAGTGAGCAGGTAGAAGACCGGCGGAATACCGCCGAAGCACAGGAAGAGTATACCAGTCTGGAAGAAGCCTTGAAGCGCCGGAAGAAAAAGGCAAAGAAAAAGAAAAGAAAACTTAAATATAAACCGCTGTTAGCAGAAGGTTTTGTGTTTTCACACTGGCGTGGATGGGCCTGGCTGGCTGTTATCCTGGTGTTGTTACTGGGTGGCTATCGTTGGGCTTTTGCGGCATCTGAACAGGTGAGCGCGCCGTCATCGGTCAATCGTTTTGTGGATGAGAACGAGGCCGCTAAGTTCACCTCTGTCATTCTGGCATCAACTGAAGATGCCTGGCGGAAGATTTTTGCTGAGGGAGGCGGTCATTACCGATTGCCGAAACTGGTGATATATCGGGGAGAGACAGAGACAGGCTGCGGCACGGGCTATACCCTGATAGGGCCCTTTTATTGCCCTGCTGACCGCACTATCTATATCGACCTGTCATTTTATGACGAGATGAAAAACAGACTGGGGGCAGACGGTAAATTTGCCTTTGGTTATGTGATAGCCCATGAAGTGGGGCATCATATCCAACACCTGCGGGATGTCTTGAAAAAAGTAGACCTGGCACAGGCGAATATGTCAAGAAAATCGGCCAATAAGTTATCGGTAAAGCTGGAATTGCAGCATTATCAGAGGTTAACCGATGCGAAACAGACGATTGAGGCACTCAGGCTGGATGTTGTTCGGGGTTTTAAGCGGTTGCGGGTCAACGCCACCTGCCCCAAAGTGTCCGGCACCGCCTCCCCCCGCCCACGTTTATAATTATATGCAGACATCCTTAGTCAACTTAAGACAGATTTATATAAAATATGATTAATAAATAATTAGATAAAAAAAATTCAGACAATGAGAGTTAACTAAAGACAAGTTAAGCCACAATAAATGTGTCCATAATATATTATTTAATAAATTTGTTATTTTGAATGGACAGAGTGGAGCATTTTTGTGGGTATCTCAGATAGCTATCTAAAAAGAATGTTAGGAAAAAATCAAAGCCGAATAGTTGAAAAATCTGATAGAGACGGATTATGGGTTAGAGTATCAAAAAAAGGAACCGTTACATTTTTTTAGATATAGATACTTAGGAAAACAAGATAAAATAACTATTGGTAATTATCCTACTTTAACACTAAAAAAAAGCACGAGAAGATGTTGCTAAATGGCAGGTAATTTTAGCTAATGGTGATAATCCAAAGACAGTAAAAAACCTTATTATTAAAGAAAAAATTACTGAGTTAACTTTTGAAGAGTTATTTAGAAAGTGGTATTCAGTTATTTTTGAATCTAAAATAAGCGCACAATTAATTTTAAGATCTTTCGAGATACACGTTTTTCCTCATTTTGGTAAATATCCAATATCTGCAATAACTATTCATAATTGGATCAGTTTACTAGATAAATTATCTAAAAAATATTCAGAGATAACTAAACGTGTTTTATCTAATGCAAGAAAATGTTACTCGTGGGCTGAAAAAAGAAAGATGGTATCATGTAATCCCTTGATGGGAATTAAACAGTCTTCTGAATTACTGCGAGTATAATTACCGCCATTCATGCGTGTTTCCGCATTGAGTAATGCCAGAAAATCATCAGCATCAGACAGCGCAGCTTTTTTGATAGCTTTGGATATCCGCTCTTTGGCTAACTTATTCAACTCGACCCAGGTAAATCCCTTCATGGTTTTGACTTTAAATCCCCATGCTTCGGCTAACCGGATAGCTTCCAGTGCAAAGTTCCCCGTGTACCACATGCAGAGTACGGAGTTATCATTAACGATGGTTTCTATCGGTAGTCGAGTGAGGGAGTAAAAGTCAGTGGTGTTGTAGTGATTGTGTGCTGCGCCGTTTGATGCTTTGTTTTGGTATTGCCAGGGTGGGTCTGGGAGTATCAGGTCATACTTCACTTCATCTCCTAAACATACCAGCTTTTACATGATGTAACGTTGTTCGGTATTCATGGATATTATTCATAGGATTTCTCCGGTTATTGATTACATGAATGTAAATGTTGATTAAAACATTATTATTTATAAGGTTATTTGTGATAGCATTGTTTCCGTTGTGTGTTGGTTAACAGCAACATTTTCCCTGGTGTTGGCCAGCCTTGCGCTGGTCTTTTTTTGAGTGATTCAGAAACACCAAATAGCTGTCAATTTCTAGTGAATACGTTGGCTATTAGTAAATAACGATTTCAGATTGATGCCGTATACCTGTAGCCATGATTTAGCAGGCCATGACTTAACCTGACCATAACGAATATCCGGTACTTCGGTTGCTTCCACCTGGTTCTCACGACACCATCTGCGAAGTGGAGCAAACTTATATTCTTTCCCTGTGGCATTCTTTACGGCTGTGATGGTGGCATGTTTAACACTTTCTCCTAGTCGTTCGGTAAGTTCTCTATTTTTACGCGTAGCCACACTAAGTTTGCCCATTGCAGAAGCTTCACGAGTGCGACTGATTTGTGATTTTGTCCTAATTGCTTCATCACGCTCACTGCTTATTTTTTCCACTTGCTCGGTATAGCTAATCAGAATTTTTCGTAATTGTGAGGGGTTATCTAACCAGTCTGTTGTTGGGGTGACATGGGCTAATCTTCCTGTTTTGTAATCAAGGAAGGTTTGGTTAACCATTAACCTGAATCTTGGCGCAATCTATCCTGCATACTCAATGGCTAACAACTCATGAGCAAAAGTGCCTGGTGATGAACCACCATTAACGGCATTGACCACTTTATGAGCAGAGCCTGAATTAGGGCTTTGATTGTTTTTTAATAAGTTAGCTTCTAATTCTGCAATTAATTCTTTAGACTGAATCGTAGCAAGCCATTTGGAAGGACGTTTATGTTCACCTTCACCGCTGGCTTTATGTAACGCATTCAGGTTGAAACGACCTTCTGAGTCTGTCGTGATTTCTACGCCAGCAATGATAGGGTAATGTTCATTTATTAAATTTTGCATATAGCTATCCTTCAATATTAAAATTGATGAATGGGTATTAATTAAGTGGAATAGGTTAGCTGGGTAATGACCTCTTGTTCTGTAACTATTTCTTCAATGTGTCGAGGAATACCCCCAAATAGACGATAAGTGCAGGGACTATCATGATGCCAATAACCATTATCTCTTGCCCGCTTAAATGAATATTGCCTAATTCACCACGTTTAAACCTGATTTGTGGGTCAATGACGGCATCGGTATGTGCAATGTGACCAACTACCAATTCGAAGGCGAACGCTGCACTGATAAATACTAATGTTGTGATTAATAGTTTGATGATGCTAAGTTTTCGATTATTGAAAGCGTTGCGTCAAAACGTCAGCTGACAAACAATGAGCAAGCGCTTATTGCACAAAAAGAGTCAGTTTTAGCCTCGCAGCGTGAGCTAGCCATTCTTGGTGATAAAGCAGAAGCTGAAAAGCGATTGAATACTGAAAGGAATAAGCAGCAAAAACGGCTTGCTGAAATCGGAGCCAGAACTAAGGCAATGATGGAAAGTGGCGGATTGTCTGATAGACAATATCAACAAAAAATCGCACTGGAAAAAGCAGAAACATCGGAACAAAAAGAAGCATTAAAAAAACACTTTCAGCAAGAGGAATCGCTGAGAGGTAACTGGGAGAAAGGTGTTAAAAAAGGTTTCGCTGAATTTCAAGAGCAGGCTACAAACGCTTATGCCAATGTTGCCAATATTACCCAGTTTGCCTTTGAGGAAATGAGTCAATCACTGACTGATTTTTTGGTAACAGGTAAGGCTAATTTTGCTGATTTCACTAAATCATTACTTGAGATGATGATGAAGATAATGACGCAAATGGCGATGCTTCAGGCGATGAAAGCGGCTTTTGGTGGGCAAACAGGCGGAATTGGCGGGGCTGTGGCCAGTATTTTGGGTTTCTCCTCAGGCGGGTATGTGGGCAGTGGGGGTAAATATGACCCGAAAGGTATCGTTCATGGTGGGGAGTTTGTCTTTACTAAAGACGCTACCCAGCGACTAGGTATTGCTAACCTGTATCGCCTGATGGAGGGAAGTAAGCGAGGTTATGCGTCTGGTGGATATGTGGGCGCATCTTCAACGCCCATGTACGGTATGCAACCTGTAGCAAGCGGTGTTAATGTCAATTTAGGTGGCATTCATTGTTGGTGTAGGATATAAGTTTTAAGCTGTAGCTAAGCTGACAGTTACCTAACACGCCGTAAAGCCTCGTCGTTCAGGGCGAGGAGGATGTCAAGCTCCCTAAGTAGCTTTTTGTTTGCATTCATTTTAAGTAATAAATTAATCATCATATGATTTACAGGCCACTGCTCAGGTGGCCTTTTTTATGGAGTCAAGCCAATGGATGAATTTAGATGGCGAATCCAGATTCAAGACAGCCCAACGGGCGAGTTCAGGCATCGAATCAAAGAAGTGGAATTTGGGGATGGCTACAAACAGGTATCGGCCGATGGCATTCATCCCGAAACGCAATCCTGGCCATTTACCTATTTAGGCAAAAAAGCCGAAGTGATGCCTGTCTTTGATTTTATTCGCCAACACACTATAAAGTCTTTTATCTGGATGCCCCCGTTTGGTATTAAGGGAGTGTACCGGGTAAAAGCCGATTCAATCCGCATGACTCCGGTTGCGCGTGATGTCATGAAAATATCGGCCACGTTTGAGGAGGCTTTCTCGGCATGATAATCCATTCAGATGTACAAAAATTAGAACCCGGTGAAAAAGTCCAGTTAGTGGACGTTGACGGCAGTGCCTTTGGTGGTCCGGTTTTACGTTTTCATGCTTACAGTCTTCGTTACACCCCCGAAGAAATTGAAAAGGCAGAAGATAAATTAAAGCCGAAGCCTGTCTGGTGGCAAGGTAACGAATATGGCGCATGGCCTTATGAGATTTCAGGGCTGTCAAAAAGCGGTGAGGGCAGTCCAGCCAGACCGATATTAAAGGTGGGGAATATGGATAGTCTGATATCGTTACTCTGTTTACAGTTTGATGATATGGTTCAGGCGAAAGTAACCATTTATGAGACCTTTTCGCACTATCTGGATAGCAAAAATTTCCCTGATGGTAATCCCACCGCAAATCCGGATGAATGCTTTAAGCAGGTATTTTATGTTGACCGAAAAAGTCATGAGGAAGCGGGGGGAATTATTCAGTTTGAACTGGCTTGCCCGTTTGATTTACAAGGCGTTATGTTGCCAGTGCGTCAAATTCATCATCTCTGTTACTGGTGCATGCGGGGTTGGTATCGTTCAGGTAATGGATGTGCCTATAATGGTAAACGCTACTTTGATGAGAAAGGCAATCCGGTGGATGACCCCGCCCTGGATGTTTGTGGTGGGCTGATGAGCGATTGTAAAAAGCGATTTGGGGAAAATGCCCCATTAGATTTTGGCGGATTCCCTGCGGCTGGTTTGATACGATGATAACAAAAAGTCTTACTGAAGCAATATTCAGCCACGTTAAAAAGGCATTTCCGCAAGAAGCCTGTGGGGTCATTTGCCAAAAGAGTCGTGTGAAACGCTATTTTCCTTGTCGTAATCTTGCTGCAAATCCGACTGAACATTTCGCATTATCACCGGAAGATTATGCCAATGCGGAAGACTGGGGACTGCCTGTTGCTATCGTCCATTCTCATTGTGGCGACGGCGTGACAACACACCCAAGTGAAATAGATAATCTGCAATGCGATGTCAGTGAATTACCGTGGATAATTGTGTCGTGGCCCGAGGGGGATTTGCGTATTATTCAACCAAGGGGTGAGCGTGAATTAACGGGAAGAGCGTTTGTTTTGGGTTACGCTGATTGCTGGACCCTGATTGTTGATTATTTTCGGCAAGAACACGGTATCATATTGCATAATTATAGTGTCACTTATCCATGGTGGGAACAGGGTGAAAACCGTTATATGGAGAATTTCACCAAAGAAGGTTTCGTTGAAATTGATGATATGCCCAAAGTGGGTGATGTGGTTATTATACAGGTTCAGGCTGATGTCGCTAATCATGCAGGTGTTTTGCTGGATAACGGCATGCTGCTGCATCATTTGTACGGGCAATTAAGCCGTGTCACGCCCTACAGTGATTACTGGCGTGACCGAACCGTCAAGATTGTCAGAAGGAAAGAATGGGCATGAGTGAGCTAAAAACGGTTAGGCTATATGGAAAACTGGGCGCAAAATTTGGACGCGTCCATCAATTGGCGATTAGCTCCCCAAGAGAAGCCGTTAAAGCATTATGTGTGCTTTACTCAGGCTTTGAGCGTTATTTGGCTGATGCGCATTTGAAGGGAATTGAGTTTGCGGTCTTCAAGGGGAAAAGGAATATTGGCGAAGATGAATTTCACCTGAACACAAAAGAGGATATTCGAATAGCGCCGATAATTAAGGGCAGCAAACCAGGTGGCTTCTTTCAGACGATGTTAGGGGTGGCCATGATAGGCGCGACAATGATGTTAGGTCCTGCCGGCTTCATGGGCGGGGCATTAGCTATGGGTGGTGCTTCAATGGCATTAGGCGGTATAGCGCAAATGTTGTCACCGCAACCGCCTGGCGCTACCGTTCGTCAGGACGCCGATAATAAACCGTCTTATGCGTTTGGTGGTGCGGTGAATACGACTGCCCAGGGTAATCCAGTGCCGTTGCTATATACGCTTGATAGAAAAGAGATAGGTGGGGCCAGCATATCCGCAGGGATTTACACCGAAGACCAAAGATAGCATTAATGATGGACATTGAGTCGCTGAGGCGACTTTTTTTATGGGTGAAATATGACAAACCTTGTTTTTGGGGCAAAAGGTGGTGATGGCGGTGGGCATAAACCGGTAGAGTCACCCGATAGTTTGCTATCGGAATCAACCGCAAAATTACTCTTTGCTATTTCTGAAGGAGAAATTGCCGGTGGGTTAGATGCTACCCGTATTTTTCTGGATGGTACGCCTATTGGTAATGCTGATGGCAGTAAAAACCTTGAGGGCGTGACATGGGCGTTTCGTCCGGGCAGTGAGCAACAGGAATACATTAAAGGCATTCCTTCAGTTGACAATGAAATTAGCATTAGCAGGGAGTTAAAAGATGAACAGCCGTATATCAGGTCGGTAAATAATATCCAGCTATCAGCTATTCGGTTACGTTTCTCTGTACCACAACTTCTTGAACAACATGATAATGGCGATACCTCCGGTTACCGCATCGATTATGCCATTGACCTGTCAGCGGATGGGAGTGGCTACAAAGAAGTGTTGCGTGCTGCCTTTGATGGAAAAACAACCAGCGAATATCAGCGTACACACCGTGTTGATTTGCCTGCTGTCAAAACAGGCTGGCAATTGCGTGTTCGTCGTCTCACCCCTAACAAAAATACGGCGCGAATTGCCGATAAAGTGGTTGTTGCAGCCCTAACTGAGGTGATTGATGCAAAATTAAGATATCCTAATACCGCTTTATTGTTTATCACCTTTGATGCCCGGCAATTTAATAATCGCATCCCCAAAGTCAGCCTGCGCCCCAAAGGTGGTTTGTTGGTAAAAGTACCCTCAAACTATGACCCTGTAAACCGAACTTATTCGAACGTCTGGAATGGAACCTTCAAGCTGGCCGCAACGAACAATCCCGCCTGGATTTTTTATGACCTGGTTTTGAATAATCGGTATGGCTGTGGAGAGCGGATTACTAGCACACAAATCGATAAATGGGATTTATACCAGATAGCCCAGTATTGCGATGAAAACGTTCCTGACGGTCAAGGTGGTTCAGGTAAAGAACCTCGTTTTTTATGTGATATTTATATTCAGTCTCAGGAATCGGCTTATCAGCTATTGCGTGATATTGTGGGCATTTTTAGAGGCATGACTTTTTGGGCGGATAATTCTGTCAAAGCGGTGGCTGATATGCCCTCGGATGTCTTTCGGATTTTCACACAAGCGAACATCGTCGATGGGAAGTTGACATATTCAGGAGGTAGCCAGCAAAACCGTTATACACAGGTACTGGTTTCTTATTCGGATGCCGATAATCACAGTCATGATGCCATTGAGGCGGTCTCTGATAGCAAATTGCAGCGTCGTTATGGTGTGCGTAAAACGGATATTTCGGCGATTGGTTGCACTCGGCAATCAGAAGCAAACCGACGTGGACGCTGGATATTATTAACGAATGCTTATGACAGGACGATTACCTTTTCAACAGGGCTTGAAGTGCTATTCCAACGCCTGGACAGATTATCGGCGTGGCGGATGTAAATCTTGCAGGGCGAATTATTGGTGGCAGGGTTTCATCTGTTGATGAGAGAAAAATTACGCTCGACAGGAAAGCGGATATTAAATCGGGAGACAGACTTATCATTAATTTGCCGGAGGGGAAATCAGAAGCAAGAACAGTCCAGGCGGTTAACGACAAGATTATCACTGTAACAGCCCGTTATTCTCAACCCATTGAAAAAAATGCGGTTTGGACAGTAGATGCCAATAACTTGGCGATTCAGCTTTATCGCGTAATTAGCATTCAGGACAATGCCGATAATACATATACCATCACAGGGACTTTCCACAATCAAGATAAATATGAGCATATTGATTCGGGAGCCAGGATTGATAAAAGACCGATTACTGTCATCCCACCGGGTGTTCAATCACCCCCGAAAAACGTACATATCTCTGCTTATACCCAAATCAATCAAGGGATTGCCGTCACAACGTTAAGAGCTGACTGGGATGCCACAGACAATGCGATTGCCTATGAGGCACAATGGCGAAGAGGAAATAGTAACTGGGTGAGTATACCTCGAACGTCAACATCGAGTTTTGAAGTTCAAGGGATATATGCCGGACGTTATCAGGTGAGAGTCAGCGCCATAAACTCATCTGATATCTCATCGATCTGGGCGAATGCGCCTGAGACAGTGTTGAAAGGGAAAGAAGGTGAACTGCCCATACCTATTAATTTCCGAGCGTCCACGTTAGTCTTTGGTATTAAGCTGAATTGGGGATTTAGTGAAAACACGGAAGACACGTTAAAAACAGAGATTCAATATAGTCAAACCAATGATGGTGAAGGGCTTATGCTACTGGCTGATATTCCTTATCCGTCAAAGACTCATGAAATGTCAGGGTTGGCCGCAGGGGTGGTTTTTTATTTTCGTGCAAGACTGGTTGATAAATCGGGTAATCAGTCACCGTGGACAGAGTTTGTGCGGGGGGAATCAGAATTTGATGCCAGTAGTATCATTGATGAAATTGATAAAAAAATTAACGATACGGAAGCGATTAAGCAGTTAAAAAAAGGAATAGACAGCAGCACTGAAGCAATACTGGAAAACGCGAAGGGGCTTAACGGCAATACACAGTATTTCATGCGCCAAAACGGCAAGATGAAAGCCGAAATTGTCAGGGTTGACAATTATGTGGTAACCGAGACCAACGCCTTGGCCGAATCTATCCATCAGGTCAGGGCGACAGCAGATAAATCGTGGGCTGCTGCTCAAAACGCGTTACAAGCCAAATATGACATGAAAAAAGGCGAAGCTTCTGCAACCTGGACATCGTTAGTCAAGATTCATTACGACGGTGTGGATTATGACGCTGGCATGGTGATTGGTGGTGAACTTAAAAACGGTAAAGTCAGTACACAGATTGGCTTTAGCGCGCAGACTTTCATTGTCTACAATCCGGCTAATGGCAAGATGGAGCCGATGTTTGTTATCAAAAACGGTCAGGTATTTTTGCGCACAATATTTATTGACCAAGGAACGATTGAAGAATTATTAATCGGCTCGGTTATTCAGTCAAAAAATTATCAGGCCGGGAATGCCGGTTTCAAGATAGATGGTGAAACAGGTATCGCAGAATTCAATCGCTTAGTAATTAATAAAGACTTTAAAATCATGGGAGATGCCTCAAAAATTGTGTTAGATAACACAGGTCTTGCCGTTTATCCCACTTCTGGTGGCGTAATAAAGCTCGGCAGGAGGCCATAATGTCAGATTACGGTTTGTTTGTTGATTTAAATGATAGCTTTAAACCTGTTGAAATAACGGATAAAAGTCAAATACTGACAAAGCTTTTAAGTACAACAAATCATGATTTAGGAGAAAGAAACCACAGCTTTACAATACCCGAAGCAGAAAAATATAATTTGATAATCGTTCCTAAAGTTATATCCAGACTATATCAAATATCAAGAAGTTATGCAGTGCGTCAACTGAGACTTGAAAATATACGCATAGAAGGAAATCAATTAAAGTGTAACTGGGATCGTTGGGGTATCTACTGGTTTTGGGGTGGCCGAGGAGGAGGGGTTTCAGACCGAGGAACATTTTTGTCCGGTGAGTACGAAAATGTGTATAAAATAGATGTTTATGGCTATCCAAAACAAGCAACTAGCGGTGAATATGGATTATTTATTGGTGGTTTAGGTAATGCAGTAGAAATAACCCAGCAATCGAAGTTAGGATATTGTGTATTTAGAAAAAAAATAACGATTAGTGCCAAGGGTACTTATACTATTCCAAATATTGTTCCTAGTATTGATAAAAGTTTAGTTTTCATTCGTCCAACAAATCAAAATGCGGTTGTTTCTATTTCTAGAGACAATAAAGTTATTTATAGCAATGCACAAACCGATGTTTACGTACTGGTATTTACGACTGATTTTACACTAGTACCAGCAGATTAGGGTCTTAATATTTACAATCAAAAAGGAACAGTGAGTTACTCATCCAATTATTTACCTTTTCTGGTTGGTGCTAATATCACCCTGACTCAACAGGGTGTAACAGCCCCCTTTGCCAGGCCCATGTTACAAGCAAATGAATGCGCAGAAATGATAGATCGCGTTTATCAAAACTGGACATATTGCAAAGCGGGGGGTTATCGTTTTCAAGAAAATACAATAACTATTCAGCAGGGAAGAAACCTTGAATGGGTATTTGTAGATACTTCGGCAATTGATTATATCAGCTTCAGCACCCCATCATACGTTATTGACTTCGACCTTTATTTCTAGAGAAAAATCATGATATACAACACAGGCACAATGACAACCGTGTCAGGCTCTTCTATTGTCAAAGGCACAGACACAAAATGGAACAATAATAATCCCTTATTATCACCTGGCATGTTATTACTAATTAAAAACGGTGATGTGAATTATCCTTACATGATTAAAGCGGTTAACAGTAATACGGAATTAGTTCTTGCTGAAGAAGCAACATTTTCAGCAACAGATACCCCTTATACCATTAATCTCACTGAGCCAAATAATAATTCTGACGCTGCAAGAGCACTGGTTGCAGCGAATACTTACATCCTCTACTTTTTACAAAATATGGATACCTGGATGGGGGATAATGGTGTCGTTGAAATCACGTTGCCGAGTGGAAAGATAGTTAAATTAGAGTCGATTAAGGCATTGCAGGAATTAGTTGAAGGTAAAGCTGATGCTAAAACTGTTGGAGAAATAAGTGAAAAATTAGAAACAAAATTTGATAAACAAAGCGTTGTTCAGGAAGTGGGTAGCGCCCCTGACAAAGCGATGAGCCAAAAAGCATCTACTGATAGTTTTGCTAGGAAAGACTCGCAGGAAGTACTCAGAATAGGCAATATCGTTATCAAAAGTGGCAACGATTACTCCGCCCTGATGATAGAAAGAAAAGATGGTGTTGTGTGCGCGCTTCAAACTTCTACTGATAGCGCGTATTTTGCCTATGGAGAAGGTGGAAAAGGAATAATCTATATTCCATACAACGCGAATGGCACAATGATGGTAACAGGTGATTATATTGTTGATAGCAATGGCTTTGTCAAAAAAGCATCGCCCATTATCAAGATTTACGCTAATGGGAATTTTGAAACGAATGAGGAGTCAGAAGGTGCAACGGTTCATCGACTCGATACAGGAAAATATTTGGTTTCTGAGATATTGGGTTATAACGCAGACGGTGCTTGGGGCGTGAATGGGGGTATTTCAATACCTAAAGATATTAATGGGCTACAACTTATCTATATCAAAGATAACATTCTATCTAATGGTAGCATCGAGATTCAAACATTTCACCGACAGCACCCCCATTTGCCTAAAGACTTCTAAAACTGGCGGGTTAAAGAAATTATTGACGGCAAACCAGTTTATTATGCTGACGGTGAGCAAGTTGATATTCCCCCCTCGACATGGCTAGATGTGAGGGTAGAGATGCCAGATGATTTAATCTGGAATCAACAGCAAGCGCAAACAAACAGCCCAATCCAAGGGCATCATATTAGCGGCGTTGGAGGAAGTTGTTAACTATTAGTTGTTGTGGGTACAAGTGACTTTGTGAAAGTCAGTCCAAATAGGTGATTGACAATTTTCAATTGTGAGTAATTTCAGACATAAAAAAATTTCTTTATTGATAATATAATGGTTAGGGTGTTTTTAGAATTGAAAATGAGTGTGAATTTAGACTCAAATTTCAGTTAAAATTAGAATTCACTATAAGCCGTAAGTAATTGATTTATAGTGATTAAAATCGCTTGTTTTTACTTGTAAATGCGTATATTAAATAGGCTGTATTTTTATAATTAATTGATAAATAATTTTTTTATTTTTGTTAAGTAACTACCGATTGGGCAGGTTTATTGGCGATTAATATCCAACGCTTAAGAATTATTCCCAATGAAAGCGATTCTGGTATGTTAGTTAATATTCCGGCTTATACATTACATTTTTACTCAAATAATCAATTAATTATAGATTCTAAAGTGATTGTTGGGCGTCCTGATCGTAAAACCCCGATAATGAGTAGTGAACTTAATAGTGTTGTGATTAATCCACCCTGGAATGTTCCTGTTAGCATGGTTCGTAAAGATATCTTGCCTCAAGCCAGAAGAGATCCGGGTTATTTTGCTCGCCGAGGCTTTACGGTTTTATCCGGTAGAGAGCGTGATGCCTATCATATTGATTCTTAATCAATTAACTGGAATGGCCATCTCATCCTCATCCTTCCCTATCGTGTACGCCAGGCACCAGGGCCATCCAATGCCCTTGGCCGTTATAAATTCAACATGCCAAGCTCTGATGCAATTTACTTACATGATACCCCTAACCATAGTTTGTTTAATCGGCAAAATCGTTCAATTAGCTCCGGTTGTGTGCGAGTAAATAAGGCATCAGTGTTAGCATCAATTTTACTGGCGCGAGCTAGTTGGGATCAACAGCGTATTGACGGTGCGCTTCAGCTAGGTGACACACGTTATATTAATATTCCAGGCAGGATACTCATTTATCTTTATTACCAAACCGCCTGGGTTGATAACAAAAATGTTGCCGATTTTCGGGATGATATTTATGGCTATGACAATGTCATTTATGGGGCGATGAATTATTTAAATGAAATAAGAGCCACGCTTAACTAATGGATAAAAATGATATAAAAGGGGGCAAAAGCCTCTTTTATATTAAATTTCAATCACGTGTTATTTTCTAATTTATTTAGTATAGATGCATAAATATCGTTTTTAGCGATAAATTATGCTTTTTGCAAAATAACTGACTAAACTCAGGCGTTAATAAAATTTTGACTGATAATGGGGTTATTTTGTGCGCGATAAGAAGAAATATTGAACGATTTGATATAGTTATTGCAAAAATAGATTATAATAATGTTGTAATTAACATGTATTAAATGTGATATTATATAAAGTACATTTATGTTTTTTACATAATTATACAAAAGTAGTGGAATAAATTCGGTAGAATTATTGTACATGTTGGTTATTTTTTATTTTTATTTGAGTTAAGTGGCTATGGACAATATTGATCAAAATCGACGAAAATGGTTAGGTTATGGCGCGATAACATTGGGTTTTAGCTTATTACCTAGGTATGCCTTTGCGGCATTAACAACCCCGCGACCCAAAATTCTTCGCTTTGAAAATCTTCATACCGGTGAGTTTCTTAAGACTGAGTTTTTTGATGGTCGTCGTTATAATAACGCTGAATTGACCCGCTTGAATCACTTATTCCGTGATCATCGTAATAATAAAATTAAAATTATTGATCCGAAATTATTTGATCAGATTTATTTGTTGCAAGTATTAATGGGAACCAATAAACCTGTTCAGCTAGTTTCTGGCTATCGCTCAGTCGAAACCAATAATGCACTTCGACGTAAAAGTAGTGGGGTTGCTAAAAACAGCTATCATACCCATGGCCGAGCAATGGATTTTCATATCCAAGGGCTCGAACTTAACCATATTCGCAAAGCAGCATTAAAAATGCGAGAAGGCGGAGTAGGTTATTATCCTAATAGTAATTTTGTCCATATTGATACAGGACCGGTCAGACAATGGTAAGCTATTAGATTATTAAATAAATTTTTATTTAAATAATTGACTTACTACCATATGAAATTTGATATTATTCCTGTAACCGATTTTAAGCAGAATTGTACGCTAATTTGGGATGAAAAGAGGTTGGATGTCGTTATTGTTGATCCGGGTGGTGAAGTAGCAAAATTAATTGCAGAAATTACAAAGCGTTCATTAAATTTACAGTATATCTTATTAACCCATGGGCATTTTGATCATGTTGGTGGCTGTGCTTAGTTAGCAGCGCATTTCTCGGTGCCAACTTATGGTCCGCAAAAAGAAGATGAGTCTTTGATCAAGGGATTGGTAATTCAAAGCCAAATGTTTGGTGTTGTGCAATGCCCAGACTTTACGCCAGATCGCTACTTGCAAGAGGGTGATGAAATAACTTTTGCTAACATTAAACTGGCTGTTCTACATTGCCCAGGTCATACGCCTGGACATATTATCTTTGTTAATCATGCAGATAAACTAATTTCTATGGGAGATGTACTTTTCCAGGATGGCGTTGGCCGCACTGATTTCCCTAAAGGTGATCATGCAACATTAATCCACTCAATTAAAACAAAAATTTTACTCCTTGGTGATGATTATCAATTTATTCCTGGCCATGGGCCGATGTCTAATTTGGCGGCTGAACGGCAATTTAATCCCTTCTTACAAGGCTAGTTTTATTCTGTTATAACAATTTCGCCGTTAGGCTTTTAATAATAAAAATCGATTAGGATATTGGCCTAATCGGTAACTATCTGAATTAACAGTCTGTTTCTTTATAATACGTCAATGATAGCTTTGCACAAAGGAACCATATTCTCTAACGTTAAGCCAGCGACGTTAATACGACCTGAACTAATTGCATAGATAGCATATTTTTCACGTAGCTGAGTTACTTGTTCTTCATTAAGACCACTAAAAGAGAACATACCGTTTTGTTTACTAATAAAACTAAAATCTTGCTTAGCGCCTTTTTCTTGTAATGTATTCACAAATAGCTGTCGCATACGTTGGATGCGCTGCCGCATGGTTGTAAGCTCTTCGATCCACTCTTTCTTTAGTAATTCATCGGATAAAATCGTGGTAACAATGGCTGCACCGTGGGCTGGGGGATTAGAATAGTTTGCTCGGATAATCGATTTTATTTGACTAAACGCTCGCTCTGCTTGATCACTATTATTGGCAACAATTGTACAGGCACCAACTCGTTCATTATATAAGCCAAAATTTTTCGAGTAGGAACTGGCAATAATGATTTCAGGGTTTTTGTTGGTAAAAATACGTAAACCTTGGGCATCTTCGTCCAGGCCTTTAGCAAAACCTTGGTAGGCAAAATCAAAAACCGGTAATAAGTTTTTTTCAGCTACCAGAGTAGATAGAATTTCCCATTGTTCTGGTGTTGGGTCGATACCGGTCGGGTTATGACAGCAACCATGTAGCAATAATACATCACCTGGTTTTGCATCTTCTAAGCTACTTAACATGCCAGCAAAATCCAGATTATGCTTTTCAGCATCATAATAATTGTAATGACAGCACGTCAGGCCAGCCGCTTTAAATACATTCTGGTGATTTGGCCAGGTTGGTTGGCTGATCCAGACGCGTTGGGCAGAGGTTTGTTTAGCAATAAATTCAGCAGCAATACGCAATGCACCGGTGCCGCCTGGCGCCTGTGAAGTGCGGGCACGATTTTCGGCGATTATTGGATGGTTGTTGCCAAAGAGTAAGGTTTGAGTAACGGTGGCAAATTCGGCTATCCCGCTGATAGCAAGATAATTTTTAGTGACTTCGTTGTCTAACAGATATTTTTCTGCTTTTTTGACGGAAGAAAGAATGCGGGTTTTCCCTGACTCATCCTTGTAAACACCAATACCTAAATTGATTTTTTGTTTACGCGGATCAGCATTAAAACTCTCTGCTAAACCTAAAATAGGATCCGCAGGAGTAGCAATAATATTTTCCAACATATTTATAATTCCAATGATTCAATTGTGATTTGGTAATCGAGGGATCTCAGGTTAACGCGATGAAAATGATTTGCCAACACTCTGCGGTAAAAATAAGGCAAACTTGTGATATTAGATTCGGTTGATATTGTTTGGTTGGTAAAAAAAACAGCGCTAAAGCGCTGTTTTTTGAATTTACACTTTTACTTTTACTGTTAAATCACCGCTAAGCGATAATTAGAACTGGTAAACTAAACCTAAACCAACCAGGTTGTCTCTGCCAATACCATATTTATCAGCAAAGCCATTGTTGCCATTGATTAGGTTAATTTTGTAATCAACAACTGCGGTCAGGTTTTTGTTGAAATAGTAGAAAGCACCTAGAGAAACGTATTTCACTAAATCTTGCTTCTGCGAGTAGGCAGGATCAGTTAAATCTTTACCTTTAGACTGTACATAAGCAATAGATGGTTTCAGACCGATTTCGTCAAACAGATACTGACCAACCAATTCAAAGTTTTCAGTTTTGTTAGCGACGCGCTTCATGTCGTCATCGCCAACTGTTCTACCAAACCGAGTCATATTACGGGTTTCGCCGTACATGGCTGCCAGATACAGGTTATTGGCATCATATTTGATACCGGCGTTCCAGCCTTCTGCACTATTACCGCCAGCGCCACTTTTATCTTTATTAGCATCAGTCAGGCCACGATTAGATTTGGCATAACCGGCACCCAATGCAACGCCCCAGCCGATATCGTAGTTAGCCGCTAAACCGAAGCCATCACCGTTATTTTTCAGATAATCTGAACTACCTGATTTGTTGCTTTCTGTATTTTTGCCTTGATATTGTAGGGCGAAGTTCAAGCCATCGACCAGACCAAAGAAATCAGTACTACGGTAAGTTAACAGGTTACGGTTACGGCCAGTCAAGTAGTTGTCAGCCTGAGACATAGAGGCACCATAAAGAGGCAGAACGTCAGTCCAAGCGTTGACATCATACAGAACGCCATAGTTGCGACCATAGTCGAATGAACCAAAGTCAGCAATTTTCAAACCGGCATAAGCTAAACGGTTTGTATTTTCATTCTCAGTTTCACTTCTGTTGGTTTTAGTTTCCCATTCGAAACGACCAAAACCAGTTAGTTGATCAGAGATTTGAGTATCACCTTTTATACCAAGACGAACATGCGAATCATCACCTTCATCGCCACCACTGCTTTTGCCAAAGAAGTGACGAACGTCAACTTTACCGTATAGATCCAGCTTGTTGCCGTCTTTGTTATAGATTTCAGCTGCGTTTGCTGTACCAGCTAACAACGCCGGGATAACTATTGCAAGAATATTGCGCTTCATCATTATTATTACCCTCATTGGTGTTATTCGGACACCTGCCACTGCTAAAAATAAATTCCCAACCATTGGGAACTATCTTTAAGAGTTTAGTGTCGTCTCGTTTCTGCGTCCAGTGTTCCATTGGTAAATATTTTTATCTACCCTGAAAATGATACAAAAATACAATATTTATAACAAAAAGAAATAATATGTTTCAAAATATAAATAAAAGGGGACTTTTTGCTATTTATCATAATTAAAAATAAAAAAGCCAGCGATATACTGGTCAGTTATCATTATAATATTTATTCGTTTTTTAAGATTAAATATTTAAAAGCTTGCGTTACGTGGAGTACGAGGAAATGGAATAGTTTCACGAATATTTTGTACGCCAGTGACATAAGCGACCAGGCGTTCAAATCCGAGTCCAAATCCGGCGTGGGGCACGGTACCATAACGGCGCAGATCGCGATACCAGCTGTAATCTTGTTGGTTAAGTCCCATTTCTTCCATCCGGGCATCCAACTTATTCAGTCGCTCTTCACGCTGAGAACCACCAATAATTTCGCCAATACCTGGCGCTAATACATCCATGGCAGCAACAGTTTTATTGTCATCATTCAGACGCATATAAAAAGCTTTGATATCTTTTGGATAATTTTTGACCACCACGGGTGCTTTGAAATGTTGCTCAGCTAAATAACGTTCATGCTCAGAAGAGAGATCGATACCCCAAGCCACAGGGTTTTCGAAGGATTGACCCGACTGTTTTAACACTTTAATAGCATCGCTATAGTCAACTTGAGCAAAATCCGAAGCAACAAATTTTTCCAACCGGTTGATGACGTCTTTATCGATCCGTTCGGTAAAGAAGGTTAAGTCATCATGGCGTTTTTGCAAAACCGCTTTGAAGACATATTTTAACATTTTCTCGGCCAGGCTGGCGATATCGTCCAAGTTGGCAAAAGCGACTTCAGGCTCAACCATCCAGAATTCAGCCAAATGGCGGCTGGTGTTAGAGTTTTCTGCGCGAAACGTTGGGCCAAAGGTATAAATTTTGCTTAATGCACAGGCATAAGCTTCGCCATTTAGCTGACCGGATACGGTTAGAAATGCTTCCCGACCAAAAAAGTCTTTATCAAAATTAATATCCCCTTTTTCTGTACGCTGAATATTCTGTAAATCTAATGTTGAGACGCGGAACATTTCACCGGCACCTTCGGTATCAGAGGCGGTGATAATGGGGGTTGAGACCCAAAGATAGCCTTCTTCATGAAAGAAACGATGAATAGCTTGGGCTAGCGTATTGCGAACACGGGCAACCGCGCCGATAAGATTGGTGCGTGGACGCAGATGTGCCACTTCACGTAAATATTCGACACTATGACGCTTGGCAGCCATTGGATAGCTATCAGGATTTTCCACCATACCGACAACAACAACCTGAGTGGCAGATAATTCAAAATTTTGCCCTTGACCTTCTGATGACTTCACGATCCCGGTTACTTCAACCGAGCAACCGGTGGTCAGATGTAAAACTTCGGTTTCATAATTATCTAGTTCATTATTTACAATAGCCTGTAATGGATTAAAGCAGGAACCGTCATAGACGGCGAGGAACGAGAAACCGGCTTTTGAATCTCTCCTTGTACGTACCCAGCCACGAACGGTTACTTCTTCGCCTACCGCTACACGGCCTTGTAGTACTTCGACTACAGGCTCTATGTTCATAAAATACTCTCTTTTGATATTTAGTTGTTTAAAGTTGGTCCCGATTGGGGCAGGCCTTATGTTACTTGTCCTCGCGTAAGAAACAAGTAAAAATAGCAAGTTTAAAATGGGAATAACCAGATGAAAAGGCCTTTGTAATAAGAATTTAATTTATCCTGCTGCCACAATTGATAAAATAACTTGCCATAATAGTCAGTTAGGTTTGTGATCAATCCGCTTCATTGTACTTGGGATATCAAAAGCTTTCTTTAAGCGAACGATAAATTCATCGTCATCACAGATGGTTTTTCCTGGGCTATCAGACAATTTAGCGACGGGTTTACCATTACATTCAACCAATTTAATCACAATATTAAGCGGTTTAACCTGAGGGATATTGCAGGTTAAACGGGTTCCAATACCAAAAATAAGATTGATACGTTTATAAAAATGTTTATAAAGGATCAATGCTTTTTGTAGGTCAAGGTTATCTGAAAAAACCAGCGTTTTACTCATCGGATCGATAGCCAGCTTTTTATAATGACTAATCGCTTTTTCACCCCATTCTAACGGATCACCCGAGTCATGCCGTAATCCTTGATAACGATTGGCAAAGGTGATATCGAAGTCGCGCAGGAAAGCATTCATCGTAATACAGTCTGTTAGTGCAATGCCTAATTGATTGGGATACTCATCCAGCCAACTTTGGAGCGCTACGCGCTGGCTATTAGCGAGATCAGCACTAATTTGCTGGTGAGCTTGAAACCACTCATGGGCTTGGGTGCCAACAGGTTTAAGCTGGAGTTGTTGGGCCAGCTTATAATTACTTGTACCGGTAAAATAAGGGAAATGTTTTTTGAGCTCATTGACAATAGCATATTGCACCGCATGAGAAAAACGTCGGCGAGTACCAAAATCCATTAATTTGAAATTAGCTAAATCAATATTTTGTGTTTTTGCGTCTTGATAAAAATGCTTAATCAATTTATGTAACTGTTCAATGGCATCTTCGGTTGTTACATTGGGCGAGCGATCGCGGTGAACCAGTTCGCTGCTTAAGGCTAATAGAGGTACTTCCCAAAGAATAACCTCACGCCATAGACCACTAATTCTTAGCGCTAACTGATTTTCTTGCGTGGTATAAACATTAACCTGCGTGGGATTGAAGCGAAAATTCTTTAACCAATCGAGATAATCAGTTTTAAAAAAAGGCAGTCCACGCAGATAGCGGTATTCAGTTGGCGTTAATGCAATTTTTGCCATTAAATCTATTTGTTGGCGTACAGCCTGAGCATAGTTACCAAGTCGTTCATCACTACGGCAACAAAATTCTGCTACAACCGATACTTGGTTATAGTGATGAAAGACGGCTTGTTGCATATGCAGTTTATAAGCATCAGTATCTAGCAGTGATGTAATGATAGGTGGTGCATTTAAATTCATAATGCGTTAGCTATCCTCGCGGAAGCATTACTCTCGACTTAAAGATAAAATATGCCAGAGTATACCTGTTGATGTTAGTAAGAGTGAAGGCCGTTCCATATATATTTCTGGCGTAGTTATAAAAAATTCTAATCATCTATTTGATATTATCAAATTATTTTTATATCGGCAGAGTGTTTTGCAGAAATAAATAACATGTTAATAAAAGACCAAACGGATTGAATATTAATCATAGGTATGATTTATGATCAAAAGAAAAAGGTTTTAAGATATCATTATTGCCAAATAATTGACCATATTGAAACATAACAATAATTGATACAGGTAAAAATTTACTATGACGCAACAGCGACAAGAGAAATATCGTCAGGATTACCAGGCGCCTGATTACACCATTACCGATATTGAATTGGATTTTGTGCTTGATCCTGCAACCACCATTGTCACTGCCATTAGCCGAGTAAAACGATTAAATTCACAGGCTAATGTGTTGATACTCGATGGTGAGAACCTGATTTTGCACACTATTCATATTGATGATAAACCTTGGACAGCCTATCGTGAAGAGGCAGGAAAACTGATTATTGAATCAGTGCCTGATACTTTTGTTCTTAAGGTAGTTAATGAAATAAATCCGCTAAAAAATACTGCATTAGAAGGGCTTTATGTGTCAGCTGATGTTCTTTGCACTCAGTGTGAGGCAGAAGGTTTCCGTCATATTACCTATTATTTAGATAGGCCAGATGTATTAGCACGTTTTACAACTTGTATTACCGCTGAAAAATCGCGCTATCCTTATTTGCTCTCCAATGGTAATCAGATTAACAAAGGAGAAACAAACGATGGCCGTCATTGGGTAAAATGGCAAGATCCTTTCCCTAAGCCAAGTTATCTTTTCGCCCTGGTAGCAGGTGATTTTGATGTTCTTTATGATAATTATGTTAGCCAAAGTGGCCGCAATGTTACGTTAGCACTTTTTGTCGATAAGGGTAACCTTGATCGGGCTGACTGGGCAATGGTCTCTTTGAAAAATGCCATGCGTTGGGATGAAATACGTTTTGGTTACGAATATGATTTAGATATCTATATGATAGTGGCCGTTGATTTTTTTAATATGGGGGCGATGGAAAATAAAGGACTCAATATTTTTAATGCCAAATATGTGTTGGCCAAAACAGAAACGGCAACGGATAAGGATTATCTGAATATTGAAGCGGTGATTGGCCATGAATATTTTCATAATTGGACGGGTAATCGTATTACTTGCCGTGATTGGTTTCAATTAAGCCTGAAGGAAGGATTAACCGTTTTTCGCGATCAAGAGTTTAGTTCTGATTTGGGTTCTCGTTCGGTAAATCGGATTGAAAATGTCAGGCTGATGCGCGCGCATCAATTTGCAGAAGATGCCAGTCCGATGGCGCATCCTATTCGTCCAGAAAAAGTAATACAAATGAATAACTTATACACTTTTACCGTTTATGAAAAAGGGGCAGAAGTTATTCGGATGTTGCACACGCTATTAGGCGAAGAACAGTTTCAGGCGGGTATGAAACTCTATACCGCTCGCCATGATGGTAGTGCCGCAACCTGTGATGATTTCGCGCAAGCGATGCAAGATGCTTCTGATATTGATTTGACTCTTTTTCGTCGTTGGTATAGCCAATCGGGTACACCTTTAGTGACGGTCAGAGATGAATATTTAGCGGAAAAACAGCAATATTTATTGCATATTAGTCAAACCACAGCACCAACGGCAGATCAAGCAGAAAAATTACCATTACATATACCGCTAGATATTGAGCTGTATGATACGCAAGGTAATGTAATTCCATTACAGCATCATGGTCGTGCTGTGCATTCCGTGCTTAATATGGTTAAGGCTGAACAAACTTTTGTTTTTGATCAGGTTAATTCGCCGCCAATACCTTCATTACTGCGTAAATTTTCCGCGCCGGTGAAATTGGATTATTCATACACTGATGAGCAATTAGCATTATTGATGCAATATGCCAGTAATGATTTTGCTCGTTGGGATGCTGCGCAATCACTAATATCAATTTATATTAAAGAGAATGTCGTACGCCAACAGCAGCGGGAAGATTTAATATTACCGCAGCATATTATTGACGCATTCAAATCTGTTTTACTTGATGAAGCCTGTGATCCAGCTTTAAAAGCGCAACTATTTACTTTACCTTCAGAAAATGAAGTCGCTGAGTGGTCTGCTATCATCGATCCGATAGCTATCCATAATGTTATTAACTTTATTATCCAAAAATTTGCCACTGAAATGGCGGCTGAATTTGTTGCCGTTTATCATGCCAATAAAATGACCGAGTATCGAATCGATCATGGTGATATTGCCAAACGTTCTTTGCGAAATAGATGCTTATTTTATCTGGCTTTTGGTTATGATAAGCAACAAGCGGATAAGTATGTAACCGAGCAATATTATCAAGCTAATAATATGACTGACACGATGGCGGCCTTAAGTGCTGCGGTGGTGGCCCAATTACCGAGTTGTCAACAGCTGATGGCAGAGTTTGAACAGCGTTGGCGTCATGATGGTTTGATAATGGATAAATGGTTTATGCTGCAAGCTACCAGTCCAGCTAAAAATGTTTTGTCAACAGTACGTACTTTATTTACTCATCCGACATTTAGTATGGAGAATCCTAATCGAGTACGTGCCCTGATTGGAACTTTTGTTGCACAGAATCCGACAGCGTTTCATACTGAGGATGGTACTGGCTACCAGTTTTTAGTGGAAATGTTAATTATTTTAAATAGTAGCAATCCGCAGGTTGCTTCTCGTTTGATCGAGCCGTTGATTCGTCTAAGACGCTATGATGAAACACGTCAAAATCTAATGTATCAGGCGTTAACACAGTTAAAACAGTTAGATAATCTTTCCGCTGATCTATTTGAAAAAATTACTAACGCATTGAAAAATCAATAGAATTTTATTTTTCACTAGGTTACCAGCGTTTTCCTTCATAAAAACGATTACTTAAATAAGATATCCCTTCTTTTATAAGATTATCTGGGGGATATCTATCAGTTTGCTTTTACCTATTATTTTTAAAAACTTAAATGATAAAAAGCAGTGTCATATTAGACATATTTAAATTATCATGATCGTCTGTACATACCATTGAGATTTGCTGATAAATTTAGCAATAGACTGTTTTTCTAGAATAAAAAAAGCAAATGGTTTCTACGACTAAATAATTTACATTATCTATCAAAAAAAGGTACAGCCAATGTTTTATCCCCTTATCCGAAAGGCGCTATTTCGCTTAAATCCAGAGCAAGCTCATGAAATTACCTTCCGGCAGCTTAAATATATCATGCATTCGCCGCTTAAGTTTTTGATCCGGCAGTCGGTCAATTTTAAGCCAACGACTTGTATGGGATTGACATTTAAGAATCCATTGGGATTAGCGGCCGGTCTTGATAAAGATGGTGAATGTATTGATGCTTTTGGCGCGATGGGATTTGGTTTCGTAGAAATAGGGACGGTCACACCTCGGCCACAACCTGGTAATGAAAAACCTCGGCTGTTCCGCCTGGTTGAAGCTGAAGGGCTTATCAACCGCATGGGATTTAATAATCTAGGTGTTGATAACTTGGTTGAGAATGTTAAAAAAGCGAAGTACGACGGTATTATTGGTATTAACATTGGCAAAAATAAAGATACACCGATTGAACAGGGTAAAGACGATTATTTAATTTGCATGGAAAAAATTTATTCATATGCAGGTTATAGTTATATTGCTGTCAATATTTCTTCACCTAATACGCCAGATTTAAGATTGTTACAATATGGTGAAGCATTGGATGATTTATTGCAGTCAATTAAAAATAAACAACACTTATTAGCACAACAATACCAAAAGTATGTTCCTGTGGTGGTAAAAATTGCGCCTGATTTAACCGAAAAAGAGATTATCCAAATTAGCGATAGCTTAATTCGCCACCAGATTGATGGCGTTGTTGCCACAAATACAACTTTGGATCGGAATTTAGTGAAAGGATTAAGGTATTCAGAAGAAGCTGGTGGATTGAGTGGCCGACCTGTGCAATTGAAAAGCACTGAAATTGTGCGGTTATTGACCAAAGAGTTAAAAGGACAGTTGCCAATCATAGCTGCTGGTGGAATTGATTCTTTGGTTGCAGCAAGAGAAAAATTGGCAGCAGGGGCATCATTGTTACAAGTTTATTCTGGATTTATTTATCACGGCCCTAAATTAATTAAAAATATTGTTAATTATATTTAATGTTAATTTAGGATTATAAAAAATTGACTGCTTTTTTATATCATTAATATTTATTTTGTAATCTGATAATTTATTAAATTCAGGCTTTTCTTTGAATATCTTTACGTAAAAACTCGAAATTTTTTCTATTATCTCTATTATTTATTTTATAGAAGTATTTTTTAATTTTAATTAGTATGGATTTTAAGCTTGTAAATAGTGTGATCAGATTGAGGGGTGATAAATGAAAATAAAACCCAATAATCAGTGGCGCTGGTATTACGATGATGAACATGAAAGGATGATGTTAGATTTGGCTAATGGAATGTTATTTCGTTCATGTTTTCCAGCAAAAATGTTGGTGGCATCTGCTTATGGAGAAATGACTTTTAATATTGATGATGCGGGGTTATATCATTGTATTGAAGAACAGCTGAAAAAATTATCACTTTCTGATGAGCATAGTGCGGAATTAATTTTAAATGCATTAGTTGCTTTTCGTTTTTTAAAGCCGCAGATGCCTAGAAGCTGGTATTTTTTGCCAGTAAATTGCCACGATGATTTGGTGTTGGGGGATGTTGTTCAGGTTCATATTGAAAATAGTGGACAGAAAGCATTGTTTTTAGTGGCAGAAGCAGGAAAATATGCCAGCTTATGTTTATTAATTGAGCCTAGTTTAGTTTTGAAAGATCGGGTAATGAGATTTTGTGATCCGATTAAGATTATGAATAATCGCTTAATGATTTATCAACCACCAGCCAGTAGTTTAATATATGAAAGAGCTGTTTCATAAAAAAATAACCTGAATTAATCAATCTTCAAAGTTTATATAATAACTAAATTGTGCAGCATCTTTAAACCAACAGTAATATCCATCATTCATTGATGACGAATGATGGATAAGAATTAAGCTTAATAGTAATTTAATATTTGTTTTGGGAATGCAACTACAACTCAGAATCACGCCATCTTCTTTGATTGCTGTTTTTGTCAATGGGATCACTTCACCTGCTATTAGTTTCATTTTACAACAACCACAAATGTCCGCTCGGCAAGAATAGGGAATTTTTAAGCCATGCTTTTCCAATTGTTCCAAGATAACAATTTGGTTATTGGCTAAATATTCTGTGCCATTAACATCGATTAATAATGTGGTTTCTTTTTCTGGATTAATTATCTGAGGCTTAGTTGATTTTCCCGTTTTATATTGCTTAGGTTGTTTTTTAGTTAAAATTTTCACCGTATCGCCAACGCGGATCAGACCGCTATTTTTAGCGATCGCATTTTGGCCAAAATCAATTTCTCCATGCTCATCAGGCGGAAACTTTGTAGTGTTGTTAACGGTTCTCCAGTCGGGTGCTGTGAGCCATTATCAATATTTACTGTCGTCAAAATGCAGCGGCTACAAGGTTTAACAAACTCGAAAACAACCTCACCGATTTCTATTGTATGCCAGCTATCTTCAGCAAAATGAGAGAGGGATAGCTGGAAATTTTTTTTATTCGGCGGTTGGGTATTTTACCTAACCACCTTAATTGAACAGCAGAATTAAAATATTGCGACAGCCGTTGATTAATCTTTGCTGGTGCGGCAAACGCGGTAAAATGATTGCCCCACACTTCAGTTGGTAAGGATGGTTAATAAAGTCTTTATATAAAATAGTTGTTGTTTGCTTATCAGGTGCCTATATTTGAATGCCATTTTCAAGTATTATTGGCTTAAATAACAGCATTTGTGGATATTGCCGCGCAGTAATAAACCCACCTTGATCATTGGGAACCATAAAATAGCGATCGAAAACCAGGCCACTATTTTCTGCATAAGCTTGTGACAAACGAATGCCTTTCATTGATTTAACTGGATGGATATAAAGACGAGATAACCGGATCATTCTTAACTCCTGTTTAAGCGCGATAATTTTGCTAGTAACTTTATGATATGTGCGCAGGGTTAGCTATAATGTGCAGCAATTTTTTATTCAGGTGACAGCGATATGAGAGCTTTGTTTGCTACTACGGCATTTGGACTGGAAGAATTACTTAAAAGTGAACTGGAAGCATTAGGAGCAAAGTATTGTCATATTGCTCAAGGTGGCGTGCATTTTCAAGTTGACGAACGTGGCATGTATTTGAGTCTGTTATGGAGTCGTTTAGCATCGAGGATTTTATTATCCTTAGCTAGCTGCCAGGTTTTTAATGATATGGATCTCTACCTTGCAGCACAGACAATTGATTGGCCGGATTTGTTTACCGTTAATGATACTTTTGCCGTTTATTTTAATGGAACTAACCAAGTTATCCGCAATAGCCAATATGGGGCTTTACAGGTGAAAGACGCTATTGTGGATAGCTTTACGCGTAAAATCAATAAACGGCCCAACATTGCCAAACAGCAACCCGATATACGGGTTAATGTCCATTTATATAAAGATAACGCCACCATATCGTTGGATTTAAGCGGTGATCCGCTCCATATCCGTGGATATCGTAGTTTAGCAGGGCAAGCGCCTATCAAAGAGAATTTAGCGGCTGCCATTGTTTTACGCTCAGGTTGGCAGCCTGGTTTGCCAATGGTCGATCCGATGTGTGGTTCCGGCACATTATTAATTGAAGCTGCAATGATGGCCTGTGATCGTGCACCTGGTTTAACGCGTCAATTTTGGGGATTTCAATGCTGGTCGGGTTATAATCCAACGCTTTGGACTGCTGTAATTGCTGAAGCGGAAAAACGGTTTCAGACGGGGCTCCAGCAAGCGACTGCGCTTTTCTATGGCTTAGATATTGATCGCCACATTTTGGAAATAGCCAAGAAGAATGCTAAACAAGCCGGTGTTCACTCTTTAATAAATTTCCAACCGGGTGATGCGGCTAAATTGGAGAATCCATTTACATTTGCTCAACAGGGGTTTATCACTAGCAATCCACCCTATGGTGAGCGTTTGGAAAGTGAACCTGCTTTAATCGCGCTTTACAGTCTCTTAGGCCGAGTATTAAAAAATCAGTTTCCAGGCTGGCGTTTATCGCTATTTAGTGGTTCGCCAGAACTATTAGCCTGCTTAGGGCTGCGAGCCGAACGTGAGTTTAAAGCCAAAAATGGACCGTTAAATTGCATTCAGAAAAATTATCTGTTATCCGCTAAAACGGTTGGCAGCCATAGCATGGTTGGCGAAGATTTTGCTAACAGGCTGAAAAAAAATGAGAAAAAACTTAATAAATGGGCCAAACAACAAGGAATTGATTGTTATCGCATTTATGATGCTGACTTACCTGAATATAATGTTGCAGTTGATCGTTACGGCGAACATATTGTTATTCAAGAGTATGCGCCGCCCAAGAGTATAGATAGCCATAAAGCTAAACAACGTCTGTTTGATGTGATCAGTGTAACCATGCAGGTATTGGCATTAACTTCCCGCCAATTGGTGTTAAAAACACGCCAGCGCCAAGCCGGTAAGCAACAATATGAGAAATTATCCCAGCAGGGTAAGTTTTTATTAGTTCATGAGTATAATGCCCAATTATGGGTAAATTTAACCGATTATTTGGATACAGGATTATTTTTAGATCATCGTTTGGTGCGTAAAATGTTAGCGAATATGAGTAAAGGAAAAGATTTCTTGAATCTGTTTGCTTACACGGCGTTGGCATCGGTACATGCGGGTCTCGGTGGTGCTCGTTCAACCACCAGTGTTGATATGTCGCGCACTTATTTAGAATGGGCAGAAAAAAATTTACAGACCAATAAATTAACCGGTCAGCAGCATCGGCTGATTCAGGCTGATTGTTTAGCTTGGTTAGCGCAGACGACAGAAAAATTTGATTTGATTTTCATTGATCCACCCACTTTCTCCAATTCAAAACGAATGAATGCCACCTTTAATGTGCAACGTGATCATATCAACTTGATGATGCAGATTAAGCGCTTGCTGCGTCCCGGCGGTACAGTGGTATTTTCTAATAATAAGTGTGGTTTTAAAATGGATATGTCAGGCATTACTCAATTAGGATTAACTGCCAAGGAAATCACTCAGCAAACCATTTCACTTGATTTTACACGTAATCGCCAGATCCATAACTGCTGGTTGATTGGTCATGCAGATAAGGAAAAGTAATTTATGTCATTAATTAATATGTCAGCTGCTTATCTGGCTTTTAGTGATGCGCCGTTATTAGATAATACAGAGTTGCATATTGAAGATAATGAAAGGGTTTGTTTGGTTGGCCGTAATGGTGCCGGCAAATCAACCCTAATGCGCGTATTGACCAAAGAACAACCGCTTGATGATGGTCAGGTCGTTTATCAGCAGGATCTGCAGGTTGCTCGTTTACAGCAAGATCCACAGCGTAATATCTGTGGTACTGTTTTTGATTTTGTCGCTGAAGGTGCTAAAGAGCAGGCAAATTATATTAAATCTTTTCATAAAATAGCAAAAATGGTCGAACAAGATCCCAGTGAAAAGAATCTTAATAAGTTAGCTGAATTGCAGGAGGTATTAGATCGCGATAATTTGTGGTTACTCGATACACAAATTAATGATGTGACTAAGCAATTGCAGCTGCCAGCTGACAGTCCGTTATCTGCATTGTCCGGCGGTTGGTTACGCAAGGCTGCATTGGCGCGTGCTTTAGTCTGTGGGCCACGGGTTCTTTTTCTTGATGAACCGACCAACCATTTAGATATTGATACCATCTTATGGTTAGAAAATTTTCTAAAAGATTTTCAGGGTAGTATCGTGTTTATCTCCCATGATCGCTCTTTTATTCGCCATATGGCAACTCGCATCATTGATCTTGATCGGGGTAAATTAGCTTCCTGGCCGGGCGATTATGACGATTATCTGATCAATAAAGAAGAAGCATTACGGGTAGAAGAGCAGCAGAATGCTGAGTTTGATCGTAAATTGGCACAGGAAGAAGTTTGGATCCGCCAGGGAATAAAAGCCCGGCGTACTCGTAATGAAGGCAGAGTGAGAGCATTAAAATCCTTACGGCTAGCACGTTCTGAGCGACGCGAGGTAATGGGGACGGCGAAGATGCAGGTTTCCGATGCAAGTCGTTCAGGCAAGCTAGTGTTTGAGCTTGAAAATGTTAATTATCGCATTGGCAATAAAGTATTAATTGATAATTTTAGTGTACAAGTGCAACGTGGCGATAAAATAGCCCTAATCGGGCCTAATGGCTGCGGCAAGACAACATTGCTCAAGTTGATGTTAGGACAACTTGAAGCGGATAGCGGTAATATTTACCGCGGTACCAAACTTGAAATTGCTTATTTTGATCAACATAGAATGACGCTAAATCCGGATAAAACGGTGATGGATAATTTAGCTGAAGGTAAACAGGAAGTAATGGTTAACGGACAGCCGCGTCATGTGCTTGGTTATTTACAAGATTTCTTGTTTCATCCTAAACGGGCCATGACACCGGTGCGAGCCCTTTCAGGTGGAGAGAAAAATCGATTATTATTGGCACGTTTGTTTTTAAAACCCACTAATTTGTTGATCCTTGATGAACCGACTAATGATTTAGATATTGAAACACTTGAACTATTGGAAGAGTTCGTTGATAGTTATAAAGGAACAGTATTATTGGTTAGCCATGATCGTCAATTTGTTGATAATACCGTAACTGAGTGCTGGATGTTTGAAGATCATGGTAAAGTTGAGCGGTATGTGAGTGGTTTTTATGACGCCTCTTCGCAGCGTAGACAAAAAATTTCTTTATCGCATGCTACTGTTAGTAAAGCCAATATTGCGGCAGTGGAAACGGCTAAAGAGCAGCCAAAACGAAAAAATAATAAAATTAGTTATCATTTATTAAGAGAACTAGAACAATTACCGCTGCAGTTAGAAGCGTTAGAAGCTGAAATTGCCATCTTGCAATCTCAAGTTAGTGCGCCGGAGTTTTTTAATCAGCCCCATGGTGTTACTGAATCAGTATTAAAAGCGTTAGCTGAGAAAGAAGCAGAAATGGAAATGACATTTGAGCGTTGGCAAGAATTAGAATCACTCAAAGATAGCCAATAATTTGGCATTATGACTGTATAGAGGAGAGAAAAGTTGTGCTCTCATAATCATCTTAATGAAAGTTGTCATAATAAGATACTCTGCCCCAATGTGATTTATTGGTAGCATTACCGGTTTTAGAACAAGGCACTAAAGCCAGCTGTCCACGCTGTCATACTGTTTTATCTGCTAAGTGGAAGTATCCAGCTAATCAACCAACTGCAATTGCGATTAGCGCATTAGTGATGTTGCTTATTGCCTGTTTATTTCCTTATGTAAAAATGAGTGTCATGGGCATTGAACGTCAAATTTCATTGTTTAATATTGCTCATGCTATGTTTGATGTAAATTATGCTAGTCTTGGCTGGTTTTTTCTCCTTTTTGTCGTGGCAGTACCCGCTTTTTGTATGGTTGCCATTATTTTATTATGTCAACGAGTCAATCTCCCGCTTTGGTTAAAAAATAAATCTTGCCAGGACGTTATTTCAAATGAAAACCTGGTGCATGGTAGAAATTTTTCTAGCTGGTGTGCTGGTTAGTTTTGTAAAACTAATGGCCTATGGTGAAATTACTTTGGGTATCAGTTTTGTTCCTTATTGTTTTTTTTGTTTGTTGCAGGTCAGGGCATTTCAATGTTTAGATAGACATTGGTTATGGCAGCAAATAGGTGAAGTGCCAAAGCTTGAGATCCCGCTGCAAGAAGGCAAAAGTGGTATTAGTCAAAACGTCAGATCCTGTCATATTTGTATGGCCATTTTGCCATCTGAACGTAAATACTGTCCTCGTTGCCATACCAAAGGCTAGTTAGGCGACCTAATAGTTTACAAAACACCATGGCATTATTGCTCTCCTCAATAGTCCTTTATATTCCAGCAAACGTTTTGCCTGTTATGATCACCAATACATTAGGTAGTAGACTAGACTCTACTATTATGTCCGGTGTTATTTTGTTATGGGGCGATGGTTCGTATCCGGTCGTCATTATTATTTTTATTGCTAGCATTATGGTACCTAGCTTAAAAATAGTGGCAGTAGGCTGGTTATGTTTTGATGCTAAAGGTTATGGCAATCGGGATCCGGCGAGGATGCATTTTATTTATGAACTTGTTGAATGGGTTGGACGTTAGTCAATGATTGATGTTTTTGTGATTGCAGTATTATCGTCATTGGTGCAAATGGGACGATTAATGAGCGTTTCACCGGTGCTTGGGGTGATTTTATTTGCTGCTGTTGTAATTTTAACCATGTTTGCGGCAATGACTTTTGATCCGCGTTTAACTTGGGATCGCTGTAATGTTGTATCGCAGAGTAGAATTCGGTTAGAAAAGGAGTTACAAGGTGGCTAATAAAGATAACACTGACGCGCAAGCAAAGATCAGTAAACTAAAAAGCTGGTCACCGATTTGGATCATTCCAATTATCACCATCTTTATTGGTGCCTGGATCCTAATTTACCATTTTAGCCATTTAGGTCCTGAAGTGACATTGATTACTTATAATGCCGAAGGTGTTGAAGCGGGAAAAACCAAACTTAAAAGTCGTAGTGTTGATATGGGCTTGGTGGAAAAGTTTCCCTTGATAACAACTTTAAGCGTGTAATTATTAAAGCACGTTTAAATTATGGCATGAGGGAATAACCGGCTTAGGTACGCTATTTTCTGGCGTATTTATTGAAGTACAACCTGGCAATAGTGAACAGCATGTTGAGAAATTTGACTTATTGGGTTCGCCGCCATTAGTTTCACCTGATGCTAAAGGTATTCGAGTGATTTTGACTAGTGATCAGGCTGGTAGATTAAATACTGGCGCCCCAGTTGAATTTAGAGGAATTCGCTTAGGAACCGTGATGGAGGTTCCGTTTGATTCTGAGAAATTACGGCAAAAATTGGATAATGAATTCCGTATTCCGGTTTTAATTCATATTGAGCCTGGTCGTGTTAGCACCGATATTGATCTAGAAAAAGAGTTTGCCGCAGCATTAAGACAAGGATTAAGAGCAGCTTTAAAATCGGCTAACCTAATTACCAGAGCATTGTATGTCGATTTGGATTTCTATCCAGAAAAAGGCCAATGGAAAGGGTCATTAAAAGTTGCTGGTTACGATATTATTCCAACAGTCAGTGCTGGATTATCACAGATCCAACAAAAAGTTGTTGAGGCATTAGATAAAATCAATCGTCTGCCGATTGAACCTATGATAAGTCAAGCCACAAATACGCTAGCAGAAAGTCAAAAAACCATTCGTGAAGCACAGCGTACTTTATCTGAGTTGAATAAACTGATGACTAGCAAAGACTTTCAAAAGATCCCTGCTGATCTGCAACAGACTTTGCTTGAATTGAATCGGGTCATGTAAGGTTTGCAACCAGGATCACATGCCTATAATAGAATGATCGATAATATGCAGCGTCTTGATCAGGTGTTAAGAGATATGCAACCCGTTATCAAGACATTAAGTAATAAGAGTAATGCACTTGTTTTTGAAGCAAAATTGATCAAGGATCCAGAACCGAAGAAGGTGACAAAATAATGAGATATTTGGCATGGATTTTGTGTTTTTTACTTATCGGTTGTAGTAGTGGTATTGAAAAATCTTATTATCAATTACCAACAACGCCGAGCTTAGTGACTAAAAAAAGTGATTTACTAGCGCAAAAACAGCTTTGGGTACAGACAGTGCAATTGTCTGGAATATTGGCAGCTAATGGTATTACTTACCAAACTAGCGATGTTAATTATGTTAATGCAAACAATCATCTATGGGCAAGCCCGTTAGAACAGCAATTGATGTAAAATTTAGTCAATCAGTTATCAATAATGTTGCCTAATCGATTAGTATCGGCTCAACCACTGGAAAACAGACCTGATAGCCTTAATGTCTTTTTGACCGCTTTTCATGGCCGTTATGATGGTAAAGTGATTATCCAGGGAAACTGGATTTATAAAAGTGATAAAGGTATTATCAAGCGAGATTTTAGTCTGCTGTTTGATCAAGATGAAAATGGCTATTCGGCATTAGTTAGGACGTTAGCAAGAAGCTGGACTCAGGTTGGACAATCTATAGCGAGCCAATTATCTTGAATGTATAAAATATAACATATTTGCCCCTTCAGCTTGATAACAGAAGGGGTTTTCGACAAAAAATCTGGCTTTAAAAGCTACTTGTATCTTGAAATAAACCGACTTTCAAATCTTTTGCTGTGTAAATACACTTATCATCAACCAAGACTTCACCATCAGCTACACCCATAATCAATTTTCGATTAATAACACGTTTTAAATGGATATGGTAGGTTACTTTTTTTGCGGTTGGCAAAACTTGTCCAGTAAATTTGACCTCACCTACGCCCAGAGCCCGGCCTTTACCTTCACCACCGAGCCATCCCAGGTAGAAACCAACGAGTTGCCACATTGCATCTAAACCTAGACAACCAGGCATAACGGGATCATTAGTGAAGTGGCAACTAAAAAACCATAAATCAGGTTTGATATCAAATTCTGCTTCGATAAACCCTTTATCATAATTGCCGCCAGTTTCGGTCATTTTTGTGATGCGATCCATCATCAACATATTACCGGAAGGTAATGGCGGCCCATTTTCACCAAAAAGTTCACCTCTGCCGGAAGCATCCAAATCTTCTTTTTTATAGGAGTTGCGTTTATCAACCATATTACTAAATAGCCTTATTATTAATAATAAGGCTAAAGAATAGCTTACACTTGTAAGCTGAGCAACTCCGATCAGCTATTTTTTTAATTTAATTTAGCCACTTTAGCAGCCCCATGAATTTGGGTCTTTCTTGGTTATTAGCCTGAGTAATTCGTTCTTGTATTAAAGCTAACAGATGTAAGTTATTTGTATCATATTGTTGCTTATAGTAAGCATGTTTGGTTAAAATTGAAATGGCTTCAGAAACGTGTTCAACCGGCCAAATGTGAAATACGCCAGATTTGACTGCCGCAATAAGATCGGCTTTTAAGCATAAATGACGAATATTAGCCGCAGGAATGATAACGCCTTGCTGACCGGTTAATTCACGTTGGAAACAGACATTAAAAAAGCTTTCGATTTTTTGGTTAATACTACCAATCGGTTGTACATAACCGAATTGATCTACTGCACCGGTAACCGCAATTTGCTGATTGATAGGCTGAAGAGAAAGTGCACTAATTAATGCACAAAGTTCAGCTAATGATGCGCTATCACCATCAACTTCATTGTAAGACTGTTCAAATACGATTGAGGCAGAAAAGGGTTGTGGCTGTTCAAGCTTTAATTCGTAATTGAGATAGGCTTGCATAATCATCATGCCTTTAGCGTGAATATTACCGCCCAGCTCAACTTTACGTTCTACATCAGTAAGCTCACCATCACCGAAGTGAGCAACACAAGTAATACGTGATGGTTCAACGATAAGTTCTGGATGGCCTGGGTACTGCATAACCGATAATCCATTGATTTGGCCAATCATTTCACCTTCAATTTTAATAAAAACTTGTTGTTGCAGAATATCATCCAGATTGCATTTGGCTAGGTAGCCGTGTTGCCACTGGCGCTGTTGCATCGCTGTTTGGAACGATTTTGCAGTTAACTGGTTATCCTGTTGAAATTGATTTGCCTCAGCTAAACAACGAATGAGCCACATTCTATCTAGCGGTAGGATAGATTTGTCTTCCGTATATCGAATTGCTTGAGTAATGAAAGTTGGCCACGCATCAGTCGTTAAAGCAGGAAATTGGCAATCGGTAATAATTTGTTTAATAAATTGCATCCATAGCGATAATTGACCACTATGTTCAAAATTCAATTCAAATTCATATTCGCCATACGTAGCTTGAGAAAAAAGCTCAGGCTCTTTTGTTTTCAGTTCTTCAAGGCTAAAATGATCGCCGACCAAAATGAGCTTAATATCAAGTGGCATTGAATCAATTGGATAGGGTAAAAATTGATTATCATTGGCTGGAAGCCATTCAAACCGTTTTTGCATCACCATCTGTTTTAAGCGCTGCCACATTAATGGCTGCGCTAATAATGTACCAACAGAAAGTAATAATACTCCGCCATTGATTTTATGTAATAGTCCTGGCTCTAAGTGAACACTATTTTGATGTTGATGAACACTGCCAAATAATTGAGGCATTTCTATCCAATTACAGAAATAGACCGAATGACAGGGCGTAAATGATCCTTTAGTGCCTGCTTGCCAATGAAATCTTCCATTTGATTGTTGATAATCCCCAGTGATAGCTACTGAGGATGGATTAATATTTTTAATGCATTTTGCTAACTCAGATAAGTAGCTTTGGCATTCTAATGCTTTAATGACAGCAAAAGGAGAATAGGTTGGTGTTAATAAAAACCTTTCAAGACTATTATATAATCTAGGTTGAATGATGGCCAAAGTGGCATTATCTAGTTTATCAGCAGCAGCAAAAAGATTAAGATAAGGTTCATAATCAGGTGCTAAATTCTGCCATATTAATTCGTTACTAATCACGCTATTTTTCAACTTATAATTTAGATAAAAAGTTTATAAATTATCCTCAATATCCTGATTGTATGAAGTCAAGATAGAAGACATTTTAGAAGTACGCTATTGTTTTTAGAGAAACAGGTACATTTTACTATGAAAACAAGATATCCGTTTCCAGCATTATAAAATTTTTAGGATGAAATCATTATATTAACGTTTGTTTAAATTTATGCCACTATTAATTTTGTATATTTTAAATATAATTTTATTCATAAACTGTAGTAATAAGTGCAATAAAAAATGTAAAAGTCTAGTCAATGTAAATAATTTGGGACGGAACATTAGTAACTAATGGTTAATATCCAAGTAGTAAGTTAATGACAAACCAAGTAGTAAGCTAATGACAAAAACCACTAATACAGTAGATAGAATGTATTATTTCAATTTAGAACATAGTGAAGGTTACTAGCTATAAATGTGAATAATCATATTTTATCGCACTAATTATGATTTTTTGTCGATTGGCTTGTATAAATAGGAAAAATTATATTTTTTGCTAACATTTCAATATAGTGTGTTTTCTTACTAAGATTTTATTAAGTTGGTTAAAAAAACAAACGTTTTTATTTTTAAATGTTGTTATAATTATATAAGTTACGTTGTCACAGAGATGGTTATGAAATATCAACAGCTTGAAAATCTTGAATGTGGTTGGAAATGGGATTACTTGGTTAAAAAGTATCGCGATGGTGAGAATATCACTAAGTATATAGAAAAAAGCGCCGTTCAGGATGCGATTGAGCAATTGTTGAAATTAGAGAACACCCCAACAAAAGTGATAAACTGGATAAAAAATCATATCTCGCCAGATTTATCCAATCGAATGAAGCAAACAATTAGAGCCCGCAGAAAGCGACATTTTAATGCCGAGCATCAGTACTCATGTAAAAAATCTATCGATTTAGATTTTTTTGTCTGGCAAAGACTATCTATTTTAGCAAGAAAACAAGGCTGCACGCTCTCTGAAGCTATTGTGCATCTTATTGAAGATGCAGAGAGAAAAGACCAGTATGCAAACCAAATGTCGACATTTAAGCAGGATTTGCAAAATATACTGGGTGACTAGAGTAAAAAATAGGATCTAAATCTGGATTTTTTAACTATCTTAGCAATAAATTTTAAGCAAAAAAATAACCCTTTTTTAAAGGGTTATTTTATTTGTAAATAAATAATTTTTTAAACAGATACTACGGTTGCGGAGTTACTTCTGTAATACCTTGGATCTCGATTTCAACTCGACGATCTGGTGCTAAGCAATTAATTAATGCAGCGCGAGGTTTTACGTTATTACAAGTACTACCTGTTACTGGATTTTCTTCTCCGCGACCTTGTGAACTAATTGCGTTCGCTGGAATCCCTTTAGAAATCAGGTAGCCCATAACTTCATGTGCGCGTTTCTGAGATAAAGGTTGGTTGTAGGATGGTGAACCAATACGGTCAGTATAGCCAAGAACCATCACACGACCTTGAGTTGGGTCAAGATTCGTTAGTTCGCTATACAACTTATCAAGTTCTGCTTTACCTGCTGGCTTCAAGGTATGTTTATTGAACTCAAATAAAACGTCAGAACGTAAAGTAAAACGTTTGTTTTCGATTGGAGCTGGTGCTGGTGCTGGTGCTGGTACAATCACAGGCGCTGCGTCTTGATTGAATCGATATGCAACACCAACGCTCAACATCCCATTATCTGGACGAACGGATAGTGAATCTTTATCACCAATATGACTCACCCATTGATAATCTAAACGAGTTGCCCATTCAGGGGTAATAGCATATTCAAGCCCTAGCGCATAAACTGGAGAAACACCAGTGTCATGCTCTTTAAAGGGATCTTGACCAGGTACGTTTGCTTTTGCATCAGTCCGCCATACCATACCACCGAGACGACCATAAACATCTAATTCGTCTGTCAGTGGATAGCTTAGACGAGCGGTTAATTGAACACCCATCGATTTCAGGCTACCGTTTTTGGGCTGACCAGAATATCTCATTCTGCCAAACCAGTCATAACCTAATTCGAAACCGAGATATTGATTATGTTGGTAACCAACATAGGCACCAGCGCCTAGTTGATCGCGCTTAGTTTTACCACTGCCAACATTTTCATCGTAAGGATGAAAGCCGGTACCTTCAAAGTGTGACCAACCTAATTTAGCACCGGTATACCAGGTATTATCTTTGGGTGCCGCCTGAGCTGCAGTTGTGAAAGCTGCCACTGCTACTGCGATAGCTATCTTTTTCATTTTACGCCTCGTTATCATCCAATATAGGCATCAGCTTCTTGAGCTTTTTTATAAGCCGTATGGTTTAAAATGCTGGTTAAGTTATTATGCTCTACTATCTTCTTTATCTGCCTAAGGAATTATTCAAATAAAAAGTAGAATCAAAGCACTACTTTAACGTTGTAAAGTCTACAACGAACTTCAAAAGTTACAAGTAGAGGAAACATTAATCTCATTAACTTTTTAAAAGGCAATCGGTGAATTATAGATATAATTGTATAACTATATTGCCATGGTTAAAGAATTAGCCAAATGATTTATATTATTTTTTTTTGTTTTTGTCTATTGTTGTTTACAATTCATCAAATATATTAGGAATAATCCTAATCTAGGCTAGTGATAATAATTAGAATGAATTTTTAGCTAATTAGAATGTCCGCGGGCACAATTTATATTTTCAGGCTGCATAACAAAGCCAATACTGTTTCCTAGCTGTGCTGCATGCTCTAAATGTTGTAAACATGATGGTGATACAGTCGGTAACCAGCCTAAGACAATACAATACTACAATTACCGCTAGATAATGCTTTTATCATAGCAATAACGCTCATTTCTGGGTTTAGTGAATTTATTTGTACTGTTTTATTTAATGGTAGCTCTGAATTAATCAACCAATTACGGCTTAATTTTCGGTTAGGATTTAGCCATAATAGCCAACGAGATTCATCGCGAAGCCGGAGTAATAATGATGTCAGAAGTGCTTCAACCATAGGATTATTTTCATTATATACCCATTCATTAACTACGCCGTTTGAATATACTGGCGCATTTCTATAATTTGGTAATAGTAAATTTTGGACATTACTAGGTTGATTCTCTGTTTTTATTGGGTAATTCCATGTGTTGGTATTCATATTGACCTCAGCTTATTTCTGTACATATATACAGTAATTGTATATTCATATAATATCAAGCCGATTTTTACAAAGCGCTTCGCAAAAAATTAACTTTTCTGCTTAATTGAACATTTAATTGTTGCAGTTTGGATAGGATTGCGTATTTTTTATTCTGCCTGTTAAGTAGAATATTTTTATTAACTATTAATGATTTAAGTCGATATATGCGCCAGTTTATTTATTATAAATATTGAATATAAAGGGTAACTATTAAGTTATGTTTTGTAATTGGTAAGATATTTATTTAGCTATATTTAATTTAATATTAAACGATGCTTAAGGTTTTATTTGTCGCCTTTTGTATACACGGTTTTGCAATAATCAAGGAGGTTTTTAAAGTGGGTGAAATAACTTAATAAATTTTCTTACTATTTTAACTGATTAAAATATGGAGAAGTATAAAAATATTAGATTTGTGAGCGTTCACATGGAGAGTGGCAATGATGCTTTTATTTGATTCTCGTTTTTCTCGTTTGCAAAGCCTAATGGAAAATTATGGCCACATAAAGAAAAAACTGCATTTCGGGGGTTATTGTATTCTAGTCAATCATGTCATTATTGGGCAGGTATTGGATGGCGAGTTTTATTTGCTGAACTTCAATTTGAAGTGTCAGGATTGCAAAACTGATTTATACCAAGAAAGGCGTTCCTCTTATATTAAAGTATTTTTTTATCAATGAAATGCTTTGGAATGATAATTTACTTTTATGTTATTAAATTGATCTCGCTTATAAAGCGGCCGTGGAAGATTTATCTCAGAAACAGCATTCACATATCAGGATCAAAGACTTACCAAATATGAATATGTCGATAGAAAGGGCATTAGGTAAAGTAGGGATTAGCGATGTAGACTATTTAAAAATGTTAGGTGCTAAAGTTTGTTATTTAAAATTAAGGCAGAAGAAAGTCAATCTGAGTATTAAATTACTATTTGCATTAGCTGGGGCTATTGCAGGCTATCATATTTCAGTACTTCCTGAGTCAATAAAAATTGAATTAATTACTTGGTACAATAGCCTAACGTAAAGAAATACATCAAGAAAATGATTTTATGGCCAGTTTTATATTTAATAAAATGTACTAATTATAACTATTTTAGTCTGGTTCTTGTTGGTTAATAAAAACAATCAGAGAGGTGATTTCTGGCAACAGGTTAATTAATAATAATTGCTCAACAATGAGTTGTTCTTTGTTATTTTTCCTAATTGAATGGTTTGGAAGCTTTGAATCAATGGGTTGTCTAACTCTTTGACTGCTTGGTTATTTAATAAGGCAAAATTCAACGCCGACTCAATATAGGCGATTGTACTATCAAGAATAGATAAAATAGTTTGATTATTAAGTTGTTCGCGATGTGCTCCCAAGGCGGAAATATAACCCAACATGCTGTGATTAAGGCAGAGTAATCTAAAAATTTTTTCTGGAGAGATATTATTAGTTTTTATTCTGGCTAGCATATCGGATAGAATGGAAACTAGTTCTGCGTTATTAATTTGGGCATCGCGACGGGCAATACGATAATCGACACTGTTATTTCTACCTTGATGATATTGAAATAAAATAGTGGCAAGATAACGGCAATTACTGTTTAATGTTTGTTGCAGGACTTTAGGTAGTTGTCGAAATTTCCAATCAGGCCAAATATAATTTACTGCAATCCAAACAATGCTACAACCAATGATTGTATTAGTTACTCGGGGAAGAATAACGTTGAACCCTTCACCCAATAAGTTAAAACTAAGTAAAACCAGCAGAGTAATAAATAAGGTGGCTTGGGCATATTGACCATTGCGGAAGGTAAAGAAAAGAACGCCACTAATAATAATGAGTAAGAGTTGTCCTTCGATAGAGGGTATGAAATAGAGCAGTGGTAACCCAATTAGAATAGCGGCGATGGTTCCAATAATACGTAAGATTAAGCAATTCTTAGTTGCAATATAATTTGGTTGGTATACAAATAAACTTGTCAGTAATATCCAATAACCCTGTGGTAGATTAAAGCATTGAACAATAATATAACCGGTACACAATACTACTGACATTCTAATCGCATGGCGAAACAGTGTTGAATTAAGTGTTAAGTTATTGGTAAGTTTTAGCCAAAAGTCACTGATGTTAGACAATGAATTGTCAGAAAGTTGTGTTTCTGTCAATGATTGGCTATGTGCAGTTTCTGTTTGCTCAACAGCAATACTATTAAGTTGAGTATCTATCTCTTTAAGATTAACTAATAGGTTATAAAGTGCGTTTATTTGTTTGTTGTTGGAATATTGTTGTGTAAGGTGTTGCAATGAATTTTCCAGATTAAAATGCATATTTAAATTTTGCATTATGCTGATACCTTGTATGAGATAAAATGGAGTGAGCAATCGATTGGCATGCTTCAGCTTGCATTGATAATAATTTCTGGAATCGGAAAAGAATATCACTATGCGGAAAATCCTGATTTAAATTTTGATATTTAATGTGTGATGAACTTGCTCGCTCATGGATATCTTGAACAATAAAATAGTAATGTAGGCTATTGCTAGTCCCTGATTGGTTTTTATTATTTTTCAAGCGACTAAGCAGTATTACTTTCATTTGATTCATAGTATTGACCAGTTTGCTATTGGCCATCGCAAGAGCAAAGATCGATTGTTGATAATTTTCTTCAATCTCGGGGTTAAATAAATTGGCTTTATTAGCTAGGTAGATAGAAAGCTGTTGGTAACATTGGGCTAATTTATTATGTAAGGGCTGGATAGGAAGAAAAATATGTCTGATAAGTGTTAATAAATAGTACCAAATAGCCTCCATAAGTAACAGTATCGGTTGTTGATACCAAATTGTAAAAATAGCCGTTCCAAGCATGGTATAGATTGCGACCAGAAGTGCGCCAAAGGCGATTGTTCCATAGGGTAACCCGAGAACACCAAGAAATGTAAAGCTAAAAGTTGATAACGCTAAGCCAATAAAAAATAGCCACGGGTAGGGAAATAGTAGCTCAACAGTGACCGAGGCAATCAGAAATGATAATAGGGTGATGGCGATATTACGAAGCTTACCAATAAATCGATCATCAAGATCAGTTAATGCAGAGGCAATGACACCCAGTGTTAAAGGGATAGTTATTTTAAGTTGTTCACCTAAAATCCAAGGGAGTAATGTTGTTCCTGAGAGCGCAATTAGTATTTGGATATAATAAAGGATGTTGCTATTATAAAATACATGGCGAAAGCTAGAGAACATGGTAAGTACAATAACCCCTAATTTGTCAGCATACTGATTAATAGTATAAAAGCATCCATAATAGCCTATAAGGTTTAGCAAAGAGAAAAAACTTTTCCTGCCATCGCCTAACACATTTTAGCTAAGGTAGTGTGTAATGGAATTGAAATCGACACATGTAGGTCAGCGTTTCGCTCAACATCCTTATAATCGAGTTCGTCTATTGAATGCGGGTGTGGAAGTGAGTGGTGAAAAACATCAGTATCTCATTCCGTTTAATCAACTTGTTGATATACGGTGTAAACGAGGTATTGTTTGGGGAGAGCTTGAATTTGAATTACCAAGCAACCAGGTAGTTCGTTTACACGGTACCGAATGGAACGAAACACAACATTTTTTTCATTATCTTATTGATATATGGGAAAAATGGAGTCAAGAAATGAGTTCGATTTGCTCAGATGTTTTATCTGAACAAGTGCAAGAAATAGAGAAGTACTTAATCCAGGATAATTGGTTTACCCATGCGCAACTTACTCTGTTGCAAAATCAAATTAATAGCAGATTAAATGCCCTTCCAATGCCGCTTGTGCGTTTAAATGAATTCACAAGTTGCCGCCAAAATTATGCTGTTTGTCAGCATTGGCTCCATTTGAGCCATCAGGCACTATGTGACATTAATCAATATTGGGTCGCTCGCTTGCTTAAGCAGTACTCTGAATTTTTTCAGCAACTTACTATTGCTCCGTTAAACCAATCTCAAATCAATTGTGTGGTCAATGGTGAACAAAATATTTTAGTATTGGGCGGACCAGGTAGCGGTAAAACGTCTGTTTTGATAGCGAAAATGGGTTGGCTTTTACTCAGGCAACAGGCTATTGCTGAACAGATTTTATTACTTGCGTTTGATGAGAAAACAGCAAAAAAAATGAATGAATTGGTTCATACTGATTTAGGGCAGCCAGCATTTCAGGCAAAAACTTGTAATAGCTTAGTACTGCATATTATTCAAAGTTGCAGTAATAAAAATGTCGCTATTAGTGAATTAGAAATAAATGAACAAAAAAGACATAATTTTCTGATCAGTGAATGGCGAAAGCAGTGCCATGAGCGAAAAGCGCAGGCAAAAGGGTGGCGTGAGTATTTAACGCGAGAATTAGCTTGGAATATAGCTAGCGGTGAGTTTTGGCATGACAAGCAATTAGCAAAAAGATTAGTGGTTCGTTTAGATAATTGGCTTAATTTATTACGTATACATGGTGGCAGTCAGAAAACAATAAGTGAATTAGCAACGCCAGAAGAGAGCAAGCAACTGCAAATGGAGCTGCGATTAGTGGCACCCATTATTAAAAGATGGAAATCGATGCTAAAAGCCGAGGGGGCAGTTGATAGCTTAGGGCTGATACATCAGGTAATTAATTTATTACAGAAAGGAAAATTTATTAGCCCATGGAAATACATTCTAATTGATGAATTCCAAGATTTTTCGCCATTAGAAATGCAGTTACTGCAGTTATTACGAGAACAGAGTACACAAACTCACTTGTTTGCAGTTGGTGATGATGGGCAAGCAATTTATCGTTTTCCGCTAGCAAAATTAAATTTAATTGCTTCTTTTGAACATTATTTTGGTCAAGGAGTTTATTGTACACTTGATACTATTTATCGTTTTAATGATCACATAGCTAAAATTGCTAGCCAATTTATACAAATGGATCCTAAGCAGCAGATTAAACCATTAAAAAGTTTTGTTAAAGCAAATAAAAAATCAATAGTTTTATTACCAGAAGAGCAACTGGAAAGTCTGCTTAATAAAATGAGTGGTTATGTTACTGAAAAAGAGACGATTCTCATTTTATCACGTTATTTTTATTTGCAACCGGCTGTGATTAAAAAAGCTAATACCCGTTGGCCTAAATTAAATATTAATTTTATACCTATCCAAGCTGCGAAAGGGTGTCAGGCTGATTATGTTATCATCCTTGGATTAGACCATGGAATAAATGGTTTTCCTATATGTGAACCTGAGTCTGCAATAGAAAAAATATTATTATCAAAGTTTAATATTTTTCCCAACCTACAAGATAGACGTTTATTATACGTTGCTTTGACTAGAGCTAAAAAGCAAGTTTATTTATTGTATGATAAATTAACACCGTCTATTTTTGTTGAGCAATTAAAAAGATTAGGTGTATCGCAACAAAAAAGAGCATGACTGTTATTTATTATAATTTTTTTATTATTTAACTGGATTATTGCTATTGTTGTTAAAAATATATTTTAGCAATTATAACTTAACGTTATTTGTCAATTCGGGTTTTAAGGTATTTTTGATAATTGGGGATCTCAATTTCAGTTTCATGATCAAAAGCCGACGATGTGATAATGAAATCAGCACTAGCTATATTCGTGGCAACAGGAATGTTCCATACAGTAGCGAGTCGAAGCAGCGCTTTTACATCTGGATCATGTGGAACTGCATTTAATGGATCCCAAAAGAAGATCAAAATATCGATTTTTTGTTCGGCAATCATCGCGCCAAGTTGTTGATCTCCTCCCATTGGGCCACTGAGCATATTAATAATCTTTAATCCGGTATGTTGATGAATTAAGTTACCCGTTGTACCAGTGGCAAATAATTTGTGTGTTTTTAGCACAGAAATATGTTTTTGCACCCATGTTAGTAGTGATAATTTACGGAGATCATGGGCAACCAAAGCAATATTTTTATTTTTTTCCAATCTGCGAATAACGGATTCCATAAATTTCCTTACATTGATAGATATTTACTAGTTTAGCAACTAAAGCACTATGCCAATATTGATTGAGTTAACTCAACAAATTCTACAAGTGTAGTAGCACTTTATTGCGATTTATATCATAGTTTAGTAATTATTTTTTAAATTATGGAGTGTTATAAATGGATGATCAGAAATTGACAGATGTTTTAACTAAAGTAAAATTTATAGCATTAGTTGGCGCTAGTGATAAAGCTGACCGTCCAAGTTATAAGGTGATTAAATACCTTATAAATCAATGATATAATGTGATCCCCGTCAGTCCAAAACTGGCAGGCAAAGAATTACTCGGTCAAAAAGTTTATGCCCATTTAGTTGATATTCCATATCCAATTGATATGGTTGATGTTTTTATAAATTCAGCCGCTGCCTTTGAAGTTGCCGAACAGGCAATAGCAATTAATGCAAAAGTAATTTGGCTACAATTAGGTGTTATTAATCAAGAGGCTAAAAAGATGGCTGAGCGAGCAGGATTAGCGGTGGTGATGAACGCTTGCCCTAAAATAGAGATACTTCGCTTAGGCTTAGAGAAATAGATCAAGGAAGATGATAGACTAACCATCTCCATTGATTGTATTTAAAATTAGTTAATTACGTAATTGCGGGGCTCTAAGTTGAGTTTTAATTGATTCCGACAGCTCATCTAGCGATGACTGTTCTGGGTGCTCATCAGAAGTTTCATAAGTAATCTGGGCTTCAGCCAGATAAGTGTGAATAGGTTCACCATTATCATCTTCCATAACGACATGGTACCAGGGAGCTGAGCGTAGAGCTGCATTAGCTGCAATATCGTCATCCTGTGGTTTATCCAGAGAGTATTCGGCGTCAACATCGACGATTACTCCAAGATAACCCAGGAGTTTGTGCCTTACTTGTTGCCCAATACTAAATTTACTGGTAGTCATCATAGCTACCTCCTAGAAGCCTTGCATATTCTATAGGTAATGATATGTGGGTAATAATATAAATTTCAAGCAGGTCACTCTGTTACGCTAGTTTCTTAATAACTCTAATTCATGTAGATTAAAAACTCTATACTATGAGAGTATCTGTTGTTTACACAAAAAACAATATGTTGAAGTTATTATTTATTATAAGAGAGCACTAAAATGCGAAAGATAGGTAGAAATTACTATATATATGGGCGAGTTCAGGGTGTAGGGTTTCGTTATCATACCTTGCGTTGGGGCAAAGAACATGGACTATATGGTTATGTTTATAATCGTTATGATGGTAGTGTCAACATAAAAGCTTTCGGTACATTACAGCAAATTCAGCAGCTAGAGAATTGGCTAAAAGCTGGTGGGCCAGTGGGTGCTAAAATTGAATATTATAAAAGTGAAGAGTGCTATGTTGAAAAAGAGGTAGTAGATTTTCATATTCGACACTCGCTGTGATAACTCAAATACATTTTACTGGCTTAGGTAAACCTGCAAGTTTTGTTGCTTGTTTCGCTGGTCCTTTTGGAAAAAGGCGATAAAGATAGCGGCTATTACCAATAACCTCACCATATTTTTTAGCAATTGCCTTTACTAACATACGAATAGACGGCGAGGTATTGAATTCGAGATAAAATTCACGAATGAAGCGAATAATTTCCCAGTGTTGCTCCGTTAATGTAATATTCTCTTGTTTGGCTAGTAGATATACCATGGATTCACACCATTCTTGGCTATTTTTAAGGTAACCGTCGGCATCAGTGTTAATTTCACGACCTTCAAATATAAACATATGATATTTCTAAGCTTAAAAAAATGGATGGTTAATTTAACAAAATTGAACTCTTCACCCAAGTATATTAGTAAAATGCCGATAAATTAAGCGAATAATTACTTAATAGAATAAGTATATAGCGATTAAATTATATAAGGCTTTACAACTATTCAAGCTGTGTTTATAGTTCTTGGCATTGTGGAGGGGTGGCCGAGCGGCTGAAGGCAGCGGTCTTGAAAACCGCCGATGGGAAACCATCCGAGAGTTCGAATCTCTCCTCCTCCGCCATTTTCGTTTTAGTCGCGTCTTTTAAGCACAGACAAATCTTTATCAATCCAACAAATTAGTAAATTTCATTATGTACAATAGGTTATTGCAATCTTGCTACAATGTATTATATCGAATTGTTCACTGTTATTTTTATCCCATCAATCTATAAAGCTATTTGATATGGTTAGTAAGCTCATTTAGTCAAATTGATATTTACAGAAACCAGAATTAAATAGATAAGGCTAAACCAATAAGTCATTAATGAAGATTCAATGAGTCTCATTTTATGTAAAAGAATGTTTTATTATTCTTTTGAGGAAAAGTTTTGCATTAAATTTAATCTGACAGATATCATATAAATAATGGACAACTGTCAGTTTGTTTAAATTTAGTTAATAATTTTAACTTGTTTATATCGTAATTAAAATATTAACGATTTGACTTCGAGCAAAGAAAGCCAGTGGTATGAATAAAATTCCCATTATTAATTTATGGAATATTATTTTAATTATAATGGAAAAATTATTAATTAAAATAGTAAAGCTAATATAGTAATAATATAAATTTCTTTTGATCTAATAGTTGATTTTCCGTAATTTTTCATCTATTAGATCAGATTAAAAATAGTCTATTTTTAGAGAATAAAAAAACAGCAGGTTATTGAAATTTATTTTACAATTCTCTATTAGCAATCTTTTGTTCTTTATTAAGGAAAATTTATCCTTATCTGGCTTCGGGTATCCTGGCTCAGTATCATTACACCACTATTTACTTACCAAACGGCATTATTCCAGTATATTTGATTCATTTTGCAGTAATTAGACACATATTTTTTTTATCCATATAAATTTCTACATTATTTTGTAAAAAGATTAACTACTTTCACTTTATTTGTAGAAAAAATAAAGGATATTTTTATATATTTACTAAATATTGCAATATGGTGAAATTATATCATTTAATAAATTTATTTTTTTGATATAAAACTTTTTTCCATTTAATTAATATTTTGATGTTTATTTCTTTCATTCATAGTAGCTAATGTTATGTTGATTGTGAATAGCCATTCCTTGAAGGGGATATTAAATTAAAGCTTATGAAATAAAGATATGAGTATTTAACAATAAAATTGATAATAAATAAAATTATCTTAATAAAATAATAATCAGGCTAGTTAGCACTGTCCCTGCAATGCCAGAAAATTGGTTTATACTTTTTATTTATATTGTATTTGCTCAGTTTATTGCTTTTAGTTTTAAATGTGGTTTGCAGTCAGCTAATTAGAATGATTTTTATCATATGGGAGTAGGTAGGTATGTCGGAACATAAAAAATTTCGCTTTTATCAGCCTTTAAAGGGCTTCAATCATACATTTGGTGATGAATGGTTTGCTCTTAAAGCAGAAGCGTTTGCGCGTTTTTTTGGCACTCCTGGTTTTTTAGTTGGACAAACTGTTGTTGTGGTTGTGTGGATCTACTTTAGTATAGCTGGGATAACTAAATTTAATCCCTATCCGTTTATTTTACTAAATTTAGCTTTTAGTCTGCAGGCGGCCTATGCAGCTCCGTTAATATTACTTGTTCAAACTCGCCAATCTGAACGTGATCAAGCGCATGCGATTGCAGATGTTCAACACAGAGAAGATTTAGCTGAGGCAATGGCGCAAAGACAAGCTATTGCAGAATATAACGCTGAACAGTTGTTTGTATTACTTCAACAAAATACAGAGTTAACCAAATTAACCAAAGAAATGGCCGAGCGTATTGAAAGCTTAACCATTCAATTAGAAACCCGTACCTGCAAATAAAAATTATTTAGAATAATGGTAAACGGTAGTCTTTTATCAACTGGCTATTGTTTAAGGTAAAGACAACTTATTTAGTTAAGTATATCTGGGTCCTTTATGAAAGCATAAAGTGATGATATAACTGGCGTAGTGTAATAGAAAAGACGGCGTTTTAGCCACTGAGTATCTTCTCTTTCTTTGGTGCTAATTCGTCCTAATCGCCAAGTTTCTGGTTGGCAGGCTTTATTTACACGACGCTCTGTTGTATAGAGATAGTTAAATCCCAATTCTTTTGCAATTTTGGCGTAGTCTCGAGTATAAAATCCTTGTGGCCAACATAGATGTTGACTGCAATAACCAAGTTGTTGGATAAGGGTATTACGGCATTGTTCAATATCTTTAATTAATGCTGCATGACGTCTTTCAATATTAGTTTCTAATTGATCCCAACGTAAATGTGAGTGAGTGTGATTATGGAATTCGATTAATTCACTAGCTTGCATATGTTCAATTTCCGACCATCTCAGCATAACATCATCGGCTTGGCCGTTACGGATTTTCGCTTCACATTTACGGTGTGAATATTCAATGTTAGATAGTTTTCTAGCCTGACCATTACCTATATCTTTTGTAATGAGAAAAATACTGGCTTTTAGCTGCAATCGTTCTAATACAGGAAAAGCGTAAACCCAATTGTCTAAATAACCATCATCAAACGTGATTATGACACTCTTTCGGGGAAAAGGTTTTCCCTGATAAAATTGTTCTAATTCATGTACAGAAAGGGTTTTCCAGCCGCTATTAGCGAGCCATGTCATCTGTTGTGTGAAAGTTTTCGGTGATAAAGTAACTAACCCGGGAGACGGGCTAACATGATGATACATAAGAATAGGAATAGTTGTTGCATTCATTATATTAATAAAATCATTGATTAATACGTAGTTAACTATTTTTACTCAATTGTTAGCATAATGGCAAGTATTTAAATATTACATAAATGTTAATGTTATATAATTAATCGATCAAATAATTATTAAAAAAAGAGAATATTAGTAATTTTTATAATTATAAGACAAATAGAGTTAGCTGTCAGCATTAGTTGATAAATTAGCTATCAGTACAGAATTTTTATTTAATTTAGATTACGTTAATTATTTATTCGCTCCTGAGAGGCTTTATTATGAGAATTAATCTCAGATACTTTGCCAATTTGTAATAGACGAAATAAGCATGACTCGATTGAAAATTTTTGGGTTACCTGAAGTTGTCCTCGTTGTGCCATTTCTTGATATTTTTTAGGTTGTTGTAGAAAATCATCAATAGCTGCTACCCAATTGTTGATATCCGATGGTGGTATTAATAGTCCATTGCTTTTATGTTGGATAATATCAGGTAGCCCATTCACATTATTAGCAAAGACGGGCACAGCAAAAAAAAGTGATTCAACCGCTACCATACCAAACGTTTCCCTAGTAGAAGGAATTACGGTTAAAGATGCATATGAATATATGGCAGAAGAAGGAAAAACAATACCGGCTAGCAGTGTTTCAGGCTCTAAATCATAGTCGATAATTTTTTTCTGTAATTTAGCCTTACAAGCGCCATCACCAATAATTAAATAACGAAATGAACGGCCTTGACGCTTTAATTGGGCGAGTGCTGCTAAAATAATATCATGTCCTTTTTCTTCTCTTAGCATACCGACTTGAATTATTATTGGCGCTGTTCCATCGTTTATCCAAGTTAAAACACTATCAGCGACAGGTGTATGATTTTCGGCAACCATTTTAGAAAAATCAAATCCAGGATGAACAACCTTCACCTTTTGTGGCATACAACCAGATTGCAATAATGTTTTTCGCATTGGTTCGCTGGGTACAATGACGTAATCGAATAAGTAATTCATACTGAAGGCTTTTATTTTACCCGACAGATAGGTTTTTTGTCGCAGTACACATGGTCGTTGTTTCTTAGCTAATGTTTTTACTGCGATGGCAAGGTTATTCGCATCATGGCCACTGTGACAAACGGCTAAAATTGTTTGCTGCTGGCGTAGTAGTTTGCGTAGACGCATGATTGACGTAGGATTAGCGCTATTAGTAAATGAAACATGATAGATAGGAATATTGTTTTTTTTTGCTTCATGTGCAATTTTGCTGTCAATATGGCAAGCTAAAGTTACGTTAAAGCCTCGATGTATTAGGCCTTTCATTTGTAGTAAAGCTTGAGCTTCTTGGCCACCAAAGTTCATCGAAGATTCGGTATAGATAATGGATGTATTCATAATATACCCTGATAATTAGTCCGTTTGTTAATTGACTTGCTATTCAATTAACAAAATAAATAAATGACGTAATATTCTAATTTTTATGTTATTTTGCCAAAAAATTTAGCGTTAGGAATTAGTCATCTGTAATAAAACAGTTCTGCACATAATGTTATTAATTTATTAAATTAAGGCACTAAAGCATAAGCATAATGTTGTTAACTATGCTTACTTTAACTAATTGTAGTATTTTTTTATAGTAATTTTCACTCTTATTTTTTCGTTATGTAGATTTTATAGGATCATTTTCTACATTTTGTGATTATTTGTTTATGATTATAAAAATAATAGAGATAAAGATTGTAATGAGATGATGTTAACACTATTTTTACATAATTAATGCTCATTTTGCTAAATTTAGACAAGTATTATAACCATCATGTAATTAATTGATAATGAATATAAAATTGTTAAAATATTTAATATAATAGCTATCTAAAATGGTTAAATCGATGATTTTATCATCGTATGGTATTTTATATTTGATACATAATTTAATTAAATAAGTTCAATGGATTAATTGTAAATAACATTTTATTACATTAATGTTAAATAATCGTTTGGGTTGTGCCATGGCTCTATTTTTACTCGGCAAAAGGTAAAATAGAAATTTATGTGTAGTTTTATCAGTTTTGTATTAGATACTTTATTTATATTTTTTAGTTAGAGGTTAAATGATGAGTATTTTTATGAAAAATTTTACATTATTGTTACTAAGTGTGGTTTTATATTTCTATTCAACTTTTACTTTGGCCATATCACCAAAATTACTTACTTCACCAGCACCTAATGTATTGTGTGATAGATACATATGCGCTGATAGAATTGAAGGAGTATCAGTCAGTTTAACAGAAAAATATTTAGGCAAAATACAAGCTAAGCGCTTATTGTCTCAAGGTTCATTTGATAAAACCGCCTTTACATTTGATAATGGAGTTTTTTGTGACATAAAGGATAAAAAATGCTACGTTGATAGATATTTTAATGAGAAAGGAGTAAGAAGCAAAGTGTGCCAGCAGTACACAAAAAAATTATTTAGTAATTAAATATCAGTAAGAATAGCAAATGGGGTTGTATTTGCTTTTTTATAAATTTAAATATGGCTTTAAAAACGATATTATAAAGTTAAAATTTACTTGTTTAATTTAGTATTTTAGTTAAAAATCGCTTACTCTTTTAAAGTAAGTTGTGATATTTTTATGGTTATCGAGTTGTAAAATAGAAGCATGAGTTTAAAAATAGAAAATTTTTTATATGACTATTTTAGGTATGATTTATTCCATAAATTTTTTTTTGGTTTAATTTATAATGATTACGTTAACTAAGATTTATATTTTTTTTTTATGCTTATTACTTGAGGGATTAAATTTTACTCAATTCGAGGACAATGAAAAATGTACCGCTAACACGTTTAAGCAATATGGTATCTTCATTGTTAATAGTGTTAAATCGTCAGCTGTTCTGACCTATGAATTTTCTTATTATCGGTATTTTATGTTTACCATAATTAGAAAAGTTATAGATAAATATTTTATTAGCATAATTTTTACTAAAGCATATTAAACAATAAAAATAGCTTTAGTCTAAACCAGCATTATTTTTATGGCATGATTGGGGCCAACACTTAGGGATTATTACATCATGGTTTTTTGCAATATGAGTATTTTTTGTGAAAATTTAATAATGATTAAGGCACAGATATAAAAGATAATTTGAAGTCAATTAATAGATTTGTAATATTTTTGGTTGCTAATTTATCGCTCATATAATTTATTATTAATTAATAGTGAATTATATGCTTATAGATTGATTAAAATAAACACTATTTAAAAATACTGATTTTTTTACTCTCGTTTATGAGATTAAGACAAGTAATTTTATCAAAAAATATTTTTTTCTTGTGTGTTTAAAGCCAGTCATTTTGGCGATGCTGGCTTTTTTTGCAATTATGTAAAAGTTAAATTTTATTAATTTAATAATCGATAATTTTTATTTTATATAATAATAGATATTATATAGAATTTTATTTTTGTAATATCAATCTTGTAATTAATGCGTTGTAATTGGCGGAAGGTTTTAGTTTTTTCACTAAAACATTACCCTAATTAGTATATTATTCTGATTGTAATGCCTGCTTGTTAAAGGTATGTAAATAATTATCCGACATTAAATAAAAATTAATTATGTTAATGATTATGTTGTTTGTAATATAAGCAAAATGTATTATCAAATACCATCTTATTTCATGTAATTGAAGTGGAAATTAATAAATATTCTTAAAAACAAGCAAAGTCAAAATTTTATGGTAAATGAAATTTATTTTTAATTGACTCCATCTAAATAAAGTTTTATTAATAAAATAAATTATAATGAACTTTAAAGGAGCGTTGAAAAGATGAAAAAAAGATTAATGATATGGCTTCTGTTAATTTTAATATCGCCAGTAAGTTATTCGTTAGAAAAATTTCAAGATTATGAATTGACTAAGGTATTAATTTTAAGTAGGCATAATTTAAGAGCACCAATAATATATGAGGATATATTAGCCCGCGCAACGAATAAACTTTTGGCCTATTTGGCATACTAAAGATGGAAATCTTACCAATAAAGGCCGCCAATTAGAGATTTATATGGGAAATTACTTTGGGTCTTGGTTTGATAGAGTAGGGCTATTGCGGTCAGATCAATGTCCAGACTCAAATAATGTTTATATTTATGCGAACAATCTACAGTGCACTATTGCCACAGCACAATCTTTTATTACTGGTGCTTTTCCTGATTGTTCGATTAAAGTTTTTTATCGAACAGATATGGCTAAAGGAAAATTGGATCCTATTTTTGACTTAGTTATTACTGACAACAGTGCAGAATTTAAACAGCAAGCCATAACCGCTATGACAGAAAAATTAGTACATTTAGATTTAGCAGAAGCTTATAAACAAATTTCCACTATTTTGGATTTTAAAAATTCAACACTATGTAAAAAAGACAAGTTGTGTGAGCTGGTTAGTACCCCAATAAGATGATTATTAGTGCAGATAAACAGCCACTTGTGTTTGGACGGTTAGGATTAGCGACAGCCGCTGTAGACGTTTTTGATCTGCAGTATTACCAAGGATTTGCTACAAAAAATGTTGCTTGGGGATCAATTAATACACCGGAGCAATGGAAAACACTTAATGAAATTAAAAATGGCTATCATGCAGTTGCATTTGCAACTAAAATATAGCTAAGCCTTTATTAAGCTACATAAATTTGCATTTTGTTGAATAAAAGAATAATGAAGGATCAAAATTATTGATGATGTTTGGTCATGATACAAATATTGCATCAGTCATGTCTGCTCTGGATTTTGCCCCTTATCAGTTGCCTGAACAATATGAAAACACACCAATTGGTGGCAAATTAGTGTTTCAGCGCTGGCATAATAAGAAAACTAATAAAGATTATCTAAAAGTTGAATATATTTATCAGTCAGTAAATCAATTGCGCGATGGGACGCCATTGACATTAAATAACCCACCAAAACAGGTCACTTTATCGCTTGAGAATTGTCCAATTGATGAAAGTGGCTTATGTAATTGGGACGACTTTGAAAAGAGCATACAACAAGCATTAAGATGATAAAGTTAATGTTTGATTTAGTAAAATGAAGGCGGCGTGGTTAACGCTGCTTTTCTTAATATTTACCACGAAAGAAAATATTTTGCGAGTCATTTTTGTAGAATGCGTTTTTTTTCTTCCATTTTAACAAATTATAAAGTCTATTTCTTGATTATTAATACTTATTGTAATTTAAAGATAATATTAATTTATTTTTACTTTAATATCGATATTTAGCCAAATATCCCTCAATTTTTTATTTATTACTATTCAGTTATGATGTTAAGTATAATCTTTAACAATCAATAATTGAGTAGTTAAACCTCATTCCTGCTTACAACATATTTTTCTGGATTTATACGATTTAAGGCATCAGCAAGCGATTAGCATAAAAGATAGTATTATTTTACCAGGTAATATATACATTAAAAAAATTGAAAACTGATATAGATTACTATTTTATTAATCAAATAGTGAATAAAATAATTTAATAACACTAAATTATTTTAATATCACAGAAATTTTTGTAAATAATTTGTTAATGTAAGTTAATAAAATCATATCTTAGTTAATATAATATTTTATTAATGTATTTTTGGTATACAAATCATGATCTGCTTAAATATATAAATAGTAATTTATAAAAATATATAAATAAAGAGCATTTGACATGAAAAAAATAGTAACCCTGATAATAGCAGTATCATTAATTAGTTTTTCTCTAATATCTCAGACCACTGAAAATTGTCCGGCATTAAAGAAAATTGCAGGTGCTAGCGGTGTTTTCAGCGCAGATGGAATAAATGGAGAGTGGCGTGGGGTGTTGCAAGGCATTATTGTAGAAAAAGCAGCGGTACAATCTTTTGAAATGGCACTTGCAATACAGGAAAGTCAGTCGGCTTCTAGCAAGTTTCAGCATTATATCTATTTAGTTGGTGATGATAAAACCCTAGATATGAAATTTGTTTTAAAGAATGAAAATGAAATTGAAAAAGAGTTTACCATTCAAACTGTAGGTAATCTATGAAAAAAAGAAGATGGGCCTTTTGGATTTATTTATGATGCCTGTGAAAAAACTGCGCCAGAGAATTGTAATTGTATATTTATAGTTGAACATTTAAATATCCTTTAAAGAATAATTTTTTGGTGTTGCCCCAGTAAGATTGCTTCAATTTGTTCAAAGCAACTGATAGCAATTGTATGGTAAACAGCTATTGATTTTAGCGGGAATCTGTTTTATTAGGACGAAACCTTTATTTTTAATTTAGTCGAAAGTGCCAATACTGTTTAAAAAAAGAAGCTGATTAATGAAGGTTAAATGTTCTATTAAGCGGATTTTGGTTTTAAGCCTAATATGAAATAGTATAAATTTTACGCTTCCATATATTTATTAATAATTAATTTCTATTAGGTAAAGTGTATGAATAATTTCGGTATTGGTAATAAACATGGTTATATTCGATTATCAAGTGACAGTTCTATGAATGCCACAGTTAGTGATATTAGCCACACTAAGGCATTATCGGTTCAATTGGCTAGTGTAAAAAATAGTGCGGCTGCTAACTATCAACCAGATGATCCTCACATGGAAAATTATGGACGTAGTAATCGGGATAATGGTAAGGATACAATGAGAATGGCAATAACTAAGCTTTATAAAGTGGTTTCTAATTCTGATAAAATATATATTAATAAAAAAGATTTAGATAAACTAATTGATAAAATGAATCATAATGACGTTAATTATTATGATATAAAAAAACAAGTCACAACTTTAGGCGAATTAAAAGTCTTGCATCGCAGTATAGGTAACAAACATAGCTGAATCGCGAAATTATCACTTAGAATATAAAAGATAATAATTAGTAGGCGATAGTGATTAAATAGTAGTTATTTTAATAAGCATTTATAAAAGATTAATAATTGCCGATATTAAAATAGAAGCAAAAATTCCCAATACCATGGTAATTATTTCTTTTGTTAAAAGCTCACTGTTTGCTTACGATGGTGAGCGGCTATTGTTAGCAAAAAGTGAGCGTAGTTTTTGTAATTTGGCAGGGATTATAGCTAAACAATAACTGTTCTGTTGACCTTCATTCTGCCAAAAATTTTGATGATATTTTTCTGCTGGATACCATTTTTTAAAAGGCTCTAAGGTCGTTACTATCGGTGCTGCATAGGTTTGTTGAGCATTGTTTATCGCTATTTCGGCGGCCTGTTTTTGTTGTGCAGAGGTGAAGAAAATAGCGGAACGATATTGGCTACCAATATCATTGCCTTGTCGGTTTAACTGAGTTGGATCATGGGTAGCAAAGTGGATAGCTAGCAACTCATTATAGTTTACTTGTTGTGGATCAAAAGCGATGCGAATAGCTTCTACATGTCCTGTATTACCGGAGCAAACCTGTTCATAAGTGGGGTTTTCTACAGTTCCACCGGTATATCCGCTTTCTACCGATTTTACACCAATTACCTGTTCAAATATCGCTTCCGTACACCAAAAACATCCACCACTAATTACTGCATATTTAATAGTCATAGTGATTGCCTTGTAAGCTGGTAAATAGAATTAGAATCAATTAATACTATTTATCAAAAAAGATGATAGCTATTTTGTCATATCAAATGAGTCGTCTGAGCCTAGTTTATTACTGTAATATAGTTTTAGGGTGATAGCTATTCTAAGATGCTGAAAATAGTCAACATTTTTATTTTTATCCGTTATTAATAGCTCCACTTAATTTTTCGAATCGAGGGGAAGGAATTCATTATTTAGCCTAAATTGTTTGTTGATCGGTGTTTTGTAGCATTTTTCTGATAGGAATAATTAAGATTGCCAACACTGCAGCGCAAATTATTAGGGCAATAGAAACGCGGGAAAAGAGGGCCGGCATAGACTGTAAGTGTTCTTTATTGATATTTCCGCCCATAATTCCTGCAACCAGATTACCTAACGCGCTAGCACAGAACCAAAGCCCCATGACTTGTCCGCGCATTTTTTTAGGCGCCAGTAATGTCATTGTTGCTAGTCCAATTGGACTTAAACATAATTCACCTAAGGTTAATAATAATATACTGCTGATTAACCAAATAGGTGAAACATTGACATTATGCATGATAACTATGTTTGCGGCTACCATCATAACGACAAAACCAGCAGCAGCAAATAAGATACCTATGGCAAATTTTGTGGTACTAGTCGGGTGTATATTGTGCTTAGCCATTGTTGGCCATAGCCAACTGAATAGCGGGGCAAGAGTGATGATGAAAAGCGCATTAATTGATTGAAACCAAATAGTTGGAATTTCAAAGCCATTATTAAGATGGCGATCAGTATAGTCACGAGCAAAAATATTAAATGAGGTCGGTTTTTGCTCAAAAGCTGACCAGAAAAATGTCGCTGAAATAAGTAGGATGAGGCAGACTAATAAGCGCATCCGCTCATTTTGATTTAATCCTGCCCGGAAAAACATATAAATAAAATAGAGGCTAACAAAGGCGACAATGATATAAGCAAAACTTTTGGCCACAATGGTAGCATTAAATGGCACGATGTCGGTCGCAATAAATATCACGATAGCGGCCAATAATACCATTACAAATGTGATCCATTTACCAATGTTTTTACGCTTGACGGTTGGTTGTTCCCAACTAGCATCAATACCTGTTTCTTTACTGTAGCGACGCATTTGGGGGACGGCATAAAATCGGAAGATAAGTAGAGCAACCAGCATCCCAATTCCACCAAGGCCAAAGCCGATATGCCAACCATATTTTTCATAAAGTGGTCCAATAATTAACGGTGCAATAAATGAGCCCATGTTAATTCCCATATAGAACAGTGAAAATCCGCCATCACGGCGTGTATCATCTTTTCTATACAGAGTGCCAACCATAACAGTAACACAGGTTTTAAATAAACCCGTTCCAAGTACAATAAATAATAATCCGATAAAAAATAGGCTATTACCCCAAATTGCAGAAAACGCGATGGAGAGATGGCCTAATGCAATAATTAGTGAGCCATACCAAACTGCTTTACGCTGCCCAAACCAGTTATCAGCTAACCATCCGCCAGGAAGTGAGGTAATATAAACTCCACCGGCAAAAATACCAACAATAGCTGATGCTTGCTCGATTGTTAATCCCATTCCTCCTTGGAATAAGGTTGCACTCATAAAGAGGATCAACAGTGGCCGCACGCCGTAAAATGAAAAACGTTCCCACATCTCAGTTAAGAAGAGAGAGCTCAGAGGATAGGGATGACCAAAGAAGGTTTTAGTTTTTGTTACTGTGCGTTGCATCTAAATATTCTCCATCAATACTCTACCAGTGAAATTATAAAAGTAAAAAATATTAGCTTTAGGTTATAAAAATATTATCTTTTTCAGTTCAAATATTGCTGTTAATCCAATATTGTGCAATATTATTTTCTGTTTAATTATTAGAAAACTATATTTACTTTTATTTAAACCATTTTTTATAAAAAAGTCGACAAAAATATTATTTTTCCTATCTTAGATAGACTAAAACAGAAAATATAGTTAAAAATCATGTAAATAAATAAGATAAATGTTCATTTTCTGATTGTTATTATATTATTTACAACAAATTTAATTTGAAGTAAAAAAATGATAAAGCCATCATTTTAATCATATATTAGGGTGATATTTTAGCATTTAATCAATAGTTAATTTAATGATAGTGGATTAGCAAAAAATTGTTTGGATAAGCCTAGTGATTGGTCAGACAACACAGTTACTGGTAGTTTTATTAATCGTGTATGTTATCAAGCTCACCATAAAGCGATGGCATATCTTTGGGTCTGGTTTTAAATCGACGATGTAGCCACATATATTGCTCGGGCGCTTGCATAATCTGTTTCTCAATCAATTTATTCATAAAAGCTGCAGTAGAAATTTCATCCTGCTGTGGCAAGTGGGTTATTGCTGGTTGGATAAGCAATTCATAACCTTTTGCGTTAGCTAACCGCCTAGGGGTAGAAGGTATTATGGCTGGATCGGCAAGTTTTGCCAGAATATGGGTACCGATAGTGGTAGCGGTATGTTTGACAGCGAAAAAAGGCACAAAAACACTTTTTCTTGGGCCATAATCGTGATCTGGCGCATACCACAAAATTTCTCCGTGTTTTAGGCTGCGTATCATGCCCTTTATATCTTTGCGATCAAGCATAAATTTATTAGATCGCAACCGTCCTCGGGTCTGCAACCAATCCATTACTGGATTGTCGTTTGGGCGATAAACACCAATACCAGGATTTAATATACCAAAGATACGAGCGCCTAATTCGAGCGTTAGAAAATGAATTCCTACTACGATGATCCCTTGCCCTGTCAGCTGAATTTTTTCAATATTATTCTGCCCTTTAATCGTAAACCAGCGTTGTATCCGTTTATCAGACCAGAACCAGGCCATACCTGTCTCAAATAATCCCATACCTACAGATTCAAAATTTTTATCGATCATTTGCTGGCGTTGCTGCGCACTCATAGCCGGAAAGCAGAGTTCTAAATTACGCTCTGCAATCTGTAGGCGTTTTTTTAGGAAATATTTGGATAACCGTCCAAGGCGAGTTCCTAGCCAATAGATAACAGGATAAGGCAGTAAAACCAGTAAATAAAGGAGCCCAATTCCTAACCATGTTAGCCAATATTGGGGATGTAAATATGAAATTTTAAAAGGAGTTACTTTTATCATCTGCGTTTTGTTTAGTCAGTATTAATATTATCTATTGTGACATCTTTTTAGCAAAGCTAAAACTATAGTTGTATATTTAATCGCCATTCACTACTTAACATTGGTTTGTTTCAAGAGGGGGTTACTATACATTTTTCCGTTGATGAGGGTGATATGCTGCAATTTAATATGGTCTTTCTTTTTAGCAGTTGGTATAACTTATTAAAGATCATATATTGAAGTATTTTATCAATGATATCAGATGTAAATGAAATAAAAGATAGTGAGCACGAGAATGATTGGTCGTACTCATTTTAAATAAATGCAAAGCAAGAAAATTGATATAAATTAAGAATAAAATTAATTATATTATTTATAATATGATTAAGTTGTATTCCTTTTGTAAATAGAAAATATTTTAATCATTTGAATATATATATTTAAAAATATTATAAACAAAAAAAAGTTCAATTCGATTATTAACAAAAATTTTTTCAGTAATGTGTCTTTTATGGGAATACACAGTGCTATTACTAATTCCAATTTTTCTGGCAATAACGTGATTAGGTACTGCATTCATCCAATTTTTGCTCTTGATAACTAAAAATAGATGCATTGTCATTGGATAAATAAGTGATATTTTTTAATATGCTATTGGTTTCTATTAAACGTTCTAATATGTGATTTAATATTTTTTTAGACATAATAAAGCATTGATTTTTTAGTAAGATGGGCCGATTCGTGAAAGGCTAAGGAGAGTCAAGATAAATATAGAAACGTACATTATGTAGTTTTTCAATAAATGTTTGTAGTTGATTACAATACTCTGCATGATGACAATAATGTGTTAAATTGGCTAAAACAACATCAGGAGAAAAATTATTAATATGATTAATGGCAGAGTTAATATTATCTTGACTAATAAACTGCAGTTTATTGATTTTTGATAAATATTCACTGATGCCTAATCTTGTATAATAACATTCGTCAATGATTAAAATTTTCATTACAAAACATCCTTGTCTAAGTAATAGATAAATGATAAATTTCTTATTGGTTTCTTGCTATAAGTAAAATAAGAAATAACGATAAAATTTTGTAAATGTCTTACTGTTATATAATTAAAATATCATAGTAAGTATTTAATTGAATACCCATATTAGCTTAATATTGTTTATTAATTGATTTAGTTTATTTATATAATTTAGCTTTATTAATAACGCTTTTCAGAAAGTATATCCATTATCTTTCTGAATTTTTATTAGTTTTATTGTTTATTTTATAGAATTTTTTTGATAAACAGATTAACTAACGTATGAGCTTATATTGTTTATAAATAATATATTGTTAGTAAAATAAACCTCGATAATAGCGTTATTTTTAATGAACTAGCTGTTTTTTTAAGCACAAATCATATGATAAAAGATGACCGTGGTTGATAAATTAATAATCAACCATTGCCATGGTAACTTTATAGTAGAGAATTATAGTACATTGATTTCCCAATTAGCATCTTCATTTGCTAAAAAAGGAATTAAATGATTTTCACCTTGGGAAATTTTGTCAGGGATAATTACTTTTTTACGTTTAAATTCAATAAACCCTTCATTAACAGGTAAGCCATAAAATTTAGCGCCGTTTAATGAACAAAACGCTTCAAAGTTTTCCATCGCATTCATTTCATCAAAAACGGTAGCATAAGCTGTAAGGGCAGTAGGTGCATTAAAAACACCGGCACAACCACAGGCAGACTCTTTTCTATTTTGTGTATGGGGTGCACTATCTGTGCCAAGGAAAAAGCGTTGACAACCTGTTGTTATTGCTTCATGTAATGCTTTTTGATGGATGTCGCGCTTTAAAACAGGTAGACAATATAAATGAGGTTTAATGCCATCAACTAACATATGATTTCTGTTAAACATTAAATGTTGTGGTGTGATGGTCGCAGCCAGCTTTTCATTACCAGCAAGTACATATTGAACGGCTTCTTTAGTGGTAATGTGTTCAAACACAATTTTTAGGCTGGGGAAATCTTTTCTAATAGTCTCCATCGTTTGATCAATAAAATAGGCTTCGCAATCAAAAATATCAATATCACTGTTTGTGACTTCACCGTGAACTAATAGTGGCATACCTATTTTTTCCATTTTGGCAAAAACGGGATAAATATTGGCTATCTTTGATACCCCATATTTAGAGTTAGTCGTTGCGTTGGCTGGGTAAAGTTTACAGGCAGTAAATATCCCCTGATTGAAGCTTTCTTCTACTATTTGGGTGTCAGTGGAATCGGTTAGGTAGCAGGTCATTAATGGTGTAAATGAATGTTCTGCAGGGATCGCATCAAGTATCCTTTTTCGATAAGATTTTGCTTGAACAATATCAGTAATTGGCGGTACCAAGTTTGGCATAACAATAGCTCGACCAAAAAATCGGCTAGTATACGGCACAACAAGTTTTAATATATCATCATCTCTAAAATGAACATGCCAGTCGTCTGGGCGGCGAATTTTAATAGTTGTCGTGATTTGGGTCATTAAATTGACTCCATCTTAAAAGTAGATAATGAAAAAGATGAGTTGTGAGTATGTTAACTAGAGATGATAAAGTGAAAAAAGCAAAATAGCTATATTAAATAGCAGATTAACCTGTATCAAACTAATAAGTTATAAAAGTAATAACAAAAGTATAAGTTAAGATTGTTTGGCTCCTCCAACTGGGCTCGAACCAGTGACATACGGATTAACAGTCCGCTGTTCTACCAACTGAACTATGGAGGAATTGGCTGTGCGCTTCACAACGAGCGGAATAATAGCGGGGCTTATCTTAGTTGTAAAGTGTAAAAATGAAAATAATCACTGTTTGGTCATAAGGTAATCAAGAACCAAGATTTTAGATTTAAAAATCCGAGTCTTATATTGTATAAGTTTCATGAATTTAAAATACTTATATATCAGATAGATAGATAGATAGAAATAAATTATCACAATAATTCATTATTCACTCACTATAATTTTAAATTTCAATCCAACTATTATTCCTTTCATCCTGATATTTAGCTGTCATTTCTGCTGATTTATGGCCTAATAATTTTTGAGCAAAATTATTACCCATTTTTTCAGTATACAGTCTTGCCGACAAGCTTCTAATTTCATGAAAAGTCGAGGGAGATCCTTCCCATGTTAACTTTGTTTTATCCCTAAATTTTGCAAATTCGGTTGATATTCTTACTGCTGTAATTTGTTTTTTATTTTTTGTGATAACAAAGTCAGCTACATGATTAATGTTTTTCAAAATATTGATTAATTTTGTAGACTCAATTTCAAGATCTAAAGGAATTGCTATTTTAGTTTCGGTTTTTTGTTGAACAATCCATAGTTTCCTATCATATATATCTTTCCATTCCATTTTTGCAATATCAATATCAGATACTCTTTGCCCCGTAACTAAAGCAAGTTTCATTGCTTGACTCAACCAATGATGATTGTCATTTATTAAACTCAAAATAGTATTAAAGTCATCGAGAGACAACCTTGCTCGCTGAATTTTAATTTTTGGATTTTTTGTTTGAGATACAGGGTTAATTTTTATGATGTCCGTGTAAAGAGCTTCCTTGAAAATATCATTCAAAGTTCCCCTTATTTGCTTAGCAGCCGATGGCTTATCGTTCATTATATATGAATAAATAAAGTCGCTAATTATTTTAGTAGAAATATTTTCTATTGGTGCGTCAAGAATTCCTTTTCTTATCGCTAATACTTTACTTTTATAATCTTTTAATGTTTTTTCCCTTAATCCTCTTGTTTTCAATATTTCTTCATATCTATCTAAAAACTCATGGAAATAGACAGCTCCTTGTCCATCGATCCTTTCTGTTAGTGGCTTTACCTTTTCGTCATTGAGTAATAACTGATTAGCACTGATAGCCTCGTTAATTGCATAGGCTTTGTTTCTACCCAAACCGTATTCTTTCCGTGTACGCGGGTCTCTATAGGAATAATACCCGTTTCTTTTGTACAGGTTAGGGGGCAAATCCCGATTTTTTATTTTTCTGGTTCTGGTCATGACCTATCCTTCGTAATAACAAACTCTGATGGCTAATTTCGTTAAGACTGTTGACTTTGACGGCGTATTCTTCGACAAGGTATTCTCTACCGTCCTTGATGGGTGGGGGCTGAATTAGTCCATTTCTTGCCCAAATTCTGACGGTATCCATTCGGCGTGGCCTGTCCCTTCGAGCGTTCCATTCCGCTAAAGTAATCATGTTTATTTATCCTCATTCAAAAACTCACACTATTCTCAGGCGCTTCATTGCCCCACAGAAAACCAATAACGAAGAGCGAAAAGTTTATCTTCGTGCTTTGTTAGGTCAGGGCATATGATTTGTGGGGAAGAGTATTAGGATTTATTTGCTGCGCCGTTTGATGCTTTGTTTTGGTATTGCCAGGGTGGGTCTGGGAGTATCAGGTCATACTTCACTTCATCTCCTAAACATACCAGCTTTTACTTTTATGCAAGTCGTCTATTTTTTCTAATACAGTGATTTTCTTGCCGCCATTTCCGGTTAATGTTTTACTTTCTCCATCGGTATCAAATTGATATATCAACCTCTTGTTTGTTAATTTTTTCTCCTTCAATCTAATTATTTTCATCATCTCACCATGATAAATAACCTGTATACCAGCTTTTACATGATGTAACGTTGTTCGGTATTCATGGATATTATTCATAGGATTTCTCCGGTTATTGATTACATGAATGTAAATGTTGATTAAAACATTATTATTTATAAGGTTATTTGTGATAGCATTGTTTCCGTTGTGTGTTGGTTAACAGCAACATTTTCCCTGGTGTTGGCCAGCCTTGCGCTGGTCTTTTTTTGAGTGATTCAGAAACACCAAATAGCTGTCAATTTCTAGTGAATACGTTGGCTATTAGTAAATAACGATTTCAGATTGATGCCGTATACCTGTAGCCATGATTTAGCAGGCCATGACTTAACCTGACCATAACGAATATCCGGTACTTCGGTTGCTTCCACCTGGTTCTCACGACACCATCTGCGAAGTGGAGCAAACTTATATTCTTTCCCTGTGGCATTCTTTACGGCTGTGATGGTGGCATGTTTAACACTTTCTCCTAGTCGTTCGGTAAGTTCTCTATTTTTACGCGTAGCCACACTAAGTTTGCCCATTGCAGAAGCTTCACGAGTGCGACTGATTTGTGATTTTGTCCGAAGTGCTTCATCTCTTTGGTCAGTAATAACCGCTTTTTCCTTTTCAGAGATAATCAGGGCTTCTAATGCTTCGATGTAATTACCCGGTAATGACGGCTGTAAAATCCGTCTTTCGCATTCAATAAAATACTGT